>PMUP01000025.1:191199-346392 GCA_003166865.1 Bryobacterales bacterium
GACCACTCGTTTCCAAATTGAAAGAACAGCAGCAGACTGAACAGTACCGCGCCCGGATTCTTGAAATCGCGCAGCACCTGCGTCAGCGGAAGGGTTGGAATCGCGGACTGCCCGGAGAAGTTCGCGTTCGAGCAGGCCACCGCGTACAAGCCGGGCAGCGCCGCGAACAGAATCAAAATACTCGGAACCGTGTACACGTAATACGTTCCGGCAACCAGCAGCGCCGTGAGCAGACTGCCCGTACCGAATAGCAGCCCCGCCAGGTTCACCGTGGCCGCGCGATCGCGCTGGTAGATCGGTGAGATGGCATGAAACACCCCCGCGTTCAGCAATCCGGCGCTGAAGCCGATCCCTAGAACGCCAAATAGGCGCCACGCGGCGGGCGCCGGCGGTGACGAAATCGCCAAAAACAGGAAAGCTAGGCACCCGAGCGTGCTGGCCGCGATCAGCAGGAACTTCAACCCCCGGCTTGGCAGCAGGAAATGCGCCGCGCCCACCGACAACAGCAGCCCCAAAGCCAAGCTCAAGAAGTAGCCGCCGACTTCGGCAAAACCAGATCGCAGGTGATAGCCCCACGCCGGAAGAATGGCCCCCAGGAATGACATCAGCATGCCTGAGACCAGGAACGTGGCCAGCGAGCGCCACGCGTAGGGCGCTGCGGGCTTTTCCCGATTTGGGTCAAGCTGCAACTGAGCGACGCTCGACATCAGTGGCTATTGTACTCCCACCTTCCCGAATCCGTAGGCGTCTGGGTACCTCCGCCCTCCCAAAATCCACCTGTTGTAGTCCCGCTGTCTCCCAATCCCCATCCGTTGTATAGCCTGAGAAAGTGTTTGACAGACCGCGATCTCTGGTTTTATGATGAGGGCATCACTGAGAAAGGAGGTGGTCCAGTCTAACATGGGTAGTAAATGTTCTGATTGTAGTGACTGTAGCTTTAATTCCACGCGCGAGGTGGCCGACTGTTAAAGCCGACCTGTCAACGTTCAGGTTTCGTTCAGTGGACGAAGCCGCTGCTCCTGTGGATCGGCCGCTTCCCTGCGCGAACTTAAGTAATACCTGGGATTAGCCCAGGCTACCTGCCCCCGCATCGCCTGCTACGGCTGTGCGGGGGTTTGTATTTGGTCCCCGCTTGACGGGTGCGCTACACTGAAGTTTCGAAAGGATTCTGCTCCAATGAAAGCCGCTATTCACCCAGCCTACGAAGAGATCAACGTAATCTGTGCTTGCGGGAGCACCTTCAAAACACGTTCCACCCACAAAGGCGATATCCGCGTGGAAATCTGCTCGAGCTGTCACCCGTTCTTTACTGGCCGCCAAAAGCTGGTGGACACCGAAGGCCGCGTGGACCGTTTCCAAAAGATGATGCAGAAGTCCAAGGATATGAAGGACGCCAAGGACAAGAAGGTCGCCGCGAAGCAGCCCGTAGCCGCGCGGTAAATCCGCTAGCGCTTGTGCTGTTCTTGCTGCTGTTTGGCCTTGGCTTCGCGCTCCGCGTGCAGCTTCTCGTATTTCGGAATCTGCTCGGCGGTCAAAATCGTCCGCACATGCTCGAAGTGCTCTTCCCGGATCTGCCGGATCAGCTGGTTGTCGTGCTCCCGGATTTCGCGAAAACGCGCATCCGTCTGATCGAGAATGGCCGTTAGCTTCTGAATCTGGTTGTCTGTAAGGCTCAATCGCGTCTTGCTCTCGTCGATATACTGCCGCCGCCACTCGCTCGGCGATGGAGGCGGAGGAGCGCTTCCACTGCGAGCCGTCGGCGGATTGTAGGTGCGGTACCCCAGCCCACCCACGACCGCTCCGCTGCCAAACACCAGCAGCATGTACAGAGCGATGGGTAGGTTCTTGCGCGTCATTTTCCGTTCGGTTCGGTGTAGTCGACCCGGATACCTAGAGCAGCGAGATTCTCGGTGGGATTGGCATCCGCCAGCACGTCAACGTAATTGCCGCGCACTGCTTGCGTGTCGGTCGAAACCGGCGCCTGCAGAATGATCCCCAGAAACAAGCAGATCGCTGCGGCGGCAGCGACGAAGACTTGAGTCAGCTTCTTCACCCGGACCAGAAAGAACTGCCGTGCTTCGATCTTCCGCCATAGCTCGGGCATGAAGCTCGCGCTTGCCTCGGGATCTGGCAAGGCTGCCCGGTATCGTTCGAACAGATGATCCAGCTCTTGATTCCCTTGGTCCATATTCATGTGACCCATGCGCGTCTCGGCGCCTCCTCGATTACCCTCGACTATTCTATACCTCTACTGCTCCGGGGTTTTGCCGCCCTTGGGCCGGCGCGTCGCCTGATAGGCGTTCAGTACCCGTTGCCGCGCGCGGAAAAGCCGAACCTTGAGAGCATTTTCGTTCACTGAGTAAATCTTTTCAAGCTCTTTCAACGATAGCCCTTCCACTTCTTTCAGTGTCAGAAGAATTCGATCCTGCTCGGAAACCGACTGCAACAGCGAATCCACCAATTCCTTGACCTGCTTTTGCCGCTCATATTCGTCCGAAGCTTTCCCTCCGGCAGCCGCGTCCGCCATCATCACCTGCTGCTCGGTCAAGTCCGACATCCGAGCCTCGTTCCGCCGGCGTTGCTTTCGCAGATAATCATACGAAGCATTCACCGTCAGCCGGTACAGCCAGGGCTCGAATACTTCCGGCGTCCGAAGTTGATCGAGTGAGTAGTAGAGCCGCAAGAAAACTTCCTGTGCTACGTCCTCCACATCCTCCGGCCGGCCGATCAGCCGCGCGATCGTACCTAAAATCCTCTTCCTATATGCAACCACCATTTGGTTGAACGCGGCATCGTCGCCCTTCTGGGCTTTCTGAATGAGCTCAAATTCAACCAGCATGCGGCTCTAGTTTCGCTAGTAGCCCGCTCGACATTAGAGGCGTACCAGCAAATTGTTAGGTTACAAGGGCTTGGAGCGGAAAGCAAAGCCTAAAGGCGGCAGTGCGCCACGTTCCGCGATTTTCTGCATGCAGGATTCAAAATCTCAGCAGGATCAATCGGTTGGCACCGGTACTAGGGATGACATGGTAGAATCACGTTGTCCCTCCCCCCGCGCTGCGTGGCACGCAGCATGAGTTGCCAAGTGACCAGATGGATTTCCTTCAGGGCCTGAATCCGCAACAACAAGCCGCCGCGTCCCACGTCGAAGGTCCCCTGCTATTGCTGGCCGGAGCGGGCAGCGGCAAGACACGCGTGATCACCCACCGCATGGCGCACCTCATGGACCAGCATCGCGTCCCCGGTACTTGCATACTGGCCGTGACCTTTACGAATAAGGCAGCCGAGGAAATGCGCTCGCGGGTGAACAACCTTCTGGGCGGCGCGCGCGGCAAGGACGGCCCGCTGGTCTCCACCTTCCACTCCTTTTGCGTGCGGCTGTTGCGGCGCGACGGGGCGAGCCTGGCCGAAATCCGCAACGGATTCACGCGCCAGTTCACCATCTACGACGACGACGATCAAATGGCCGTGATCAAAGCCATCTTCCGCGGTCTCGGCCTGGACGAAAAGTTCATGCAGTATCGCGCCATGTGCTCCTGGATCAGCCATAAGAAAAGCCGCAAGGAATCGCCCGCCGACGTCTACGGCGCCTCCACCGACCAGAAGACCTCGCAGCTCGCCTCCATCTACGAACAGTACGAAGGCCGCTTGCGCCAGGCCAACGCGCTCGATTTCGACGACCTGCTGCTCGAAACCGTGCGGCTGCTCGCCCACGACGCCAATCTGCGCCTCCAAATGAATCGCCGTTTCGAATTCGTCATGATCGACGAATACCAGGACACCAATCGCAGCCAGTACGACCTGATGCGCTTGCTCACCGAGGCCCACAAGAACATCTGCGTGGTGGGTGACGAGGATCAGTCCATCTATGGCTGGCGCGGCGCCGACATCCGCAACATCCTCGATTTCGAGCGCGACTTCCCGGATGCCAAAGTGATCCGGCTCGAACAGAATTACCGGTCCACCAAGAACATTCTCGAAGCCGCCAGCGCGGTGGTTGCCAACAATACCGAGCGCAAAGGCAAATGGCTTTGGACCGAAGCCACCGATGGTGAGAAGATCGGTCGCTTCGAAGCCTTCGATGGCGAACAAGAAGCGCTGTTCATCGCCGACACCATCGAAAAGCTGCTGTCAGCGGATCCCGGCCAGCGCGCGGCCGTGCTCTATCGCACCAACTTCCAGTCGCGCCAGATCGAGGAGGCGCTGCGCCGCTACGGCCGCGATTACGTCGTTCTGGGCGGATTCAGCTTCTATCAGCGCGCCGAAGTGAAGGACGCGCTGGCCTATCTCAAGGCTGCGATCAGCCCGCAGGATTCGGTCAGCCTGCTGCGCATCATCAACACGCCCGCGCGCGGCATCGGCAAGAGCACCATTGAACAGATCGAGCACTACGCATTAGAGCGCCAGTTGAGCGTGTGGACGGCGATTGGCCGCATGCTGGATGAAAAGCTGTTCCCAGCGCGCGCCGAATCGGCCCTGCGCATCTTCAAAACCATGCTGGAAGAGCTCGGGATTTCGGCCGCCGAAGGGAAAGTGGATAGCATGCTTCGGGAAATTCTCGATCGCACCGGTTACGGCAGGATGCTCGAAATCGATAACGATCCGGAAGCCGAATCGCGCCTCGGCAACTTGAGCGAACTGGTGAATGCGGCGTCGGAAGCCGCCGAACGTGGTGAAACCATCCCTGAGTTCCTGGATCACGCCGCGCTGGTCTCCGATACCGACAACCTGGACGAGCGCGCGCCCGTCTCGTTGCTCACGCTGCACAACGCCAAGGGCCTCGAGTTCCCCATCGTGTTCCTCGCTGGCATGGAGGAAGGCTTGTTCCCGCATATGCGCTCGCTCGATTCCAAGGCCGCCATGGAAGAAGAGCGGCGACTCTGCTACGTCGGCATGACGCGCTCCGAGAAGCGGCTGTTCCTGACTTCCGCTCGTTATCGCCGGCGATTCGGCGGCGGCCAACAGGAAGCCACCATCCCCTCGCGATTCTTGCGCGAAGTTCCGCGCGCGCTGGTCGAAGACCTCGGTCAATCGCGACAACGTTCCGCTCCGCAAGTCGATCTATTTGCGGAACAGTATGAAGTTCGCGAAGCCGCCAAGCGCAATCTCTATACCGGCAAAACTTACAACTCCGTCGACAACATTCAGCAGTTCTTCGCGGAGCGCGGCAAGGCTGCGACGCCAGCCACCAGCCACCAGCCACCAGCCGCTCCCCCGCCAATCCCCAATCCCCAATCCCGGCCCGCCGTGCCCCCACGACCGGCTGGCCGCACCCGCGGCTTCCGCGCCGGCGCCACCATCCGGCATCCCAAATATGGCCGCGGAACGGTGCTGCGTCGCGAAGGCGATGGCGAGGATGCTAAGCTCACGGTAAGCTTTCCCGGCTACGGTTTGAAGAAGCTGGTGGAAAAGTACGCAGGAATCCAAGAGGATTGATTGTTTCAGAGGAAGACGACCCAATAAGAATGAACACAAAGTCCATCACAGACAGAGCAGAGCGCAAGAAAGTCAAACGCGCGGCCCGCAAGAAGGCGGCTCCCAAAGCCAAACGGGCAGCCGGAGTCGCTCGCGGCTCCCTCAAGAAACGGGTGACGAAGATGACCAAGGGCCAGAGGAAGCGCTAGCTGCCGAGCCGCGCATACTGAGCCGCGCCGTTAGCAAGCGGTCCGCATGAACCAGCTCCTTCGCACCAAAAGCATCGATGCTCTGATCGCGGCTTCCGAAGAGCCCGGACGGCGGCTGAAAAAGTCGCTGGGCGTCTGGAGCCTGATCGCGCTGGGCGTTGGAGCGGTCATCGGATCCGGCATCTTCACCGTCACTGGAACCGCCGCGGCGGGCGAGCATTTTCTAACCAAGTCGGTGCTCAAGGCGCCGGTGCTCGACTTGCTGCTGAAAGGCGCCGCGGCATCCACGCTCAGCGGCCGGCTAGGCGCGGGTCCGGCCATCTCGGTGTCTTTCGTATTAGTCGCCATCGCCTGTGGATTCGCCGCCATCTGCTACGCCGAGCTGGCCTCCATGATTCCCATCGCCGGCAGCGCCTACACCTATTCCTACGCGACGCTCGGCGAAATCTTCGCGTGGGTCATCGGCTGGGATCTGATCCTCGAATACGCCTTCTCCAACATGAGCGTGGCGGTCGGATTCTCGGCCTATCTCAACGATCTGCTCGACAACCTGTTCCACTTCCACCTGCCTCTGCAGATCTCGCAGCCCATGTTTGAAGAAGGCCAGCGCACCGGCGCGTGGTTCAATCTGCCCGCGTTCATCGTGCTCATGTTGCTGAGCTGGGTCCTGGTCCGCGGAGTCCGCGAAAGCGCCCAGACCAACAACACCATGGTGATCATCAAAGTGGTCGCCATTCTGCTGTTCGTATTTGGCGCCGCGCATGCCGTCAACACCGGCAATTGGCATCCGTTTATGCCTAACGGTTACTCGGGCGTCCTCTCGGGCGGCGCAATCGTCTTCTTCACATATATCGGATTCGATTCGGTCTCCACCGCCGCCGAGGAATGCGGGCGCCCGCAGCGCGATATGCCGATCGGTATCTTCGCGAATCTCGCTGTCTGCGCGTTGCTCTATGGCTCGGTAGCGCTGGTGCTCACCGGCATCGCGAATTGGACCACGCTGAACAACGACGCGCCCGTCGCCAACGCGCTCAAGATGATCGGCATGAACCGGCTGCGGTTGATCGTCACCGTCGGAGCGCTGCTCGGCATGCTCTCGTCGCTGCTGGTGTTTCAATACGGACAGGCGCGCATCTGGTTCGCCATGTCGCGCGATCGCCTGTTGCCCGGCATCTTCTCGCGGGTGCATCCCCGTTACAGCACGCCCTACATCAGCACTTGGGTGGCCGGCTTCGTGGTTGGAATCCCCGCCGGCATCTTCGATATCAGTTGGTTTGCCGACCTTTCGAACATCGGAACATTGTTCGCTTTCATCCTGGTCTCGGCCGGCGTGATAGTGCTGCGCAAAAAACAGCCGGAACGGCCCCGCGGCTTTCGCGTCCCCTGGGTCCCGCTGCTGCCCGGGATCTCCATCGTCTGCTGCCTGGTGCTGATGCTCAGCCTGCCGCTCGAAACCTGGCTCCGGTTCTTCGTCTGGCTGGTGATCGGTTTGTTCATTTATTTTGGCTATGGCAAAAAACGCACTGCTGATCTTAATTAGCGCCGGCCTCAGCGCTTGGCTCCCCGCGTTCGCGCAGGACTCCGATCCGGACGCCTGGCGCAAACCCGATCAACTCGTTCGCGCGCTCCAGCTCAAGCGATCCGATGTGGTCGCGGTGGTCGAGCCCCAAGCATTCCTCGCGCCTCTAATCTCCGATCGCGTCCACAGCCTGGTGAATCTAGACGATGCGCCCGAGCACTCCATCGACGTCGTCGTGCTCTACGACGCCCTTCACGGCGTCGATCACCGTTCGAAATTTTATCCAAAGCTGCGCCGCGCTCTCCGCGGCCGCGTGGTCAACATCGACTTCTTCCGAGACCCGCCCTCCCCGAGCCCTCCAGACCCGAAGCTTCCGGAACCTCAAGCCATCCAGGAATTCATGACGGCGGGCTTTCACATCACCAAGACCGTTTCCTTTCTGCCATTCCAGTACTTCCAAGTCTTCAATTAAGGACCCCGTACTCGGCAGCGCGTAGTCCTGGTACTAAAGGCGCTACTTTCCTATTCGCCAGTTCTAAGGTCGCCTCCAAGATGATAAACGCTTGGAGACACACTGGAATCCCGCCACCTTCCCGCTAGGTGGAGCCACGCCGGCGCTCATTGAGCAAACCGCCCTGGAAATCTCTGTCGATCCGGCCGAGCAAACTGAAGCTAATGAACGAGTTAGCGTCCCTGAAGTCAGCCCGATGCCCGGTTGGTGGGATGGGTCAGGGATCGAGATTGCCCGCGCCACCAGGTCCTGGATTCAGTACGGAACCGTCGCATTTGCCGTGATCTGCATAGTCATCGGCGCGGTCGAAGCCCTGCTTGGCCGCTAACGGGTAGGTGAAGTACCTTACAACATTTGATTCATCAGACCCTTGAAAATTCGGTTGCAACTTGGTACAGGAAGAGCGAGAATACTATTGGAACTAGCTCACTCCTCCGAGGGCTATCCGATTCCCGCCTTGTCCCCCGTGGATGAGGCGGGTTTAATGTTTCTGGCGCTTTCAACCGACCCGCGACAAACTGAGCCGCGACCGTAAGGGAGCCGGGACCCGCCTGCCCGCGCTCCTCAACTTAACCCCCAGCCGCCGGGCGAAAGTGCAGGTCAATGGCATAGCCGGCTACGTTCACTTGCACCATATACAGGGCCTCGATCTTCACCCTGCCCTCCGCTATGGCGACGTGAACATCGTCGCTGCTTACGGGAAGCCCCAAAGCCGCCGCCTTATTGACTACTTGCGCCCGCACGGCGTCCGCCGGCCGCTTGGATGTGGCAGAGTCCTCCACCAAACCGTTTACGTAACTCTGCAACTTCCAGTTGGTGGTGTAGGACGGAATGAGAACCACACCCAGGCCGATCAGGATCAGAAGCACGGCTGCGCCTGCGATTAACCGCGGCGCACGCGCTGTCACCGCTTCGTTTCCTCCAGCGATTCCAGCTCCTTCCAAATGTCGTCGCCGTGGCGCTCCCAGTCGGGCGACTTGGAAGTGATGCGAACTTCGGGCACCTTCAGCGTGCCGTGGCCGTAGAGACAAATGTATTCCGTGCGGGGCTGGCCGATCAGAAACATGTTGGGCCATGAACCCGTCGCTACGGGCATGCGCAAGCGGCGTAAGCACGTGCGGCAGCGATAGCGTTGATCCCAGATGATCAAATACAGCACGCCGAAACAAGCCAAGAAGAACAACAGCATGGCCGACGTGAACCCGAGATCGTGACCAAACGGTTTCTGCTCGAGGCCGAGATACAATACCGGGCCGCGGAAGCCTGCGAGGATCGCCGCCCAAAGCATGCGCATCACCAGGCCGCCGGCTGCCAGCTTCAGAAGCAAAAAACCCCAGTATTTCACAGTCATTAGATTCCTCTCGTGCTCCTCAAGTTCCCGCGTCCCCTGCGATTCTAATCGGCCCGGTGTCAGTTTCTCAGCAGATTCCGCGCCAGGAATAGAACGTTGGCCGGACGCTCCGCCAATCTCCTCATAAAATAGGGATACCACGCAATGCCATACGGCACATAGAGCCTCAGACGAAAACCGTCCGCCACCAACCGCCGTTGCAGCTCGCGTCCCACGCCATACAGCATCTGAAATTCAAAACGATCGGCGGCGATGTTTCGTTCCCTCACGTAGCCGATCGCTCTTCGCACAATGTTTTCATCATGGCTCGCGATGGCCGGATACGCACCGCGATCCAGCAATTGGAGCATCAACCGGATGTAGTTCGCGTCCACGTCCTTCTTGCGCGGGAAAGCCACGTCCGGTGGTTCATGATAGGCGCCCTTGCAGAGGCGCACCGGAATCGATCGCCGGCACAAATTCTCGATGTCGCTCTCGCTGCGATACAGGTACGCTTGGATCACCGCGCGGACGCTGCCGTACTTGGCGTGCAGTTCGGAGACCAGCGCCAGCGTGCGCTCGGCGTACTGGCTGGATTCCATATCCACTTCCACCATCCGGCCGATGGACTTGGCTCGTGCCACCAGGCATTCCACCGCTGCGCGCGCGGCCGGCTCGGAAAAATCCAGGCCCAGCTGCGTGAGCTTGATAGAAACCGTGGCTGGCAAATTCAGACGCGCGATGTGATCCAGCGCCGTCAAATACGAGTCGCGCGATTGTTCCGTCTCCGCAAGAGACGTGACGCTCTCTCCCAAATGGTCGAGCGTGGTGAGGTATCCATCGGCGTTCAGCTTTTGGCAAACCACCAGTTCACGTTCCAGCGTTGAGCCTGCCACGAACCGCGACGTCACCCGATCGGCGAGTGGTGAAGTTTCCATCCAGTGACGAAGCCACGACTGTCGGGAGAGCACCAAAAGCAGGCTGCGGAGCACGCTATCTCAGGATACTCCGACCGCCGAGCCGCGGCAAAGGCTACGATGATAGGAGGATTAGAATATGGCAACTCTCGATTGGTCCCAATGTCCCGCCGTCGAAAGCATCCCCGGCAAAGTGAGCGGCGCGTGGGTGCTGCGGGGAACCCGAACGCCGGCGAAGGTTCTATTTGAAAACCTCGAAGCTGGTATGAGCATCGAGGAAGTGATCGAACAGTTTCCGGTTACCCGTGAGCAACTAGACAGCCTCATGGCGTTTGTGGCCCGTTCGCTCGAAAAAGAACCGAGCTACAAGTAGATCATCACCGGAATGCTGGTTCTTTCGATAACGGCACGCCGCGAGGCCTCGCCCGTTTCCTTACGGGCCACACTGTCGAAGAAGCGCGGGCGCGGGGGTGGGAAGAACTTGCAAACGGCGAGTTGATCGATGTTGCCGAGCAGGCCGGTTTCGAAGTCATGGTGACGACGGACAAGAACATCCGACACCAGCAGAACCTTAAGGCTCGCAACATCGCGCTCGTGGTGCTTGAGCACTCACAGTGGCCCATGGTGAAGCTCGTGGCGGCAAGCATCGCTTCAACCGTCAATGCGGCGCAACCCGGCAGCTACGTAGAAGTGGAAGTACCGTTCAAAGAATAGGAGCACTCGAAAGGCTCCGGCCGATGTCGTCCTGGCAGTCTCACTCAGTTCTTCTGGGACGCCCAATGACGCCAAGTTCAGCGGGGCCAGATTCCGCCGTGAGTTTGGTAGGGTCGACGCTCCATCCCGCCGCCACAGTCATCACGTCGCTCTCGTCTGGAGCCCAGTGGTCGATGGGCTGCTTCGAAAACGCCAGCTTGCGTTCGGCTTCAGTTATCGATCCGGTGCTCGCCAATACTTCTCGCCGCTCTCCGATATAGGCGAAGAACCTGTCAACGTGTCCGCTCCGCGCCAGAATCCAGTGATGGTATTCGTTTGACCCGATACGATGCAAATCCTTGCGCCTCGCCGAAAGTGGAACTGAGTTCCTCCACGGTCCTCACAATATTTTCGAGCGAGGCTCGATCGCCTTGCCCCATCGCCCACCAACCCACGACAAGTGTCCAGCCCCTGACTGGAGGCGTCACGAAAACGAAGTCCGCTCTGGCCATGGCGCCTCGATCGTAAGCCGCCCCGACGCCTTGCGTCCAAGTTGCCGAACGTTGGTCCTGCACTTTAAGGTGGGAAATGAGATCTGCCGTGTTCGAGGTCTTCACGCCAGCCACGCCATCTTATAGCCGAACGGCAAGGGTCCGGTCGCCGCCTTGGGATTGCTCTTCTGTCCGGACAGACTTCTCCAGAATAGTGACAGACCGCCAGCGAGCACGGTGCGGCGCTTGTTCATTTCTCAGACCATCCTGCAATCGTCCAGGTGGCGGTGCCCCGCGGATTATCTCCCAGGTGGATAGCTTCCCAAAATCCGCAGGAAATCCGCGACCTCCGCCAGATGCCGCAATGCGTTCTGCACCCTCGGCTCGTTTTCGCGTCCCAGAAAATCGACATAAAACAAATACTCCCAGGGCTTGCCGTGCAGCGGGCGCGATTCGATCTTGGTCAGATTTAAATCCCGCAGCGCAAACGCTGCCAAGCCTCGGAACAGAGCTCCCGGAGTGTTGCGGGTCGTAAAGACCAGTGAAGTCTTCCACTCCTTTCCCGGCCGCGGCGCCGGCAATTTCTTTGACGAATACAGCAGAAAGAAGCGCGTGAAGTTGCGCCGGTCGTCCTCGATCGATCGCTTGAGGATCGTCCCTCCGTAAATGGCGGCGGCCACCGACGATGCGATCGCGGCCGCATCGGGCGCCCGCTGTTCCATCACCATTTTCACGCTGCCCGCCGTGTCGTAGAAGGGGAACCGCTCCAGCTTCCGATACTTGGCGAAAAACTTCAGACACTGGTTCAAAGCCACCGGGTGCGAGTAAACCTTGCGAATGTCGGTGAAACGAACTCCCGGCGCCGCAATCAAATTGTGGACAATGCGCAGGTTGGTTTCCGCCGCAATGCGCACGTCGAAATGCAAAAGGTGGTCGTAGTTCTCGTGCACCGATCCGGCCAGGGTATTTTCCATGGGAATCACGGCGGCGTCTATTTTTCCAGCGCGCAAGGCGCGGAACACCGCCTCGAACGTCGGGTAAGGCGCCACCTGGGCGCGATCTCCCAGCAGTTGGCGCACCGCCTCCTGGCTGAAGGCTCCCAACTCCCCCTGAATTCCTGTACGCTGCCGTTTCATCCGACCATCATCCCAGGTTCCAACCCTTCGTCAGTTCGAGAAACCGATCAGGAGCCCTCCCCGATGGGCCCGATTCGCTCACGCTAAACCATTGTTATATCTCACGGCTGTTCGGAAAACCGAACAAATACCTCTTTCGCGCCTTGCTCTTTACTGCTGTCACCGTTATAATTCGAGCCTGTAGAGCGCTTTACTCTTGGGAAACTCGGGGTTCCATTCGCCTGGCGTTTCTTTACCAGGGCGCTGGGAAAGCATCATAGCATGGAGGACGCTGGACAAAAGCTGCGCCGAATCCGGGAACGGCTCAACTTGCGCGTCCGCGACGTCGAACTGGCCAGCCTGAAGATCGCCGACAAATACCATAATGACGAATTTGCCGTCCTGATCAACAGGGTTTCTGAGATCGAGAACCGCGGCTTGGTTCCCACCCTCTTCAAGCTGTACTCGCTTTGTGCCATCTATCGGCAGGATTTCCAAGAAGTCCTCGCTTGGTATGGCATTTCGCTAGGTGCCCTGGCCGTGGACGCCGGGCTGGTGGACGTTCCGCAGACCCACATCCTTTCCTTTCGCGGGGATGCCGCCGCTGAAGTCCTTTTACCCTTGTCGCTTGACCCAGGCGCCGACTTCCGCCGCACCACCTATCTCAGCCGCATGATCCAGCGCTGGGGAAAGCTACCGCTCATGTTTCTGGAAACGCTGGATTTAAAGGAACAGCGCTACGCCCTCATCGGAACCGAGGATTGGTTCATGTACCCGCTACTGCAGCCGGGGACTTTTGTATCCATCGATGAAACACAGCGCAAAATAGCGACCTCCGGCTGGAACAATGAGTTCGAGCGCCCCATTTATTTTCTGGAGCACCGCAGCGGCTACGCCTGCGGTTGGTGTAGTTTGAACGGAGACCAGCTCATTCTGCAACCGCATCCCGCATCCTTGTGCAGCCCGCAAATCTACACCTACCCTGACGAAATCGACCTGATCGGCCAGGTTTCCGGGATCGCTATGCGTCTGGATCAAGGGCGGCGACGGCGTACACGTTTTTGAACAGCTCCATCAGAGCCGCTAAGTCGTTGATGTAAAGACGGCGCTCCACCCCGCGGATGGACGCTGGAATCAGGTTCTGGTAAGGCGCCAAACGAACCCAGGTTTCAACCACCACCCGCTTGTCTTCAAACAAGCCGGCCAGGTAGAGATCCAAGTCCGCTTTCTGCTGCTCCAGGTTAAAGGTCAGCCACTCCGCGAACACGGCTGCGTGACTGTCCTTGAGAGCTCTGTTCGCCTCGTCTTCGCCGAAAACCAGCCCCAGTCCGTGGTGCTCGTAATGGGCGTTGTTCGGATTCCTGAGCGAGGCCAGGTAGACCAGTCTTCCAAAGACCGTTGGAATCTGGGAGAGTGTGTTGCGCCACAGATCGGACGCAGCGCTCCGGTCAAAGATGACCGCGGGCCTCTCAGCTTTCAATCCTCTTTCGCCCTTCACTCCTGAAATCATACAACGAATCGTTTCAGGAGGAAAGGGCGGATCTTACTCAGTGCTTTCCAGTTGTCGCCGCCTGGAACTGTTCTGGTTTCCGAACGTCTCTCGGCATTTTCACCTGGACCGCCCTTTAGCTCTTAACCTTGCCGTGGATTTGAGAATTCCTCGAATTCAATTCAAAAACACGAGGAGATTTGAGCATGTTGAAGAAGTCCTTATTGCTTGCTGCTGCTGTAGTGGCGCTGGTTACGGCTGGTTCGGCGTGTATCCCATACCCGCCGTGCATGCCCGGCTGTTCCAACGTGATTGGGTCAGGTCGCTAACGTAGGCTTCCCCGGTCGAATGGCTTGATCGGGGGTTGATGCTAAACTGGACAGTACTCAGCGTTAGGCCATGCATCAACTCCCGATTGAGCAGCAGATTCTGCTATTTGTCGAGATCATCGCGCTCGCCATTCTGTGCATTCGAATGTGGATGGCGGGTCTGCACAAAGTTTACGTTTACTTCTTCGGATACTTATTATTGGAATTGCTCCAGGCTCTGATTCCCGTATTGGTGCCCGTGGAGAGCCGATTGTACCTGGATTTGTACTTGACGAGCCAGGCGCTCATTACGGCTTTCTATGCATTGGTGGTATTGGAGTTATACTCCAAGGTTCTGGGCGATTTACCCGGCATCGCTGGCACAGCGCGCCGCTATATCAAATTCACGGTAGCCCTGGCAATCGTGATCGCAGTGCTTCCCTTGCGCCTGGAACGAGCCAAGACTACCGCACTTGGATACGTCACGTCTTTTGAGCAGACGGTCATGTTCAGCCTGGTGATTTTCGTGCTCTTAGTAAGCGCCTTTCTCGTTTACTATCCCGTGCCTCTGGGGCGAAACGTGATTGTTTACTCGATGGGATATGCGGTGTTCTTTCTCACTCGCGCGACGTTCTCACTCATGCTCAATCTCGAACACTGGTGGGCCCGTCAGCTCAGCAGCATCGTCATGGGAGTCTCGGTGGCGTCTCTGATCTTTTGGATCATAGCCTTAAGCCGTAAAGGCGAGATCAAACGGGTCGTGGTTGGCCATCAATGGAATCCAGGTGACGAACAACGCTTGCTGGCGCAATTGGACGCGATCAATGCCAGCCTGCTGCGTGCTAGGGGAAAATAGCCGCATTGCGAACTTTCCAATGTAACTGGAATTTACAATCAATAGCTACGAAAGTCTGGTTGCTTTTTGCGGAATGATCCGGTATCATTTAGCGAAGATACACGGAGGTGAGCACTAATGCTCCTCATTGCGATCAGCATCGTTTTGTTGGTTGCTTGTTTTGCGGGCTTGTTCTGGAGGCTCGCGTCTCGTTTTGACGCGCAGCAATGTACCGCCGAATGGCTGGACAGCTTCTCCTTGAAATGCTACGCCCCGATGGAACGGCTCCTCGATAATAGTGACTTGACTTTTCTCGCTTCTCAGCCCGGATATCGCCCGGCTATCGGCCAGCGCTTGATGGCGGGGCGGCGCCAGATCTTTCGCGCCTATCTGCGTCTGCTGGTGCGCGACTTTAATCAATTGATCGGGATTGGAAAGCTCATGGTCGTTTATTCCAATCAGGACCAACAGGAATTCGCGCGCAGCCTGCGGCGCCAACAGGTAAAATTTTACGCTCGAGTCTGCGCTCTGCAACTTCAACTGGTCCTCTATCCGTTGGGCTGGACCTCGGTGGATGCCCGCGATCTGCTGGCTGCCCTGGGGGCCATGCGAACAAAAGTGCTGCAATTATCTTCCCGGCCTGGACCAGCTTTGGTCCGCTGGGCCTAAGATCCGTTACCAAGCCGCGACTACTAAGCCGCGGCCGTGCGCCCCGTTAAAGGGCTGAGGGAGCGGTCCTCAATCGCAAATCGCCTTGAGCATCTGCTTGGCTTCTTTCAGCCGTGGAAACTGTTTCTCGGCGTCCTTGAACTCGCGCGTGTGTACGCAACGGCGAGCGCCGCGATGCTCCACGGGAAACCGCAGATGCAGCATTTCATGGAACAGCACATATTCCACGGCTAGCTGTGGAACCCGAATGCTGTCCAGCAGCCGGTTCAAGATGATCGCGTTGTGCGACGGATCGTAGTGCCCTAATGTCGCGCGCGAAGGCCGCCGGCTCCAGCCCAGCAACGGCTGCGCCATCCAGCCATGAAAATATGCCACGTTCAACTCTTCAAAAATCTCTGCGAGGTCATAGGCATCGCCTTTGGGTCCGGACACGAATTTGCGTCCGCGTGACTGCTTCACCAATTGAAGGCTGCGGCGCATTTCCTTGCCATTGAGGTAGCGCCGGTAGCGTTCGGCATGCATCCGCGGCACTGGACGGCGCAACAGCTTGGCCATCAGAATATTCGCAAGCGATTCCAGGATGGCTGCCGGCGCGCCCTCCAGCACATCGGTGATGCGGAACTCCAGGCCCGCTTCGTCCCAGCGGACAAAACTGTTGGCGTTGGCGAATTGGCAGAATCTCACGCGGACTTGGGGCACTGCGGTGCGCGGCCGGAACTCACGGAAAACTCGCGCCAACATTTCCTCAGGCGTTTCGAAGAAAATTGCGGATTGCAGCACGCTTTCAGAATACATGTTTGTCATGAAAGCGACTATCTTTGGATGCGCGCCGAGCCGCCCTGGGCGAGGGCCCGCACGTCGGCCAGTTTGGCCATCGTGGTATCGCCGGGGAAGGTGGTGAGAAGCGCGCCGTGCGCCCAGCCCAGCCGCAGCGCGTCATCCGGCGTTTCACCGGCCAGCAAACCGTAGAAGAATCCGGCCGCGAATCCGTCTCCGCCGCCCACTCGATCGTAGACGTCGAGTTCGCAGGTGGGCGCGGTATAGGTCTGGCCGTCGATCCAAGCGGTGGCGCTCCAGCTATGCCGGTTGGCGGAATGGACCTGGCGCAACGTCGTGGCCACGATCTTGATCTGTGGATACATCTTCACCGCGTCGTCGACGCTTGGTACCCCCACCAACACATCGACATGTTGTGCGATACGTCGAAGCACGGCTTCGGCGCGATCGACTCCGCCGCAAGCCTTCCACAACTTCTCGCGAAAGTTGAGATCGAACGAGACCACAGCGCCGGCAGCTTTGGCCGCCTGCATGCCTTCGATGATGAGTTCGGCGGTGGTGTTCGACAGCGCCGCGAAAATCCCGCCGCTATGGAACCAGCGCACGCCGCGGGCGAATATGCTCTGCCAATCGAAGTCTCCCGGTTTGAGCAGCGCGGCGGCTTCGTTCGCGCGATTGTAGAAAACCACCGGCGGCCGCACGCCGTATCCGCGATCGCTGTATACCGCCGCCATGTTCGGCCCGCTGACGCCGTCGTGGTCAAAATACTTGTAAAACGGCTGCACGCCCATGGCCCGCACACGTTCGGCGATCAGGTCGCCGATGGGATAGTTGACCATGGCGGCCGCAATGCCAGTGGGGATGCCAAAGCAATCCGCGAGATTCGCCGCGACGTTGAATTCGCCGCCGCTGACGTGGATCTTGCATTCGGTCGCCTTGCGGAACGGAACCACCCCCGGATCCAAGCGGTACACCAGTGCGCCGAGCGACAGCAAACCGAGCGCGCCTTCTTTTGGGATGCTGAGGCCGTATCGTGTAGGGTCCATTTATTTCGCCGCGAGATTGCCCATCAGGCTCTGGTAGCGCGGATCGTCGCGAAGGTTCTTTAGAGCGGGTTCACCACGCACCTCATCCAAAGGCTGGCCACCGTGAATAGCGCCAGTGAGAGCGGCCAGGGCTTCGGTCCGCTTGCCCGCGAGTTCATACACCAACGCCGCTTCCCAAAGAACTTTCCGGCTGCCGGGCGCGATGCCGCGGGCCTTTTGAATATTGGCGAGGGCCTTGAGCTTGTCGCCAAGCTTGGCCTGATACAGCGCCACCACGCTGAGAGTTTCGCCATCATTGGCATTCACGGTCAGACGCCGCTGTCCTAGTTGAACCGCGCGCTGGTAGGCGAGATTGGCGTCGGCACGCTGGCCTGCGCAGGCGTACGCGTCCCCCAAGTTGCCCCACATTTGTTCGCTGTTCGGCGCAAGTTCTGAGGCCTGCTTCATCAAGGGAACGGCTTCGGCGCAGCGCCCGAGGAAGAAGTAGATGGTTCCGAGATTGGTGTAAGCGGGAGCGGTTTTGCGCAGCGCGAGCGATTGTTCGAAGCTTTTAGCGGCGGCTTCATACTGCCCAGCCATGGCATGGGTGGCTCCGAGATTGGTGTAGCCCTGGCTGTTATCGGGTGCCAATTCGGTGATTTTGCCAAAGATAGGAATGGCTTCCTGGTATCGGCCACGCCGATAGTAAAATCCCCCCAGGGAATTGAAGCTGGTCCAATCGTCTGGACGCAGCCGGGCGGCGGCCTGGAAGGAAGATTCGGCTTGGTCGAGCTTGCCCATGGCTTCGTGCACTGCGCCGAGTTCGTTGAACACGCTCGGGTTGGAGGGTTCCAGTTGGCGCGCCTTTTCCAAGGCATCCAGAGCGAGTTGATGATGCCCGGCGCCTTCCTCTATGATGCCGAGCGTCAAGTACACCGGGGCGATCTGGTTGTTGAGTTTGAGCGCGAGCTGGCAATTCTCGCGCGCCGGGTCCACCCACTTGGTGTCGCTGGTCTCACGGTATTTGCGCCAGTAAGCTTCGCCCAGGCCGGCGTAAGCGAGCGCGTATTTCGAATCCAGCGCAGTGGCTTGCTGGAACATTTGAATCGCTTGATCGATGTCGCCGCGGCCGCGCCGCTGCAAATGTCCGCGCGCCTGCAAATACAAATCGTACGCGCCCGACGTCCCGGTCTCACCGGCCGCCAGCGCCTGACGCTCGCGCGTACCAAGCTCGAGTTCGAGCATGCCGGCAATCTCTTGCACCACGGAGTCCTGCAGGCCGGCTTCCTCACTGATGGGCCGCTGGATCTCGCGCGAGCGCAGCTGCCGCATGCTGTTGGCGTCCACCAAGTTGGCTCTGAGATGCACGTGATCATGATCGCG
The DNA here is from genome assembly GCA_003166865.1 of Bryobacterales bacterium. GTDB lineage: Bacteria > Acidobacteriota > Terriglobia > Bryobacterales > Bryobacteraceae > Palsa-89. The sequence continues at coordinate 209,883 of PMUP01000025.1, forward strand.
CTGCACACTGCCGGTGATCACCAGATTCGCACCCAGGGCTCGTCGCGCTTCTCCTGGACTCGACAGCCCTTCGCGCCGGACTTCGCTGGCCGGCACCACCCAAAGCGATCCATGGAATTGCGACAGTTCGGTGAGCTCGCTGGTGAGGGCCTCCATCACGCCGTCGCAAAAGGCTTCGTTGTCACGATTGCCCCCAATATTGCGAAAGGGCAGCACGGCGATCTTCTTTTCCGCGGGCACGCGATTCATCCAGCGCGGCGCGAAACGCCAGGCCAGGACCGCCAGCAGCAACAGCAGGCTCGCTGCGAGGGCGGCTATTCCGAAGATCTTGCGGCGGTCGACTCTACGGGCGCCCAGCGTGCGGGAGATTTTGCTGGCGGAGATCTTGCTGGCTTCCACGCCGGTCTCCAATTGCCACGAGATCGCCTTGAGATCCTGCAACAGCTCGCCGGCGCTCTGGTAGCGCTGCTCGGGATCTTTTTCCAAAGCCTTCTCCACCACTTGTCCGAGTGCCGGCGGCAATTCGGGACGCATCCGGCTCAACGCGGGCGCGGGCGTATGAACGATCTCGTATAGCAACCCGACTTGGGAGGCGGCCTGGAACGGCAACGTGCCGGTGAACATTTGATACAGCACCACCCCCAACGAAAAGATATCGGAGCGCGGGCCAACGCCGCCGCCATGCGCCTGTTCCGGCGACATGTACGCCAGAGTCCCCACCACGGTGCCGGGCCGCGTGAGGAACGCCATGGTGGAGGTGGTGGCGCTGGCGTCAACCGAGGGCTCTTCAATCAGGGCAATGCCGAAATCCAGCAGCTTGACTAGTCCCGATTCATTGACCATGATGTTGGCCGGCTTGACGTCTCGATGAGTGATTCCGACGGCGTGCGCGGCCGCCAATGCCGAGGCGGTTTGCGAAGCGTAGTCCAGAGCCCGGGACAGCTCCATGCCCACGGTGGGAACCAATTCACGCAACGTTGCGCCGCGAATGTATTCCATGGCGATGTAATCCACGCCAGCGACGGACTCGATCTCGTAAATCGTAACGATGTTGGGATGGTTGAGCGCGGAAGCGGCTTTGGCTTCCCGGGCGAAGCGGTCGCGCCGCCGGGGGTTGGCCATCTGCTCGGGCGTCAGAATCTTGAGCGCGACCAGGCGGTCGAGTTTGAGATCGCGGGCGCGATAGACCACACCCATGCCTCCTTCGCCCAGTTTTTCCAGGATTTCGAAATGCGAGATGGTCCGGCCAACCATGTCGGTGAAAGAGCGCGAGAGCGCATTCCTGGCGGTGGTCTACGGGTCGAGGACGATCTCCGGATCGTTCAACTGCGCCTGGCGCGCGGTGGCGCTCTGGTAGTGATACGATTTGCAACCCGGGTCGCCCGCTTTGTCGCACACCGCTTTCACCGTGCAGGCGCGCCCGTTGCGGAATTGCTTGCCCTCGGCGCAGGGGCTATCGCCCGTGAATTTGACGTACCAGGGTTTCTTCGCGTCGCTCTGACGCACCCAGGAGATTTTGTCGCCCTTCTTAGCGTGATGCTGCTGGTGCTCGGGCACGACTTTGCCGGTGTCATCGATGCGGAGCTGGTGCGGGTCCTGCGCGAGCGCCATGAATGAAGCACACAGCCATGCACCAAGAGTGAGGGCAGTGAGAAAGGCTTGTCTCATCAACCGCCCAGTATAGCTTAATGGTGACTGGCGGCTGCTGCGCATACGGTAAGATTGTTCGAACCGCCATGCCCCTGTCCGCCGGAACGCGTTTGGGACCCTACGAGGTTGTCGCGCCCATCGGCGCCGGCGGCATGGGCGAGGTGTATCGAGCGAAAGACACTCGCCTGGACCGCACGGTCGCGGTCAAGATCCTGCCAAGCCATCTTTCCGACAATCCCGAAGCCAGGCAGCGTTTCGACCGTGAAGCCCGCGCCATTTCTTCTCTGAACCATCCCAACATTTGCACCCTGCATGATGTCGGGCATCAGGACGGCGTCGACTTCCTGGTCATGGAGTTTCTGGAGGGGGAGACGCTGGCTGATCGCTTGGCGAAGGGCCCGCTCCCGACCGAGCAGGTGCTCAAGTACGGCATTGAAATTTGCGAGGGGCTGGATCGAGCGCACAAGAGCGGCGTCGTACATCGCGACCTGAAACCGGGAAACGTGATGCTCACCAAGACCGGCGCGAAGCTGATGGATTTCGGTCTGGCCAAAGCGACCACTCCTGGGGGCCCGGTTCCGGCTTCCAGTTTGACGATGACGATTGCCGAACAACCGCTTACCGCGCGGGGCACCATCGTGGGAACGTTCCAGTACATGTCTCCGGAGCAGACTGAAGGCAAGGAAGCCGATGCGCGTTCCGACATCTTTGCCCTGGGCGCGATGCTGTACGAGATGATCACAGGCAAGCGGGCGTTCACCGGGAAGAGTCAGGCCAGCATGGTGGCGGCAATTTTGGCTTCCGAGCCGACGCCGATTTCGGTGGCGCAGCCGATGACCCCGCCGGCGCTGGCGCAGCTAGTGAAAACTTGCCTGGCCAAGGACCCGGAAGAGCGCTTCCAAACGGTGCACGATCTGAAGCTGCAATTGAAATGGATCGCGGAGGCCTCTTCCAGTCAATTGGCCGCGCCCGCCCAGGTACGCGCCCGCCGCGTGTTGCAGAAGCGCACGTTGCTGATCGCCGCCGTCGCGGGTTGGATTCTGGCCGCTGCGGCTCTCGCTATTATTTTCCTATCCAGCCGCTCCCAGCTTGCAGAGGCACGGCGGCCGACGACGGCATCCTGGCTGCCACCCAGAGATATCGAATTCGCCCCCGTTTACGACGGTGCGCTGGCACTTTCGCCGGATGGTTCGAAACTCGCGTTCCTGACCGGTGGCCCTGGCGAAGCAAAGTTGTGGATCCGCGACGTAACCACTGGGACGGTGCGCCAGGTCGAAGAAGTCAAGCAGCCGACATTTCCCTTCTGGTCGCCCGATGGCAAGTACATCGGTTTCTTTTCGGCGGCGAAGTTGAAGAAGGTAGCGCTGGCCGGCGGACCTGTGCAAGTACTCTGCGATGCACCCGAAGGCCGCGGCGCGTCATGGAACGCGCGTGGGGTGATCATCTTCACCCCAAACTTTGCCGCCCCCCTCTTCAAGGTGCCCGAGGGAGGCGGCTCGCCCGAGAAGATCACGGACCCGAAGCCAGGTTGGACCCATCGCAATCCATACTTTCTACCCGACGGCGATCACTTCCTGTTCATTGCTCGCGACCCAAGCGGGAGCATAGGTGCGCTCTACGGCGCCTCGCTCTCCGGCGAGAGACCGCGCCAGATACTGGAGCGCGCGTCGAACGTGCAATATTCTGAAGGGTACCTGCTGTACCTGCGCGAGGCGGTGCTGGTGGCGCGGCGTTTCGATCCGAAATCGCTCAAGTTCAATGGCGACCCTGCACCCGTGGCTGAAAAGCTGGACTATTGGAACCCGCGCGACCTGGCTGCCTTCACGGTCGCGCACGGCACGCTCGTTTTCCGCCATGGATCATTGCAGAAGACTCAGCCCATGTGGGTGGACCGTACCGGCAAGGAGCTGGGCCGGTTTGGCGAGCCTGGCCTATATTCGTCACCGCAGCCATCCCCGGACGGCTCCCTGGTCGGGCTGGTGCGATCGGATCCTGACACGGGCAGGGGAGACGTTTGGATCGTCGATACCAGACGGAACACTGTGTCGCGCAGCACATTCGCCGAAGGGCCTGACGTTCGGTACGCGTTTTCTCCAGACGCGAAGAAGATTGTCGTCAGCACCATTGCGGAAGCGGCCTCGGCGGGACTGTGGATCCAGCCGGCAAGTGGTTCCGGTGACCAGGAGAAATTGGAGGCTCCCCAAGACTATCCCGTGGTGACAAGCTGGTCTCCCAACGGCCGCTATCTTTTCATCGTGCGCCAGAACAATGCCACGCGGGACGACATCGACTACATTGATCTGAACGGCGACAGGAAATCGACTCCTTTCCTCCATTCGCCTGCCAATGAAGACAACGCTGTTCTGTCGCCGAACGGCAAATGGCTCGCCTATGACTCCGACGAGTCCGGAAGGGTTGAAGTCTATGTGACCGCATTCCCCGGTTCCGGAGGAAAATGGCAGGCTTCCAGCGGTGGCGGTGGTTTCCCCTGGTGGAGCGCGGATGGAAAGCAACTCTACTACACCAGCGGGGAGAAGCTCATGTCGGCGCCAATTCAGAACGTCGAAACATTCGAATTCGGAGCGGCGGCCGCGCTACCGATCCACTTGAACGATTTCGCCACGCTCGGGCCGCCGGCGCCCGGCGAACGGTTCCCTGCTCTGAAGCCAATTAGCGGAGGCCAGTCGCAGGCTCAAGAAGTGATCTTCAACTGGACCGGAATATTGAAGAAGTAGCTCGAGGGGGGCATGACAAAGTCACTCGTCGTTGGCTTGTTGCTTGCGACATGTGGGATCGTGCCGCTAGCGGGATGACGGCGGGAGGAGGAGGAGTGGATATCAGCATGTCCAGGCACATTGCGATTCGTCCCGTTCAGGCCGAGTACTTCCTGACGAAATTCCCCGATGGCAACAACGACCGGCAGAACAACTTCTGGTTTAGCGCCGGAATCATCCTCGGATTTGGCGGGAAGTAGTTTTCCTCCAGCCGGGCATATGGGGCGTTCGCTGGTGGGAAGGGGATTTATCGACAGAAATCCTGCGGGTCACATTCTCAGAGTGGCCGACGATCCACCCGGAGCAGCCGTTGCCTGACGCAAACGCGTTTATCGGTCCAGATCCGCCAATTTGGGCGCCGGCTTTCAGAGCCGTCAGTTGCTACGAGGGTTCTAAGCACCGCTGCTGTCTAGCTGCCGTTGTCCCCGTTCGACGGATGACCGGCAGTTGCGGCGCCTCCTCGCAGCTTAACTATTTGATTGTTTTCTTTGGCTTTTTCGTCGCGCTCTTGCTACTAACGAGAAGTCCGAGAGTACCATCTTTGTTCCTGAGATGAGAGATGGCGCTAAGAACATTCTTGGTCTCTCTTTCCTTGAGCCGCGAGTACAGTTCAAGCGCTGCACACAAGGTAGATCCGGCCGAAAACATCTGTCCGTCTCCAGTTATCCCGGTCGCGAAGACTCGATAATCGTCCCTTACCTTGTCTGTCTCGTCTGCCCAAACGACGTTTCGCACCGGCGTTTTGCGGACGACCTTACACAGCGCCCCCGCCAGCCACGCCTCCCTGTCGTACACGTAATCTTCGTAAACTTCGCCTTCGGCCGCTTCGGCAGCATCGATGGATTCCTGGTCAACCTTAATAAACACCACTTGCAGCGTGTTAGCGGGGCAACCGATCATCCCCATTTCGACATTGAAATGGCCGCCCTTGTGGCATGTGCAATTGTCGTCCGAAAAGCGAGCAATGATACGAGGTGCATGGTATAGGCGCTCCCGGCTTGGATCGACACCGTCCGCCCTATGTAGTTTTGATCTCACAGCGGAGGTATTTACTGCACCAATCAAAGCCTGACTGGCGTTGAACGCGTTCTGAACGGTGAGGCCGTCAAGTAGTCGACCATAAAACAAGAGCGCTGCCGCCTGAGCGGCCCGGTTTGTGATGGGCGCGGTGCTTCCGATAGCCATAGCCACCGTTGGCACAAGTCGTTCCGCAATCTCCTGCGAGTTACAAGCGTTCAGGTAAACTAAACGGGGCGGCCGCTCAATGTCCAGAAACGCCTGAAGTTTGCTTCCTGTTAACTTGACAGAGGAACCGTCTGAATTGGCCATCTCTAGTTCGTTACGTGCGCCATGCGCCGAAATATGAATCACGTCTGGCTGATGCTCCCCGATCTCAAGAGGCAATTCTTCAATAGGAAGTTTGGGATAGCTAATCAGAGAAACCGACTCACCCTTTCCTTTGAGGAAAAGACGTTGGAGGTCCGTGATTTCCCGCTCGACCATGAGATCAACAGCCCCGGTCGGGTTGCAGGCTACGTACATCAGTTTCATGAGGTCTCCCCTGAAAAGTGCCGGTCGCGGCGCTTCGGTAGTGATCGACCTAGTTCACGCGCATGGAGGCTGCTGCGGTATCCTCGCGCCAGATTACTCATTTGTGAACTGACGCAGACTCGGCCCCTACAGAGGTGGTGGCCGTATCGATACCGGTTGCCAAAGAATTCCTCTGATCGCAGGACCATTCGAGTTTCACTTTAATGCTCCCGTCAACGCCGCCCTCCAGAAGCAAGGCCGTTAGCTTACCGGTCTTAGCCGTAACGCCGACGCTGAATTCCACGGACGCGTTGGTTGGAGCAACCTTGGCCAGTACAGACTCAAGCGCTCGGCACAGTGCTTCAATTCCTTTGGCGACGTCGCCGAAGTCCATGAGATCGACACCACGTGCCTGGTCGCTGAAGGCGCCGCGTAGCTCGTCTTTGGCGCCACCAAGCGACTTTTGGGGTTTGGCAAATTCCCTGTCACTAACCTGCAAGTGAACCGTGACACCGCCAATGACGACTGGCACCGCAATCGCCTGGCCGAGCTGCGTCTCGTTTTTGTTCATAATCTGAATTGTCGATTATATCCTTTGTTTGGGCGAGAGTGAGCCAAAAGAGCATGTCGTATCGGCAGGTCACCGAAATCCTAAGAGAGGAGTGACAACGTGGCAGCGCCACGCTGGAATCCAAGACTTGTAGGTTCAATTAGACCTTCGGCAGTTCGGACCCTGACCGTCGGCGGGTTACTCCCCGAGAAGTCGGCCAGTGTCCGGCAATTTGGGTGGAAACAGATCCGGAAACGCGCTGCTCTGGGCGAATCACGCGCCACTCGGAAACAGGGCGGAGGGCGCCGAAATCGATGGCTGTCGAGAACAGCCCTTCGCTAGTACGACCCGATCCTGGCGTAATGGAGATTTCAGGCCAGCCAGATCGCGGGAGATTTGGGCGATCCGTGTCAGGATCGCTATTGACTTATATGTATAGTGTACGATATATATATGTCTGATGCCTGAAATCGATCCCCAAAGTTTTCTTCCGCTCAAAACGCAGTGGTTCCACATCATGTTCTCCCTTGCGGGCGGGGAGCAGCACGGCTACGGAATCATGCAGGAGGTCCTGGAACGCACTTCCGGCAAAGTTCGGCTGTGGCCGGCGACGCTGTACGGATCGTTCAAGCGGCTCATCGAAGCGGAGCTGATCGAGGAATCCGACGAACGGCCGGCGCCGGAATTGGACGACGCGCGGCGCCGTTATTACCGGCTCACGGCCTTCGGCCGGCGAGTGCTGGACGCGGAATGCGACCGACTGCAGGAATTGGTAAGCGCCATTCGAGTGAAGCAAGCTATGAATGCAACCAGCTAGGGTGACGGAATGAATTTCGCATTGCGGATCTACCGGCGCTTGGCGGAGGCTTTTCCGCACGAATTCAAACTGGTTTATGGCACGGACATCATGCAACTCGGGGAGGACGTGGTGGAAGAGATTGCCAGGCAGCACGGAGTGGCCGGGCTGATCCGGCTGGTCGCCGACATCGCGATGCGCGTGCCGGCGGAATACCTGAGCGAGATGCGGCGCGACTTACGGTATGCGGTGCGAGCGCTGATCAAGTCCCCCGGATTCGCGCTGGTCGGGATCATTTCGTTGGGACTCGGCATGGGCGTGACGACGTCCGTGTTCAGCAAGCTCTGGACGCAGATATTTCGCGATCTGCCGGGAGCGGCGCACGCTAAAGATCTGGCCATGACGCAAGGCCCGGTGTCGTATTACTACATCGAGCAATATCGCACTCAAAAGAGCTTGTTTGCTGGCGTCGCCGCGGTTCAGAGCGGCGTCCCATTCAATGTCGCCTTCCAGGGTAATGGGAGTGCGAAACCGGAGCGCGTCTTCGGCCAACTTGTATCGCCCGACTATTTTTCGGTGCTGGGCGTCGAGCCGCAACGCGGACGAGTGCTCAGTGCCGGCCTCGACAAGCCAGGCGACGCGCCGGTGGTGGTGATCACCGATCGTTTTTGGCGCAATCGGCTCAACTCCGCGCCGGATGCGCTGGGACAAACGCTTCGCCTGAACGGGCAACTCGCGACCATCGTGGGAATCACGGCCAAGAATTTCAATGGCATTCTAACCCCGGCTGAGTTATTCGTGCCGCTTACCGTTCCCGCCGCGCTCGCGCCGGAACTCGCGAACGATGTTTTACATAAACGTGACGCGAAAGAGTTCATCCCGATGATGCGCCTGGCGCCGGGTGTTACGCTTGAATCCGCGGAAGCGGGTCTCGACGCAATCACGCGTCATATCGAGGAGCAGGATCCCTCGAATCCGAAGCGCAACGACAAAAGCAGACGCGCGACGTTGCTGGCGGCCGGCACGGTGGTGCCGATTCCCCGCGCTATGAAGCCCGTGGTACTGGGATTCGTTGGCTTGCTGATCGGCCTGATTCTGACCATCGCGTGCATGAATCTGGCAAACATGCTGCTGGCACGCGGCGCGGCCCGCCGAAAGGAGTTGGCGATTCGCCTCGCCATAGGGGCCAGCCGTTTCCGGCTTATACGGCAGATGTTGACCGAAGGCATTTTGCTCGCGGTGCTGAGTGGGATGGCGGGATTCGCCCTGGCGTACTGGCTAGCGGTGTTGTCATCGCAACTCAAGCAGCCGTCAGCGGTTCCCACCGACTTCGATTCCAGCGTGGATTGGCACGCAGCCGTGTTCACGTTCGCCCTCGCGATCGTGTGCGGTATCGGATTCAGCCTCGCGCCCGCGCTCCAAGCGACGAGAGCCGATGTGGCGCCGACCCTCAAAGAGGGCGCGGTGGTTCAATTGCGTGGATATCGCCGCTTCGGGATGCGCAATTTGCTGGTGGTGGGCCAGGTGGCGGGATCGCTTATGCTGCTGCTCATCACCGGTTTTCTGGTGATGGGATTCAGCAAGTCGAACAACATCCAAACCAGGTTCGACGCGCACACAATGTATCTGCTGTCCATCGATCCGGTGCGGGACGGCTACTCGTCCGAAAAAGCGCAAGCATTCTTCGAGAAGCTTCCCGAGCGGCTAAAAGCGGTGGGCGGTGTACGCAGCATCGCCTTGTCCTCGCAGCCGCCCTTTTCGGTGATGACCGGAACCGTGCAATTGACAGCCGCGCAGGACCCACGCGAGACCTCGGAGTCCGTGAAATCGGTGGCCACGGAAACGGTTGGCGCTGGTTATTTCGCCACGCTGAACGAGCCGATGCTGGCTGGCCGTGAGTTCGAGGAACGCGATGAGCGAACCTCAGGGGAGGGATCGAAGGGGCTTCCGTTGCCTGTGCTGCTGAATGAGAGCGCTGCTCGGGGGCTTTTTGGAAACGGGAATGCAATTGGGAAGCGCGTCACCGAAGACCGGAAGGCATATGAAGTGGTTGGCGTGGTTCACGACTTGACGAACGGAGCCCTGGCCGACGACACAGCGTCCGTGATGTATCAGCCGTTGACGCGGCGCGATTTTGCGAGCCCGCCGGCCGGTGGCGTGACCATCATGGTGCGCTCGGACGTTGGCACAGATGCGCTGGGTGCCGTTCAGCGCGAGATCGCTTCCATCGATCCGAATCTGGCTGTGTTTAACATGCGAACGCTCGCCGACCATATGGAGCTGAGCCGAGCCATTATGCGCCTCAGCGTCGATACATACGGCGGAATCGGAGTGTTCGGGCTGGTGTTGGCCGCAATCGGACTCGCCGGGGTGACGGCGTACGCGGTGGCACGCAGGCGCAAGGAGATCGGAATTCGCATGGCGCTGGGCGCCAGTAAGGCTCAGGTTCTGCGGTTGGTCTTGCGCGAAGGCGCGACGCTGGTAGCTGTGGGAACGGTTCTGGGATTTCTGGGAGCGATGGCGATGGTGAAAATCCTTTCGGCGCTGACCAGCATTTTTGTGGACGCGTTCAACGTCGCCACCAACGATCCGCGCTTGCTGGTCGGCGCACCATTGCTGCTGGCGGCGCTGGCGATGCTGGCCTGTTACATACCGGCGCGAAAGTCGGCGAAAATCGATCCGATACAGGCGCTGCGCGAGGAGTAACTTTCCTCTCACCTAACGCCGACGATAGGAACCTGACCAAAGAGGTAGGAAATGTTCCAGGTTCAGCGGAGTCCAACGGTCAGGAAGGGGAATCGATATGGACAAGAAACCCACCATGAGCCTTCAGTGCCTCCGAAAAAATGGAAGACGCGAGATAACGAGGGTACCTACGCGCACTTTATCCGAAGCGCGAGACCTTGCCAAGCGGGTACTGCGCATCGGGAACGGCCTTTACACGGAAGTGGATATTTGCACCGATGACGGAACCATCGAGACGATTCAGAATCCCGCCGGGCCTGTGAACCCCTCCGAGGTGCTTCTGGTTGAAGACAATGCCGGAGATGCGCTTCTTATCGGGCGAGCCCTGGCGGAATGCCCAACGCCGGTCCATCTGCGCATCGCCCGAGACGGTGAACAGGCGCTGCAAATACTAGAGGAACCTGGTTTCACGCCCGATCTCATCATTCTTGATTTGAACATTCCGGGGATCTCGGGCTACGGAGTGATGGCGGCGTACCCAATGCGGAAAGCGCCGGTGGTTGTGTTCAGCGCATCTCAGAATGAGGCGGATGTGGGACGTGTGTTGTCGCTCGGGGCAAAAGATTTCGTTCACAAGCCACTGGACCTGGATGATTATAAAACCGCTGTCGCCGGAATGGTCGAGAAGTGGGCCGCCCACGACGGCGCGGACATGCAAGCACTGCCGTCGTAACCGGAGTTCCGGAAGGCCTACCAGAACTTTGGTTGATCCGTCGGCGAGATCTCGCTCTTAGGCGATTTTTCGGTCACACTGACCGTGACTTCCATCCCCACAAAAGATGAAGGCGCGCCGACAAACGTGCCCCACAGCGGCAGGACCTGCTGGGGATCCCATGCGACGGCCACGCGAATCAGATTGCGATTGCCGATGATGCTATTGGTGGGGTCGAAATCGATCCAGCCGGCGCCCGGCAGGTAAGCCTGCATCCAGGCATGTGTCGCGCCCCCACCGACAGCGCCGCGCGCAGGAACCTTGCCGCCTTCGTCATTTTTGCCCCGCTCGTCGGTGTGGGGAACGAAGATATAGCCGCTGACGAAGCGCGCGGCCAAGCCCAGGGAGCGCACTGCTTCCATCATGAGAACGGCGAAATCCCGGCAACTGCCGCGCCGGCTCTCGAGCGTTTCGGTGGGGCTTTGCACGCCCTTCTCACTCCGCCGCGTATAGAGGAAGTCTCGCTTGATGCCAAGCGTCATGGAGCGAAGCAGGCTCATGGTCTCGGTGGTGCCGGATGAATCCAGAAACTGGTGGGCCCAACGGCGCACATCATCGCTTGGATAATGATGAACCAGCGCGCGGCCGAGGTTGGGCAACTCATCCTCTGAATAGCGGAACGGATAAGTTTTCGAGTACTCTTCGAGCGGGTAATCGGGCAGCGTGGTTTCAACATGCTCGAGCGTAACCGTGCTGTCGAAGCGAAGCTCCGAAGTGGAGCCATCGAACGTGGCGACGGCTACCGAGTTATCGAACACATCGTGTAGCCAGCGAAGACTGGTGGGAGCGGGGGTGATCTCCAATTTCGTCTTGAGGAGCTTCAGATCGTGACTTTCCCGCGGCCGGAACATCATGCGGTGCTCTCCCAGGCCCACGGGCTTCGAGTAGCGATAAACGGTGAGATGGCGAACGGTGAGGAGAGACATTTAGGACCGCTTAATTACCAGCGGTGAAGCTCTCCTGGATTTCGTCGGTCCAGACTTTGAAGCTCTCCAGCGTATTCGGGCCGAAGGTGGTGGCGATGGCGACGTCGGCTGCGTCACGGCCGCGCGCGATCAGCACTCGTCCAATCCGGGGCACGTTGTTGCGAGGATCGAAGGTGTGCCACGCGCCGCCCAGGTAGACTTCAATCCAAGCGGCAAAATCCATGACGCCGTAGGGCGGCGGAATCCCGATATCGCCCAGGTATCCGGTGCAATAACGTGCGGGAATATTCATGCATCGGCAGAATGCGATGGCGAGGTGGGCGAAGTCGCGGCAGACGCCCTTGCGCTCCTGGAAAGCCTCCCAGGCGGTCTTGGTGGGTCGTGCATCCGCATAGTTGAACGCGATGTGGTTATGGACGTAGTCGCAAATCGCCTGCACGCGGGTCCATCCCGGCGGCGTCTGAGAGAATAGCTGCCAAGCCGCCTGAGAGAGCAGATCCGTCTCGCAGTAGCGGCTGCCCAAAAGGAATACCAGAGTCTCTTCGGGCAGATCTCTCACCGGGTGCTGCTGAGCGCCAGGAGTCAGCATGTCCGGCTCACCGGTGTCTCTCACGACCGCGTTACTGCTCACTCGAATCCGGCCGGGGGGCGCCACGATGCGGGTGCACCAGTTCCCGAAGACATCGCGATGAGCGGTGACCGCGACGGACGGGTCGGTGGTGAGGTGATCGGGAACGACGATATCATGGGCGCGTGAATAATGCACGTGCACCATCAGGATCATCGGCGTTTCTTGTGGGCAGTGGTAGATGATTTCGAAGCCGACCCGGATTTGCATGCTCAGTTTTCTCCTCACTACGCTGCACGGGGCGCCCCACAGTCATCTTAGCTGACTCGATTCGCCCGGGGCGGGTATTGTCGTCTGAGTCAGTGACCATTTATGGTCGATTGACGAGGGGTGGTCAGAGCGAGAATGGGATGGTGGATGGCGTGAGGATTGACAAGTGGCTGTGGGCGGCCCGATTCTTCAAGACGCGCGCGCTGGCTTCGAAGGCCTGTGAACTCGGCAGGATTGAGTCCAACGGACAGGCGGTGAAGGCTTCGCGCGAGGTTCGCGTTGGCGACCTGCTGCGAGTGAAGAACGAGAGTGGCGAATTTCAGGTGGAGGTGCTGGGCCTGAGTGAGATGCGCGGGCCGGCGCCGGTTGCGCAGACGCTGTACCGTGAGACGGAGGCGAGCCGGGAGTTGCGGCTGAAGTTGGCCGAAGAGCGCAAGGCGATGCCGCATTTCGAGGCGTCGCGGGAGGGGAAGCCGTCGAAGCGGGATCGGCGTAAGATTGAGCGGCTGCGTGGGAGGGTGTGAGCGGGCGCCGATCGTTCTGGCTCGGGGAGAATTTTTCCGCGAGAGGTGGCGCAAGAGGCGGTAGTTTTTGTGCGCGGTGATGTTTTTTGGGAGATTTAGCGAAACGAAGCCAGCGATGGCGCGGAGAAGGTCGCGGGAAGACATCGGCCCGAGGATAACAGTGGCGGTTTGCGATGGGACCCGCCGCGGAGGGGAAATGGTTGGGGGAGTGGGGGAATGATTTGGGGATGGAGCGGTGACTCAGTGATGGCGGCGCGGAGGCCGGCGCGGATTCCTGGGCAATATGCCGAAGCGCGGGTCATTGCTTGCTACACGCTGCGCCGCGGCTTGCATAGTGGATTCGAAATCTTGGTGGGTCGAATCGATGAAGAGCCATTTTCGCAGCACCTCATGCGGCACCAAGGCGGGGAATTCCGATTGAATGGAGGCGTGATGCTGGTAGCCGGTCGAAGAGGTACGCGGCCAGACCGCCGAACATGCTCTTGGTGAAGAAGGTGGGGTGGTCGACAAACGCCTCGAAAATCCACTCGTGTTCGAACTTCTTCATGTCCTCATTTCATGTGCTTGAGGGATTGCTCATCCTCCAAACAGACCTCGTCGATCAACTCTGTGTCGACAACGATGCGCTGCGTTAATGTGACCGCCCACGGCTTCGTATAAGCCTTGGGATCATCGACGGCGACTTGAATTTCGAGGTGTCCGAAGTCCGGGCGGCGGATCTGCTCGCGGACTTTGGCGGCTTGGGTCAGCACGCTTCCGTTCCAATCGATCCAGGTGTCGTCGCGCAGTCCGATGGTGTCGATCACCAGGGCGTCGCCGGACCATCTCCCCGACGAATATCCTTGCCACGAGGGGTTCGGATCTTCGGGCAACGACCGCGCGTCCGTGAATACCTGGCGGTATCCGGCGCTCACTTCATTGAGCACCACCAAAAGACCTGGCGTGTGGACGAACTTCAGCAGATGCGGCATCCCGTACGCGCGAAGAAAATTATCCGGCAAGCACCTGATGTGGGGGTCGTCTTTCGCCAGGTTGTCGGTGCGCTCTTTGGTGAGTGCCGCAAGCCAAGGCCGATAGGGCAACCCTCCCGGAAGATCGATCCCGATATTGGCCATTTGGCGCGAGCCAACGATTGCAGTGGGGTCGCCAGGACTCTGCGCATCGTGCGATTGCGGATCCTTGGGACCTGGCAGATCCTTGGGACTCGACAGGCCATGCGCGCGGCGATCGAAGGGCTCTCCAGTAGTCCAGATTCCGGAAAAGTCAGGTTTGCCATCTGCCATCCGAGGCGAGGGAGCCGACATGTCCACCTTGCCATCGGCCTTTCGTGGCACTCCCGCGGTGGGATACTTCAGCCACTGAGCTGCCAAATGAGTGGATGCTAAGGGCGTACCCAGAAGGACGAGAACGGCGGTCACGAGCGCTTTGCGTCGAGAGAGCAACAGGTGGGACATCCGGCTAAAGCATACACCAATGAATGGGCCTGGCCGCTGCCAGCGGGACGTTATGGCCGTTGAATCAGCTCCAGGTGGTTGCCGGCTGGATCGATCGCGATGCCTATGATGAGACCGGTATTTCCGAACGGACGCGGATCGCCGGCCATCGAACCGCCGGCGCCCTTGATGGAGGCCACTGTCGCCGCCATGTTTTTCACGTCGAGGATCACATGGGCGATCGGGTCCTTCAGGTCGTCGGAGTCGCGATGCATGATCACGATCGGTTCGCTCTTGTTGGCTTTCGCGGCGTCGACCGTCGCACCGAAGTTCACAAAGACTTCGGGTCCTCCCGGCACATTGATCCGATTGACCTCCTGCATGCCGAACGCGGTTTGATAGAACTTCGCCAACGCAACGGTGTCCTTAGCGGCGATGCGCACCGAGTCCAGCGTCACTTGGGCAGGTGCGGCACTCGCGAGCAGCAGGATGGCGGATGCCGCTATCGCAGTTGTGAAAGAGCTGTTCATCGAATTCTCCAGTAGCTTCTGATTCATCATAGACTGCTCCGGGGTCAGATGAACAACGATGGGCGCACATGAGCGGCGTCCTCGGACTGAATTCCCACATGGTCCGTCGAGCGCTCGCTGGCCCAGGAACTTGGCCGGATTGGGAACAACAGGCCGGCATCGCGCCGGCGATAAGGGCAAAGTTCGTATCCGCGCGATCAGCGGAACAGAGTGCGTTTGTCGGGAGCGATCCGCGAATTCCAGCGAAGGCCCGATCCGCGCGTAGTCCACACGCGCGCAGCGTTTTGACTTCATTCTTCCCGATCGATACAATCGACAGCCATGAACGCTCTGAAGGTTGCTTTTTTTCTGGTTTGGCCTGCCACCGCTCAATGGATCAACCTACCCACACCGGGAATCCCCCGCATGCCTGGCGGCAAACCTGATCTCCGCGCTCCCGCGCCCAAAACTTCAGGCGGTAAGCCGGATTTCTCAGGGATGTGGGTTCCGCGCGACGAGCGCCCCTGCGATCCCAAGATCGGCCTTTTTCAATGCTCGGAACTGCCCATTACTCCGCAGCTCGGCAATTTTGCGATCAATCTGAAGGGCGGCATCCCCTATCAACCATGGGCGGCCGAGTTGGTCAAGAACCGTGCCAAGGACGTAGGGTATATCGATCCCCACACTTTCTGCATGCCCCCGAACTACCCGCGGGCCTGGGCCTTCCCGGAAACTCAGAAGATTTTCCAAATGCCCACCCAACTCGTCATCTTGCACGAATTCAACGCGAGCTACCGCCAGATCTTTTTCGACGGACGCAAGCTTCCAGAAGATATGACGCCGACCTGGAGCGGGTACTCCGTGGCCCACTGGGAAGGCGCGACGCTCGTCGTGGAATCGGCGGGCTATCGCGACGATTCGTGGCTGGACACTTCAGGCAACTTCTTCTCCAGCCAAGCGCGCGTCACCGAACGCATCCGTCGCCCCAACTTCGGAAGCCTGGATATTGACGTCACCATTGATGACCCCAAAGTGTTTACGAAGACTTGGACGGTGGAACTGCACTTGAAGCCCATGGCCGACACAGAGATGATCGAGTACATGTGCCAGGACAACAACAAGGATGTTCAACACTTTGTTCGATAGCGACAGATTTGTCTAACCGGAACCTCACGACGAGAAAGCGTTCCAAGCGGTGCAACGAAGGCTCAACGCCGTAATCCACGGCCTGGAGCTACATTCTGCTGCAGCTGTCCGTCTTTGACGACAAAAACACCATTTACGAGTACGTAAGGTATGCCTTCCGAGTATTGCGCCGGGTTATCGAACGTCGCTCGATCAATTACCCGATCAGCGTCGAAAACTGTAATATCCGCGTCAGCTCCCACCTGTAGTCGACCTTTGGATTGGATTCCAAGCCGTTGAGCGGGCATTAGGCTCATCTTGCGAAGTGCATCCATGAGCGTGAGAGCGTGCTCTTCTCGAACGTAATGTCCTAGAACGCGGGCGAACGTTCCTGCGCCCCGAGGATGGCCCTTGCTATGTTCAATTTGACCGTCACTTGCCACCATCACATTTGGATCAGCGATCGCCAATCGAGCAATCTCCTCGGGGATTGAATGAATAATGACCATACCGCCCTGTTTCCGGTAACGCACGAAGCTCTCGGCAGTCAGGCGCTCGCCGGTTACAGCCCATTGAAGAGATCCAAACGTGATATCTCCGTTTCGAGTTTGCCAGCCTTCTTCGAAAACGGCCGACCCCAAGTCCGTCATGGCCGCCGTGTAGGGATATGCTTCCGTTGTGACGTCGAGTCCGCGCCTTTGGGCGCCCGCNNGAGCACCTCTTGCAACGCATCCACGGCGCCAGGCTCCACCGGTCCGCTGCTTCGTATGTGTACAAAAACGGGAACACGCCTTAGCGCTGCCAATTCGAAGATCTCCAGGATCTCTTCCCGGCTTGCTTTGGGAGTGTACGCGATACCCATACCGATTCCGAGGGCGCCTTCGTCGAGACCCTGTCGAACCAGCTCATAAGTTTCTTTGCGCTCACCCGCGGTGGCGGCACGAGTGGCGGCTGCATCGCGCGGAAGCAGGGTGCCTGAATCGTGCATTACCGCCATTCGCGCTGGAATGTGACCTGAGGTAGCCCCGAAGTTCACTAATGCTCGGCCCTCTCGCGCGGCGTACCAGGATGCGACGGGATTTACACCAACCTCTAATTCAAGAGCCGTTGTCACGCCGTCGCGCGCCTTATAAGCGTAGTTCTCGGCGTCCTGGCCGTGTGAATGCAGGTCGATAAACCCAGCCGTCACGACAAGTCCCTTCGCATCAACCGTTGTTCGCCCTGTTAACGGCGAGGCCGATATCGCAGCGATTCTTCCACCATTTAGGCCGACGTTTCGGATTGCATCCAGATTGGTTTCCGGATCGATGACGCGCCCATTTGCCAGCACGACGTCATACGTCTGGGCGAGAACTGGAGCGGACATGAGCAGTGAAAGAAACCAGAGCTTCATCAGTTCACCTCATTTTTAAACATATCCGATACTCTTGATCGGCACGAGGCCGGTCGGTCCGCATTTCAAAGGGCGCGGCTTCTGGGCTCGGCCGAATGCGGGAAGAATGATAGCCTGGACAAATGCGTACACTTATGTTCCTGCTAACGGCCGTCGTGATGGGGCAAAGCACGGCTCCTCAGGCGCCCCCAGCCGGGTCGACGACTGCGGCACCCAATGCCAAAACTGCGCCCAAATCCGCTCCAAAGTCCGCTGCTGCGGCGACGGCCGCCGCGCCGGTGCTGTCAACAGACGAACAGAAGACTGTCTACGCTTTGGGCCTCCAGATGTACCGGTCCCTGGCGCAGTTCGACCTTTCACCGGCCGAAGTGGAGCTAATCAAGCGCGCTCTCGGCGACGCTGCGGCTGGCAAGCCAGCGGTGGATGTGAAGGAATGGGGACCTAAGTTTCAGGCTCTTGAGCAAACCCGCGCGGCTCGTGTGGCGGAGAAACAGAAGGTGGTCTCCAACGCGTATCTCGCAAAGGCGGCCACGGAGCCAGGCGCGATTAAGACAGAGTCCGGACTAATCTACAAGGATATCCAGCCCGGAACCGGTGCCTCTCCGAATGCCTCCGATTCGGTCAAAGTGAACTATCGGGGGACACTAATCGACGGAACGGAGTTTGACAGCTCTTACAAGCGGAATGAACCTGCGCAGTTCCCGCTGAGCGGCGTCATTCGCTGCTGGACGGAAGGCGTGCAGAAGATGAAGGTAGGTGGGAAGGCCCGATTGGTTTGCCCGTCCGACATCGCCTACGGGGACAAAGGGCACCCGCCTGTGATTCCAGGCGGAGCCACGTTGATTTTCGAAATTGAGCTGTTGGAGATTGGTGGACATTGAGTTCCTGCCTTTCGTGATGCTACCAGCGGCAAAGCCGCTCGCCCTTATAGTTACTCATAGCGGAGAGCGCCGACGAGATTGATCTTCGGGCTTCAACTGCATATACAAGGGGGGGACGAGAGTTTCCTCGGCGGATTTATGCATTTGGTTTCCGCAGCCGTTCGAGTAAGTTGATCGGATTAGGAACGGCAAGTCGGCTTCGGTCCGGCGATGCGTGTCGCGGTCGGCACCTGGCTGCAGACGGTCCTGCTCGCTGGTCCGATCCAGCTTAGTAAACGCAAATTACTGCTGGCTGCTCGGTGCGCCGCGGCCCTGGAAATTCGCCTGCAATAGATGGGTCAGCGTGTGGACGTAATGCAGCTTGCCGTTCTCGACACGGAAGAGATGGGTGTCGGGTGCTCCACTGCCGCCTGGGGCTGAGCCGGCGCCGAAAGTACAGAAGGCCACTACGGCTCCAATGGTCTCGTCGACCACGAAGTGGCGGTTCACAATGTTAACGCCGCTGGGTACGCCAACGTCGCAGGAATCCTCCTGAGTTCCCTTGCCGGTGCGCATGCCGCCCTCGGTGCGGTTGCACGGGAAACCCCACGGCACCAAGTCCTTTTTCCCTTCAAGAAACGCATCCAGGTAAGCGTTCGCCGCGGACACCAGCGTGTCGCGCGCGTCGCGCTTGGCAGCCGGAATGACGCCCCAATTCTCGGTGGAGGAGTACTTGAGATAGTTATCGGCGTTAAACAGCCAGTAACCAGTCGTGGTCCACAGCATTTCGATTTCGGCAATCAGGGCGTGATTCACGCGCAGCCGCGTGCCGAGCACATAGGGGTTGGCCTGGTCGGTAACGATCACCTCCGTGAAAGTCTGACAGGTGGAAGTGTCCACAAGAGTGCGATGGTGGTCGATCTTCATCGCCTTCTTGATCAGGCCGTCGTTGATGTTCGTCGTCTTAAAGTTCTCCATGTACGCTAGCCCCTTCGCCAGCGGCAAGCCGTCAGTGTCGCCCTTGGCTTGAGCGGCTATGTAGAGATCGGCGGCAGCCTGGAGTCCTTCGCGCGTACAGGAGACTTGGGAGTAACTGAGGCCTGGGGCGAGCAGAGCGGCTGCGAATGCCGTCCATCTAAAAGTGAGACGATTCATCGGAAGTCCTCCTGGGATTGTAGCCGAGTGTGTGCGCACCACGGACCAGGGTACACGATTTGGCAACAACGAGCTGTTTATCGCTGCATGATGGGTTAAACTTAGCTGATTCACTCGCATGCCGCTCTCCTCAGGCATGAAACCCGGCTCCTATGAAATCCTCGTGCCGATCGGCGCCGGCGGCATGGGCGAGGTGTACCGCGCCTCCGACACGAAACTCGGCCGCGACGTAGCGCTCAAGGTGCTGCCCGCCGAGATGGCGCACGATCCGGAGCGGCTGGTGCGCTTTCGCCGTGAGGCGAAGGCCCTGGCCCAACTCGACGATCCGAACATCGTCACCATCCACTCGGTGGAGGAATCCGACGGCGTCCACTTCCTGACCATGCAACTGGTCGAAGGGCAGCCACTCGACCGCCTGATCCCCGCGGGCGGGCTCCCGGTGGAGCAGATCGTCGAGATTGCCAGAGCGCTGGCGGACGCGCTGGCGGCGGCGCACGAGAAGGGCATCGTGCATCGCGACTTGAAGCCCGCCAATGTCATGGTATCGAGCGAAGGCCGCGTCAAGGTGCTGGACTTCGGACTAGCAAAGGATGTTCGCGCGGCCGAACTGGGCGGCGCCACGTTGACTTCGGTCAGCCAAACTGAAGTGGGCGTGGTGATGGGAACGCCGGCTTACATGTCGCCCGAGCAGGCTTCGGGCCGGCCGCTCGACCCTCGCACGGACATTTTCTCGCTGGGCGTCGTGCTCCACGAGATGGCCACCGGACGGCGGCCCTTCGACGGGGATTCTTCCGCTGAGTTGATCTCCGCGATTCTGCGGGATACTGCGCCGCCCGTCACCGACCTGCGCCCCGATCTTCCCAGTGATCTGGCCCGCATTATCCGGCGCTGTTTGGAGAAGGATCCGCGGCACCGGGTGCAGACGGCCCGCGACGTCAGCAACGAATTTCGCGATCTGTCGCGGCAGGCGCATCCAAAGTCCGCGCTGGCAGCACCCCCGGTGTCAAGAAGCACGCCGGCGGCCGACTCCGGCGCTGCCCGAGCCGACGAAGGTTCTGGGTGGCGGTGCTGCCTTTCAAATACAGCGGCAGCAATGTTGAGCTCGCGGCTCTGGCCGACGGGCTGACCGAGGACATCGTCAGCGGTCTGTCGCGATTCTCCTACCTCAAGGTGATCGCGCGGAGCTCCACTTCGCGGTACGCGCAGGGAGCGGTTGATGTGCGCTCGGCGGGCAAGGAACTGGGTGCTCGCTATGTCCTGGAAGGCGCACTGCGGTTGGCAGGAGCGAAGCTGAGGGTCGCTGTTCAACTGGTGGATGCGGCTACGGGCGCTCAGATATGGGCTGAGAACTACGAACGCAACTTTAGTCCGGAAGCGGTTTTCGAGTTGCAGGACGAGTTGGTTCCGCGAATCGTTTCGACGGTTGCCGACATGTACGGGATTCTGCCCCGTAGCATGAGCGAGGCCCTGCGCAGCCGCAGTCCCGAGGAGTTGAGCCCTTACGAGGCATTGATGCGTAGCTTTGGCTACGGGCAGCGTGCCACCGCCGAAGAACTGGCCGCCGCGCTGTCTGGTCTCGAATCCGCCGTGCGGAAGGCGCCGGCCTATGGCGACGGGTGGGCCATGTTGGCGCTGCTTTACGTTCAGGATTACGCGCAAGGATTCAACCTCCACGCCGATTCCCTGACGCGCGGGTTCGCCGCCGCGCAGCGGGCCGTGGAAGCGGCGCCAACCAACTACATCGGCTACTGCAGTCTGGCTCAGGCGCTCTTCTTCCAAAAGGAATTTGTAAGCTTCCGGAATGCAGCCGAACGGTCCGTCGCTCTCAACCCCATGGACAGCAGCTGCATCGCTTTTCTCGGTGAGATGCTCACCTACGTGGGCGATTTGGAGCGCGGTCTCGCGCTGGCAGAGCGCGCCAAGCAGATCAACCCCCATCATCCGGGATGGTATTGGTATACCGATTTCTATAATTCGTACCGCCAAGGCGATTACCCGGGCGCGCTCAATTTCGCCCTCAAGGTAAATCTGCCGGGCCACTGGGCGCATCACGCGTTCATGGCCGCCGCGTATGGGCAGCTTGGGGAGCGCGATGCGGCCGCTAAAGCAGTGCGGGATCTGCTCAAAATTCGACCCGACTTCGCCGTCACCATACGCCAGGACCTCGATAAATGGTGGGAACCCGGTTACGTCGAGCGCCTGGTGGAGGGCTGGCGCAAGGCGGGTCTCGAAATCGAAGGCGTGGCGTCCATCAGCTTCTGAGTTGGGGGCGGAGCGGTGACTCGGGGATGGCGGCGCGGAAGCCGGTTGCGCTGCGGGAACGCAGCGGATAATCTTGGAAGTCGTCATGCACACTTTGCGAAATAGTTTGCCGTTTGTTGGTCGCGTGTTTCTGATTGCGGGCGGTATCGGGCTGGCCATGGCCGGAGATTCCGGGAATCAAGAATCAATCCGCTTATCTCGCGAGACCTGCACGGGCCTGCAGGGATTCTCGATTCCCGCCTCGGCCATTGGCCTCGCGAGCGGCGGCGCCGTGGTGCAGGCGGCGGTGTTCGTCGGCGCGGCGGATACCGGCAACAGCAACGGCGATTTTTGTAAGGTGACCGGTATCGTCAAGCCGCACAACCCCAGCTCGCCGAATCTAGAATTCGAGGTGAACCTGCCGCAGGCGTGGAATCGCCGCGCGTTGCAGATGGGCGGCGGCGGATACGACGGATCGCTGGTAACCGGTCTGACGCAATATTCCAACCAGACACCGAACGGCGATTCGCCTCTCAAGCAAGGCTACGTCACGCTAGGCAGCGATGGCGGCCACCAGGGCAAGGCCGGGTTCGACGGCAGCTTCGGGATGGACGATGAAGCGCTGCTGAATTTCGGGAAGCAGTCGGTGAAGAAAACCCATGATGTCGCGGTGTCCCTCACGCAGAAGGCTTACGGACAGCGGCCGGTGCGGTTCTACTTTATCGGCGGCTCGCAGGGCGGGCATGAAGCGCTGGATGCCGCCGCACGCTATCCGCGGGACTACGACGGCGTGGTGGCTCATTATCCCGCGTATAACGTCACGATGCTGCACCTGGGATCGCTGAACGTGGGCAAGGCTCTGTACGCGGAGGGAGGCGCCGCGTGGATCAATCCGCAGAAGACGAAGCTGATCGGTGAGGCCGTCTACGCCAAGTGCGACGCTCTGGATGGAGCAAAAGACGGAATCATCAGTAACGTCGGCGGGTGTAATTCAGCATTCGACGTGTCGGCGTTGCGCTGCCCGAACGGAGCGGACACCGGCGACACATGCCTTTCGGATGCGCAGATCCGGGCCGTTCAGGCCATCAATTCCAGCTACAAACCGGGCTTCATGATCGCTAAGATGGATGCCTTCCCGAAATGGGCGCTGCTGGAAGGCGCGCTCTTCCAGGGACCGTCGAACTTCGGGCAGGCGCCGCAGCCTTCGAACCCGCTTTCAGGCAAGGAACCGCTGCTCTATTCCGCCGGCGATCAGACGGTGAAGTTCATTATCACGCGCGACCCGCACTACGATCCGATGAAATTCGATCCGAGGCAGTGGCAACAGCGTATCGCGGCGGTGGCGGCGATCATGGATGTGACCGACGTGAGCCTGGACAAATTCCGGGCCAAGGGCGGGAAAATCATCATCACCCACGGCACGGCGGACGATTTCATCACGCCACATAATTCCATCGAATACTACCAGCGGCAACTTGCGCAGTTTGGTCAAGGGCGGTTGGATAGCTTTCTGCGGTTTTACGAGATTCCCGGCTTCGGCCACGGTTTCGGCCGGTTCAACGCGAAGTTCGACAGCCTGGTTGCGCTCGAGAATTGGGTCGAAAAAGGGCAAGCACCCAGCGGCCTGACAGTCATGGACGGAAATAAGGATGCCAATCGCACGCGGCCTCTGTGTGAATGGCCGAAGTGGCCAAAGTTCACGGGCGCAGCGGGAACGGAGAACTCCGCGGCGAGCTACAGCTGTGTTCGCGAATGATTGAGCGCGATCACCGGAGCTGCACTCAGGGCAACAACTGGACGTGCAGACCCGAACCGTCTTCTCCGCCCCGGTAAATGCGTTCGGTGGCCTTCTGGAAATCCGCAGCTTTGGCGTGCGGGATGCTGAGAAACTTCTGCGGATTACGATCCACCAGCGGGAACCACGAGCTCTGAATCTGCAGCATAATCCGGTGACCCGGGCGAAACGTGTGGCAGATGTCAGGCATGACATATTCGATCTTTGCGCGCTCGCCGGGCTTGAATGGTTCGGGCTTTGAGAAGCTGTTGCGGAACTTGCCGCGGATAGGCTCGCCCCGCACCAGTTGCTGATAGCCCGGCATGTGCACGCCTTTCGGATTCGGCTCTGGGTTGGGATAATCATTGGGATAAACGTCAATTAGTTTGACGATGAAGTCCGAATCCGTGCCGGTGGTGGATACGTGCAGGACCGAAGTTACCGGGCCCGTGATGGTGACGTCGCGATCGAGCGGATCGGTTTGATAGACGAGCACATCGGGGCGTTGCGATGCAAAGCGCTGGTCGTAAGTCATGTAGTCGCCCGCCATGCCCGGCCCGATTTCCCCGATCACCGGGACGGGTTTGTCAGGATCGCTCACGTATTCGTCGGCGCCTGTTGCGGACGGCATTTGCCACGCAAGTTTCCCGCCTGCGTCAAGGAAGAGCGTCTTTTCGACGGCTTCCTTCGGCGGCCATGTTTCGAAGCGACGCCACTGATTGGTGCCGGTCTCGAAGAGATACGCTTCCGGCACTTTGGCATTCTGGGAAGCTTTCAGCCCGTCCCCTTTGTCCTTGAGGTTCTGGATGAAGAAGGGCAACTCGATCTGTTCGCGATAGGTTTCGCCGGTCTTCGAGTCGAAGCTAAGATTGCCGAGTCTGTCGCCGTCCATGCGCGACCAACCGCCGTGCAGCCAGGGGCCCATTACGAGAGTTACGGGTGCTTGCGGTCCGCCAGCCTTCACGGCGCGAAAAAGCTTGAGTGGACCGGCCAGATCCTCCGCGTCGAACCAGCCGCCGACGAACATGACGGCAGGCGTTGTATTGTTCATGTGCGGCGACTGCGCGCGGGATTGCCAGTATTCATCGTAGGTATCGTGATCCAGCAGGTCGTCCCAGTAACTGTTCTTGTTCTTGAGGTATTTTTCGTTGGCGTTAGCGAGCGGACCCATCTTGAGGTAGAAATCATATTGGTCCGGCGTGCCGAAATCGAATGGAACGGTGCGGGGCGGGCGCTCGGGTTCGACGCCGCGCGGTTTGAAACCGACGTAGAAGCCGAAATTGGCCGCGAGATAAAACGCGCCGTTGTGATAGGCGTCGTCGCCATTGCCGACGTCGCCCATGGGAGCTTGCGGTGAGACGGCCTTGAGCGCCGGGTGGGAATTCATCAGACCGTAGGCGGCATAGAAGCCGTTGTAGGATATGCCCCACATGCCGGCGCGGCCGTTGTTGCCCGGGATGTTTTTCACCAGCCAGTCGATGGTGTCGTACGTGTCGGTGCTTTCGTCAGGATCGGTAGGGCCCGCGAGGTGGGTCTTGTGCACGGCCACATCGACGAATATGCCTTCGGAGAGATAGCGCCCGCGGACATCCTGATAGACGAAGATGAAGCCTTCTTTGGTAAACAGGTCGGACGGCCCCAATCGCGTGGGGTAGTTATTGATGCCATAGGGCGCAACCGAATATGGGGTGCGCTGCATCAGGATCGGATACTTCTTTGAATCGTCCTTCGGAACGTAGACCGAGGTGAAGAGTTTGATTCCATCCCGCATCGAGATCCGGTAGTCGTATTTTGTGTAGTGGGCGCGAGTGTATTCGAGCTGCTTGCGGGCGATCTCTTCCGGCGAAGGCGTGGGGGCTTGGGCGCGGAGGAGAAGCGCGAAGAGCAACAGAAGAGGCAGACGCATTATGCCACTGTAGCGCAGCGGACTCAGGTGTATTCGTGACGGTTGGGGATTTGCTGTGGTGAGCGGTGACTCAGCGTGGAGCCGAATGGCTAGGCGGCTTTCGATTCTACTTCGTTGAGTAGTTCACGCGCGATTGTGGTGACATTTGCCAAGTCTTGGCGCGTCACTGAGACCTGGAAGCCGTGCGCTGCTTGATTGCGTAGCTGCAGGGCTTCGTTCAAGACGCGATATTGTTCTCGTCCTATCAGACCGAGGGTATACAGTCGCGTGGTCACATATCCCGGCGCTAGAGACTCTAGGTCGACGTTTTCGCGAGTCGCCAATAGTCGCAGGATTCCCTCGGTCGCAGACCACAACAGTAGAAAGGAGGCTATGAAATGCCCACCCTGCTGCAGTTCATTGGCCTCATCGAGCGAAGTCCAAATTTGAGGCGTGCCTAGCAGGGATCCAAGATCGCGCTCCGATCCATCGATTACGAGCTCGAATCGCCACCCCGGCCGATTTCGAAGAGCCGCCTCTATGGCTGCGAGTGTTTGCTCGTTTTCGACCTCTCTTCTGGCCTTAACCTCCACAACCACGGATTCGCCTGATCCGGTGGCGATCAGATCGGGCTCAAAGCCCGCCAAAAACTCAGGCATGTCGCCAACGCCCGGCTGGACCTTCACCTGGTAACCTCTTTTTTCATAGTCCGAGGCCACGCTCGCCAAGAGCCGACGTCCGCGTTCTGTGGTCGCTGTAGAATTCATAACAGTTCCTCGTGGCTAGGCGCCTCTTCTATTCTGATATAAACGAACTCCCGACCGCCACCGAAGGCGAGGGCGTAGACAGCCGACAGGCGCCGAAGACGAAATCGTCCGTCAATATTTGTTTTTCGGGTTTGGGCGTCAGTGATTTGACGGTCATTTTCATAGATTAAGCCTGCGAGAGCGTCCTGGATCGGTTTGATCATATTGTCGTGATCGATCAAGACAGACTGTCGCTCGTGGTAATAGACGACCGTCATCTTCAGGGGGATTTCTAGCGGCGCTTGGGCTTGCCATAGCTTTGCTGCTTCGGCTCTGACATACGCCTTCCAGTCGCGAAGCCTGCCGGGATTGCGGGTTTGCTGGGAGAGCGGCGGACCTTCGACGAAGAACTCAAATGGATCCACGGGATGGAACTGAGCTTAAGCTCAATACTCGGATCGGGCCAACGACCCGGCCACGTTCGGGAACTTTCATATATACGGCCGTTAATTTCATCTGGGCCTTATGGTGCAATGATACCAATGCGGCCGAAGCAGGCGAAACCGGAACCGGCTCGCGCAGCGTCAGAATTCCATGGAGGTCCACGACATGCCTAAGGCAGTGGGGGAAGCCCAGGGCAAGATCAGCGGGCGGATCATTATCGAGCAGCTCATCCGCAACATGGAGCTGGGGCAGTTCGAGATGGGCTACAGCATCCTGGCGCCGTGCATCTTCAGCCTGTATCTGCATCCGGACGATTACACGCGGCTCACGGGAGTCTTTGACCTGATCCGGCAGGACGCGAAACAGGCGCTGGTTGCCCGATTGGCGCAATTGAACGCCAAGCCGCTGGGGCTGGGCGCGCTGAGGGGCGGGAAGGATCGCAAGCCGTTCAGGATCGCGGGTAAAGATTGGACCTTCGAATTCTTTCCCGATTCGGAAGGCGTGGTGCCGTTGGGCGACGTCGAGATTCATTCCGAGTTGAATGAGACGCCGCAGCCCGGTTATCACGGGACAAAGACTACGCTGCTGGATCGGGAGCCCAGCGTAGGCTCGATTACGGGCAAGGCCGGCGGTGCGCGACCGGAGACGCGGCAGTCAGGCGATCGGGTGTACGCGGAGATTCGCTACGAAGACGATTCGGGTCCGCAACTGTACTTGATGACGCGGGACGAGATCAGCGTTGGCCGGGGCGGGGAGGGCGCACAAGTCAGCTTGGCGCTGTACACCAATGACGAAGTTTCGCGGGAGCATCTGCGGGTGCGGCTGGATGCGGCGCAGAAGCGCTTCGTGATCGTGGACCAGAGCATGAATGGGACCTGGCTGAACGGCAAGCGTCTGGCACGCGGCGTGGAGGAAACGCTGCCGCCGAAGGCACAGATCAGCGTGGCGGAGGTGATCACGCTGCAATTTGAGGCGCGGCAGTGAGCGTGACCAAGGCAGCCGCAGGCATAGAGAAGCCCCTGGCGTGGCGTTCGGCGGTGGCGAGCGATCCCGGACGGATGCGTTCGGAGAACCAGGATCGCGCATATGCCGACGACGAGCTTGGGATCTTTCTGGTGGTGGACGGATTGGGCGGGCACGCGGCGGGCGAGAAGGCCGCGGAGACGGCGGTGGATGCGATCCGTCAGGAGATGGTCAAGCCAGGCGGCGATCCGAAGGAACGAATTCGCCGCGCGATCACGGCAGCCAACAATCGCATCTCGGAAGAGGCGGCGGCGAACGAAACATGGCGCGGAATGGCGTGTGTTTTGACGCTGGCGCTGATTTCCGACGAGAAGGTTTTCGTGGGGCATGTCGGGGACTCGCGCCTGTATCTGACTTGGAATGGGGCAATTCGAAAGTTGACATCGGATCACTCGCCGGTGGGCGAGCGCGAAGACGCCGGAGAATTGAACGAAGCCGAGGCCATGGCGCATCCGCGGCGGCACGAGGTGTTCCGGGACGTGGGGTCCAGGCAGCGTCTGGCGGATGAAGAGGACTTCATCGAGATGAAGGAGTTTTTATTCAAGCCCGACGCCGCGATTCTGGTGTGCAGCGACGGGTTAAGCGACCTGCTGACGTCGGCCGAGATGCTGGACGTGATGGAGCGCTACGAGGGCGATCCAGCGCAGGTGGCGCGCGAGCTGGTGGAGGGGGCCAACCTGGCGGGCGGGACCGACAACATCACCGCTATCTTCGTGGCAGGCAGCGAATTCCTGGGCAATGCGTCGCCTGCGGCGGCGGAGGCTCGGGCGCGGAACGCAGTCACGAAAGCGCGTGATGATGAGGTCGCGGCGCCGGGCCGGAGAAGCGTGGCTAGGGTGCTGACCACGCGAGTGGCGTTCCTGATCTACGGGTTCGTGCTGGGGGTGGTNNCAGGCAATTTGGCGCCTACGAGGTGATCCGCAAGCTTGCGCGCGGAATGACCGACGTGTATCTGGCCTTTGATACCAACGCCAACCGCCACGCGGTATTAAAAATTGTTGAGGAATCGCCCGATCCGCTGACGCAATTGATTCTGGAAGCCGAGCGGCGCGGGGCCGACTTGCAGAAGCAATTGCACGACGCCGATTCGCGGGTGATCGAGGTCTACGACTACGGGCATCTGGACGGATTTTTCTTCGTCTCAATGCAGTATATCGAGGGGCGCACGGTAGCCGAGATCCTGAAGCAAGAAGGACGCATCGACCCGGCGCGCGCGGCGCGATTCGCGGTGGAGATCCTGAGCCAGCTCGACAAGCTGCATTCGTTTCAGGCCGTGATCGATGGCCAGCGGCGATCGGTGGTACATGGGGACATCAAGCCCTCGAATATCCAGATTGGAACGAACGACGAAGTGCGGCTGCTGGATTTTGGAATCGCGAAGTCGCTGACGTTTACGCATAGCCGGACACACTTGGGACTGGGGAGTCCGAGTTATTGCTCGCCGGAGCGATTGAATCGCGGACAAGTGGACCGGCACGCAGACTTGTGGGCGGTGGGCGTGACGCTGTACGAAATGGTGGCGGGCGTGCCGCCGTATCAGGCGCAGGATACGCGCAAGCTGGAAGCCTTGATCCAATCGCGCCGTCCACCGCGCGCATTACCGGAAGGCTGCCCGGCTGCGATGACGGCGATTCTACACAAGGCGCTGGCCGGCGATCTGCACCAGCGCTACGTGTCAGCAACGGCGTTTGAAAGCGATGTGACGCTGTTCTTGCAAAACCGGCCGACCGTGGCGGAGATGGAGCGGCGGGTTTCGTGGAAGAGCAATCCGACCGTGGAGGCGCAGCGTTCGCCATACATTCCTCAGCGCGTGGCCAGTATGGCCGAAACAGTTCGGCGCAGCGTACTCAAGCTGAAGGCGCCGCGCGCGCGAAAGGTTGCCTCGGTGATGAGCATTCTAGTCGCGCTGTGCTGGGGCGTGCTGGCGGGGCTGGTGGTGTGCGTTCCGCTCGGCTACTACTATCGATTCTGGCACGAGAGCAATCCGTTGCGCGGCAGCCTGGACTACACGCGCGCTAGCGTCGGCGAGATCAATCGGGATTGGGATTTGCTGCAACGCGTCCAAAGGCAGAATGCGTTCCTGAGCGGCCTGTCGCCCGCGAGTCATCTTGAGGCCAACGTGCGGGCGGCTCTGCTACAAGCGGGCAATGAGGTGATCGAGCGCTATCGCAATAATTCGGATCCGCGCATTCAGGATTTCGATTGGCCGAAGGCCGAGGTGTGCTTCGCACATTTGATCGAGATGGACCGCAACGATCGAGCGGCACAAGGGAAGCTGGCGATATGTCATGGTTACGAGAATCTGGAGCACGCCGACCACCAAGCGCAGACCGACTTCGAAGCTGCCGTGTCGCTCTTGCCGAGTTCGCCCGATCCGCACTTGGGGCTCGCGCGCATCTATGTTTATTCACTGAAGAATATCGGCAAGGCGATGGCGGAGTTGCACGAAGCGCAGCGTTTGGGATTTGAGGCGGGCCCGCGCGAGGCGGAGGAAGAAGCCGATGGCTACCGCTTCCGCGCGACCGTGGAGTTGGACCAGGCGCGGCGTTTTGATCCAAAGAACAGCGCGGCTGAAAAGCGCTATTTGCGATTGGCCGAGCGGGATTTCGATCGGGCGCGCCAGCTTTATGAGCCGATCGAAGGATTCTCCAACGTCAGTCTGGCGCTGCGACAGGTGGACGATGATGATCGCGCGCGCCAAGGGCTGGCCGATGAACTCAACAAGAAGGCAAAGCCGAAATCCAAATCAACCCAGCGGCCGCGGCGGGCGGGGCGGACCGGGCGGCCGGGGCGCACTGGCGGGAGGACCGCGCATTGGCAGTAACCAAAAGCTGGGAAGCGAAAGTTCTGGCTACCAGAACTGGCGCGATGGCCTCCGGAAGGGTAGGTTGGCGCGAGTTCGCTTGGTTGGCAGGTGTGTCGGTGATCGTCGGCGTGGGATTGCTGCTCGTGTACTCTGTGAAAACGCGGGAATTTCCGGGGCTTTCAGGTGCGTTGGCGCGCGGCGAATTGCTGGATTTGAATCAGGTGAGCAAGCCGGAGCAACTGCTTCCGTTCTTGCAAGTGTTCCCGGATGATGGTCAGCGTCAGATGGTCGCCGGCAAGATGTTCGAGTATCTTGAAACCCGGCATGCTAATGGGGGAGCTCTGCCGAATGTTGGGGCTTTAGCGAGGCTACGCTCGGCGCCGCACGTGCCTTTGTTGCCGTTCGCGAAGTTGAAACCCGCGTTCGTAGTTCGCACGCCGGTGGAATTTCAACAGCAGTTCCTGATCTGGATCGCGGTCTATCTGGCCGCGTTCCACGTAGTGTTTCTTATCTGGCGTTGGAGCGCGTTTCGAGGAGACTTCGCTCTACTGCCGGCGATCCATCTCATCACTGGCTTAGGGCTGGTTCTGGCGGTGAGCTTGCGCGATCCATTGCGCGATACGCTCGAGTTCAGCAGATTCGCGTGGGGCGTTGCATTGGGGTGCGCGGTGTTGTTATTGCCGCTGCTGCGCATTTTGAACTACCAGCGCTTTAGGAACTGGTGCTACACGCCGCTGTTTGGGGCGCTCGCATTATTTGTGTTGTTACTGCGACTCGGCTCGGGGCCCGGCGGGAACGACGCGAAGGTGAATCTCGGGCCGTTCCAACCGGTGGAAGTGATCAAAATCCTGCTGGTGTTTTTCCTGGCTGGCTACTTCGCCAGGAATTGGGAGCGTTTAAGGGACCTGCGCGAGAAGCGCCTGGTTCCGCGCTCACTGCGATGGATCGGGCTGCCACGCCTCTCGCATGTGCTGCCAGTGATGGTCGCGGTGGCGCTGGCGCTGGCGTTTTTCTTTTTGCTGAAGGATCTGGGGCCGGCGCTGGTCACTGGATTTCTGTTTCTCGCGATGTTCTGGATCGCGCGCGGACGCGCAGGGATGGCGGTGTTAGGCATTGTGTTGCTGGTGGGCGGCGTGGCCGTTGGGTACCACTTGGGCAAGCCGGCGACGGTGGTGGATCGCATCAACATGTGGCTGTCGCCTTGGGACAACGATGTACACGGCGGGAATCAACTGGCGCATTCGCTTTGGGCGTTTTCGACCGGCGGCGCGTTTGGCTCCGGGCCTGGATACGGCGATCCGGCGATGATTCCGGCGGGTCACACCGATCTTGTATTACCAGCGATTGGCGAAGAGTGGGGATTTTGCGGCGTGGCGGCCGTGCTCCTGTTGCTCGGATTTCTGGTGTGGCGAGGCGTGCGGATCGGGCTGCGCGCGCCGAATGAGTACGGAATGTTTTTGGCGTTGGGCCTATCGGTGCTGATCGCTTTTGAGATGCTGCTGATTTCCGGCGGCGTGCTGGGCGCGATTCCGTTGTCGGGCGTGGTGTCGCCGTTCTTGAGTTATGGCAACACGGCCATGCTCGCGAATTTTCTGATTTTCGGGATTCTGGCGGCGATCTCGAATCACGGTCGTGAAAGCGTGGTGGTGGCCGAGCCGTTCCGGCGGCCCGTTCGCCGGCTCGAATATGCGCTGGGGGCCGCGGCCGCAACGCTGGTTGGGTTCGCGGCTTATTATCAAGTGGCGCGGGATCAGGATTTCCTGGCGCGCGAGACGAAGGTCTTTGAAGACGATGGCGTGAAGCGGCCGCAGCGTAATCCCCGGCTCAATTCGCTGGCGCACGAGATCCGGCGCGGGGACATTTTCGACCGCAACGGTGTACTGCTGGCGACCAGCGACTGGAGTGAGCTGGAGAAAAGGCGCGATCAATACTCGAAGCTCGGAGTTTCAATCGAGACATGCTGTTCGCGGCTCGACAACCGGCATTACGCATTCGGCTCACTGACGGCACACATCCTCGGTGATTTGCGTAGCGGCGAGAATTTCCACGCGACCAATGCGTCGCTGATCGAGCACGATTCCAATGTCAAGCTGCAAGGCTTCACCGATTATCGCGAACTGGCGCCGCTGATACGCTATCGGCATCACCCGGGAAATTCGGAGATCGCGAGACTGATGGCGCGGGATCGCAATGTGACGTCGTCGATCGATATTCGCCTGCAAATGCGCGCGGCGAAGGCTCTGGAAGATCGGTTGGCCAAGGCGAAGAAGGACAGCGGCGCGGTGGTGGTAATGGATCCGCAGAGCGGGGATGTGTTGGCGTTGGTGAGTGAGCCGTCGCCAGATTCGTTTGATCGCGCGCGCTACGGGCAGTATCCGCCGGGCTCGACGTTCAAGTTGGTAACCGCGATGGCTGCGCTGAGGCTGGATCCGGCGCTCGAGAATCAAAGCTTCAGTTGCCGGCGGCTGCCGGACGGGCGCGTGGGCGCGATCATTCCTGGATGGCGCAAACCGATTCGCGACGACGTGGGCGATTCCGCGCATGGAACACTCACGATGCATCAGGCCATCGCGGTTTCGTGCAACGCCTATTTCGCACAGCTCGGCGTGTTTTCGGTGGGCGCGCAACAATTGAGCGATACGGCGAAGTTGCTGGATATCCCGGCCGGCAGCGTTCCCGATCTTCAGGCTGCGATGCCGTTTGCATCGTATGGCCAAGGCCCGGTGCTGGTGACGCCGTTCAAAATGGCGCGCGTGGCGGCAACGATCGCAAATAATGGTGCGATGCCGGAGGGCCGCTGGGTAATCGATTCGAGCAACGAGCGAAGGCAAACGCCCAAGCAGATTCTGGCGCCGTCGCTGGCGGAGTTTCTCGGGAGCGCGATGCGATCGGTTGTTGTGGAAGGAACGGGGCGGCGCGCGATGAAGGGCGAGGCAGTGAGCGTGGCAGGGAAGACGGGGACGGCGCAGCTCGATGAAGGCATGCCGCACTCGTGGTTTGCGGGATTCGCTCCATATGAGGGCGATCGTACGAAGAGCATCGCGTTTGCGGTGGTCGTTGAACACGGCGGTTACGGTGGGACGACCGCGGCGCCGATCGCGCGCGAGATCGTGGACGCTGCTCAAGAGCTGGGCTTGGTGGGTGACGGCAAATGAGGATCTCGGAGCTGATCGAACGCCTCGGACGGACGGTGTTTGAAACGCCGTTTGGCGCCACCGCGCAGGTGATCGGCGAGTCGCCCGAAGTGGCCGAGATTCGCATCGCGGTGCTGGACGAAGTGAAGAAGAAGATCCAGCGCGCGGGCGGCCAGGCGCTTTTTCCGTACAATGTGGTGCGGGTTGTGATTCGCGCGGCTGGGGACGAAGCGGCAGTCTTCGAGCTTGATTTCTTCCGCCAGTTCTTCGATGAAGAGGTGCGCAAGGGTCTGGCGAAGGAGGCCTGCCGGTTTCCGGGAGACTTGCGCGTCGAGATTCGAACGGCGGACGGCGCCATGGATGGCGACGGCTGGCTACGCGTCGAAACCGTGGCGGAAGAGCCTGCGCCGCTGCCGGAGGAAAGTCCACGCGCGCGGCGCTCGGCTCGGCTTATCGTAGCCGCGGGAAGCGCCAATAAGTCCGAGATTCCGCTTCAAAAACTCCGCACCAACATTGGACGGCTGATCGAGGTCTACAAGGCCGAGGGTCTTTCACGCCGCAACGATCTGGCGTTCGCCGAAGACAATCCCATCAACCGCACGGTTTCGCGCGAGCACGCCCACATCCTGCACGACAAAAAGACCGGCGAATACCGTTTGTTCAACGATCGCTGGTATCAGCGGGGCGACAAGGGCGAGAACAACTGCGGGCTGTGGATTATTCGCGACGGGATGGGGCAGGAGGTGCATCGCGATGCGCGCGGCACGCGGCTGCTGCCGGGGGACGAGATCCATTTGGGGAAGGCAGTGCTCAAGTTTCAGGTCAAGTAAGCGCTACTAGATCAGATCGAGGGCCTGCTCGAAATCGGCCATCAAATCGCGCCAGTCCTCGATGCCGATAGAGATGCGAACCAAGCCGTCGGTGACACCAGCGGCGGCGAACTCCTCTTCAGTGAAGCCGGAGTGCGTGGTGGTTTTGGGATGGCACACCAGAGTCTCCACGCCGCCGAGCGATACGGCGTTGCGCGCGATGCGCAGGCTGCGGAGAAACTCGAACGCGGCTTTCTTGCCGCCGCGCAGATCGATGGACAACATGCCGCCAGGGAAGTCGCACTGATTGCGGGCGATCTGGAGCTGCTCCGGATCGGTGAATAGAGTCGGATACAAAACCCGCGAGATTTTCGGGTGATTGGCAAGCCGCACGGCGATGCGCTCGGCGTTTTTGCTGGAGCGGTTCATGCGCAGCGTCACGGTGGGCAAGCGTCCTTCCAGCATCCAGCATTCGTCAGGTTGCAGAATGTTGCCGAACAGATTACGCTTCGAGCGCATCTGGCGAATCAACTTCGGATCGCTGGCAATAGCGGCACCGGCAATGAAATCGCTCAGACCGGAGAGGTATTTGGTAGCCGAATAGAGACTCAGATCGGCGCCGAGCTGGAGCGGATGCTGGAAGGTGGGCCCGAGCAGCGTGTTGTCCACCATGACCAGAGGCTTCGGTTTTAGATGCGCGACCGCATCCGTAGCGTGCCGGATGTCGGTCATGACAATGGTGGGATTGGCCGGTGTCTCGATGAGGACGATGGCGAGGTCCTTAGCCGAACGAATGGCGGAGTCCATCTCACCGGTGCGCCCAGCTTCCACGGGAATGCCGCCGATGCCGAGGGTGCTGAGGAAATCCTCGATCAAGTGCTGGGTGCCACCGTAGATCGGGACAGTGTAGAGGATGCTCTGGCCGGGACGCGCGAAGGTGAACAGCGCGGTCATGATGGCGGCCATGCCGGAGTTGAAAACGAGCGCCGCGTGCGCGCCGGTTTCCAAGGGAACCAAACGCTCCTCGAGAATTTCGGCGTTGGGGTGATTGAAGCGCGAATAGATCAGGTCGGGCTGCTCGCCCGAATCGGGTTGGGCGCGCCCGGCCACCAAATCGAAAGCGCGTTCGGCGGCCTCGGGGCTCGGGAAAACGTAGGTCGAGCTGCGAAACACAGCGGGACGCGCCGATCCGACCGAAAGGCTGGGATCGAAGCCGCGTGTGAGAACTTGAGTAGGCGGGCGGAGGTCCTGCCGGTCAGCCATGAAGTGCCTCCAATTTCAGTGTAGCCGCGTTTTAAGACATTCGGGAAAACAGCGACAGCAGTCCCGATAGAGAGCTGCTCTTTTTGCCGAGGGGCTCCGAGCTGCCGGCCAGGCGATCCACCAGCCCAATCATACTCTTGCCGAAGCTGGTGTTGGGCGCCAGCGGCTTGCCTTCCATGAGCGATTTCTGGATGGCCTCGTAATCGGCCGGCAGGATGTGAAAGATTTCGGTGTGGAGGGCGGTGCCGATTACATCCTTGCTCAGGCCGGTGTGGCGATCGTAGCGGTTCACGATCAACCGCAGCTTATAGCGAGGGATGTTGTTGGCGTCCAGATAACCAAGCACGCGTTGCACGGCTTGCAGCGACGTAAGCTCGTTGGTGGTAACGAGCAGAATCTCGTCGGCCAGCCGCGCTTGGCTCAGGTTCCAGTCGCCATACACTCCGCCCGTATCGAGCACCACCAAATCATAGGTGTGGCGGGCGTATTCGATGATGCTACTGGCGTCCTTGAGGTCGCTCATGCCTTCCGTCATCACTTCGGGCGAAAGCAGCACGTCCATGCCTGGCCGGGTGATGATAACGGCTTTCCACAGATCCGCGTCGATATCTTGCGAGCGCGCCAGCACATCCATGAAGCTGTAGCTGGATTTGATTTTTAGCAGAAAGGAAAGCGTACCGGCCAGAGGATCAAGATCGGCCAGCAGAATCCGCCTCCCGCCGCGCTTCATTTGGAACGCCAGGTTGCTGGCGATGGTACTAGCGCCGCAGCCGCCCTTGGCCGGCACAATGCAGTAGACTCTTCCGGGAGTCTTCAAGCGGGTGGGGTGCTGGCGGGCGATCTTCTGAAACGCCGCCTCCACCTGTTCGGAAGTGAAGGGCTGGATTAGAAAGTCGCTGGCGCCCTGCCGGAGGCAGCGCAGCACCAATTCCGGATCGTTGGCCGAAAGCACGGCGACGATGGGCAACTTGGCATCGATTCGCAACAACTCGGGAATGACGGCCAGACCGGCTTCATAGGGTTCCGAGATTTCGATCAGGCACAAGTTGGGAAGTTGCGAGGCCAACAAGTCCGCCAACTGGTGGCGCGGCGGGTAGATTTTCAGATCGTGGCCCGAAAAGGTCGGCAAAAGCTTTCTTAAAATAGGAGCTAACTCTCTGACAATCTTGGGGTTGGGGCAAATGAACAGAGCTTTCCATGCTCCACTCAGTTTGGGGGTCTCAGGCTGCGGCATCGGCGCGCTACGAGCATCTCCCGCGTGTGGGAGTCCTACTCAATCAAAATCGGCTAAGGGTGATGATACCATGAGAGCCTTTCTCTTCCTGATCAACTAAACATTCGAACGCACTCACCGATAAGGCTTAGTTTGGTTCTGAATCAAACTGAGGACCTCATGAGAAGAGCGTACCGTCTGGTAAGAAAATCAAAATGAGCGAAGATCACTCGAAGAAATCCGTGGTCGTGTGCGACACCCAACCGATCACGGCCGAAGGGCTGAGAAGCCTGCTAGCCTCGGCCGGAGACCTGGAGTTCCTGGCGTCGCTGAATAGCCTGGAAGCGGCAACGCAGATGGTGGCCATCAGGGCGCCCGACATCGTGATCGTGGACAAGGGGTTCGGCATGCGAGCCGTGCTCGATTGGATCCACGATTTGAAGTTGACGGACGCCACGCCCGCCATCACCGTATGGGGCGTTTCCATGACGGAGGCCGAGGCGCTACGGCTGCTGCAGGCAGGCGCGCGGGGTATTGTTCGCAAAACAGCGGCTCTGGAGCCCATTCTGAGCTGCCTCCGCACGGTGGCGTCCGGGCGGAGCTGGATGGAAGATTGCGTGTTCCGCGATTCGATCCGGCAGGAGCGCTATCCCCGGTCGGAGCTGACGCCGCGCGAGCAACAGGTGCTCGAAATGGTGGAGCAGGGCTTCAAGAACAAAGAGATTGGGCTCGAATTGGGGATCCGGCCCGGTACCGTCAAGATCCACCTGAAGCATATCTTCGAAAAGACCGGCGTACGCGGGCGCTACGGCTTAGCCATCAGCGGGCTGAAGGAGCGCGGCCTGGTCTCGATGGTCAGTTAAGAGCTGGGGTCAGCGGCCGGAGCCTTCGGTCCAGCCGTCGCCGAGGCCGTAAGGGACGGTCACGAACGGCATCGCTTCCACCTCGTGAATCTTACCGCCGCGGATACCGAAGGACTCCACGATCATCGCGTTCATCAGCATTCCCGGCGGCGCATCGGGAGCAGCACCCCGGCGCGTTCCATCGTGGACAAAGAGGCAGAATATGGTGGCTACTCCTTTTTGCTGGTCGATAATGAGCGCGTGCCGTGGCCGGATGTGCTTCATATAAGAGAAAAGCTTCTTGTCGATTTGCTGGGCGCAGGTAAGCATGCTGGTCTTGAGCTGCTCTTGGCCCTGCGGCGTCTTCGAATCAGGCAAAAAAGGCGCGGGCATCATGCGGCCACCGGGCGGCGGATTGTTGACGGTTTGGTAGCCGTTCTCGTGGCGCACGCAATCGTCGGCGAACGCCGCGATCTCGCCGTCGTCGCCTTCCAGCGCATCGAAGTAGGAGTTGGCGGCGTAGGCGAGGACTTCGCGAGAGGTGCGCTCGGCAGTGGGAATATCAGTGACCAGACCGGGGCGCGGCGTGGTCAGCAGCGGAATCGCCGCATCGTTGATAGCGCGGTCGTAGAGCTGCTCAATTTCGGAAATGTGCCCGCGATCCACCTTGAGGCGCACGGCCACTAATGCGCTGCGCCCCCCAATCAGAAGACGCGCCTGCAATGCCACTTGGCCCGTTACCGGGTCGGCGACGTAAATCCTGAAAGGCGTCGGTTCCACTTTGTTGCGCCAGAGCATGCCCTCGCCGACATCCATGCGGCCGGTGTTCTCGGTCATGCGGAGGTCGATCGAAAGCGGCGGCGCGGCTTTGGGGTCGTGCTTGTAGATGGCATTCATGTAGCCGTCCATGATGCCGACCAGGCACTCTCGATTGCAATCCTTCACACCACTCTGGCTCAGCCGCCGACATTTGAAACGCCGCGATAACCACGGCGCATGCGCCCAGCAACTTGAGTTTCATCGAAAAATCTCCTAATGCGACAGTCATTATATTTCAAGTTGAGCGGGGCCGGCTTCCGGCTACAATGGGCTTCATGAAAGCACGGGTATACGTCTCGATGAAGCCGACGGTTCTGGATCCGCAGGGCCAGACCATACGGTCGGCGCTGGCAGGTTTGGGCCACACTTCGATTGCGGCGGTGCGGCAGGGCAAGTATTTCGAGATCACGCTGGAGCCGGGGACGGATCGCGGCAAGGCGGGAGCGGAGATCGATCAGATCGCGCGCGACGTGTTAGCGAATCCGGTGATTGAAGAGTATCGGGTGGAGTTCGTGGAGTAGAGAATTGGCCACAGATAAACACGGATCAGTGTTGATCTGCGTTCATCTGTGGCTTGATCGTTCTTACGCGAGTGAAACCTTCCTTCTTCGACGGAGGGACCAGGCGGCGCGCCATTTTACGAATGGCCGGCTCCGGAACGACGCGATCGCGGGTTTGATTGCGGGCGATGCAAGTCTCGACCGGAACGTCGAAGAAGAGGGCTTCGAGCGTGCAGCCGTGGTGCTGGGCGAGTTGCAGGTAGGGTTTTCGCTCCCAAGGCGTCAGATGAGTGGCGTCGATATAGGTGACCGGACGGCCGGCGGCGACGCGCTGCCGAACGAGATAGCGAACGGTGGCGAAGATGCGGGCGTTCATGGTTTGATCGTGCGGGTCGTCGGCGATGAGGCGGCGGATTTCGTCCGACGAGATCGCATTTACGCCGAGCCGCGCTAGATAAGTTGACTTGCCGGAGCCGGGAAGGCCGACGGTGATAATCAGCTTCACTAAACCAGGTAGCGCCCGGAAGTAAGAAGCCGCTCGGCGATCCGGCGGCGTGCTGCGATGGCGTTCACCGGCTCGAACTTGGTGAAGCGCTTGAGGACCGCGAGATTTGTCCGCAAGGTGTCGCCTTCCGAGCAGGCCGCGAGAACGTTACGGGCCGCGCTTTCGACAATCTCCATGGCTTCACGGAGGAAGACAGCAGAGATATCCGCCGCGATCTCGTCCCTGTGGAGTTGCGCAAGCTTCCGGGCGCGCAGCTCAACAGACTCCATCACGAAGGCGTTCATCGCGATGTCCGTAATCGAGGCCAGCACTTCCTGCTGGTCGTCGAGTGCCGCTGCATACTTCTGGTACGCAACGCCTAGCGCGAAGAGCGCCGTCTTCTTCGCGTTGTCGACCAGGCCCGTCGACACCGGGCCGGACAGAATCTCGGCTTGCAGCTTCTTCACGGCCTCCACCAGCGGCAGTTGGCCGCGCTGGGCGCGTTTCAGCAATATTCCGGTGGCGAGCAGCCGGTTGATTTCGTTGGTGCCCTCGAAGATGCGATTGATGCGCGAATCGCGGTAGGCGCGCTCGACCACGTAGTCCTGATGATATCCGTAGCCGCCGTGAATCTGGACGCCCTCATCTGTGACATAATCCAACATCTCTGACGCGTAGATCTTGATGTAGGAACACTCGGCCGCGAACTCTTCGACGGCCTTCAGCTGGGTTTGCGCGGCATCGGGCTGATCCCAGGAGAAGCCTTCGAGCTGACTTTCGATGAGGCCCACCACGCGATAGGTTGCCGACTCAGCGGCGAAAATGCCGATCGCCATTTCGGCCAGCTTATGTTGGATGAGGCCGAACTCGGCGATGGATTTGCCGAAGGCCTTGCGCTCTTTGGCGTAGTTGATGGAGACGCGCAGCACTTCCTTCGCGCCGCCGCAAACGAAGGCGCCCAGTTTCAGCCGGCCGATATTGAGGATGTTGAAGGCGATGATGTGGCCGCGGCCGATTTCGCCGAGGACGTTCTCCACCGGGACGGGCACGTTGTCCAGATAGATGGCGGTGGTGGAGCTGCCTTTGATGCCCATCTTCTTTTCTTCGGCGCCGGACGAGACGCCGGGAAATTTGCGCTCGACCAGGAACGCGGTGAATTTCTCGCCATCGATTTTCGCGAAGATGGTGAAGAGATCAGCCGCGCCGCCGTTGGTGATCCACATCTTCTGGCCGTTGAGGATATAGTGCTTGCCGTCCGGGCTCAGATCGGCGCGCGTGCGCGCAGCCAACGCATCCGAACCCGCCTGAGGTTCGCTGAGAGCATAGGCCGCGACCAGTTCGGCGGTTGCGACCTTTGGAAGATAGCGCTGCTTCTGATCTTCGGTGCCGAATAGCAAGACGGGCAACGCGCCAATGCCGGTTTGTCCGCCGTGCCAGGCCGCATAGGAGCCGTCTTTGGCGATACCCTCGCCCACCAGCATGGCGGAGGTGAGATCCATTCCCATGCCGCCGTATTTTTCAGGAAGCAGCACGGCGGTGAGGCCGAGCTCGCCGGCTTTGCGCAGAACCGATACCGCGACGCCGGGCTCCTGATGCTGGATGGCATCCACGTTGGGCGCGATTTCCTTGGTCCAAAACTCCTCGGTGGTGCGCACAATGGCGTGATGTTCCTCGGTGAAATCTTCGGGCGAGTAGAACTGCTCGATCGTCGTGGGCTCGGTGAGGAACGAGCCGCCCTTATGCCTGGTGGGAGAGATTGTCAAGGATGCCATCGGAATTGTTCCTTTTGAGATTTTCGAAAATGCCGGCCGCGCCCTGGCCGCCGCCGACGCACATGGTGACCATCCCATAGCGCGTGTCCTTGCGATGCATTTCGCGCAGAATGGCGGCGGTTAGCTTGGCGCCCGTGCAGCCCAGCGGATGGCCGAGAGCGATCGCGCCGCCGTTGGGGTTCACGCGATCGAGATCGAGGTTCGCTTTGCGAATTACGGCCAGCGCTTGGACCGCGAAGGCTTCGTTTAGTTCAATGACGCCGATATCTTCGGTCTTCAGGCCGGCCAGCGCGAGAGCTTTCGGAATGGCGACAACCGGTCCGATTCCCATGATCTCGGGAGGCACGCCGGCCACAGCGAAGCTCACGAAGCGGGCCATCGGTTTGAGACCGAGCTCTGCAGCTTTCTTACTCGACATGACGATCGCCGCGGCCGCGCCGTCGCTGGTCTGCGAGGAATTGCCGGCGGTGACGGTGCCGTCCGATTGAAAGACAGGTTTCAGCTTCGCCAGCGCTTGGAGCGAAGTGTCGGCGCGAGGGCCTTCGTCTTTTGTGAATGTTCCTGTGTGATGCTGCGGGGCGCCGTTCGCAAGCGTAATGGATTCGATCGCGACGGGAACGATCTCATCATCGAACTTGCCTTCGGCCTGGGCGCGCAGAGCGTGTTGATGGCTGCGGAGCGCGAACTGATCGGCGTCCTCGCGCGTGA
This sequence comes from Bryobacterales bacterium, assembly GCA_003166865.1. GTDB lineage: Bacteria > Acidobacteriota > Terriglobia > Bryobacterales > Bryobacteraceae > Palsa-89. The sequence goes on from PMUP01000025.1 coordinate 251,866, forward strand.
TGCCGTATTTCCTTTGCACCTGTTCGGCGGTCAGGCCCATACCCATATAGATCTGCGGGAGATGATCCACCATCCACGGATTGGGCGCGAATTTATTGCCCGCCATCGGAATCATGCTGAGTGATTCGGCGCCGCCCGCAATGATGATTTGAGCGCTTCCGGAGCGGATGCGATCGGCCGCCATGGCGATGGCTTGCAGCCCAGATGAGCAGAACCGATTGATGGTGACGCCTGGAACGGAATCGGGCAGGCCCGCGCGGAGAGCCGCGATGCGCGCCATATTCATGCCGGATTCGGCCTCGGGCATGGCGCAGCCGAGGATCACGTCGTCGATCTCTTGGGGTGCGATGGCAGGATGCTTTTCGAGCAGGCGGCGAATAACGAGGGCCGCGAGATCGTCGGGGCGCGTGTTACGCAAGCTGCCCTTGGGCGCTTTGCCCACCGGCGTTCGCAGACAATCGAGTATTACTGCTTCCATAAGGGTGGCTTCAGTTTCGGAGTGGTTTGCCTGTCTTCAGCATATACTGCATCCGCTCCTGAGTTTTCGGATTGCCGCACAGGCTGAGGAAAGCTTCGCGCTCCAGATCGAGCAAATATTGTTCGGAGACGGTCTGCGCGCTGGAAAGCCTGCCGCCGCTCAAAACGTGCGCGAGCTTTTCAGCGACGATCACGTCGTAGTCGCTGATGAAGTTGGCTTGACGAGCGGACCATGCGCCGAGCTTCATCAGGGCGTAGGCGCTTTCGCCCGACACAGGGATGCCCACGGGCGCGCCGGGCGAATAGTTGGGAACCAGCGACAGGGCGAGCGCTTTGGCGTCGCCGATCAGGCGCTCGGGATTCATCGAGATGGAGTCGGAGCGATGGAGCAACCCGAGCTTGCGGGCGTCTTCGGCGCTGGTGGAAACCTTGGCATAGCCGATCAGGTCGAAGATGCGGAGAGGGTCTTTTAGCCGAGCGAGCAGCTCCTTACAGCCGCCGGCGCCGGGGATCAGGCCGACGGCCACTTCCACCTGCCCCAGGTAGGTTTCAGCCGACGCTTGAGCGCGCGTGCAATGCAGGACGAGCTCGCATCCGCCGCCGAGCGTGCGGGAAAACGGAGCGGCCACTACAGGTTTAGCCGCATACTTCAGCGCCATGTTCATTTGCTGAAACCGCTCGATGGCGAGATTCAAGTCGTCCCATTCGCCCTCTTGCGCGGCCAGCAGCACGAGCATGAGGTTGGCGCCCACGCTGAAGGTCTCTTCCTCGTTGGCGATGATCATCGCCTCGAAGTTGCGGTTGGTTTCCTCGAGCCCGGCCTGCAGCATGCCGATGTTGTCCTCGCCGAGCGCGTTCATTTTGCTATGGAACTCGACGCATAGCACGCCGTCGCCCAGGTCGATCAAAGAAGCGCCTGCGTTCTCGAACACGACGCCGTGCGTGCGCTTACGGTCGTGAAGCGTAAAGATGCCGGGACGCGGCTCGATCGGCTGATAGCCGTTGGAGCGGAAATCAAAATATTCCGTTACCGGGCGTCGTGGCTCCGGAGGCCGGTAGAGAGCGATGATGCCGCGTGCGAGTGCGTCCTTGATGTGCGCCGGCAACACACGGTGATCCATCTCCAGGCGCGAGACCACTTCCAGGAAACCGATGGCATCCCAGAGCTCAAAGGGGCCCAGCTTGTGGCCGTAGCCCCAGCGCATGGCGCGATCGATCTCGACGATGCGATCGGAGATCTCGGGGATCATCTCGGAGCAATAGAGGAAAAGGTCTCCCAGCACTTTCCAAAGAAAACGCCCGGCGCGGTCGTCGGAACGGAGCAGCGTGCGTATGCGCTCGCCGAGATCTTCGATATTGCGCGCCGCGTCGACGGAGGGAAAGCGCGGCTTCTGGAGCGGCTGGTATTGGAGCGTTTTCCAATCGAGCACCAGGATCTCACGGGCGTCGCCCTTGCCCACTTTCTTGTAGAACCCCTGGCCGGTCTTGTCGCCGAGCCATTTCTGCTCGATCATTTTCTTTTCGAACTCGAGCGGCAGGAAACGCTCGCGCCAGGGATCGTTCGGAACAAGTTCGTAAAGATTGGTTCCTACGAAGCCCCACACGTCCAACCCGACCAAGTCGAGCAGGCGGAAGCTGGCGCTCGAGGGGACGCCGATGAGCGGGCCGGTGAGCGCGTCCACTTCTTCGATGCTGAAATCGTCTTCCAGCATGGTTTTGCCGATGGTCCCGCCCATGAAACTGCCGATCCGGTTGGCGATGAAGTTGGGCGTGTCCTTGGTGCGGACGACGCCTTTGCCAAGGCGGCGATCGGCGAACTGTTCCACATCGGCGAGAATGCCGGGATCGGTTTCGGGGCCCGGGATCAGCTCCATCAAATGCAGGTAGCGCGGCGGATTGAAGAAGTGCGTGCCGAGGAAGTGGCGCCGGAAGGCGGGCGAGAAGCCTTCCGAGATGGAGGCGAGCGGGATGCCGCTGGTGTTGGTGGAGAGAATCGCATCGGGCTTGCGCGCGGTTTCTACTTTGCGCCAGAGCGCGCGCTTGGCCTCGAGATTTTCAACGATAGCTTCGATAATCCAATCGCAGCCGGCCAGCTTCGCGAGATCGTCGTCGAAGTTGCCCGGTTCGACGAGCGCGGCTTTGTCATCGGTAAAGAATCCGCCGGGACGATGCTTCAGGGCGTTCTGAATGCCTTGCAGAGCGGGCGCGTTGCGCTGGGGTTGCCCAGGAACGTCGAGAAGCAACGCCGGGATACCTGCGTTAGCGAAATGCGCCGCGATGCGCGAACCCATGGTGCCCGCGCCAAGAATGGCAACACGATGAATGATTCGCATGCGGGCGCTCTACAGATTCACCGCGCTCATGCCCTGCTCGGGATAGCGTGTCCCGGCCGTGCTGCCCTTGGGGACCAGGCGATCGATTTCCTGTAGCTCGGCCGGCGTTAGCCAGATATCGAGCGCCTTGAGATTCTCCTCCACACGCGATCGCTTCGTGGAACCGAAGATGGGAACGACGTCTTCGCCCTGCGCCATCACCCAAGCGAGCGCGACCTGCGCGGGTGTCGCTCCCTTGGCTTGTGCAAGTCTTTCAATTTGGCGAACCAGATCGAGATTCTTGTGGAAATTGTCGCCCTGGAAACGCGGCGAGAAGCGCCGATAGTCGTCCTCGGGGATATCTTCGGGGCGTTTGAATTGGCCGGTGAGGAAGCCGCGGCCGAGCGGGCTGTAGGCTACAAAGCCGATGCCCAATTCGCGAACGGTGGCCAGGATCTCGTCCTCCGGATCGCGAGTCCACAGCGAGTACTCGGTCTGCAAGGCGGAGATGGGATGCACGCGATGGGCGCGCCGAATGGTGGCGGGCCCGGCTTCGGAGAGGCCGAGATAGCGAACCTTACCTTGCTTGACGAGATCCGCCATAGCGCCGACCGTGTCCTCGATCGGCGTCTTCGAGTCCACGCGATGCTGGTAGTAGAGATCGATCACCTCGACATTCAGGCGTTGCAAGGAGGCTTCACAGCAAGCCCGAACATATTCGGGACGGCCATTCACGCCCAGGAATGTTCCCTCGGGCGACCTTTGAACGCCAAATTTGGTGGCCAGCAGCACCTCTTTGCGCCGGCCCTGAATCGCCTTGCCGACCAGCACCTCATTCTTGAGCGGGCCGTATATATCGGAGGTGTCCAGGAAACCCATCCCGCGATCGAGCGCGAGGTGAATGGTCGCGATGGACTCGGCATCGTCGGCTTTACCGTAAAACTCCGACATGCCCATGCATCCCAATCCCATGCGCGAAACCTTCAGTCCGAGCGAGCCTAAGGCCACTTGTTTCATCCTTGACGATTATATCGGATAGTCTCTCGTACACTGGGTTATTGTGCGGCGGAAATCTGGTGTGAATCAGCGCAGCTTCGTTGCGAGCCTGATCTTCACGGCGGTGCTGGTTATTGCCGGCGGCTTCCTGACCTTCGACGCCTTTCGCCCCTCGCCCTTGCAGCACGCGCTGATGAACGTGGAGGGCATCGTAGCGTTGAGCTTTTTGGCGATTCTCTACGCGCGCGGCAGGGAATCTGAACTCGAGCCACCCGGCGGGGCACGAGGCTACCTGGCGGTGGCTGCGATCGTCGTCGTCGTTTCGCTGGCTTTCGCGCCGATTCTCCGGAGTCCTTTCCTCTACGACGACTACACTCACATCACGGATGCGTCCCGATTCACGTGGCGCTCCGTCGCGCTACAGTTTGGACCGGTCGCCGGGCGCGGCCTATTCTTCCGTCCGGTCGGCTTCTTCTTTTACTGGTTGAATTATCTGTGGGCGCGAGCAGACCCAGAGTGGTGGCACGCCAGCAGCATAGCGCTGCATGCGTGTTGCAGTTGCCTGACGTACGCACTGTGTCGTGAGGTTGGCGTATCCCGGCCGGCAAGCTTGGGAGGCGCGCTCCTATTTGGACTCAGCGGCGTGTCGGCGGAAGCTGTCGCGTGGATCGACGCACGATTCGACTTGATGGCAACCGCGCTGGTGCTCGGGAGTTTGATCTTTGTTTGCCGGTATGCGGCAACGGCCCGGACTCCGTGGCTCGCGGGCGCTCTGGCGGCCGGAACCTGCGCCATGCTTTCCAAGGAATCCGGATTCTGTCTGCCATTCCTGATTGCAAGTCTGGCGCTATTCCGAGATCGAAAGGATTGGAAACGAATCGGGCGTGCCGCGAGTTTCGCGGGGGTCCTGGCAGTCGTGCTCTTTACGTATCGCTGGTGGGCGATCGGGGGAATCGGTGGATATTCGGGTGCGGCCGGAGGGCTGAATATAGTTCGCTTCAATTTTGTTCGCACAGTGGACGCGTTGTTTCTGCGGCAATGGGCTGTTCTGTTTTTTCCCTTCAACTGGTCCACGCCGATTAGTCCGATGCTCCGGGCAGCGTTGGCCGCTACTCCTTTTGTACTTGCGGTGTGCGCGTGGATGGCCCGGCCGCCACGTCGTCAATTGATCGGCTGTGTTGCGTTCATCATCGCAGCCGGATTGCCGGTGCAGCACATGCTGCTGATCAGTCCTGATTTGAGCGGCTCGCGAATCCTTTACCTGGGAAGCGTGGGATGGGCGTTGCTGTGGGCTGTCGTATTAGACAACATGGCGTTAGACACGATGGGCCGAACACGTCGCGTGGTGGCTGCGGCATGTGTGCTTTTGGCGCTGCAAGGTTGGATGTTGGAACACAATTTAGAAGCCTGGCGCGAGACGGCCGAGTTGGCCCGTTCGGTGTGCGTGGCATTCGGTCAAGTTGTTGCGGGCGCTCCCGGGCGTGTTGTCGTGCGCGGGCTGCCCGCGATGAGGAATGGAGCGGTCTTTTTGCAAAACGGATTTCCGCAGTGCGTGGAGATGAACACCGGAGTGCCCGAGGGGCGGATTCAAATGCAGGATCTGGGCGGGGAACCGGGAGTGCGAGAGTTCATATGGAGTGAAGCGCACAGCCAGATGGAAGAAGTAAGAAGGTGATCACGCTAAGTCGCAGGGATTTCCGGCTCGGGCGCGTGATGGCGGCGCAAGGGCACGTCGCGCAGGGCTACGTGAAGCAAAACGGCCAAGGACATAATGACGGCGCTCGCGAAAAAGATGTGTTGCAAGCCATGCAGCAGAGCAGTACGCACATTGGACAACAGCATCTGCAAGACCCGCAGCCCGCCTGGGGAACTACCGAACGCCGCAAGCAGCTTCGGGCGCATCTGCGCCAACAAAAGCGGATTGGAAAACAGCTTCAGCGCGGCGGGAGGCGTGTCGGCGGGGATGCCCGCCATGATGTCGCGATGATAGCCAGTGAGCAACACGCTCCCGAAGATCGCGACACCCAGGGTGCTGCCGATGGAGCGAAAGAACGCCGTGGAAGCGGTAGCCGCGCCCATGTATTTCCGCGGCGCAACGTTTTGGACGGCCACGGTGTAGACGGGCTGCAGCAGACCCATGCCAAAGCCGGCGACAATCATCGCGACGACCACGTCTATGCGCTGCGTGGCTTCGCCCATGCGCGCGAACAGGATCATGCCGATGGCCACCAGCACCGATCCCGAAACGGCCGCCAGTTTGTAGCTGCCCAATCGCATGTTCAATTGTCCGGTGAGGATGCTGCCCGCGACGGCGCCCATCATGAGCGGCGTGAGCAGATTGCCGGATTGCGTGGCCGATACGCCCAGCACGCCTTGCATGAACAACGGCAGATAGATGATGACGCCGAACATGCCCATGCCGAGCAGGAACACGGCAGCCGAACACAGGCTGATGATCGGATTGCGGAACAGCGACAGCGGTATGAGCGGCTCGATGGCTTTGGTCTCGGAGCGAAGGAATACCGCGAGCATCACCGCGGACCATGCCAGCAAAGTCTCGACGCGCACCGAGCTCCAGCCGTATTCGGTGACCCAAGTGAGCGCCAGCAGCAGTGGTACGATGCACAGGATGAGTGAGATCACTCCCGCCCAATCCAGGCGCCGCTCCACGCCCTCCGGATGTAGTTCCGGAAATTGGAAGTAGATGGCGGCGATCGCGACCAGGCCTACTGGAAGGTTTACATAGAAGACCGCGCGCCAGGAGATTTGATCGGTGAGCCAGCCTCCGAGTGTTGGACCGAAAATGGAAGCGAATCCCCAGGCGGCCGCAAAAAAGCCTTGGTACTTGCCGCGTTCGGCTGGTGAGAAAACGTCGCCGATGATGGTGAATGCCAGGCCCATCATCATGCCCGCTCCGATGCCCTGGAGCCCTCGGAACACGATCAGCTGGCTCATGCCGTCGATGGGCAGAAAGGTGAAAGTGCCGGCCGCGCCGCACAGCGCCGAGGTCAGTACGAATATCGACGTTCCTCCCAGGAAAAACCATTTCCGGCCATACATGTCGGAGAGCTTCGCGAAGATGGGAACTGCCAGCGTGGAGGTGAGCAAGTACATCGTCGACACCCAGGGATAGCGATCGAATCCAGAGAGCTGGGCGATGATGCGCGGCTCGGCCGTGCCAACGATGGTCTGATCGAGCGCGGCTAACAATACCGCCAGCAGCAGCCCGGTCATGGTGGCAAACATTTGCGGACGCGTGAGCCGGATCAGGCCGGAGGTATGGAATTTGGGCTCGACGGCGGAGGCGGGCATTCCTAATGTTATCCTTTTTCCCGGCGGCTTTCTTGCAATGGCGACTGCAGATCCCTATTTGCGCGCGGCGATCGAACAAGCCCGAAAGAGCTTGTCGGAGGGTGGCATTCCCATCGGTTCCGTACTGATGCACGAGGGTAAGATCATTGGGCGGGGCCACAACTGCCGCGTGCAAACCGGAAGCGCGATCGATCACGGCGAAATGAACTGCCTTCGCAACGCCGGCCGTCTGCCCGCGAAGGTTTACAGAAACAGTACGATTTATTCGACGCTCTCGCCGTGTCCCATGTGCAGCGGCGCCATCGTGTTGTACAAGATTCCGCGCGTGGTGGTCGGCGAGAACCGGACATTTCTCGGGGCGGAGGACTATATGCGGAGCCAGGGCGTTCAGGTGGACGTGGTCGAGGACGAGGAATGCATTCAAATGATGACCGATTTCATCCAAGCGAACCCGGCGCTGTGGAACGAAGATATTGGAGTGTAGGATGAGCGGAGCAATTCAAACATTAGATCGAACCCTGCTTCAGGATCTGATCGAGCGGGCGCACCGCTCGCCCAGGCTGCGCATCAATCACAACTTTCATGCGTCCATGGAAGACAACCCGCATCGCTTCTTGAATGTGATGGTGAAGGGAACGTATATTGCTCCGCATCGCCATTTGGACCCTCCCAAAGCCGAAGCGTTCCTGGTTTTGGAAGGCGAGGTGGCGTTCTTCATCTTCGATGATTCGGGCAACGTGGTGCGAACGGAACTGGTGGGGCGCGATCCGATCGGGATCGATCTTCCGCCCGGCGTCTGGCACACGCTAACGCCGCTGTCGGAGCACGCAGTCTGTTATGAGGTGAAGCCGGGGCCGTACTCGGCCGCGACCGACAAAGAGTTCGCACCTTGGGCGCCGCGAGAGGACGATCCTGCCGCAGCGGAGTATCTAGAAAGCTTGTTGGCGATCATCAAAAGCACAGGTGCTTAATCAGGTCGACGAGCGCGTGCAGGCCGGCCGGCGCGAAGATGCTTGTGCTCTTTTCGAAAACCTTGCCGTAGGCGACACCGGCGATGGTCGCGAGAATCATGTAGCGCCAGTTGGGCAGCGGCTGGGGTCCATTGTCGAGATGCGCGCATCCAAAGATGAACGCCGCGACCAGTAACGTTGACGTGCTGGTTCCGAATCGTTGTGCGATCGAGTTTTGAATCAGTCCGCGGAATAGGATCTCTTCCGGAAGCGCGGTTGCGGCCAGGATAATCAGATACTGCGATCCAATGCGCGTTGCTGACGGCTGCACGGGCAGGTGAAACGGCGGCAGGAAGCCGATCACGCGCCCAAGCGCGATCAACACTGGAGCGCATGCGGCAAAGCCGAGCAGCAGGTTGACGAAGTCACGGCCCGATCGTGGGACGTTGATTTTCATCCCGGAGAGCCTGCGGAACAGCAGAAAAATCGACAACCCGAGCAAAATGGAAACGCCGTACGCGGCAAGATGCAGCGGGTTCTGAGCTCGCTTTGGGATGAGTTGCTGGCCGACGGAAAACTCCAGAGGAAACCACAGCAGCGCGATGATCGCGAAGTCCATCCAGGTTGGTGGAGGCGTGTCCCGCGCCAGATACGCCACAGCCACTGGCAAGAACGCATAGGCCAGAATCAGGGCTGCTAGAGGAAAACTGAAGACGCCAAGCTCGGCTGCTACCGCAAGGAACCAGGCGGACAACACTACCGGGAACGCAAACAGCAATACCGGCCGATCGTCCAGGGCATCCTGAAGATTGGGAATCAGGCGCATCGCTGTCCATGGTAGCTAAGCTCAGATGATTCCCCGCTTGAAACTCAGGCCGGCCCTTAGAGTACTGTCGTACCATGCTGAGACTCGGTTGCCTTCTAGCGCTGCTCGCGTCCGCCTGCTCGGCTGCCACCTATTACGTGGCAAGTCAGGGCAGCGACAACAACCCTGGCAGTTCTCAGTCGCCTTGGGCCACGCTGCAACACGCCGTCGATAGCATCGCGCCCGGCGATGCCATCCTGGTCACGGCGGGAACCTATGTTGGCTGCCGCATCGGAATTCCGGGCGGTCCGTCCTCTTCCAAAACGCTCAAGGCAGCACCCGGCGCAGCCGTCTTGATCAACGCGCCCGGCCCGGTTAATAAACATGACAGCATCATCGAAATCGAAAACTTCTCGCTCACGATGACGGATTGGGTGATCGCCGGTTTCGAAGTCGCCAATTCGCCGAATTATGGCATCGACGTGCGCGTGACGGATCGCATCACCGTGCAGGGAAACCACGTGCATAACAGCGCCCTGACGGGCATCTTCACGGCTTTCTCGGACCACGTGCTCATCGAGAACAACGAAACCGATCACAACAACGAGCACGGAATCTACCAAAGCAATAGCTCGACGTATCCCACCATTCGCGGCAACAATTCCCACGACAATGCGTCTGCGGGTATTCACATGAACGGCGACGTCACGGAGGCGCCGCCCAGCGGCAAGCCCACGGGCCTGGTCCAATATGCGACGGTGGAAGGCAATATCATCTGGAACAACGGAACGGCGGGAGGTTCGGGCATCAATTGCGACGGCGTGGACGACAGCCTGATCAGCAACAACCTGCTGTACAACAACCACGCGAGCGGCATATCGCTCTATGCCATCGACGGCGCGCACGGCTCCAGCAACAATAAGGTCTACAACAACACCATTGTGATGGCGCCGAACTCACGCTTCGTGATCAACATTCCGAACGACGGCGGCGGCAAGAAGGCGCCCGTGGGGAACATCATCGAGAACAATATTCTCTACACGCCCAGCGCGTCCGAGGGTTCCGTGTTGATTGCTGCGGACAGCGTCGAGGGATTCCACAGCGACTACAACGTCGTGGTGAATCGCTTTTCGGCGAACAATGACTCAAGCGTTATCAGCTTGGCCAAATGGCAGTCCCACGGCTACGATCTGCATTCGATCATTAGCACGCCGGCGCAGTTGTTCGTCGACGCCGCGAGCGATAACGATCAGTTGAAGCCTGGTTCGCCCGCCATCAACGCGGGAACAACGCTGAGCGACGTGCCGACCGACATCCTGGGCGTGAAGCGTCCCCAGGGTGCGGGCTACGATATTGGTTGCTACGAGGCAATCCCGTAAAGCGCCCGAGGGCGCGGCCCTAAGCGCCCAGGATTTCGATATAGCGCGCCACCGCCTCGATGCCCCGGAAGAAATTCGGCAGGTGCAGCTTTTCATTGGGCGCGTGCAGATTGTCGTCCGGCAGCCCGAAGCCCATCATGACGCTTGGAATGCCCAGGTACTTATCGAAGGCAGCGACAATCGGAATGGACCCGCCCGAGCGAATGTACACTGTCTCCTTGCCGAACACCTGCTTCATCGCTTCCGCGGCCGCGTGAATAAAGCGATTGTCCGGATTCACTAACGACGGCGGCGCATTGTGGATGGTCTTATACACTGCCGTCACGCCCTTGGGACACGCCGCTGCCACGGCCTTCTGCAATTGCGCAACAGCTTCATCGGGATTCTGATCGGCCACCAGCCGCATGCTGAGCTTGGCCACGCCGCGCGCCGGGATCACCGTCTTGGCGCCTTCGCCAATGAACCCGCCGCGTATGCCATGTACCTCCAGCGTCGGACGCGCCCACAAGCGCTCGAACAGTGGAATCTCGGGCTCGCCCACCAGTTCCTTCACGCCGACTTCATTCTCTCTGTACTCGCGTTCGTCGAACGGAAGCCGCGCCCAGGCAGCCCGCTCCTTGGCGCTGGGAGGAACCACGCGATCATAAAATCCCGGAATCTTGATGTGCCCTTCACGATCCTTCAGCGCCGTCAGAATCTCGGCGATGGCCATGAGCGGATTCGGCGCGGCCCCGCCGTACACACCCGAGTGCAGATCGTGATTCGCTCCTTCCACCACCAGCTCGCCGTAAATGATGCCGCGCAATCCCACGCAGATGGTGGGCAGCTCCGGCGCGAACATTTCGGTGTCGCAAATCACGGCCGCGTCGGCTTTCAATCGCGCCGGCTTGCTCGCCACGTAAGCTTCAATATGCTCGCCGCCGACCTCTTCCTCGCCTTCAATCAGAAACTTCACGTTGATGGGCAGCCGCCCGTGCTGCTTCAGCAGACCCTCCACGGCTTTGATCAGGATGTAGGTCTGGCCCTTATCGTCCGCCGATCCGCGCGCGTAGATATTGTTGTCGCGGATGTCGGGCTCAAACGGCGGCGACTTCCACTCGTCCAGCGGATCCGGCGGCTGCACGTCGTAGTGCCCGTAAAACAGCACCGTGGGCTTGCCCGGAGCGCCCAGCCATTCAGCATAAACTAGTGGATTCCCAGCCCCTTCGATCAACTGGGCCTGCTCGAGCCCGGCCTTCTCCAGCTCCCGTCGAACAAAGTCGGCTGCACGCTGGATGTCCGGCTTGTGCTCGGAGAGTGTGCTGATGCTCGGAATGCGCAGGAAGGTTTTCAGTCCTTCGAGATAACTGTCGTGGTGCTGTTCGTAGTAGTTCATGGCTTTTCCACTCGCCTACTTGGCTACCAGTCCCACTTCACTGACGACGATTCCCAGTTGACGTATGTCAGGAGGCGTCGGTGGCATCGCGTGATTCAGCGCGAAATCGATGCGCACCTCGCGGCCTTTCAGTTTGTCCGGTGGAACGTCCCGCACGTAGGTGTATGCTCCCGCTTTGGCGAATACTTGTGGATCGAGCTTTAATCCTCCGACCGAACACGAAAGCTCCACGAATTGCGAATGTTGGATGACCGGATCCGTTACTGCGAGATGCATCACCAACTGCGCGCCCCGCTCCACCGAGTGGAGTGGCGGATTGAGGGTCACGGCGAATTCCTTATTAGTCCAACGCCAGGCATTGGCTTCGATGTCGTAGAAACCCGCCGTAAAATGGCCGGCGAAGGCCGGATCGCCCGCAAAGGCCGTGCTCGCAATTTCTCCCCGGCGGCGTTTGCAGCCTCCAGACACAAGCAGCAAAGTCAGCAGCATCAGAGTCAAGAAGATGGATCGCATGGTTTTTGGTGTTGTGGTTTTGGTGTGCGCGCTCAATCTCCGCACTTCTCCACGTCCACCAGGCAACTGTAGAACGTGGGACCGCCGCCCATGTCGGTGAGCCGGTCGGAGGTCAGGGCATTGACGCCGCGGCTGCCGGACGAAAGCTTGTTCCACCCCACCGACGGCGCTAGCACGACGCCCTGACGCACCAATCCCGTAGAGGGGCCGTTCACGCCGGCCACCAGTGTGCAGCTGCCGCGATCGTTAAAGACGCGAACCAGATCGCCATTGCCGATCCCGCGCGGGCGCGCGTCGTCATCGTGCAGGAACAATGTGGAGGTCTGGCTCCGCGCCGAGGAGTCATTGCCGAAGGTCGAGTTCATACTGTCGTGGCTCTTGGACGAAATCAGCTCCAGCGGAAACCGTGCGCGCAACTCCGAGGCGCCCAGCCGCGATTCGATGGGTGGCTGATAGTCTAACATCTCGGCGCCAAACTCGCATTTGCCGGATTTTGTGCCGAACCCGCCCTGCGCAAACGGCAAGAAGGGCTGGCCGTCCGGCGCGACGTTCAACCGCACGGAATGCTCGCGCTCCAGCCGTTCCAAGGTGATCCCCTGCAAGAACGGATGCGCCGAATCGAGTAGGGTGCGGATCATGTCGTCTTCCGAATCGCGGAAGCAGTCCTCGTCGAAGCCCATGCGCTCCGCCAGCAGCCGGAATACTTCCACGTTCGATTTCGTCTCGCCGGGCGCCGGCAGCGCCGGCCGCGCGAGCTGCAAATAGTAATGCCCGTACGCAAAGTAAAGATCAGTATGCTCGAGGAACGTGGTGGCGGGCAGCAAGATGTCCGCGTGATCCGCGGTGTCGTTCTGAAACTGTTCCAGCACTACTATGAACAGATCCTCGCGCCGCATTCCCGCCAGCACCAGGTTCTGATTTGGCGCGATCGACGCCGGATTCGAGTTGTAAACCACTATCGCCTTTACCGGCGGCGCATCCAATTGCGTCAGCGCCTTGCCCAGCTCGCTCATGTTGACGATGCGCGCTTCCCGCCCGAGCGGCGAGCGCTGCTGCAATTCGGGCATTTCCAATCCGGCCTTGTTGAGCTGAAACGCCTGGCTGGTGGATAGTTGTAGCCCGCCGCCCACTTCGCGCCACGAGCCAACCAGCGCAGGCAGTGCCGCAATGGCCCGCGTGGCCGCTCCCCCGCGATCGCTGCGCTGGATGCCATAGTTCAGGCGGATGGCCGCCGGGCGTGTGGTCGCGTACTCGCGCGCTAACGTGACAACGTCCTCTCGTGGAATGCCTGTCAGCGTCTCCACGCGCTCCGGCGGATACTCGCGCGCCCGCTTGGCCAGAGCGTCAAATCCGTTGGTGTAATCCGCCACGTACCCGGCGTCGTGCAATTTCTCGCCGATGATCACGTGCATCAGCCCCAGCGCCAGCGCCAGGTCGCTGCCCGGATAGATAGCGAAATGCTTGTCCGCCAGCTTGCCAGTCCGATTGCGAACCGGATCGATGGTGTAAAACCGCGCGCCGTTCCTGCGTGCTTCGACAATGAAGGGCCACAAGTGTACGTTGGTGGCGAGCACGTTTGCTCCCCAGGCGATGATCAGCTTGGAGTGGCGAAACTGCTCGGGCTCCGTGCCGTAGCGCAGGCCGAGCGTGGCCATTAAACCCGCGCCTCCCGCGGACGAACAAATGGTCCGGTCCAGCCGCGAAGCTCCCAGGCGGTGGAAGAACCGCCGATCCAGGCCGGCGCCGTTCAGGTATCCCATGGTTCCCGCGTAGCTGTAGGGCAAAATCGCTTCCGGCCCGTATTCGTCCGAAACCGTCCGCAGCCGCGCCGTGATGGTATCCAGCGCCTCGTTCCATGAAATTCGCTCGAACTTGCCCTCGCCCTTTGCGCCCACGCGCTTCTTAGGATAGAGCAAGCGGTCCGGTGAGTACTGCCGATCCAGATACCGCGCCACCTTGCCGCATAGAAACCCGCGCGTCACCGGATGTTCCGGATTTCCGCGTAAACGGCTGCCTTTCCTGTCATCTATACCGGGGCCGTCATTAATATCGATGAGCAAAGAGCAGCAATCGGGACAATCCAGCGCGCAGACGGAATGTCGGACTTGCGGCATGCTTTCAATTATAACGTCCGCGCGCCTTTCGGTAACCTGCGCCCAGCCCGCTACGTCGGTTGTCATATGGCTGGTACTAAAGGGCCGCTTTCTAGGTGGATTTCGCGATCCTGCGTGCGCCCTTTGGGAGTACAATCGATCTGAGGAGCGCACAGCGCGGGATGCGCTCGCAGGATAAAGAGAACAATCGCGGCCCGCTGCGTTGTGCGCGATGTTTATTGAGGAGTTTGCGCATGCGTTGCCTGGTTCCGGCATTCCTATTGTTGAGTGTTACCGGCCTCGTCTTTGGCCAGTCCCACGGAGGCTCCGGAGGACGGAGTTACTCGCGAGGCTTCGCTAATCCCAACCGAGCGTCGCACCCTGTGCACGGCGCCGCAGTGATCGTTCCTTATCCGGTTTACTACGGCGGTTATTACGGCGGAGCTTACGGCTACTACGATCCCTCCGCTGCCGGCTACGCGCCGGGTTACGCGCCCGCCTACGGCTCTGGATATACCGACGATGGTTCGCAAGCCAACGGGCCCGGAATGCCATCGGTGGTAATCAATCAGAATTTCGTTCCCCAGCAGTCCAATCCTCAGGTGCGCGAATACAATGGCGACCAGCCGCAGGATCAATCCGGCCTGAAGCTGTATCAGGCGCCGCCGTCGCATCCGTACGCCGACGCTCAGCGCGCCGCGAACAGCGGTCAACCCACCATCTACCTCATTGCTTTCCGCGACCACACCATCGTGCAGGCGCTGGGATATTGGATGCAGGGCAGCACCTTGCATTACGTCAGCGCCGAGCAGACGCTCAATCAAGTCAGTATCGATTTGGTGGATCGCGATCTCTCGCAGCGTTTGAATGACGAGCGCGGTTTGGATTTCCGCCTGCCGCAACCGCGGTAACGCGGACCGCTCGCTCACTCGCACGGCTCAGCTTCCGAGCCGTGACCGTCAGGGAGCGGTTGTAAATACCCGAATAAGTTCGGCGTCGCCTTCCAGGAAATCGTAATCGCCGCCGGCGGCGCGGATCTCGCGTTTGGCATTCTCGCGGCGAATGCGGTTGGATTCCTTCTTGGCCTCCCACTTGTAGCCCCAGTAGGCGCCGTTGCCGCGCTTCGGGCCGCTGTGTTCGGTCTTTCTGGCTTCGTAGCCCATCAGCGGTAAGCCTCTTTGCGGTTGCGTACGGTGTGGATGTGGAGGACGCCCTCGTTCTCACGGCTCTGGCTGGCATCGTCGCTCTCGCCGCTTTCTTCGGTGAAGCGCACGCGGAGATCGCCGACGCGCAGACGCTTTTCGCCGCCCTGGCCCTGGAGCGTTTTGACCCGGCCCGCGCCCGTCTCGGCGAGCCGGTGAATGGCGGTGAGAATCTGCATGGCGATCTGTTGCGGGATGGCGCGAATGTCGGCTCTAGCTTGTTCGGAGAAGACGATCCGTTTCACCCCGGTCCCTTATGGCCGCGGACCTGCTCCATCGCGAGGCCCAGCTCAGCGGCCACTTCCTCCATCGGGATGCCCCGGTTGTTTTTGAACCACTCTTTGGACGCGGCCACGGCGCGCTCCTCCTCTTCGGTGACCGGTTCATCATCGATAGGAGCATTGTGGATGCGTGAGGCCTCGGGACCAGTCATGACTTCGAGCAGCCGAACGACGGCCTCCAACTGACTCGGATCGAGCTGATCGAGCAACTGATGGGCGTGCTGTTTGTCCATATGCTTTTCCTTCTAGCGAATGAGTGCGTCAGGCGCCCGCGCGGCCCCCAGCGGCGGTTCATTTGAGGCCGTCTCGAAGGGATATCGATCATTTTACCGTATTTCCTAATAGCTCCGAATGAACTCGGCGTCGCCTTCCAGGAAATCGTAATCGCCCAGGCTCCCGCGCGCCACCCATGCAATCTGCTCGAAATCCAGATTCTTCGGCTCGCCCGTGAACTCCGTGACGCGATAAAAAATCAGCAGAATCGGCGGACGGCCCGGGTATTGGTATTCGTAGCGCATGATCTCGTGTTCCACGCGCGCGCGGATCGCCAATTCCTCTTCCAGCTCGCGCACCAAGGCCGCTGCAGGCGCTTCGTTTGGCTCCGCCTTGCCGCCCGGGAACTCCCATTTGAGCGGATGCAGTCCGGTTCGCTTGCGCTGGCCAATCAGAATGCTGCCGTCCCACTCGATCACCGCCGCCACAACAGTGGTCATAATAAAAACGGGACCGCGCCCTTGTACAGCGAAGCCTTCCTCGATCATTTCAAAAATCCGCGCAATGTGGGCGAGCTTGCGCCGCCCGCCGTCACGGTCGAGATCTCAAATCCGGCTTGCGGCGATATCCTGCGATTGTCGGCGCGCTTCGAAGACGGCCGCGTCGCCGAAGTTCGCTACAAAATCCGCGGCTGTACGGCGTCCATCGCCAGCGGCTCCGCGCTCACCGAATGGATGCTCGGGAAAACTCGCGCCGAGCTTGCCGCGCTGGACCGAGCGGCCATCGAATCCGCGGTCGGCGGCCTGATCCCCGAGTCCAAGCACGCCGCGGTGCTGTGCGTGGACGGAGTGAAAGAGCTGCTGAAAGCGAAGTGAAAAAGCTCACAAAATGTTCACCGCCCGAGCCGCTAGCAGCGCCACCGTGACCAGCGAAATGCTGGCTTGCACCATCATCATTACCTTGGCCCAGCGCGACAGCACCGGTACATCGGTGGGCGAAAACGCCGTGCTGGTGTTGAACGCCAGGAACAGATAGTCCACAAATCCCGGCCGCCAGTTCTTATCGCTGTCCCATGGAGTAATCATTTGGGGAAAAAGGAACGCCCCGTCGTCGTGCGACTCTCTTCGGTCGCGTTCGTTGGGGCCGCCTGCGTCCAACCGCCAGTACCATGAGGCGAACACCAGAATATTGGCCACCCAAAGACACGCGGCGCCACGCAGAAGCTCTACCGGCGAATCAGCATGCGAGGGCAAACGATGGATCAACAGACTGAGCGAACCAACCATCGAGGCGGTTATGATGCCCAGCACCATATGACCGAAAATCCGGTTCAGACGATCCTTGCCGATTTGGTGGGTCACGATGGTCGGTATAAGCAACACCGAAACAACCGCCAGTAGCAGCCACTGCTGCCCGAATCGCAGCGGCGCCGGCATGACGAAATACAGCCCGCCGGTGGCCAGGAACGCAAGTATCGCCGGCCAGCGAGGTTCGCGTTCCCTGGGCTCGGACCCGGCTGGTTGGGATAAGGCGTTCGTCTGAGACATATGGGACAATGTACCAAGCCACCTCCCCATGAAGGTTGTAGTTCAAAGTTCGTCATTGATCTTTACCGTGCTTTCGATCATCCTGAACGTGCCGATCACTCGCGTAAAGCGAAAACCGGTGGGCCGGGAAGTGACGCGCAGAGAACCCAGTGCTGCGACCGGCTAGGGGCGGCGCCGCTTCCTGGCCAAGGCCGACCCGCCGCGGTGGCCGCGACATTAGACACCCAGCGTCAGTCGTACGCTGAACGAGCAGGGTTATTCGATTCAGCACGAACAGCCATGGCTATTTCACCTCGATTAGCACTGTCTCGGCCGGATGGCGAAGAGCCATCGAAGAGTTCCCGCGATTGCGTCTACTCCTTCGACCTGCACGGGAATCTGATCGAAATGAACTCCGCCTTGGCCGAAATCATCGGCTATGATCGCGATAAAGCAGCCCCGTTGAATCTCAGCCAACTGCTCGACCAGGAATCCTGGCAACGTTCGCGCGAGCAGGTTCTGGCGTTGCTCGGGGGTAGCGGGACCCAGACGCTGGAGCTTACCGCCATCGGAAACGACGGTCAGCGAATCCGGATGGAGGTTGTGCGCCGTCTGTTATTTGAGCGTGGCAGGCCGGTGGCGGTTCAGGACACCGGACGTCTCCTCTACGATGCCGCGGAAGAACTTCCCAGCCTGCTGGGAGAGGCAGAAACAGACTTGCTCCCAAAATCCGAGCCTTTGAACCGCTTCGCTGAGCAGTTGAAGCAATTGCATCGGCTCTCGACCACCAACTACGTCACGCTCGAGCAGGCTTTCGAGGACCACTTGCGGACCGGTTGCCAACTGTTTGACCTGCCCATCGGATTGCTTCTGCAAGTGCAAGGAAGCCACGGCCTGATTCAGGCTTCGTACGGCGCCTCGGACCTCCAACCAGGCGCCACAATTCTGTTGTTGCGGGAAACGCGCGCGCACACCATCGAAGGGCGGCTCAGGACCGTGACGGTCTCGGCTAAGGCCTCGCCTGACGGCCAACCGCAGCCCGCGTTCGAGACCTACATTGGCACTCCGGTGTGGCTCGGCGCGGAGCTGTTTGCAACGCTGAGCTTCTCGTCCCCATACACCGGCGCGGCGCGCGCCTTCACGTCGGCCGATCGAGAGCTGATCGAGCTGATGGCGCGGAGCATCGGACGCGTGATTCTGGAGCACAGAATTCAATCCGAGCGCGACCGGCTCCAGAGCCTGGAGAAGAACCGCAACTCGGTGCTCGAGATGGTCGCCGAGAACGAAAGCATCGAGGCGATCCTGGCGGAAGTAGCGCGTCTGGTGGAGGAGGAGCGCCCGGGAACGCTGTGCTCTTTACTGATTCTCAAGGATGAGGTGCTGGCGTGGGCCTCGGCGCCCAGCTTCCCGCCGGATGCCATCCGGATCTTCAAACCGTTCCGGGTGCTCAGAGGCACCGCCGCCCTGGCAACCGCTGAGGTGGCGCGTTCCACGGTTTTCTGGGACGACGTTCGCACTTGTCCGTTCTGGGCCGAGCGAGGGCACTTCGCCGCCCAGATGGGCATTGTATCCTGCCGCTCCACTCCCATTCTTTCAGCGGATGGTGTTCTGCTTGGAATCCTGGCGCTGCACTATAAAGAGGGCCAGCCGCATGACTACAGCGACACCGAACTGCTGCAAGCGGCCGCCCGTCTAGCGGCGCGCGCTCTGGAACAGCGAGGCCTCAACGAACGCCTGGAGTTCCAGGCGCGGCATGACTCCCTTACCGGCCTGCCCAACCGCTCCTATTTCATGGAACTCCTCAATGCGGCTTTAGAGGACGCGGGCCAGCGCTCGGGCTACCTGGCCGTGCTGTTCATCGATCTCGACCGCTTCAAACAGATCAACGATATCCTCGGCCACGCCATGGGTGACCGGCTGTTGAAAGAAGTAGGCCAGCGCCTGAAGCGGTTGCTGACCGCCGACGATCTGGCCGGCCGCATGGGCGGCGACGAGTTCATCATTGTTCTTACGCGCCAGCCCGATGAGCAGGCCGTAGCACTGGCATCGCGGGAGTTCCTGATGGCCCTGCGCGCGCCGCACCAGATTGAAGACAACGAGCTGTTCGTCACGGCCAGCATCGGCGTCGCCATTTATCCCCGGCATGGCAAGACTGTCGCCGAACTGCTACGCAACGCAGACCTGGCGATGTATCACGCCAAGAATAGCGGCAAGAACGAAGTGGAGGTTTTCCGGGCCGAGGACCACGCCGCCAGCCTGGAACGCCTGCGCCTGGAGAACGCGCTGCGCCGCGCGCTGGAACACCAGGAATTCGAGCTGCTTTATCAGCCCGTGGTCGGCATGAACGGGAAGGTGGAGGGCTTGGAGGCGCTGCTCACCTGGCGGCATCCCATCTACGGGACCATCTCTCCCAAGCAGTTCATCCCGATCGCCGAGGAAACCGGTCTGATCATCGATATCGGATCGTGGGTGATCCGCAGGGCCTGTCTCGAAGCTGCCAGTTGGCACAAAGCCGGTCACAGCGCGGCCCGCATTTCGGTCAACGTGTCGGCATTGCAGTTTGAACGGCGCGATTTCGTGGAAACCGTGGCCGACGCGCTGGCACTGAGCAATCTGCCGCCCGACCGGCTGGAGCTGGAGCTGACCGAAAGCTACATCATGAAGGATCTCCCGCAAGCGGCCGCGCGCTTCGCCCAGATCCGGAAGCTTGGCATCAGCATCGCGATAGACGATTTTGGCACCGGCTATTCGTCGCTCAGCTATCTGAACAAGCTGCCCGTGGATTCCCTCAAAATCGACCAATCGTTCTTGCGCAACCTGAATGAGCCGGAAGGATCGCTGGCGGTGATCCAGAGCATCGTGCGGATGGCGCACAGCATGAATCTCACGGTGGTGGCCGAGGGAGTGGAGACGCGCGCGGAGTTGGATCTGGTGCGCGTGCTCGGTTGCGACAAGGTGCAAGGGCACGTGTATGGGCCGGCGCGGCGTCGCGAGGATGTGGAGGCGTTGCTGGCTGCCCACGATTCGCTGGGTCCGCTGGAGACGTAGTGGGGCGGTCCCCTGGACCGCGGCCGACGCCCCCGTCGGCCTCTGTTTTGGATTCGAGGATATACACTTCACAGACCAGAATTGATCAGGAGAATTGTAGCTAGAGAATCTCCTTAGCTTTGCGTTCCTAAAGGGAAGGTTGACGCGCCATCTGATAATGTATCCATTTCTAGACAACCTATAAATATAGGTTAAAAGGCAACATTTGACAGTTTTAAATATCGAGGTATTATATGAATTAGGAGATAGTATTAGTATGACATTAGACCTGCAAGTGATGCTCGTGAAGACCGAGCTTATCAAAGTTAGAGCAGAGCGCGATGCCGCCGCAAAGGTGTGTGAGAATGACACCGAGATTCGTGACGTGATTGCAACGCTCGACCGCATTGTTGAGGAGAAGGAGAGGATATTTCACGACCTGAAGGCCCAACTGCAAGTGAGCGTACCAGGGGCGGAGAGATGACTCGTGAAGAAAAAGAGCAGAAAATTCAGGAGCCGGATGGCAAAGTCTTTGGGAATCAGAAGGTAAGAATTACGGAGTTCCATCGCTGCAAGCAGTATGAGTGCTTAGCCTCGGTCGACAACGTAATGACTTCCACTGGCCACCTTAAGTTTTTTGACCTCGTGCCCGTCTCAGAGGGACTCCCTTCCTTTGAAGCAAGATGGGATGAGAAAGACGAATCGGTCGACATCGACATCAGGGGCGTGTCAGAACAGGACAAGAACCGGTTCAAGCACGGAAAAGGTGGATATAGCGGTCATTGGTCACGCCGAACGCCGACTGCCGACACGATCTATACCTATGAGGTGTGCATTTGGATCCCACGGGGGAGGGTATTTGAAGGGACTGTAGACTTCACGGTTGTTCGAAGACAAGGCATACCTGGGAAGGCAAGTATCATAAACTGAGAGCGTTTTGGTCTGTTACGTATGCTGGTGCTCCGCTTTGAGCATGTTGCCAGAGCCGGACCGGGGGGCTGGCGCGGACGCGGGCGTCCGCCCCACTCCATTTCATTCCACACGCAGCGACAACAGGCCGGCCAGCTCCTTGAATTCTGCGCTCCACCGGGATTCGCCCGGGTAGACTCTCTGCAGGATTTCGTAGCAGCGATTTTGCACCTGCCATAAGATCAACGGAAATGGCAGCGAGCAGGCCGCAGCGACAGTCTCGCGGAACCTGGCCAGGCGCGGCAAATCCTTGGGATCCTCCAGATACCGCTCCGCGCCTTTTTCGATATTGCGGCGCAGAGTAATCTCCAACCCGGTTTGATCCATTACGATCTCGGCGATCCGAATCTCTTCCAGTAGCCCCTGAATGATCGCCAGGTCGAGCTCCGGCGCCGCCAGCGCTTGCCGCAGTAAGCCGTTCAACGCCACTTCCGCGGTGGCTTTCAGTTCGCTGGGAATCGGCACGCCGCAGTCGCTCAGGAAACGCAGCAGCGGAGCTTGTTCCTCGTACATCTGGCGATAGACGGCCGAGGAGTGTTCCACCGTGGATTCGAGCGCTTCGGCCAGCACCTTGCGTTGTTCTTCGCGGAACAGATTCTTGAGCGAATACATGCGGCCGCCAAAGCCCTCGTCCAGGCAGCGGATAGTGGCCGCCAGATCCGAACGGCTGAAGGCTTCGCGCGTCGACTTGCCGAGCTCGCGGTAGGCGTCCTCGCTCCCGAACACGCCCACGCCTCCATGTAAATTGTGGTCGCCGAAATGGAGCACGCCGAAAATCAGCATCTCGGAGTCCTGCGTGATCTCCGACGTGAAGCGCGCCTTGCCAAAGGCCAGCCGCAGCTTGCCCGAGCGCTTCAGACGATAGTCCTTGTTCTCCACCGAATAGGAGTAAATGCGCGTGCTATCGGGGTAGCTCTCAAACAAGGAATTCATGGCGTAGTGCGCGCCCAGCTTCACCAAGTCCACGCGGGCCGGCTTGACCAGCGTTTCAAAGATACGCGCGCCGTCGGCGTGAGCTGGAAGGTTGCTCTTGGCAAGCGCGAGTTTCCGCACGAAGCCCGCTTCGATTGCCTCCCCGAAAAGTTCGCCGGCCAGCTCCGCCACGCGGCCGGCGTACTGGATCACTTGCACCGTCTCGATGCCCGAGAGCTCGTCGAAAAACCAGCCGCAACTGGTGTACATCAGCAGCGTGTGACGCTGCATCTCCAGCAGCTTCCAGACGCTGACGCGCTCGCTCCGCTGGAGGTTCTTGCGCCGGAAATTGGCCGCCGCGAAGCGTTCCTTGCTGGCTGGCGACCGGTCTAGAATGACGTGAATATAGTTGTTCCGCGCCGCCCACGGATCCTTGAAGTAGCGCGCCGCCATTTTTTCATAGCGTGGTGCGATTTCGTCGCGCAACCAATCCAGCGCCGCGCGCAGGGGACCCCGCCATTCCTGATTCCAGTCCGGATGCCCGCCGGAATTGCAGCCGCAGTTGGCGGTCCAACGTCCCACGCCGTGCACACAGCTCCAAGCAGTGTTCTCCAGGATCTCCACATGCTGTTCGGGAGGATGCTGCTCGAGAAACTCGGCATAGTTGGTGACCTTCGCCAGGCCGCTCGATTCGATGTGGTCGAGCGCGTACGCCAGCGCCATGTCGCCGAACGGGTGATGGTGTCCGTAAGTTTCGCCATCGGTTGCGATATGCGCCAGTTGCGGACCTTCGCGCTCATCCGAAAGCGCCTCCAGGAGCCGGCTGGCGAAGCGCTCGCCATTGTCCAGCAAGCGCTCAAACGCGACCGCCTGCGAAACCGGCCCGTCATAAAAGAACAAGTCGATGGAACGTCCCGATGCCAGCTTCTGCCGGTAAACGCGCGCTGGATCGATCCGCTGGCCGGTGACGTCGGTTCCGTCGACGGATTTGGCCTGCGACGGCGCCAGGATGGTGAACTTGATCCGATGCTGTGCCAGCAGGTCCAGCGTCTCCAGGTCGACAGCCGTTTCCGGAAGCCACATGCCTTCCGGATCGCGCCCGAAGCGAAAGCGGAAGTCCTGGATGCCCCAAATCACTTGCGTCAGTTTGTCGCGCGCATTGGCGAGCGGCATGATCATGTGGTTGTAGCATTGCGCCAGCGCCGATCCATGGCCCGAAAAGCGTTGCGCGCTCACGCGGTCGGCGTCCACGATGGACTGGTAAGTTTCCGGAGCCTTGTCCCTCATCCAGGACAACAAGGTGGGCCCGAAGTTAAAACTGATGCCGGCGTAGTTGTTCACGATCTTTGCGATGCGGCTCTCAGGGTCCAAGATCCGGGCCGCGCTGTTGGGCGCGTAGCATTCCGCCGTCACGCGCTCGTTCCAATCGTGATACGGCGCGGCGGAATCCTGGAGTTCGATCGCCTCCAGCCATGGGTTTTCGCGCGGCGGCTGATAGAAGTGACCGTGAATGCAAAGGTATCGGTTTTGGTTCATGCCTGAGGAATGCCGCGCCCTAGCGGCTGGGCTTCACCACCACCGCGGTGCCATAACACAGCACCTCGGTCACTCCTTGCATGATCTCGGTTGCGTCGTAGCGAACTCCTATAACGGCGTTGGCGCCCAGTTGCGCGGCGTGTTCCGCCATGCGTTGAAAGGCGTGGGCCCGCGTTTCTTCGCAGAGATTGCTGAACAGCGTGATGTCGCCGCCCACTAACGTCTGCAAACTGGCTCCCAGGGTTCCAAGAACCGACCGGGAGCGCACGATGATGCCCCGTACGATTCCGAGATTCCGCTCAGTGGTGTAGCCGTCCAGCGTGAACGCTGTGGTCACCATGGTATCCAGCACGGCGAGTGATTGGTCTTCCATCGGGGTAAGTCTTGTATTTTAGCATTCGGCTCCGCGGCCATAGCGGTATGGGTTCGTTGGCGGGCCTCCGATGGAGACGCTCATTTGTAGAATAGACGCTTGTGGGCTCTACCCAACAAAGTTCAGGACAGTTCGGACAACTCCCGAAACTGACCATTGCTATCGCCCAGCTTGTCGACAGGCACGCCAAGCTTATTCAGCAAAGTCAGCTCCAGGTTGGCGAGAGGCGTGTGTTCCGGATAGACCAGGTGACGGCCGCCCTTCAGCGTCCCGCCGCCTCCTCCCACCAGAAATGTCGGCAGCGGGCCGTGCGTGTGCCGATCGCTGTTACTGATGCCCGAGCCAAAAAGAAGGATCACGTGATCCAGCAGCGAGCCATCGCCATCCGGGGTGTTGCGCAACTTTGTCAGATACTCGGCAAACAGCGCGATGTGATAGCGCTGAATTTTAGCGCATTTCTCCATTTTTTCCGGGTTGCCCTGATGGTGCGTGAGCGGATGGTGCGGCTCGGGCACGCCGATTTGAGGATAAGGCCTGCCAGTCTGCTCGCGGCCGTACATAAACGTGATCACACGTGTCAAGTCGGATTGGTAGGCCAGCAGTTGCAAGTCATACAACAACCGGACTTGGTCTTCGAACTTTTCCGGAATACCAGCGGGCTGAGGCACATCAGGCAACTCTTTGGAACTCTGTTCTTCCGCTTTCTGAATGCGCCGCTCCACATCTCTGAGCGACGCCAGATAGTCGTTCACCTTGCGATTGTCGGCAGCCCCGAGCTGGCGCTGCAGTTGATTTACGCGCTCGCTCACGGAATCGAGCAGGCTCTTGTCCTCGCTAAGGCGCGCCGCGCGAACGCGAGGGTCGGTGCTGTCGCTTGAACCGAACATCCGCTCGAACAGCACGCGCGGATTATTTTCCGCCATCAGCGGCAACGTCGACGTCAGCCAGGAGATCGTGCTGCTGTAGGCGCAACTATAGCCTAGATCGCACGAACCCAAGAGGCTGTTCTCGTCGGCGGTCATTTGCAGCGAGGAAAGCTGAGTCTCGCGCTCGAACGCCTTCGCGGCGATCTGATCCATGGACACGGCATTCTCGACATTGCTGTCCGATTTCTTCACATGCACGCCCGTGAGGTAGGAGCCGCACGCGCGCGAGTGGTCGCCGCCGCCGTCACCGTTCGCCTCCGCCGGATCGCAGAACAGTCCCGTGACGACGGTCAATTTGTCCTTGAAGGGTTCGAGTCCTTTTAATGTCGGCGACAGCTCGAAGTTAGAACCGACGCCTGTCGGCAGCCATTGGTCATAGATGACGCCGTTGGGATGGTAGACGACGCCGAAGCGACGTACAGGTTTTGTGGAAGCGGCCGGGGCGAAGGCTGGAATCATCGAGTCGAGCAGAGGCAGCGCGATGGCGGTCCCTGCTGCCCGAAGGACGGTGCGCCGCGAGATGGCCTTCTTCGTCACGAACATACTTCTATTGTCCTCGATTCGCCGCGGTGGCGAGTTGGCCGCTGTTTTTCACCGGACTGCTTCTCATCTGAAATGCCGCGCTCTTCACAATACCCAGGATCACTGCCGACCAATGGTAGTCATCGGCAGCGGCCGAGAGGTCGATCGCGCGAACCGTGGGAGCGTCGTAATATTCCAGGCCGCGGCCCAGAGCGTAGGTCAGCATTTTCTCGGTTACGGTTTTAACGAATTGCGTTTTCTGCGCCATCAAGGCTTGCCGCAATTCTCGCGGACCATTGACCTTCGTGCCGTCCAGCAATACGCCGGATGCGTCGATGGCCTGGCCTGCGTCGGTGGCGCGCCACTGCCCGATGGCATCGAAATTTTCCAGGCTTAACCCCAGCGGGTCCATGCGCGCGTGACAGCTCGCGCATGCGGGATTGGCGCGGTGCATCTCCAGCATTTGCCGGACCGATAAGGGCTTGCCATCTTTGTTGCTCGACTCGAGCGAAGGAACATTGGGCGGAGGTGCGGGAGGCGGCGCGGAAAGGATATTTTCCAGCACCCATTTGCCCCGGATGGTCGGCGAAGTACGCGTCGTGTACGAGGTGACGGCCAGCACACTAGCCTTGCCCAGCAGTCCAAAGCGGTTCTCATCGGTGAGGATTACGCGCCGGAAGTGGCTGCCATAGACGCCAGGAATTCCGTAATGGCGTGCCAACTGCTCGTTGAGAAAGGTCTCGTTCGCCGTCAACAGATCCGCAACGCTCGCGTCCTCTTTCAATTGAGCGTCGAGAAACAGTTCCGTCTCGGTGACGAACGCGGAACGCAGGTTGTCATCGAACCATGGAAACTTTGTACCGTCCGGATTCAGCAGCCAGACGTTGCGAGTCTCGAGCCAGTCCGAGAAGAAATTGTTGACTAGCGAGCTGCGCGCGCGCGGGTTGGCGAACATGCGCGAGACTTGCTGCTCGAGAACGGCCGGCTCATGCAATTTCCCGCGGATTGCCAGGTCGAGCAGCGTGTCGTCCGGAATGCTGCTCCACAAGAAGAACGACAATCGCGAAGCCAGCTCGATGTCGGAAATGCGAGACACGGAGCCCGGCGCGGCGCCCGCGGGATCGGTCTCAATGCGAAACA
This sequence comes from Bryobacterales bacterium, assembly GCA_003166865.1. Lineage (GTDB taxonomy): Bacteria > Acidobacteriota > Terriglobia > Bryobacterales > Bryobacteraceae > Palsa-89. Next base: position 278,705 of record PMUP01000025.1, read on the forward strand.
GAAAATCGGGGCTCACCAGCACGCGCTCGAGCGCTGCGCGAATCCCGGCCTCAAAGTCTCCGGTCGTGCGTGCGCGTTTGTAAAAACTCAGCAGGGTCTCGACGTCCGCGTCGTCGGCAGAACGGCGATACGCACGCCGGGCCAATCTGGACAGAATCTTCGTCGCGCAGGGTAGCTCCTCCGCAGCGCTCGCGGGACGGCACACAAAGACAAGCTGCCGGCTCGGCGAATCGGCCGGCACTTGCGCGTCATAGGGGCCACCGATCAGCAACGATGCAATAGCGATCGGCGATGTGCCATTGTCGGATGCGCGGCTGAAAAGCGGAAGGCGGTCCGGACCGGGCCCTTCGGCCTCCGCATCGTCGGTTTTGAGCATGGTCGCCATCACCTGATGCAGGCCGGCCTTTACCGGTACGCGCACCTGCAGCACCTCGTCGCCGTCATAGATAAAGGTTTTCGTTGGCGCTTTGCCACCGCCCAGCGTGAATTGCCAAATGCGCTTGCCATCCACGCGAATTTCGAATTGAGTGGGCACGTTGAGGCCGCGGATCTCGCTATCCCAAGCCCGTTGCAGACGAAGCTTGAAAACATATTCACCGTCCACTGGAAAATAGTGGCGCGCGGCGACGCCGCCTTTGGATCCCAGCGGAAAGTCTTCGCCCAGCCGGTCTGTCTGGCGAAGATACGTTTGGTCGTTCGCGTTGTTCTTCAATGCGCCATAGCGCACGAACGCCGGTGGGATGCTGGAATCACCCACGGCCCGGCGCGCGATGGCCGACGCCGCGGATACGTATCGATCCAACAACGCCGGTTGCATCGAAAGCGCTTCGGCATTGTTCTCGAACCCGAACGCCTGTTCATCTGGCGGCAGCATGGCCTGGGAGTCCACGTCCACCGCGACCAGATCGCGCACGGCGTTGGCGTATTCGGCGCGATTGAGACGATGCAGGCTCGCCGGATGGCCTGGGTTCACATGCGCCGTCGCCACGCGGTCGATTTCGGATTCCAGGTAACCGGCAACCTTGTCGTAGGTGGCGTTGTCCGGGCGCGGAAGTTTCGGAGGCGGCATCGCACGGCTGCGCAGCTTCGCAATCACCTTTTCCCAGGTCTCTTGCGAGTTGGAGGGATTGTTCGCGTCGGCCCGGTCCAAAACGAGGCCGGCAGTCTTTAGCTTCTCGTTATGACAAGAGACGCAATACTCGTTCACCAGCTCGCGAGCGGGGTTGTCGGTGGCAGCGTTTGCCACCACGGCGGCGATCGCGAAGCAAGCCACGCCGAGATAATAAATCTGCCTCACTGTTCCGCCCTGCACTTATTCTGAGCCTCGCAGGGATGCCCTAACTTCGGATCGGCGCCATGCTTTACCAGCAGCTCCGCGCCTTCCTTGTTATAGAGGACACCGCCCAGCCGGTCGCCGTCGCCGTGCGCCGCAAGATAAGGCGTGACGCCGGCTTTGCTGACCGCATTCACATTGACGCCCAGATCGATCAATTGCGCCAAAAGTTTATTCCACCCGCGATAGCCCGGGCCAAACAAAGCGTTCTCACCAAACGTTGTCTCGCCTTTAGGGTCGACGCCGAGATCCAACAGCAGCTTTACGGTCTCCATCGCCTGAGCCTCTGTGACGGTATCCTCTCCGATGGAATGGTTTAGCCCGCCCGCTGCCATGATTGCCGACGCGTTCGAGGCCGTGAGTATTTTGGGGTCGGCGCCGGCGTCCAACAGAATGCGCATCATCTCGATGTCATTGGCCGAGGCGGCTAGAAGGAAAGGCGTCGCGCCGGTGGCGTCCAGGTATCCGCCCGCGAACTGCGGCTGCGGTTTCGTCGCGCGCGCGTTCACATTTGCACCGTGGGCCAGCAGGGCTTTCACCAGCCGCAGCTTGGCCTGGCGATCCGGAATGCCGGACATTGGATCGTCAAAACCGTATACCGGATTCGCGGTGAAGCTTTCCCACTGGCTGGACGCCCAATGCAGGGGTGTAAACCCCGCCGCGATGTTGTTGGGATCGGCGCCATGCTCCATCAGATACAGCGCGAGGTCCACCTGGCCGCGCACGACGGCCACCAGCAATGGAGTGTACCCGAGGGTGCCCTGGCTCTTGGCAATCCCGAGGAAAGACGAAACACGGTTCGTAGTGCCCTCGGCAGTCTGCGTCAGCATGTTGACGTCGACTCCGGCGGCCGTCAACAACTTTACGTTTTCCAGGTCACCCAGGCGTGCCGCAAAGTGAATTGCCGTGAATCCCTGTTTGGTATTGGCCGTGAGATCCGCATGCGCGTCGATGAGCGCCTTCACAACATCGGGGTGACGCTCCGCCGCGGCCCACATCAACGCCGTCTGATTCTGGGCCGGCTCTTTCGCGTTCAGCGCCGCGCCGTACTCGATCAGCATGCGAACCGCGTCCACGCTGCCGCTCTTGGCGCAAGTCATCAGCGGAGTTACGCCGGTGGCTACGGCCAAGTTTGGATTGGCGCCCGATTTCAAGAGTGACCGCACCAACGCGGAATTTCCGTTGGTGCAGGCTTCCGATAGCGGCGTCATTCGGAATTCATTTACGGCGTTCGCATCCGCACCGGCGCCGAGCAGCAGGTTCGCTGTGTCCAAATCGTTCCAATGCGTCAGCCAAAGGAGCGCCGTCGACCCGTCGCTGGACGGGGCATTCACGTCAACCTTTTGAGTCACGAGCGCGCGAACGGCCTTTTGGTCTTGGTTTCTGGCAGCCTCCACCAGTCGCGAATCGGTTGGTTCCGCCGCGTACGACAAACCAGACGCAAGGAGCAGCGTCAACGCCACCGCTGGCCCGCAGTGCTTGTTGAAGTGATCAAACATTCCGCGCCCTCTCAATTGTGGCTCGCAGCCATTATATGAGATTCGAACCTCTCAGGCTGCAGTCATCGTTCGCGAACTTCGCCGGTGCCTACGAGTTTTCCGCTGTTTACCCTAGCCGAAATCCGCCGCCTGCCGATGGAATGACTGAGGCGTGGCGAGAACGCATTTGAACAGAAATTAATGCGGCGTATCTTACTGATTATGCAGCCTCCCACAACCCATGGTACGTCCAAACCGTGGGACTGCCCGCGCCCGGTGATATATTTTAGAGTCATAAGTTAGTCCATGCCCTTTCAGATTCAACCTGTTAAGGAATTCCTAGTCCGCCCCGCTCTGCCGCCAGCTCTCTCCCGGATGAGTGACCTCGCCAATAATCTCCTCTGGAGCTGGGATCACACCGTCCGATCGCTGTTCCGGCGGCTGGATTCGGCGCTTTGGAAGAATTGCCGCCACAATCCTGTTTTGATGCTGGGCCGCGTTCCGCAGGCGACGCTGGAGCGTGCGGCCGGCGATCCTCGCTTTCTCGGCGCGTATCGGAAAGCCTGCGAACGCTATTCCAGCTATCTGGAGCGCTCCGAACCAAGCGACGATCGGCTGATCGCCTATTTTTCCATGGAATACGGCATGGTGGAATGCATGCCGATCTACGGCGGCGGCCTCGGCGTGCTTTCGGGCGATCACTTGAAGGCCGCCAGTGACGGCGATGTTCCCTTGGTTGCCGTGGGTCTGCTGTACCAGAAGGGCTATCTGCAGCAAGCCCTTAACCCAGATGGCTGGCAGCAAGAGCGCAACCCCGTCAACGACTTCTATACTCTTCCTGTCCGGCCCGTGTGTGACGAAGATGGCCGCGAGATGACGGTGCAGGTGAAACTACCCAGCGGTGCGGTAGTGATCAAGATCTGGCAAATTGCAGTAGGGCGTGTAAAACTCTACCTGCTCGATACGAACACTGCGGAAAACACTGTCGAACACCGCGAGATCACCGATCAACTCTACGGCGGCGACATTCTCACCCGGATCCGGCAAGAAATTGTCTTGGGGATTGGCGGCCTGCGCGCCCTCGACCGGCTCGGCCTGAAGCCCACCGTGTGGCACATGAACGAAGGTCACTCGGCCTTCCTGGCGATCGAACGCATGCGGCGCCTCATCAAAGAGTACAAGCTGTCCTTTGAGGAGGCGCTGGAGGCTTGCCGTTCCAATAGTGTCTTCACTACTCATACTTCCGTCCCCGCCGGGATCGACCTGTTCGAGCCGGGTCTTCTGTACGAATACTTCGGCGAGTATTGCGACGAAGCCGGCATACCGTTTGAGAAGTTCTTGGCGCTGGGCCGGTTCCGTCCCGAGAATCATCAAGCACCATTCTCGATGGCTATCTCCGCCATTCAGACTTCCGCCTTTCGCAACGCGGTTAGCAGCCTGCATCGCCTGGTTTCGCAAGAAATGTGGCAGGAGTTGTGGCCCAAGCTGCCGGTATGGGAAGTTCCGATCACATCGGTCACCAATGGCGTGCACTTGCTGACCTGGCTGAACGGCGATCTGGCGCTGCTCTACGATCAGTATCTGCAGCCGGATTGGCGGGAGCGCAACGCCGATCCCAGAATCTGGGATTTGGTCGAAGACATGCCCTCGCAGGAGCTGTGGGAGGCGCATCGCCGCCGGAAGCGCTACCTGGTGGCCTTCGTGCGCGAGCGCGTGGTGGCCGCGGCCATGGCCCGCAAAGCCTCCTCCGCCGAACAGCGCCGTCTGGCCGAGGTGCTCGACCCCGATACTTTCACCATCGGTTTCGCGCGCCGCTTTGCCACCTACAAGCGCGCCACCCTGCTATTCCGCGATGTCGAGCGGCTCAAGCGGCTCTTGACCAATCCCGACCGCCCAGTCCAGATTGTCATTGCCGGAAAGGCGCACCCCCGCGATCTGCCGGGCAAGACGCTCATCCGCGAAATCGTCCAGCTTTCGCGCGCGCCCGAAATCTCCAAGCACATCGTGTTTGTCGAAGACTACAGCATTGAAGTGGCCCGCGAGATGGTGCAGGGAGTCGACCTTTGGCTGAACACCCCCCGCCGCGGCGAGGAAGCTTGTGGAACCAGCGGCATGAAAGCGGGGATCAACGGAGTGCTCAATCTGAGCATCTTGGACGGCTGGTTCGACGAAGCTTACGAAATTTCGGGTGGGTGGGCTATTGGAGACCGGGAGCAGTACTCCCAGGACCAGGACGAAACCCACGCCCGCGCCATCTACTCCATATTGGAAAACGAAATCGTGCCGATGTACTATCAGGATCGCGAGAGTGGCGTTCCGGTGGAATGGATTCGCCGCGTGAAGCAGTCCTTGAAGCATCTCAGCCACCAGTTCAACTCCGGGCGGATGGTCGGCGAGTACCTGTCGCAATTGTACGAACCGGCCCACCAGGCCTGTCTGGAAATCTCGCACGATTGCTTCCAGCCGGCCCGCCAGCGAGCGAATTGGAACCTGCGGGTGCAGCAGGTGTGGGATAAGGTCGGATTTGTGGCGATTGGCCCGGGCCCCGAGGTTTCGGTCTTGGCGGGCGTTCCCATTCCGGTTCGCGCCGTTGTGAATCTGGCCGGCCTTTCGCCCGGCGACGTGCGCGTGGAGGCGGTGGTGGGACGCATTGGCGTGAATGGAAACCTGGAGGAGACTCAGGTGATGAGTCTTCCGGCGGTGGAGCAAAACGGTAACGACTGCGTATTTCTCAAGGAGTTTGTGCCTCATCAAACCGGCAGGCTCGGTTATTCGCTCCGAATCAGCCCCAATCACTACGATGATCCCCTGACACGGCCTTGTAATTCTTTATTGAAATGGAGCGGGGAGTAAGCGGATTCGCGTAAAGCTTTGTGGTGTAACGGATACCGCCTGTGGATCGCGGTTAGATTTCAGTAGCTTCTGCGAGTGATTCGTGGTACATACTATGTAGGCGCAAGCGGAACAATGTCTTTTCCAGCTTCAGCCGGTTCCCGCAGAAATCCTCCGCATTGACCCTCAAGCATGTCGGCACAGGGCGGGACGCCCCACAAACGTATAGAGAAAAGCGAAGCACTAAAAAGTCTCGATTACATCCGATCAAACCGGTTAGTGGTGCGAGATCTCAAGTTCTAGGAATCGATTTAACACATGGACGACGACCGTAAGTATAGACAGCGGGGCTACATGGATTCCAATGGCGGATCCAGCGATCGCCGGCTCCCCGACCGGTCCAAGCCTTCCGGCCCCCGGCCGCCTCTGGACGTCACCGGCCCCCGGCTCCCCCGCCTGCTCCAAAGCGTGGTGGCCGCGCGCTGTTTTAACTGCTCCACCGCGCTTTCGCCGGACGCGGATTGGAAAGGCAAGTGTCCCAAATGCGGCGTAGCCTTGCATTGCTGCAAGCAATGCGCGCACTTTGAACCTTCCACTCGCTTTCAGTGCCTGAAGCCGATTCTGGCGCGGATCGCGGGCAAGGATCAAGCCAACGAGTGCGACCTGTTTAAACCGCGCGTTACGGTGGCCCGCGACTCTGCGCCCGCCAACAACCATGCGGCTGGCGCTCAGCAACAACAAGCCCCGCGAACGCCGACCGACGCCCGCGCGGCATTCGACAGTTTATTCAAGAAGCCCGAGTAACGCGGTTTTTCTGGCTGTCCTGCCCGGCGTTTTGCTCCGCGGGCAGCAGAAAGAAATCCAGGGCCTTGCTCAGATAGTTCTTCAAGTCGGCGCGTTTCACTAACGCATCCAGGAAGCCGTGTTGCAGCAAAAACTCGCTGGTTTGAAAGCCGGCCGGCAGCTTCTGCCGGATGGTCTGTTCGATCACCCGCGGGCCCGCGAAGCCGATCTGCGCGCCTGGTTCGGCCACATTCAGATCGCCCAGCATCGCGAAACTGGCCGTCACGCCGCCCGTGGTCGGGTCCGTCAGCACGCTGATGTAGGGAATGCGGGCTTCGTCCAGCCGCATCAGCGCGGCGGAGATCTTGGCCATCTGCATCAGGCTGATCGCGCCCTCCTGCATGCGCGCGCCCCCCGACGCCGAGACGATAATCAGAGGAACCGTGTGCTGGATGGACCGTTCAATGGCGCGCGTGATCACCTCGCCCACCACGGTCCCCATGCTGCCGCCCACAAACTTCAGCTCCATGGCGCACACATACACGCGGCGGCCGTTCAGTTTGCCGCCCCCGGAGATGATCGCGTCGCGTAGCTGCGTGGCTGCTTGCGAGGCAGCCAGGCGGTCGCTGTATTTCTTGGAGTCGACAAATGCCAGCGGATCGGTGGAGGCCAGCCCCTGATCGAACTCTTCGAATTTGCCTTCGTCGAACAGCATGGCCAGGCGCGTTCGCGCGTCCAGGCGTCCATGGTGCCCACACTTGGGGCAAACCTGGAAATTGTCTTCCAGCGCCTTGCGCCACACGATCTGGCCGCAGCGCTCGCATTTCAGCCACAGGCCCTCGGTGCGTACGCGCTTCTCGCCGTCCCCGCGTTTCACCGCGGGCTTATCTCGAGTGAACCAAGCCATGCAGCCTTCAGTATAGGTGCTAGCCAGCCCGCAAAGGGTGCGGCGGCACCCTCGATTCGCCCAAGCAACTCTGCCGCCGCACTCCGTTTTGCGGGCTCTTACTCACCTTGCGCTTGACGCAGTGCGCTATTTCGGGTAGGGATGTCCGCGCAGCAGCGTGAAGGCCCGGTAAATCTGTTCGGCCAGCACCACCCGCGCCAGCTCGTGCGGCATGGTCATTTCCGAAAGCGATAGCAGCAGGTCGCCGTTTTTTCGCCCGGCGTTTTCGCGCCCGCCTTTTTCACGCCACGCCGGAGGCAGCCCCTCTGCACCGCCGACCAGGAAAATCAGGTCGCGCGCGGCCTGCTCGGCTCCCGAAACCAAGCGGGCGAATTGCGCCGAGTCCATTCGTTTGCCGGCCGGATCCAGCAGCACTTTCGTCGCGGCCGGGTGCTTGATCCAAGGATCGAAACGGGCCGGCTGAATCTCGCGCATTTCACAACGGCCAAAGCGCGTGGAACGCTTGATGAATTCGTCGGCCATGCCGTTGGCGTGCGGGTCTCGTGGCTTGCCGACGTAGTAAAGTAGCACCTTCATGTCATCGCGGGCTTCCATTTACGATACTCTAGGAACATATGGCTGGTGTCGCGGCCAAATTCATACCTCGAGAATTATTGGTCCACACGCCGGATGGCGCCATCCGGCCACTGCTGCTGGATCGTGATCGCTATACGCTCGGCCGAAGCAGCGCCAATGAGCTTTGCTATCCCGAAGATGCCGGACTTTCCCGCCAGCACCTAGCCTTGGAAAGGGACGGCGATACCTGGACGGTGCGCGATTTAGGCAGCAAGAACGGCACCTTTGTGAATGGCGTCCGCATTACCAGCCCCTTCGCTTTGGGCAAGAACGATCGCGTCACGGCCGGCCACATCGCGCTCGATTTTGGCGAGAATTCGCTGCCGCCGCCCGCCGACAACACCGTCATCTTCATCGAAGGCTTGACGCCCACCACCTCGGTTTCCACCACTGTTGCCACCAGCCTGAAAGGTGTCCTCAGCCAGGAAAAGGAAATCGAAGGCGGCCCGCAGATGCGCGCGCTCATCCGCGCCGGCCGCGAGCTGGCGGGCAATATGCCGCTGACCGAGCTGTTCAAGCTCATCATGAATCTCTCGGTGGAGGCCGTGGGCGCGACGCGCGGCGTGCTGATGACGCTGGAAGGCAGCGAGCTGGTGGTTCGCGCGGCCTTGGGTGATGGCTTCCGCATCAGCAACGCGGTGCGCGATCGTGTCATCAAGGAAAAAACGTCGCTGCTGGTTCGCGACGCGCGTTTGGATGAAGCTTTCGCCGATCGCATGAGCATCGTCCAGCAGCAGATCCGCAGCATGCTCGCCGTCCCGCTCCAAACCGACGACCGCGTCATCGGGCTCATCTATCTCGATTCGCCGCACTTCATCAAGGAGTTCACCAAGGACGACTTGAGCTTGCTCACCGTCATGGCCAACGTAGCGGCCATCCGCATCGAGCACACGCGCTTGGCCGAAGTGGAGCAAGCCGAACGGATCCACGCCAAACAATTGGAGCAGGCCGCCGAGATCCAGCGCGGCTTGCTGCCGGTGCAAGCGCCCAACGTGCCTGGAGTGGACTTGGCCGGATACAACGCCGCGTGCCACACCGTGGGCGGCGATTACTACGACTTCCTGGTCTACCCGGACGGCCGCGTGGGACTGCTGGTGGGCGATGTGGCCGGAAAGGGAATGCCGGCCGCGCTCTTGATGTCCAGCTTGCAAGCCCGCGTGCAGGTGTTGTTCGACGACCCCACAGACCTGGCCGCGCTGGTCACCCGGCTGAACCGGATCATTACTTCCAACTGCCCATCCAACCGCTTCATCACCTTCTTCATCGGCATCCTGGACCCCAAGACCGGAGAGCTGACCTATGTGAACGCCGGCCACAATCCGCCGCTGGTGGCTCACGCCGACGGCTCCGTGGATAAACTGGATGGCACTGGCTTGATTCTCGGTATTCTGCCCGTCGCCACTTACACGCAAAAGACCTGTACCTTGGCGCTAGGCGACGCCGTGCTCCTGTTCAGCGACGGCGTCAGCGAACCGGTGCGGCCGGACTCCGATGAAGAGTTTGGCGAAGATCGGCTGGCCCAGAGTTTCGCAAAGCTGCGGAATGAGGACGCGCAGTCGATTATCGACGCCATCAATATTGAGGTGCGCGAGTTCACCGCTGGAGTGCCGCTGCCGGACGACATCACGCTGGTGGTCGCGAAACGCTTGCCAATGTAATTCCCGTGCGATGACGCGGAAGCCACGAGCGCTCTCCGCGACATTGCGTGGCTTGGGGCCTCCCGAATATTACAACTCAGTTACTTAGCGCTGGAACTCCGTTTGCACCTTAGCCGCGCAAGGAGATCCATGCCGGTGAACAAGATCCGCGTGCTCGTCGCTGAGGACGATGAAGTAAATGCACTAGCCGCCCGCACCATGCTAGAACAGCTCGGCTGTTCTGTCGACGTCGCAACTGATGGAACGCAAGCGGTGGAGCATTTTCGCAACCATGACTATGATTTGATTCTGATGGACTGGCAGATGCCGGTGATGGATGGCATCGAAGCCACCGCGCGCATCCGCGCCATGCCGGGCGGACCAGCCACGCCGATTGTCGGAACCACCGCCGCGAAAGCGCCTGCCGAGTGCATGAAGGGCGGCATGAACGAGGTGGTGCCAAAGCCTTTTCTGTTTGAAAAAATGCGCTACGTACTCTCGCGTTGGACCCGCTGGACCGGCGCGCCGCCGAGGTCCCGCGAAGTCTGATTGCGGATGCTTCTTAGCTCGACTACAATTAGCGCAAGCCACTAAAGCCCGCAGCCACTGGAGCGCCATGAGTCCCGCGAGTGAAGCGGATCGCTCTTTCGAACATATCGTATCCGAGTACGCACAGGCTGTGTCCGGCAAGACCGGCCAGGCCTTCTTCCGTTCATTGGTCCGGCATCTGGCGCATGCTCTGGACGCCGACTACGTGTTGGTGGGAGCGTTGCAGCCCGACGCTGAACGAATCGCGGCTTTAGCGGTCCATGGACTTGGTAGCGAGACGGCGGCCCTGGAATACCGTCTTGCCGGGACGCCATCCGCTCTGGTCGTCCAACCGCGGGTCTGCTCATATCCGAGCGGCGTGCGACAACTCTTCCCGCAAGACGATTTGCTGGCCGCTGTAAGGGCCGAGGGATACGTGGGATCGCCCCTGCTGGATTCGAGCGGTCGCTGCCTGGGCCTGATCTGCGCAATCACCCAGCGGCCGCTCGCGAACCCCCAGCTGGCCGAAGCGCTGCTCAAGATCTTCGCGACGCGCGCGGGAATTGAATTGGAGCGCAAGAACTATGAAGCCGCCCTGGCGCATAGCGAGGAGCGCTTTCGGGCCTTCGTCGTTCACGCCAACGAAGGCGTGATGTGGTGCAAACTGGAGCAGCCGCTTTCGATGGATCTGCCCGAAGATGAGCAGCTCGAGCATTTTTTCAAATACACGTATGTCGCGGACTGCAACGATCAGGCCGCGCGAATTTTCGGTTTCGCCAGAGCTGAAGATCTGATCGGCGCGCGGCTCGAGGTCGTCAGCTCGCGCTCGGATCCCGCATTTGTCGAGCGCTTGCGCGCCGGTATCCGCAGCGGCTGGGAGTCTTCTCAAGTGGAGAGAACCTTTCAGGGCCGCGATCTTCTGATGACTCGCAGCGGAGTGATCGAGAATGGCAAGCTGCAGTCCGTGTGGACGACGGCGCGCGACATCACCGCGCTCAAGCAGGCCGAAGCCGAAGTGCTGCGGTTGAATGAGGAGCTGAAGAGCCACTTGGAGGAGCTTACCTCGCTCAAAGCCCAGTTGGAGCAGGATAACGCGTACCTGCTGGACGAAATCCGGTCCGAGCACAACCTGGGCGACATGGTGGGCGCCAGCCCGAAGTTCCGCGAACTGACCGAACGCATTCAGTTAGTGGCGTCCACGTCGGCAACAGTTCTGATTACCGGCGAAACCGGCACCGGCAAGGAGCTGGTGGCCCGGGCGATTCACAATCTTAGCCCCAGGAGCAGCCGGCCGCTGGTGAAGGTGAATTGCGCTGCCATCTCCGCCGGGCTGGTGGAGAGCGAACTGTTCGGACATGTCAAGGGCGCGTTCACCGGCGCCACGGAACGGCGCGTCGGCCGGTTCGAATACGCGAGCGGCGGAACCTTGTTTCTGGATGAAGTGACCGAGTTGCCGCTCGAAACTCAAGCCAAGCTGCTGCGAGTGCTGCAGGAGCAGGAATTCGAGCCGGTGGGATCGAATCGCACGCTGAAAGTGGATGTGCGGCTGCTCGCGGCAACCAACCGAAACCTGGCGGACCTGGTGCGAGAGGGCCGGTTTCGCATGGACCTCTACTATCGGCTGCTGGTGGTCCCCGTGGACGTGCCCCCGCTGCGCGAGCGTCGCGACGACATCCCGCTGCTGGCCTCCCATTTTGTGCAGCGCGTGTCGCGGCAGTTCGGCCGGCATGTGGAGAGGATCTCGGAACGCATGCTAGGCGAGTTGGTCGCATACGATTGGCCGGGCAACATCCGCGAACTTGAAAACTTCCTGGCACGGGCCATCGTTCTTTGTCCCGGCGATACCCTGGATATGCCACTGCTCGCGGCGGAATCGGGCGCGCCGAAGGCAAATCATTCTCGCAGCCTGGAAGCCACCGAGCGGAAACACATTGAGAGTGTGCTGGCGACGACGGGCTGGCTCATCGAGGGTCCCAAGGGCGCAGCCGCGATTCTCAAGATGAACCCCAGCACGCTGCGCAGCCGGATGCGGCGGCTGGGGATTCAGCGCCCATGACTTGCTCCAGCTTCCTCGTGATTCTCTACGTATCGTTTACTCCACGATCTTCGGCACGATCACCAGAATCAGCGCATCACCCGCGCCGTTCACGCTGGATTTGCCCACTACGGTTTTTTGGCCTTCGCGAACGTCCAGGTCCGTAAAGATTCTGGCCGGAGTTTGCGTGTGATCGGTGGTTACGTTGTCTTTGCTGGTGGTGGTGACGGTTGGGCCGCGCAGACTGAACCCAAGCGCATTGATGTGGACTGTTCTCGGATCCCCGGAAGAAACCTCCAGGCTGTTGTAAGTCAAGCGGTAGCTCAGGTTGGTTGTACCGGGAAGCACGCCCTCGGTTTCCGTATCCCTGCCGTTATACGGCCTGCCGGAGCGTCCGCGGAGCACCAGGGTGTCGGACAACTTATAGCTTTTGTATGCGAACAGCCCATGCAATTGCTTGACGGTCGAAGCAAGCTCCTGAGGCACGTCATCGGTTCCCTGGCCTTGCGCAACGCCGGAAATCAGATAAACGGTCAACTCAACATCCGGCTCGGAGGAAAGCGGCACATCCAGCTTCTGAATGGCGGCGGTGATGGCGGCCACAAGATCCGTCGGGCCGGAGACTCCGATCACATGCAGGGAGGAGTCCGCTTTGATGTTCCCCCCATATATCGGCTTGAGCAGATCTGTCACACGGTTCACGTCGGCGTACTTCACCTCAATGATCGCTTGCGTATTCTTAGGTGGCTCCTGAGCCCAACCCGCAGCCGTCATCAGCAACAATCCAATTCCAATTGTTAGCTTCATTAGGATCTCCTTTAATCGACTATCCAATACACGACGACGTCCGGATCGGGCGTCAGCATTTTCACCAGCAGCGGCTCCGCTACCGGCGCATTTCGGCGAGCACGCTTCGGCTTGCTGCGCACAGCCAGCTTGGCCGCTGGCGCGGGAGCGAGCTTAGCCGTCACGGTCGCAGGCGCGGCGACTTGCCGAGGTAGCGTTTCCACGATGGGTCGCCGCTGCGATGCCTGATGCGCGATCAGCGCTAGCAGAGCCGCGGCTGCCGCAGCCGCAATCCAAGGAATAGCGGGCCGGCGCTTCGGCGTTCTTACTCTCGGCAACTCGTCGTCCCTGAGCGAACTTAGTGCCAGCGCGTTCTCCCGCAATTCTTCCTGGAGCGCCCGGCACTTCGCGCAACCGTGCAAGTGATCTTCGACGGACGCGTCGGCTTCATCATCCGCCAACAACAACTCACATTCCGGACACGTCATTGCCGGCTCCTCACATATTTCGCCAACTTCACACGCGCGGTCGAGATGTGGCTGCGCACGGTCCCCTCTTCCACGCCCAGTATTGCCGCGGTCTCGGCCGTCGAAAGGCCTTCGATGTCCCGCAATACCACGGAGGTCCGCTCCCGTTCCGGCAGAGTGGCCAGCCCATCCATCAGCAAGCGCTTTCGTTCGTCGAGCGTAACCGCACGCTCCGGATCGGGCGCCGGGTCAGCCCGATGCTCGTCCAGTTCTGCTACCGGCATCCGCCTTCGGTGATGATCGTTGCAAACGTTCACCGTCACCCGGTATAACCACGCCTTGGGATCGCCACCCATCCGGCCCAGATTCCGGAACAGCCGCAGAAAAACTTCCTGGGCCGCGTCCTGCGCGTCCTCCAAACCGCCCAGCAGGCGGTACGCCGTCCGCAGCACCATGCGCTCATGAGCGGCTACCAACCCCTCAAAAACCCGTCCGCCGGCGCTCTCTGTTGGGAAGATCGGCAGTGTTAACTCTCCGGCTGTCACTTCACAGGGATATACGCTCGGCGAGCCGGATTCGTTGAGTACTATTTACTTTGACCGTAGCGCCCGGCCATTCGGGGGGCGGCCTGCGATGGTTTTTTCAAAGCCTGCGGCTAATGCTCGCTGATGGGCTTGCGACGGCGGTACCAGATATGTTCTCTGGCGCCATATAGGGCAGCGTCCGGGGAATTGGCAAGCGACGCTGCGAAATCAGCCAGTCCAGAATCCCGTGGGCGTCGCGCTCTGCCTCCTCGGTTATCTCAACGCGAAAAGCCATGCTTCTCGCGTAGCTCTTCGAGGAATTCAGCGGCGGGCCGGGTGCGTCCCGCCTTCACATCCTCAAGGCCCCGGCGAATTGCTTCCACCGATTCCTCATATTCCTGCCGCTCCCATTCCAAATACTCAGCCAAAGCGTCATCGAGCGCGGCGGCGGGGTCTTTCCCGTGCCGTTGTGCGTATTCCTCCAGCTGGGCCTTGCGTTCTGGTTTGATGGGGATCACGCTTCACCGCTGCAAGCATCTGGGCCAGGCTAGTTGCTGATCTTGTGTTTCTTGAGCCACTTGAAAATCTGCGGCCACAACTCATCCATCTCCTGAAGCGTGAAGCCGTGCTTCCCTCCAGGAACGGTGATCAACTCCGCGTCGCCGCCCGCGCTCCTGATCGCCTTTATGAGATTCACGCTCTGCTCGTAGGGCACCAACGGATCCGCGTCGCCATGCAGCGCGAGAATGGGCGGCAGTCCTTTGCGCACGTAGGTCGCGGGCGACATCCGGTGCGCCAATTCCAAGCGATTCGGCTGCTCTGGAATCCATTGGGCAGCGTATTCTCTGGCGTTCGGGCCTGCGAGTTGATCGGCCACGTCGGCGATGCCGAAAAAATCGATCACGCCCGCGATCTTGACGGCCGGCGTCATCCCAACCATGAGCGCGAGATGCCCTCCGGCGGATGCGCCGCTGACCAGAATCCGGTTGGGATCAACTTTGTATTTAGCGGCGTGATCGAGGAACCACTGGGCTGCTTGGAGCACATCGGTCACCGCAGCCGGCGCGGGCCCTGCTTTCGCTAGCCGGTATTCGACATTCGCCACCACGAAGCCATGCCGGATGAACGGAAGGCAAAAGCTGTCCAGCATGCCCTCTTTGTCGCCTTGCACCCAGCCTCCGCCGTGGATGACGATCACGCCGGGACGATTCCCGAGCGTGGGCGCGCTCGGCTGCAAAATGTCCAGCACGGTTTCGGGATATTTGTCGTAACGGATGTTTGCTTCGATCTGGTAATCCAGCGCGGAAGCAACGGAACAGAAGGCGAGCAATAATGAAGCAGAACACCAAATGAAACGGCGTCTCACAATCATCAGTTTACTCTGGGCCTTTCTGAGCCCTCTTGGCGCCGGCGATCCTGGGCCGCCCATCGGCAGCCGATTTCCGGAGCGCGGTCTAAAGAGCACGCTCGGACCGAAGGGCGCGTTGATTTTGGCTTACCAGTCCGCGGAGCCGGAGCCTTCCGAGATCCAACAGAATCAGGAAGCATTCCGAAAACTTGGGTTAGGAATCGCCGCGGTCCCCTCGAAGATTCACCCCGGATGGTACGTCCTGGATGCTCGTGGCATCATCATGTCTAAGTATTTCGACGACCACGCCCGTTATACGCCGGCCGCGATTTTGGTTCACCAGTTCGGATGGACGCCGCCCGAACCGGGCACCGAAGTCGAAGGCAAGCAGCTCAGCGCGAAGGCCGGCGCAAGCAACGCCACGGTCGCGCCGGGACAGCGCGTCGCTTTGATGCTGGACGTCGATCTCAATCCCAACATGCACGTGTATGCGCCCGGCATCGGCGGCGGCTACATCTCGATCGACTGGAAAATGCAAGATTCCCCGGCCGCAAACGTGCACCCGGCGATTTTCCCGCGCTCCGAGAAGCTGTATCTCAAGGCCATCGCCGAAACCGTGCCCGCCTATCGCGGCCATTTCCGCCTGACGCGCGACATCACCATTCCTCAAGAGGACCAGCTCCGGCCGGCGATCGACGCCTCCGGACGCTTTACGGTACCCGGATCGCTTCGCTATCAAGCTTGCGACGACCGCGTTTGCTACATCCCGCAAGAGCTGCATCTCACATGGGTGTTTCAAGCGGAAAATAAACCCTAGGCACTCCGTCTTAGTACTCCCCTAGGACCAAATTAGTACTATGAGTTCTTGGGCTGCGCTGTGCTCTTTGCTAGGGTAGGGAAGGAGATCACACGCGGAATGAAAGTATCAATCATTGGAACTGGTTATGTCGGCTTGACCACGGGAGTGTGCCTGGGCTTCCTGGGGCACAAAGTCACTTGTATTGACACCGATGAAAAGAAAATCGCTCTCTTGCGCTCTGGTAAGACGCCGATCTACGAGCCGTTCCTCACTGAGTTGATGGCGGCCGCGCAGCCGAACCTCCAGTTCTGCACCGAATACGCAGGCGCGGTCAAGAACGCCGATGTCATCTTTATCGCCGTGGGAACGCCTCCTTCTCCCGATGGCAGCCCGGACTTGCGGTACCTCAGCGAAGCCGCGCGAGGAATCGGCAAGCACTATGATGGGGATTTCCTGGTGGTTGTGAACAAGTCCACCGTGCCGATCGGCAGCGGCAACTGGGTAGGATCCCTGGTGCGCGAATCTTTCGAGCAGCAGCATGGCCACAAGGCCAACGGGCACTTTTCAGTGGCGTCCAATCCCGAGTTCCTGCGGGAAGGCTCGGCGCTGCACGACAGTCTCTATCCGGACCGCGTGGTCATCGGTTCCGACAACAACCGCGCGCTCGAGGTGCTGTACTCGTTGTATCGTCCCATTCTCGATCAGACGTTCGCTCCTCCGCCTTACCTGCCGCGGCCGGAAGGTGTTGGCGCGGTCCCTCTGATTTCCACCGACTTGGCCTCTGCTGAACTCATCAAGTATGCCGCCAACGCGTTTCTCGCCACCAAGATCTCCTACATCAATGAAATCGGCCAACTGGCCGAGAAGGTTGGCGCGGACATCGCGCAAGTGGCCAAAGGAATCGGGCTGGACGCTCGCATCGGAACGCGCTTCCTGCAAGCTGGCATCGGCTGGGGCGGCTCCTGTTTTGGGAAGGACACCTCGGCCTTGGTGGCAACGGCGCGGGAATACAGCCTGGGGATGCCCATCGTGGAAGCCGCGCGCGAAGTCAATCGCCGCCAACGCGATCGCGTCGTCGAGAAGCTGCTGGGCGAACTGAAGATTCTCAAAGGCCGCACCATCGGGCTGCTGGGCCTGGCTTTCAAGCCCAATACCGACGATCTGCGCGAAGCGCCGGCCATCGACATCGCCCGCAAGCTGCTGGAGCGCGGTTGTAAGGTGAAGGTCCACGATCCGGTGGCGCTGGAACGTTTTGAGCGCGAATATCCGGACCTGGCCGTGGTGTGCTGCGAATCGCCGGAGGACACCGCCGACGACGTGGACGCACTGGTTCTGGTGACCGAATGGCAGGAATACCGCGAGCTGAACTGGGAAGTGATTGCCAGCCGCATGCGAACGCCGCTCATCCTGGATGGACGCAACGCGCTGGATCGGTCGCGCCTGGAGCGGTTCGGCTTCCGCTACTTGGGAATCGCGGGCTAACCCCGGGACCACACACTGCAAGAGATCGTCGTTTCGCGCGAGAATGAGCGGTGTGCCAGGTATACCCAGTGCCGCGGAGCCCCTTCTCACCGTCGACGATTTGCTCTGGTTCCTCTACCTTTATCCGCTCCGAGTTCTCTCGGCGATTGGTCCCCGAAGTCTTCTTTATTCGATTGGCCGGCTGTCCCGGTTTCGCGCGCGGAAGCGCGTGGATATGGCGGTGCGCCGGATGCTGAACGCCCCGTGCGCCGGCATACCACGTGATCAGATACCACAGATCGCTGGCCAAATGCTTGCGAACTCCGCTGTCCGCATGTTGGATGACCTGATTATTAGTTGGCCGTCTTTCCCGAGAAAATTACATTGCAGCGAAATCCAGGGCCTCGAGCACCTGGAGCGAGGAAGGTCCGCCGGCAAGGGAGTGATCCTGCTCACCGTCCACTTTTGCGCCACCCGGGTTGCCAAGCGGCATCTTGCCACCATCGGATATCCGATCCTTACGGTGCGCGACCAGTTCTCACGGGGAGATTGGTGGGGACAACTCGGGCGCCGCGTTCTAGCGCCGCGCCGCTTGAATTTTTTGCGCGCTATCATCGGGGAGTCAGTCTGCACTCGGGAGCGGGGGTGCGCTCTGAAGATCCTGGGCCGGCTTCGGTCCGGCGGTTTGGTCAACACCCATTTCGATGGGGAATCCGGGACCAGAACCACTCCGTGGCCATTTCTCGGCGCTCCACGGCATTTTTCGACGGGGATCTTTGACCTCATACGTCTGTCAGGCTGCGCCGTTGTGCCGATGCTGTGTCTTGGCCGGAGCTCGGCTTTCCGTATCATCTTCTGCCCTGTGCTCGACATTGTCCAGGCACCCGGACGCGATGAGTTCATTCAAGCCAACCTCCCCGCTTTCGTCGAGACCATCGAACAACAGATCGTGGATCACCCGGAGGAGTGGGAGCAATGGATGAGCATCTGATCGCCTCCCGGAAACGATGGCGCGGATAAGGAAAGTCTTCGTCGAGTCCTTACATTTGAATGTCCGGGATGAAGAGCTGCCTTATGAACAGATGCTGGAAGGGGCCGTCATCCTCGATTCCATCGCCGTGCTCGAATTCGTAACGGCCGTTGAAAAGGAGTTCGGAATCACGATGGAGCCGAAATTCCTCGAGGTCGAGTTCGACTTTCTGAGAGACTTGTCGGTACTCGGCTCCTACATCGAACGCCGCATCGAGACGCATCCCAGCGCCGAATCCAGGGGCGCACCTGAGTGACCGATCGTTTCAGATCGGACCGCTCTGAAGATTTCCTCCAGCTCAAACGGCGTGCCGCGGAGATGCCGGCGGCCATCGCTATAACCTCTCTCGGAGGCGATGCACTGACTTACCTGGAAACTCGAGCGGCGCCTCCACGCTATGCGGCTCGAAGCGGCGGGTGCGGGCCTCGGCCCCAGCGAAATCGCTGCTCTGGTGCTGCCAAATGGACCGGATCTGATCACCGCATTCCTGGCAGTCGCCGGCATCGGAGCCGGTGCGCCTCTCGACCCGTCGTTTACCGAAGATGAGTTTCACTATTATCTAAATCGCCTGGGTGCAAGGATCGTCATTGTTCCCGATGGCGTGATTTCGCCGGCGGTTGCCGCGGCCGGCGCTCTGCGCATTCCCGTGCTAAGAATTCGTTCGCCTGGAACCTTCATAGGCAATTCGCCGGACAACATGGAGGCCGCGCAGTCCTTTCGCACCACGGATGCGGCGCTTCTGCTGTTCACCTCGGCAACTACCGGTGCTCCAAAACTGGTTCCGCTCACCTGGGCGAATCTGCGCGCCATGGCAACTCGCGAAATCGGCGCCCTCGAACTGAGCGGGACGGATCGCTTCTTGAGCTTGATGCCGCTGTTTCACCTGCCCGGGCTGGCGGCCGTGCTTGCGCAGTTATTCTGCGGAGGCGCCGTTATCAGCACCCCGGAATTCAACCCCGCGACTTTCCTGGATTGGCTCGACCGCCTTGAGCCTACCTGGTTCTCATCCAGCCCTCCGTTGAACCGCGCCATTCTCGCGCTGGCGCGCCAACACCCGGAAGTTTTCCGGCGCGGGTCCCTGCGTTTGATTCGTACCACCGGTGCGGCGCCCCAGCCGGAAGTGCTCACGGCGCTGGAAGAACCCGTTGGCGTGCCGGTGCTCACCGGCTACGGACTGACGGAAACCGGCGGCGTGACCCGCGAAACCACCGATGCCCGAAAGCCTGGATCGGTCGGCCGGAGCAGCGGCCTGGAAGTGGCCATCATAGACCCGCTCGGGAATCTCATCGCGGACGGCCGGGAGGGAGAAATCGTCGTTCGCGGCGCATGGGTAACCTCCGGATACGTCGATGACCCGGAAGCCAATCAATCTGCGTTTCGCAACGGGTGAGCGCGTGCCGGGCGGTTGAATCGGCGCCTACACGGCCGGCATTTTCGACAAGATGGTCCTGGCCGGCGCCTCCTCAATTCTCGGCCGCGGAATGATCGAAAAAGCCGCCCACATTCCCGTTTACTGGAGTCTTTGGTTATTCGCATTCCTGCCGTGCGCGCTGCTTACGATTCTCTTCACCTGGCGCCTCATATTGAGGCTGTACCCGTTGAGGCTGTACCCGCCGGAAAAGGTGTCCCCGGAACGTGCGCTGGCATTTCTTCAGGACGAGTTGAGAAAGATGGGCGCGCTGTCTCCCTTGAAGAAGAAGACTCTGGTCTTGATGCTTTTGGCGGTGGCTCTATGGATGACGGACCTCATTCACCACATCCCTCCAGCCGTGATCGGTATCAGCGCCGGTCTCATCGCCGCGTTGCCAGGTGTGGGGATTCTCGATCAGCAGGACTTGAAGCGGGTAGATTACCAGCCCGTATTGCTTGTCGCCGCTGCCATCGGCATGAGCGATGTGCTGATGGAAACCAAAGCTCTCTTCGCGGTTACAGCCGTCATGTTCGGATGGATGGCGCCTTTGATTACCAACCCAGATGCTCTCGCAGTGATTCCCTATTGGACTGCTTTCGCCTATCATCTCTTTTTGGGAAACGAGATCTCCATGCTTGCGGCGTCCTTGCCGGCGTTGCTGCAATTCGCCAGTTCCCACGGCCTTTCTCCCCTGCAACTCGGGCTGATCTGGTCGTTCGCCGCGGGCGGGAAAATCTTCGTCTACCAGTCCGGCGTCATGGTCATGGGTTATTCCTACGGATACTTCGAAGCGCGGGATCTGTTCCGGGTGGGCTTGCTCTTGACCATTCTGGAATCGCTGTTGCTGGCGGTTCTCGTGCCGTTCTATTGGCCTCTCATCGGAATTCGTTGAGACAACCCTGGCCAGCCCGCCACTATTTCAGCGTGAAAGATCAAACCACTTCAATCGACACCGCCGCGCGTCAACGCGCCATTGACGCCGCCCTCGCTCAGATGGACAAGCAATTCGGTAAGGGCTCGGTACTTCGCCTCGGCTCCCGCAATGTTCTGCCCGTGGCCGTGATATCCAGCGGCTCCATTTCGGTGGATACCGCGTTGGGCGTGGGTGGCTTCCCGCGCGGCCGGGTGCTGGAAATCTTTGGGCCCGAGTCGTCCGGTAAAACCACCATGGCCTTGCAGGTGATCGCGCAGGCGCAAAAAGCCGGCGGAACAGCGGCGTTTATCGATGCCGAACATGCGCTGGACGCGGCCTACGCCCGCAATCTTGGAGTGGACGTGGACAACCTGATCGTCTCGCAGCCCGACTATGGCGAACAGGCGCTCGAAATCACCGGCGCGCTCATCGGCTCCGGCGGGATCGATGTCGCGGTGGTGGATTCCGTCGCGGCGCTGGTGCCGAAGGCCGAGCTGGATGGTGAGATGGGCGATAGCCACATGGGTCTGCATGCCCGGCTGATGTCGCAGGCGCTGCGGAAACTCACTGGTACGGTAGCGCGGACCAATACGCTGCTGGTTTTTATCAATCAAGTGCGAGAGAAGATCGGTGTCATGTTCGGCAATCCCGAAACCACTACCGGAGGACGCGCGCTGAAGTTTTATTCCTCGGTCAGAGTAGAAGTGCGCCGGATGGCCGCCATTAAAGACGGCGAGAAAATCGTTGGTAACCGCACCAAGGTCAAGATCGTGAAGAACAAAGTGGCCGCGCCGTTCCGCGAAGCGGAAGTGGACATCCTGTACGGTCAGGGAATCTCGCGCGAAGGCGACCTGCTGGATCTGGGAGTCATTCAGGAACTTGTGGAAAAGAGCGGTTCGTGGTTTAGCTACGCAGGCCAGCGCATCGGCCAAGGCCGCGATAATGCCAGAACGTTCCTCGCCGAGAACCCGGCGCTGGCCGATCGCCTGGACGCCGAATTGCGCGCGCGGCTCAGCCTCCCCAACGCCGCCGGCCCCGCATCGCTACCCGCCGCGAGCGATTCGCTGGAGCTGGCGCAAACCGCCCGGACCGCGTAAATTCGAGCTTTCAACGGTTCTGTTAGCTTCAAAACCCCATTCCATCGGCTCCCCGCATGTGCTAGGCTCAGAAAGCTGAGAAAAAACGCTGGTTTGGAGCATTCTGCTCTTTACAAGCGTCTTGGCATCTCGTATGATTTGGTAGAAAACAATTCGATACGGTTATGTTTTAAGCAAGCCGGACCGGATTTGGAAGAACCATAACTGGAAGAACCATACTTGGAAGAACCAAACAAGGAGAAGTAAATGGCAGTAGCTAAGTTGACGCAGACGCAAGTAATCAAGGAACTGGCCGGAGCCGTCGGTACCACCACGAAGGTAGCCAAGCAGTTCGTTACGAGTTTCTCTGAATTGGCCGTTCGCGAGACCAAGAAGAACGGTCTGTTTGTGATCCCCGGCATTGGCCGCCTGGTGCGCGTGGACCGCAAGGCGCGCCTCGGCCGCAATCCAGCCACCGGCGAGACCATCAAGATTCCCGCCAAGAAAGTAGTGAAGTTCAGGGTGGCGAAAGCCGTGAAGGACGCGATCGTACCTCCCAAGAAGAAGTAGATCTCACTACTCAAAAAACACAAACCCCCGCGCAGCGTATCGCGGGGGTTCTGTTTCTAAAATCGATTAGGTCCGTTCAGCTTGCGAACAAACCAGGAAGCCTTTACGCCTACTTCTTTTCGTCGTTGTCGTGTTCCTCTTTCACAGCGTTCTTGAAGTTCTTAATGCCTTCGCCTAAACCTTTCGCCAGCTCAGGAATCTTCTTTCCGCCAAATAGCAGAACGGCGACTACCAAAATGACCACTAGTTCAGGAAAGCCAATGGATCGGAACATACGGCCTCCTTATAGGCACACCTCATTGTAGGGATCT
The DNA here is from genome assembly GCA_003166865.1 of Bryobacterales bacterium. Classification (GTDB taxonomy): domain Bacteria; phylum Acidobacteriota; class Terriglobia; order Bryobacterales; family Bryobacteraceae; genus Palsa-89. Next base: position 301,549 of record PMUP01000025.1, read on the forward strand.
GGCTTTCGGGTAGTCAAGCCAACGCTTTCGCGCTCATCCGACTTGAACCCGCGCAGCCGCTCTGATATACATAACGTTCGCCTTATGTGGCAACACAACTATACACCCATCCACGGAAGTTTGATCGCGTCCTCGCTGGTCGCGGCGTTGCCCATTTTCGTTCTGCTGTACTTGCTCGGCGTGCGCCGGACCCAGGCCTGGATTGCCGCCCTTTCCGGGCTGGGAACTACCGCTCTGGTTTCCTTTTTCCTGTATGGGATGCCCGTCACCCGAATCGTAGCGGCCGCGGCCTTTGGAGCCGCCTACGGATTGTTCCCCATCGGTTGGATCGTGATTTGGGCCGTGTTCTTGTACCGCCTCACGCTGGACACGGGAAAATTCGAAGCCATCAAACATTCGCTGAGAAGCTTGACGCGCGACCCGCGCCTGCAAACGCTGCTGATCGCCTTCGCCTTTGGCGCATTTCTCGAAGGGGCCGCCGGATTCGGGACGCCCGTGGCGGTTGCCGCCGCCATGCTGGCCGGGCTCGGATTCTCTCCGTTTCACGCCGCGGCTATCTGTCTGCTCGCGAACACAGCGCCGGTCGCGTTCGGCTCCATCGCCATTCCCATCGTTACGCTGGCCGGCATTACCGGCTTGCCGCTGATGCGCTTGAGCGCCGGCGTCGGGCGTATCTGCGCCCCAGTTTCGTTAATTGTCCCGGGCTATCTCGTGGTCGTGATGGGCGGCTGGGGCGCGCTGGCTCGTGTTTTCCCGGCAGCGCTGCTATGCGGCGTGACATTCGCGGGCTTGCAGTTCGTTATCTCCAACTTCGTCGGTCCGCAGCTCACCGACCTGATCGCTTCGCTTTGCGCACTGGGGGTTCTGGTGGTCTTGTTTATGGTTTGGAAGCCCAAGGACCATCACAAGTACGAAGACAAGTCCGAAGCCAAGGCCGCCGCCGCGGACATCGGAGCGCAGCATTCCATCGGGCAAATATTTCTCGCCTGGAGCCCTTACTTGTTGTTGGTCGTGTGCGTTCTGCTGTGGGGCTGGCAGCCCATGACCAAACCGTTGAATTCGGTCAGCGTGCCGATTCCCTGGCCGGGTTTGCACAATCTGATCGCGCGCGTTCCGCCCGTCACCGCCAAAGTGTCGCCTTACGCCGCCATTTTCAACTTGAACTGGCTGTCGGCTTCAGGAACATCCTGCATGATCGCGTGTATCCTTTCATGCTTCGCGCTGCGTGTTCCTCCCTTGCAGGCGCTGAAAATTTTCCTCAGCACCATGCGCCAGCTCACGTTTTCCCTCATCACGCTGGCCTGCGTGCTGGGTCTGGCGTACTTGATGAACTACTCGGGCGCTACCGGAACGCTGGGACTCGCGTTCGCCGCCACCGGCGCATCATTCCCGTTCTTCAGCGCGATTCTCGGCTGGCTGGGCGTCTTCCTCACCGGTTCCGATACGTCGGCCAACGCGCTGTTCGGGAATTTGCAGGTGGTGACGGCTACCAAACTCGGCTTCAATCCGGTGTTGATGGCGTCGGCGAATTCGGCCGGCGGCGTGATGGGCAAGATGATCAGCTTATCGAGCATCGCGGTGGCCGCGGCCGCCACCAACATGGCGCCGGGTGACGAGGCCAAGCTGTTCCGCTTCACGCTGAAGCACAGCGCGTTACTAGCGATCGTGATCGGTCTGATCACCGTGTTCTACACCTACGTTGCGCCCGGCCTGCAACCGTAGATCCCATGGCGCGTTCCCGTTCGGCCTTCCTGATTCTGTCTGCTACACTGCCTGATACATTCTCTTGACTCTTCCTAAAAGTGTTGAACAACTGCGCCGCGTCGTGCGGTTACCTGATCTGGTTTTGTTCAACGTCACCGTGGTGGTGGGTGTCCGCTGGCTGGCAGTGGCGGCGCGCACTGGCCCTGGATCCATCACGCTGTGGATCGCGGCGGTATTGCTGTTTTTCATTCCCACGGCTCTGGTGGTGGCAGGACTTTCCAAGCGATATCCGGAAGAAGGCGGCCTGTATGTGTGGACCAGGGAGGCTTTCGGACCGTGGCACGGGTTCTTGTGCGGCGCGTGCTATTTCGTGAGCACCTTGTTCTTTCTTCCCGTCGTGCTTCTGTACGGATTGTCCATAGCGGCCGTGGCGTTCGGCTTCTCGCAGGACAAAGCGCTCATGATCGGCCTGGCTCTCGCCATCCTGTGGTCAGTAGCAATCCTCAACCTGCTGGGAACGGAATTGGGGAAATGGAACAGCGACATGGGCGGGATCGCCACCATCCTGGTTGGCGCGCTGCTCATCGTGGCGGGCTGGTCCGCCTGGAGGCATGGAGGCTCGGCGACGCCGCTTCGCAATCTCGTGCCGCGGCTGGACTGGGAAAAGCTGAACTTCTGGTCGCAAATCGCCCTGGGATTGACCGGCCTGGAACTGGGAGCCATCATGGCCGGGGAGATCCGCGACCCTCAGCGCACAATTCCGCGCGCCGCTTGGATGTCGGGCCTGGCGATCTGCGCCTTCTACGTGGGTGGAACACTCGCGCTGCTGGTGCTGGTGCCTTCAGGCCAAGTGGACATTATCTCGGGAGTGATGCAAGCGGCCCAGGCCGCGGGGACACGCTTGGGATGGTCTGGCTTCCCGCTGCTGATCGCGCTTCTCATTCTGGCCACCGCGGTCGGCGCGTTTGGTTCCTGGCTGAGCGGCATCGCCCGCCTTCCGTTTGTGATCGGAATCGATCGCTACCTGCCGCCTGCATTTGCGCGCCTCCATCCGCGCTGGCGCACACCCTACGTCGCGCTTCTGGCGGCAGCCGCTTTCACCAGCGTAGCCATCGTGGTCATGATGGCGGGAGAAAGCCTGCGCGGCGGCTATCAGATCCTGGTGGACCTCACCACCGTCACCACCCTGTTCCCTTTTGTGTACATCTTTGCCGCCGGATGGAAATGCGGCTGGCGCGTCAGCACCGCTTGCGGGCTCGGCGTCACGGCCCTGGCGCTGGTGGTGGCCTTCATCCCGCCGGAGGGCGCGTCGTGGCTCTATGAAGTAAAGATGATCGGAGGATGCGCGGCGGTGGTTGTGGCGGCCCGAATGAATTTTCAGTACGCCTTGCGGCACCGTAAATAAAGCGAGTGCGCTTGACGCGCTGGCCTCCACGCCTTGATTCTTGTACAAAGGTTACTTGTGCCAATCGCGGCGCGGATGCATCGCCCGCGCGGAAAAGCGGTAAAACACACTTCACCATGAGGAAGCAAAACATGCCCGCGTCAATCTTCGACAGGTTAAAGATGCCTCCTACGGCAGCGTTGCTCGGCTGGCGGCTGATAGAGCTCAATATAGAGGAGGAGTGGATCAATGTGGGCTTCGATGCCAAACCGGAGTTCCTCAATCCCGCCGGAAACGTCCAAGGCGGCATTCTGGCGGCGATGCTCGACGATGCCATGGGACCAATCGTCGTTGCGGTCACCAATGCGGAAGCTATTGCGCCGACGATCGATCTAAACGTTTCGTTTATTCGCCCCGTCAAGCCAGGACCAATTTCCGTGATGGCGCAAATCACGAACATGCGGAAGCAGGTCGTATTCTTGGAAGGAAAGCTGTTCGACTTAAACGGGAAACTGTGTGCCCGAGCAGTCGCCTCCTCTCTCCTGGTAAGGGTCGATCCAAAGAAATTGTTCAGTGCCGGCTAAGCATCGCGATCCCGCTTGACGCACTGGCCTCCGCGCCCGAATTCCTGTACAAAGGTTACTTGTGTCATTCGCGGCCCTTCCCTGGATGCTCTCATTCACCCTGCTCGTCGGCGCCGGCATCGCCGCCGCCCAGCCGCCCGCGGCCAATGTGCCCCAGCGCATTCCACGGCAAACATTCTCTAACGCTGCGGCCATCACCGGAATCGTCACCACTGATCAAGGTCTTGGGCTCGGCGGTGTCGCGATTCTGTTGCAGAACTTACCCACCGGCCGCAGCCTGGCGGCAACCACCGCGGGCGACGGTTCATTCCGCTTCTTGAATCTCGCGCCCGGTCGCTATCAAGTGAAAGCGTCCCGCGATGGTTTCATGCCCTTCGCGCAAGGCGATATCGATCTCGCCGCCGGTGACGTGTTCCCGCTCCAGTTCGCGCTGAAAGCGATTCCATCGGGCACTGAAGGCATACGCGAAATCCCGCGTCTTCCCGATCTCGGCCCCAAGCCTCCCCCCGCCCCGCCGGAGCCCGCCGCATCCTCCCCGTATCGCAACCTGCCCGCGCTGCCTCCGCCCTTGAGCGCTAGTGAGGCCAAGCCGCTGTCGCCCTTGCCCACCGACGATCAGGTCTTCAATGCCGTCCCGAATCGCTGGAACTATCCATTCCCCGATTACCATCGCTATCCCAACGGCGAAGTTCCCTACACCAAGGGCCATTGGTACGATCCGTTCAATCTCAACAAGCTCAAAGGCGACCAGCCCATCATCGGAAACCAGACCTTCTTCGATTTCACCTTCACCAGCGACACCTTCATCGACGGCCGCCGCCTGCCAGTTGCCAGCGGCGTGAGCACGGCCAGCCCCGGCGAGTCCCAGTTCTTTGGTCGCTTCGGCCAATTCTTGATGAGCGAGAATCTGGCGTTCTCCTTCGACCTGTTCCACGGCGATACCTCGTTCCGGCCGGCCGACTGGCGCATCCAGATCACGCCCGAGGTGAACGTCAATTACCTGAACGTGCAGGAAACCGGCGTCGTCAACTTCGACGTCCGCGATGGAACCACGCGGCTCGACTCGCACCTCGGTTTGCAGGAAGGCTTCGCCGAAGTGAAGCTGAAGGATCTGAGCAATCAGTTCGACTTCATCTCGCTGCGCGTGGGCATTCAATCCTTCACCAGCGATTTCCGCGGCTTCATCTTCTCCGACCAGGAGCCTGGCGCGCGCCTGTTCGGCAACTTCGACTCCAACCGCTATCAATTCAACNNCAGGTCATGATCGCCAATATCTACCGCCAGGATTTCATCAAGCCCGGCTACACTATCCAGGCGAGCTTCCACTACGACAAGGACGATCCTTCGTTCCAATACAACACCGATGATTTCCTGGTGCGCCCCGCTCCCATCGGCAATGTGCAGCCGCACGCCATACGTTCTTACTATTACGGCCTCACCGGCGACGGCCACTTCGGGAAGCTCAATCTCACGCACGCGTTCTATCAAGTGCTCGGCCATGATAGTTTCAACGAGCTGGCCGGACGCCGCGTGAATATCAACGCGCAAATGGCCGCCGTGGAACTGTCGCTCGATAAGGATTGGCTGAGGTACCGGGTTTCGTTCTTCTACGCGTCGGGCGATAAGGATCCACGCGATGGAAGCGCGCGCGGCTTCGACAGCATCTTCGACAATCCGAATTTCGCGGGCGGCTTCTTCAGNNCTGTGGGATCGCGAGGGCATCCCGCTCACTGGCACCGGCGTGAACCTGGTCAATCCCGGCAGCCTGGTTCCGGATCTGCGCACCAGCAAGATCGAAGGGCAGGCGAACTACGTCAATCCGGGCCTGTTCCTATACAACGCCGGAGTAGACATCGACCTCACGCCCAAGCTCCGCCTGTTCCTCAACGAAAATTTGCTGTTCTTCGCGCGTACCGATCCGCTGGAGCTGCTGCTGTTCCAATCGAACATTCATACCGGTATCGGAGCCGATTCGGGCATCGGCCTTTCGTATCGTCCGCCGCTTTCGGAAAACATCGTCATCACCGGCGGCGTGGATGGGCTGGCGCCATTTCAGGGCCTGCGCGACATTTCCACCAATCGAACCTTGCTCGCGGTCTTCGCGAATGTCCGCTTTCGATTCTGAGCTCGGGGCTTCGTGCTCCGGGCTTCGTGTATGATGAGTGGAAACTAAGAGATGACAATCCCAGAACGACTTGGAAAAAGCATCAGCCGCCGTAAGTTGGGCATCCTTTGCCTCGCGCTGGTCGTGGGGCTGTCTACCGCAAGTCCTGCAATCGCTCAAGGCTCAGGCTTTAAACTCGAGCCCATCGACAAAGGTTTGGTGGTGGGCGCTATCGTGGGAGTTGCCGTGGTTGCAGCCGCTGCGGTCGTGATCACTTACCTCGTCATTCACAACCACGGAGCGGTCGTGGGCTGTATAGTTGAATCCGGCGGGAAGAAAACTCTCGTGAGCTCCGACAAGAGAATTTACTCGCTTCTTGACGCCGGGCCGCCGTTGCCCGTTGGCGAGCGCGCCAAGTTGAAAGGCCATAAGTCGGGCCCCGCGTCGGCGCCGACGTTCGAGGTCGAGAAGGTTTTGAAGGACTACGGCCACTGCCAACCTTAGGAGCACTTCAAGTGCCCGTTTCTGTGACGCGCAGTCATTGCGTCTAACTATCGATGACCACTCGTAGCGTCACAATTGCCCTGGGTGTCAGCGGCGCTTGTGCGCTCCTCTGCGCGCTCCTGCTCGGCCAGCAATCGAACCAATCATCCGGCATTTCGCGCCTGGGCGAAACGCAAGAAGAGGCCGACCGCAGCAGCATCGGCTGCATCGCGTGCCACGGCCAGACCGATTCCGCGTCGATGCACACCACCGGAACGGTTCGCCTGGGTTGCGTCGATTGCCACGGCGGCAATGCCGAAGTGATGCCCCCGGGCGGCGCGCAAAAGACCTCCGCCGCTTACGACGAAGCCAAGAAGAAGGCGCATCCCAAACCCAGCATCCCCGAGCTCTGGCGCAGTTCCGCCAATCCTGTTCGTCCCTTCACCGAATGGCTCAAGGAAACCAAAGAGTACATCCAGTTCGTCAATCCAGGCGACCTGCGTGTAGCCGAACAAACCTGCGGCTCCGGCGGTTGTCACGCAAAGGAAGTGCTCGCGGTCCGCACCAGCATGATGACCACCGGCGCCATGCTTTGGGAAGCGGCTCTATACAACAACGGCGGATTTCCCTACAAGGACGCCCGCTTCGGCGAAAGCTATTCGCCGGATGGCATCGCGCAACGCGTGAATACTTATCCACCGCCATCGCAAGAGCTCACGCGCACCAAAGGCGTGCTCCCGCACCTGGATCCGCTGGCGCGCTGGGAAGTTTCGCAGCCCGGCAACATTCTGCGCGTGTTTGAGCGGGGCGGGGGAGAGCGCTCCGAGGTCGGCATTCCTAACACCGAAGAAGATCCCGGCCGTCCCGACGTCAAGCTGAGTGAGCGCGGTCTCGGAACCGAGCTGCGGACCGATCCCGTTTTTCTCGGGCTCCAAAAAACGCGCCTGCTCGATCCCATCCTGTCGATGCCCGGCACCAACGATCATCCCGGCGATTATCGAAACAGCGGCTGCACCGCCTGCCACGTCATCTACGCCAACGATCGCTCGCCGATTCACTCCGGTCCGTACGCCCTGTACGGCAATCAGGCGCACAGCGCCGAGATCGATCCCACCATTCCGCACAACGAGTCCGGCCATCCCATCAAGCACGAGTTCACCCGTTCCATTCCCACCAGCCAGTGCATCGTGTGCCACATCCATCCCGGCACCAACATGGTTGCGTCGTATCTCGGCTACATCTGGTGGGACAACGAAACCGACGGCGAGCACATGTATCCGAAGGAGCAGCACAATCCGTCCGATGAAGAGCGCTTCCAAGCGTGGCTCGCGAATCCGGAGAGCGCCGCCGCGCGCGGCCTCTGGAAGGACCTTTCGTTCCTCGAAAAAACCGGCAGCCCCGAATTCAATCAGCAGCTCAAGCACACGCAATTCGCCGATTTCCATGGCCATGGCTGGGTGTTTCGCGCGGTGTACAAGCGCGATCGCAAGGGCAACCTGCTGGATCCCGAGAGCCACGTGGTTCCCTCAGACGACAAGGACAAGTTTCAAAAATCGGTTCAGCTCCGCGACATTCATCTTGAAAAAGGGATGCACTGCACCGACTGCCATTTCGCACAGGACAATCATGGCGACGGCAACCTCTACGGTGAGACTCGCAACGCAGTCGAAATCGATTGCGTGGATTGCCACGGCGCAATCTCGCACAAAGCGACGCTACGGACTTCGGCCGCGGCCGCGCCTATTGGCGGCACCGATATCTCGCTGCTCCGCACTCCCTGGGGCCAGCGCCGCTTCTATCGGCAAGAGGGAAAGCTCTACCAGCGCTCCATGGTGGATAAGGACCGCGCGCCATGGGAAGTGGTGCAGGTGATGGATACCATCACGCCCGGCAATCCGCACTACAACGAGAAGTCGCGACTGGCCAAGACGATTTTGAAAGATGGGACCACGTGGGGCAGCGTGCCCGGCGACGAATCCAGGCTTGCGCATTCCAACGAGCGCATGACCTGCTACGCCTGTCACACGTCCTGGACCACCAGTTGCTTCGGCTGCCATCTGCCGATGAGCGCCAACCGCAAGCTGCCCATGCTGCACAACGAAGGGCTCAACACGCGCAACTACACCGCCTACAATTTCGAGGTGCTGCGCGACGACATTTACATGCTGGGCATCGATGGCACCGTCACCAAGCATCGCATCGCCCCGACGCGATCCACGTGCGCGGTAGTCGTCAGCTCGCAAAACGCCAATCGCGACTGGATCTATTACCAGCAGCAGACCGTATCGGCCGAAGGCTTCAGCGGGTTCGCATTCAGCCCCTACTATCCGCACACTGTCCGCGCAACCGAAACCAAAACGTGTACCGATTGTCACGTCTCGCGCGAGGGCGACAACAACGCCTGGATGGCGCAGTTGTTGATGCAAGGGACGAACCTGGTCAATTTCATGGGCCGCTACGTTTACGTGGCCGAAGGTTCCAAGGGCTTCGATGCGGTCGCCGTGGCCGAGCATGACGATCCGCCAGCCGTGTTCGGGAGCGATTTGCAGAAGCTGGTCTATTCGAAAGATTACGAGGAAGTGGAACGGCATCACGGCGAGTTGCACGAGGCCGATCACCATGCGGGCAATGTCCTCGATCTTCAGTTGCGCGGCGAGTATCTTTATGCGGCGTTGGGCAAAGGCGGCTTCCGAGTCTACGATGTCGCGAACATCGACAACAAGGATTTCTCGGAGAAAATGATCACCGCGCCGGTATCGCCCCTGGGCCAGCGATTCTATGTGAAGACTAAGAACGCCACTGCGGTCGGCTCGCCGTCGACGCTGGCTATCGATCCGCTGCGCACCCGCATTCCAACGAATGAAGAGCAGGCCATTGCGCCGATGTACGGGTTCCTCTACGTTACCGACGCCGATGAGGGGCTGGTCGTGATCGGCGATCCCGATCCGAAGAGCAAAGCTCCGGGAGTGGTCACGCTGCTGGACGGCAATCCGGCGAATAATTTCCTAAAACGAGCTACAACATTTAACCCCAATAATGTTTTAAAGGGCGCGCGCCGGATCACCATCGCTGGAACCTACGCCTACATCCTGTGCGATCGCGGCTTGGTAGTGGTCAACATCGCCAAGCCGCTGGCACCCAAGATCGAATCTGAAATCGGCGCGCCCGATCTGGTCGACGCCGAAGGCATCGCCATCCAGTTCCGCTACGCCTTTGTCGTTGATCGCCAAGGGCTGAAGGTCCTGGATGTCACATCGCTGGCGCACCCGCGCGTGGCTCCCGGGGCAAGTGTTCCCCTCGAAGACGCCCGCAACATCTACGTCGCCCGGACCTACGCCTATGTCGCCGGCGGCAAGCAGGGCTTGGTGATCGTGGATGTGGAACGCCCCGAGCAACCGAGGATCGATCAAGTTTTCACTGCACAGGGTGCCCTCAATGACACCCGCGACGTGAAGCTCGGCATGACTGCCGCCAGCGCTTTCGCCTACATCGCCGACGGCCAAAACGGCATGCGTATCGTACAGCTATTCGCTCCCAACGACACGCCCAATTACTTGGGCTTCAGCCCGAAGCCGACGCCCAAGCTGATCGCCACCTATCGCACCAAAGGCCCGGCCCTCGCGGTCTCCAAAGGCATCGATCGCGACCGCGCCGTCGATGAAGACGGCAATCAGCTCTCGGTCTTCAATCGCCGCGGCTCACGCCCATTCAATCGCGAAGAAGCCCAGCGGCTATACATGAAGAACGGGCAGCTCTTCACTGTGACGAACGATCCACCTGGCCCGGCGAGCAAGTAGATGCCGGATGCACGGCACGCGGACTATTCAGCCAACTGCTTGACCCTATATTTTCCCGCGACCGCCTTTCCCTTGCTCCAGTCATGATAGGTGTGGCATTCGAAGCAGCGCGCTTCCGCTGCGTCCTGGCCCGTGCGATGGCATTGCTGGCACGTCTGAATGCCAGGAATCAGCACGTCGGACGTCTCGCGGCTCTCGTTTGCCTTCACGTGACACGAGACGCATTGCAACATTTGATGCGCTTCGTGATCGAAAGTCGCGTGTGGCAGCCAGCGCGTGGTGATCGCGGCTTTCGCCACCACCGGCAACGACCCGCGACCATTCGGGTAACTCACGCTATGGCATTCCTTGCACGACTTTCGCCACAGCAGCAACTGCGCGTCCGCCATGCGCTGCTGGACCCACTCGGCGGCATTGCGCGCGGGCGGCTGCGGAGGACGGGTCGGCAGCCGCTTGTCGGGCTCGTCCACCAACGGGATCTCCGCCGGATGCGCGGCGATGTACTCGGTCAGCTTCGCGAACACGAAATCGTAGACGACTTTCGGTTCCTTGTGCGGCGCGGACTCGCTGAAGCGCCGGTCGAATTGCAGCGGGTGGCATGCGGCGCAGTGCTTCTCGTAATTGACCGGCTGCATGTACGATCTGTCCAACGAATCCCGCCGATGGCAATCCGCGCACTGCAACTGCACGGGATCGTTCGGACCAAGCAGGCCATCTTTCAGGTGCACGTGATGGTTCAACTTGATGGTTCCAGGATCCGTGAGCCCCTGCCGCAGCGCGGCGAACTCCGGGTGACTGCCATCGAATCCACGAATGTTCGAAGCGAGTTTCGATGTCCCGTGCGTCGTCTTCAAATCCGCATGGCACTGCGTGCAGGCCGCCGTGCTGGTGCTCGCCAGCCGAAACGCGCCCTGGTGCTCCACGTGGCAACTCGAGCACGAGGGAGTGAACGTTTGGTCCGCGTGATGGATCGGCCCGTCGTGACACGCCAGACACGCCTGATCCGTCGCGCTCCGCCGATAGCTGGCCTCGAACACATGACAGACGCCGCATTTCTGGCCAAGCAGCGCGTGCGCGTGGGCCAGCGGCCCGGCGTTGTAGGGCTTCGGACTGCCCGCCAGCGCCTGCCATCCGAGCCATGCCAGCCCAGCGATCACAAACACGCCGGACAGAATCCGCCGCCAGCGCGGGATGCCACCGAGCGTTTTGAAATAGTTTAGATTGATGCGCTGCGCGAGCTTCTTGGTGGTGCGTGTGCGTCCCGCCATGCCTTAATATCTCAGCGCCATCACGGCATGCACACCGCCCAATACCAGCAGTGCGATCGAGAGTGGAACGTGCACGAGCAGCCAGGCGTGCAGCCAGCGATAGATGCGAATCTGCCGGCTCAACTGCTGCTCTTCCTCGCAGATGTTTTCCAGATCGTCCAGCACTCCATGCACTGGCTCGGCCAGCAGCCGCCGCAATGCCTCGAATGTCTCGCTGGAACGCCGCGGATCGGACAGCTCGGCGCCAGGTGTTTCCGGGTCCGCTAAATACGGCCGGACCTTGCGCAGATAGACTTCGCGAAAGCGTTCGCGGTCGTCGTGCTCGATCTCGACCACTGCAATCTCCGCTCCCACGCCACCCACCGGACCACAAATGGCAGCGGCAAGTTGATCGGCCTCCTCGCGAAGCTGCGCGCGCACGTGCGGGATCTCCTCGTAGATTGTCTCCAGTGGCACGCGCGATGTCATGAATCCCGGCACATAGTGCTGGATCGCGGCGCCCAAAATGCCGCTGCCGATCACGATGAAGAACAGCAGCATCAGCACCAGCGTCAGCGGTCCGCGAAACGCGAAGCCTCCGTGAAACAGGATTAGCAGCAGGCTCAGCAGACCCAACCACAGGTGCCCACGCATCCAGGTCTGCGCGCGTCCGATGCGCCAGGTGGGAACTTGTTTGCGCGCGCCCAGGAGTCCCGCATACAGCATCAGAGCATAGCCAACGATGCCGAAAGTTAGTCCCATCGCGCTTCCGCCGCGCGGCCCGGAGGGAGTCTCAACCGCGTAAACGATGTACGCGACAGTGCTCACAGTCGCCAGCGCGATGGTTGCGATCACCCAGGGACGATGTGTCCGGTCGATCCGCATCGCCCCTCGTTAGGTTCTCCGCGGCTGGCTGGCCAGCGGCGTGCCCACCCAGCGGAAAAATTCGTTGGGTTCCACGCGATGCGCGGCGTCATGCGGGCACGCATACACGCAACTGGGCTCGGCCAGATCGGTACACAAATCGCACGAGGTCGCCTTCTGCTTGACCACCGCCATTTGGCGGCCGGCGTTCACCGGATCGTCTTCCAGCACGGTGAATGGATGCATGTTGATATTGCCGTACGGGCAATTCTTCGCGCACAGGCCGCATCCGATGCACCAGTTCTCGATGATCACTTCGAGCGAATTGCGCCTTCTGATGGACCCTACCGGACAACCGATCATGCACAACGGATCCCGACAATGGCGGCAGGACGTGGCCACCAGATATTTGTCGAACCGCTGGCCTTCGCGGATCAGACGTGTCACGCCCTCGTGAGCATCGGCGCACGCGCGCACGCACGCATCGCAGCGAGTGCAGCGCTCCAGGTCCATTACCAGCAGGCTGTGCGCTTCCATCAAGCCCTGGGCCAGGAACGAATCCAACGGCATGCTGGCCGCGGTAGACAGACGCTGCCGGTTCTGCTCCTGTCGCTCGCGCACCAAGGTCTCCAGGCTGCGGCGCACTTCCGGGAACTGCTTCACCATGCGGTGAAATTCTTCGCCGTGAATGCGCACCAGCTCCACGTGATCGAGCGCGGTGCAAGTGGCCGTGCGGATTCCGCCGCCCAGCAACCCGATCTCGCCGAAATATCCGCCGCGTCCCAGGTACGCGAGCACCAACTCGCCGCCGGGATGCGGCTCCGACACTTTCACGAACCCGAGGCGAATGAGGTAGAAGCTGTCAGCGACGTCGCCCTGCCGGCAAATCACGCCGCCCTTGGTGTACCGCACCAGCTCCACCTTGTCGCGTAGAATGTCGATGAAATCCTGATCGAGCGCTGCGAACATCGGAACGCTGCGCAGATGATCGTCCAGCGCACGCTTGCGATAATTGGCGTCCAGCTGGGCTTTCAGCGTCTTGTTGCGCTGAATGATGTCGAGCACGTTGCGCAGCATCTCGAACATCACGCAGTCGGTCGACGCGCGCACCGTGGCGGAGCGCGGATACAGGCTCATACAAGTCATTTCGCCGAACAGATCGCCGGGGCCGAGCGTGGCCACCGGATGATCGTATGGCAAATCCACCGGTGCGTCGATGGGAATGGTCTCGCGCCGGCCTTCTTCGGAGCGATGTTCCTGCTGGCGTCCAAACAGGCGGCTGGTCATCTTGCCGAGGAATCCAGTGCCGTGGCGTTCGGTATTCACGTGCGCCATGGGCGTGGAGAGGAAGACTTCGGCTTGGCCTTCCACGATGTAGAAAGCCGTGGAACCATACTCGCCCTCGCGGCAAACGATCTCGCCTTGGCGGAAATGCCGGCGAACCACGGCATTCTTGTTCAACTCCAAAAACGTTCCCGAGACTTTCTGAAAGTACGAGAGCTGCTGCAGTTCGCCGATGTCCACCGGCTCGCCGGGTAGAACCGTTTTTACCACGCTCTTGTTGGTAAGAGCGCCGGTGGGGCACGACACCATGCACTCACCGCAGGACACGCACGAGGAATCGCCCATCGGCAGGTTGGTGTCGAACGCGATTCCGGACAGGAAGCCCTTCCCGCGGCGCCCCAATACATCGTTATGGCGGATCTCGTCGCAGCCGCGAATGCAGCGATCGCATAGAATGCAGGCTTCGTGATCCACCGCGATCACGAGTGACGAATTGTCCTGGCCCCGCGCTGAGATTTTGCGCGGGAAACGCGGCTCGCCGATGCCTTCCAGGCGCGCCAGACTCTCCAACTCGCAGTCGTTCGATTGGCGCTGGCGGGCGCATGGGCTGGGGTGATCCGCCATCAGCATTTCCAGCAGCGTCTTCCGTGCCCGCAGCACTCGCTCCGAATTGGTGCTCACCACCATGTTATTTTCCACGGGGCGCACGCACGACGCGGCCAGCACGCGAGCCTTCTCCACGTCCACCACGCACACGCGGCACACGCCCACGGGCGTTTCGTTCTGCTGATGGCACAACGTGGGAATGGCGATGCCCTGCATGCGGGCCGCGTCGAATACGCTGGTTCCTTCGGGAACCGAAACCTGCCGGCCGTCGATGGTGAGTTGGACGTCGCTCACGCGCGCACCTCGCGTAACTCGCGCATGCCACAGACGCCTTCGGGACACTGGTGATCGCGAACGTGCGCGTCGATCTCTTCGCGGAAATGCAGCAGCACCGAGCTGAGCGGTGCGTGCGCGAATTGGCCGAGCCCGCAGATGGACGTCAGCTTCAGCGCCTCGGTGAGGTCGTCGATCAGCGCCATGTCCGCGGCGGATCCTTGGCCGCGGGTCCAACCGGTGAGAATGTCGACCATCTTCTGCGAACCCGTGCGGCAGGGAACGCACTTGCCGCAGGATTCGTTGCGGAAGAATTTCACCGCGTTCAAAGCCATGTCGAGCATGCAGCGGCCTTCGGCGCATACCACAATAGCGCCGGAGCCGAGCATCGATCCAACCGCGGCCAGCGATTTGAAATCCAGCCGCACATCAACCATCGAGGCCGGCAAGTATCCCGACGAGGGACCCGACGGCGCGAAAGCCTTCAACTGTTTTCCATCCACGATGCCGCCCGCCAGGTTGAAGATCACCTCCGACATCGGCAGGCCCATCGGGATTTCGAATACGCCCGGATGGCGCACGTCGCCGCTGACGCCGACGAACTTCAGGCCGGCCGCTCCGCCCTGTCCCTGGGCTTTGTACCACTCCACACCGTTCACCAGAATCTGCGGAACATTGGCGAACGTCTCGACGTTGTTCAGCGCGGTCGGCTTATTGAACACGCCCTGATGCACGGGGAAAGGCGGCTTGTTGCGAGGCTCGGCGCGCTTGCCTTCAATGGCCTCGATGAGCGCGCTCTCTTCGCCGCAAATGTATCCACCCGGGCTCACGAACAGCTCCAGGTCGAACGTGAGGCCCGATCCTAGCACGCTAGGTCCAAGAATCCCCTGCGCGTAACAGCTGTCTATTTCTTGGCGCAGAAGTTTCTCTTGCGCGTGATACTCGTGCCGGATATAAAGGATGCCCTTCCCGGCGCCGGTCACGAGTCCGGCGATGATCATGCCTTCGATCACCAGATTCGGGAGATGGCGCATGATGAAGCGGTCCTTGATGGTGCCAGGCTCGCTCTCATCGGCGTTGCAGACCACGTATTTTTCGGGGCCCGGCGCTCTACGCACCGCTTCCCATTTCATTCCGGTGGGGAATCCCGCGCCGCCCAGTCCGCTCAACCCGCTGGCTTTCAATTGCGCGAGCACGGCGTCCCAATCGCGCGCGGCCAGCACCATTCGCAACGCACCATAGTGCTCGGCGCCGGGGTACGGGTCGGACGCCAGGTCGAGCGTCTTTTCATCAGTTGCTAGCTCTGGAAGCTCGCTGCCGCCGAGAGCCGTCAGCACCAGCGCCTCGGCTTGAGCCAGAGTCGCGCCGCGATAAATATGGTCGTTGATCGAAACCGCTGGAGCGCCGTCGCACTGGCCCAGGCAAGAGATGTCGCGGATGGCAACGTCCTTCTCGCTCATCCCGTGGAAGCGTCGCTCTAAACCGGCGCGGAGATTGCCGGCGCCCCGCAAGTGGCACGACATATCCGCGCAAACGCCGGCAGCCACTCTCGGCGGCCGTGTGAGATGGAAGTGCGGATAGAAATCGGCGACTCCGTGAATGCGATACAGAGGCGTGTTCGTCCGTTCGGACAGCGCTGTCAACTGTTCGCCCGGCAAATAACCGTACTGGCTCTGAATCGCTCTGAGGTCGTCAAAAATCAACGGTTCGTACATTATATCGTTACGGCTTTGATAACCTGTCTAAGTACTCGATCCAATGAAACAGGTAGCGGGCATAAAACTGCTTCTGGGCGCGCTCCTGGCGGGCCGATGCCTGGTGGCCGCCGATAGCGCCGAGTCTTGGAAATACACCGGACCTGGCTCGTGCAGCTCCCCCACTTGCCACGGCGGTGTCCAGCCGCGCGATCTGAACACGGTACTGCAAAACGAGTACAGCACCTGGGTGGTGCGCGATAAACACTCGCACGCATTTACGAATCTCACCAATCCGGTTGGAACGCGGATCGCCAAGATCATGGGACTGCCGAGTCCCGACACCGCGCCGCGCTGCCTGGCTTGCCATGCGCTGGATGTTCCGGCCGATCAGCGCGCCCGCACGTTCGATCTCACCGATGGCGTCGGATGCGAGAACTGCCACGGTCCGGCGTCGGCGTGGCTTGGGCCGCACACCACGCGCGGATGGAAGTATGAAAAATCGCTCGAGCTGGGATTGTACGACACACGCGATCTGGTGAAGCGCAGCGAAAAATGTCTCACCTGCCACCTGGGGACGCCGGAAAAAATGGTGGATCACGAGCTGATCGCCGCGGGGCACCCAGATCTGTACTTCGAGCTTGACTCGTTCATGTCGGTGATGCCCCCGCATTGGAAGGAAGTGGATACCGATCCGTGGTTCGCCGTCCGAGCCATGGCGGTCGGACAAGCCGTGCAGTTGCGCGAGCAACTCAGGCGCGTGGCGCGCGAATCGCAAGGCGGCATCTGGCCCGAATACACGGAGCTGGATTGCTTCGCTTGTCACCACAACCTGACCGCCGCGAAAGACAGTTGGCGGCAAGAGCGAGGCTACCCCGGCCGGCGTCCGGGCAA
Organism: Bryobacterales bacterium; assembly: GCA_003166865.1. Classification (GTDB taxonomy): domain Bacteria; phylum Acidobacteriota; class Terriglobia; order Bryobacterales; family Bryobacteraceae; genus Palsa-89. Next base: position 318,467 of record PMUP01000025.1, read on the forward strand.
TCCGCCGTTTAATCTGTCGCGCTACGTGGTGTTCAAGCATGTGATCCAGGACGCCGATCCCAGCGCAGTTCGCGACCTCGAGGCCGGAATCAAACTGGTTTACGCGGGCGTCACCGCGCTGAACTCGGATCGCCGTCAAGTGGCGGAGGAAGCAACCAGCGTCTCGGAGCTGGCGGGCAATCTGGCGAAACGTTTGAACGGCATGAAATTCGATCAGCCTCAGACCCTGCGCTTGTTGAAGAGCATCGCCGCCGATGGCGACGGAATCGCGGAGCAAGGCGAGCGCGCCGCCGAGCAGGCCACCATGGCGCTGGATTCGTTGTTCATCGCATACGCCAAGAACGGAAAGCTGGGCGACGATGCCGAGATTCGAGCCGGCATTAACGGGCTGTTCCAGCAACTGGACGATCCGTCGTTGTTCAACGGGTTCAAGTTCGCGGCCGCGATGAAGAACCTGAGTTCGTTGTTGCCATAGGCCGAGCCATGTTGTCAGCGCGAACCATCTTCGTGTTTGCCTTGGCTGCGGCCTCCATGTGTGTTGCACAGCCACCGCGGCGTCCGCCGATTCATCACCATCCGCGTCCGGATCCACCTCCACTGAAGGATCCCGTAGTGTTGACGTCCACTGACGTTGCTGCGGTGGTGGAAGCGGCGGCGTCATCCGTGAATTCCGATGCGATGGTGATCGCGGTGACCGACCGGCAGGGCAACATCCTGGCGATTTATCAAAAGCCGAACGCGCCCACCATGTCCCCGGCAAATTTCGGAAAGGCGGCGGTTACAGAGGAGGTCGCGGTAGCGCTCGCGCGGACTGCCTCTTTCTTCAGCAACGATCAAGCGCCGCTTTCCTCGCGGACGGTGCGCTACATCAGCGGCATTCACTTCCCGCCCGGGATCGATTTCACAGCCAACGCACCGCTCTACGGCATCGAGAACACCAATCGCGGCTGCCCGTTCAACGCCCCTTACATCCTGGGCCAGGGGTTTCCGCCCGCGCGTTCCATCGATGGATCGACGACTGGCCTCGGCATTCTTACCGGAAAAGCGAATCTCAACGACAGCGATCCGACGGCGGTGAATCCGGGCGGGGTGCCACTCTACAAACAAGGCGTGATGGTGGGTGGAGTCGCCGTGGCCGGCGTCGCGGCCGATGTCGCGGAATTTGCGGCGTTCTCGGGAGCGGTCGGTGCGGGCTTCGGAGCGAATCCTGCGCCGCCGGGCGTGGTCATAATTAATGGCATCGCGGTGCCCTTCGTCAATCAGACCACGCGACCCTCTGGATACGGGGCGGGATCGGCGGATGGCGTGTATGTGCGGGGTCCGCTCGGGAGTCCGAAAGCGCCGCCCGAGGGTGATCTGGTTGCGCCGCGCGCGGGACCCATCGGCGGTCTCACCCAGGATGAAGTGGAAAGCATCGTCGACGCTGCCGTGGCCGAGGCGAATCTGACGCGAGCCGTCATTCGATTGCCGCTTGGCTCGCGCACGCGCATGACGATTGCGGTTGCTGACCTGGACGGCGCCATCATCGCGCTGCACCGCATGCCCGATGGCACTGTGTTCAGCATCGACGTCGCGGTGGCGAAATCGCGCAACGTGATTTTCTTTAGCGGGCCCAATCGGACNNGCAGCCGATTTATCCGCCGGGCGTTGATGGATCGACGCCAGGTCCGTTTTTTCAGCTCTATCAATTCGACACCCTGAATCCGTGTACGCAAGGATCGCAGGCGGAAAATCCGAATCAAAACGGCATCGTGTTTTTCCCGGGCTCTCTTCCGCTGTATAAGAACGGCGTGCTGGTGGGCGGCCTGGGCGTGAGCGGCGATGGCGTGGACCAAGACGATTTCGTGACCTCCGCGGGCGCGACCGGATTCGACGCGCCGACGAATATTCAAGCCGATCAGATCATTGATGAAGGCGTGCGGCTGCCGTACCTCAAGTTTCCGCGGAACCCGACGGAATGACGGCGTTTCCCGACGCGCGCCGTTTAGCGAGTTCGCGGAAAACTTCGTCGAACGCGGGCACGTTCTGGCGCAGCTTATCGAAATCCCGCTTGGAAATGATCAGCACATGCATTCCGGTGCGAGCTTGAATGGTGGCGTTGCGGCTCTGATCGGCGAGCACGGCCATTTCGCCGAAATAGTCGCCTGCTCTTAGCGTCGCCAGCAGCTTGTGCTCGCCGTTTTCTTCGCGCAACACGTCGCACTCGCCTTCCTGGATGACGTACACGCTGTCGCCCAGATCGCCTTGCTGGAAAACCACGTCGCCCGCTTGGAAGTGCTGGCTCTGAATTCCGGATTCGGGCTCGAGCTTAGTCTCGGCGAGATCGGGCGGGAACAGCAGATGCAGCGTCCAATCGGTAGCGATGCGCGTCTTGCGATTCAGGCCTGGCATCTTCATCAGATAAATGCAGCGCCATAGCACCCAGGCCAACAGGCCCGACAGTTTCACGCCCAGGATCTGCGCCACCGCCGCGCCATGGCCGAGCGAGCCCAGCGTCCCCAAGCCTTCGAAGCTGAACTGCGCACGCGCGCCTCCGCGGATGGCGGCGGCGATGTTGGTGGCGGCCGTGGCGGCTTCTCGAATGGCGTGCTGCGCGGTCGGCGGAGCCTCCTTGCCCGAAACAGTCTTCACTACCGCACAGTCGCCCAGCGCCCACACCTGACCCTCGTAGTCCTTCAATTCGAGACCGGTGTTGGTCTGCAGCTTGCCCTTGTCCTTCGCGCAATTCAGCTTTTGTATCACCGGCGGCAGCGTGGAAGGCACGGTACACACGATGGTCTTGCACGCGATCGCCTCGCCCGATTTCAAGATGGCTTTTTCCGACGTCGCGGCTACCAGCCGGTCTTCGAGAATAATCTCGACTCCGCGTTTGCGCAGCGTCTTTTGAGCGAACAGCGCGAGCGGCTCGGCCATCTCCTGAAGAATGCGGTTGCGCGAGTGAACCAGCACGCAGCGATGCGGCTGATCGCGGAGGCGCAGATAGTTTTTCTTCACTGCCCGCACGAAGTCGTTCAGTTCGGCGATCACCTCGACGCCCGAGAATCCTCCGCCGCCCACCACGAAGGTGAGCAGCTTGCGCCGCAGTTCGGGGTCTTCCTCGACGTCTGCTTCCTCGAGCGTGCGAATGACGTGATTGCGCAGCACCATCGCATCGGCTAGCGTCTTGAAGGGCTTCCCGTTTTCCAGCATGCCCGGCATTCCGTAGAAGTTGGTAACATTGCCGAGCGCAATCACCAGGTAGTCGTAATGCAGCTTGAGCTGGCGCGGGCGAAAGCCGGGACTGACGGTGATCACCCGGTTCTCGAGATCGATGTCCTCAATCTCGCGAGTCACCAGGTTGGTGCGCGGGCACAGCCGCCGGATGGGCGACACGACGTCCGCCAAGGCGAGCGACCCGGAGATCACTTCCGGGAGCATGGGCTGATAGACCCAGTAGTTTTCGCGATTGACCAGCGTGATGGCGGCTTCGGCGGGGCGCAGGAGTTTTTCGAGATAGCGCGCGGTGTAGACGCCGGCGAATCCGCCGCCGAGGATGACGATTTTTTGGGGGGGCGTGGTAGACTGAACGGCGTTCATTTATGGGATTCGCTGCGTTTGGTAATTTCGGTAAGCGTTGGCCTGGAGGTCGGCCCCGCACCCATTTGCACTTCTGACGAGTATATCGCGGCGGCGAGAACGATCCGTGTCATGGTGAGCGGAAGTGATTGATTTGCGGATTCCGGTGGCGTGTCGGTGAGCGGTCACTGGCGAGTTTGCTCGAAGCGGGTCGGCTGGATACCGGCGCGATGGCAATTTTTTCTGGCTTTGTTGTGTGTCAATCACAGACATCGATCCGGCCAAGGCCCGCGCCCGGCTCCAGCGTAAATCCGGTGAGCGCCGCAAGCCGCGTGCGTGAGCGGGGTTTCGCGATAGACTGTCAGCCAACACTTGACCGGAGGCGCTGGATGACGGCGATCGCGACCAGGATTTTTGGAACCATCACCATTTTTGCGGGGCTTGCCGTTACCGGACTCCATGGACAGGCGGACTGGCCCACTTACAGCCATGACCATGCCGGCCAGCGCTATTCGCCGCTCGCGCAGATCAACGCCAAGAATGTTTCGAAACTCAAGCTGGCCTGGCAGTACGGCATCGATCCCGGCTCCATTAGCCTGGACGCGTCGACGCGGGTGTTAACGTCGACCGAAGCGGTGCCGATTATGGTTGGCGGCGTCCTCTACACGCCCACTGTGCATCACAGCATCGTGGCGCTGGAACCGGAGACGGGAAAAGAGATCTGGAAATACGATTTGGGCAGCGTGGCGGCCCCGTTGCGCGGGGTCACCTACTGGCAGGGCGACAAGCAAGCTCCTCCGGAGATACTGGCCGGAACCAGCGACGGGCGGCTGATCGCGATCAACGCCAAAACGGGGAAACTCGTTCCGGGATTCGGCCAGGAGGGCATTGTGGATCTGCGGACAGGAGTAACCGAGAAGTTTCCCAACGCCCCCTATCACATTTCCTCTCCCGGGGTCATCTTTCGTAATTTGATCATCACGGGAGCGCAGGGCAAAGAAGATGATCCGGACGGGCCAGCCATGGATGTGCGCGCCTGGGATCTCCACAGCGGCAAGCAGGCCTGGACCCTTCACACTATTCCGCATCCGGGCGAATCCGGTTACGAGACTTGGCCCAAGGACAACTGGGTAACCGCCGGCTCACCCGCCAACTGGGGCGCCGCAACTATAGACGCACAGCGCGGCCTTATCTTTTTGCCGATCGGCCAGCCCGCCGCGCAATACTACGGAGGTGCGCGGCACGGACAGAATTTGTATTCATCGTCCATCGTAGCGTTGGATGGCGCCACTGGAAAGGTCCGCTGGTATTTCCAGTTGACGCACCATGACGTGTGGGATTATGATGTCGAAGCCGCGCCATCGCTGATGGAGGTGGTTCACGACGGAGTGAAAATCCCGGTCGTGGTTGCAGTGTCGAAACCGGGGCTGATGTTTTTTCTGGACCGCGAGACGGGCCGGCCGGTGTACCCGGTGGAAGAGCGGACGGTACCGCAAAGCGACGTCCCCGGCGAGCAGAGCTGGCCGACACAGCCGTTCCCGTTGAAGCCTCCGCCCCTGGCGCGTAACAGCGTGAAGCCCGATGAGATCTTCACGGGTGAGCCGGAGCACGAAAAATTTTGCCGCGAGCTGGTGGACAAAATCGGCGGCATTCACAACGAGGGTCCGTACACGCCGTACAGCAGCCAGGAATTCCGGGTCATCTTCCCCGGCCAGCAAGGCGGGCCGAACTATGGCGGCGTTGCGGTAGACCCTGGCCTGGGGTATGTGTTCGTCAATGTGCGCAACGTAGGTGGGATGGGTCGCATGGATAAGACGAAGGAAGGCGATCAGGTGGAGTATCGCCGCTCCAGTCCTCTGGGCCCGGGCTCGGTGAACGCACGTTTCTGGAATCCAGCCAAGCAGTGGCCTTGCCAGCCGCCGCCCTGGGCCGAGTTGATGGCCGTCAACGCAAATACGGGCGACCTGGCGTGGCGGGTCCCACTTGGCACCAGCGATGAAATGGAGGCCAAGGGCGTGCATAATACCGGCGCGTTCGGACAGGGCGGCCCCATCGCGACCGCCGGCGGGCTGGTGTTCATTGCCGGGACCAACGACAAGCGCTTCCGCGCGTTCGACTCGCGGACGGGTAAGGTGCTGTGGGAAGTGAAGCTCGATGCGGAAGGCCACACGAACCCGATGACCTACCGGGGGCGCAGCGGAAAACAGTATGTCGTGATCGTGAGCTCAGGAGTGAACGCATTCGCCCTGGAGTGAAACGCGATATCTATCTTCTTGAAAAGATTCCACTTGACGGTTGTACTGGGATTAGCGATAATGATATTGGACCGTTCCGGTCGGAGATCGGGATTCTGACCGGGGATCGTAAGTAGAATGCTGAAGCTCACCAAGAAAGCCGATTACGGGCTCATCGCCTTGAAGCACCTGGCGGTGAATGCGCCTGCCAGTTCCAGCGCCAAGGAGATCGCCGAGACCTATGGAATTCCGGCGGCGCTGCTCTCGAAGATTTTGCAGAAGCTGGTGAAGAATGGCTTTCTGCGCTCCGAGCATGGAACCAACGGCGGCTACAAGCTGGCCAGGGAAGCGCGCGAGATCACGGCGTACGAAGTGATTCGCGCCATTGACGGCCCCATTTTTCTGACGGCGTGCTTCACCGAGCACGGCTATTGCGTACACACCGACAAATGCATTGTGCGCGACCCGTTGCAGAAGGTTCACGAAGGAATCCTGCGGCTTTTGGCGAGTATCAGCATCTCAGATATGGCTGTGGATTCGTCCAAGGCTGAGTCCAAACCCGAAGATGAGCTGGCTACGCCGCAGCGTCTGTATGATCTTTCGCCACCGGCGCAGAAGACGATGTGAATGAGGAACCAAGAATGAAACTGCCGATCTACATGGACTATCACGCGACCACGCCGATGGACCCGCGTGTGTTCGCAACGATGAAGCCGTATTTTCTGGAGACGTTCGGGAACGCCGCCAGCCGCAATCACAGCTTCGGCTGGGAGGCGGAGGAAGCGGTGGAGAAGTCGCGCAAACAGATCGCGAGTTTGATCGGGGCCACCGCGAAAGAAATCGTGTTCACTAGCGGCGCCACCGAATCGAACAATCTCGCGCTGAAAGGCGTGGCCGAGATGTACGCCGAGAAGGGCAACCACATCATCACGGCGGCCACCGAGCACAAGGCCATACTCGACACCTGCAAGCGTCTGGAAAAGCATGGCGTGCGCGTGACGTATCTGCCGGTGCAGACCAACGGTCTGGTGGACATGGAGCAATTGCAGGCCGCCATCACCGACAAAACGATCCTGATCAGCCTGATGTACGCGAACAACGAAATCGGCGTGCTGCAGCCCATCGCGGAAATCGGCAAGCTGGCGAAATCGAAGGGCGTGCTGCTGCACACCGACGCGACGCAGGCGGTCGGCAAGGTGCCGGTGAACGTGATTAAGGACAACATCGATCTGCTGTCGCTCAGCGGCCACAAGATGTACGGGCCCAAGGGCGTGGGCGCGCTGTATGTTCGCCGCAAGGGTCCGCGCGTGCAGCTCACTGCCCAGATGGATGGCGGCGGCCACGAGCGCGGCATGCGATCGGGCACGTTGAATGTTCCTGGAATTGTGGGGTTGGGTGAAGCGTGCGCGCTGTGCCAGGCCGAGATGGCGGAAGAGTCCAAGCGGCTGGCGCATCTGCGGGACAAGCTGCGCGACAAGCTGCAATCCGAGCTGGATGAGACTTACATCAACGGAGCCGTGGATATTAACTACCTCGGGGAGCATCGCCTGCCGAACAATTTGAACATCAGCTTCGCTTACGTCGAGGGCGAGTCGTTGCTGATGGGCATCAACGATATCGCGGTTTCGAGCGGTTCGGCCTGCACGTCGGCGACTCTGGAACCGAGCTACGTATTGAAGGCGCTGGGCGCCGGCGACGATCTGGCGCACTCCTCCATTCGTTTCGGTCTCGGCCGCTTCAACACCGAAGAGGAAGTGGACTACGTCGCGGCCAAAGTCATCGACGTGGTGAAGAAGTTGCGTGATCTATCGCCGCTCTATGAGATGGCGAAAGAGGGAATCGATTTATCCAAGGTCCAGTGGGCCGCGCATTAAGATAGAGAAGAGGACACCAACATGGCTTATTCCGACAAAGTAATCGACCACTACAACAATCCCCGGAACGTCGGCTCGATGGACAAGAGCGATCCGAACGTCGGCACCGGCATGGTAGGCGCGCCGGAATGCGGCGACGTGATGAAGCTGCAGGTGAAGGTGAATCCCGAGACCGGCATCATCGAAGACGCCAAGTTCAAGACGTTCGGGTGTGGCAGCGCAATCGCGAGTTCGTCGCTGGCTACAGAATGGCTGCGGGGTAAGACCGTGGATGAGGCGCTCGAGATCAAGAACACTGACATCGTCAACGAGCTGAGCCTGCCGCCGGTGAAGATTCACTGCTCGGTGCTGGCCGAGGACGCCATTAAGGCAGCCATCGGCGACTACAAGAAAAAGACCGCTTCGCAGACTGAAGCCGTCGCGGCATCTAAATAAGCAAGTGTTGCATCCAAAGTAAGTGATGGTTACCGTAACACCCAAGGCGGTTGCGAAGATTCGCGAACAGTTCGTCAAACATGGCGTCCAGGGTGGACTGCGCCTGGGAGTGCTGGGCGGCGGATGCTCCGGCCTCAGCTATCTTTTCAAGTTCGATGTGAAGCCGCGGCCGACCGATACGGTCTACGAATTCGAGGACGTGAAGGTTTTTGTGGACCCCAAGAGCATGCTCTATCTGAACGGCATGACGCTGGATTGGAAGGACTCGCTCATTCACTCCGGCTTTGAGTTCGACAATCCGAACGCCAAGAAGAACTGCGGCTGCGGAACGTCTTTCTCGACGTGACGTCCGGCGTGACCGACTACTACGCCGTCCTTGGTATCCCGCGTGGCCTCAACCTTTCCCTGGACGCATTGCAACAGCGCTACTACGAGCTGAGCCGGCAATTGCATCCGGATCGATTCATGCAGAAGCCCGAAGCTGAACGCCAGCGGGCGCTGGATATGTCGTCGGCGCTGAACGACGCTTATCGGACTCTCAAGGATCCGGTCAAGCGGGCGCAGTATTTGCTGGGTCTGGAGGGCTTCGATATCGGCGAGCAGCGCTCCAAGGACGTTCCGCCGGAGTTGCTGGAAGAGGTGTTCGAGTTGAACATGGCGCTGGAAGAGATGCGCGGCGGGGATGACTCCGCGCGTCCGCAGTTGGAGCAGGCCGAGAAGACTTTTGCCAAGATGCTTGCGGAATCGGACCAGGAACTGGCGGCGCTATTTGTGAAGTACGACGCTGCGCCATCGCGCGAGATCCTGACCCAGATTAGAAATGTCCTGAACCGTCGAAAGTACATCCAGAATCTGGTGTCCGAAGTTGAGAAGACCCTGATCCCAACCTAACAATGGAAATCGATTTCACTTCGTCCGGCCACATCGTCGGCATCGACCTGGGGACTACCAACAGCCTGGTGGCGTTCATGGATCTCACGGGGCCGAGGATCATTCCTGGAGCCGACGGGGACAAACTCGTGCCTAGCGTCGTCTCCGTAACGCCTAACGGCGGGACGGTGGTCGGCAATCCGGCGCGCGAACTGCTGATCACGCAGCCGGAGCGCTCGGTCTATTCCGTAAAGCGCCTGATGGGCCGCGGGATCGAGGACGTGGCCGAAGAGCTGAAGCTCTTTCCGTTCCGCGTCGCGCCCGGGAGCGAGTCGGTGATGCAACTTCAACTTGGCAATCGGACCTTCACTCCGCCTGAGATCTCGGCGCTGGTGCTGCGCCAGTTGAAGCAGAACGCGGAAGATTATTTCGGCGTCCCTGTGGACAAGGCCGTGATCACGGTCCCCGCGTATTTTAACGACGCACAGCGTCAGGCCACCAAGGACGCCGGACGGATCGCGGGCCTCGAAGTCCTGCGCCTGGTGAATGAGCCCACCGCCGCGGCGCTGGCTTACGGCTTGGACAAACGCGAGAATGGCGTCGTCGCGGTGTATGATTTCGGCGGCGGCACGTTCGACATATCAATTCTGAAATTGCACGACGGGATCTTTGAAGTTTTGGCGACCAACGGCGACACGCACCTGGGCGGCGACGATATCGACAATTTGCTGCTGCGGATCGCGCTCGAAGACGTCGCGAGCGAATGGGGCCAGGATCTGTCCACCGATGGTGAGGGAGTGCAGCGGCTGCGACGCGCGGTGATCCAGGCGAAAGAGCGGCTCTCGTTCGTTCCCTCGGCCATGATCGAGCTCGAATACCGCGGCAAGAAATACGAGCGTGAGATCACGCGTGAACTATTTGACAAGCTGATCACGCCCATTGTGGACCGCACATTGGGACCTTGCCGCGATTGCATCAAGGATGCGGGCGTGGCGGTGGATCAGATCGACGAAGTGGTGATGGTGGGCGGGTCGACGCGCATCCCGCTGGTGCGTTCGTCGGTCGAGAACCTGTTCCGCTCCAAGCCGCACACCGAGCTGAATCCGGACGAAGTGGTGGCGCTGGGCGCCGCGGTGCAAGCGGCCATTCTTTCGGGCACGGTGGACAACAAGCTGCTGCTGGATGTTACGCCGCTGTCGCTCGGCATCGAGATTATGGGTGGCGTGGTGTCGAAGCTGATCCATCGCAACTCGACGATCCCGGCCAGCGCGACCGAAAACTTCACCACGGGCGTCGATGGGCAAACCAATGTTCTGATTCACGTCGTGCAAGGCGAACGCGAACTCGTCAAGGATAATCGCAGCCTGGCGCGATTCGATTTGAAGGGCATCGATCCCGTGCCCGCGGGACTTGCACGGATCGAGGTTCGCTTTCTGATCGATGCCAACGGCATATTGAGCGTCACGGCTCGCGATCAGCGCACCGGCAAGGAACACAGCGTCGAAGTGAAGCCTTCGTATGGCTTGACGGACGAGCAAGTGGAGAAGATGATTCAGGAATCAGTCGAGCAGGCCGAGCAGGATTTTTCAGCTCGACAAGTACGGGAACAACGGGTGGAAGCCGACGCGATTCTGCTGGCTGTCGGTAAAGCCCACAAGCACGGCGCGTACTCCGAGCTGGCCGACGAGGAGCGCGCGGCCATCGACAAATCCGTCAACGAGGTGATGCTGGTGTACAATTCGGACGATCATCACTTGATCGCGGCCAAGATCGAGCAGTTGAATCAGGCGACCATAAAGCTCGCCGAAAACATGCTCAAGGGGACTCAAACCTGATGCCAGGCCTCACCTGGGACCACACCGAAGACATCGCGCTCGCGCTGGCCGAAAAATTCCCCGAGCTCGATCCCACGCATATCCGCTACACCGATCTGCACCAATGGATCACGGAGCTGCAAGACTTCAAGGACGATCCGAAGGGGTCGACCGAAGGCAAACTGGAAGCAATCCAGATGGCGTGGCTGGAAGAATACCAGGAGAGCCGCGAGTAGGTCCGTCCCTGTGTTAGACTGGAAAAGTCGCAGTTTGACATCGCTGTTAAACCCAGGAAAATTTCAATGCCGAAGCTGAAGACACATAAGGGTGCGTCCAAACGGTTCAAAAAGACCGGGACGGGCAAGGTGGTTCGCCATCATGCGTTTTCCCGCCACATCTTGACGTCCAAGACGCGCGCGCGCAAGCGCAAACTGAAGCACGGGGTGGTGGCTGATGAGGCCGACCAAGCCAAGCTGAAGAGAATGATTCCGTACTAAATACGAATGTTGTGTGGAACGGCGCCGCACGTGCCGTTGCTGCCAGCTAAATTCAACCGAGGAGTAAAAACGTGCCAAGAGTAAAACGCGGGACCAAACGCCGGGACTACCGCCACAAGACGCTCGCCCGAGCGTCGGGCTATTTTCTCACCAAGAGCAAACTGAATCGGGCCGCGCAAGAGGCCGTAGAGAAGGCATTGCGCTATGGCTTTGTCGGCCGCCGCCGCAAGAAGCGCGATTTCCGCTCGTTGTGGATTGTTCGCATCGGAGCCGCCTGCCGTGCCGGCGATATTTCCTACAGCAAGTTCATCAACGGTCTGAAGAAAGCGGGCATCGATTTGAATCGCAAGATTCTGGCGGATATGGCCGCGACTGATAGCCCAGCTTTCGCCGCGCTGGTGGAGAAGGCCAAGGCCGCTCACGCTGGGTCTTAGTCATGAACGCCGCACAACAACAAGAAGTGGATTCGCTCGCTCACCTGGAGGAGCGCATCACGAAAGCGGTGGAGCTTGTAGCCAGCTTACGCTCGGAAAAGTCGGCGCTTGAATCGCAAGTGGCGTCGGCCGTGGCGGAGCGGGACGCGATCCGGCAGGAGCTGGACGAATTGCGGTCGGAGCGAAAGCACGTTCGCACGCGGATCGAGAAGCTGCTGGGGCAGATGGAGCTGTTGAGCAGCACCTAGCAGCCGGCTCGTTCGGTAAATTGCTGGCCCGGAGCGCAAAGGGCGTTTGGCGCCCGTCTTGCGCGATCCCATAAAAGCTGCCAAGCTAAAGCAATGCCGAACACGGAGCCGGTCCGTGTCACCATCTTCAATCAGACGTATTCCTTGGTGGCTTCTTCCGAGGAGCCGGGCCGGATCGAACAACTTGCTCAACGCGTCGACGATCTCATGTCGACCATCGCGGCGCGCGCCGGTAATGTCGACGCCACGCGGGCGGCCGTGCTTGCATGCTTGCATTTGGCTGACGAGCTGGACTCGCTGGAGCGCCGCCTCAATGTGCTGAAAGACGACATCGACCACCGGGCGAGGCATTTCACCGTCCTGTTGGACGAGGCCATCGCGGGTGGCTAACCCGTCCTCGGAACTCGGTCCATTATCCGAAGCTGTTACCCACAATGTCTCGGTCGAGGTACTGTCGCAATACTCAGCCGAGAACTCACGGCCGCTTCAGGGCGAATGGGTGTTCCAGTATACGGTGCGCATTACCAACAAGGGCGCGGAGACGGTTCAATTGATCAGCCGGCACTGGATCATCACGGACGCCGCGGAGGACGTGAGCGAAATCAAAGGCCCGGGTGTGGTCGGCGAACAGCCGGTCCTGGCGCCCGGCGAATCGTTCCAGTACTCGTCGTGGTGCCCGCTCAAGACCCCCATGGGCACCATGCGCGGCACTTATCAGATGGTGCGCACGAACGGGGAGCAGTTCGATATCGAGATCGCGCCCTTCGCGCTGAAGGCACGCTACACGGTGCATTAGATCCAACCCTCAAGGTTGTTGAGGCGGCTGCGCGGGGTCGTCGCCGCCGACGATTTTTGAGCTGACATGGGTCTTCTCGAAGTCACGATTTTGCGCATTGATGGTGATCTCGCGGCTAAAAAAGAACAACACGTGCAGCTTGAACTCTGTTCCGAAGCTGACCGGGAACCAGACGCCCTCCGGCCGAGTTGCATAGGCGACGGAAAAGCCCATGCCCGGCAGGTTGGTGCCCAGCAGTGTGCGCAGCGCGAAAGGTACGGCGCGCGCCATGGCTGTGCTCACAAGCACGGGTTGATAGGCGATGGCATCGATGTAGGCATCGCCCTTCCAGCCAAAGTCATCCTTGGTCTTTTGGGCGGAAGTCGATGTGGAAGGCGTCATGACCTTGTATGTGCTCGCGGCCGATCAAATGGAATCGGTAGTCGCTCTGGCTCTTCGATGTCAACGGAAACAGGTGCGCGCCAATGCCGTCCTTGGATTTGTCGTTGGTGAGACGACACGGGCGTGTTGCACGTAGACGTATTGGCCGCGTTCGGCCTCGGACCGGTCCTGGTTGGCGGTGACGCGCGCCATGATGGCTTCGGCGGTTGGCAGGGGATCGGCAGAGGCTGGGGGTTGCTGGGCGGACGCGTACGGGTGGAGAATCGGGAGCGCGAGGGCCAGCAGGATGGGGCGAATGACAGCCATCTGGCTGTGGTACGCGTGGCTGGGTGGAGAGGTTCCCGAAAAAAGCGGCGCCCCGGGCGAACTTACGTGCCGGGGCGCGCGCTGCTGCGATTAGTTACGTGCGGCTGAGTCCCGATTCAGCGCCCCTTCAAACCTTCCCGCAGCCGCGGGAGTTTTGAAATCGCCGGTCAGAATTTCACGATTCGTTGAGTCGTGGCCGTAGAGTTCCCGGTTGGTTTCGCCATCCGGACGAAGTGTCGCGCCGGTGAGTGAGATGCCCACGAACAGCCCATGCGAACGGGAATACGACAGCATTTCCGCCTGCAGCTCCGCGTCCGTCTGAGCAGTCGCGGTGCGGCCAATCGGGCCTGCCGCAATGGATGCATCGCCGCCGAGCGTAAACTTATCGGATAACAAGTGCTTCATTCCACCATCGTTCATGACGAGCAACACAACATCGGTGTCCGAAGCGCCGATCTGAAATCCGAAGCTACCGCCTTCCGAGCGCATCGCGGCCGGAGCGCTCCAGCCTCCGCCGTGCCTGCGGCATACCGCGAACCCGCGGCCATACTCGGCGCCGAAGATGAATCCAGCCTTTTTCATGCCCGGGATGACAACGACGCAGTGCGCCTTATCGATCAGATCTTGGGGGATGCCGTTGTCGGAAGCCCGCATCATGTCGGCCAGCGCGTCGGCTGAAGAGTCCAGCCTGTCGTCAACCTTGATTTCTCGGTCCGCCGCGAGCGCGGCGGTACTCATGGAACCGGCAATTGCCAGAACCCAAACATAGTGCTGTAGATTTGTTTTCATAGAGTTTGTCCCTTTCGTCTGTCATTGAGTGGAAGAGGCACGCCCATGGCCGTTCTGCCGGGAGCACCGCGAGTTGCCGCTGCAGAGTTGATCCTGATTGTCCGTCAAATGGCGACGTTGATTGAAAGATATATGCCGGGATGCAAGGGATCGCACAGGAAATAGCCCCCGTTCAAGAAGTCAACGTAAACGGCGTCAGTATAGAGCCAGCCCACTGGCCACGGGTTAACAGCGTTGAACCAAAAACCGCCGTATTGAAAACGTCCCGACCCGTTGGCGAATTGGGACTGGTTCACGTGAAACGTGTGGCTACTGCCAAAACTGGCGCGGAACCTAGCGTCGGGAATGCTCCCATGGCTTCCGGTCGTCTGGGTACCCCGGCTGGCGGCCTGTTGCTGGCGCGCCGCCTGTTGCGGCTTCGCTTCGGGCTTTGCCTGTTGCTCCTGCTTAGCCTGTTGCGGTTTCGCTGCCGGCTTGGCCTGTTGCTCGTGCGCCGCCTGGGGCTGTTGCTTTTCAGACTTGGCTTGAGCTGCCTGGTGCTGTTGCTTGGCCGGCTTCGCCTGTTGCTGCTTGGCCGGTTTCGCCTGTTCCTGCTTCTGCTCGGGCTTCTTCTCCTGCTCGTGTTCCTGCGCGTAAGCCGTAGCAATGGCTCCAGGAAGTAAGAACAGCATTGCTGTACTTACAACTCTTGTTGCATTCATGATGTTGCCTCGATTCGATGTGAACTAAGGCAATTCGAAGTCCGCGCTGGATGGCCTATCGAATGTTGGAGGTGGGGGCAAACCAATCGACCTCATTTGGTCATGTGACCACTTGAGGTCACCGTCTGCGTCCCATCAGCCGCAGCAGGCTGAGGAACAGGTTGATGAAGTCCAGATACAGCATCAGTGCGCCGAAGATCGCCGTCTTGCGTCCGGCGTCGGTTCCCTCGTTGCCGGGAACATTCATGAGCTTGATCTTCTGGGTATCGTAGGCGGTGAGTCCGGCGAACACAATGATGCCGACGATGGAGAACACGAAGCTGGCGCCAGCGGTCATCAGCCTTGGGAAGATCATGGATAGCAGACCAAAGCCGACCAATCCGAATAAGCCCATCATGCAGAAGGAGCCGACCGGGCCGAGGTCCCGCTTGGTCACGAATCCGAAGCCGCTGAGGCCGGCAAAGCCGAAAGCCGTTACGCCGAAAACTTCCGCGATGCTCGAGCCCGTGTAGATTAGAAAGATGCTGGACAGCGTGAGTCCGGTTAATCCCGCGTACAGAAAATAGATGAGCGTCGCGGTGGCGCCGTTGATCCGGTTGATGAGCCATGACAACGCGATGACCGCCCCTAGTTGGGCGATGATCAAACCCCATAGCAGCGGCGGGTTGCCGAAAATCGTTTGCACCAGCTGCGGATTACCGGATACGTTCCAGGCGACGACGCCGGTGAGACAAAGTCCACCCGTCATCCAGCCGTACACACGGCTCATGAATCGGGCGTTTTCTACGGCGATGGAAGCGGGCCCGAAGACCTGATTGCCAAGAGACTGATTACCGAACGACTGATTGCCGAGGGGTGATTGTTCCACGCCCCAACTTTAATCCGTGGCTCAGTGGGTGTCAAATCGCTCGTGGTCGCCGGTATGGCGGAGCGACTCAAGGGAGTGTGACGCGCTTGCCTTCAAGCGGTGTTGGGCTGGTGGGGCTTTCAGTCAGAGTACCGGCGGCGTCATATGAGCTTGCGGTAATCGTTCCCGCAAAGGTGTCGGCATTTACCTTGACGTCATAGGAAATTTCCGCCCGGCCCGTAAATTTATGCGAGGCACGATCCGCGATGACCTCAACCCACTTGCCCTTGATCCGGTCACCGTCGGTGACCCAAACGCCCTTGCCGTCGCTGTCACTACTGTGGGGATCGCCAGCATCCGGGTTGGCCTGCTGCATCGTCCCGTCGGCATTGAAGACATACATGTGATAGGGAAAGGGTGCGCCGGGATCCTTGACGAACCATGCTCCGACGATAGGATTGGTCTTGCGGTCCGTGTTGTCGTGGGTGCAGCCAAGCAATCCCAGCGTGGAAACCGCCGATAATATGAGAGCGAAGGTCTCTCCGGATTTCTTCATGGAAGTTCCAAGTATACCCGCGGTTGCTCGCTCCATTCCGCTTGGACATACAATCGCATAGGTATATCTTGCATGCGAGTTTCGAAATGGGGTATCGAAAACCAGGCGGCATTCAATCGCGCTGGGACTTCATGCTAGAACCCACAGGCCTCTCTAGCTAGATGGTCGCTACCAGCTCGTACCTCGATGCAAGGGGCTGAACAATCTTACGACGTCCATGGCCAGGGTTCGTTTCCTCGTGTATCCTTACGAGACCGAACGATGTCAGTATCTTGACATCACGCTTCACGGCGGTACGGTCCCTTTTGAGAACTATCGCCAGGTCCGTAACTGGCGCCGGCCTCAAGCGAACCGCATGGATCACTCGAACGCGTTCCGCTGTGAGTACGCGAAGCAGGTCAGCAGGGTCTTCAAAAGTGAGCCGTAGTTGGGCGGCGAGTTTCTCCCCGCGATCGAGCCTGCGGGCGCGCTTAAGAGATCGCTCAAAGAAGTCTTCCGTCGTGCCAGTGCTCACATTGAGGTTCTTAGCGGTCTTTTTCATCTTCCTTTCTCCACAATTCCTGAACTTCGTCACGAAAACGGGACGCCAGTGTTATGCCACACTTCTTCCCTCAATCTGGCGCCACGCCTGGGCCGCTTCATCAGGATCGTTTCGTCTACGGTCTTTTCCCCGAGCGGCTGCCGGTGGGCCCTCTTCGCCACACCCCGATGGGTCATCGGATGTCCCATCTGCTCCGACGGCGCAGGAGAAAAGTAACTAGTGGCCAAGCCATTAGGAAGATTTGGTGGAGGCGGCGGGAGTCGAACCCGCGTCCGAGAAAGCCCGCCGTGAAAAGAACTACGTGCGTTTCCGATTCGGTAGTTGTCGACCGCCGCATTAGAACCGGCAAGAAAACGGCGGCTTAGCCCGATTGTCGTCAGCCTACTGCTCCGAGCAGAAGCTCTCGGCCCAATCCTTGAAGATGACGCCCGGTGAATGCCGTCAAGGCCCAGCATCCGGAGCGGCTACCTAATTAATTAGGCGGCGTATGCGAACTGTTGATTGGCAGTTCTGGTTTTCCGATCGTTTTACGGGAGCTCGGAACCCGGCACGCCTTTCCACAACGATTCAATCCCGTCGAATCCGTTGCGCCCCCTTCTATTTCGATCATACCATCCTGGCTATCAGAACCGGCGCACCGCCGCTATCATAGGAGATGAAGCATGCCGCCGGCCACGCTCCCGGTTCCCGGGACAATCAAGCACACGCGCGACCAGCACGCGCCGCTCTACAATGTGGTGCTGCTCAACGATGACGACCACACCGCCGAGTACGTCATTGAAATGCTGGAACAGCTCTTCGCGATTGCCGAGTCCGAAGCCTGGAAGCACGTCGTGGAAGTGGACAGCACCGGCCGCACCGTTGTCATGACCTGTGATCTTCAGGCGGCCGAATTCGGGCGCGACCAGATTCATTCCTTCGGGGCGGATTGGCGGATTGTCCAATGCAAAGGGTCGATGTCGGCGATCGTCGAGCCGTGTCCCGAATGCTGAATCAGAGCGCAAAGGGCGTTTGGTGCCCGTTTTGCGCGGTTCAGTTTGGAGCGCAAAGGGCGTTTGGTGCCCGTTTTGCGCGGTTCAGTTTGGAGCGCAAAGGGCGTTTGGTGCCCGTTTTGCGCGGTCAAATTAGACTGGGGTCGGGAACGTCTTCGAGATGTGATCGTGCCAGGTCAGCGTTTCTTCGTCCACCAGGCTCCACAGCAAGCCGATGCCGGCCGCCAAAAGGCTGAGAAGCGCCGAAGCCAGGCGATAGAACCGTTGAGTCCGAGTAGGCCTTTGCCCGTCGAAATTCACCAGCCGTAAGTGCGCCCAGCGCTGGCCGGCGGAGTCGCCATTCGCCAGGCACCACAGCACGCGGTAGAACACCACCACGCTAGCCGCCGCGGCAAGGAAGACGGGACCAGTCTTGGCATCCAGAACAAATGCGCCCCCGGCCAAGTGGAAGATGATGCCGAATATTGCCAGCGCCATCAAAACGATGCTTGCATCCACGGCCGCCGCCATCGCGCGATGCGCCGGAACCGCCACCGGAGCGTCGCAATAGATCACGCCGTCCATGGGCTTCGGCGAACGCGCCGCATGTGTGAACTCAAGCGCTTGCTGGCCCGGAATTACCTTGCGATGCCGCTGGCGCGGAGCCGCCGGCTGTGTCTTACGGAGAGGTTGTTGCACCACGTCCGGTGCGATAGTCTCAAAGGGCACCACCCGCGGCAGTTCGCGCGAAGTGAACAGCGATGGTTGGTAAGTAATGTGCGAGGTAACGGGCCGCCGCGGTGCACTGGGCTCGGCCTTGGATTGAGCTGGTGCGCGGCGAACTGCTGTGGGCTGAGGTGGTGGCCGGTGAACTTCCGCTAGGGAGTATTGCAGAACCGGAGCGGCTCCAGATTGGAGAACCGGAGCGGCCGCGGACGAAGCCGTGTAGACGGGACCCATGCGCAAGCGGCGTCCACACCGCCGGCAACGGTGATCGTCGTCAGCGTTGGCGGATTGGCAGTATCGGCATTCCATCAAAACACCTCGTCCCAAAAAGTTCCGGTTGCGGACATCCAGACATCCATGCTACGGTTTTCGCTTGAAGCCTCGTTCCGTAGCTTCCGCAGACACCCTTTCCCTTCCAAACCTCACCCAAGAGGTTATCATTGTTCGTAACATATTTGGGCAAAAATGTCACGAACTTTTTTTGGCCGGCTGGGCCTGGATTCTGCTGTCGGCCTGCCTGCTGGCCGTCTTTCCCCTGTCCGCTCAGGTTCTTCCTCCGCCTCAGTTGCCCGCTCCCGCCGCACCGCCGCCCGCGCCGCCCGCGGCGCCCAACGCGGCAAATCCGGACCAGCGGCTGGGTTACCTGCGGCCGGGCGCGCCCAATCCCCTCGACTACGACATAGGCTCGGACACGCAGGAAGTCGACGGCGATCTGCGCCACCTGCGCGGCCATGTGCACATGGAAAGCATCGACAAGAGGTTCGACGCCGACCTGGTGGATTATAACGACGATACCGGCGACGTGGAGGCGTGGGGCAACATCCGCTACGAGAATTTCCTGGACGGCACCAAGCTTTTCTGCGATCACCTCACCTACAACGTCAACACCGAGAGCGGCATCTTCTACAACGTCAAAGGCACTTCGGAGCCGACCATCATCGCGCGGCCCGGACTGCTCACCACCAACAACCCGTTCTATTTCGAAGGCACGTGGGGCGAACGGCGCGATGGCAAATACATCATCCACGACGGCTTCGTCACCGACTGCAAGGTTCCGAAACCTTGGTGGCGGCTCACCAGCACCAAGTTCGATATCGATCCCAACAATCGGGCCATCACCCATCGCGCGGTGTTTCACGTGAAGAGAGTGCCGATTTTCTATTTCCCGCTGTATTACAAATCGCTCAAGAAACTGCCGCGCCAGAGCGGTTTCCTTACACCCAACGTGGGGCACAGCTCGACCTTCGGCGAAATGTTCGGCCTCGCCTACTATTGGGCCATCAGCCGCAGTTACGATGCGCTCGCTCGTATCCAATACTTCACGTCTCGGGGCCCCGTTGAAAACATCGAATTCCGGGGCAAAGTGAGGCCCGGCACCGATTTCAGCCTCAACTTGTTCGCGGTACAAGATCGCGGCATCCTAGTGAACGGCGTTATCCAGAAGCAAGGCGGCGAGGAATTCGCCTTCGACGGCCACTCCGATCTCGGCGATGGCTGGCTGGCGCGAGTGCATCTGGACGAACTGAGCTCCTTCCTATTCCGGGAAGCCTTCAGCCAATCGTTCCACGAGACGATCTTTTCAGAAACGCATTCGGTCGGATACGTAATGAAGCACTGGTCGAGCTTTACATTCGACGTGGCCGCCACTCGCGACGAGGAATTTGAAAACGCCTTCTCGCCCGAGAACCGCATCATCATCAAGAAGCTCCCAGTGGCGGAGTTCCTGAGCCGCGACCGCCAAATTCTGGACGGCCCGGTGCCGGTCTGGTTTTCATTCAACAGCAGCGCGGGCTTCTTGGACCGCACGCAGCCCGAGTTTATAACGCCCAGATTCGTCGACCGCCTGGACGTCAATCCGGAACTTACCACCGCCTTCCATTTCGGCGACTTCAGCTTGAGCGCCAGCTTCGGCGTGCGCGAGACCGAATATGGCAGCAGCTTTTTGAACGGCGTCATCACCGACCAATCCCTGCTGCGCAGCGACCGTGAGGTGCGTGTCGATCTGATCCCGCCGTCGTTCGAGAAGATTTACGAGTCGCCCAAGTGGCTGGGCGGCGTCAAGGTGAAGCACGTCATAGAGCCGCGCGTTGAATACCACTTTGTCGACGGCATCGACGACTTTAGCCGCATCGTCCGGTTCGACGAGAACGACTTGATGTCGGACAGCGACACGGTGACCCTTTCGCTCGCCAATCGCTTCTTCGTGAAGGACAAAGACGGGAACGTAAGCGAGGTGTTCAGCGTGGAGGTGGCGCAAAGCCGTTACTTTAATCCAAGCTTTGGAGGAGCGGTGATTCCAGGCCAGTACAACGTGGTGCAGGACTCCGAGGAACTGGACGGATATACGTTCTTGAACGGCCCGCGCCGCTACTCTCCCATCGTTTCCGCTTTGCGCTTTCAGCACATCGTGGGTTTTGAATGGCGGGTGGACTACGATCCGCTGCTGGGCCGCGTCAGCAACACCACCTTCAACGGAAATGTCCGGCTTGCCAACAAGTATTTCTTCGGCATCGGCCACAGCGAGATCAACAACTTTCCGGACGTGGTTCCCCCCAGCAATCAGATCAACGTCATCTTCGCCGTCGGCAACAGGACCCGCAAGGGCTGGAATGCCGCTGTGAATGCGTTTTATGACGTGCACTACCATGTCCTGGAATTCGGCACCACCGAGATTAGTTACAACACCGACTGCTGCGGCATCAGCGCCGAATACCGGCGCTATAATTTCGGAATACGCGACGATACGCAATATCGGCTTTCATTCACCATCGCCAACATTGGCTCATTCGGTAATATGCGCAAACAGGAGAATATTTACTAGCCTCTAGTTGCAGAAGTTCCGCTTGCTGACGCGCCACCCGTCCGGTTTTCTTCGAGTCGATGTTTTCCAGTGCACGACCCCCGGTCGTCTCCGGGTGTGCTGCTGGCGCGCGGCTCAGCAACGGCTTCCCTGGGCGGATATTATATAGGCACTGGCTATGATTTCTTCGCGAAGCGCGCTCATTCTTTTGTTCGCGGCAGCCGCGATGCTGACGTTGGCCATCGCCGGCGCCGAAGCGCCCTCCACCTCGGTTCAGTTCAGCACGCACCTCATCACCGACCAACTCCGAGGCGGGTACAGCGTGGCCATCGCCGACGTCAATCACGACGGCAAGCTCGATATCATCCCGGTCGCCGCCGGCCAGTCCGAACTGGCGTGGTTCGAGAATCCCACCTGGGAACGCCACGTCATGCTTAACGACAAAAAGGCGATGCTGTGGGCCTCGCCAGCCGACGTCGACGGCGACGGCATTCCCGAATTCGCCTTGCTCAGCGACTTCGGCCAAGATCCCAAGACCAGTAAAGGATCCATCTGGCTGCTCAAGAACCAGGGCGACCCGAAGGCCATGTGGAAGTCGTACGCGGTGGACGCCGTGCCTACCGCGCATCGCGTCACCTGGGCCGATCTCGAAGGCAACGGGAAGAAGGAAATCGTCATGGCTCCCTTCGTCGGCTTGAAAGGTTGGGAGGACCCAAAATACAAGGACAACGTGCCGCTCTTGTTCTGGCGCGTTCCCGCCACGCTTGATCAAACATGGAAACGCGAGACCGTCGATGACAAGCTCTATGGCGTGGTGCATCATTTGCACGCGGTGAAATGGACTCCGGGCAAGCGCGATGGATTGATGGTCGCCGGTTTCGACGGCATCGTCCTCTACTCGCCCTCCGGCCAAGGCGACAAGCTCCGATTCGATCGCCAGGTGTTAGCCAAGGGCGATGAGCAGAGAAACGTGCCGGGCGCCGGCGGGATGACGCAGGGCACCAACGATGTTTATCCGATCAACATCAAAGGCAAGCGCTTTCTCGCGGCCCAGGAGCCCTGGCATGGCGACGAAATCGTGGTCTATTCCGAGCAGGGCGGACAGTGGCAGCGCAACGTCATCTTCAAAGGCCTGGTGCAGGGCCATGAGATTGCGGTGGGCGATCTCAACGGCGATGGACGCGACGACATCGTCGCAGTGGACGTCACCAATCGCGGGCGGCCCACTCCGGCCAGCGTTCACATTTTCTACGCCGAAGACGACACCGGCACGCACTGGCGTCACGAGCTGCTGGACCAGGACATGATGGCGGGATCGGGAGTAGTGATCGCCGACATCAATGGCGACGGCCGCCCTGACATCGTCGCTATCAGTGGCAATTCGGTGAAGTATTACGAGAATCTGGGAATCGCCAAGTAGTTATCCGCCAGCGGCACGAGAATTAGGCCGCATGTTACGCTTTCAGGTAATGTCTGAACAGCGCCCCCCACGGACGATGGCGGAACTGGAAGAGGCCGCAATTGATGTCGCATACGAAATCAAGACACTCCGAGAGATGTCGGGTCGATTGAATTTTTCCTCGCCCACGCTGGGAAATAATGATTCAGGCGCCTCCGCTTCGCTCACACCATCGGCAGGCGCACCAGTTTGGTCAACGTCGGGGAACAATACATCGGCAGTACAAGTTCCAAGTGATCGGGATGCTTTCCTCAATGTTGAAGGATTGCTGATCCATTTCAGGAATTTGATTGAGTTCTTTTATACGGAGAGGAAGGAGAAAGATAACTTGGTGCTGGCGCACCATTACACCGGTGCAGCCCCTAGAGGAGCTCCACCGTGGGCGGATCATTAATAACCTTCTTTCGCATTTGACCTACCGCAGGCACAGCTATCGACGTGGGGATCAACATCACATGACAGATATCGCCGAGAAGATCGGGTACACGGAAAACGAGATCACCAACTTCCTGAATTCGCTTGCGCCTGAGAAAAGAGCGTGGTTCAAGTGAACTCTGTATTAGGTAGGGTGGCTTGAGCCAAATGAATGGTGTCCTTTTCGGTCATGAAAGGCCTCCCTTCTGGACTATCGTGCAGTGCCGAGTCATTCCCTGCAGCAATGTGACATCAAAGCTAACGTCGCCCCAGCGTGTATGATGACTCCATGCAGCCAATCAAAACCGCCTTCGTGACGGCCAGCGCCATGTTCTCGATGCTCGCCGCCGGCGCCATGTTCGCGCAAACTGGCACCGAGGAATCGCCCAGCGCCGCCACCGGAGTCCGCGCCATCATCCATTCGGTCGCCGATCTCGATAAAACCGTCAGCTTCTATCGCGACGGACTCGGCCTCGAGATGGCCGGCCCTGGCGGAAAGCCCGCCACCACGCTGCCGGCGCCCCGCGCTCTCGATGAAGCGCTCTCCAAGTTCACCGCCACCCACGGCGCCAAGTTCCGCAACGCCACGTTCAAAATCCCCGGCGCGAAATTGGATCTCGAGCTGACCGAGTTCACCGACACCGCGCGCAAGAACGTTCAGCCGCACATGCAGGATCCCGGCGCGGCAACTTTGGTGCTCACGGTCCGCGATGTCGACGCCGCCCTCGCCGGTGTCAACAAAACCGGCGGTTCCGTGCTTAGCATTGGCGGCCAGCCGATGAAAATCGGCCCCGAGAATAGCAAGAGCCGATCCATCTTCGTCCGCGATCCCGACGGCTTCATGCTGGAGCTCGCCGGCATCCAACCGCCGCCCCCGTCCGATGCGCCCGCTAACAGCAACATCCTCGGCGGCCGCATCGGCATTACCGTTGAAAATCTCGATCAGACCTTGAAGTTCTATCACGACGTCCTCGGCTTTGAAACCAAGCCGGCTCCTGCCGCGTTCGCCACCAATAAGACCATCGCGACGCTCATCGATGCCGAGGGCGCGGAATGGCGCATCAGTACCGCGAAGATCCCCGGCAGTCCCGTCGAATGGGAGTTTCTCGAATTCAAAGGTGTCGCGCGCAAGCCGTTCCACTTGGCCGTTCCGGACATCGGATCGCCCGCCGTTTCGGTGCATGTCAAAGACGTCAACGCCGCGATTGAAGCCGTCAAAGCTGGCGGTGGTTCCATCGTCACCACCGGCGGTCAGGCCGTGAAACTTGGGCCCGCCACGGGCATTTTTGTCCGCGATCCTAACGGCTTTCTGATCGAGCTGATTCCTGCGGCTTAAGCAGGCGAAAACACACCAGGTGCCCGGCGCGCGCGATGATCTCGTTCGGAATGCGAGTGTCGACGTCGGCGCGAAACGCAGTCGCGTCCACGATGAACACGCGCGTCTTGGGCTTTTGAAGCGCTATGGATAGTTTGCCGGGTTGCCCGGTTTGCCAAAGCGGCACAAAGTAACGATCGCCGTACCATTGAAGCTGATTGAGCTCGTCGTCCCGAGGCGCGCCGTCGTCGTAAAGAGTGATCAGTTCGCTGGGCGCCGTCGCGCGGGTGGCTGCTACCGCGATCGGCCGCGTCTCCGTGGCATGCAGATTCACGGGCGGCCGGATCGCGATCGCCAATACAACAACGGCGAGCACCGCCGTCAGCACGCGCAGACCGTTGCGAATGTAGCGTTCGGGCAACATCCACAGCAGTCCGATTGCGGAGAGAATCGCGAACGCAGGATAGGCGGGCAGCATGTAGCGCAGGACCCGGCTCCGCGTGATCGCGCAAAGAACATACACCACGGCGATCCACAGGATCAGCAGGCGCAGCTTCGGATCACGCCGGCGAATCACCAAAACCGTTCCCGCCACCATCGCGGGCAGCCAAGGCCAATACGATTTCACAAGCATGGCTACATATTCGAAAGCGCCGGTGTAGCGCCGCCAGGTGGGCAACAGCGATCCATACACTTCCTGATTCATGTAGAGCGAATTACTGACGAAAAACTCTTCGCCGTATCTGTAAATCCACTGCGCGTACCAGGCGATGGGCGGCACCAAGGCCACCAGCACCCCGGCAATCAAATAACGCACTGGAGGCCGCCGGCGATTGGCGATCAGATCGACCGCGAACAGAATCGGAATGCTCAAGCCCATCATGGCGCGCGTAAGCTGCGCCAGTGCCGCGAATGCTCCCGCCGCGAGCAGCCAGCGCGGATCATCCTCGCTCAGCACCCAACTACAGACGGCGGCCAGAAAGAAGAACGTGAACGGAACATCGGTCATCGCGCGCGCGGCATATTTCAAGAAGTAGATGCTGGTGGCCATCACGAACATCGCGAGCACCCCAGCGAAGGGATGGCCGGTCATCCGCCGGCCGAGCCAGGCAACCAGAAGAATCACGCCCAGTCCGCACAGCGCCGAAGGAAGCTTGGCGAGCGGATCCGAAAACCCGAACGGGATGAACAACGCCGCCTGCATCCAGGAGAACAGCGGCGGATGCTCGAGCGCCGGACCGCCGTTGCTCTCGATATCGAGCCAGTGCCCCGATACAACTACGTGCTTGGCAACCAGGGCGTAGCGCGCGTCATCATATCCGGCGAGGTCGCCAGAACGGATCGGCGCCAGCAGCACAATGGCCGAGAGAACGGCGAGAATCCAGAAGAGCCGGCGATCACTGCCGAGCATGTACGCATTATCGCCCGGCCTGTGTACCATGGGTTATCCGACGTGCCCGAACTTCCGGACATCGTGGTCTATATTGAAGCGCTGGAGAAGCGCATCCTCGGGCAAACTCTCGAAGGGATCCGGCTGGTCAGCCCATTCTTATTGCGTACCGCCGATCCGCCCTTGGCGAGCGCGCAAGGCAGGCAGGTGTGCGAACTGCGCCGCGTAGGAAAGCGAATCGCGATCGGATTAGATGCCGAGTTGTGGTTGGTATTGCACCTCATGATCGCGGGACGCTTGCACTGGCAAAAGCGCGGCGCCAAAGTTACGCGTCCACGAGGTCTGGCGGCGTTCGATTTTCCGAATGGAACCTTGACCTGGACCGAAGCCGGATCGCAGAAGCGGGCGTCGTTGCACGTTGTGCGTGGGCAAGCGGGACTGAGCGCTCTCGATCCGGGAGGCCTGGAAGTGCTGGAGACGGATCTCGAGCATTTCAGCGCCGCCCTTACATCGGCGAATCACACGTTGAAGCGAGCGCTCGCGGATCCACGGCTGTTCAGCGGCATCGGCAACGCCTACTCCGACGAGATTCTTTTTGAAGCGCGGCTCTCGCCGCTGGCGCTAACGCAAAAGCTTTCGCGCGATGAGATCGAGCGATTGTTTCAAGCCGTGCGCTTAACGCTTCTGCGCTGGTTGGCCGAGCTGCGTAGCGAAACTGGCGACGGCTTTCCCGAGAAGGTGACAGCTTTTCGTGAAAATATGGCGGTGCATGGCCGCTATAAGGAGCCCTGCGTGCGCTGCGGTGCGAAGATCCAGCGCATCCGCTACGCCGCTAACGAAACCAACTATTGTCCGCATTGCCAAACCAGCGGGAGACTGCTGGCTGATCGCGCGCTCTCGCGGCTGCTGCGCGAGGACTGGCCGCGGACTCCCGAAGAGCTCGAGTTGCTCACTAAGAAATCCTGAAACGACTACTTCGCTTTCGCCGCCCTCGGCGCGAAGTGGTTCAAGGCGGTGACGAAGGGACGGGCTCCGCGCGGGGCAGGCGTGCGCTTCGTCAGGATTTCGAGATTGTCGATGTCCCGGCCGTAGAGTTTGCGATCTTCACCTTTATCCGGCCGCAGCGAGGCGCCTTCCAGCGACAGTCCAACAAACAAACCCTTCGATCGCGACCAGGAGATCATCGGGGCGCGCATGAAGACGTCGGCATTCGCACTGGCGGAATAGCCCATGCCCTGCACCACGGCCAGGTCCGCTCCGAGAGTGAACTTGTCGTGCAACAAATGATCCATGCCGCCGCGATTCATAATTAGCAGGACCACGTCGGTGGCCGATCCGCCGAGCTGAACGCCGAAGTTGCCGCCTTCGATGATCATCGCGGCTGGAGGGCTCCAGCCGCCGGGACGCCGGCAGGAGGCGAATCCACGGCCGTATTTGCCGCCGAATAGGAATGCGCCCTTGACGAGTCCGGGGATGATGATCACGCACTGGGCTTTGGACAGAAAGACGGACGGGATTGGTTTGTCGGAGCTTTGAATCGCCTGGATCGAATTGGCGGCGTGTTCCAGACGCTTGTCGGGAGTCTTCTCTTGGGAGAAAGCAGCGCTCGCCAGCAGGCTTCCCAGGATCAGGATCGTCGAGGTTTTCATTTGGCCCTGGGGCCGAAATCAGTTTGGCGGAGGGAGTACGTGATACTCCCCCCGCGTTTCGCTCCGGGCGCCTACGCTCCCTCGGCGCGGTTACTTGTGTTTGCCGCCGCCACCGCCACCGGCGTGACCACCGCCACCGGCGTGACCACCACCGCCGCCGCGAGCACCACCGCCGCCGCCGCGAGCAGCACCACCGCCGCCGCCGCGAGCGCCACCACCGCCCTTGCTAGCGCCTCCGCCACGACTCGCACCTGCTCCACCGCGAGCACCGCCGCCGCCCTTGCTAGCGCCTCCGCCACGACTCGCGCCCGCTCCGCCCTTGCT
>PMUP01000093.1 GCA_003166865.1 Bryobacterales bacterium
TGCACGATGAACTTGATGCGCTTCTGAATATCGGCGACTTCGCCGGGCAGCGTGGTCTGGCGCAGTTTCACGCGAGCGCCGGCTTCGTCGATCAAATCGATGGCCTTATCCGGCAAAAAACGATCCGGAATAAAGCGCGTGGAGGCATGCACGGCGCACTCGATCGCTTCGTCTGTATAAGCGACGGCGTGAAATTTCTCGTAGCGCTCCTTGATACCGAACAGGATGCGGATGGCGTCCGATTCGTTGGGCGGCGGCACCTTAACCGCTTGGAAGCGGCGCTCGAGCGAGCGATCCTTCTCGATGGACTTGCGGTATTCGCCGGGCGTAGTGGCGCCGATGCACTGGATTTCGCCGCGCGATAGGGCGGGTTTCAGAATATTGGCGGCATCGAGCGAGCCTTCGGCAGATCCAGCGCCAACGAGCGTGTGCAACTCATCGATGAAGATGATGGCGTTTTGATTCTCCATCAACTCCTTCATGATGGTTTTCAGCCGCTCTTCAAACTGGCCGCGATACTTGGTGCCGGCCACAATGAGCGAGAGGTCGAGAGCGAGGATGCGCTTGTCGGCGAGGAACGAGGGAACGTCGCCATCGGCAATTTTCTGGGCGAGGCCTTCCACGATGGCGGTTTTGCCGACGCCGGGTTCGCCAATCAGCACCGGGTTGTTCTTGGTGCGGCGGCATAGAATCTGCACCACGCGCTCCAGCTCATAGTCGCGGCCAATCAGCGGATCGAGCGAGCCGTCCATGGCGGCCTGAGTGAGGTCGCGGCTGAACTCGGCCAGCAACGAGCTTTCCTTGGGCTTGTTGGAGGCGACACGTTCCGATGAAGATCGTTGGATTTCTTCGCGCACTTGCGAAAGGCGCAGGCCGCGCTCGTGCAGGATCTCGGCGGCAAAGCATTTCTCTTCCCTCAACAGGCCCAGCAGCAGATGCTCGGTACCGATGTGCTTGTGATTCAAGCGCTCGGCTTCTTCGGCGCCATAGGCGAGCACGCGCTTGCACTCGTGGCTGAGCGGCAGATCCACCGAAGTGGACACCTTCTCCCGAATGGTGGTGTGTGCTTCAATCTGTTTGCGAATGGACTCAATGGCGGCATGGGACCGCAGGAAACGATTCGCTAGCGCTTTGTCCTCGCGAAGGAGACCGAGTAAAAGATGTTCAGTCTCGATGTAGGGACTTCCAAACTGGCTGGCCTCATATCTTGCGAAGAAGATTACTCGGCGCGCCTTCTCGGTATAACGTTCAAACATGATTACAGCCGTCCTTCCACATTATCGGATGTTCCAGGGCTGGCCGACAGAGCAGGAACGCTTTCTCCGGCCTGGTGGGGTCCAGGCTGGTGAGCTCCGGGCGGATGGGTTCCAGACTGGTGGGCTCCAGACCAGCGGGTCAAATCCCCTTTGTCCAACTGCAGAATCCGGTCGCATCGGGTCGCAAATGAGAGGTTGTGCGTGACGTAAATGGAGGTCAATTTATGAGAGCGGTGCAGATCTTGAAGCAGGGAAACGATCATTTCGCCCGTCCGGAAGTCGAGGTTCCCGGTAGGCTCGTCGGCGAGCAGAACAGAGGGGTTACCGGCCAAGGCTCTAGCCACAGCAACGCGCTGCTGCTCGCCTCCCGATAGTTCTCCCGCGCGATGTGACGCACGGTTTCGTAACCCGACTTCATCCAACCTCGCAAGCGAAGCGGGCTCCGCATCCTGGGTGCGGGCGCCCCGTATCAACAATGGCATCATCACGTTTTCGAGCGCCGTAAACTCCGGCAACAGCGAGTGATTCTGCCAAACGAAGCCAATCTCCCGGTTGCGAAACTGCGCGAGCTCGGTGTCCGAGAAACTGGAAATGTCCTGTTGTCCGAAGTATATCGTACCGTTGGAAGGCCTGTCCAGGCCTCCGAGGAGGTACATGAGAGTACTCTTGCCGGCGCCGGATTCGCCGATGAGGGCCAGGCGCTCGCCGGGGGCGATCTCGAAGCTAAGATCTTGAAACACGACTAAATCGGTTCCGCCGGAGCGGAACTTCTTGGTGAGATTGACGCCGCGGAAGCCGCCGGCGGCATCGGTTTGCATGAATGCGAGGTCCTCTGGTATTAGGCTAGCACTGCGGTGGGGAGTGGGAGGTGGGTTGTGGGGGGTGGGGGGTGGGGGGTGGGTGCACGCCATCCGGCGAGCGGCGAAATTTTTTCAAACGGGGGCGCGGGTGGCGCAAGTCGGCATGTTTTGTGTTTCGTCGCGTTTTTTTCTTAATCTTTTCGGAGGTGCTGTCGAGGTGGGCGGGGAATGGAGCGCGGTTCGGCTTCAAGAACAGATTACAGGTTAACCGAAAGGAGCGGATGGTGGTGAAGGCGGAAGTAGTTGATTAGGATGAGGAATAATTTGGGCTCGGTGGGTTACTGGGTCGGAGGAGGCCAGCGTTGTGCGCCGTGGATGACGTTGACAGTTTCGATCGCGTCCGCTAGCTCCAGCGCTCGATAGACGATTATGAAGGGTAACGGCGGCAAGGGAAGTTCGCGCGTCCCTTCCACCCGGCCGCGCCGGCCCAGATACGGATCGGCTCCGAGCGCGTCGGCGCGATCGTAAATCGTCTGAGCCACGCGTTGCGCGGCTGCTGGGTTATCCGCCCGGATGTAATTGAAGATCTGTTCGAGGTCCTCGGCCGAGGCGGGTGACCAGCGAATCTGCATCTAGGGGTGGAACATCTTTTTCAGGCGAGCGCCGACTTCCTCATGAGTCAGGAACTCCCCGTGGTCGAGTTGCTTAAGACCGCCTGTTACCTTCTGCCGGAACCATACATCCTGATCGAGATAGTGCTCCACGAGCTGCTGCACGTATTCGTCTGCGCCGCTATTGATATCCGTAGCAACGCGGTCGAGCTTCGCTTGCAGTTCCGGTGTGAAGTGCACTTCCATGACCTCAGGGTAGCACCACGTCCGATATACTGGCTCAGAAATGAAGATCCCAACTTTTGAAGAATTGCCGATACGGAAAGACCTGCCGGCGGATTGCTCGTGGGGCGTGTTTGGGGACAACGACGCGCTCGGGTGCCTGAACTTTTTGACGGCTGAGGGAGTGGTTGAAGCGGCGGGCCTGGTGAAATCCGGCAAGGTGTTTCGCCTGGACGCGCGCATGGGATTCGCCAAGCCGCCCTTGTTCGGACGCCCTGCCCCGGAGCACACCGTGGTTCCGCTGGCGCCCATGGCCAACGACGACATCGTGCATTTCAACACGCAGGAAAGCAGCCAATGGGACGGGCTGGGACACGTCGGGCACGTCCGGCACGAGCGTTTTTATGGCAATGTGACGATCGGCGAAGTGCGGGGTGGGAACGCCAAGCTCGGCATTCATCATTGGGCGGACAAGTTCGTGGGGCGCGGGCTGCTGATCGACGCGTTCGGGTTTCGCAAGGCGAAGGGGCGTCCGGTGAATCCGCTGGATCGCGAGGTTTATACGCTTAAGGAACTGCAGGCGGCGATCGAGCATCAAGGCAATCCGCTGAAGCCCGGAACGATTCTGCTGGTTCGCACCGGCTGGATGGAATCGTATGAGAAGCTGACTGCCGAGGAGAAGCGCGCGATTGCGCCCATGGAGAAGATGCGGTCGGCCGGCATCGAGGCCAGCCGCGAGATGGTCGCGTGGCTATGGAACAATCGTGTGGCCGCGATCGGAACGGATTGCCCGGCCGTGGAGGCAGTTCCCTCCGACTTCGCGGATGAAAGCATCCTGCATTATCGGGCGCTGCCGCTGCTGGGACTGCCGCTGGGTGAACTGTTCGTGCTGGCGCCATTGGCCGAAGACTGCGCGCGGGATCGGCGGTATGAGTTCATGGTGGTCTCGGCGCCGCTAAACGTGGAAGGCGGGATCGCATCGCCGCCGAATGCGGTAGCGATCAAGTAGGGTTAGATGGCTTCGAGTTCTTCTTCGAGCAATTGCTTCTGATACAGGTCCGCATAGTAGCCGCCGTTGCAGATCAGTTCGACATGGGTGCCCTGCTCGGCAACTTCACCGTGCTCGATGACGAAAATCTGGCTGGCGTTCTGGACGGTGGAGACGCGGTGCGAGATGAGAATGGTGGTGCGGCCGCGCATCACGCCGGCGAGACCGGTCAAGATGCGCTCTTCGGTGAGGGTGTCGACGCTCGAGAGAGCGTCGTCGAGAATCAGGATCTTGGGGTTGCGCAAGATGGCTCGCGCGATGGCCACGCGCTGCTTTTGACCGCCCGATAGCGTGATGCCGCGCTCTCCGATGGCGGTGCTGTATCCCTCCGGGAAGCTCGCGATGTCGGGTGCGAGTCCGGCGAGTTCGGCCGCGCGCGCAATTTCGTCCGGCGATGCGTGCTCCACGCCCCAGGCGATATTTTCGGCGAGCGTGGCGCTGAACAGAAAGGTCTCCTGGGGCACGAATCCAATTTGGCGGCGCAGCCATTCCGGATCGAGATCACGCAGGTTGACGCCATCGAGAAAGACGGAGCCGCTGGTTGGATCCAGCAATCGAGGGATCAGGCTCACCAGCGTGGTCTTGCCGCTGCCGGTATGGCCAACGATCGCCACCGTCGCGCCGGCCGGAATTTCGAGCGTGATGTCTTTGAGCGCATAGCCGGATGGAAACTTCACTTCGACGCTGTCGAACCGGAGTTCGCCGGCGATGGAATACGAGGGAGACGGGGAATACGAGGAATTTCGCCGCTGAATTCCGGGCTTCTCCGCCATGAGCTCCATGATGCGGCTCCAGGATGCGGTGCCGCGCTGCATCAAGTTCACCACCCAGCCGAGGGCGATCATGGGCCAGATCAGTATTCCCATATAGGTGTTGAACATCACGAAACTTCCGAGCGAAATGCGATGCGCGAGCAACTGATAGCCGCCGGCCAATAGCACGACCAGGAATCCGATACCGATGAGGGCTTGGAGCAGCGGCATGAAAAACGCGGAGAGTCTGGCGAGACGGATGTTCTCGGCGACATAGTCCCGGTTGAGCAGCTCGAACTTCCGGATCTCGGCATTCTCCTGGGCGTAGGCGCGGATCACGCGGACGCCGGAGAGATTTTCCTGAACGCGGCTGCTGATGTCGGAGAACATTTTCTGGATGATTTCGAAGCGATCGTGGATACGCCGGCCAAAGAGGACCACGGCGAGGCTGACCAGCGGGGCCGGAATCAGGCAGAACAGCGTCAGCCGCCAGTCGACGTATCCCATCACTCCGATCAGGAAGAGCGCGGTGAAGAACGTCTCGGTGAAGTACATGATGCCCGGGCCCAGCATCATTCTTACCGCGTTGAGGTCGTTGGTCGCGCGCGCCATGATATCGCCGGTGCGGTATTTGGCGTAGAAATCCTGCGAGAGAGTCACGATATGCGAGAACAGGTCGTTGCGCAGATCGAACTCGATGTCGCGGGACAGGCCAATGAGGATGACGCGCATCCAATACAGGAAAACGCCACGGACGATTGAGAGCAAAACGACCAGAGCGGCAAATTCAAAGATCAGCGAAAGGCGAAAGCCTTTCATCAGCGAATCGATGCCGGCGCGGATGGCCAGGGGCAGCGTGGCCTTGGTGAGGTCGGTCATCACCAGCGATCCCATGCCGAGCGCCAGGCCGCGGCGGTACTTCCACAAATAGGGCCACACCGATTTCACGATCGCTTTGTTGTTCATTGCGAATTACATTCCCAGCCAGGCCGCCACGGTCTTCATCCATTCCATCAGAAAAGTTTTGCGCGCTTCGCGGTCCTTCCACCAGCCGTCGGCCGAGAAATATTTGTCGGGAGCGGCCACCATATGGATTTCGAGGCCGGGAGCTTTGGCGCGATAGATGTTGCCGGCCCGGCGCGTGTGGTAATCGCTGGTGACGATATCGACGCGGCGCGCGTGCAACTTGTCGAGCGCGGCCAGCACGTCGTCGGCCTCGGCCTTGGTCGAGTGGGAATCGTTGAACAGGGCGACGAAGTAGGATGCGGGATAGCCGTGGTGAACGGCGAATTGGATCGCCAAGTCGGATTCATGCAGTCCATAAGCGCCGGATGGCCCGCTGACCAGCGCTTTGGGAGCAAACCCGCGCCGCACGAGATCGCCGGCGGTGAGAATTCGATTGCCAGAGAAATCGCCCGCCAGGACGACGATCATGTCCGCCTGAGCTGGCGGCGAGGCGCGCACCAGATACCCGCCGAGGGCAGCGAGCCAGTAGCGATTGGTGACAGCGGCCAGCAGCAAGAGAGGAACAATGAAAGCCAGCCATCGCCAGGGGTGGCTGCCGCGCGTTGTCTGCCGAGCCGCCGGAGAAGGCCGGCTCTGGCGAAAGCTACTTGTCTTCAGAGGAAGTCTTCTGATCGAGATGGCCCACCGACTTGAGCCTCTGGAACATACGCTCCACTTCGGCTTCATCGTCGGGGAGCAATAGCGGGTAGCGCGGCGGCTCCAACTTTTTCTTGGCGATCGCGCTCACCGCGGCTTCGCCCCAGAACTGCCGGTAGGGCACGCCGTCGATTAAAGCTTCGCGCGAATGGCGGCGC
Organism: Bryobacterales bacterium; assembly: GCA_003166865.1. Classification (GTDB taxonomy): domain Bacteria; phylum Acidobacteriota; class Terriglobia; order Bryobacterales; family Bryobacteraceae; genus Palsa-89. The sequence goes on from PMUP01000093.1 coordinate 6,510, forward strand.
AGGCTGCGCAGCAAGCCGCTGGAAGAATTCGGATCGCCGGGATAGACCACCAGGATTCGCGTTTTGTCGGCCAGCGTCAGGCGAACCATCAGCGGAATGTTGGCGCTGCGATCCAGCCTGCGAATGTGACGCCAGGGGATGGCATGATTTCCGATCTTCACGTGGCCTTCGTAGATCTCAACGGCTGGACGCGAAGCCAAGTAGAGCACCAGGATGGCGCTGGCCAGAAACAGCCCGGTGGCAATCCAACAGGCCGGCCAAATCAGGGCGAACCAACCAGAAAGGCCAGTGAACGCCAGTGCCGCCAAGCCGGCCCAGAAGTAGTGGCTGGGCACTCGATATCGCGTGATTGGCGCTGGCACACTTTCAGCCTACTCCGGTGGGCAGCGCACGTCAATGAGCCGTTCTTTGTAACATTACTATGCCTCGCCAGATGTAATGCAGTCCGCTGACAACCGTTGCGACGAGCATCAAGGAGAGCGCCAGCGTGACGGGCGCGGGGATGCCGGCGCGCGCGCCCATTACCACCAGCGCCGCGGCGATCTGAAAAAATGTGCTGATCTTTCCCCAGACGGACGGCGGGAATTTGCGCAATGAAGTGAACAGCAGGCCGTAACCGGCCATGGCGAGAATCAGCAGGTCGCGCCCGAACACGACGGCCACCATCCACCACGGCATGGCGCCGGCGAGGCCGAGCGCAACATAAATCACGCTGAGCAGAATCTTGTCGGCGATGGGATCGAAGTACGCGCCCACATTGGTCGAGATTTCGAAACGCCGCGCGAGAAATCCGTCAATCACGTCGGTGAAGCCGGCGGCGAACAGGAGGATGATGGCCCGGCCGTAGTGGCCGTGCAGGATGTCGGATGCGATGAAGGGCGCGAGAACCAGGCGCGCGAGGGTGAACAGGTTCGGGAGATTGAACAAGAATCAGCATAGCCGACGACGGTGTCGGCCGCCGCGCGCTTGGTCAGCCAGGGGGACCGCCCCAGAAGCGCTTGGAGGAACAAAGATGCGAGTCTACACGTATGCCCCTCCGAGGACATTTCCCAAAAAGGTGACTCGTGATCGGGAGGATTCTTAAGTATTTCGGCATAGCAGTCGCTTGCCTTGTCGTTGTGGGGCTCTCGTCGGCGCTGATGTATAGAAAACATCTGCAACACAAGGTTGCCGAGAAACGCGCCATTACTTCCCCCAATGGCATCGATAGCCTCGAGCCCGTGCGAATCGGCGGCATTGATCAGTGGATCCAAGTGCGCGGCCAGGACGTGAACAACCCGATTCTTCTGGTCATCCATGGCGGACCCGGCTTCGCTTTTATTCCGATGGCGGGCGCTTTTCAGGGTCCATGGGAGAAATACTTCACCGTAGTGCAATGGGATCAGCGGGGAGGGGGAAGACATATGCGTCGAACGACAAAGAGCTTCAGCGCAGAACAATGAATGTGCCTCAAATGGAAGAAGACACGCTCGATGTGGTGAACTATCTTCGGAATCGGCTCCAAAGGAAAAAGATCTTCGTTCTGGGTCATTCGTGGGGGAGTGTACTTGGCCTTTGGTTGGCGCACGAACATCCGGATATCATTTACGCTTACGTGGGGGTGGGGCAAGTCGTCAATGCGCAGCAGAACGAGAAGATCGCGCATCAGGACGCCCTACAGGCAGCACGCGTCCGCCACAATGAACAGGCCGTCAAAGATTTAGAGAGCTCCGGGGAAAGGGCCGATCGTCAAACACAAAACTGGGAAGCGCAGTTGCTCGGGCCGCCGGCAAGCGTAGAGTTCTTGGATATCAAAAGACTTCTGTCAGCGCTTGTATCAGCCTCTGAATACTCGCTTGCGGATGACTACGGTTTTGTCCGTGGCCAAAGCTTCTCCCTTGAAATATTGATCCCCGCGGTAACGAAGGTCGATCTTAATAAACTCGGATCGGACTTCCGTGTACCGATCTTCTTTTTTGAAGGAAGACGCGACCCGTACTGTCGTCCTTCATTGGTTTGGGAGTACAGTCGAACGATCAAGGCTCCGCAAAAGGACTTTGTCTGGTTTGACAATTCTGGTCACTTCCAATTTTTTGAAGAGCAGCAAAAATTTAGCGATGAATTGGTGCAGCGAGTCTTGCCTCTAGCCGATTCTTCAGGAAACTAGGGCGTGGGCGACGCGGGTGGCCAACTGATCGAAGCTCAGGATCTCATACAACGACGGATCGGACATGATGCGCGCCACCAAGGCCGCGTGCATGGCGTGTCCGGCGCGCTCGGCGATTACATGGCCAAGCAGCGGCTTGCCCATCAGAGCCAGGTCGCCGATTAGATCCAGCGCCTTGTGGCGGCAGCACTCATCCGGGAAACGCAGTCCCTCGGGATTCTGCACTCTCTCGCGATCGAAACAGACGGCGTTGGAGAGCGATGCGCCGCGAATCAGACCCATGTCGCGCATCTGATCCAGCTCATGCGCGAAGCCAAACGTGCGCGCCGGCGCGATCTCTTGCGCGTAGCGCTCGGGGGTCACTTCCAGATCGAGGGATTGGTGGCGAATGAGGGGATGATCGTAGTAGACATCACAGGTGAGCAGGAAACGGTCGGCCGGTAGGATGGTGATGCGCTTTGAACCCGCCTCCACGGTCACGGGCCGCCGAATGCGCAGAAAACGTTTTCGCCGCCGGTACGATTTCAAGCCCGCGGCGGACAGCAGGTCGACGTAGGGCTTGCCGCTGCCATCGAGAATCGGAACTTCCAAGTTGTCGATCTCGACAAACGCGTTATCCACACCCATGCTGTAGAACACGCTGAGCAGATGCTCGGTGGTTGAGATGAGCACGCCCTGGCGCATCAGGCTGGTGGCGTAGCTGACGCGGGCCACGTAGCGCCAACTGGCGGGAACCGAAAAGTTGTCGAGATCGGTGCGGAGAAAAACGATTCCCGTGGAAGGCGGCGCCGGAAGAATGCGGATGGAGACGGGAACGCCGCTATGAAGTCCGACTCCGGAGGCTTCTACCGGCCGCTGAACCGTGGTCTCAAACCGCAACGCGGCTTCCCCTAGATAGTTCGGTTCGTTCGATTCGCAAGTTGCTAATCCAACCAGAGTTTTCATTTTACATAGGACTAACACCTACCGCTAGCTATTTGATTCAAAAAGCTTTGTAAAGTTTGGTGTGTTGCAGAAAAGACACAGTTCGGGGTGGTGGTTGTGTCGGAATCAGGTCAAGACAAGGGGAGATTGGGGTGCCAAGCCGTTTGACGCGTCGGTCGGTGCTTCGGAGTTGCGCCTTTCCTTGCTCTGGAGTAGCCTTCGGAGGAGACGGAAGGCAGGAGAAATGGCGGATAACAAAACCAAGCCCACCAAACTGAGTGTCGCGGCGTTTATCGATGCGCTCACCGACGAGACCAAGCGCGCGGATGCCAAGGCGCTGGTTAAGCTGATGCAAGGTGCGACCGGCGAAAAGCCGAAGATGTGGGGGCCATCGATCATCGGCTTCGGCAGCTACCACTACACGTACGAGAGCGGGCGCGAGGGCGATATGCCACTGGCCGGTTTTTCGCCGCGCAAGGCCGCAACTGTTCTCTATGGCGTGACGGGGTGCAGCGACGCTCAGGCGTTGCTCGCTAAGCTCGGCAAGCACACCACCGGCAAGGGCTGCCTCTACATCAAGAAGCTCGCCGATGTGGAACAAAAGGTGATGGAGGCGCTGGTCGTCAAATCCGTCGCCGCCAAGCGAGCGCGGCGCCCGAACTAGGCGTATCCTGATCGTGTGCCACTAGCCGCCGCCGGGAAGGGCGCCAAGCATCGTCCCAGGCTGTTCCTGATCGATAGCTACGGGTTTATCTTTCGCGCGTATCATGCTCGCGCTCGCAGCGGCGCTCCGCCCATGCGTACCACAACCGGGATTCCCACTGAGGCTGTGCTCATCTTCCATAACATGGTGCGGAAACTCAGGACCGCGTACCAGCCCGAATACATCGCGGCGATTTTCGAATCCGGGAAGACGTTCCGCGAAGAGCAGTATGCGGAGTACAAGGCCAATCGCACCGAGATGCCGCCCGATCTGGGCGAGCAGATCCCCTACATCCGCCGATTGCTGGAAGCGATGCGCATTCCGGTGCTGCAGTATGCGGGTTTCGAGGCCGACGATGTGATCGGCGCGATGGCTCGGCGCGCCAGCGAGAATTTCGACGTGGTGATCGTCTCGAGCGACAAGGACATGCTGCAACTCGTCGACGAACGCGTGCATATGTTCAATCCGGTGAAGGAAGACGAGTGGTACGATCCGGCGGCGACCGAGCAGTTCATGGGAGTGAAGCCGAATCAGGTTGCGGATCTGCTGGCGCTGAAGGGCGACTCGATCGACAACATCCCGGGCGCGCCGGGAATTGGCGACAAAGGAGCACGCGACTTGATCCAGCGCTTCGGGTCGGTAGAGGGCGCGCTCGAACACGCCGCTGAAGTGGAGCGCAAGATGTATCGCGAGAGCTTGCAGAATAATCGCGAGCAAATATTGCTGAGCAAGCGGCTGGCGACCATCGATACGACTGCGCCGGTTGAATTCGAGATGGCGAATCTGGCGGCGCAAGAGCCCGACATTGCCGAGCTCAAGAAGGTTTACAAGGAGCTGGAGTTCTACAGCCTGCTGAAAGAGGTCGGGCCGACCGAGGACTCGCACACCCGCGATTACCGCAGCATCGAGACGCGCGAGGAAGCTGTTGCGTATGGCGCGAGCCTGGCAGGGCTGGATCCGGCGAAGCCGATCGCATTCGCAATTGAATCCACCATGGATGGCGGTCTGCCGCTGACGATGCTGGGCGTGTCGCATGAGCCGGGGATCGCGCGCGCGCTTTCGATGGATTATATCGACGCCGTGAAATCGGTTCTTGAGGACGCCGAGAGGCCGAAAATCGCGCATGACGTGAAGGCGGTGACGCTCGAGCTGGCAAAGTATGGCGTGGAGGCGAAAGGTTTTCGGCATGACGTGATGCTGTATGCGTTCTTGCTGTGCGCCGATCCCTCCGCGTGTTCGCCGGAGGTGTTGGCCGAGCGGTATCTCGATCGCAAGCTGGGCGCGGCCGCCGAACAACATGCGGATCTGGCGGTGACGCTGGCCGAACGGCTGGCGCCGGAGATCGACCAACAGGGCTTTCGTGAGATCTATGAGACGATCGACCTGCCGTTGGCCGGTGTGCTCGCGCAGATGGAGCAGCTTGGCATCCGCGTGGATCCGAAGCAGCTGCGCGTTCTCTCCGGGGAGCTCGACACCGATATCCAGCGGCTCTCGGCGGAAATCTACGAACTAGCAGGGAAACCGTTCAACATCAATTCGCCCGTGCAGCTCGGCAAGATTCTCTTTGAAGAACTGAACTTACCGGCTCCGGTGAAATACGGCAAAGGCAAAAGCATTTCAACCGCCGCAGATGTGTTGGAGGGTCTGGCGGCCGAGCATGAAATCGCGCGCAAGGTGCTGGAGTATCGCCAGCTCTCGAAGCTCAAGGGCACTTACATCGACGCGCTGCCCGAGTTGATCGATCCGAAGACCGGTCGCGTACACACCACGTTCAATCAGACCGGCGCGGCGACCGGACGGCTGTCGTCATCGAATCCGAATTTGCAGAATATCCCGATCCGGACCGCGCTGGGCCGTGAGATTCGCGCTGCGTTCGTGCCGCGCGAAGGCTGGAAGCTGGTGGTGGCGGACTATTCGCAGATCGAGCTGCGCCTGCTGGCGCACATGTCGCACGATCCGGTTTTGTTAGACGCGTTCGGACGCGGCGAGGATATTCACACGCGAACCGCCGCTGAAGTTTTTCGCGTGCCGCCGCTGATGGTGACTTCCGAGATGCGGCGCAACGCCAAGGCGGTGAACTTCGGGATCGTGTACGGGCAGACGCCGTTTGGACTGGCGGCTTCGCTGGGTATCGATCGCAAGGAAGCGGAGGAATACATCCGAACGTATTTCGAGCTGCACGCCGGCGTGAAGAAGTTCATCGCTAAAACCATCGCGGAGGTGCGCGAGAGTGGTTTTGCGCCGACGCTGTTCGGCCGCAAGCGCCCGATCCCCGACATGCACAGCCGCAATCCCAACGCGCGATCGTTCGCCGAGCGCACGGCGGTCAACACGCCTTTGCAGGGCACCGCTGCGGACCTGATTAAGCTGGCGATGATCCGCATTGACGAGATCCTGTGTCGCGAGAAGCTGGAAACCAAGATGCTGCTGCAGGTACATGACGAACTGCTGTTCGAATCTCCGCCCGCCGAAGCCGAGCGGGTTTCCAAGATGGTGAAGCGCGAGATGGAGACCGTTCGCAAGTTGGATGTACCGTTGATCGTGGATGTGGGGATCGGCGAAAACTGGCGCGACGCCAAGTAGCCTACTTCGGCTCCGCCAAACGCGCGGGCAGAAACTCATCGCCTGGGTGCCAGGTCGGCAACTGCGGCTCGTTCGCTACCGTCATCCCGATGAGGAATCCGAAGCGCGCGGCTTCCTCCATCCCCGCGAAATCCCAATCGTCGTGATACTCATCCGACGGCTGATGGTAGTGCTTGTCGTTGTACTCTTCGAAAATCTTGTCGCCGTAGCCGGCGGGCTTGCCGTAATAGTCCGTGCCCAGGTCGATTGAAAACGACGGCACTCCGGCGTGCGCGAGCGAGAAATGGTCGGACCGGTAGAAGTGTCCCTGCTCGGGCTGGGCGTCGGGCTTGATCGCGAGTTCCATGCGATGCGCGGCTTCTTCCACAACGGGCCATGCCGTGGTTCGCTCGGCGCCGGTCACGGAAATATCTTTGGTTCGTCCAAAGGGAGTGAACGCGTCGAAATTCAGATCCAGCGCCGTTTTCGCGAGCGGGATCACCGGATGCTCGGCATAATACTCAGAGCCTCGGAGCCCGGCTTCTTCAGCCGTTACCGCCATGAACAGCGCCGAGCGCTTTGGTTTGTGTTCGAGCGTTGCCCACGCGCGCGCCATCTCGATAATCATGGCGCAACCCGTGGCGTTGTCCACCGCGCCGTTGTAAATGGAATCACCATTCACCGCCGGGCCGATGCCAAGATGATCCCAATGCGCGGTGAAAATCACGGCCTCGGACTTGAGCTGGGGATCGCTGCCCTCCACCTTCGCGATCACATTATTGGATTGAATCCGGCGGATCTCGGTGGGGATGTTGGCGCGAATGTGGATGCCCAATGGAATCGGCCGGAAGTCGCGCGAGTTGGCGGCGGTGAGCATCTCGTCCACGGTCTTGCCGGCCAACGCCAGCATTTTCGCGCCGGCGTCCTGGGTCAGCCATCCCGCGAAGGCGAGCGCCGCCTGACCTTGGGGCAGCTTCAACTGCGGATCTTCCTTGCCCCAGGAACTGCGCACCACGTCGTAGCCGTAACCAGCGGTGGGCGTGGTGTGGATAATGAGAACGCCCTTTGCTGCCATGCGCGCGGCCTCTTCGTACTTGTAGGTCCAGCGGCCGTAGTAGGTGAGCGCGCGCCCGCCGAAGAATTTCGGATCGTTGGACGGCGGCTCATTGGTGAACAGCACCAGCACTTTGCCCTTCACGTCGACGCCCTTGAAATCGTCCCAATGAAACTCGGGCGCAACAATGCCGTGGCCGACGAAGATGGCTTCTGCGTCGAATTGGTCGTCGGGCTGTTGCAGTTCGCTGACGCCGACGAAATCATCCAGCCATTTGAAAGAGACAGTTTGGCTGGCGCCCACCGCGGAGAGAGTCGCGCTGGGCGAGGTGGTGGCGCCCACCATGGGCACCTTTTGGAAATAGGTCCCGTTTTCGCCGGCCGGCTTGGCGCCCACCACCGCGAATTGCGACGCGATGTACTCGGTGGCCAGGTCTCCGCCACGCGTTCCCACGCCTCGGCCTTCCAACAAATCGCTCGCCAGAAACTTCACGTGCGCTCGCATGCGCTCGCCTGAAATGTCGGTCTGCGTCCAGGCGATGGCCGTTACCAGCAGTACCAATCCGAATCTCTTCATGACCCCAGTGTTGATTTTTTTCGCCAATGATGTCAAAACCAATGTGTATGCCAATCGCAACCACCAACCCCGCCACCGGCGAACTGATCCGCGTTTTCGATTCCAATTCGAGCGCGGAAGTAGACGCCAAGATCCAAAAGGCTTATGAAGCGTTTCGCGCGCACCGCCGCACGTCGTTCGCCAATCGCGCCGCTAAAATGCGCCGGGCAGCGGAGATTCTAGAAAAGGAAAAGGACCGCTGGGCTCGCCTGATGACGCTGGAGATGGGCAAGACGTTGAAGTCCGCGGGCGACGAAGCGCTGAAGTGCGCGTTGGCTTGCCGTTACTACGCCGACAACGCCGAGCATTTTTTAGCCGATGAAGCGATCGCGACCAACGCGGGCAAAAGTTTCGTGGCGTATCAACCGCTAGGCGTGGTTCTGGCGGTGATGCCGTGGAATTTTCCGTTCTGGCAAGTGTTTCGCTTTGCCGCGCCCGCGTTGATGGCGGGCAACGGCGGACTGCTGAAGCACGCGTCCAACGTTCCGCAATGCGCGCTCGCGATCGAAGAGATCCTGTGCCGCGCCGGTTTTTCCGAAGGCGAGTTTCTGACGCTGCTGATCGAATCGTCCCAAGTGGCGCGCGTGATCGACGATCCGCGCGTGGCCGCCGCCACGCTCACCGGCAGCGAGCCCGCTGGACGGCAAGTAGCCAGCCAATGCGGGAAGCAAATTAAGCGAACGGTGCTGGAACTCGGAGGCAGCGATCCTTTTATCGTGATGGGGAGCGCCAATCTGGATGAAGCGGCGCAAATCGCGGTGAAGGCGCGCTGCATCAACAACGGACAATCCTGCATCGCGGCCAAGCGGTTCATCGTGCACGATTCCATCTACGCTGAATTCGAGCGGCGCTTTGTGGACGGCATGAAGGCGTTGAAGGTTGGCGATCCGATGGCGGCCACTACCGACTTGGGTCCGCTGGCGACGGCGCAGATCGTGGGCGAGCTGGANNCGGTGTACTACGAGGAGATTTTCGGCCCAGTTGCGATGCTGTTCCGGGTGAGCGGCATCGAGGAAGCGATCGAGGTGGCCAACGATTCCGATTTCGGCCTGGCTTCGAGCGTCTGGACCAACGACGCCGCCGAGATCGCGCGCTTCACCGCTGAGATCGAAGCCGGCGCGGTGTTCGTCAACGGGATGGTGGCGTCCGATCCGCGGCTGCCGTTCGGCGGCATCAAGAATTCGGGTTACGGGCGCGAGCTGAGCAGTTTTGGCATCCGCGAATTCTGCAACATCAAGACGGTGTGGATTAAATAACCCGCCGCCGCGATTATTTCGGGGCCATGCGAATGGCTCCGTCCAGACGGATCACTTCGCCGTTCAGCATCGGGTTCTCGATGATGTCGCGGGCTAGTTGCGCGTACTCGGACGGGCGTCCCAGGCGCTTGGGGAAGGGGACCATTGCGCCGAGCGCTGCCCGCACGTCCTCGGGCATGCCCGCGAGCATGGGCGTATCGAAGATGCCGGGCGCGATGGCCATCACGCGAATTCCGACGCTCGAGAGATCGCGCGCGAGCGGCAGCGTCATGGCCGCGATGCCGCCCTTCGAGGCTGAATAAGCGGCTTGGCCGATCTGACCATCAAAGGCCGCCACCGATGCCGTGTTGATGATCACGCCGCGCTCCTTTTCGTCGTTCTCCGCATTCGTTGACATGGCCCACGCCGCCAGCCGCGCGACATTGAATGAGCCGATCAGGTTGATGCGGACAACTTTCGAAAATCGCTCGAGGTCGGCAGGGCCGTTCTTCCCAATCACGCGCTGCGCGTCGGCGATGCCGGCGCATTGGATCGAGATGTGCAGCGCGCCGAAGGCGTCCATCGCGGTCTTGACGGAGGCTTCGGCTTGGGCCGGATCTGTCACGTCAGTGTGAACGAAGCGCGCGTGATTGCCCAACTCCTTCGCGAGAGCCTGGCCGGCTTGAGCGTTCAAATCGGCGATGACAACGTGCCCGCCTTCCTCGACGATCATCTTCGCCGTGGCCGCTCCCAAGCCGGATGCTCCGCCGGTCACCAGCGCGACTTTGCCTGTGATGTCCATACCGCCAGCTACCTCCGCTGCTCAAAAAATCGCTTCACCAGCTCCACGCACTCCGGCGCGAGCACGCCTTCCACAATCTCCACGCGATGATTCACCAGCTCCGAATCGGCGATGCGGAATTTGCTGCGCACTCCGCCGAATCGCAAATCACGCGCGCCGAAAACCAGCCGCCGTATCCTCGCGGCCACCAAAGCTCCAGCGCACATCGCGCAAGGTTCCAGGGTAGCGTAGAGCGTGGCTGCTTCCAATCGATAGTTGCGAACGATCGCGCCTGCTTCTCGCAACGCCAGGATCTCGGCATGCGCGGTGGGATCGGACTTCGCGATCGGTGAATTGAATCCGCGCCCGGCGATCTCGCCATTGATGACAACTACGGCGCCCACCGGCACTTCGCCGCTCGCTTCGGCCTGGCGCGCCAAGGCCAAGGCTTCACCCATGAAATTTTCGTCCGGCGTCATGCGTGGACGTGCGCGGCGAGCAGGCGTTCAAAAATGACGGGCTGGGCGGCGAAGGTTTGCAAAACCCTTGGACGGAGGCGCGGAAAGCGATCCAGCATCAACATGAGTTGAGCCATGAACGCAGGACGACGCGCCAGGCGCCGATGGGCAGTTTGATACTGATCCAAGTTGTCCGCGGCCAGGGCGTCAGCGAGCGCCAGCGCTTGTCGAAACGCCAGGCCCATGCCTTCGCCAGTTATCGCGTCGACGGAGCCCGAGGCGTCGCCGATGAGCGCGATGCGCCCGCAATAGACCCGTTGCAGGCGGCGCGTGGCCGTGATCGCCCCCCGGTCGTTGTCAAGAGAAGCAGCTCCCGCAATTTTCCGCGCCAGCGCTGGACAGCGCGGGATCGCATCGTTCAAACGCACGTGCGGATCCCGAGTGAGCAACGCGACACAAGTCTCGTCACGCGCCACCGGCGAGACGTACAGCTGGTATCCATCGGCCCAGTAAACCTCCATGAAATCGGTCCAGGGACGAACGCGATAGTGCCGGCGGAATCCATAGCGGTGCGATTCGCTGCGGACGGCATCCAGCGAGGCCCATCGCCTGACGCGCGAATTCCCGCCGTCGGCGCCGATGATCCAGCGGGCGCCCACATCGCGAACGCTTGTCACGCGAGTGCGCCACAGAAGCCTCACGCCAACCTCCTGCGCGCGGTCAATCAGCGCTTGGTGCAGCCGGACGCGCCGCACCGCGATGCCGTGCCCTCGCGGAAAATCCGCTGCCACGCTGCCGCCCGCGCCGATAAAACGAATCCCGCGAAACGCGAACGATTGCTCGGGATCGATAACGACGCCCAGCTGGCGTAGCGCCGCGAGCGAATCCGGCATTAGTCCTTCGCCGCAGGCCTTGTCGATAGGTGGTTCGGCGGCATCGGCAACCACGACATCGAAGCCTTTGAGGCGCGCCGCAATGGCAACCGCCAATCCTGCGGGTCCGCCTCCGACGACGAAGATGTCGGCTTGATTTACCACCTTAATAACACCAGTTCGGAGCAGAAGCCCGGCCCCATGGCAGCGAGTATGCTGTACGTTCCCGGCGCCGGCCGCCGCTTGGTCATGACTTCTTCGAGGACCAACAACACGGATGCGGACGAAAGATTGCCGGTTCTCTTCAAGCAATCCCAGGATGCCGAGAGCGCGCCCTCGGGCAACTCGAGCGCGGCCGCGGTGGCTTCCAGCACGCGCGGGCCGCCGGTGTGCAGCACCCACGATCCGATGTCCGCCCGTGACAGGCCCTGCTCTTCCAGGAACGCGTCCACGTCGGATGCCAGATGGTCCTGCACCACTTCCGGCACTTCGCGCGAAAGCACAATGCGGAAGCCTTTTTCGGAAATGTCCCAGCCCATCACGTGCTCGGAATTGGGGTAGAAGACCGATCGCGTGGCCAAAATCTCGGGACCGTCGGCGGTTCGCTCGGCACCCGATACCAAAACCGCGGCCGCGCCGTCGCCAAACAATCCCGAAGAAATGATATTCGCGATGGAGATGTCTTCCCGCTGCAGCGTCAGCGAGCACAGCTCCACCGACACCACCGCCGCCACTTGCTTGGGATAAGCGAGCACATAGTCCGCCGCGCGCGAGATGCCGGCCGCGCCCGCAACGCATCCCAGTCCGAAAATGGGCACGCGCTTGATGTTCACCGGCAGGCTCATCCGATTCACCAGGCGCGCATCGATGGAGGGGCTGGAGATGCCGGTGACGGAAACGAAGAAGATCGCCCCGAGATCTTCGGTTGCAAATCCCGAACGCGACAGCGCGCAGCAGAGGGCCTTCTGCCCGAGATCTTGTGCGACCTCAATCCAATGATTGTTCGCCGTGCCCCACGTGAGCCCGTAGTATTCTTGGATGGGCAGGGCCAGGTGGCGCGTCTCCACGCCCACGCGGGCTTGCAGGCGTTCCAGGAACACGGGATTATCGACCTTCGGGCCCCAATGCTTTTGCAGCGCCGATAACAGCACGCGCTGATCGTACTTGTGTTGAGGTAAAGCGCTGGCAACTCCGGCGATCTTCGTCACAGGCAGGCGCTCCGGGTCATTCGGCTATTCTACCGGAGCTGGGCGAGCTCTTGCGCGTAGAGGCGGTTGTGCGGAAATTCGCGGGTGAGAGCACTCAGCAGATCGCGGGCCTTGGGAACATCTTTGTCGCGGAGCGCCGCCACGGCCAGCAGCAGCCGCGCGTAGGGGTTCAGATAGCCTCCCTTTTCTGCTGTCAAGCGCAAATCTTCCACGCCGCGATCGTGATCGGTCTGGGCGCCGCCAGCCTGCAAAATCCAGCGCATGGGCGCGGGTTTCAAGCTGAACAGATAGTTCTCCACGCCGATGGCGAGATAGGCGTCGTAGTAATTGGGCTGGATCATGAGCAGCTTTTCCGCAGTGGCGCGGCTGCTCTTGATCACCTTCAAGGCATCGAAGTCGCGCCGTTCGATCAGCGCCTCATAATCGGCACGCAAGCCGAGCGTCAAGATTTTCGCGAAGAGCGCGTCGGGGTCGTCGGGCGTTTGCAGCAAGATCTTATCCGAGAGTCCGGCGGACTTGTCCAATTCCTGGTCGAAAGCCTGGCGCACCGCGGCGTCAGGCGTCACTTTCGGGCGGCGATGAAAGATGCTGTTGTCGACAAAAAACTCCGAGTGGAGGATATTCAGCCGGTCGAATTCAGCGAACAGAAAGGCAGCGGCGTTGGAAACCGGCCCGAGCGGGTCGGCCGGGTGGTCGCGCTCCCATTGCGCGAAGGTCTTGTGGGCTTCGTCGAAGTTGAGGTCGTACATCTGGCGGTAACCGCGATCGATAACCGGATTCACGCTCGGCTCTTCAATGTTCGGAGCTGCCCAGGCCGCGGCGGCGTTGGCGAAGATCGCGAGGATCAGGAGGCGAACGGTCATATCGATGCTCAGCCAGCGGCCGGGATTTCAACTTCGCTAATTACCTGGACGTCAGGAATTTCGATGCCGGTACGGGTTCCTTCGCCTGGCTTGCTGTCGATCCACATCCGGTAATCCGGCCCGTATAGCACTTTCATCCTCTCATTTACGTTACTCACGCCGATGCCTTGCTCGAACAGCGTCGCGAGGCGGGCCTCCGGAATACCCACGCCATCGTCTTCCACCACCAAGTGCAGCCGGCCATCGGCCAGGTAGCTGCGGACGCGAATCATGCCGCCATCCACCTTGGTGGCAAGCCCGTGCCGGATGCTGTTCTCGATCAAGGGCTGCAATAGCATGCTGGGCACCATCCGGTCCAGCGTCTCGGGATCGATATCCTTCACGAACCGCAGCTTCTCGCCGAAGCGGACCATCTCGATTGTCATGTAATTGTCGATGAAGGCCAGCTCCTCGCGCAGCGGCGTGAGATTGTCGGTATTGCGGAGCAGCCGGCGCAGAATACTGGAAAGCCGGTAGACGACGCCGCGCGCCTGCTCGGGATTGGTGCGAATCAGCGATGACACCGAATTGAGCGTGTTGAACAGAAAATGCGGATTGATCTGGCTGGTAAGGGCCGCCAGCCGCGCTTCGTTCAAACGGAGTTGTTGCGCTTCGAGCTTTTTCTCATTGCGCGTGTTGTTCCAGATCTTGAGCGGCAGCATGACGGCAAACACCGAGCTGGCATAGGCCGCGAGGGCCCAACCGGTTTCCGTCCAGATGGGCGCGAGAAACACGCCGTCTTTCCGCAGATGGGAGACCTCCACGCGCAGCAGCCCGCTGAAAATGATGCTGAACACGCAGCCCAGTTGAAACAGAAGGCGAAGCTGATACGGCCGCTGACGAAGACGGCGCGGATTCAGGCTGAAGATGGGCGAGAAGCGCCAGACGTCTTCCTTTTCGGGCGCAAGATCGCGCAGCAATCCCCCCAGCACGCCTACGCCCGCGAACAACAGCATCGTCATCAGCTCGCCATGGACGACGGCCGGAATCGAAATCAAGATACCGGAAAGCAGGCCGGTAACGTAGCCGCCTACCATGCCGGAGAGCAGGCTTCCTTCGAGGCCGAGGTCCACGGCGTCATATTTGGCCTGATTCAGCACGCGGAAGAGGACGCTGGCTCCGTACACGACCCAGAACATCAAGGCCAGCTTGACGCGCTGCACCAAAGTGCGGTCTTCGCGCATCAACATCAATTGAAACGCACTGAACCGCGAAAGGATGCTTGCCAGCGACGCCGCCACCGCCACCCGCAGCAGCAGGGTCAACAGTTGTTGAGATTCCATGGGGCGCCTGGGGTCATTATAATGAATGCAATCCCGTTCTTCGACTCCCGACCCATGCTTAGCAAAATCGCCGAAGCCAATTTCCCCAGCCGATTCGGCCATTTCCGCATTTATGGCTTCGAAGGAGCTTACGACGGCGCGCCGCAGAAATGTGAGCCGCAGAAATATGAGGTGGAGGAGTGCGTGGTCCTGCGGATGGGCGACGTGGCAGCGGGGAGCGAGCCGCCGCTGGTCCGCATCCACTCCCAGTGCCTGACCGGCGACGTGTTCCATAGTCTGCGGTGCGATTGCCGGTCGCAGCTGGAGCTGTCGCTGAACCTGATCGCCGAAGAGGGCCGTGGGCTGCTGATTTACGAGCATCAGGAGGGGCGCGGCATCGGCCTGCTGAACAAGCTGCGGGCCTACGAACTGCAAGACGGCGGCGCCGACACGGTGGAAGCCAACGAGCGCCTGGGTTTCGAAGCCGACTTGCGCGACTATCGCATGCCCGCCGAGATTCTGCGCTACTTCAAGATCAAGAGCGTGCGCCTGCTGTCGAACAATCCCGAGAAAATCGCCGCGCTGGAGAATGCCGGAATCCGGGTGGCCGAGCGGATTCCCTGTGTTATCGCCCCGCACGAATCGAGCGAAGGGTATTTAAGGACCAAGAAGCAAAAGATGGGGCATTTGCTGGATTAAGCAGTAAGCGTGGCACGCAGCAGTAGAGGCGCAGGCTGCGAGACTGGCCGGCAATCCGCCCATTAAGGTCAGTGCGTAGCCTGCGCAGCCGGTGTCCCATCGGACCATTTGCCGGCCAAGACCATGAAAATAGTCACCCGTTCTTGAGGGTCGTCCGTCGCTATCACCGGCGAGCCCGGCAGATTGGCTCCCCAGCTCTTCTCCGCGTTGCCCGCAACAAAAAACATCAGATGGGGGTGCCAGCTCTTGCCTTCGTCGTTCAAGTACTGCTGCTTCGACAGCATGTAGCACATCGCGCCAGGCTCCAGGGCGGGCAATTCCTTCTTATCCAGTGCAGATGCGGTCGCCTGAACGATCTCCGTCTTCGATTTTCCTGCCAGCACCAATTTGGTCTTCATCAGGAAGATGGGCACAAAGGTCCTTGCGGCTGGCGGATTGAAGCAAATGGGGCCGCGCGCTTTGGGATTCCAGAACTCCGGTTCATCGGTGCCGGCGCCCCATGATCGTTCCACTATACAGAGAAAGCCATTCCTGCCCTTCACGGCGGTCGTGTATCCCTGCCGTCCCAGCACCATCACTTCGGCGGCGTCAGAAATGGATGCTGGAGCAGCACTGCGAGCCAGCGCGATTTCGGAATTCTGGTCCGGCATCAAATACTGATCGAGTGGGGCCATGGCTGGATAGGGAGCTTTTTCAGCCTGCGCTCGTGCCAGGCGGGTTGCATCGGGTAAGATAACCTGCACGAGAAATACTAAAGCAAGGAAACTGAGCGTCTTTTTCTGCATTGCACTCTCCGGAGGCGCGCGATCGCGAGACGATTTTGTTGCCTAGAATTAGATCACAGAAAAGCCGAAGCGGTCAATGCGCTCAGCCACGATTTTCATTAGCTGCTTTAAGGACTGTCCCCAACTTGACGGCTAGCCCAGGGGAGTTGGTCTCCTCAAGAATAGACACATGGTCACCAGCCACCAGGTGCGACTCGAAGCCAGCGCCCGCAAAGTCACGCCAGCCTAAGCGCGGATCTCTCAGCACCTGCGTGCTGACCGGCTCATCCGAGGCGCAAAAGTGAACGATGGGAGAAGAGAGAACGTGCGGAACATACTCCCGCATGAGCACACTGTTCCAATCATCATCCGTTCGTGAATTCGCCGCTCGTGCCGAGACGCGCGCGGGCTTGGCTTCGGCTAACCGGCGATTGGCTTTGGCGGACCGGCGATTGGCCTTGGCTGACCATCGATCGGTTGCGATCCGCGCCAGGGTGCGCAAGTGAGCGGCGAGGTCTGCTGTCGTAATCGGAACTTTCCCCCGCGTCAGGGAGCGGAGGATGGCGGCTCCGTGGCGCATATAACTCTTCCATTCACGCGCAATCTTCGGGTAGCCCGGCGTCGGCGTGTCAAAAAGCGCCAGCAGCGCGACCTCCTCTCCCTCGGCGGTGAGCTGTAGGGCCGTTTCAAAAGCTACCACTCCTCCGTAACAATACCCACCGAGAAAATACGGACCGTGATTTCGCAGCGCGCGAATAGAAACCACCGATTGGCGGGCGACTTCAGCAATCTCCAGGCGTCGATTGTCCTGGACCGCCGGAGACGGACAAACCACGATAAATGGCTGGTCGGGGCCCAGCGATCGCGACAGATGCCGAAACCGGTGTGGATCGAGTGTGGTGGTGGAAAAACAGAAAAGCGGAATGCGGGATCCAGCATTTCGCAGGAATAGCAGCCGATTGGGGAGCTCGGGTTCTAACCCTGTTCGGCTCGCGCACGCCTCCAGCATCCGGGCCAAAGCGGCGACGGACGGCTGGTCGAAAAAGTCGGCTTCCGGGAGCACGTTGGGGCCGATGTTGAGGGACTGGGCAGCTTGAGTCAGCATCAGTGCGGCCGTCAAGGAATCGCCGCCCAATTCGAAGAAGTTATCTTCGACTGCGATCTGTTCGCTGCCTAGGATTCTCCGCCAGATTTCGAGGAGCCGGAGCTGGGTGTCGGTCGGTTTCCGAGCATCGCACAATGCGGGCGGGGCGGGCGCCGCCATGGAAAGATCCCGAAACCGTTCAGCGAGCGCGCTTCGTTTCGCCTTTCCGAGCGCGGTCCTGGGAATATTTTCGACGAAGACAATCTTTTGGGGAACTTTGTAGGCCGCCAGGCGTTCGGCGGCAAAACGTCGCAAGTCCAGCTCCGAGGCCTCGACGTCAACGCGCAGCACGACGGCGGCTGCAACGTCTTCGCCGAGCGTGCGGTGAGGAATGGCAAAAGCGGCAACTTCAGCCACCGCGGGATGGGCAGCTAACACATTGTCCACTTCTGGCAGACTGATCTTCTTGCCACCCCGGTTAATGATTTCCTTGCGACGGCCCACCAGGAAGAGATAGCCTTCGTGATCGAGCCGGCCGATGTCGCCCGTGCGAAACCAGCCATTTTCGTCGAAGGCAGCATCGTTTGCTTCGGCATCGTCGAGGTATCCAGACATCAGCATGGGTCCCCGTACCACGACTTCGCCTTCGGTTTCCGGAGGCTGCAGGCGACCCGAATCGTCCATGATCGCCATTTCCCCGTCGATGGCTTTCCCCACCGAGCCGGGCCTTCGCAGGGTAGGCGTGCTGCGAGTGGCGCCGACCATTTCCGTGAGGCCGTAACTATCGAGGACGGGCGCGCCCAAAAGCTCCTCGAGCTTGGCGAGCATGCCCGGTTGGGGTGGTGCTCCAGCGGAGCGAACATAGCGCAAGGGAATCCGGTGGAAGAAATCCGGGGCTTTCTGCGCGTGCGCCAGGACGACCCGGTGAACGGCGGGACCGGCGGAAAACGAAGTAGGACGAAACACCTGCAGCGACTCGAGAAACGAGGCCATTTCGAAAGACGAAGGGCAGTACACGCTGCCGCCGGAGAACAAGTGTGTCAATAAAGTATAGAGGCCGCTCGCGTGGCACAACGGCATCAGGCTGAGGAACCGGTCCGCGGGCGTCATTTCCAGGGCGCGCGAATCCTGCGACACCGCAGCGCGGACGTTGGAGCGGCTCCAGGGGACCAGCTTAGGAGCGTCGGTGGTGGCCGACGTCAGCAGCAAAAACGCAGCGTCTGTTTCCCGGCCCGGGATCTCCGGGTCCGAGCCCTCGACCTTGTCAACGCAGAAGACGCCCGCTGGAGCATCCGGCGATGACCGGATGGCGATGAGCCGCATTTTCAGTTCTCGGGCCACTTCTACAGCCGGCCCGCTCTTACCCGCTTCGTAGATCAGTGTCGATCCGCCAATGCGAGGCAAGTACAACCGATACTCGTCTTTGGTGAGGCCCAAGTCCAACGGCGCGCACGCTGATTGCAGCGTAGTAGCTAGAGTCGCGGTCACAAATGCGGGTCCATTGGGAAGCGCCAAAGCTGCGACGCTGCCAAAGTGAATTCCCGCTCCGAGGAAGGCTTCACTCATCGCGGAGGCGTGGCGCCATAGGCCGGAATACGTAAGTGGTTCTTTGCCAGGCGCGGCTAGAGCGATGGCATCGGGCGTTTGCGCAGCCCATTTTTCGAGATCGAGATAATCACGCGCCCTACTGGGCTTGGCAGCTTCCAACTGGTCCTTGGTTCACCCTACCGTTAGGAGTTTGAAAATAATGCTAGCAGAAGATATCGCGCCGGACCGGCTACTCCGCCTGTCATTGCTACTCGATGGACACCGGCAGCCGGCTGGGCTCCAGCTCGGCCAGCGCCTCGTGACCCAACATGCGGCTATGCATCCGGCCTACCGCGTAGATACACACCGCGAAGATGGCGGGGCAGATGGCCAAGACGCCGAAAATGTTTCTCACCGGCATGTTCGTGGACAGAACCCACCCGCCGGCCAGCGGACCCAGCACCGAACCGATCTTGGCCACACCGCTGGCCCAGCCGGCCCCGTTGGCTCGGTACGCGGTCGGATAGAATACGCCACAAAGGCTGATCACACCAAGCTGTCCACCCACCAGGAAGAACCCGATGCAGGCTACCAGCACCAGAAAAGCAGAGTGCGGGACGTCTGCAAAGCCCGCGACCAGAAGCAAAATGAAAGTCATCACCGGCATTACCGTCACTGCCATGGCGCCGCGACGATCGGTGAAGCGCATGAGACACAGGGCGCCGATCGCTCCCATGAGCGAGATGAGCGACGCTGCCGTAGCCGCTTCTCGCCGGCTGAATTTGAGACTTTCCAGGACCAGTGGCGTCCAGTTCACCAGGAAGTAGACCGCGAAAGAGCTGGCGAGGTAAGCCAGCCAGATGAGTGGCGTAATTTTCTTCAGCTCGCCGAGAAAAAGAAGCGACGGTTTGAAATCCTTTTTTACGGTGGGCTCGTCGGCGACAACATAAGTCGCCTGTGGCGAAAAGCTTTGGCCTGGCGCGATCTGGTTCAGTATGGCGGCCATGCGAGCGGGCTCGCGTCGTTTGCTGGCCAGGAAACGAATCGATTCCGGCAGCGCCAGGAACAGAATCACCGTGCACAGCAAAGCGGCCAGACCGCCGAGAACGAAAACGGCCTTCCAGCCCAGCTTGGGTATTAGCCAGACCGCAATCGGCCCCCCGAAACCTGTACCAGCGGAAAAGCCCATCATAATGACGGTTACGACAGTGGAGCGATATCGTTTCGGAACGTACTCCATGTTGAGCGCCCAAGCGAGCGGCAATATTCCGCCCAGCGGAATGCCGCTGATCAGCCGTAGGCCGAAGAGTGACCAATAGCCGGTAGCGAATGCAAAACACAGCGTAAGTACGCCAAAACCAGCGCCGGATAGAATGACCGAGGGCCTGCGCCCGATGCGGTCGCCCACATAGCCCAATAGGAAGCCCCCAATCAATGTGCCCAGCAAACCCATCGCGAAAATGTTTCCAAGCTGGACTCGGCTCAAGTGGTAATCCGAGGCAAAATAGGGCGCTGCGAAGCTGATGAGGTTGGTGTCGAAGCCGTCAAGGAAAGTGATGATCCAGGAAACCACCACCAACCTGAGGACAAAGCCGCTAACTTTCTGACGTTCGATGATTTCTGAGACGTCTATCGTGCGGTGCTCGGGCATGGTGAGCGCTTTCACTGGAGTCTCGTTTTTGCAGTCGGCATGTGTTTGCGAATGTCGATCATGGCCGGGCAAATTCCCGCGCGAACACCGCCTCTAGCGCCCCATCGCCGCGCTGCCGGATGATCGCCTCCACTCGCGCCAGCACGGCTTCATCGCGTGCATAGAATGCCAGTCCCGCCAGAGCATCCGCTGCCACGGGGCCGCTCTCGGCGGACAATCGCTCGATCAAGAACTGGAGGGCCGGGTCGCTCCTCAGCATCGCGATCGCCACCAGCAGCGTCCGGCGCTGTTCTTGCGTCCCGCCTCGTTCCCAAGCCTGGCTCAAAACATCGAACGCCGCCGCCAATCGCGATTCGCCCAGCGCCAGCGCAGCGAGTTCGCCGATTCCGTCCGCGCCGGAATCCAGGAACTTCGCGACGAATTCGACCGACGCCGCCGGGTCCAGACTCAGCAGAGCGCCCAGGCACTCGCCCGTCACTTCCATTTCCTTGTCGCCCACCAGCGCCTTCAACCGCAACAGCAGTACGCCCTCTTGACGCCCGGCATCGGCGATGGCGCGAATGGCTCCGGCCCTGGCGGGAACCTCGCGATCGGCCAGCAGCGTGACGCATTCGAGCAACGCATCCGGGTGGCCCATCCGCGCCAAACCACGCGCGCAGAGCCCCCGCAGCGGTGCGGCCGCATCCGACGGTGGCCCGAAACTGCCCTCCATCTGGACGTGCCGAATGCCGGCGAAATAGACTTTGGCGGCCGAGTCGTCCATTTGAACCAGAGCCTGCGTGATCGCAATCAAAGCCTTGCAGCCGGAGTCGAGCTTCGCGGGATTGTGCATGAGGCGCTCGAAAGCCTCCACCAGATCTGGCGCGAGGGCGCTCGCCTCGAGGCGCTCGACGGTTGCAGCGGCCGCGGCCACCACGTGATTGCTCTTATGCCGCAAGAACGGCGCCAGGTCGCGCTTCAGATCGTGCTTCTCCGGCGTCTGGCGGATGGCATGGATCGCCGCGAGCGCGTCTTCAGTGGAGGGCGGTTTGGCCATCCCCCATTATGAGCGCGCTAGAATTACAGTATGCCCGCATCGCTCACTGAACGACTGTCGCCTCCGGCCGTTCAAGACCCTCCGCGCAAGCGCTGGAGCCGCCCCGAGTGCGATCGGCTGGAAGCGCTCGGCATCTTCGAGCAGCAGCGTGTCGAGTTGATCGAAGGGGAATTGATCGACAAGATGGGGAAGAATCGCCCGCACGTAGATACACTAACTTTGTTGTTCGGCTGGTTGATCCAGGTCTTTGGACTTCGATTTGTTAATACCGAGGCTCCCATTGATGTCGCCCCAGAGGACAATCCGACCAATCAACCTCAACCCGACCTGATTGTATTGAAGCGTGACTACTCCACCTTCCGGTCGGCTACGCCCCAACCGCAGGACCTCGATCTCGTGATTGAAATCGCCGACACTTCACTCGCTTTCGATCTCACCATCAAAGCCGCGCTCTACGCCCGAGCCGGAATCGCCGAATATTGGGTATTGGACGTGCCGGGCCGCCGGCTGATCGTGCATCGCGACCCGCAAAGCGGCCAATACGGATCGGTGACGGCCTACAACGAACAGGAGGGCATCGCACCCTTGGGCGCTCCCGACTCGACCTTCCAAGTTCGGACCGTCTTCCCGGAATAACATAAATAAATCATAGACTTACAGACCTCTGCACACACCGCCTCGTTATTACGTCAACACTAATGTGAAGCGTCTGCTGCTATGGGTGTCCCTCGCCTGCCTGCCGACTCAGGCCGCCGACGTGGATCTGAACACGTTGCTCAAGGGCATCGAGCAACGCTACAATCGCGCCAAAACCCTGCAAGTCCATTTTGTCGAGTCCTATAGCGTCCAGGGCCACGCGCGGAAGAGCGAGTCCGGCGAACTCACCCTGCGCAAACCCGGCCGCATGCGCTGGGATTATAGCGCTCCTTCCGGCAAGCTTTTCGTCTCCGATGGCAAGGACGTTTTTCTCTACACCCCCGATGCGCACCGCGTGGAGAAGGCCAAGCTGAAGGCGAGCGAAGATATGCGCGCGCCGCTGGCGTTCCTGCTGGGCAAGCTCGATTTTGCCAAGGATTTTCGGGATTTTGAAGTGCAGCCCGACGGCGCCAATTATCTGGTCACCGCCAAAGCCAAGAACGATAAGCTGCCCTACGAAAAGGTACAGATGCTGATCGCGCCCGATGACCAGATCCAGCGCCTGATCGTCAACGGGCAGGACCTGTCCATCCTGACCTTCCAGTTTGACGGCGAAAAGCTGAACCCTCCCGTGGACGACGCTCTGTTCAAGTTCCAGATGCCCGCCGGCGCGACGCTGGTGGATGGCGAAGGGAGCGAATAGTGGCCGAGTTCGTTCTCAAGTACGCCGATCCGCGCGGCCAAATGCACCAGCAGGTGGCTGAAGCGGCCTCCGAAAGGGATTTGCGCGAGCGCTTCTCGCAGCAGGGTTTTCTGATTTATTCCGTCAAGCCCCGCCGCGCACTCGCGGGCATGGTGGCCGGTGGCGGACGCAAGCGGAAGATCAACCTGGAGAAGTTCCTGATCTTCAACCAGCAGTTCGTGACGCTGATCCGCGCCGGGCTCCCGATTTTGAAGGCGCTGGATCTTCTGTCGGAGCGCCTCACCGACGAGAAGCTGGCCCCGCACATCAAGGCAGTCCGCGAAGAAGTGAAGAACGGCTCGCTGCTGTCCGATGCATTCGCCCGGCAGGGCGTTTTTCCGCCCATGTACGTCACTTCGGTGCTGGCGGGCGAAAAGAGCGGCTCGCTGGGAGAGGTGCTGGACCGCTACATTACTTATCAGAAGCTGGCTTTGGCGGTGCGCAAGAAGCTGGTGCTGTCGCTGGTCTATCCCTGCCTGCTGCTGGTGCTGGTGATCTGCCTGATGGTGTTTCTGGTGACCTTCGTGGTGCCGAAGTTCGCCGAGCTGTATCAAAGCATGTCGGCGCAATTGCCCGCGGCCACCCAGATCCTGATCGCGGTGGGAACGACGGCCCGCAACTACATCCTGTTCGGCTTTATCGCTCTGGTGCTGGCCGCCATCGGCTTCCGGTTTTGGTCGAAGACTGCAAAGGGTGAATTGCGTGTGGATCGCTGGCGGATGCGGCTGCCGCTGGTAGGTGAAATCTGGATCAAATACCAGGTAGCTCAGTTCGCCCGCGTGTTGGGCACTCTGTTGGTCGGCGGCATCCCGCTGTTACAGGCCCTGGAAACGGCGTCCAGTTCGCTCGGGACGCGCCTGCTCAAGAACAACCTGGCGGAAGCCGGCCAAATGGTGAAGGAAGGCCAGTCGCTTTCGGCTTCGCTGGCCAAAACCGGAATCTTTCCGGGGCTTTCCATCGACATGATCGAAGTGGGCGAATCCACCGGCGCGCTGCCGCAAATGTTGTCGAGCGTGGCCGAATTCTATGAAGACGACGTCAATACCCGGATGTCGGCCAGTTTGTCGCTGATCGAGCCCGCCATCATGATTTTCATGGGATGTTTCGTTACTTTCGTATTGGTGGCGCTGTATTTGCCGATCTTCTCATTGGCGGACACGCTCAGATGAGGAATACAGGGAAGACGAGGAATACAAGGAATGGCAGCCCGCGACACTCTTAAAATCGTTCAGCCGGCCGACGAAATCGCCCAGGCCAAGGCCGTAGCCACGCGCTACCGCTGCGACTTTGTGGACCTGCGTGAAGTGCGCATCGATCACGAGCTGTTCCACTCGGTCCCGGTGGATCTGATGTTCCGCTACAACTTCGTGCCGATCCAGTCGCAAAACGGGCACCTGGACATCGCGCTCGCGGACCCCCGCAATCTGAACCTGATCGATGAGCTTGCGGTCCTGCTGCAGAAGAAGCTGCACGTCAAGGTCGCGACACTGTCGCAGATCTCGGACCTGCTGAAGAAAACCGAGCAATCGCAGCGCGTGCTGGAGGAGGTCACTGAAGGCTTCACGCTGGACGTGATGATCGGCGAGGAAGAAAACCAGGACGAAACGCTCTCCATCGACAAGCTGACCGCCGACAGCGATATCGCGCCGGTGATCAAGCTGGTGGATACCACCATCTTCAACGCTCTCGAACGGCGCGCCAGCGACATCCATATCGAGACGCGCGATCAAGAAGTGGCCATCAAGTATCGTATCGATGGTGTGTTGCATTATGCCATGCCGCCGATCTCGAAGGACTGGCACTCCACCATCATTTCGCGCATCAAGGTTATGAGCGAACTGGATATCGCCGAGCGCCGCATCCCGCAGGACGGCCGCTTCCGGGTGCGCTACAAGGGCCGCCTGATCGATTTCCGCGTCTCCATCATGCCGACCATCCATGGCGAGGACGCCGTGCTGCGCGTGCTGGACAAAGAATCGATGAGCGAGAAATTCGCCAAGCTTTCGCTCGACGTGGTCGGTTTCTCGGAGTCCGACCTGGTCAAATTCCGGCGCTACATCAAAGAGCCTTACGGGATGGTGCTGGTGACCGGTCCCACCGGCTCCGGCAAAACCACCACGCTCTACGCCGCCGTCAGCGAGATCAAGAACGACGAAGACAAGATCATCACCATCGAAGATCCGGTGGAATACCAGATCAAGGGCATCACGCAAATTCCGGTGAACGAAAAGAAGGGCCTGACCTTCGCGCGCGGCCTGCGTTCCATTCTGCGTCATGATCCGGACAAGATCATGGTGGGTGAAATTCGCGATCAGGAGACCGCGCAGATCGCGATCAACGCCGCGCTCACCGGGCATCTGGTGTTCACCACGGTTCACGCCAACAACGTGCTGGACGTTCTGGGGCGCTTTCTGAACATGGGGGTTGAGCCCTACAATTTCGTGTCGGCGCTCAACTGCATCCTGGCCCAGCGGCTGGTTCGCGTGATCTGCACCTATTGCAAGACACCGGTGCAGTATCCGGATTCGTATTTGGTGGAAAGCGGTCTCAACCCAGAGGAATGGCGCGATGTGGCGCTGTACGAAGGTCCGGGCTGTTTTGAGTGCGGTGGCACGGGCTTCCGCGGACGCACCGCGATTCATGAATTGCTGGATCTGAGCGAGCACATCCGCGAAATGATTCTCGACAAGCGCCCGGCGTCGGAAATCAAGCGCGCCGCGCGCGAGGAAGGCATGACGTTCCTGCGGGATTCAGCCATCGACAAGGCTCGCGAGGGTGTCACCACATTGAAGGAGATCAACAAGGTAACCTTCATCGAAGGTTAGTCCAGCCCACGCGATGTCACTCGCCAATCTGCTCAAGGATCCGCCGCCAACACACGCTTTCGAGCTTTCGGAAGAAGGCATCTCGTTCGCGCCCGTGGGGGAACCCGCGCTGGCGGAATTTGCGCGCTTCGAACCCGGAGTGCTGCTGGTATCACCCGTACACGAAAACATCCAGCAGCCGCATGTTTTGCTGGAGCACATCGGCACGCTGGTCGCCGCCAACGGCCATCGCAAGCGCCGCGCGGCATTGATTCTGCCGGATTACTGCGCGCGCATCGCAGTGCTCGATTTCGACACCTTCCCCCCGGATCCGGACGAGCAACAGGCGCTGGTCCGCTTCCGGCTGAAGAAGAGCGTCCCGTTCGAAGTGGACACCGCGATGGTCAGCTACGTGGAGCAGCCTCGCTTGGCTGACGGCAGAGTGGAAATACTGGCGGCCGTGATGTCTTCCGAAATTGTGGAACAATATGAAGCGCCGTTTCGCGCCGCTGGTTTCCATCCCGGGCTGGTGACCACTTCGTCGATTGCCGCGCTTAATCTGCTGGAGGCCAACGGCATCACGTTGTTGGTCAAACTCGGCGGGCGGGTACTCTCGGTGCTGGTGCTCATGGACAACGCGGTAAAGCTGGCGCGCTGCATCGAAATGGATCAAGCGGGCGTGCTGGACATTGAATCGGTGCTGCACCCCACCATCGCATACATCGAAGACGAGCTGAAGTCGAGCCCGCAAGTGGTTTGGTTGGCTGGATTCGGAACTGAGGCCGGCGAGTTCGCTCCGCGCTGGGAAAGCGAATGGGGCGTCGCGGTTCGGCCGATTCGTTCGCGCTTCGGCTCACCCAACCGCAACAACAGCGGCCTGCTGGGATACTTGGAGTCGGTGGCATAAAGCATGGCGCTACGGGTCCCCATCAATCTCGCGACCGAGCCTTTCCGGCGGGACCGGCCGATGCTGGCGGGCGCGGCTGCCATCGCTGTTCTTCTGAGCTTACTGTTGATTTTCCAGGTGTTCACCATCGTCTCCGAACACCGCCAGGCGGCCGACATTCGAATCGCAATCGACCGGGAGAACGCTCAGATCCGTGCGATTGCCGCGCAACAAGCCAAGCTGAACGCCACGCTGCGCAAGCCCGAGAACGCGGAGGTGCTGGAGCGCAGCTTGTTCCTCAACACGCTCATCGATCGGAAAGCCATCAGTTGGACCAAGATTTTCGCGGATCTCGAAAAAGTAATGCCGTATAACGTCCGGCTGGTCTCAGTGCGGCTGCCGCAGGTGAATTCAAACAATCAGGTTCTGCTCGACATGGTGGTGGGCGCGAAAGACGTCGCGCCCATTCTCGACCTGCTGAAACATCTGGAGGGCGCGCCCCAGTTCGGGCCCTACAGCGTGCAGACTTCCACGCCGCCTTCGCAAACCGATCCCTTTTACCGCTATCACGTCATGGTGAGCTATGCTCAGAGGCTCTAAAGTGGGGAGACGCTTTAACGTTTGGCCTCCCAACAATCCGCGCGCAGTGATCCGGCTGGGTCTGGGCGTGCTGGTGGCGGCCAATCTCGCGGCGGCGTATTTTATAGTGAGGCCCATCGGCGGATCGGCGCAGGAACTCGCGCAGCAGGCGCTCGAAATGCACTCGCAAATCCGCCAGCAGCAAGGCGTGCTGGACCGCACTCGCGTGCTGGTAAGCAAGATCGAAAGCGGACGCGGCGAAGGCGAGCGGTTCATGAGGAGCTTTTTTCTGCCGCGCCGTCCAGCCTACTCCATCATCGTGGGGGAGCTGAACGATCTCGCCAGCCAGGCTAAAATCACTCCGCGCGACAGCGCCTGGGCTCTGGAACCGGTGGAAGGCAGCGACACGCTGGACATGCTGCAGATCTCCGCCAATTTCGAGGGCACGTATCCTGATCTGATCCATTTCATCAACCTGCTCGACAAGTCCAACCGGCTGCTGATCATCGAAAGCCTGAACGCCACTCCGCAACAATCCGGGGGCCGTCTGAACGTAATGCTCAAGCTGGACACCTTCGTCCAGGAGGACGGTTCCGCGCAATGAACTGGATGCCGTCCAACCTGGGAGCGGAGCCCAAGAAGGTCGCGATCCTGGTCGTCACAGCCGTGGTCGGGGTTGGTGTCTACCTTTACAACCGCAACCCAAGCGA
Source organism: Bryobacterales bacterium (assembly GCA_003166865.1). GTDB lineage: Bacteria > Acidobacteriota > Terriglobia > Bryobacterales > Bryobacteraceae > Palsa-89. The sequence continues at coordinate 34,350 of PMUP01000093.1, forward strand.
AGGCCCGGCATCCGCGCCGCAAATCATCAGCCGCGCACCGGTGACCACTTCCTATGGAGCTGCGCGCCCCGAGAGGCCATCCTTTCGCGTCGTGCAAAACGCGGGCAGCGGTACGCGCGAATTCAAGCCGTCGCTCAAGATCAAGGAAATCGAACCGTCCAGCATCGATCCAACCCTGCACCTGGACCTGCTCGCGAAACTCAAAACCGTCAGCGTGGATCCGAGCTCGCGATCGCTGTTCGAGATCGGCGCCGCGCCTGCGGCTGAAATCCTCAAGGAGCCGGCCAAAATCGCGATCGTCCGGCCGTTCATGGGGCCTCAACCGCCCCCGCCGGTCGTGGTTCCGGCTGATCCGAAAGCGCCGCCCATCCCGCTCAAGTTCTATGGCTTCGTCAACAAATCGAAAGTGGGCGATAAGCGCGCCTTCTTTCTGGACGGAGATGACATCGTGATCGCGGCCGAGGGCGAAATGATCAAGAAGCGCTACAAGATCGTACGCATCGGCGTCACTTCGGCCGTGGTGGAAGACACCGAGTTCAAGAGCAACAACCAGCAAACGCTGCCGCTCGAAGCGGAGATGGCCGGATGAAAAGTCAAAGGCGTGGCCGGCGCCGCGACGAATCCGGATTCGCGATGTTGCTGGTCTTCGTGCTGGCCGCCGGCATCGCCATCACGCTGTTTATCGAGGTCCCGCGCATCGCGTTCGAATCGCAGCGCACTCGCGAGCAGATGACCATCGACCGCGCCTTGCAGTATCAGCGCGCCATCCAGCTTTTTTACCGCAAGTACCGCCTGTACCCGCAAACGCTCGACGATCTCGAAACCACCCGCAACCTCCGTTTCCTGCGCCGCAGGTATAAGGACCCGCTGACCGGCAAGGACTACCGCTTGCTGCACGTCGGCCCGTCCGGCCAGCTTACCGATTCGTTGATTCAACCCGCGCCTCCGCTCCCCGGCAGCAGTACCGGCAACGGCCCGAACTCGAGCCAAACCTCGGCGCAGACTTCCAACTCGGCACAAAGCTCCAATTCCTCGCAGAACTCTAATTCCTCACAGCCCAGTGATCCCAATAATCCCAATGCGCCCGCACCCGACCCGTTGAATATGGCTTTGCGGCGGCCGAGCGATCGCCTCACTCCCACAGCGCCCCCCGGCGGCCAACCGGGCGACCCGGATTCCAATCCGCCTCCGGACCAACAGCAACAGCCGCAGCCATCGCAGGACCCGTCGCAACCCGGCCAACAGCCAGTTCAACCAGGACAGCCCGGAATTCCGGGGCAGCCCGTGCAACAGCCCGCAGATCCCAACCAGCCGGGTCAACCGCAATTTCCGCCGCCGCAGCCGCAATATCCGGGGCAGTCCGCTCCTTCGAACGCGCCTCCGGGCCAGACGCCCTATCCCGGCCAGACGCCCTATCCCGGGCAGACGCCCTATCCGAGCCCGACGGCCCCTCCGATTCCTGGATTTCCATTCCAACAAACTCCAGGGCAGCAGAGTGCCCAGTCTGGGACTCCCGGTGCTGCGGGGATCCCTGGAGCTGCGGCCGGCGGGGCCGGTGCGCAAGGCAATCCAGCCGCGAACATGATCCAACAGCTTTTGACCAACCCGCGCCAGCCACCTTCCAACTCGGGTTTCACCACGGGAAATACCGGGGGCATCGCGGGCGTCGCCAGCACGGCCGAAGGCAAGGGGATTCACGTGGTCAACGACCACACCAAGTACAAAGAGTGGGAGTTTGTTTACGACATCAAGAAGGACAAGACCGTGGTGGGAGCCGCGGGAGTAGCCCAGCAACAGCAGGTTCAGCAGCAGATGCAACAGGCTCAACAGCCCGGCGCTGGGTTCGGAGGTAGCGCGCCGGGAAGCAGTCCGTTCGGTTCTACTTCTACGAGCTCCACTTCGTCGAGCCCCGCTAACGGAGTCGCGCCCGGGGCCCCGAGCGCGCCCCCACCGTCTCAGTAGACTGCCGTCTCAGTAGAATTAGATAAACATTTCTTCGTCGCTAGTCGCCCGATCGGGCGTCGGCCGATTACCGCGCCCCAACGCCCCCAGCGCCGCCCGGATGCCCGCCGCCAGACCGTTGATCTCCCGGAGCGGCCGCATAACGCCATCGTGGAACACAGCTATCGTCTCATGCGCGCGGCTGAGGGTGTCGTCCAGCACCAGCTCCGCGCGATCCATCTGCACCCTGGCTCGCACCGCCGCGTCGCCCACCAGATCCTCCACGATGGCCACCTGCCGCTTGGTGGAATCCAAAATGTCCTTGCTGGATTCCAAAATCTTGCTGGCCCGCGTCGTGATTTCGGTGATCTGCCGCCCGCTCTGCTCCACGGTCGCGCTGGTCTTCTCGACCAGACTCTCCACCTTCGGCACGAGTGGATTGATGGTCTCCTGCATTGACTTGACGGTTTTGTAAATCCCGGCCAGCATGCCCGCCTGAATACACAGAGCGATCGCGGAGATGATGACGAAAGCCGCCATCACGTAGAGCAGTGTGGTCTCGTTCATGACTCAACCTTCATGACTCAAACCTTCGTGACTCAAACCTTCATGATTCCATCCGGCGGAATCAGATGCCTTCCACCGAATCGTTCGGCGTGCTCGCCACCGCGTCGCGATAGGCTTGCTTACCGGCCTCCACAGCCGCCGCCAGGTTCTCGCGCTGTCGCAAAACGGTGGACTTGCCGCGATCGATCGCGTCCGTCGCCTGGTCACGCACCTCATTGCTCCGCCGCTTCAGATATTCCTTGCCCTCATCGGCCTTCGAGCGCAACAGGTCGCGGGTCTCCGGGCCCGATTTTGGCGCAAACAGCAGCCCCACCGCCACTCCCAACCCCAACCCCAGGAAGAAATACGAAAACTTGTTGTCATCTTCCATTTTTTGCCAGTCCTTTCCTTTAACTCACCTCTACAATAGCAGTCTGGAATCTGTTAGTGTTCCCTTGTGATGGCGAAACGCCCGCCTCAACTGTTAGATCGCGAAAAGCTCCTAAATGTTGCACTGCGTGCCCTGGGTGGACGCGCGCACTCTTCAGGCGAGCTTCGTGAGAAACTCCGCCGCCGCGCGCAAAACCAGGAGGACGTGGACGCGGTCCTCGCGAAACTGAAGGAAGCCGGCTACCTGAACGACCAGCGCTTTGCCGAAGCTTATGCAGCCGCGCGTTTGCAGGATCAAGGCTTGGGAAAGATGCGCGTCCTGCGGGACCTGCGCCAGCGGCGCGTGGCGCCCAAGCTGGCCGAGCAAGTGACCGAGCAGACTTACCAGCAAACCAATGAAACCGATCTGATCGAGCAGTTTCTGCGCCGCAAGTATCGCGGCAAGCAGCTAGGCACATTTTTCAGCGAAAAAAAGAACCTGGCAGCCGCCTTCCGCCGCCTGCGCTATGCGGGATTCTCCGCCGGGCAGTCCATCCGCGTGTTGAAGCGCTTTGCGAGCCAGCCGGAAGTGCTGGACGCGCTGGAATCGGAAGAGCCCGAAGAGCCGCTAGCGGACGAAAACCGTCACTAGCACGCCCGCCACGATCAAGCTCGCGCCGAGCACATTGCCGGTGGTCGGCTTCTCGCCTAGAAAGACAAACGCCATCGCCACCGCCAGCGCCACGCTGAGTTTGTCGATCGGCGCTACTCGCGATGCCTCGCCCAATTGCAGCGCTTTATAGTAGAACATCCAGGAGAGACCCGTTGCAATCGCCGAGAGAAAAAGGAACAGAAGAGAATGGCGCGAGATGCGAAACAGGTCCGCGGCGTTCCCTTGCACGGCGACAATGCCCCAGGCGAAGAATAGGATGATGGCGGTGCGGAGAGCCACCGCCAGGTTGCTGTCGACGTCGCGCACGCCAATTTTTCCGAAGATCGCGACCAGCGCGCCGAAGAAGGCCGAGAGGACGGCGTACCAGGCCCAACTCATCGCGCCGGCACTACAACTGGTTCCGCGCTCTTGCTCCATCCCGACATCTTGATCTTGGCGTCCGCCCGGACCACGCCCGTCAGCATGCCGGTGGTGTTGAACGGCGTCGCGATATTGCCTTGCCGGTCCAGCGCGATCACCCCTCCGTCGCCATGCTGCGCCACCAACTCCTTCATCACCACGTCGTCCGCCGCCTGATCGAGCGAGACATGCAGGTAGCGCACGCGCGCGCAGATGTCCGAGGCTACGACGTTGCGCATGAAGTACTCGCCCGTGCCGGTGGCTGAGACCGCGCAGCTATCGTTGTTCGCATACGTGCCCGCGCCGATGATCGGCGAATCGCCCACGCGCCCGGGCATTTTCAAAACCGTGCCGCCCGTGGATGTGCCGGCCGCGAGATTGCCCGCCTGATCCAACGCAACAACTCCAACAGTCCCATGCCCGCTCCCCGCTTTCTTCTCCTTCTCAGCGTCCTGGAACCTCTTCCATTCACGCTCGGTGTAGAAATAGTACGGGGAGACCAGCTCAATTCCTTGCGATTTAGCGAACTCCTCGGCGCCCTCGCCCACCAGCAACACGTGCGGCGTCTTCTCCATGACCAATCGCGCCAAGTGAATTGGATTTGCGATGTGCTTCACCGACGCGACCGATCCGGCCTCCAGCGTGCGCCCGTTCATGATCGCCGCGTCCATCTCCGGCACGCCTTCCTTGGTGTAGTAGGCGCCACGGCCGGCGTCGAACAATCCGGAGTCTTCCATCACGCGAATGGTGGCTTCCACCGCGTCCAGGCTGGCCCCGCCGCGCGCGAGGATTTCATAGCCGGCCCGAATCGCTTTCACCATGACATCGCGCCGGGCCTCGATGGCCTGTGGCGTCATCTTGCTGTAGTCGCCCGCGCCGCCGTGAGCCAGCAGCACAAAATTGCTCGCCGGCTGGGCGGAAGCGGCGAAAAGGAACAGACAGGTAAGCGCGATGGTTCTCATCGAACTATGCTACACGTTCGGGCGAAAAATGGGCCAGCCTGCGCCGCAGCGTCTCATACGCCCGGAACAGCAGCGATTTCAGCGCCGGAATCGAGCAGTCCAGCACCTCGGCAATCTGCACGTAGTCCATGCCTTCATACTTATGCATCAGAACAGCGGCCAACTGCTTGGGTGGCAATGCATCGATTGCCTCGCGGATCTCCCGGGCGCGATGCTCATCCAGAAGCTGTTGATCGACGCGCGGATTCTGATCCAGCACCTGAATCCGGCGGCTTTCATGAGTTGACGCGTCCAATCGCAAGTGCGCTGACTCGCGCCGCGTGTCTCTGCGCCAGTTCAGAGCGACATTCGTGGTGATTCGGAATAGCCAGGTGCTGAACTTGGCGTCCGGTTGATAGCGGTTGCGAAAGCGGTACACGCGGAGGAACACGTCCTGCGCCAGCTCCTCCGCGATAGCTCGGTCGCGAACCAACCGGTAGAGATGATTCACCACTGTGCCGCGGTGCCGATCGAGCAGGGTTTCGAAGCTCCGCTCATGGCCTCCGCAGACTTGCACCATCAAGACTGCGTCGGGATCCAGAGGCCACAGCGCCATGCAGTCTTGAACGTGCGAGATTGCAGCTTCGTTACGATCCGAGTTGTAACATTTCGTAAGCCGGCTACTGTATGCGTTCCTGATGCTCGGGAAAAACTGCGTAGCCTTCCGGCGGCGGGTACAAGCTGTAGAGCAAATTTAGCCGCTTACGAAGATAGCGGCTCGGCAACTGGCGCGGACCGGTCTCCACGTCGATGTCGCAGCAGATCCCGTGCAAGTACAGCGTCAGCGTGTCGACCAGCGACTGCCGCACATACTCGCGAAATGCCTTGGTCTCCTTGCGCACGTTGGTATCGCGCCGCAGGAGCGCCTGCTTCATGTGCCAGCTCTCTTCATCCACCTCGCCGTGGACGCGCGCATTCATCTCTTCGCGCAGCATGGAGCTGTACTGCAACAGCGCTTCGTCGGAGCCGTGATCCGCCGCCAGCGTCGCCAGCACATGGTAGAAGCGGTAGTGATACTCGGAAACGTCCTGGTCCTTCAGGGCAAATACCAGCACTTCTTCCTTGTCGAAGCCGACCTGGGTGGCCCACGATAGCCGGTTCTCCGGCGGCTTCTCGGTGCAGACGAATTCGTCGCGCCGGGCGGTTCCTTTTTCTTTGCCGCCGTCGGCCCGCTCCAAATACGGGACCAGCATGATGGAGACCTTGGGCAGGAGCGCGGAAATGGCCGGAGGAAGCGCCGCGATCGGCTCTTCGAGATACTCCTTGACGTCTTCTTCGCTCATCGGGACGGAGGCGCAGAAGTACGAGAAGGTGTTGCTGAGCGGGATCATTTCGCTGCGGAACTGCTCGGCGAACTGGCCAACGCTAAGCTTAGAGAGATCGGGTTGCGCGGACATCGGGTGGGGTTGAATCGTCTTTATACTAACACGCGGGCGCAATGTGGCCTTTCGCTGGGAAGTTAGACTGATTGGAGCTTGGCCGGTTTCAGCACTAAGCGAAAAACGAAGGTACTAAGCAAACTCCAGGCGCTTGAGCTTTAGCCTGTCGGCGCGTACGTGCGCGAGGTCGTATTGGGCCTGTTGCACCAGCCAGCTCTCGGCTTCCGCCGAACACCTTGGAAAGCCTCACCGCCATTTCGGGAGAGATGCCGCGCTTTTCGTTCACCAATTCCGATAAAGTGGTGCGCGTCACTCCCAGGGCGGCGGCTGCCCGCGTGATGGTCAAGCCTAAAGGCTCGATGCACTGGCGCAATACAAAACCGCCAGAGTGCGGTGGATTCTTCATCGGCATGGGCTTGCGTTTCCCTCTAAGGTTCCTCTTCATCGTCGTCGAGTTCGTGTCTTTCTGGAAGCATACGCTGGTGCAGGATGCGAGAAACGAGAATTCCATTCTTGTCCTCGCGATAAAACACAACATGACTTCCGCACTCTATTCGGCGCAAGCCGGGACGCATATCGTCACAGCTTCGACCTAGCGCAGGATTGTCAGCCAGCATCTCACAACACGCTTCGAGTTCGATTATGTAACGTATGGCCTGGTCTTCGCCCCGGGTCCGCAGGGTATAAGCGCCGATCCCCGACAGGTCGGCTTCGGCCCTTCGCGAGAAACGACAATGAGCCACGGATTAGCGCGGTTTTGCAGGGAGGCCAAGCGTTTTGCGCACGCGCGCGAACACGTCGCCATCGGCGACACCACTGGCGTCGCCTTCATCGATAGCAGCTCGCAACGCGGCAAGCTTCGCCTCGTATTGTTGCTCCTCGCGCTCCAACGTCCGCAACGCCGCGCGCACAACCTCGCTGGCGTTTTCGAAGCGGCCGCTCCTTACTTTCTTCAGAACGAAGCGGTCCAGTTCATCGGTCAGATTGACGTTGCGAGTCGGCAAATCGCCCTCCGAAATGAGCATAGCATCGTTAGCAAAGATTGCCAATAGCCACCAACAACCAAGAACCCACAACCAAGAACCAACAACCAACAACCAACCACCGCCCCTCCGGCGCTAGACTAAATTCTAGTGGCCCCGAAAGTTCTCATCTCCGCTGGCGAAGCGTCCGGTGACCTCTACGCGGCCGGTTTTGTCAACGCGCTCCGCCGCCGGCGCCCCGACTTGCAATTCTTCGGCTGCGCGGGCCCCCGCATGCAAAAAGCGGGCGTTCGACCCATCGTCGATGCGCACAGCCTGGCCGTCGTTGGCCTGGTGGAAGTGCTCGCACACATCCCGCGCATTTACGGCGAATATCGCAAACTGCTCGACGCCGCCCGCCGAGAACGCCCCGAGCTCGCCATCCTCATCGATAGCCCGGACTTCAACCTGCGCGTGGCCCGGCGGCTCAAGAAGCTGGGCATTCCGGTGTTCTATCTGGTGGCGCCCCAGGTCTGGGCGTGGCGCAAGGGCCGCCTGCCGCTGATGCGGCGCACCATCGATCGGCTGCTATGCATTTTCCCGTTCGAGCCCGAGTTCTTCGCGCGCCATGGCATCGACGCCGTTTACATCGGCCATCCGCTCACGCGTTTGGTGCAGCCGTCGGCCAGCCGCGCCGAATTGCGCCGGCGATTTGGCATCCCCGAAGGCGCGCCGCTCATTGCCCTGCTCCCAGGCAGCAGGACGGGCGAAGCCGCGCGCCACCTGCCTATCCTCCTCGAAACAGTGGAACGGCTGCGAAGCTTAGCTAAGTCTTCGCCCCACTTCGTCCTAGCGGTCCCGCCCGGTACCATACCTATAAGGTCAAATTTCCGGGAACGAATTTCCTCGGCGTCCATCCAATTGCTTGAGGGAAAGACCTGGGACGTGCTCGTCTGCGCGGACGTAGCACTGGCCGCCAGTGGAACCGTCACCATTGAAGCCTGTTTGCTGGGAACTCCCATGGTCACCTTTTATCGGGTCAATAAACTAAGTTGGTGGATGGGAAAGGCGCTGGTGCGGGTGCCGTTTTATTCGATGGTCAATTTGGTGGCGGGGCGGAAAATCGTATCCGAGTTCATCCAAGACCAGATGACGCCGGAAAATCTGGCTCGCGAAACTCTGGCGCTGCTCGAAAACGAAGCTGCGAGCGAAGGTATGCGGCGGGATCTGGCCGAAGTCGCCGAAAAACTCTCCGGACCAGATGATCCGCTGGAAGTGGCGGCGGCGCTGATTGAAAACCGCCTGGCCGAAAAGCAATCAAAAGAGGAAGTGGTGCATGTTTCGTAAGATTTTGCTGGCAGTGGTCGCGCTGGCGTCGTTCGCATTCGCGCCGCTCGCGGCGCAGGAGCGGGGGAGCAAGTCCGGCCGCATCGACGTGGACAATTATTCCATCGACGCCGAGATCAATCCGCACACACAGACGCTCACGGCGAACGTCAAGGTTCGCTTCATCCCGCTCGACAGCGACCTCTCCACCGTATCGTTCGAGCTGAACAATGCGTTCAAGGTCTCGCGCGTCGTCGACGATTCCGGGCGCCAGATTCCAGCATCCACTTCCACACAGGACTTCAGCGTCCGCTTGAACTTCCCCGCGCCGCTCGCCAAAGGCAAGCCCGCCACGGTGACCTTCAGCTACGACGGGCGACTGACCGGTCAGGAAGAATCGCCCATTTACGGTATTAAATTCGGGGCCATCCAAAATGATTTCGCGTATCTGATGTACCCGGCGCGTTGGTTTCCCGTGAGCGGCTACAGCGTCGATCGTTTCACTTCCGATCTTCATATCACGGTGCCCACCGGCTATCACGTAATCGCAAGCGGCATCGGCGGTTCCCAAGCTCCGCCAGCCGCGGGCAAAACGGTCTTCAGCTTTCAATACACCAAGCCATCGTTTCCAGGCAGCATCGCAGTGGTGCAAGGCGACCCCGTAAAAGTGAATTCGGAAGGCGTGACCACGTCGCTGTATTTCCGCCAAAAACAAAGTATGGCCAATACGTATGGCGAGGAGACCGGCAAGGTCATGAGCTTTCTCACCAGCTTGTACGGCCTGGCGCCGCAAGCCAATCTCACGCTGGTTGAAACCGAGGATGGCACGCCCAACGGATTTTCCGCGCCCGGCATTATTTTCCTGTCCCCCAAGGGCATCGGCAATCAGTTCGCAGCGCGCCTGATGGCTAATCAACTCGCTCGCCAATGGTGGGAGACTCTGGCATCGCCAATCAACCGCGATCATCTGTGGCTTGAAAACGGCAACGCGCGATACGCCGAGTTGCTGTGGGACGAACACGCTAACGGTCCATCGGCGCTGGAGCAAGATTTACACGACACGTACGTGGAAGCCATGACCGTGGACAGTCCGCCGCTGATTCAAGCCGGGCGTCTCGATGATTATTCGCCCGAATATTGGGCTCTGACGGCCGGCAAAGGCGCGGCGGTGCTGAACATGCTGCGCGGCGTGATCGGCAACGACAACTTCAACAAGCTGATGTCCAGCTTTACGGAAAAGTACGGCTGGCAATCGGTGAGCACGGTCGAGTTCCGCAAGCTGGCCGAGGAGATCTCGGGACAAAATCTGCAGTACTTCTTCGTGCAGTGGCTGGAATCGAGCGGCGCGCCCGAGTTCAAGATGGATTACACGGTCTTTCGAACCCAGAAGGGCTTCCGAGTGATGGGCAAGATCTCACAGGACCTCGACACGTTCCAGATGCCGGTGGATCTCAAGATCGAAACCGAAGGCAACCCCGAGACCAAGCGCATCGACGTGGTGGGCACGTCGTCGGAATTCACGGTGGATACCTTCGGCAAGCCCAAGACCGTCACCATCGATCCCAGTGGTTTCGTGCTGCGCTGGAGCCCGTCCATGCGCGTCGCAGTCGCCATCAAACGCGGCGAGCAGTTCTACGCAATCGGCGAGCTCGGCGATGCGTTAAAGGAATACCAGAAGGCCATCGAAGTGAACCACGGCAGCTCGCTCGCGCATTATCGCGTGGCCGACGTTTTCTTCTCGCAGAACAACTACCAGTCGGCGGCGAATGAATATCGCGAGGCCATCAATGGCGACGAGGAACCCAAGTGGACCAAGGTGTGGGCGCACATCAAGCTCGGCAACATTTTCGACATCTCCGGCCAGCGCGAACGCGCCGTCAACGAATATAACCAGGCCATCCGCACCAAGGACGATACGCAAGGCGCGCAGGAAGAAGCCGCCAAGTATCTTAAGCAGCCCTACGAGAAAAAGCGCAGGGACGTCTAGCCCGCGGCCAGCCTCGGCGTCAACATCCAGCGCAGCACGCCATGCGGCTCGGCGGGGAACCGGTCCAGCTCGATGCAGGCGATTGCGCCCTTCTTGAAATCCACTTGAAGATCCAGCGACCCCAGCAGATACGCCATCAGCCGGCTGAACAGCGGCTCGTGTCCCACCAGCAGAATTCGTGCCTCGTCTTTGTGCACGCGGATCTCGTCCCACACGGCTTTGGGGGCTGAATTCGGCTCCAGGGCTTTGGTGCGCAGCAGATCGCCCTGGTACTCTAAAATCTCCACCGCGATCTGCGCCGTTTGCAGCGCGCGCTTGTAAGGACTGCTCATGATCAGCGACGGCGCCACCCCGGCGCTCGCCGCCACGCGCAAAACACTCCGCAGCTTCTTGCGGCCGTCGGAAGTCAGCGCCCGCTCTGAATCTGGTTGCCCGGCAGGCGCGTCTTCGGCAATCCCGTGCCGGAGAATATAGATTTCCATTCCTGGTAGCCTACTGATTTGAAACCTTACGTCGACCGCGGCGCGTTTTACCTCACGTGCGGCGCCCTAGTTTCTATTCTATTCTCGATCGCGGTCTCGCAGATTCTCCTGGCGCTCGCGCTCGCGGCTCTGCTGCTTTCTTCCAATCCGATCCGCCTGCCGCCCATCAAACTTCCACTCGCATTGTTCATGGCCGGCACCGTAATCTCACTGCTGGCCTCCGGGCACATCCAGCAGGGCATGCCGCAAATCCGGAAGTTCTACGTGTTCTTTATTCTGCTGGTGGTGTACAGCACGTTCCGGAACCTCACCGAGATCCGCGCCATCGTGCTGCTGTGGTCGGGCGTGGCTACGCTCTCCGCCGTGCGCAGTTTGTTTCAATTCTGGCGCGTGTACCAGCAGTCCGAAGAGCAGGGTCGAAGTTTCTACGACCTTTACTTGGGAGCCCGAATCACCGGATTCATGAGCCACTGGATGACGTTCGGAGGCGAAGAGATGATCGTGCTATTGCTGCTGGCATCGTATTTGTTCTTCGCGCGCGCCCCCCCCTGGAAGACGGCGGGATGGATTTGCGCCGCCATTCTGGCCGTCTCGATGGTGCTCGGATTCACGCGCAGCATTTTCCTGCTCGGCTTTCCGGCCGGCCTGCTCTATCTGCTGTGGTTCTGGAAAAAATGGCTGGTGGCGGCGGTGCCGGTGGCCGCGGTGGTCGCGCTGCTGCTCGGGCCGCAGGCTCTCGAAGAGCGCGTCACTTCCGTCTTTCAGCCGCACGGCGAAGTGGATTCGAACCGCCATCGCTCAGTCCTGCGCGAAACCGGTGTCTTGATCATCCGCGCGCATCCTTGGCTCGGCCTGGGCCCCGAACAAATCAAGTATCAGTTCGATCAATGGGTGCCGGCCTCCGCGCGGCCGTTGCCGGAGGGCTATTACGGGCACCTGCACAACATTTATCTGCAGTACGCCGCCGAGCGCGGTCTTCCCACGCTGCTCATCTTTCTTTGGATGATCGCGAAAATTCTGTGGGACTTCGCGCGGGCTCTGCGCCGAAAACTGGCGAACCCGGAAGCGCGCTCCATCCTGCACGGCGCGATCGCGGTTGTCATTGCCATTTTGGCGGAAGGTTTCGCCGAGTACAACCTCGGCGACAGCGAAGTGCTCACCATGTTCCTCGCGGTGGCCGCATTTGGTTACTTAGCGGCGGAGACGCAAGCGAAGGGGGATACAAGGAATACGGGGAATACCAGGAATACATACACGATTCCTTGAATTCCGGCTGCCTTGGCAGCCATGTATTCCCACGGACGCCGTCCTTGGCGTCCGGCATTCGGGCCGCTAAAGCGGCCCTTATTGCATCGGCCCGTGATGCTCCGGCGTGCGCTTCTTGCGCGTCCCACCGCCGCCGCCACGCCGCGGCCGATCGGTCGTGTTGCCGGACCCTGGCGGCTTGCGCGTCCGCCGCACCGGCTTGGGTTTGACTGGCGGAGGATTCGGCTCGAGCAGCGAAGGCTGTCCCTCCACGATGGGCTGCTTCTCATCCTCCTCCTCTTCGGCGTGTTCTTCCGGTGGCCTTTCCGGCTCCGCGGGCGGATAGAACTCGGCGCCCATGAACACGATCGGCCCCTTCTCTTCGTCCGGCTCCACGCGCACCACCAGCTTGTCCTGCGCGTAGTTGAGGAATTCGGAAAACTCCTGGAATCCGTATGACGCGGCGGAGAAGTTCGGGACTTCGGTCTGCACCCACCCGGCCAGATCGTCGAGCAGAACGCCGTTCTCCATCTCCAGACGATGCGTCTCGAGCACGTCACGCAGCGGCGGCAAAGCTTCTTCCGGTTTCGGCGTGGGACGCTCGGGCTGGGAGGCGCCTTTGCGCTCGATGATGTAGCGCCCGCCCTGCCCGCTCACGTTCACGTAGTCGGCCTTCTTGAGCTTCTCGACGAAATCCGAAAAGCTGTTGGCGCCATAGGCTTTTTCTGTGAAGGCTGAATCGAGCTGGAGCATCGTCGACTTTAACAGCCCGAGTTGCGGCTGCACGGCGCGGCGCTCCAGCACTTGCAGAGCGCGCTCCACCAGCGGCATGGCTTGCGCCAGATCCAGCGGCGCGGGCCGGACGCGCTGCCCGCCTTGCTGGCGATCGCGGCCGCCTATTTGCGGCGGCTGGCCGGCCTGTTGCTGGCGGGGCGGACGATCGCGGCTCTCGCCACGATCCTCTGAGAGCAGCGATTCATAGCTCACGAACTCGTGGCAGTTCTGTTGCAGGATGGTGCTGGTGAAAGCTTTCCCTCCCACCACGAACACGGTCTTGCCATATTCCTTCAGCTTGTTGACCAGCGGAATGAAGTCGCTGTCGCCGCTGACAATGGCGAACGCGTTCACGTGCGGATGGGTGAAGGCCATCTCCAGCGCATCCAGCGCCAGGTTGATGTCGCCGCCGTTCTTGTCGCCGCGCGGCGAGGGCAGCCGTTGCACCATCTGCACGGCGTTTTCGGCCATGGAACGAGCCGCGCCCTCCTGGCGTCCCCAGTTGGCATACGCGAATTTGGCGACCAGGTCGCCGCGTTCCTTGAGCGCGTCAAGCGGGAGCGATACATCAAATTCCCGCCGTAAAGTCGATTTCACGCCGATTTCAATGTTGTCGTAATCGACAAACACGGCGATGTTCAGTTTTTCTTGCATCAGTTTTGGTTTATACCTGGCGCACAGCGCCAATGTTTCAAAGTACGCAGGCGTCTCGCGCCCGCGGTTGCTTCAAGCGGTCTGTTTTACAGCAGACCGGATGAAATCGACAATTGCTTCGAGCGACGCACCGGGCTGGAATACAGCCGCGACGCCCAGCTTCTTTAGCTCGGCGGCGTCCTCATCCGGAATTATACCGCCGACCAGGACCAGGACGTCGTCCATTCCTTTTTCGCGCAACAATTCCATCATACGCGGAACGATCGCGTTATGGGCGCCCGACAGAATAGACAGCCCGATCACTTGGACGTCCTCCTGCAAAGCAGCGTTCACGATCATTTCCGGAGTCTGGCGCAGGCCGGTGTAAATCACCTCCATGCCTGCGTCGCGCAACGCTCGCGCGATTACCTTCGCTCCCCGGTCGTGTCCGTCCAAACCCGGTTTGGCGACCAGCACCCGGATGCGAGGCTCCATACGCCTTGATGTTAGCACCAGTGACGGTAGCACTGGATCTTCTATAACACGCTGGTTTCCGTGTACACGCCGAATACCTCGCGGAACACGTCGCAGATCTCACCCACCGTGGCGTACGCGCGCACGGCGTCTAAGATGTGCGGCATGGTGTTTTCGCGGCCGGCCGCCACGCTCCGCAAGGACGTCAGGCATGCCTCCACTTTTGCGTTGTCACGCCTGGACTTCAGCTTCGCCAACTTCTCCAGCTGATGCCCCTGGGCCGATGGATCGATCCCCAGGACCTCAAGCGGCTCTTCGCTGTGCTCCACAAACGCGTTCACGCCCACGATCTTCTGCTCGCCCGTCTCGATCGAGTGCTGGTACTCGTAACTGGCATTGGCGATTTCGGTCTGCGGAAATCCGCGCTCGATGGCTGGAATCATCCCGCCCATGTGATCGATGCGCCGGATGTACTCGCGAGCTTCCCTTTCCATCTCGGCCGTCAGGCTCTCGATGAAGTAGCTGCCGCCCAACGGATCCGGCACGTCCGGCACGCCGCTTTCGTAGGCGATCACTTGCTGGGTGCGGAGCGCGATGGTGACCGCGTGCTCGCTCGGCAGCGCATAAGCCTCATCCAGCGAATTGGTGTGCAGCGACTGCGTTCCGCCCAGCACCGCCGCCAGCGCCTGTAGCGTGGTCCGCACAATGTTGTTGTAGGGCTGCTGCCAGGTCAGTGAACAACCCGCCGTCTGCGCGTGCGTGCGGAGCTTCCAGCTCCTTTCGTCCTTGGCGCCATAGCGATCGCGCATGGTCTCCGCCCAGATCTTCCGTGCCGCTCGAAACTTCGCGATCTCCTCGAAGAAATCGTTGTGCGCGTTGAAAAAGAAGCTGAGCCGCGGCGCGAAGCTATCGACTGGCAATCCGCGGGCGACGCCCCACTCCACGTACTCCATGCCGTCGCGCAGCGTGAATGCCAACTCCTGCACAGCCGTCGACCCGGCCTCGCGAATGTGATACCCGCTGATCGAAATCGGATTGAAGCGCGGCACGTGCCGCATCGCGTATTCGATGACGTCGGTCACCAGCCGCATCGATGGCCGCGGCGGAAAGATATATTCCTTCTGCGCGATGTACTCTTTCAAGATGTCGTTTTGCAGCGTGCCCGAGAGCTGGCTCCAATCGACTCCTTGCTTCTCCGCCACCGCGAGATACATCGCCCAAATCACCGGCGCGGGCGAGTTGATGGTCATCGAGACCGTGACGCCAGAGAGCGGGATGCCGCGGAACAGAATCTCCATGTCCTCCAGCGAGCTGATGGAGACGCCGCACTTTCCGACTTCGCCCTCAGCCGTCGCGTGATCGGCGTCGTAGCCCATCAGCGTGGGCAAATCGAACGCCACCGACAGCCCGGTCTGGCCCTGGCTCAACAAGTAGAGATAGCGGCGATTGGTTTCCTCGGGCGTCGCGAATCCTGAGAATTGCCGCATGGTCCAGAGCTTGCCCTGGTACATGCTTTCGTGGATACCGCGCGTGTACGGAAACTCGCCGGGCGGAGGAACCTCGAGACCAGCCACGTCGGCGGCCGTGTAGACCGTTTCCACCGGGATGCCGCTCAGCGTTTTGAAATCGACGGGCGCGGTGGTGGTCCCGGTTGGCTTGGCCATCACCTACTATTCTACGCGCCCTTCTTCAGCTCCTGCGCCTTGGCGGGCTGGTAGCCGCCCGGTACGATGCGCGCCGCAATGCACAGCCGATTCCACGCATTGATCGAAGCCACTGCCAGCGTCAAGTCGGACAATTCCTTCGCGCTGAAGTGCGAGCTTGCTTCCTTATAAACCGCATCCGGCACGTGTCCTTCGGTGATCAGCGTGACGGCTTCGGTCCACGCCAAGGCAGCACGTTCGCGATCAGTATAGTACGGGCATTCGCGCCAGGCATCGAGCGAGTATAAACGCTGCTCGTTCTCCCCACTCGCGCGCAGGTCCTTCCAGTGCATATCTAAACAGTAGGCGCAGCCGTTAATTTGGGAACCGCGCAGCTGGATCAGGTACATCAGGGACTTTTCCAATCCGCACTGCTCGAGATATTTCTCCAGGCCCTCCATCGCTTCGTAGACGCCCGGGGCCGCTTTGGCGAAGTTGAATCGTGCTTCCATAGTGGCTCCTCCCTATAAGTTCGTTTCCAATTTGCGGTTCTGGTAAAACGCGAGCACCAGCGCTCCCGCCGATGCGGAGAACACCGAGTAGTCCAGCGGAGATTTGATCCCGAATGAAATGGCCATAGCGATGCCGAAGAGCGCCAGCAGGACCGCGCTGCCTAACGCCACCCAACGCGGCCAGATGCCAAGAATCAGCGCGAGACCCAGGCTGAATTCAGCAACGGTGGCCGCCCATGCCAGGAACGGAATCGTAAACGCCGGCATGAACGAGTTCACTTGAGCGGTGTACTTCATGAATCCATCGAAGTTTCCATAGCCGACGTTCCTGCCGCGATAGAGACCGAAGCGATCGGCGATGCCGGACAGGAAAGCAACGCCCAGCGAGAGACGAAGACAGATGAAGGCCCAGCGCTCCCACCGTTTGGCGTTCATGGAGCGGGCACCGTCAGCGGCGTTTCGTGATCGCACGTGAAATAGGCCAGGAATCGCGCTCGCTCCGTTTTGCTGGCGTTCGCCGAGACGGCATGAACGCCATTGGGAGCTTCGTAAAAACTTTGGCCGGCTTTGTAGACGGCCTCCGGTTCGCCCTTCACCTGCATGCGGACAGCGCCTTCGAGCACGTAGCCGATCACCGCGCAGGGATGGCTGTGGGCTGCAGACGACTCGCCGGGGCCATAGGTGACCTCGACAACCTTAGCCTGCAGTTTTCCGCCGTCCAGAACTGGCAGAGCATGCGTGAATACGGGACGAACCTCTTGTGCGCGACCGCACAAAACCATGGCCGCAGCCAACGCCGCCATTCTCCGAGCATTCATATTTCCCCTCCCATAGACGACATTAGCCCAAAGGGGACCACTCCAAAAGGTCCATTTACGGTATTCTTGCTGTACCACTTGAATATGGCCAAACGAACCAATGCCTTCGATTTGACGCTTCCTTTGCTGGACACGGAAATTCCCGCTTATCGCATGCTTTACGAGGCGCTGAGGGCCGAGATTCTGGACGGCCGTCTGGGGCCTGGCGCCCGCTTGCCCGCCACTCGCGATCTCGCGCGGCAGTATCAGCTGTCGCGCGGCACCATCGTGAACGCCTTCGAGCTGCTCAAATCGGAAGGGTATCTGGAAGGCAGCATCGGATCCGGCACCTACGTCAGCAAAGTTTTGCCGGACGAATCCTTCCACGTGAAGGCGGAAGGGGATCGGCACCCGGAGATCGAGCGGCGACCGCGGCGCCGAATGTCGGCCTACGCCAAGCGGGTCCACCTGTTCCCCTCTCTTGAACGCCGCCCGTCCCGAGCCTTCCGGGCTAACGTGCCCGCTCTGGACTTGTTTCCAACAGGTCTGTGGGCGCAGATCGCCGCTCGCCGCTTACGGCAGGTCTCAACGAATCTTCTGTTGGGTTGCGATCCCATGGGATACCGCCCGCTGCGAGAGGCAGTGGCCGATTACGTGACTACTTCGCGCGGCGTGCGCTGCACAACCGAACAAATCGCGATTGTATCCGGCGTGCAGGAAGCGCTGGATCTGACGGCCCGCCTGGTTCTGAATCCCGGCGATCGAGTGTGCATGGAGAATCCGGGATACGTTGGCGCGGCGATGGTCTTTGAATCCATAGGCGCGAAGATCTCGGCCTTGGCTGTGGATCACGAAGGCATGGAACTGCGCGCATCAGGACTACGGGGCGCGCGCCTGGTTTACGTTACTCCGGGCCACCAGTTTCCGCTGGGCATCAGCATGAGCCTGCCGCGCCGTCTGCAGTTGCTCGAGTGGGCGCGCAAGTCCGGAGGGCTGATTTTCGAAGACGACTACGACAGCGAATACCGCTATTCAGGCCGGCCCGTTCCGGCATTGCAGGGGCTGGATCGCAACGGCTCGGTGCTCTTCGCGGGAAGCTTCAGCAAAGTGCTGTTTCCCTCGCTCCGTCTTGGATACCTGGTGATCCCGCAAGACCTGGTGGATTACTTCGCGGCCGCGAAATCGATCACCACCCGGCATGCGCAGTTGCTCGATCAGGCGGTGTTGTGCGACTTCATCACCGAGGGGCACTTCGGTCGGCATCTGCGGCGCATGCGAGGCGTGTACGCGGAGCGATTATCGGCTCTGTTGCAGAGCGCGCGCGAAAAGCTGGCCGGATGGCTGGATATCTCAGACGTCGAGGCTGGATTGCAGACGGTGGGATGGCTGCGCCGCGGGATCACTGACGAATCGGCTGCACGCGCGGCCGCCGCGCGCAACGTGGATGTCATTCCGCTCAGCCGCTATACTCGGGGCCGTGCGGCCCGGGAAGGGCTGCAGTTGGGCTTTGCCGCCGTAGACCCGCGCGAAATTCAACGCGGAGTGAAAGAACTCGCGCAAGCGCTCAAAGCCGCCGGCTCCGGCTCTTGATATGTGCTGAGCATCCAAGTATGTTTGAAACATGCCAAAGATGATTCAAGTGCGCAACGTTCCCGACAAGCTGCACCGAAAATTGAAATCACGCGCGGTCAACGAAGGGCTTTCACTTTTTGACTTCGTGCCGGCCGAAATCCTGCGGCAGCACCGAGGCCGATGATCCTACGCGGACGCAGTCCCCGGTCGGGAGACGAAATCCAGGTCTTTGGCCGTGTCACACTAAATCCTGAACCATGAAGATTCGCATCAAGAAACTGCACCCCGACGCCATGCTGCCCAGCTACGCCCACGGCCCCGATGAGGACGCCGCCATGGACCTCCGCGCGCTCGAGCGCACCGTCCTCACCCCAGGCGCCGCGCAGGCCGTCGCCACTGGCATCGCCATCGAGCTTCCTCGCGGACACGAAGCGCAAGTGCGCCCCCGCAGCGGTCTCGCCCTCAAGCACTCCATCACCGTGAATTTCGGCACCATCGATCCCGGTTACCGCGGCGAGATCCGCGTGGTCATGTTCAACCTGGGCCTCAACGATTACATCGTCGAACAGGGCGACCGCATCGCGCAGCTCATCGTCGCGCCTTACGACGCCGTGGAATGGGACGAAGGCGCCGACTTGACCGAGTCCGCCCGCGGCGCCGGTGGATTCGGCTCATCTGGAAGATAATCGGCGGGAACGCGCTACCATAAAAGTAGCCTTATGTTGATCCGTAAACCTGCTGATCTCCGCTATTCCGACGTCACGCCCCAGCCGCTGTACGTCAACCGGCGCAGCTTCCTGGCGGGATCCGTCGCGCTGGGAGCGTTTGGCGCGCTGGCGGGAACGGCTCGCTCCGCGAAACTGGAAGACGTCAAGAAAAGCCCCTACAATGTCGGCGACGAAAAAGTAACACCGCTCGAAGCCATCACGCACTACAACAATTATTACGAGTTCGGCACCGATAAAGAAGACCCTGCGAAAAACGCCCAGAATTTCCGCACCTCGCCCTGGACGCTCAAGGTGGAAGGCGAAGTCGCCAAGCCCATGACCTTCGACCACGACGCGCTCTTCAAAATCGCGCCGCTCGAAGAACGCATCTACCGGCATCGCTGCGTCGAAGCCTGGTCCATCGTGGTTCCCTGGATCGGCTTCCCGCTGAGCGCGCTGCTCAAGCAAGTCGAACCGACGTCCAAGGCGAAATACGTGGCCTTTGAAAGCTACTACGATTCGAAGCAAATGCTCAGCGAGCGCGCGGCCGGCATCCAGTTGCCATATGTGGAAGGCTTGCGCTTGGACGAAGCCATGCACCCGCTCGCGCTAATGGCCGTCGGACTGTACGATGAAACGCTTCCCAATCAGGATGGCGCGCCCATCCGGCTGGTGGTGCCCTGGAAGTATGGATTCAAGAGCGCTAAGTCGCTGGTGAAGATTCGCCTGGTCGCCAAGCAGCCTCCCACCACCTGGAATATCTCGGGGCCCAATGAATACGGCTTTTACTCCAATGTCAATCCGCAAGTGGACCATCCGCGCTGGAGCCAGGCCAAGGAACGCCGCCTGGGTGAATTGTTCAAACGCAATACCCTGATGTTCAACGGGTACAGCGAGGTCGCCAGCCTGTACACCGGCATGGATCTGCGCAAGAACTTCTAGAGGCCTTGAGCAAGTCCAGATTGGCTTTGATCAAGTTTAGATCCGTCTTGAGCAAGCTTCTCGGCAAGATTCTCTCCAGCCGCTGGACCAAGGTCGCGCTCTTCGCGGCCTGCCTGGTTCCGATTCTGTTGCTCGCGCGCCCGCTCTGGATGCTCGCCACCGCCGGCTATTCGCCCCAGCTCACCGCCAATCCCATCGAATACATCACGCATTACACCGGCACTTGGACCATCCGCTTCCTGCTCATCACGCTGTCCGTCACGCCCTTCCGCAAAATCTTCAACCAGCCCAAGATCGCGCGCTACCGCCGCATGCTGGGCCTATTCGCCTTCTTTTACGTCTGCCTGCATTTTCTGACTTGGTTTGTGTTGGACAAATTCTTCAGCTTCCCCGAAATGTGGGCCGACATCCTGAAGCGGCGCTACATCACGGTGGGGATGCTGGGTTTCGCGATGCTGTTGCCCTTGGCCGTCACGTCCACCGCGGGCTGGGTGCGCCGACTGGGATTCATGAAATGGCAGCGCTTGCACCGGCTCATTTACTTTGCCGCGCTGGCCGGCGTAATTCACTATTATTGGCTGGTGAAATCCGATGTGCGGCTGCCCTTGATGTACGCCGCGATCCTCGCGGTCCTGATGTTGTACCGCTTCGCCGCGCGCAAGCGATCGGTCCAGGCTCGGCGCGTTACCACTCCGAATACGGCGTCCCTTCCAGACTAGTCAGATCCGATCCGCTCCGCACGTCGAAGATGCCCGGCTGGGTCTGGTTTACCGTGTTCGTCGCGTCTTCCATGATCAGCTTCCAGGATTCGTTGTTGCCCGTGATCGGATCCATCGGTACCTGCCGCAGATACCCGTCGCTCACCAGGTCCTGCAGCGTCTGCGGCGCCTTTTGCTTGTCGTAGGTGTATTCGTCGATGACGGTGCGCAAGGTGAACAGATTGTTCTTCAGCACGCTTTCCTTGGAGCGTTGGATCGACCGGGTGTAAATCGGCAGCGCCACCGACATCAATACCGCGATCACCGCCATCACGATCATCAGTTCGATGAGCGTGAAGCCGAAGCGCCGGCGGTTTGAAAGCGCGGCCAGCTTCGTCATAGACTCACCATTCCGCATAAGACGTCCCATCGCGCGCCTTGTCCATGCTCTTGGTATAGACGTCGAACACGTTCTGCCCGCCCCAGGATTGCGACGTCGGATCATCGCGGTCGCTTCTGAGACCCCACTCATAGGAGTTCGTCATGGGGTCCTTGGGAATGCGGCGCAGATACTTATTCTTCTTATCCACCGATCCCGTGGCCTTGATTCCGTCCACCAGTTGCTGCAGGCTTTCGGGATAGTTGTCCGAATCCAGCTTCGCCGGCCCGATCTTCTGGGCGTCCATATCATCCTTGAATTTGTCGATGGCGTTGCGGATCTGCACCAGCGCGCGCTCCAGATCCCGCTCCTTGTCGCGCTGCACCTTATAGCGCGCCAGCGGAACCGCCATGGTGGTCAGCACCATCAGGATGGTGAACGCCACAATCAGCTCCACCAACGTCATCCCGCGTTGTCGCCTGCGCTGCATGCTCCTGAGCACAGCTCCTTATTGCACCGTAACGGAAACCAGCGGAGCCTGCAGCGTTATCGGCTGCTGGTTTGAATTCTTCAGAGCCGTCTCCGTGATGGTCACGTTGGTGGTGCCCTTGCCCACCGCCGTAAACGTGAACTGGAGCAGCGGACCGTTGCCGTTCACTCCGCCGGCGCCCGCCACGCGATTGACGTCAATGCTGGCATCGCCGGTATCATTGCGAATATCCAGGCTCGGCGCGGTGATCTTGCTGTCTCCGGTCAGCAGAGCTCCCGGCGCGATCATCTCCAGCCGCAATACCTTCGGATCCCACCGCAATTTCACTGGTACGCTTGCGACATCCGTCAGATTCTGCCCTTCGAGCGTGATCACAACGTGGCTGCGCAATTGCACCTGCACCTTGGCCGGGTTGAACACCATGCCGGCCGCTCCACCGGGCGCGCCTGGTGTGACAGCGGGCGTTACCGCCGAGGTAGCTGGGGGCGCCGCGGGAGCTTCTTCCACTCGCGGCCCATAACTCAGCTTCACCGTTTGATCCGTGCCCGCCGAAACGGCCTGCAGGTCCAGCCCCGTGATTTCCGGCCTGCGCACAATATGCGGAATCAGCGCGATCATCAGTTCTTCCTTCTGCTTGTCCTTGGAGACATTGCCGAACAGATATCTGAGAATCGGTATGTTTGCCAAACCGGGGATCCCGCCAACTACGTTGGTTTCCTGGTCCGACATCAACCCACCCAACAAGCTCACTTCTCCATCCTTCAACCGGATTTCGGCCTCATTTGCTTTTTGTCCAATCACGGGCTGGCTGAGGCCTCCCAGGTTGAGCGTATTCGCGATGTTCGTAATATCGATTTTCGCGTGGATGGTAACTTCGTCGCTCCCGTGGATGTGCGGCGTCAGCTCCAGATTCACGCCAACGTCGACGAACTGAAACTGCGTACTCACCAGCGGACTGACGCCCACCGTGCCGACGCCCGGCTGGAAGCTGCCCGTTGCATAGGGATACTTCTCTCCGATCTTCAAAGTCACCTTCTGGCCGTCGGAGACCCGCACTTCCGGCGACTCCTGGATTTTGGTTCTGGAATCCGACATCACAGCTTGCAACATCGCGCCCGGCAAGCTAGTGGAAAAATCGCTCGATCCCAAATGCCCAAGGCCTTGCGAAAGAGCCACGAAAGTCGAGCCGGTACTGCTGCCGGTAGTGCCTGTAGTGGTGGTGGTGGGCGTGGTGACCGTAGTGCCGGTTGCGCCCGTGCCACCGGTCCCGGTTATGCCAGTTGAGGTGGTGCTAGACGTAATTGGATTTACCGGCGAAAACGAGAACGGCACAGCCAGCCCATTGGTCCCGTTGGACACCAGGCCCGCCCCGATCTGGCGGCTCACGTCGCTGGATATGTCCATTACGATCACGTCGATCACTACTTCCGCCTTCGGCTTGTCCAGGTCGTGCAGCAGCTTTTCCACCAGCGCCACTTTATCCACAGTGTCGCGCACTACGATCGCGTTCTCCGCGTTGAACTGGAACATCCGGCGCACGTCCGTCACCGACCGCACCGCCGTCACCATTTCCGAGAACTCCTGCGTCGAAGTGGGATTCTTCAGATAGAAAACCTTTACCACCTCGTCTTCATAGTCGCGGCGCTTGGTAACGTTGTCTTCGGTAACGAAAATCGCGTTCGAACTCACCGCTTTCCAAAATGTCTTGGTCATCAGCGCGATGTAATCCAGCGCTTCCTGCAGCGTAACGTTGTTCAGATCCAGGTTCGCGTTCTTGCCCGCTTGTATTTGCGGATCGAACAGCACATTGATTCCCGCCAGCTTGCCCACCGTCTCATAGAGCACCTTGGGCGGCTGATTGTTCATCTTGAGCAGGCTGATCTGATTGGTTACCGGCTTCAACTCCGGCACCGGCAGCATCGAAGCGATCATCGCAAGACTTTCCTTCTGCGACTTCTCGGCCGACGTCAGCGGCTTTTCACCGGGATTCTTTTGCTTCTGCTCCAGCAATTCCTTGGTCTGCTGGATGTTCTGGAGAGCGATCATCGATCCTGGATCAACGTTGAAAGCCT
Source organism: Bryobacterales bacterium (assembly GCA_003166865.1). Lineage (GTDB taxonomy): Bacteria > Acidobacteriota > Terriglobia > Bryobacterales > Bryobacteraceae > Palsa-89. The sequence continues at coordinate 58,353 of PMUP01000093.1, forward strand.
TCTGAAATTCAACCAGAGCCTTCTCTAGCTCGCCCGCCTTTTGCAGCTTGTTCCCAGCCTCCATATGCGCCGTCCCCGACTCGAAACGCGCCCGTCGCGCGGAAAGTTGGTAGGTCGTCTCCTTCGGATCTTCCTTCAGCGCTTGTTGATAATAATCCAGGGCTTTGTCGTATTCTTTGAGCGCTTCGGCCTTTATACCCAGTTTCAACAGCTTGTCACCGTTGCGCGTGCGCGCGTCCAGGATGCCGGGTGGTACCATCAGCCACATCGCACAGAATGCCGCCAAAACACGTAACCTATTAAAAGGAATCATCTTATTCTCAAGAATGCCCTATGATACAATAAACCTGGATCGGCATGGGATACTGTTGTATAAACACTTGACGCCGTGTGCTTTCCTGGCGTTGACTAGAAAACAGACATCCAGCCTGTAATCAAAATGGAGCCTGGAATCAAGATCTTGAGCGACAACCGCCATGCCGGGCACAATTACCACTTGCTGGAACGATTGGAAGCCGGCTTGGCGCTAACCGGAACCGAGGTCAAAGCCGCCAAGGACGGCCGCGTCCAGCTCAAGGACAGCTTCGCCGAGGTGCAAGGCAATGAAGCCTGGCTGCTCAACGCGCACATCGGCCAGTATTCCCATGGCAATCGCGAGAATCACGCGCCCACCCGCCGGCGCAAACTGCTGCTGCACCGGGCAGAGATCGACAAATTGCTTGGAAAAACGCGCGAACAGGGCCTCACCCTGGTTCCCACCAAAATGTATCTCAAAAAAGGCCACATCAAGGTGGAGCTGGCGGTCGCTAAAGGCAAGAAACTGCACGACAAACGTGAGTCCGAGCGAACGCGGGAGATGGAAGCCGAAGCCCGCGCGGCCATTGGACGACGGAGAGGATAACTGATTCCCCATGGACGTGAAGCTCGAGACCAGAGCCGTTCCGCAAGTAGAAACAGACGCATTAGTCATTATCGGGTTCGAAGGCGCGCCGCCCGATGGCCCCGCCGCCGTCCAGATCAAGGAGTTTTACGACTCGGGCGAGTTCTCGGGCAAGGCGCTGGAAATCGCCGTCCTGCATCACCCCTCGGGACTCAGCGCCAAACGCCTGGTGCTCGCGGGCGGCGGCAAGCGCGATAGCTTCAATGCCTCCGAACTTCGCAAACTCAGCGGCGCCGTCCTGCGTTCGCTCAAAACCAAAGGCATCCACGCTATCACTCTCGCTCTGGATGAGCCGTTTCGCTCGGACGATTTCGCAGCCGCGGCGGTGGAGGGCGCGCTCCTCGCCGATCTTGAAAACGACCGCTACAAAACCGATCCCAAGAAGAACGAAAAGCATGTCGACTCGTTTGCCGTGCTGGGTGGATCGCAAGCCGGGGTCGATCGCGGCCGCGTCTTGGCGGAAGCGCAAAATTTCTCGCGCGATATCGCCAACGAACCCGCCAATCTTCTGACCCCCACCATACTGGCTGATCACGCCAAGAAAATGGCGTCCGAGTACGGCCTGGAATGCGAGGTCCTGGATCAGGACCGCATGCGACAGCTCGGCATGGGCGCTTTGTTGGGGGTGGCACAAGGCAGCGCCGAGCCTCCCGCGCTAATCGTGCTGCGCTACAAACCCGCAACCGCGCCGTCAACGAAAGATCACCTCGGCCTGATCGGCAAGGGCGTGACGTTCGACACCGGCGGCATCTCCATCAAACCCTCCGACGGAATGGAAAAGATGCGCTACGACATGGCGGGCGGCGCGGCGGTGATCGGCGCAATGCGAGCCATCGCGCAGTTGAAGCCGTCCATCCCGGTGACGGCGCTGGTGCCAACGGTGGAAAATATGCCCGGCAGCAAAGCGCAGCGTCCCGGCGACATTGTCAAATCGCTCTCCGGAAAAACCATCGAAGTGCTCAATACCGATGCCGAGGGCCGCCTCATCCTGATCGACGCACTCACCTACGCCCAGCGCCTCGGCTGCACGCATCTGGTGGACGCCGCAACATTGACTGGCGCCATCGTGGTCGCCTTGGGCAACGTCAACATCGGCGCCTTCACCAACAACGAAGCATTCCTCGCTAAGTTTCTGGCCGCATCCAAAGCCGAGGGCGAAAAGACCTGGCAGATGCCCATGGATGAAGAATACAAGGAGCTGCTGAAAAGCAACTTCGCCGACCTCCACAACATCGGCGGGCGCGCTGGAGGCTCCATCACAGCCGCCTGGTTCATTCGGGATTTTGTGGACGAAACGCCGTGGATTCACCTCGATATCGCGGGCACTGCCTGGCTCGACGACGCCAAGCCCTACATGGCCAAAGGCGCCACCGGTGTGGGTTTGCGGACGTTCGTGCGCCTGGCCGAAACCTGGTAGCCCACCCCTGGCCAAAGCTGTCCGTTTACGGAACACTTCATCCCGCCGCTGAACAGGCCCCAGCCGCGTTCGGGCGTCATTTCCCATTAGATGCTTCGCGCAGCGGCGTGGCAGCCGCCGTGCCATGATTTAACGAATAATGCGAACGCTCGCGCAAGACCTCCGCTACGGCTGGCGAATGCTGTGGAAGACGCCCGCAGCCACTTTGATCATCGTATTGACCCTGGCTCTCGGCATCGGTGCAAATACGTTCATCTTTAGCCTGGTCAACGGATATCTGCTCCGGCCCTTGTCCGTGCCTCACCCCCAACAAATCGCCGTGCTGGCCGCGCGGAAAGCCGGGGACTCGCCGTTTTTGTTCAGCTTTTCTTACCCGGACTTCATCGACTTCCGGAAACAGTCCGCTTCATTCGCCGATGTCTTTGCCTACCAGATGAGCCTGGCCGGATTGAGTGCCGACAACAAGGCCGATCAATTCTTTCTGAGCTATGTCACCGGAAACTACTTTTCAGCGCTCGGCATAAAGCCGCTCCTGGGCCGCCTGGTCCTGCCGAGCGAAGAAGATCAGCCCGGTGAACAGCCCGTCTTGGTTCTCGGATATTCCTATTGGCAGAAACGATTCGGCGGCGATCCTCACGTCATCGGCAAGCAAGTACGAGTCAATGGCAAATCGGCCACTATCATTGGGGTGGTTCGGAAGGAATTTCGTGGGATGTTTTGGATCGTGGAAATGGATGCGTATCTTCCACTGAGCAGCAGCGCCTTATTGGAACAGGCTACTACCAGCAATCCCCTGACGGACCGCAATGTTCGCGATTTTCGCGTGCTCGGCCGGCTCAAGCCCGGCGTGAGTTTCTCCCAAGCGCAAGCTTCCGTCGACGTGATCGCGGCGCGCCTGGCGCAGCAGTATCCGGCAACCGACCAGGACGTGACGGTTCGTGTCTACCGCGAACAGTTGGCGCGCCCACAACCGTTGGGAGCCAACGTCGGCCTGATCGCCGCGGCCTTTTTCCTGGGTCTCGCGGTCCTGCTTTTGTTGATCACGTGCATGAACGTGGCGAACATTATGCTCGCGCGTGCCACCGTGCGCCGGCGTGAAATGGGGCTCAGGGCCGCGCTGGGCGCTGGGCGCGGCCGCCTCATTCGTCAAATGCTGACCGAGACTTTGCTGCTGGGAGTGCTCGGCGGCGCGGCAGGCATCGTTCTGGGAATTTGGTTGAATCCCGGCAACGTTAGGTTTGCAGGGTCAAGTCTCCCCATCAATATCGATTTCCGCTTTGATTGGAATGTTTTCGCGTACGCCTTCGGTGCTTCGCTCTTGACCGGAATTCTCGTAGGCCTATGGCCGGCGTTGCGCGCTTCCCGCACGGATTTGAACAGCGTGCTGCAGGAAGGCGGGCGTAGCGACTCCTCGGGCGCCGGACGCCATCGGCTCCGCAATCTTCTGGTCGCGGCGCAGGTTGCCGGATCGTTGCTGCTTTTGATCATCGCCGGCCTCTTCGTCCGCAGCGTCCAACACGCTGGAGCAGTGAGACTCGGCATCGATCCCGATCATGTCCTCAACGTGAACCTCGATCCGCACCAGATCGGTTATGACGAAGCCCGCTCCAAGGAGTTCTATCGGCAGCTCGAAACGCGCGTGCGGGCTCTTCCGGGCGTCCAATCCAGCAGCTTTGCATTCGGTGTTCCCATGGGGATAGGCAACGAGGTCAACTTGGGCTACGTCTCCATCGAGGGCCGGCAACTCGCCGATGGCCAACAAGCGCCGGGTGTTTTCTTCAACGAGGTCGATCCGAATTACTTCGCCACCATGCGCGTGCCGCTGCTCCGCGGGCGCGTGTTCACGGAATTCGACGACGAAAAGACCCCGCCGGTGGCCGTCGTGAACCAGGCCATGGCCGACAAATTCTGGCCGAAGCAAGATCCCCTGGGCAAACGCTTTACGCTGAACAATCCGGGAGGCGCCACGCAAGTGGTGCAAATTGTCGGACTCGCGCCCACCGGCAAATACGCTTTTATCTCCGAAAGTCCTACGCCTTTCTTTTATGTCCCAATGAAGCAGAACTACACTTCGACGCACGCGTTGCAGATTCGATCGTCGGTTCCGCCGGAATCGCTCATCCTGCCAGTGGAGAGCGCGATTCATTCGCTCGCTCCCGATCTCCCCATCATGGAGGTCACCACCATGGAACAGACGCTCGCTGGCCCTAACGGCCTGCAGGTGTTTCAGGTGGGCGCGCGCGCGGCCGGAATCCTGGGAGCCATCGGCTTGATCCTCGCCACCGTCGGCGTCTACGGCGTGGTGTCGTTCGCCGCTGTCCAGCGCACCCGCGAGATCGGCATCCGCATGGCGCTCGGGGGCACCCCGCGCGATGTCCTGCGCCTGGTCCTCCGGCAAGGCGTGGGCATGGTGATCGCCGGCTTGGGCGTTGGTCTGCTGGCCGCCTGGGGACTCACGCGTCTGGTGGGCCGCCTGTTGATCGACGTCAGCCCGAGCGACCCGCTCACCTACGCCACCGTCGCCGTTCTGCTTTCCGCAGTCGCTCTGCTAGCCTGTTGGATTCCCGCGCGCCGCGCCACACGCGTCGATCCCGGCACGGCGTTGCGTTATGAATAGCCCACCAACAAGTATGCGCGGGAAAACATGTATCGTGACGGGTGCGAACAGCGGGATCGGAAAAGAGACGGCGCTCGGCCTGGCGCGGCTGGGCGCTCACGTCGCCATGGTCTGCCGAAACCGGGAGAAGGGACAGGCGGCGCTCGAAGAAATCCGGCGGGAATCCGGATCTTCGCAGGTTGATTTGCTGATCGCCGACATGTCGTCGCAGGCGTCCGTTCGAGCGCTCGCGGAGCAGATCCAGCAGCAATACTCCCGCCTCGAAGTACTGGTCAATAACGCAGGCGGGGGCGCGCCCAAAGGCACGCTTTCCGCGGACGGCATCGAAATGACGCTTGCCACCAATCATCTGGGCGCCGCTCTACTGACTCTTCTGTTGCTCGATCTCTTGAAGGCCAGCGCGCCGTCGCGCATCATCAATGTCTCGTCGGAGGCTCAGCGCCACGCGCGCCTTGACATGAACGATCTTCAGTTCGAGCGGCGGAAATTCAGTGGCTTCGCCGCCTATGGACAGTCGAAACTGCTGATGAACGCGTTTACGTTCGAGCTCGCGCGCAGGCTCGCGGGAACTGGAGTCACCGCGAACTGCCTCCATCCAGGTGTGGTCGCGACGAATATCTGGGGCGCCAATCCGCAGTTTATCCTCAAGCTGATCATCGCCCTGGCGAGGCCCTTCATGCTGAATTCGAAAGAGGGCGCTGAAGTATCCCTGTATCTCGCGACCTCTCCCGACGTGGCGCAAGTCTCCGGACAATACTTCGTCAAGTCCAAGCCCGCGAAGCCCAATCCAGTCTCGCGGGATCCGAAGTTGATGGCGGAAGTCTGGCTGTGGACGGAAAAAATGACCGGCCAACCGTTGGCATGACGCGAAAAGGTCTTGACGCCGAATTTAACCTCGGTGTGCGATTCGCGTTCCTCGTGATTATGTTCGAATGAATATAGCACTCAGGAGACTCCCCATGAAGCTACTTTCGAAAGCCCTTCTCATGATCGCGGCCCTGGCCAGTATCGCCCTGGCTGCCGACAAGCCCAACCTCTCAGGCGACTGGAAGCTCAATGCCGCCAAAAGCAATTTCGGTCCGATCCCCGCGCCCGCCACATACAACCGCAAAGTGACGCACGCTGAGCCGTCCATCACCATCGAAGACACTCAGACCGGCTCTGCCCTAGGGGACCAGCACGACACTCGAACCTACACTACCGACGGCACGGAGATCACCTACCAGGCCAATGGCGCCGATGTGAAGAGCGGGGCCACCTGGGATGGCGATGCCCTCCAGATCAGTTCCAAGGTTTCCATACAGGGCATGGATCTTGTCGTCAAGGACAAAATAACGCTCGCGGACGATGGCAAAACGATGACCGACGCCGTGCACATCGCATCGCCACAGGGCGACATCGATCTCACGCTGGTGTTCGATAAGCAGTGATGGTGGTCCGACTTTGCGCGACTCGCCACGAAACCCCGGCTGGCGGGGTACCTCCAGTGCGTGCCATGAGCACCGCGGCGGATGACGGCCCTGGCCCCCTGATCGCCGACGGCGTGCTGTACATCAACTCCGGCTACGACCAACGGGGCAGAATGTCCTGCAACGTGCTGCTCGCGTTCTCCCTCGACGGGAAGTAAATCTCGGCCGGCTACCCCTTGTTGGACCCGTTGCGCGATCCTACCCTGATCGATTCGTTCTCCAGCCGCTCCAAGAGAATGCTCGCAATGTCGTCCGGCGCGGTGTTGGAAAGGACTTCCGGCAGATCTTGCTGTTCTGCCGCGCTCGGAATCGCCCGTGGATCCACTACTTTGTACCCCGTAACCGTAGCGCCTAGAATTGATTGCCGCTCGAGTTTCATATTCGTTCCCTGTATTGATTGTTGCACATCATCGCATGGCCGCTAATAGCGCGCGCAGAAAGGTTCCCGTAGCGTGCTCCGTGAGGATTTTTATCGATTCACTGTTATCGAGCACCCGCATGCGGACGGCGTGCGCCTTGTCGAAAGTTCCAATGTTGACGACTCCATACGCGTGGCGACCACATGAAGGCTCCCAGAGCGGAATACTCAGTAGCCACGCGTGGCGCTTGCCCTTCACGAGATTAAGGTATGCCGCGTCGCGAAGCTTGTCTCCCGTTAAGCCGTCGTAAACGCGCGGTTCTAGCCGCTTCGCTGCCCGACCCGCAATGCCGTCACCCAGCGCGAATTGCACGTTCCAATACTCCTCGGGAACGAACGTCCCGGCGACGATACGGAGAACCTCGTATTCGGGCGTCCCCGTCACATCCACTCCCATAAGGCTCAACTCCAATTGCGCGGCGTCGAAGCTAATCGAGGCCTCGGCGTTGACCTGGGCAGCCCGCCGCCGTATCTCGGCAATTGCGAGACCGCCCAGCTCCGCGATCTCTTTCAACACCATGTCCTTTCGGCCGGTGTCAGCCGCGCCCGTGGAAGCGAATAGTGCGCGAATTGCCAGCAAGAGGCTGCGATTCTCCTGCACCACGGCCAGTTCGGTCAGACCGGCTGTCGTCGCAGGATCGTGGAGCTGCCAAACAATTCGATAAGCGGTCCATTTGGGCGGACTGGGCAATCGCAACGCCGCCGTACGCAACAGCTCCGAGTACTCCAAGTACGGCGCAGCCTCCGCGGTCAAGACTTCGTCGTAGATCTCCACGTCTGCGTTGTCGCCGTGCATGAGCTGGTATGCCTCCACGGATACGCTGCCACTCAGGAGCATCCCTTCCGGAAAGCGTACGGTCAGCAGCAGCTCATCCGTTTCTTCCCACCGGATGCTCTTCTGAAGAAAGTCCGTGTTATCCTGGCGGACGTTCTGCCTCTGGCGTAGCTCGGTCCCGTTCAGGGCGTACGCGTTGAAATCGATGCTTTGCAACGCGACTGTCGCGGGCTTCGATTGGCTCGGCGCGATGTCGAAGGCGATCTTCTGACGGATCTGAGTCGACTTGATCGTTTCGTCGATTAACCGCACATGCTGCGGCGTTCGGTCCTTGACGGTCACGTACTGCGAGGTATGTCCGGATTCCGTCCAGGCTTCCAGCCCCCAACTCGTCCCCGCGTCGGAGCGAAGATCAGTGATGTCCGTCAGAGATGTCTCGTTGATCGCGTCCCCGTCTTCATTGATGAGGGCTTCGAACCCAATCCGCTTCGAGCGGAAGAAATGGGTCATTTCCAGAGTCCGGCCTCGCGGATCCGACGCCCGCGCGAAACTTGCCGGGGGAGACCCGTGCGTCACGGGGAAACGCTGGATAATCTCCCCGTAGAATTCACGCAATAGGAGGTGGGAGCAATGGCTGGTGGAGTCCGGCTTGACGCAACTGGAATGGGTCGTGTCGGGCAAAAGACGCACGTCTCCGAAATAACGCGCTCCGGAATCCGTCGTCACAACCTGCGGAAAACGATTTAAAATAAACCCTAAATATTTGTGATACAAGGGAAAACGGTGCTCACAGGCTTCCCGCCCCCACAAATCCGGAATCAGCCGCCTTTGCAGCATATCGCGAAAACGCCGATCCAGGTCCACAAAGTCGGGTGACCTCCATTGAAGCTGGCGGCCCGTCTCATGCTGCGTAAGCTGGATCAGGTTGCCAAAGCTGTTCGCATACTGCGACCCAAGCGAGGGCGAGGCCATCAAAAGAAGTCCGATTTTCTTCTTCTGAAAGGCCTCTCTCCATCGTTCCAGCATGTAGCGGGTCACAACGCCGCCCAGGCTGTGACAGACGAAAATGATTCGCTCGTGATCTAGTATTGCTGGATGGTCCGTCGCCGCATGCAAAGCCGAGAGAAGCCATTGGGCACAATCGGCAATTCCGAAGATGGTGGAGTCCCAGGCTGTGTAATAGCCGCCGAGGTACACACCTGAGTCCCGAAACGTCCCCTCGTCCTGTACTACCATGTCCGGCCAGAACTTGCCGGCCTTTTCGTTGTACCAGCATGCCTGTGAGTTAGACAGAACACCGTGCACGAAGACGATCACCGAGCCGGTATCGCGGTATCTACGCCATGTGTTGTTCTGCACGCGAGCCATCGCGTTTTTGATATCCGACGGCGAGATGGATAAAATCGACACGAATATTCTTCTGTGCAACACCCGTAGCGTCAGTATTCTTGCAGATTGGGCCCCCGCATCGCAAGTAAGATAGGCCCGAAAATATGCCAAATCGTTCCATTACCTGAACGGCCCGGGCATACTCGATGGCAGCGATCCGAATCCTACACCAACATTACTTAGTCGGATTGCACGACCTGGGCGGAGCCTCCCATCTTCGGTCAGGTCCGCTATATGTCCCTGGAGGGCAGACGCCCTTGAAGTGACGTGGACGCCTACAGCCGAGATTTGGCAGCTGGAGCGTAGAATAACTTGTAGTGAACATCGCCATCACGGGCGCCACCGGCATGATCGGCGCGCGGCTGCAACAGCGCCTCGCCGAAGCGGGTCATAGGGCCGTTGCGATACCACGTGGCGCCGCCGCTCCCACATGTGATGCCATTGTTCACTTGGCCGGTGAGCCGATCGCGCAGCGTTGGACCGAAGCGGCCAAGAAGCGCATCTACGACAGCCGCGTCGAAGGAACACGCGACCTCGTCAACGCGCTGTCCCAACAGTCCCAGCGCCCGCGCGTGTTGGTGTGCGCCTCCGCGGTCGGGATTTACGGATCGCGCGGCGACGAAATCCTGACCGAAAATTCTTCCGCGGGCAGCGGCTTTCTGCCGCGCCTGGCCATGGCCTGGGAAGAGTCCGCGCGATCTGCCGAGGCGCTAGGCATCCGGGTCATCAGCCTTCGATTCGGCATGGTGCTGGGCCGCGGCGGAGCGCTCGCCAAGTTGCTCCCGCCATTCCGGCTCGGCGCCGGTGGACGATTGGGTTCCGGCCACCAATGGATGTCCTGGATCCATATTGACGACGCCGTGAGCCTGATCCTGTTCGCACTGGAGAACGCCGCGGGCGGCCCGCCTAGTGGCGCAATTAACGCCACCGCTCCCCACCCAGTCACCAACGATGAATTTACCCGCAGGCTCGCCACCGCGCTCCACCGGCCGGCTATTTTTCCCGTCCCGGCTTTCGCCCTGAAGCTCGCTTTCGGCGAAATGTCCGAGGTTTTGCTCGATAGCCAGCGCGTTCTGCCAGCCGCCGCCCAGGCCGCGGGCTTCCATTTCCAATACCCCGAGCTGTCTGCGGCATTGGAAAGCATCCTCAGCACCCTCCGGTAATTCCCAAACCTGAGAGACAATGGATGTAGTATGCGTTGTTTGCTTATTGTGTTGACCGCCGCCCTACTCACTGCCGCCAGTGAGATGAATATGACGGTTGCGCAGTTGGTCATGTTCATTAAATCATCGGTGGAGCTCAAGCAACCCGACAGCAAAGTCGCCGAGTACTTGCGCCACGTAAAACTCACGGACAAGCTGGACGACCGGACCATCGAAAACTTGCAAAGCCTGGGCGCGGGCTCGAAGACCGTGGCAGCCCTGCGCGAGTTGGGTGACGCTTCGGCCAGTTTGCATACCGCTCCCCCGCCTCCGCCCAAGCCTGTGTACGTTCCGCCTCCGCCGCCCGATTCGGTCGAGCAAGAGAAAATAATCGACCAGGCGCGCGACTACGCGCTCAACTACACCAAGCAGTTGCCGAATTTTATTTGCGTCCAAGTGACGCGGCGCGATTACGATCCCACCGGCACCGGCAACAATTGGTATCACTCCGACACCATCACCGCCCGCCTCAGCTACAACGGCGCTGAGAACTACGAAGTCATTCTTCATAACAACCAGCCGGTCACGAACGCCAACATGCGGCAATTCGGCGGCACTACATCGGAAGGCGAATTCGGCAGCATGATGGACCAGATCTTCGAGCCGGAAACTCATACGCGGTTTTCCTGGGACCACTGGGGCAAGCTGCGCGGCCGCAAGACTTATGTATTCGCGTATGACGTGCAGCAGGAGTTTTCGCATTATCATGTGGAGGCGGACGACGACAAACTATCCATCGTGCCCGCCTTTCGCGGCCTGGTCTACATCGACGAGGACACCAAGATGGTGGTGAAGATTGTCATGACCCCGTATGACATGCCGAGCACGTTCCCGATACGCGAGATCAGCTCGTCGCTCGACTACGACCTTGAGACCATCGGGGATTCCCAATATATGCTGCCGCTGAAATCGGTCCTCACCTCCAAGCGGGCCCGTCAGATGACGAGGAACGATATCGAGTTCCGGCTCTATCGNNAAAGAGAAACCCGAAGACAAGCCTCAAAAGTAGCCAGCAATTCGGCCATGCTCATTTGTTCGGGCCGAACGATTTCTACCTTGCCCGTACTCGTCGGGCGCCAGCGCTGGAACATGCGCTCGGAAATCGCGCCCGCAAAAACGGAAATCAGCGGAATTCCACACGCCGCCGCGGCATGGCCTCCTGCTGAATCGTAGCCCACGTACAATCGGCTGCGTTGAATGTGCGCCGCGAAGCCAGCAAAGGAGCCATCCCACATCACGATGCCCTCTCCACCGACCTGAGCCACTGCCCGCTCCACCCGCTCGGCCTCCTCACCGCCCGCGCCCTTGTCGATCAGAATCGGCCGCGGTAATCGCCGGAGCACCTCGGCCTCGAAAGGATCGGGAACGCACTTCGATGGATTCTCGCCGACGCCGAAACTGACGGTGGTGGCAAACTCCGCCGCATCCAAACCCGTCGTGACATACGGACGGGCATCCGCGACGCCGAAGATTTCAGAGACCCAGCGCCGCGCCAGCGCCGGCAGTGGTTCATCGCCCCCCGCTCCGTAAGCCCGGCTTTCGAACAGATAGTAATCTTCTTCGGGGCAAATCGGAAGCAGGCCGAGCTGCGTGAGGCGGGAATCAGGATCGATCACGATGCTGTGCGGCCGGGAGACCGCCTCGCGCAGTTGCGGCCAAATGGAGAGCCGGTCATCGATGGAGCCGCCGCGGCCGTACGCGATCGCGAGATGCCGCAGGCGCGGATCGGCGGCGAACAACTCCCAGCTCTTCTTGGGTCCAACGAACCAGATCCGCGCGCCCGGAAACCGCTGTTTCGCGGCGTCAAGAATCGTGCTGGTCACGGCGATGTCGGCGCCGAGCGTCACACGCGAAAGCACGAAAATGTCTTGGATTGATCCGGGATCGCGATCGAACACGCGCGGCCGTCGAACGCGTTCATAACGCGCCGCCAAATGATCGGCGTGCAGCCCGGGAATGCGCCGCGCGATGACTTGGGAAAACAGGCCGGCATAAGCGCGGCACAGAGCGGGCTCGAACAAGTCCGCCAGACGCTCGACGACGATGCGGAACAGCGCCCGGTCGCCGTCTCGCGAAATCAAATCGTCCAGCAAATGTTGCGGCCAGGGGCGCGACTCCACGCAATGCGCCAGCAGCTCCTGGGCTAAATGTTCAGACGAGATATTTTCCAACCAATAGCTCCAGCTTCTTGCGCGTCGCCGAGGGCACGGTCTTCGGATCGGTGATCAGCGCGTGAGCCAGCGCCGATCCGCATTTGCATTCGCGAACATCCGGCATGCTCGCCACCGTGGCGGCCACTACCTTGCAGGCATTGTCGGCGTTCTGGCTGAGGTTGGCCAAAATGTCGGTCACGGTAACCGCGTCGTGCTCTTCGTGCCAGCAATCGTAATCGGTCACCATGGCGATGGTTACATAACAAAGCTCGGCCTCGCGCGCGAGCTTGGCTTCTTGAAGATTCGTCATGCCGATGACGTCCATGCCCCAACTGCGATAAACATTCGATTCGGCTTTGGTTGAAAACGCCGGCCCTTCCATGCAAAGATACGTACCGCCGATTGCGACGCTGACGCCCGTTCGAAGACAAGCCTGGTGCACGATCTTCGAGAGATGCGGACACACCGGATCGGCGAAGCTGATGTGCGCGACCAGGCCCTCGCCGAAAAAGGTGGAGACGCGGCCGCGTGTCCGATCGAAAAATTGATCCGGGATCACAAACTTGAGCGGCGGGTGTTCTTCCTTCAGCGATCCGACGGCGCTCAACGACAGGATTCGATCGACGCCCAGCGTTTTGAATCCGAAAATGTTGGCGCGAAAGTTCAACTCGGACGGCGAGTGCCGGTGGCCGCGCCCGTGTCTCGCCAAAAACGCGACTTCTTTCCCCGCGAGCTGGCCGACCACATACGGATCGGAGGGTTTGCCCCACGGCGTGTCGAGAGTCACTTCTTCGTGCGCGGTAAAGCCGGGCATCGAATAGAGCCCGCTACCGCCGATGATTCCGATGGTTGGTTTCTTCATTCTTGAATTAACTCGAGCAAAATGCCGCCCGTGGAAGATGGATGGACGAAAACGTAGAGATGTCCGCCCGCGCCGGCGCGCGGTTCATTCAGTAATCGCGCACCGTTCACCTTGAGGCGCTCCACCATCGCGGCGAGATCCGGCACCCTGAGCGCGACATGGTGCAGGCCTTCACCGCGCTTCTCGATAAACTTCGCGATCACCGAATCGGGCCCGGTGGCTTCGAGCAATTCAATGCGCGGACCGCCGGCCGGCAGCATGACGACGTTGACCTTTTCCTGTTCCACGGTTTCGCGCGGGCTGGCCGGGAATCCGAGCTGCTCTTGATAGAATGCGAGCGCGGCGTCGAGCGACCGAACGGCAATGCCCAGGTGATCAATGTTGAAATTGTTTGGTCCAGGCATCAATTATTGTGTACGGGTCCGAGCGCCGGGCGGCCACTTCCGCGGCGGCGGCCTGAAAATCAATATTCGCAAATTGTTCGAGCAGCCGTTCGCGGAGCATCTCACGGAGGCGCAGGCTCCAGTTGGCGACGGCGCGGTCCTTGGCGCCGGCAAGGGCAAGAAACGATCGCATCGCGGCCAGCGTTTCGGCGACTCCCTGGCCTTCGGTGGCGACAGTGCGCACAAGCGGCGGAACCCAACCGTCGTGCCTCGTGGACAAACTCTGGAGCGCCAGAATTTCGCGCTCCAGGCGATCGGGGCCGGGCTGATCCGATTTGTTGATGACGAAAACGTCGGCGATCTCCATGATGCCGGCTTTGATGGCTTGCACGTCGTCGCCCATGCCAGGCACCAGCACGACCACAGTCACGTCGGCGAGTTTCGCGATCTCCACTTCATCCTGGCCAACGCCGACAGTTTCGATGAGCACGACTTCCTTACCGGCGGCATCCAGCAGCAGCGCCATATCGGTGGTCGCCGCCGCTAGTCCCCCAAGGTGCCCGCGCGTGGCCATGGACCGAATGAAAACGCCTGGGTCGGCGTGATGGCTCAGCATGCGGATGCGATCGCCGAGAAACGCGCCGCCCGTGTAAGGACTGGTTGGATCCACCGCAAGAACGCCGACCCGTTTATCCTCCCGGCGAAGTTCATGAACCAAACGATCCGTGAGAGTGCTCTTGCCGGCGCCGGGCGCTCCGGTGATGCCGATGATGCTGGCGCGGCCGGTATGCGGAAACAATTCCTTCAATAATGATTCGGCGGCGGCGGATCGGTTTTCGATGGCCGTGGCCGCGCGGGCGAGGGCGCGCGGATCACCATCCAGAACTCGGCGGGCCAACTCCGTCATTCGCTCTTCAGCAATTGGCGGGCGATAACCAGGCGCTGGATCTCGCTGGTGCCTTCGCCGATGGTGCACAGCTTGACGTCGCGATAGAACTTTTCGACTGGATAGTCCTTAGTGAAGCCGTTGCCGCCGTGGATCTGCACCGCTTCGTTGGTGGCGCGCACGGCGATCTCGGAGGCAAACAGCTTGGCCATGGACGACTCTTTGGTCACGCGCTGCCCGTGGTCCTTCATCCATCCAGCGCGATAGGTGAGCAGGCGCGCGGCGTCGATCTCAGTGGCCATGTCGGCGAGCTTGTTCTGAATGGACTGAAACTCCGAGATCGGCCGGCCGAATTGTTTGCGCTGCTTGGAGTACGCAAGCGCAGCTTCGTAAGCGCCTTGCGCGGTGCCGACCGAGAGCGCGGCGATGGAGATGCGTCCGCCATCCAGAATGCGCAGGCTGTCGACGAATCCTTCGCCCTGCTTACCGAGCAGTTGCGATTCGGGCACCCGGCAATCGGTGAAAATGACTTCGCCGGTCGAGCTGGCGCGCATGCCGAGCTTGTTTTCCTTCTTGCCGAAGTGAAAGCCGGGAACGCCTGTTTCAAGAATGAATGCGGAGACGCCGTGATGGGATGCGCTGCGATCGGTGACCGCCATGGCGACGCAAATATCCGCGTAACCGGCGTTGGTGGTGAAGACCTTGCTGCCGTTGATCACCCAGCACGGGCCGTCTTTCACCGCTTTGGTGCGCATGCCCGCGGCGTCGGATCCGGATTCCGATTCGGTGAGCGACCACGATCCGATCCATTCACCAGTGGCCAGCTTGGGAATGTACTTGCGGCGCTGCTCGTCGCTGCCGGCGACATAGATGTGATTGGTGCACAGCGAATTGTGCGCCGCCACGATCAAGCCTACGGAAGGATCGATGCGCGAGAGCTCTTCAATGATGATGGAATACTCGATGTAGCCGAGCCCCGCGCCGCCCAGGTCTTCCGGGAAGATGGCTCCGAGAAAGCCAAGTTGGCCGGCATGTTTGACTACGTCGAGCGGAAAGATCTCCTCTTCATCCCAGCGCAGAACGTGCGGACGGATTTCCTGCTCGGCAAATTCGCGGACGCTTTTGCGAAGCTGGATCTGCTCCNNTTAGTTCCCGATATCGGAAGCAATCCACCAGGTGATCGTTGACCATGCCGGTGGCCTGCATGAATGCGTAGCAGATGGTGGAACCAACGAACTTGAAGCCGCGTTTCGCAAGATCCTTGCTCATGGCATCCGACTGCTCCGTGCGGGCCGGCAGGTCCTGGGAGCGGCGCCGGCGATTCCGCAGCGGACTGCCACCGACGAACTGCCACACGTATTTATCGAAGCTGCCGAATTCCTTTTGAACGGTCAGGAAGGCCTGGGCGTTTTGCACGGAGGCGCGAACCTTCAAACGGTTGCGCACGATCCCATCGTTCGCGAGCAAGGCTGCAATCTTGGCTTCGTCATATTGGGCGACTTTGCGGGGATCGAAGCGGTCGAAGGCAACGCGATAGGCGGGGCGCTTCTTCAGGATGGTGATCCAACTCAGGCCGGCCTGAGCGCCTTCGAGGATGAGCAACTCGAACAGACGGCGATCATCATGCAGCGGCGCGCCCCATTCTTTGTCGTGATAGGAGACAGAAAGAGGATCGTTGGCCCAAGTGCAGCGAATTGTTTTGTCACTCATCCGGCGGCTGGAAGTCGTGCAACAGATCCTGATAGCCGTTCATCGCCAGGCGGCAAGCAACCTCGGAGCCGGCGAAACGCGCGCGGTGCCAGGTTTGCTTAGGGGTGTAGACGATGTCGCCTTGATCGGCGATGAAGATCGGCAACGAGCCGATTTTGTACTCCATCTTGCCGAGCAGAATGAACCAGAACTCGGGCGATTCCTCGTGAAAATGGCCTTTGTCGGTGTCAGCGGCGGGGCGCTGCTTCTGGGGATCGCCGATGATGATGTTGGCGACGGCGCGATCGTCGGCGATGAAGCGCCGCTGCTTCTCGGTTCCCGCGACCACGGCGTTGAAATCGATGTAAGGCTTGTTGCCCTGCTCGTACTTGCCCTGGCCTTCGATCCGCACTTTCAAAAAATTCACGCCGTCCAACGGCACCGGCTTTTCGTCGATGGGATACATGGTCTGCGCGCCCGCGATGTTGACCTCCAGGCGCAGCGAGGGCTTGTCGCCGACCGTTTCCAGGCTGTAAACGGTCCGGTAAGGAACCTGCACCAGGTAGCCTTTGGAAGCGATGAATGGCTCCTGGCCTTCGATGCTGAATCGGACCTGTCCGTCTTCGACGATCCACCACTCGCGCGTGTCGGGGTGAAAGCGGCGGGGCGTTTTCGCGCCCGGAGCCATGGAGATGTAGTCGGCGTGAAGTAGCGAGTCGCTGACCACAGTTTGGGTCCAGTCCGGCTGGCCCTTGTGCTGCGCGAGGAGCTCGGCGAGTTTCCACAGCGGCCGGTTGGGTGCGACCCAGGTGGCCGGTTGCGCGGGAACGGGCGCCCAGGCCAGGCGGCTGTCCTGCTGGGCCGCCAGCGGAAGGATCAGGGCGAGTGCCGGAAATATGAACTTCATCATGTTGGGCTACATGGGCTACGTTATCACCCTGCGAAGCCCGTGTAAACGGTCCTGTGCCTATTCTGGATGTATGCAGGCAGAAAATAAAAAGGTCGCGGTAGTCACTGGCGGGAGCCGCGGAATCGGAGCGGCTATCGCGAAGCTCCTAGGAGCGAACGGATACAGCGTCGCCATCACTTATGCGAACGATCAGACTGCGGCCCAGAAGGTGCTGGATCATCTGACGAGCATTGGATCACGTGCGATTGGGATTCAGGCCGACGTTGCGCGCGAGGTTGACGTCGTGCGGATTTTTGAGATTGCGGAGCGCGAGCTTGGGCCGGTGCGCGCGCTGGTGAACAACGCCGCCATCACGGGAGGCTTCGCGCGAGTTGACGAAATCGACGGCGCGGCTCTCGCGCGGATGCTGGCGGTAAACGTCGGCGGAACCATCCTGTGCGCGCGGGAGGCGGTGCGCAAGATGTCGACGCGGCATAACGGCCGGGGCGGAACGATCGTCAACATCTCTTCGATCGCGGCCAGAACCGGCAGCGCGGGCGAATGGGTTCACTACGCGGCATCGAAGGGCGCGGTGAACAGCTTTACGATCGGACTGGCACGCGAGGTTGCCAACGAAGGGATTCGCGTCAACGCCGTCGCGCCGGGTTTAGTCGACACCGGGCTGCACGCGGCGAATGGCGAACCTGGGCGACTGGAGCGCGTGGCGCCCTCGATACCGATGCGACGAGCGGGAACCGCGGAGGAAATCGCGCAGGGTGTGCTTTGGCTGCTTTCGGACGCGGCGTCGTACGTGACGGGGACGATTCTGGAAATCGGCGGCGGGCGGTGAGTAACGCGCCCTAGCCGATGGTTTCCGTCCGTGGGTCCCAGCGCACGGTGCGGCCTTGATGAAAACTTTCGAGCGCCATGCGGCAGGCGATCGAGACGCGGTAGCCGAGCTCGAATGGGCAGTTGGGTTCCTTCGCGGAGCGAATGCACTCGACGAAATTCCGCATGTGCGCGGTGGGGAAGCTGACCACCTTGCCTGCCAGCTCAACGCCCTCGGGACGGTTCACCTTTTGCGGAACGTAGCGAATGCCGGCAGGAGTGCGTGAAACTGTCCCGTCGGATCCGAGCAGCTCTTCGGCGATGCCGAGCTGACTATTGCCAAGACCGGAATCCCAACTGACCAGCATCTGCTCGGGCTGCTGGAAGGTGACGTTCATGGTGTCGGGCACGTCGCGGCCATCCTTCCATAAATAGAGGCCGCCGGTCATGGTGGCGGCTTGCGGTATCTGGAGGTTGAGCGCCTGGTACCAGAACGCCAGCTGATGGCTCAGGTTCTCGTAAACGTTGCCGCCGGAATATTCCTCGAAGAAGCGCCAGTTGATGAAGCGGTGCGGGTCGAAATCGCGGCGGGGCGCGTCGCCCAGAAACGAATTCCAGGCGATGTTTTCGGGCGTCATGTCGGGATAAACCGGCCGCGCCCATTGCGCCTTGCCATGCGGCGTGTTGCGATACCAGTGCATGCGGATGGCGGTGATTTTTCCGACGTGACCGCTGGCCAGGAAGTTGACCGCGTCGCGCATCTGGCCGGACGAACAGGCCTGGTGGCCGATCTGTACGATAGTTTTTGGCGTCTGGCGGTACGCGGCGCGCATGCGCTTGGCGTGATCGAGCGTGAAGGCCAGCGTCTTTTCCTGATAGATATGCTTGCCCGCTTCGAGAGAATCGACAAAATGCTCGCAATGCAGATGCTGCGGCGTGGCGATGATGACGGCGTCGATGGATTGGTCCTCCAGAAGCCGGCGATGATCGCGGTAGGCGGCCGCGGTTGGGACGCGGTTTCGGGCGTCGTCCAGGCGCTTGGTGTAGACATCGGCGAATGCGGCGATCTCGACGTTGGGACAGGCCAGAGCCTGGTGCAGGAGTTCGCTGCCGCGTTGTCCAGCGCCGATCAAGCCGATGCGGACGCGATCGTTCGCACCCAGCAAACCACCTGACGAAGACGCCAGCGTGGAGGCGAGGCCGGTGGCCATTGCGCCGATAAATTTGCGGCGGGAATCCATAGGTGGCTGCTAGTTCTTAGCTCTTAGTTCTTCTCGAGCGCGGCGCGGACTTCCTGGATTTGCGCGGTGTGGCGGCGGCCATGGGCGGCGATGATGATCAGAAGCTCGACGCCGTTCATCGGACCGAATCGCGGGTGCTCGGTGGCCAGATAATAGAGGTCGCCAAAACGATCTTGCGCGAACTGAACGCTGCGCGTTCGCCCGGCGTTGAATTGCTCCAGCGCTTCCGCCAGCGTTGTGAAACGGCCGGTAGGCAAGACGGCTTCGGGAGCTTGGGTGCGCTTGGACCGATCGGCGACGCGCTCCAAGAAGCCGGCTTCCTTCTGTTTGTCGATGCGCGGAGTGTCCGCTTTTTGGGCCTCCTGGAGCCAGCCCAGGAAGCGTTCCTCGACGGTGGTGACGTGCTCGACGCATTCAAGTACGGACCAGCGCGACGGGTCCGGCCGGAGCTTGGCCTGCGCTTCATTGACGCCGCTGACCGCGGCGATGAACTCCTGGCGGCTGCGTTCCAGAGTTTGCACAACTTCATCTTTTACGATTTCGGTTCTTTGGTCGGGGGCCATACTGATTACCTCATGCTTTCAATCCGCACTGCCACAAAGCGCACAACGCGGTGTTGTAGAGCGCGAGCGCAGTGGTGATTTGTCCCAGATGATTGTCGTGCGTCGAAAGATAGGACGCTCGCTCGGCCACATCCGGATGTAGGTTGCCTTCAGTGGAACAGTCGATCACAACTGCTCCGGGTTTGATGTCGCGGATCAGCTCGGATTCGGAAACCGCGGGGAAAGCCGTGACGACAATGTCGGCCGTTGCGAGAAAATGCCGCCGGTCTTCGGGCCGGGTTTGGGGATGGACCATGACGGCGGTGGCGCCAATCCGCATCAGCATGCTCTGCAATGGAATGCCAATGCGGGGCGAGCTGTTGAATATGAGCGCGGTGGGGCCGGGCTGGCTGGGATCGCGCGGGAACATCTGCTTGATGGAATCGTGCTGGTGGAGCAGCGTTAGGATGGCGCGCGCGGTGCAGGGGACCACGCCCTCGTATTTTTCTTCCTCGTCCACGGTGCGGATGTTGAGCGCCATGCGACCGGTGTTTTCAACGGTGAGGCCTTCGATGTCCTTTTCAGGCCGGACCCGGCGCAGAAAATAATCCTCGCTCTTGCCGAACGGCGCGGGGAAGAAGACGAAGGTTCCGTAGATCTTCTCGTTGACCTGGGCGCCCATCAGCAGCAATTCCAGAGCGTCGGCGCTGTAGGCTTCCTCGATGCGGAAGTCCAGGCCGTGCTGGCGGAATTTCTTGCCCATGTAGCTGGCGTAGCGGCGGGAGCCGCGATCGAGCGGCGTTTCGGGCAAGCGGGGCATGAAGGCGGCCACGCGGATGCGCTCGCGATCCAGTCCGGTTCGTTCCACGTGGCTGAGCTTGCGCTCGGCCTGGGTGAAGACGTCGTTGGCCACCGTCACGCAGTCCAATCGTTTTGCCGCTGGAACGTTCTTAGTCCAGCTCATGTCGGGCGAGAACGATGACGCCGATGGCGCGGCCGGGTTGGCCCCCGGCAATTCAAGTGTGGTCATGGGCTAGATTTAATTATCGCCCGGACGGGGTCCGAAGAGTAGTGCGCGTGAAGGAGCGCACCTTGCGGTCGCGGTTCAGAAAGAGGCGCTGGCGGCACTTTTCTCACGGGCAGCGGCTGCTTGGGCGGGCGTGAGCATGTGGCAAATCCGATACTCGGTTTCGTGCGACTCGTTGAGGCGCATTCGACGCTGGGCGAAGTCTTCGATTTGTTGGTTTGAAAAAACGAACCCATCTTGAGCCGGGTCGTAGGGGATGCCTTTGCGTTTATGGAGTTCCTGGAGGCCTGCGGCGCGCTTGAGGTCGCGCTCCTGCGCTTCGCGGCGCTCGGCTTGGATTTCGCGGAGGTGGTCCACGGTCTTTTGGAACTGGCGGGAGAGCCGCGAGTAATGCAGGCCGAGGGTGGCGAGGGCGCGGTGGGCGTCGACGATGTCGAAGTCGATGCGAGCTTGATCGGAGGGCGGGTCGGCGGCGCGGTCGAGGAGGGCGGCTTCGAGCGAGGGGATGCGGTTGAGTCGCCAGGCGGTGTCAGCGAGTTCCTGGGTGAGCTGGGTTTCGGTGGGAGTGGCGGGCTGGTATTCGTCGAGGAAGCCGCGGCGGTGGGCGTCGTACGCTGCCTGGTCTTCGGAGGGGAGGACGGCGGACGCGGCCGTTAAGCCGTGGCGCAGCGCATTCAGCGAGGAACGCTGCTTGCCGGAATCGGTGCGTGGTCCGGTGGAGAGGAGCGCATTCGCGCGGTTGGCGCGAACGCGCGGCTCGGGGATTGGGGATTGGCGGTTAGGGATTGGGGTGGGGATCGGGTTTGTCATATGGAAACCTCCGATGCGGTTTTAGCATTGGCGGATGGCGTTTTCGCGCGCAGAGTGGCGCATGTTGTTGGGTGGGAGGGGAAGATTGATAGGGGAGTGACGTGACTCCCCCATGCCATGCATGTGACTGGCCAGGCATGCGACTTCCGTGGACTGCGTTTCAAAGGAGGAATCCGAAAGCCATCCAGAGCAAACGCATCCATGATTCTCCGAGTGGCGCGTCAACCGACCGGAATCTTGGTAGCATAGCGATGGATTGTCAAGCGTTGCTTCGCCGCTTGGTTTACTGGCCGCCCTAGGAAGGAACAATCTGCCATTCAGATGAAGAGACTTCGACCCAGTGGCGGTCGCCGTTTAGGAGAGCAGGATCGGCGTCAGCTTCGCGTCCTTTACCAAGACGATGCCGTTGTAGTCCTCAATAAACCGGCCAAAATGCTGGCGGTGCCGACGGATGACTCCTATCTTCCATCCGCCCTGTCTCTTCTTTCAGAAGAACTGAAATCAAAGAGGCAACGGGCCTTTGTCGTACATCGCATCGATCGTCTGACGTCCGGGATTCTGCTCTTTGCAAAAACCTGGCCAGACCGAGAAGCAATCGTTCAACAGTTTATCCGACACACCCCGGTGCGGGAATATCTCGCAGCAGTTCGCGGTCATCTCCCCTTGAAAGAAGGGACACTCGTTCATTACGTTCGGCAAGTAGGAATGTTTCAAAAGGTGACCACAGAAAGCGATCCAAAATCGGCCCGCGCTGAACTTCGCTATTCCGTGGAACATCGCCTTAAGGGCGCATCGCTCGTCCGAGTCTCGCTGGTGACCGGATTACAAAATCAAATCCGTGTTCAGTTTTCAGCGATCGGCCACCCGGTCATAGGCGACAGGAAGTACAATCCAGCAGAAAGGCTGGAACGGCGAATTACTCGCGTCGCTCTCCACGCGGCGCATCTTCAATTCATTCATCCACGCTCGGGAGACAGCGTTTGCTTTGACTGCGAACCTCCCCCGGACTTTCAGGCTCTTCTTCAGGCATTAGGGTTGCAAACCCGCATGCGTCGATGAAAGCTCCTGCCAGGCAGTTCGCAGCCGCGACTGAGCCATTCCTGAACAGAACGCGACTCCGCCAACGGTGTTGGTGCCGGAGGCGTCGAGGAAGTGCCCCCGACCTCCTTGACGTGTGGTCAAGAAATGTCGAACGGCCCCCCCGAGAAGGCAGCGTGGTCGGCCCGAAATGATGCGGATCGCTTCGCGCGACATGGACAAGCCGAATCAACAGGTAGCTTGCTCCGATTTATTCGGCGGTGGTGGACGCAAAGAAGGCTTCCATGCGTTGCCCGAAGTGGAGCGTCCTCCGAGTCGCGCGTCACACGCCCGAAGCTATTGACATAACGCCCCATTAGCGGCGGGACCAGGGGAAGAGACGGCGCAGTTGACGTAACGCCGGATTAGCGGCGGTGTTCACGCTATCCTGTAGGCTAGATCGTGGTCATTTTTCAAGTATCGGAGGTTCATGTCATGAGGAAGAAGAATCGCTCGTTCCTTCTGATGTCGTTGGTTTCAGCATCGTTGCTCGTCAGCGTGTTCACTATCGTGCAGGCCCAGAGTCCTGCAGCGCCGGCAGCCAAGGCGACGAAGTGGTCTGATCCGGCGACCTGGCCCAACCGCAAGGTGCCCGTCGCAGGCGACAAGGTCATCATCGAGAAAGACAAGCAAGTAGTTCTCGACGTCACTCCGCCGCCGCTGAACGGTCTGACCATCGACGGCAAACTCAGCTTCGCAAACAATAAGGACGTTGAACTGACCACCGAGTGGATCATGTTGCACGGGGAATTGGAGATCGGCACTGAAAAGGCTCCTCACACCCGCAAGGCGACCATCACCTTCACCGACAACGTCAAAGACGAAGACATCAGTGGAGTGGGTGGAACGACGGACCGCGTGGACCGCGGGATCCTGCTCATGGGCGGAACCCTCAATCTTCACGGTGACCGGACCAATTCCTGGACGAAGCTGTCCAGCACAGCGAACGCCGGCGCCACCTCGATCCAGGTCCTGAACGCTGCCGGCTGGCGCGTCGGCGACGAGATCGTTCTCGCATCCACGGATTTCGATCCCCGGCAGGCAGAGCGGCGAACCATTTCCGCCGTCAGCGGAAACACGATCACGCTC
>PMUP01000085.1:0-16730 GCA_003166865.1 Bryobacterales bacterium
TTCATGGAGTCGCTCGACACCACGATTCTGAACACCGCGGTGCCCGCCATCGCGGAGGCGCTGAAAGTGGCCCCGCTGAGTATGAAGGCGGTGCTATCCAGCTACACATTGAGCCTAGCGGTGTTCATTCCGATCAGCGGCTGGATGGCGGATCGGTATGGAACGCGCCGGGTGTTCGCGTCCGCGATCGGCCTCTTCACGCTGGGGTCGTTGCTGTGCGGTATATCGAGCAACATCCACGTGCTTGTGGCGTGCCGTATCTTGCAAGGCTGCGGAGGAGCCATGATGGTGCCGGTGGGACGGCTTACCATCGTACGAACGTTCGCCAAGTCCGAACTCATCCGCGCCATGAGCTTCGTCGCGATCCCAGGTTTGATTGGCCCCATGCTCGGACCCATCGCCGGCGGCCTGATTGTCGCCTATCTTCATTGGAGGGTCATTTTTTTCGTGAACCTTCCCATCGGCCTCGCCGGCTTGATCCTGGTGTATATTCATCTGCCGGATTACCGCGAAAAGTCCAATCCCCTGGATGTTGTCGGCCTGATCCTGTTCGGCTCCGGCATCGCGCTGCTGTCGTACGTGCTGGAGGTATTCGGTGAACATACGCTGAGCTTGGGTGAAATCCTGGGACTGCTGGTGATTTCCATGCTGCTGCTGGCAGGCTATGGACTGCATGCGTCGAAGATCCCGTTTCCATTGCTTGAGCTGAGCCTGTTTCGTATTCGCACCTTCCGCGCGGCGGTGAGCGGCAGCTTCTTCACACGGCTGGGCATCGGAGGAATCCCATTCATCCTTCCGCTCCTCTACCAGGTTGGCCTGGGGTTCTCGCCGATTCATTCCGGTCTGCTGATGATGCCGCAGGCCATTGCCTCCATGAGCCTGAAGATCACAATGCCGCGCATCCTGGCCCGCTTCGGCTACCGCGGCGTGCTGATTTCCAACACCGTGATCCTCGGTCTGCTCATCGCGCTTTTCGCGTCCATTGGAGTGGGCACGCCGCTGTGGCTGATTGTGACGGAGATGTTCTGTTACGGTTTCTTCAGCTCGTTGCAATACACCAGCATGAACACGCTAGTGTATGCCGACGTCACGGAGGAGCAGGCCAGCAGCGCAAGTTCCATCGCCAGCACCATGCAGCAGATGTCGATGAGCTTTGGCATCGCGACGGCGTCGCTGGTCACGGCGCTCTTCATCCCCGATCGCCTGCATTCGACGGCAGCGGAAATGATTCACGGCATCCACTATGGGTTCTTCGCGCTGGGCGGATTGACGGTACTGTCTACGATCGTTTTTAGCGAATTGAGAAGCCTGGACGGGAACACCACCAGTCAGCATAAGGTGCTGGAGCACGCCGAGTAGGGGGGAGGCGGAGACAGACCGGTCGCCTTGCGCTGTAAGGGCCAACATGTGAGCATGGGAATGCGGTGGTCATATGTCGAAGGAATATGTAAAGAACATCGAAGGCGTATATCGAGTCGGAGACACTCGGGTCTCCCTTGATTCACTGGTCTATCTATTCCGCGAGGGAATGTCGGTCGAGAGCATGGTTGAGAGCTATCCGGTCTTGAGCCTAGAACAAGTGCATGGTGCGCTTGCGTTCTACTTGGCAAATCAGAGAGAGATCGATGCGTACCTTGCGGATGGGCAGTGTGCCGCCGAATCACAACACCAGCAATCGAGGCAGACGAATGCGAATCTGATCGCTAAACTGCAGCGTGCGCGTAATGCGAGTCAGATTCCAAGCTGACGCCGATCTGGATGGGCGCATAGTTCGAGGCTTACGGCGTGTCGCGCCAGAAATTGATATCCGAACGGCAGCGGACGCCGGGCTCGACGGGCTTGCGGATCCCGACGTTTTGCAAATCGCCGCGGGCGCCGGCCGCGTACTCGTAAGCCAGGACCGCCGCACGATGCCGGCCCACTTCGCCCGCTACACGGTCGCCGCGCCCAGTCCCGGAGTCGTTCTACTACGCGAAGCGATTCCCATCGCGATCGCAATCGAAGAACTCGTCCTGATTGGGAGCGCGAGCGAGGCCGAAGAGTGGACCGGTCGACTCGTTTGGATTCCACTTTGAACTACCCGGAATTCAGAAGCCAGAATTCAGAATCCCGGTAACGGACCACGCCGCCGGCGCGCCCCAAAGTGCAACAGATGGCCTATGAATTCTGAATTCTGGATTCTCGTTTTAAATTCACGTACTATTCATTTGATTATCGGCAGAGTTTGGTGGATCATAACCCTGGGCTTGGACAGAAAGATTCTGTTCACCAACGGAGAACCATTGACCATGTCGAATCATACAGGCGCTTCGCATCATCATGAGGCAGCCGAGCACCATGAGCATGCGGCCAAACACCACCGCGAAGCCGCGAAGCATCACGAAGCCGGCGACCATTTGCAGGCCGGGCACCACGCGCACATCGCGCACGGGCACCCCACGCACGCCACGCATCACGCCCAAGAGGCTGGAAAGTATCACGCCATTGAGCACGGAAAATCCTAGCGTTTTGTGCATTGCGCCGCGGTTCACGCATTTGTATTACTCTGTCCCCATGGACAGCGAATATACGGATCGATTTCTGCGGACCACGAGTAGCGCCGCGACTGAGGACATCAAGGACCCCCAAACCGTTCTTCACGCGGCCTTCGATGCCGTCATCCAGGGTAACTTCGACGCGTTCGGTGAGTCGATCACGGATGACGCAGAACTTAGCGTTTACGGATTTGGCCCTCTGGATGGAACCTGGCGCGGTCGCGATGAGGTGGTTGCCGCAACGCGGAGAAACTACGGTCTGCTGACCAACCAAAAGCCCCAAATTGAGAGCATAATCTCTCAGGGTGACCGTGTCGCGGTTCTGTTGCGGGAGAGTGGCGTCTTCAAATCGAGCGGACAAGCCTATAGCGTTCGCGGCGTCCAGTGGTTCACATTCGCGGATGGCAAGATCAGCAAGATCGACGAGATCGTATCCAGTATTTTGGGAAGTTGAAAGCTAAGGCGCCGGCGGCCACTTCCAGTTCCGGATCTCGGGTTTGTCTTGACCCTCGGCATCGGCGTAGTTGATGCTTTCGATGATCTGCCCTTTCAGCCACTCCTTGAGGTGAGCGCCAGGGGACTGCAGTTTCGGGACACGATCGATAACGTCGATGGCCAGGTTAAAACGGTCGACCTGGTTGCGGATCAAAAGCTCCAAGGGAGTATTGATGTTGCCCTTTTCCTTGTAGCCGCGCACATGGATGTTGGCGTGGTTCGTCCTGCGGTAGGTGAACTTGTGGATCAGCCAGGGATATCCATGGAAATTGAAGATCACGGGCTTGTCCTTGGTGAAGAGCGAGTCGAAGTCGTGATCGGAGAGCCCGTGCGGATGTTCGGTGTCGGGCTGCAGGCGATACAGATCGACCACGTTGACGAAGCGGATCTTCAAGTCGGGAACGTTCTGCCGGAGAATGGCAACGGCGGCTAGGGCTTCCTGCGTCAAGATGTCGCCCGCGCATGCCATGACAACATCCGGCTCCGCGCCATCGTCGTTGCTGGCCCAATTCCAGATACCGATGCCCTTGGTGCAATGGATGATGGCGGCATCCATATTGAGGTAAACCAGGTGCGCTTGCTTGTCCGAAACAATGACGTTGACGTAGTCTTCGCTGCGCAGGCAATGGTCCGTCACGCTGAGCAGACAGTTGGCGTCGGGCGGAAGGTAGATGCGCGTGACCGCGGCGCTCTTATTGCTGACGACATCCAGAAAGCCCGGATCCTGGTGGGTGAAGCCATTGTGATCCTGCCGCCAAACGAGTGAAGAGATCAAGAGATTGAGCGATGAGATGGGGGCGCGCCAATCCAGTTCGAGCTTGGACTTTTCCAGCCATTTGGCATGCTGGTTGTACATCGAATCGATGATGTGGACGAAGGCCTCATAGGTGTTGAAGAGCCCATGGCGGCCAGTCAGGATATAGCCCTCCAGCCAGCCCTCCAGCGTGTGCTCGCTGAGCATCTCCATCACGCGGCCGTCCGGAGCGATGTCGGTGCCATCGGCATCTTCCGGTTTGATGGCCGCCATCCAGGTCTTCAAACTCGCTTCGTAAATATCCTGCAAACGGTTGGATGCATTCTCGTCCGGGCTGAGGACACGAAAGCTGGTCATGTTGCGGCGCATGACGTCGCGCAGAAACTTCCCGAGCGTTTCGGTGGGTGAGATCTCCTTGGTTCCCGGGCTGTCGATTGCAATGGCATAGTCGCGAAAATCTGGAAGATTGAGAGCCTTCCGCAGTTTTCCGCCGTTGGCGTGCGGGTTGGCGCTCATGCGCCGATCTCCGGTGGGCGGAAGCTCCTTGAGTTCGGGAATCAGCGCGCCTTGTTGATCGAACAGCTCCTGCGGCCGATAGCTGCGCATCCACTGCTCGACGATCCGTAGATGTTCGGGATTCGATTTCACATCCAACACCGGCACCTGGTGTGCTCGCCAGAAGCCTTCGACCCTGTGACCGTCGACCTGTTTCGGCCCAGTCCAGCCCTTTGGAGAGCGCAGGATGATCATCGGCCAGCGTGGGCGATCCGGCTGGCCTGTCCGCCGGGCCTCTTGTTGAATCGACCGAATCTGCTGGACGCAATCCTCCACCGTGGCAGCCATCTGCTGATGCATTGACTCGGGATCGTCGCCCTGGACCACATGCGGCGTCCATCCATAGCCCTTGAAAAGATCTTCGAGTTCCGCAGGAGTGATTCGAGCGAGCAGCGTGGGGTTGGCGATCTTGTAGCCATTGAGATGCAGAATCGGCAAGACAGCGCCATCGCGGATCGGATTCAGAAATTTGTTCGAGTGCCAGGAGGTTGCCAGCGGTCCGGTCTCTGCTTCACCATCCCCAACCACGACGCTGACAATCAGATTGGGGTTGTCGAATGCGGCGCCGAAGGCATGCGAGACGCTGTAGCCCAGTTCGCCGCCCTCGTGAATAGACCCAGGAACCTCGGGCGTGCAATGGCTGCCGAGCTGACCCGGAAACGAAAAAGCGCGGAAGAGCTTGAGCAGACCCGCTTCGTCGTAGCTCTTCTCCGGGTAGATCTCCGAATACGTTCCTTCCAGATAGCAGTTCGATATCACGGCCGGAGCGCCGTGTCCCGGACCCGAGATGTAGATCATGTCCAGGTCATATTTGCGGATGACGCGGTTGAGGTGGACCCACACAAAAGTCTGGCCTGGATCGGAGCCCCAATGTCCGAGCAGCCGATTCTTGAAGTGTTCGGGGCGAAGCGGCTCCTTGAGCAGGGGATTGTCATGCAGGTAAATCATTCCCGCGCACATATAGTTGCAGGCTCGCCAGTAGGCGTCAGTTTTCCGAAGTTCCTCGGCGGTCAACGCCGGAGTAGGGGCTACCAATTGTTGAGGCATCCTGGATTAAGCATGGCACATCGATATGTCCGATCCGTGACGAAATCCTTCACACAGCGATTCGGAACAGCGCACCGACGCCTGCGGTTACAGCCATCGCCAGTGCGCCCCAGAACGTGACGCGTATCGCGCCCGCTATCACGCCTGCGCCGCCGGCGCGCGCCGCCAACCCTCCCAAGAGCGCGAGGAACAGCAAGGAAGTTCCAGAGACCAAGGGGATCAGATCCGATTCCGCGGCGAGGGCAGCGACCAACAGCGGCATCGCCGCGCCAACAGCGAAACTCGCGGCCGACGTCAGTGCAGCCTGAATCGGCCGTGCACGGAGAGTCTCGGAAATGCCAAGTTCATCGCGGGCATGCGCGCCGAGCGCGTCATGGGCCATCAGCTGCGCGGCGACCTGCTTCGCGAGCGCAGGATCGAGCCCACGCGCGACGTAGATGGCCGCCAGCTCCCTGTGCTCTCCCCTGTTGTCTGTCTTGAGTTCCGAACGCTCAACCTCGAGCTCGGCCTGTTCGGTGTCGGCCTGTGAGTGGACGGACACGTACTCACCGGCAGCCATCGACATCGCCCCAGCGGCCAGCCCGGCCGCCCCGGCGACCAACACGTTGCTGTGAGTCGCATGTGCAGAAGCGACTCCGAGCACCAGACTCGCTGTCGAAAGGATGCCATCGTTGGCGCCCAACACGGCCGCGCGTAGCCACGCGGCACGTCCGATTCGGTGTCGCTCTTTGGAGGGTAGGGGCATTTCTTGGGTCCAGATGGTATCAAGGCGGATGAGTGAACCGCAAGTTCAGGCAGGCCCTGGAAGGTGTTTCCGATCGGCAGCGGCAAGCAACGTGGTTGATTCGCTGAAAAGTGGTGAAGTTGGAGCAGGCTTTTCTGGCGGTGAGGGTGGGATTCGAACCCACGGAACCCGTAAAGGTTCAACGGTTTTCGAGACCGCCCGATTCAACCACTCTCGCACCTCACCGAATCTTCATTCTACCGGATTTCCCAATCGCCACCGATTTCCCAAGAGCTTCGGAGAGATCAATAATAGAACATGAGCGTTCAAGAGGTCCTTTTGAACCCGGCGGTTTCCTCCTCGGTGAAAGGCGCCCCCGGTGAATTAGGTGTGCTTTACGAGCACCCGGCCTGGTTCGAACGTCTATTCGCCGAGCTCGACCGCCGCGGCATCCATTACCATAAGCTCCTTGCGCCGGATCATTTTTACGACCCGGGCGCGCGCGATCAGCGCCTGAGGGTGGTCTTTAACCGGATGAGCCCATCGGCCGACCGTCGCAACCACGGAAGCGGCATTCTCTATACGCAGTCCTGGCTTGGCCATCTCGAAGCGCTGGGCACGCGCGTCATCAACGGATCGAAAGCCTTCCGCTACGAGACGTCCAAAGCGCTCCAACTCTCGCTGCTTCACTCGCTGGGTATGCCGTTCCCGAAAGCTCGCGTTATGCACGATCCGAAGCACGCTGTGGAAGCGTCCGAGGGATTGCGCTTTCCCATCGTGGTGAAACCGAACGTCGGTGGCAGTGGTGCCGGAATCGTACGGTTCGATAGCAGGGATGAACTTGCCACGGCTGTGAACGAGGACCGAATTGCGTTGGGGTACGATCACGTCGGGCTGGTGCAGGAATTTATTCCGGCCCGCGGCGGCCACATCACCCGCGTCGAAACCCTGGCCGGCAAGTATCTCTACGCGATTCAGGTGCACTTGACCGGTGAGACTTTCGACCTCTGCCCGGCCGATATCTGCCAGACCACGCGAGGCGAAAGCCTGAACAATGCGTGTGTGGTGGAAGCGGCCAAGGCGGGCCTGAAAGTGGAAAGTTACCGTCCACCAGCGGACGTCATATCGGCCGTCGAGCGAATCGTCGAGGCAACCGGCATCGACATCGGTGGCATCGAATATGTGATTGACGACCGGGATGGGCAGCTCTATTACTACGACGTCAACGCTCTCTCGAATTTCGTCGCCGACGCGCAGCGCGTGATCGGTTTTGACCCGTTCGTGAATCTGGTGGACTTTCTGGTGGCGGAGTTGGCGAGTGTCTGAGGCGAAAGCGATTCGCTATGGCTACTGGATGCCGGTTTTCGGCGGATGGCTGCGCAACGTCGAAGACGAGAACATGCAGGCCACCTGGCCCTACGTCAGCCGTCTCGCCCGGCGCAGCGAAGAGCTGGGGTTCGACCTTAGTCTGATCGCCGAACTGAATCTGAATGACATTAAGGGCGTGAACGCGCCGTCGCTCGACGCATGGTCCACGGCAGCCGCTCTCGCGGCGGTGACGCGCAGCCTGGAGCTGATGATCGCGGTGCGTCCCACTTTCCACAATCCCGCGCTGCTCGCCAAGCAGGCCTCGAATATCGATCACATCAGCAACGGCCGTGTTTCGTTGAACGTTGTCTCCTCGTGGTGGGAAGAAGAAGCTCGCATGTATGGTGTGGCGTTCGAGAAGCATGACGACCGGTATGCCCGCACGTCGGAGTGGCTCGACGTGGTGGATGGCGTCTGGTCCCGCGATAACTTCTCGTTCGCCGGCAAGTACCATCGCATCGAAAACAATGTGCTGCAGCCCAAGCCGGTTTCAAAGCCCCGTCCCACCATCTATGCGGGCGGCGAGTCTGAAACCGCAAAGAATTTGATCGCTGAAAAGTGCGATGCTTACGTAATGCACGGTGACCCTCCGGAACGAATCGCCGCGAAGATCGCCGACATGTCCGAACGGCGCGCGCGCTTCAATCTGCCGCCGCTTGTGTTCGGCGTCTCGGGTTACGCCTGCGTGCGAGACACCGAAACCGAAGTGAAGAAGGAGCTGGATCGCATCACGGACGTCAAGCAGAACGCCGCCGGCTACGCCAATTACCAGCAATGGCTCAACGGCACGCAACTCGAACAGCGCATGTCGATCGATGAGTATTCGGTTTCAAACCGCGGGCTTCGCTCCGGCCTGGTGGGCACTCCCGCCCAGGTTCAGGAGCAGGTTGCGAGATTCGAAAGCGCCGGCGTGAACCTCCTGCTGCTGCAGTTCAGCCCTCAGCTCGAAGAAATGGAGCGCTTCAGCGAAGCCGTTATCCGGCAACGCGTCCCGGTCGTGGCCTGATTAAAAGTAGTGGCGTGATTACCATATGACACAGACCAGAATCCTCACTCGTCGCAGTCTGATGCAGTCCGCTTTGTTGGCCGCCGGTGGAACGGCCCTGGCCTTCGCGGAAACGCCCGCGATTACCGCGCTGAAAAACCGGCGTGCTGAAGCGCGGCCGATCCCCAACGACGAAAGACTAGCTCGCGTTGAGCGGGCCCAACAGCTGATGCGCGAGAATCACCTGGGCGCGATCGTGTTGGGTGGTGGAACCTCACTATTTTATTTCAGCGGCGTCCGATGGGGCGTTAGCGAGCGATTGTTAGTGATGGTTCTGCCGGCGCAAGGGGAACCGTTCTTCATCACGCCCGCATTTGAGAAGGACCGTGCGCTGGAGCTGATCAACGAGGGCCCCTTTGGCCAGTCGGCGCACATCTTCACCTGGGAAGAGGACGTGAGCCCTTATACAGTGGTCGCGATGGCCATGAAGGAGCGCGGACTGGCGACGGCGCGCGTCGGTATGGAGGAGCGCAATCCGTTCGTCTTCGCGAGCGGAATTGGCCAGGCGCTTCCTGGAGCCACGATTCTCAGCGCGACAGCGGTCACGGCCGGCTGCCGCATGATCAAAAGCGCCAATGAAATCGCCTTGATGCGGCTGGCCAACAGCGTGACGCTGCAAGCCTATGAAGCCGCCTGGAAATCGTTGAAAGACGGCATGACCCAGCAGGATTTCGACGCATTGATTACCGCGGCGTATGGGAAGCTGGGATTTCGAGGCGAGGCTTCCGTGTTTGTGGGTGAGGGCTCCGCGCTACCGCATGGATCGCGCAAGCCGCAAGTGATTCGCGAGAACTCGATTGTGCTGATCGATGACGGCTGCACGGTGGAAGGCTATCAATCCGATATCAGCCGCACGTTCGTCCTCGGCAAGCCGACCGACAAGATGAAGCGCGTCTTCGATATCGTGCATCAGGCGCAGAGCGCGGCACTGGCGGCAGCGCGCCCGGGCGTGACTTGCGAGGCCGTGGATGCGGCTGCCCGCAAGGTGATCAGCGACGGTGGATATGGACCGGGATACAAATATTTCACGCATCGCGTCGGCCACGGCATCGGACTCGACGGGCATGAGTGGCCTTACCTGACGGCCGTCAACACTCTGCAAGATGGCAACCACGGTATCGCGCTGGCCGCGAACATGACGTTCAGCGACGAACCCGGCATCTACATTCCGGGCGAATTTGGTATCCGTCTGGAAGACGACATGCACATACTCGAGAATGGCGCGGAGCTATTCACTCCGCAGAGCCCGTCATTGGAAGATCCCTTCGGGAAGTAGGGAAGATCCCTTCGGGAAATAGGGAAGATCCCTTCGGGAAGTAGCTTTATTTCTTCCAGACATCGTTGCCGCGGTCATTATCCGGAATCACGTGGTCTGGGTCGAGCACAACCGAGAGGATCGGTTGCTTACTGTCGAGCGTGAACGTGTATTCCCCCTTCGAGATCCAGGTCTCCACCGGTAGCTGCACTCGCGTGTTGCTGCCATCCTCGAAGTTCACCTGCACTGTATTCGGCAGAACCAGTTGTCCGAGGTTGGCGATCGTAACAGTAGCGCCCTGCCGATAATCGCCCTTCACATATTGAGCGTTCTTCACTGCCATATCCAGCGTCCAGTTGTTCAGAAACCAGCCACGCCAGAAGTACGAAAGATCCTCGCCGCCTTCGCTTTCCATAGCACGGAAAAAGTCGGACGGAGATGGATGCTTGTACGCCCAGTCGCGAATGTATTTGCGAAAAGCCCAGTCGAAGCGCTGCGGTCCCAGAATCTGCTCACGCAGCAGCCTGAGGCCATAGGCTGCCTTGAAGTAACTCACCGGGTGTCCTAGCTTGAATGGGAAGCCGTCGGCGCGAGTGAGAATGACGGGCGCCTCCGGGTCGTTCAACACTTTCAAGATCGTGTCTGGAGGCTCGCCGCCCGCCGAGTATTCCGAATCGCGCTTCGGACCGTACACGCCACCCTGAAATTCATCGGATTCGTAGATGTCGATAAAGGTATTGAAGCCTTCATCCATCCAGGCATTGCGGCGCTCGTTGGAGCCGACGATCATCGGGAACCAACTATGCCCGATCTCGTGCGCGGTGATCCAGAATAGCTGTTTCCCTTTGTCTGGAATACCGTCAAAGACAATCCCCGGATACTCCATGCCAGTGGAAAATCCAGCGACATTGATGGCCGCCGGATAGGGATAAGGAAACCACTTCTGCGAGAACTGTTCCACGGCGTGCTTCAGATACTCGGTGGAACGTCCCCAGCCTTCGTCACCAACGCTTTCCACCGGATATACGGACATTGCGAGCGACTTCCCGCCATCCGGCAGATTAATACGCGCCGCATCCCAGACAAACGCGCTGGAAGCGCTGAAGGCGACATCGCGCGTGTTGTCCATGTGGAAGTGCCACGTCAGCGTGCTAGAACTGCGCGGCCTGCTGGCGGGGTCGTTGACCTCTTGAGGCGTCCGAATCATAATCGTCTTATCACTCGCGCGCGCCTGCGCCAGCCTTTCGATCTGCGTCGCTGTCAGCACATCCCGCGGGTTCTTCAACTCGCCGGAGCCCGCGATCAGCATGTTCGATGGCGCTGTCACGTAATAATCAAAATGTCCATACTCCAGGTAGAACTCCGATCCAATGTACGGTTGCGTGTCCCAGCCATGCAGATCGTCATACACAGCCATCCTCGGGTACCACTGCGCCATGTCGTAGATCTCGCCCTTCTTTGAAATTCCCCAGGAAGTGCGGCCGCCCCACACGCCGGGGATCGCGTAGTGATATTGGATGTGAATTTTCAGCGAGCCGCCGCGCCCCTTGAGAGGCTCCGCCAGGCGAACCTGCATGCGGGTATCGGAAACGATGTAGTCGGCCTTCGCGGTATGGCCGCCGGCTTCAATCTCTACTGAATCGAAAACGATCCCTTCGGTGAAATCCTTTCTGGGCCAACCAGCGGTCATCGATCGCGCGTCCTTGCGATAGATGTTCTGATCGAGTTGCAACCACAGGCTGGGCAGCGCGTCCGGACTGTTGTTCAAATACGCGATCGTCTCGGCGGCACTGAGCTGCTTGGCGGTGGTGTCGAGGTTGGCATGGATCTCATAGTCGGCAACATTCTGCCAATAATCGGGCCCCGGAGCGCCATTGCTCGATCGGTAGCTATTGACTGGTTCCGGCAGAGTAAGCGGAGCAAAAGTCTTGGCCGGATCGTACGCCGGAGGTGGCGCCTGGGCGGCAAATACTGGCGCGCCCGTGATAGCGAACATCGCGAAAGAAAGCAGATCGCGTTTCTTCATCACCCCAGAATAGCGTCAAACCCGCCGTAGCTACCGTGCCGAGGCGAACCGGTGGAAGAAGCTGTCCGGTTTCCACTGGGGAGCTTGTGGCGCATCGGCTACCCTCTCGAGCAGCGCCGTAAGTATGCCATTGAACTGCGCGGCTGCGGCCATGTCGACCGGTTGGTTGGCATCGTCGGACACGGCGTGATACCGGGTTTTCAACCAATCCTTGAAGATCTTTTCTTCCGGACTGCCCGGAATCCATCCGAATTTGAACGCGAGCGCGGGCACGCCTTTCTTGATGAAACTGTACTGATCACTGCGGATGAAGCGATTGGCATTGGGTTCCTTGTCCGCCTGCACCTCGACCTTGGCCGCTGCCGCGATTGCGCGGATATCGTCGCCCAGCGTCGATTCGTTCAGCCCCTGCACCTCCAAATAACGAAGCGGAAACAGGGGTAGAAACATGTCCATATTGATGTCCGCCACAATGTGGCCCGGCACGGTGGAACGCTCCGCGAAATAACGTGAACCCAGTTCGCCCTTCTCTTCGCCGGTGACTGCGAGAAAGACGATAGAGCGCTTGGTCTTCACGTTTCCGGCTTTCAGCGAGCGCGCGATCTCAATCAGCGACGCGATGCCCGAGGCGTCATCCATGGCGCCGTTGAAAATGGCGTCGCCATTCACGGGTTGGCCAACGCCCAGGTGATCCAGGTGCGCGGAGAGGATGACATATTCGTTCTTGAGTTGCGGATCCGAGCCCGGCCTTAGACCAACAACGTTGCGCGACTGGACATTGTCGGTGGTCTTCAAGACATGCGCGCGCACTTTGATGGTGAGCGCGAAGTGCGGCAGCGGGCGGTCATGATCGGCGGCATCCAGAATCTCGGCGATGGTATGGCCGGAGCCTTCCAGGAGCTGATCCGCTTTAGCGGGATTCCACGCGGCGGCAAAACTCAGGCCGCCGGTCGACAAGGCCGGATCGGCAAGCCACATGCGCGGCTGCAGCCGGTTGCCGCTCTGGCGTGCCCACGGGATGTCCATGTTTCGCGGGTTGGGAATGCTAATTGTGCCGACCGCGCCGGCCGCCTTCATGGCTTTGGCCCGTTGTTCAGCCGAAGAATAATGGGAGCGAAGGTTGCCGGATATGTTGGACGGTCCGCCCTGCAGGTAGACGGCGACGGCGCCCCGCAAGGCCGGGTCCTTCAGATCGCTGTAGCCTGCCTCCGGAATATCCAGGCCATATCCGGCGAACACCAGCGGCGCTTCCACGTCGGGGACGGTCGCGCTTCCCCAGCCAAGCAACGCGTCATCGCCCAGCGTGACCGGGACCGGCCGGCCATCGCGCACCAGCGCGAGCTTTGATGCCGGTTCGTCCAGGGTTGCTTTGATGAACCCGACCGGCTGCGAATAAGTGGAACCCGCGCCGGGGCTGAGGCCTGCCCGCTCGAACTGGCTGACCACATAGTCCGCTGCGGCTTCGTAGCCTTTCGATCCGACGTTGCGGCCTTCCAGCTTATCGTCGGCCAGGAACTGGACGTGCGCCCACCAGTCTTTTCCCGCCGCTGCCCAGTTTGTTTCCGCCGCAGCCGCCGCGCCAATCAGGAATAGCACCAGCCCGATTCTCAATCGCATGATTCAGTTTAACCGGGCATGCTACGGCTTGGAGGCCGGTGAGATCAGGAATTGCGCGAACTTTCCATCCGGGGTTACGTAGGTGGAAAGATTCAAAGATTGGGATGAAGTCTGGATGCGGAAGGTGCGAACCGTCATGCCGCCCCGCCCTTCGCTGGCGGTTTGCGAAAAGCCGGACGGAGCGCCCAGCGGCCCGAGCGACGCCGAGAAATCGGCGATGGCCTGAGGAGTAAAGTAAGCCTTCAGGTCGCTGCTCACCAAGGTTTCTTCCAGTTCGCCTTTTTGTAAGCCGATGAAGATCTGGCGGGCGTGTTGGAGGCTCAGCGCTGCCTCGGGGTCGGTGACGGGCGCGAGCATGAGGTGCTCAATCTCGCGCTCAATCCGCGACGCGGCGCCATCTTCTCCATTGGTAAGAACCGTGACCGAGATCTTATCGT
This sequence comes from Bryobacterales bacterium, assembly GCA_003166865.1. Lineage (GTDB taxonomy): Bacteria > Acidobacteriota > Terriglobia > Bryobacterales > Bryobacteraceae > Palsa-89. The sequence goes on from PMUP01000085.1 coordinate 13,858, forward strand.
CGGGAAACGTAGCGTTGTAGCTGACGAATCCGGCCGCTCCGCCGCTGTGCCCCCAGCGCCGATGACCATCCGTCTTGGAGACCTGGAGTCCCAGCGCGTATCCGGTGCCGGTCCCGCCTTTGAGCCCCACCTCGGTGGTGAGCGCGTGGAGTGACGCGGGCTTCAGCACGGTTCCGTTCATCAGCGAAATATCCCAGCGCGCCAGATCGCTCGCGGTCATCGCAAGCTCACCCGCCGCATACATCCATCCGTTGCCTTCCGGCTGGACAGCGCGCGCCGGACCTAGAGCGTAGGTTGTGTAACCACCCGGGTCCGAGTCACTCCATGGCTCACGGCCGACGTCAATGGGCGTATGCATGCCCAGCGGTTCGAAGATGCGAGCTCTCAGAAAATCGATCAGCGGCTGGCCGGTAATCTTCTCGATGATCTGGCCAATGATCACGTAATTGGTGTTGCTGTACTGCCACTGGGCGCCCGGTTCGAAATCCAGAGGCTTCTTCGCCCACACGTCCAGAATTTGCTGTGGCGTGGTAGCGGCAATCATGAACGGAGCGACGTAATCGAGCGGGTAATAATCCTGATAGCCCGAGGTATGCGACAGCAGCTCGCGAATGGTCACCTCCTGGGCTCTGGTCAACTGCGGCAGGAAGCGCGCTACCGGATCGTCGAGCGAAATCTTGTTCTGCTCCGCGAGCAGCAGGATCGCCGTGGCCGCAATCTGCTTGCTGTTTGAAGCGATTTTATAGCGCATCTCCGGTCGCGCCGGAGTTTTCGGGTCCAGGCGTGCATCTCCGTAGGCTCGAACATAAGCGATCTTGCCGCCGGTGACCACTATGATCGAGGCGCTGGGCACGCCGGTCTGTGCCAGAATTTTCGCCGCAGTTTCGTCGACGGCAGTTTGCGTCGCAGCAGGCAGCTGGGCGAACACTGGGGCGACGCAGAAACCAAATACGAGAATCCAAATTCGCATCATTTTGGATTATAGCGTTCCGGCTGAAATCAGGCTGCGCTGGTGGTAATCGGCCATGGAAGCAGATGGGATGGGCGAGCTAAACAGAACACACGGCGAGCGATCGCGATTGGCACGGGAAGTGCCTTAGTGAAGGTCGTGAGGAGAAAAAAGCAATGAAAGCAAAATTGATCGCGCTCTTGTTCCTGGTTGGAAGTGTGGCGTTCGCCGCGCCCCGCGTCGTCGTTGGTGTTGGAGTCGGGGTGGGCCCGGCTTACGGCTACGCCGCTCCGGCGCCGGTTTATTGGGGAGCGGGTGCCTACTACGGCCCGCGCTGGGTTGGCCCGCGCTTCTATGGCCGCGGTTTCTACGGACGTGGTTTCTATGGCGGTCGCGGCTTCTACGGTGGCCGTGGATTCTACGGCGGTCGTGGCAGGCGGTAACTACTGCGGCCGGCGGCCTTCGAAAGCATCTTGCAGCAATGCTCGGATGCCTTCGCGGGTGATGGGGCGCGGATTGTAGTAGGGATTCTGCACCGCGATGTCCGCGGCTTTGTCGAGATCCGCCGCTTTGAGCCCAAGTGCCGCGAGCGACGTTGGCGCACCGAGCGAAGCTGCCAGATCGTAGAGGCCTTGAGCCGCTGATGAAGAACCCAGTGCGCGAGCGATTCGGGACATGGCCTGGGGAACGGCGGACGCCGTATACGCAGTTGCGTACGGCAACACCACCGTATGCGTTTCGGCATGCGGAAGATTGAAACTTCCACCGAGCGTATGGCAGAGCTTGTGATGCAGCGCCATGCCGACCGCGCCCAGAGAAATGCCGCCCAGCCACGCGCCATAGAGCGCATTGGAGCGAGCGTCCAGGTTGGCTGGTTCCTTCACCACGACGGGCAGCCCCGTGGCCAACGCGCGGATGCCTTCTTCGGCAAGCATCGAAACGATCGGATTCGCATCCTTCGAATAGAGCGCTTCAACACAGTGCGCGATGGAGTTCATGCCGCTGGTGGCCGAGAGCAGGGGCGGCATGGTGACGGTCAGCGTGGGGTCATAGAGTACGGTCTTCGGAAGTACTCTCGGATCGCGGCCGGTCTTCTTCAAACCGCTTTCGGTGATGCCCCAGATCGGCGTCATCTCCGAGCCCGCGTAGGTGGTTGGAATCGAGAGGATTGGCAGCGTGGAGACCAGGGCGATCGCTTTCGCCAGTCCCGTTGTTGATCCGCCGCCCACCGCGACGCAGCAATCCGCGCCCAGCGCCTTGGCTTGCTCTCTCGCTTGCTCGGCGATCTCGATGGGCACGTGCATCACGGCTTGGTCGAACAGTCCGACGGCGCGCGCACCCAGGCGGTCCACCATCTGCTGACCTTCTTTGCGTTGCTCGGGCGTGGACAGCACCAAGGCGCGGGTCGCGCCCAGCCGCTCAATCTCTTCGGGTAATTTGTCCAGACAGCCGACGCCAAACACGACGCGCGACGGCAGCATGTCGTAGGCGAAGGCGAGCGCGAAGGGGGCCATCAGGCCTGTCCGGCATGAGCGCGGGCGGTGCGTTCGTTCAGATCGCGAAGCACGCGGAGCTCGGTTTCGGTCGGCGCCTCGCTGGTGGACAACTGCGGCGCTACCTTCAGCGTCCAGCCGGTGGACTCGATCACTTTTTCCACGGCGATGCCGGGATGAATGCTGGTGAGCGTGAGCTCTTTGGTGACGGGGTCGGGAGTCATGACGCCCAAATCCGTGATCACCGCCGTCGGTCCTTTGCCGGGGAGATTCAGTTTCGCGCGGCTGTCGCCACCAGTGAAGTAGCCGCCGGATGTCACGAAATCCAGCTTCTCGATGAACGCGCGCTTGTTCTGTCGCAGCGTGATCAGCACTTCCTTGGACGATGCCGCGATCTCCGGCGCTCCGCCCGCGCCCGGCAGGCGCACGGA
>PMUP01000085.1:16758-88335 GCA_003166865.1 Bryobacterales bacterium
GTCGGCTTGGTGCCGATGCAGCCCGATTCGTAAATGAGCACCGTGTCCGGGGCGTGCGTCAGACGCGCAAGATTGGCGGCTGCGCTAGGCAGTCCGATGCCAACGAAGCAGGTGGCGCCGTTGCGAATCATGCGCGCCGCGGCGATGGTCATCATTTCATCGGCGGTGTATTTCGCCTCAGGCATGGGGCTCTCCTGCAAGGCTGGGGACCTGCTCCAGACTGCGCTTGAATTCATCAAAATCCTTGGTGCCGAGCACGTGCCGTTGCATCCAGGCTTGGAAGGTCTCACGCTCGCGCGCGATGGGGTCCCATTGTTTGTAGAAGGCGTTATTGCGCGGGTAATAACCTTGCGCGTAAGAGGGAAACGCTCCGCCTTTCACTTCACTTACGGCGCCCACCACCCAGGAGGGCAGCACGACGGCATTGGGCGGCGCGTTGAGCTGATCGACAATCTCCTCCACGGTGACGATGACGCGTTTGGCCGCAAGCACGGCCTCCTTTTGGACGCCGACTACGCCCCACATCAGCACGTTGCCCTGGCGATCGGCCTTCTGCGCGTGAATTACCGTGACGTCCGGGCGGATGGCCGGGATCGCGGCCAGCTTCTCGCCGGTGAAGGGGCACTCGATGAACTTCACGTGGTTATATTTCGGCAGGTCGGTTCCCACATAACCGCGCAGAATGCCGAAGGGCAGATGCGACGCGCCGGCGGAGTATGCGGCGGCCATGCCGGCGTGCGCGTTCTCTTCAAGCGCGAGCGGAGCAGGCCAGCCCTGCTCCACGGCGTCGCGCAGGCGATGCAGCGATCCGACGCCAGGATTGCCGCCCCACGAAAAGACCAGCTTCGACGCGCAGCCGGAGCCGATCAGCTGATCGTAAATCAGATCAGGGGTCATCCGGATCAGCGTCAGATTGCGGCGGCCCTGACGGATGATCTCGTGCCCGGCGGCGAACGGAATCAGGTGAGTGAAGCCTTCCAGAGCCACAACATCGCCGTCGCGAACCATTTCCTGGATCGCTTGTTTGAGTGGAAGAATGTGCGCCAAACTGTGATTATGGCACGCTTATTTGCAGCTCTGCTGATCGTGCCCGCACTTCTCGCTCACCATTCCACCGCTGAATATGACCTCAAGCACCCGGCCAGTGCGCGCGGTCTCGTCACGCGCTTTGAATGGTCGAATCCGCACGCGCGCATTTTTCTGGATGTCGCGGGCGACAATGGCGCCCTAGAGCATTGGATCATTGAAATCGACAGTCCCAACGCGCTGCGACGCCTCGGTTGGACTAGGGACTCACTGAAGCCCGGCGACAAAGTGACCGGCTCCGGAGCGCGCGCGAAGGATGGTTCGCCGCGCATGCGCTGCACTCAGGTGGTGCTGGCCGGCGGCGCGGTATTGCAATCATTTTGATAGCCTGTTGGAAAGGAACCGAGATCCCCGGAAGCTTTGAAAGCCATCCTTAGTTTGGCCTTGCTGGCTGCGCCGATGTTCGCGCAGACCGCCGACGAACCACGACCCATCCATGTCGACGTGGACGTCGTGAACGTCCTGTGCACGGTGTCGGACAAGCGCGGAGCGCTGGTGACGGACCTCGACAAGGAAGACTTCGAGATTCGCGAGGACGGGCGCAAGCAGGAGATCCGCTACTTCACGCGTGAAACGGACCTGCCGCTCACCATAGCCATGCTGTTGGACGTCAGCGGCAGCGTGCGTTCGGTGCTCGCCGACGAGCGCGAGGCGGCGGGGCAGTTCTTCGACACGGTCCTGCGGCCCACTGATCATGCTCTCCTGCTGGGCTTCTCGAGCACCTTGGTGTTGTGGCAGGATTTCACGTCGTCCAGCCAGCGGCTCAAGAACGCGCTCGCGCAGCTCCACGCGGTTCGGTTCAGGGGGCTGCCCCCGGTTGGACAGGCGATGCCGGGCACGCTGCTATACGACGCCATCTATCAAACGGCGAAGGGGAAGCTCGAAGGCGTTCCCGGCCGCAAAGCGATGCTGATTGTTTCCGACGGCCTCGACAACGGCAGCCAGAAGCACTTGGACGATGCGGTGGAAGCGGTGCAGGCGACCAACACAATCGTATACGGTGTCTGCTATGACCAAAAGTTTTTCGGCTGCGCGTTTCTTAGCAGCTTGGCACGGCCGACCGGGGGACAAATGTTCGTGACAGGCAAGAAACGGACGCTCGACGAGATTTTCAAGATCATCGAGGAGGAGTTGCGCAGCCAATATTCGATCGGCTTCACGCCGGCGAACGCGGCGCACGACGGAAAGTTTCGCAAGCTGGACGTGAAAGTGCTTACGCCGGGGTTGCGAGTCTCGGCCAGACGCGGCTATTATGCGCCGGTTGGCTCGGAGGGCAGCGGTGAAAAAAAGTGATCCGGACTAGCGCCAATTTCAAGGCGCCGGTCCGGATCGATGTTTCGGATCAGTTGTGGGCTGGAATCAGAAAATGAACTTGGCTCCTATCTGGATGTTCCGATTCTCTTGCAATGGCTGGAGCCCTGTCCCCCCGTTGGGCGGGGTCCCATAACTATCGGTGATGTTGCCCGAGCTTCCAGCGATGTACGCGGCACCGGTATTTACGTACAAGTTGGAGTGGTTGAACACATTGTAGGCTTCGAGGCGAAGCTGCAAAGACATGCGCTCGGTAAACCGGACGCTCTTGTAGGCGCCAGCATCCAGGTTCCAGACGCCGGGAGTGTGGAAATAATTCCGCCCGGTCATGCTGGATGGCCACGGACCGAAGTCGGCGGTTCCAGTGATGGGGCTCGCGTATTTGTCGGTGGGAATTTGGCTGAAATTAATGATGTTATAGGAATTGGGGCCGGCGTACTGGAATTCGGTACCGTTCGCCGGTATGTTCTCGTCGGGTATGACGCGGGTGGCTATGACGTAGTCATTCGTAAAGTCGTAGATACTGTACGGAGAGCCAGTGCGCGCGGTGAAGACCGGGGCCAATTCCCAGCCGCCGAACAGGGCTCTAGCGAAGCCCTTCGAATTGCGCCCGAAGGGAACCGCGTAGATTGCGCTGAACGCAATGCGTTCCCGGTTGTCGAAATAGGCGTTGCCTTTGTCGAACTCGGGATTGAGGAGGTTGGTGTAACCCAGGGTTTCAGTATTGGCCCCGGAACTAAAGGTATCGCTTAAATCGTCGATGGCGTGGCTCCAGGTGTAATTGAGGCGCAGCGTTAGGCCGCTGTTCTTGATGTTTTGGACATCGTAGCGGGTATTCAACGCATTGTAGGTGGAGTGGGCGGCGGCGCCCCGGCGATTGATGTTTGAGTATTGGGAATTCAACACAGCGGTGCAGGGATCCGGTCCACCGCTCAGCGTAGAGGCGGGATTGCAGGGAATTCCCAGATAGTAGTTGCCCGACCCCGGCGTGTTCATATAGCTGATGTCATATAGGTTTTCGCCGATCGAAGCGGAGTAGTCGACCTCGAGATGCATGCTATTGCCGAACTGATGCTCGAGAGACGCGCTGATCAAGTGCGCATAGGCTTGCGGAATGTTAGGTTGAATATAGCGTCCTTCGGCTGGGGGAAGCGCTACCGATCCGCTGGTTCCGGACAACGGTCCGGCGTTGGAGACCGTTGCATTGAGGGGTACTCCGCAGGACATCTGGATGCACTCCGCAACCTCGAAGTTGGGGGGATTGAAGAGCACGTTGTAGGTCACGTTACCGAAATTGCGTTCGTAGCCGATGCCGTAACCACCGCGGAAGGACGTTTTGCCGTCGCCGAAAACATCCCAGGCGAAGCCGAGGCGCGGCGCGAAATTATGCCAACTCGGTTTCCATAGCTCGCCGATCGGACTGTTGGGGGTGGTCATCATCCCGCCGTTTTCCATGCCTACAAACTCACCGGGACCATAGTCACCGCCAGCGCCGCCGGCGGGATAAAAATTGGAGTCGAGATTCGGATTGACGTTGTGCTGAACTCCGAAGTACTCCCAGCGTACGCCGAGGTTCAGCGTCACGCGGTGGCTGATTTTCCATGAATCCTGGACATACGCCGCGCCCTCATGGTAACGATTGCTGCGCTCAAAGGTCGGCGGCCCGACCGGAAGATTGACGGTGCAGGCCGCAGTCTGAACATTGTTCGCGCAAGGGAATTTACCATCAGGGTAGATAGCGCCTTCATATTCATAGAGCTTGCCGGCCAGAAAATTGTCCAACCCCCCGCCCGTGGTTTCGCCGAAGAACTCTTGGGCTTGATTGTAGGCGCCAAAGCTGCGATTATCGCGCATGTATTCAATGGAGCCTCCAAAACGGATCTCGTGCTTGCCTTTAGTCCAACTGAAGTCTTGGTAAGCCTCGCCGAAGTTTTGCGGGCCGCCAAAGGGATAGCCGCCGGCGCCTGGAGTGAAAGAATTATCCCCCGGGAGCGTCACGGCATAAGGCCCGATTTCGGTAGCGCCAATGGTGTTCCCAAGGAAATAGGTGGGCACCACGCCATTAGTCGACAATGCATTCACGATGTTAAAACGGTTGAAATCGAGTTTGGACTGCGACACAAGGGTCGGCGAGAAAGTGTGGGTCATGGAAACGATCAGACTGTTGTTGAAAGTGGTCTCGCCGATGTTGTAACCCGCATACGCGTTGGAGGCTGCGCTGCCCGGAAAATCGAGCTCGCTTTGCACCGCGTAGCGCATGTAAATCATCGTTTTGTCGGTCATGTTGTAATCCACCCGGTTTACATTGGACCAGGCGTTTTGCGGAACCCCTGCCCCCGAGTTAGTGGGCACGCTGTAGCCGACCAAATCGAACATGGGAGCGTTCGGATTGTAGGACGCGCACGGGCCGGTGGGGGAGGAGCCGTTACACGGATCCGAGCCTACCGCCGCCAACTGATTTCGGCTGAAGGTCTGCAGGACGGAACTGTTACCAACCAGCTTGCCGTAAGTGGAAAATATGGACTGGGTGGCCGGCGAGGAGGCGGCAATGAGCTGCGGGGCCGGAACGAGGTTTATCTCGTTGGCGGCGCTGCGCACGCGAGTCCACTCGGTGTTGCTGAAGAAGAACAGCTTGTTTTTCTTGACTGGGCCGCCGAGTGAGTAACCGAACTGATTACGCACAAAGATGGGTTTGTCCAGGCTATGGGCATTGTTATTGAAGGTATTGGAAGCGAGATCGGAAACCCGGTTGAACTCGTACAAGGTACCGTGAAACGCGTTTGTTCCGGACTTGGTGGTGACGTTGATGATGCCCGCGTCGGCGCGGCCGTATTCAGCGGTGAAACTGTTGGTGATGATGCCGATTTCCTGGACCGAGTCCAGGGGGGTGGTCTGGCCTATCGACCCGGTGAATTCCATGTTATTCGCAACGCCATCCAGCATAACGTTGGTTCCGGCCGAGCGCAGGCCATTGATCGCCACGCCGGCGCCTCGCCCGGTAGGATCGTCCTCGCTGACGTTTCCCGACGAGACGATCAGCGAATAAGGGTTCCGCGTCAGGGTGGGCAATTCGAGGATCTGTTGAGTACTCAGCACCTGTTCGATGGTCTGGCTCTCGGTATTCACAGTGATGGCCGCACTGGTGCCGGTAACTTCCACGACAGTCTCGGCCTTGCCGACCTCCAGTTTGAGATCCAAGCCCACTTTCGTGCCGACGGTGACCGTAGTTTGTAGTCGGAGGGTATTGAATCCTGGGGATGTGACCGTTACTTCGTAGACCTCGGGCTGCAGATTCGGGAACGTAAAGCTACCGGAGTCGCTCGTTACTTGCGAACGCTCGGCGCCAGTGGCAACCGACCTCGCAGTCACTTTGGCGCCCGGAATGAAAGCACCGGAGGGGTCGGTGACGGATCCAACGATTTGTCCGGTTTCCGCCTGAGGGAAGGCATTGAAGGCGCCGAAAGTCAGCAGCGCGAAAATCAGTGCGAGTGTGGAGAGAGCTTTCATTTGAGACACCTTGGATAGAGTAGGGACAGCATGCAGTTTCACAGGTTTGAGATTCTTGCGTCCTAAGCTGAAATAAATCATTTTTGTTTCTCCTCGTTAGCGCCGCGCCAGTTCGGCGGGCGTAGTCTCTGATGTGCGGTTCTTCCCCTGTTAAGAGAATCCGCGGAACCAACAGGAATCAATAAGAAGATCCCAATAAGCAAACCTGGCGTTCGAAACCGAAACTCAAACAGCAGCAGAGCTGAGTGCAATGTCGCAGGCCGCTATGGCTTGCATTCCCCGTACCACACGTCATTGCTTGCCGGGTAACAAACCAGTTAATTATATAGCATAGGTTTACAGGTTGCTAGCGGAATTATGGCTACGTCTTCTAGTAGAATCTGGGGGCAGCCTCTACTAAAAATGGGAGCCAGCACCACCTGAAGGCGGTGCTGGACGGCACGGAGGTATGTGGCTGAAGGCAAAGGAAAAGGGAAGGCAGAGGGGGGCCCGAAGAGCTACAAGTCCTAGCGGTGCGCCACCGGGGTGGTAAATCGACCAACCCTTCAGTGGGCCGTCTAACAAACATTGCGATCCCCGCGAGCGGCCTTCAACATTATAATTCGTACAGGGTCATTTTTCGTAGGATCATGCGCAAGCGTCTGATGTTCGGTTCGGCGGTGGTGCTGCTCGGCATCCTGGTGACGCTGGTGGTCTGGCAGGGATCGTTCAACCTGAGCCCAGCGCCATCCACGATCCAGCAAACTTATTTGTTCTGGGCCGTTTCAACGCTGATTTTCATTCTCACGGTCACCCTCGGCTTCATGCTGTTCCGGACCGTTGTGAAGCTGTATATCGAGCGCCAAAGCAACCGGCCGGGCTCGCACATCAAATCCAAGCTGATCGGTGGGGCGCTGGCGCTGAGCGTGCTGCCGATTTTTTTCCTGGTGCTGTGGAGCGTGTCGGTGCTGAATCTCAATCTGGATAAATGGTTCAGCCGGCCGGCGCGCACCATGAACATCGATCTGGTGCAGATCGCCAGCGCGCTCAACCAGGAGGTGGGGGACAAGCTCACCGCGCAGGCCCACTGGCTGGCTTCACAGCCCGCGCAAAGCGCCGATTTTTATGAGCGCTTCTGTCAAGACAACCAGATCGAGAAGGCTGAAATCCAACATGCCGATGGCGGAAGCAGGGTTCTTTGCTCGGTTTCTGATACGCACCAGGGCGATCTTTATAAAGCCGGCATCCCCACCGCCGAGGGAAAGCTGCTGCTGGCGGCCCGTATGCCATTAGAGCTGGCGGCCAAGCAACGTGAAATCAATCAAGCCGTGGCGGATTACGACCGGCTGTCGGTGGATAAGAAGGCGTTCCGCCGCTTGTATCTGTTGCTGCTCTCTCTGATCACGCTGTTTGTTCTGTTCTTCGCGATCTGGATCGCGCGCTACATGGCCGGACAGATCAGCACGCCCATCACGGCGCTGCTGCGGGCCGCCGAGCAGATCCGCAAGGGGAACTTGAGCTATAGGGTGCGGGTGGGCGCAATCGATGAGCTGGCCACGCTGGTGCGCGCCTTCAACGAGATGACCGAAGCGCTGGAAACCAATAGCAAGGAGCTGGAGGCTCGCCGCCGCTTCACCGAAGCGATTCTCGAGAGCATTCCGACCGGCGTGATTTCGCTGACCTCCGACGGGCGCATCCAGCGCGTGAATCGGGCGTTGCTCGGCATCTTCCCGGAGGAACAGGTAGCGCGCGCGTCGCGTTTGAGCGATCTGTTCTCGCGCGAAGACACCGCCGAGATCCGCTATTTGATGAATCGCGCGCGGCGCACCGCGGTGGCGGGCACGCAGATCGAGTACAAAGCCGAGCGGCGCGTATTGCAATTGGCCCTGACCGTGGCGGCGCTGGACGAGCAGCGCAGTTCCGGCTTCGTGCTGGTAGTGGAGGATACCAGCGAGCTATTGCGCGCCCAGAAAGCGGCGGCCTGGCATGAAGTAGCGCGGCGCGTGGCGCACGAGATCAAGAATCCGCTGACGCCGATCGCGCTGTGCGCGGACCGCATCGCGCGGCAATTGGCGCGTCCCGAGCAAACCTCCGACACGCGGCGCATTTTGCACGAATGTTCGGCCACCATCGCCCGCGAAGTGGAAAGCGTGCGCACCCTGGTGGACGAATTTTCGCAGTTCACCCGTTTCCCGGCCGCGCAGCCGGCGCCATCGGATCTCAACCAGGTGGTGGACAACGCACTTTCCGTCTTCGAGGGCCGTTTGGACGGCATCCGCGTGGAGAAGGATCTCGCTGCCGCGCTCCCGCCCGTGCATGTGGATCGCGAGCAGTTCAAACGCGTGGTGGTGAACCTGGTGGATAATGCCGCCGAGGCGATGCGGGAATCGCTGGTGAAGCGTCTCTACATCGGCACGCGTTGCACCGAAGCTGATTCAGTGGAGCTGATCATCGCGGACACTGGCTGTGGCGTCTCCCGCGAGGACAAAGAAAAGCTGTTCCTTCCGTACTTCTCGACCAAGGGACGCGGAACGGGCCTGGGCCTGGCAATCGTGAACCGGATTCTCGCCGACCACGACGCCACCATTCGGGTGGAGGATAACGTGCCTGCCGGCGCGCGTTTTGTCGTGGATCTTCCCGTGCGCACTCGCGCTGAAGCGGAGGCCAAAGCGGCTGAAATGCCGGCCGCGGAGATCCGTTCGTGAAGCCCGCGCACATTCTGATTGTGGACGACGAGCCGTTGATCCGACAATCGCTGGCCGGGGTGCTGGAGGATGAAGGTTATCAGACGCACACGGTCTCCACCGGCGAGGAGTGTTGCGCCGAGATCGAGCGCGCGGCTTATGATCTGATCCTGCTGGACGTATGGTTGCCCGGCATGGATGGCTTGGACACTCTGTCACGATTGCAGGAGATCTCGTTCGCCAACCGCCCCATGGTAGTGATCATTTCGGGGCACGGGACCATCGAAACTGCCGTGAAGGCGACCAAGCTGGGCGCATTTGATTTTCTGGAGAAGCCGCTCACCATCGACAAAGTGATGGTGGTGGTGAAGAACGCGCTGCAGCAGCGCAAGCTCGAGCTGGAAGTAGAGCGGCTGAAGGAAGACGGCCGCCGCGAGCTCGAAATCATCGGCGAAAGCGTTCCGATGAAAGCGCTGCGCCAGCAGCTGGCGTTGATGGCCGCCACCAATGGCCGCGTGCTCATTTACGGTGAGAGCGGCAGCGGCAAGGAGCTGGTGGCGCACGCCATTCACGGCAGCAGCCAGCGCCTGGCCGAGGCGTTCGTCGAAGTGAACTGCGCGGCCATCCCGGAAGATCTCATCGAGAGCGAACTATTTGGCCATCGCAAAGGCAGTTTCCCCGGCGCCACGGAAGACAAGACCGGCAAGCTGCAGAAAGCCGATGGCGGAACGTTGTTCCTGGATGAGGTGGGCGACATGAGTCTCAAGACTCAGGCCAAGGTGCTGCGGTCGCTGGAGGAGCAGCGCTTTGAGCCGGTCGGCGCCGAGACCTCCATTCAGGTGGATGTCCGGGTGGTGGCCGCCACCAACAAGAATCTGGAGGAAGAAATTGAGCGCGGCAATTTTCGCGAGGACCTGTTCTACCGGTTGAACGTGATTCCGTTTTATGTGCCGCCGCTGCGCGATCGTATCGAGGATATTCCGCTCTTGGCGAATCACTTCCTGAAGGAATTCACCACTGCCTACGGCCGCCGTCCCAAGGAGCTGACACCGGAAGCTTACGACGTGCTCAAGGAACATCGCTGGCCGGGGAATGTGCGCGAGCTCCGCAATCTGATGGAGCGCATCGTCATCATGAGCCCGCAGATACGCATCGATGCGCGCCACATCCCGCTGATCCCAGGCAAGCGCGCGGTCTTTGAACGTCCCGCGGAGCGGCTGGGCAGCCTGCACGAAGTCCGCGCGGCCGCCGAGCGTGAGTACATCCTCAAGACGCTCGACGAAACCAAGGGGAACGTCACCCGGACGGCCGAGTTGCTGGGCCTGGAGCGCAGCAATCTCTACAGGAAGATGAAGGCGCTGGGAATCGGTCCCAAGGAGTAGCGCGGCGGCGCTGCTTTTGCCCAATCGGCCGGGAGCGTGAACCGGACAATCGAGCTCTGGGGACGCAACGCCGCCGACAGCTTGATCCAGGATCACCCGAATCGGTTCGGGCGTCTATGCAGCGATTAGCGCGCCTGCATGCAGTGGGTGCATCAGACGGGTTTGAGGCATCAGATTGGTTTGAGCCATCAGAGCAGTTGAAAGTTCACTTGGACGGTGGCTTCGGTCGCTATCGGCTTCCCATCGAAAAGTCCGGGCCGAAAGCGCCAGCGCGAAACGGCTTTGACGGCTTTCTCATCCAGGCCCAGGCCAAGCTCTTGCAGCACCCGGATGTTGCGAACATTGCCGGTCGCGTCCACTTCGATGCTCAAGACCACTATGCCTTGATGTTTCGCCTTCCGTGCCTCCTCGGAGAATTCCGGTTCCACTTTATACAGGAGCTGCGGCGGTGTGACGCCGACTCCGCGATGAACGCGCCCAATCCCGGGTGGCCCCGATTGCGATTCGCCGATTCCCTGGCAACAGCCGTGGTTTCCGATCCCGTTCACACCGTTCGCGCCCAGTCCGCCACTGGGCCATCGGCTGAACGGGTCGCCGATGTTCGAGCTTGTGCTGTCGGTCGGGATGTCGAAGGCGATAGTGATCGGCAGCGCTAGCTGCGGATGCGGGCTGGAGGCAGGCGGAATGAAGGTCCGGCGCGCCGTTGGTGGCGGAGCGCCGTGTTTGGCCGGGAGCGCGGTCTGATTGCTTCCTCCACTGCGGGGCTCCACGGCTTTGGGCGGGCGGAGGAGCGTCAACGGTATCGCGTGAACAGCTGCGGCTGGTTCGAGCGGTGCTCGAATCGATCGTGACGCGAACAGCAACAGCAACGCGATCAGCGCCCCATGAATCCCAAGCGAAATTGCCTGCGACCTGGCGATGGGCACGCCGTTGCCGATGCAACTCAGTGCCCAGCGAGTAAGTCACTGTTAGTCAATGTTCGCGCGCGCGCTTGACTGCTGCTTGCGCTCCACACTGAGCTAGAAATGTTCCAGGCATACTACTCTATAGAAGTGACCAGCCGTGTTCGATTCGGGCTGTTCGACTTCGACCCCGCTACGCGGGAGCTCCGCCGCGAGGGCGTGCCGGTACGGTTGCAGGCACAGCCGAGGCAGGTGCTTGCCGTATTGGTGGAGCATGCCGGAGAAGTAGTTACGCGGGAGCAACTAAGGCAGGCCGTCTGGGGCACGGACACGTTCGTCGATTTCGACCGGGGTTTGAATTTCTGTATCGCACAGATTCGGGCCGCGCTCGGCGATTCAGCCGAGTCGCCTCGGTTTGTGCGCACAATTCCGAAGCAGGGCCATCAGTTCATCGCGCCATTGGGAGCTGCGGAGGTTTCCGCGACGGCCGCGGCTTCCATCCCTCCCAAACGTTCTCCTAAAAGGTACGCGCTGGCTGCGGGCTTGGCAGTCGTGGTTTGCGCGCTGCTGGCACTGATGATTGTGATGCGGCCGCGGACCGTGAACGTAGCGGTAGCGCGCTTCGACAATGAGACCGGCAGCGCTGAACTGGATCGTTTTGCCGATGGCCTCACCGACGCGGTAGTGGCGGAACTGACCGCCGACGCCGGAGCTCGATACGGGATCATCGGGAACGCCGCCATTCTGCGGCGGCCGCGAAGCCAGCGTGACCTGATGGCGATCGGCTCGTCCTTAAAGGCCAACTATGTGGTTCTGGGGCAGGTACAACGAAGTCACTCACATATCCGAGTGCTGGCTCATTTGATTCGCCTGCCTGAGCAGACACATCTCTGGGTGGTACGACTCGATCGCGATACGGCAGATCCTCTGGAGACGGAAAGCAAAGTTGCGCGAACGATTGCGGACGAGTTTTCGCGCCGCCTGCGCGCCTCACCTCAGGCTATATTTCGCTGAGCAGTAATAACTTGTTCCCTCACATTTTCCTGGCACCAGCCCTTACCCGAAAGTCTTGTGCATACGCCACAAGTGCCGTAGGATGTCGCTCATGGAGCATCGCCGCAGCTTTCTTTCAACGCTGAGTCTGGGCTCGGCCGCTATAGCATCAGGGCAAACCTCTTCCGGCGTGCCCGGCCAGTCGCCTGCCTTGTCCGCTGCAAAGGACCCAACGACGGACATCTTTCAGTGCGCTTATAAAGGTGATATTCCGCGCGCCACCGAACTGGCAAAACTAAATCCGGCCATCGCCCGGCTACGGTCGCCAGACGGCCGTACGCCGCTGCACTATGCGGTCGAGGGCGGGCAGACCAGCATGATCTTGTTTCTAACCATGCAAGGCGCCGACCTCAGCGCCGGCCCCGAAAGCCCATTATTAGGAGCGGTGGATTATCCGGATCATGCGCTGGCCCTGGAGATGAGCCAGACGCTGCTCATGAACGCGTCGGATCCCAACGCCACGCGCGCCGACGGCCGTAGCGCGCTCGATCTCGCAATTTCCCGAGGCTACGGCGACATCGCGGAAATGTTGGTACATCGCGGGGCGAACGGGCCACTAGCCGACACGATAACAGCGGAACGTGTCTACTTTGGAGGGCGCTACAGTTTCGACGTAGAAGGCCGTCCCTACGCGCCGGAGAATATCGATGGGTTGCCCCAGGGCTTCATCAACGATTTCACGCGGCTGGCGCATTTTGACGCCGATCGCGTCAGGCATCTGATGAAGATCGCTCCGGGACTGATTGGCGCACGCGCTACCTGGGATGAGTTAGCCATCGAGGCCGCCGCGCATATGGGGCTCGTCGCGCTAGCGCGGCACCTGGCCGACCATGGCGCCCCAGCATCAATGTGCACCGCGACGTTGCTGGGGTTGCGTGATCGCGTTGAGGCACTGGTGAGATCCGACGCCGCTTGCGTGCGGGAGCGCGGCGCACATGACATCGCTCTGCTGGCCTACACCGCCTATGGCGACCAGCGCCCCGAGATCGCCGATTACCTGCTGCGCTCCGGAGCGAATGGTCAGGCTAGGGCGCTGGGAGGACTGACGCCGTTGCACATCGCCGCGAACAAAGGCTATGTCGAGTTGGCCGACATACTGCTGATGCACGGCGCGGACGTGAACGCAAAGGCCAAGTTGCGCGAAGAAGAAACCACGCCGCTCGGAATCGCAGTAAAGGCGAAACGGGAGAAGATGGTGGATTTTCTCAGGTCGCGGGGTGGTCGCGTGTGAGCATTTACGGGCTCAGTTGAACCAGCACCTTGCGGCTCCGGGCTTTCATCGCAGGCGTGCCGTTGCGGGTTGACTCGCGTAGCAGTTCTATCACTTTGGGTCGAAGACTCGAGTCATGCTGCGCCAAATCGGCCAGACCTTGCAGTGCGGAGGTCTTGACAATGGAACTGCGATCTTCCAGATAGACGTTCATGGCAGACACGGCGAGCTGCCGTTCCCTGGCGTTCAGCGGAAGCCGTGGAATCATCGCAGCCAGATGCCAGCGCAGTTCTTGTTGCTTGGTCTCGGCCATCAATCCCAGAAGCTCTTTCTTGTAAGGTTTCAGGAATTCGTGATTTCTACGCGTGACCTTCTCGGTCGCGTCCGCGGCGCGCATTCGAACCAGCGGATCATCGGACCACAAACCTGCGATCAACTCGGGAAACAATCCGGGGTCCTTGGACACCATTGCCGCGACTTCGTCAGAGCGGCCGATGGTCCTTCGATCCCCGCCTTCCAGGAGCGTGAGGATGTTCTTTCGCGGCATTGAAGTTCACTCGCTATCCAATTGCCCGCGCGCCGCGGCCTGTGCCAACTCATCGCAGCGGTTGTTGTCGGCGTGCGATGCGTGGCCTTTCGTCCAGGACCATACGGTCTTATGCCGCGCGTTCTGCTCGTCCAGCTCGTGCCACAGATCCTGATTCGCTACCGGCTTTTTTCCGCCCGTGCGCCATCCGTTCATCTTCCATTTGTAAATCCAGTCTGTGATGCCGTGCTTGAGGTAGTTCGAATCGGTGACGATCTCCACCTCGCACTGCTCCTTCAGCGCGCGCAGACCCTCCACCGCGGCCTGCAGTTCCATGCGATTGTTGGTGGTTTCGGGCTCCGAACCGTACATCTCGCGCGTCTTGTCCGCGTAGCGCAGAATGCACGCCCAGCCGCCGGGCCCCGGGTTGCCGATGCAGGCCCCATCCGTGATGAGCTGGACCTTTTTCAGGCGGAAACTCCGGCGGGAAGCTCAGCCAGCTCGCGCTCAAAGAACGCATCCACCAGATTGAGGATTTCCGGCGCCTGAGTGGCCTTGTAGATTTCAACGCGCAGCTTCGACCCATTGCGCACGCCGTGCGTAAAATAAGTGGCGAACTGTTTCATCTTGCCCACCGAATCCACCGCGCCACGCTCGCACAGCATCGCGTAGTACGTGCGCATGATGTCGTAACGCTGGCGCTCGGTGGGATGTTCGTAGCTCCCGGTCGCAAGATATTGCGCGATTTGGCGAAAAATCCAGGGGTTCGAGGAAGCCGTGCGGCCGATCATCACGGCATCGCAGCCCGTTTCTCGCACCATGCGGACCGCGTCCTCGGGCGTAGCAATATCGCCGTTGCCGATCACCGGGATGTGGCGTACTGCGGCCTTCACTTCCGCGATGCGGGTCCAATCAGCTTTGCCCGCGTAGCCCTGTTCGCGCGTACGCGGATGGAGGGCCACCGCTTGCAGCCCGCAATCTTCGGCGAGTTGGGCCATTTTCACGGCTACCAGCTCCTGATCGTTCCAGCCGGCGCGGAACTTCATGGTGAGCGGAATCGAGATGGCCGCGCGCACCTTGCGCAGAATCTCCTCCACCAGCGGCAGATCGCGCAGCAATCCCGAGCCGCCGTTGCATTTCACAACTTTCTTCACCGGGCAGCCGAAATTGATATCGACAATGTCGAACCCGAAGTCCTGGCAAGCCTTGGCGGCGTCCGCCATCACCTGCGGGTCGGAGCCAAACAATTGCGCGGAAATCGGATGTTCTTCCGGCTCGAAAAACAAATAGCGGAACGTCCGCGTGGCCCTGCCTTTGAACGAAGTGCCCCGGATCGATGCCACCACGCCGTGCGAGCTGGTGAACTCGGTCATGATCAGGCCGCAGCCGGCCTGGTTGCGGATCAGGCGGCGAAAAACAGTATCGGTGACGCCCGCCATGGGCGCCAGCACGGTGGCAGGCGCGATACGGACCGGGCCAATACGGAATTCGCTGGGAAAATCGGACATCCTAAGCTATTTTAACGGCTCGCGATCCGAAACGTAAATAGCGCGCGTTGCGTTTAAATGGTGTAAGCGCAGAGGACGGGGCGCGAATATGGATTGGAAACTGGTGTCGGCTTTTGCCACTGGAGCTGTGCTGGCTTCGGGAATCGTGTATTTTGCGGTGAAGCCGGTGGATGTGGCGACCAAGCCCGTTGTGATGCAAGCCGCCGCACCGCCCCCAACGCCGCAGATCGCCGTCAGGCCAACACCTCCAGTGGCGCAGGTCCAGCCCCCGGTTCCCCGAACGCCGGTTCGCGAGAAGCCTTCACCGATGCCGCCCCCGGTGCGCCGCGAAAGGCCGGTCACAGTCGCCAGGTACGAACCGCCGCTCGCACTGCCCGTCGAGCCGGCGCCGCTCCCAACACCTCCGCCCGCTCCCGCCTTTGAGCCGGCGTCCCCGCCCGTTGCAGTGGAGAAAGTATCGCTTCCTGCGCCGAATGTCGAAGCCCGTGTTCCACACACCGTCACGCTCGCGGCCGGCATGGGCCTCGCGGTCCGCATTGGCGAGACAATTTCGTCGTCGCGCAATCAACCAGGCGACAGCTTTCTGGCAACTCTCACGCAGCCACTGGTGATCGACGGATTCATCATCGCCGAGCGGGGCTCTCGCGTGGAGGGCAGGGTAGTGGACGCCGCGCCGGCTGGACGCGGGAAGGGTGTCTCGCACCTGGCGGTCTCCGTCGTGCGGATCGCCACTTCCGACGGGCAGAACATTCGCATTCGCACCGACCCGTACACCAAGGATGGCGCCAGCCCTGCGGCAGTTGATGCCGCGAAAATTGGCGGAGGGGCCGGAATCGGCGCAGTGATTGGAGCCATCGGGGGCGGCGGTAAAGGCGCGGCAATAGGCGCCGGAGCGGGTGGCGCTGTGGGTGCCGGCGACGTGCTGCTGACACGCGGCAAGCCGGTGGAAATTCCTGTCGAAACGCGAATCAATTTCCGCGTGCAGGACTCGATCGCGATCACCGAGCGCTTGGACTAGCCCGCGCGCGCTTCAGTTGCCACGGCAGAATTCCGCGAGCCCCGAACTGCGAGTTCAGCCGCGCGACCACGGATTCAAGCTGCGACTTGCCCTCCGCCGGCGTGAGAGCCACCGGCCCAAGTTGCACCGAATCGGCCCAGGCTTTCCAGCTCCGCACCTCTTTTCGATGAAAGCCGCGCTCGGTGTGCACGCTTTGAGCATGCACCAGCAGCCGCGCTTCGAGTTCTCGCACAGCGTCGCCAGACGACATGAGCCTCGCCTCCTGATCCGATTTTCGGAGCAGCGCGGAAGCGTCCCTTGTGAGCCCGCGCATCTGCCAAGGCTCGCGCGCCGTACCAATTGCGAGGACCGCCATCCACAGCGGCCGGTGGATAAATGTGATCTTGCCGGAGACTAATTTAATCGCGAGAATGTCGGGATGTCCGCGAAGCTCGGAGGCCAAGCGGTACATCTCATGCGCCTGCGGATGCGTCCACCAGGAACCTGGAACGGTCTCGCCCGCGACCAGCGACGTGACATTTGGAAACTTCGCATCGGTATCCAGCAGAAGATCGAATTCGCGCAGCCGGCCGAGTAGTTCGCGCAGGTTCATTCTTGTAATGAGGGCCCGCTTAGGGAAACCCGATGTCTTCCTTCACCTTCTCCATCCAGTTGTAAATGATCGGGCAGTAAGCGGCGCGATCCAGAAATTGCCACATGCGGCTCGAAATCGACCCCGTGCCGCGCACAACGTGCGGGAAGTTCGCGCAGTTCTGCGGACGCGCTTCATAGACGCTGCACAGATTGCCTTCGAGAAACACGCAACCGCTCTCGTTGCGCTTCAAGATCCGCGCGCCTGCGGCATCGCGCGCGGTGAATTGGTCGGCAAATTCGCGCTCGCTCACGCCAATGAACTTGGCCAGCTTCTCGACGTCGCGCTGGTTGATGCCGACCTCGGTGACGCGGCAACAATTCGCGCATTGCGTGCAGTCGATCTCGGCTTCGATCTCCTCGCCGAAGCGGCGCAAGCGGCGGTCCGAATGGCGATGGCTTTTCAAATATGCGCGAAAGCGCGCGTTCTCGGCCCTCTTCTGGTGTTCGAGCCGGCGAATCTGGACGAGATCGGTAATCATCCTTTGGAAATTGGCCCTAGAATTGATTATGATCTCAACCGGCGAGTTTTACCGCATCCAGAAACTGCCGCCGTATGTCTTCGCCGTCATCAACGAGATGAAGGCTAAGGCGCGAGACGCGCAACAGGATGTAGTCGACCTCGGAATGGGTAATCCAGATGGCCCCACGCCGGAGCCCATCGTCAAGAAACTGATCGATGCGGCCCGCAACCCTCGCAATCACCGCTACTCCGTGTCGCGCGGCATTCCCAGGCTGCGCGCGGAGATCGTGAAGCGCTATCGCACGAAATACGGTGTCGAGTTGGATTCAGAAACCGAAGCGATTGTCACCATCGGCGCCAAGGACGCGCTGGCTCATCTGCTGTTCGCCGTCATCGGGCCGGGCGATGCCGTGGTCTCTCCGAATCCGGCCTACCCGATCCACCAGTACGGCGTCATCATGGCCGAGGGCCACGCATGCATGCTGCCCATGCCGACCCCCGCCGACTTCCTCAACCGCCTGGAGCATCTATACAACACGTCCTCGCGCAAGCCGAGTATGATTCTGATTTCGTTTCCGCACAACCCCACCACGCATTGTGTGGACCTGCAATTCTTCCGCGACATCGTCGCGCTGGCCGCGCGGCACGGGACCATGATCGTGCATGATTTCGCCTACGCCGACCTCGGGTTCGATGGCTATGAGCCCCCCAGCATTCTCCAAGTAGAAGGCGCCAAGGAGGTCGCCGTCGAAATCTATTCCATGTCAAAGAGCTTCAACATGGCCGGCTGGCGCGTAGGATTTTGTCTGGGCAATAAGAAGATGATCGGTGCGTTGGCGCGCATCAAGAGCTATCTCGATTACGGCGTCTTCCAGCCGATCCAGATTGCGTCCATCATCGCGCTGCGCGAATGCGCCAAGGATACCGAGAAGATTCGCGCCGTTTACCAAAAGCGTAGGGATGTCCTGATCACCGGTCTCGATCATGCCGGCTGGCCGGTGGAACCGCCACGCGGCACCATGTTCGTGTGGGCGCCGATTCCGGAGAAGCATCGCGCTAAAGGTTCGCTGGAATTCTCGAAACTGCTGTTGGAAAAAGCGCTGGTTGCCGTCTCGCCGGGCATCGGATTCGGACCGCTCGGTGAAGGCCACGTGCGCTTCGCACTCATCGAAAACCAGCATCGGACGCGGCAGGCAATCAAAGCGATTCAGCGGTTTTTGAAGAAGTAACTCGCGCTGACGCGATGCGGGCATGCACCGCGTACGCGCCCTGATCAAACAGCACCAGCAAAACTTCTTGTACCGGGCAGTCCGGGTGCCGCAGACGCGAGGCGATCATTTCGAGTGCGATTTCAGCCGCTTCTTGGAGCGGATAGCCGTAAACACCGGTGCTGATGGCGGGAAAGCTGATGCTGCGGACGCCATGCTGTTCGGCCAGTTCCAGGCACTTGCGGTAGCAGTTCGCTAAATGCTCGGGCTCACCGTGCGATCCATCGTGATAGATCGGCCCAACGGCATGAAAAACGTACCGCGCCGGGAGCGCGCCGGCTCGCGTAACTACCGCGCTGCCAGTGGGGCAACCGCCCGAACTCGCGCGTATTTCGTCCAACTCGCGCATGATGGCAGGGCCACCTGCGCGATGAACCGCCCCATCCACTCCTCCTCCGCCGCGCAGCCCCGAGTTCGCGGCATTGACGATGGCGTCTACGCGGATCTTAGTGATATCGCCGACCACCAAGCGGAGCTTCTTGCCGTGATGGAAATCGATCTCCATGTGGCTAATCGTACAGCCAACGCTATAGTGAAGGTTGAAACAATCCGACGCGCTGGTGCTTTTTGACATCGACGGCACGCTGATTCGCCGCGCGGGGCCGCATCATCGGGAAGCATTGGTGGAGGCGATCCGTCGGACCGCTCATGTCGAGACCACTACCGAGGGTGTGCCGGTGGCGGGCATGCTCGATCGCGATATTCTCATGACGATGATGTTGCGGGCGGGCATGCCGCGCAGCGAGATCCGCCGCGTGCTGCCGGAAGTGATAAAGCGCGCGCAATCCGTCTATGTTCGGCGCGTGCCGGACCTTGCCGGAAAAGTTTGCCCCGGCGTGCGCGGCCTGTTGCGCCGTTTGTCTCGGCGCGGCGTCGTGATCGGCTTGGTGACCGGCAATCTTTCGCGCATCGGCTGGCGGAAGATGGAGCGCGCGGGTCTGCGGCCCTACTTTCGATTCGGCGCATTTGCCGAGATGGCGCGCGATCGAGCGGGGCTGGTTCGAATAGCCATCCGGCAGGCCCGCCAAGAGGGATGGATTGGCCGCGATAGCAACATCACGCTCATTGGCGACCATCCCAATGACGTGCTCGCCGCCCGGGCGAACGGCATTCGCGCGGTTGCGGTCGGCACCGGAATCGTTTCCCTCGATGAGTTGCAATCGCACGCGCCGCACGTCGCCGTTCCTGATCTGCGGCAACTCGCGATCGAAACACTTTTGTAATAAAATTCCGCTCTCCGCATGGGACAATCTTGAGGTGTGCCGATTCTCGATCAGCCTGACGACTCTGTTGCTGCTGCTTCTGCCTTTCCGGATGCCTGCGCAATCGGACGGCGCCCCCACAAACCCTGACGCCGCACCTCCAGCCGATGAGACCGAGAATTGGAACCTCTACTATCAGGCCACGGCTATTGGTCAGCATCACGGAACGTTCAATTCCCCTTATGAAGGGCCGCTGAGTCTCCAGGACACTCCCGAGAGCGACGTTTCCCTCACCACGACCCTATTCTTCGGTCTTCGCCTCGGCCAGGGTACACAGCTTATCTTTGATCCCGAAATCGCGGGGGGAAGGGGCTTTAGCCACGTTGATGGACTCGCCAATCCTTCGAATGGCGAACTGCCGCGAGTTGCATCCGCCACTCCCAAGCCGTATCTCGCACGCCTTTTTATTTCTCATGATTTTGGTTTCGGCTCTGAAAAAGAGCACTTCGAGAGCGACGAGAATCAATTAGCGGGCGACCGTTCCATGACCCGCTACACCATCACCGCCGGACGATTCTCTCTCACCGATTATTTCGACGGCAACAACTATACTCACGATCCGCGAACCCAGTTCATGGCTTGGGGATTGATGTACAACGGCGCGTGGGACTATCCGGCGGACACGCGCGGGTACACCTGGGGGATCGTCAACGAATTTCATACCAAAAACTGGTCCTTGCGATACGGGGCTGCAGCGGAGCCGACCGTCGCCAACGGCGGAAGGTTTGACCGGCGGCTCTTTGTCGATCGCGGCGACACGTTCGAAGAGGAGCGGCGCTATTCGGTGGGAGGCCACGCTGGCGCGGTTCGCGTCCTCGAATTCCTCAATCACACTAGATCCGGCAGTTATGCCGAAGCGGTGCAATTGGCCGAGCAAACCGGATCCACGCCCGTCGTTCAGGCGATACGCCGCCCTGGGACGCTCAAATACGGAACTGGCGTGAGCTTCGATCAGGAACTCTTTCGCGACGTAGGTGTTTTCTCGCGGCTAGGATGGAACGACGGCAAGACCGAAGACTTTGCGTTCACGGCTATCGATCGCCTGGCTGAAGCCGGCGTGTCGGTGAAGGGCACGCGCTGGAAGCGAAAGGACGACGTCGTCGCAACGGCGTTTGCGGCCGCCGGAATTTCAGGCGTGCACGCTGAGTACCTCGCGCTCGGCGGGCTCGACTTCTTGCTCGGAGACGGAAAGCTCAACTACGCGCCCGAATATCTTTGGGAAAGCTACTATAGCGCGCGGATCGTGCGCGGCTTCTACGCGACGTTCGACGTGCAGCACTATAACAATTTGGCCTACAATCACGATCGCGGGCCTGTCTGGGTCGAGTCCATCCGGCTGCACATCGAGTTCGGCATCAAGCCGCTCTCAGCCAAGTGATTTCGAGTAGCCTAGTAAAATGAGCCAATCCGATTCCGCACGTCAGTTGCTTCGTCACACCCTGGCCACGCTCGCCTATCGCGGCGGCAAGGCGGTACGCGGAGCGCCCGATTCGTTCGCCGATTTTCACGCGTCTCCGGAGACGCGTACGCCCGGCCAGATCCTGGCTCACATCGGCGATCTCCTCGATTGGGCTTTGTCGACCGCTCGAGGCCAGCAGGAATGGCATAACTCGGCGCCGCTATCGTGGCCCGACGAAGTACGGCGTTTCTTCGCCGCGCTGGAAGCGTTCGATGCTTATCTGGCTTCCGATAGCGCACTCCAAGCCCCGGCCGAAAAGCTGTTTCAAGCACCCATTGCTGACGCGCTCACGCACGTCGGCCAGATTGCGATGCTGCGGCGGCTGGCAGGAGTGCCGATGCGTGCGGAAAACTATTACGTCGCGAAAATCGCGGTCGGGTCCGTAGGCGCCGATCAGCCCTCGCCGGTGTACGAATTTTAGTTGGAAGCCGTTGTCGCCGATTGTTCGCGCTTGGCTTCCGCCTCAACGGCGCGCATCACCCGCAGAGTGTTCCCGCCGTAGATCTTGCGAATGTCCTCGGCCGAATAGCCTTTCTCCAGCAGCGCGCGCGTAAGATTCGGAAACTTAGAGACGTCTTCGAGGCCAGTTGGCGTGCAGGACACACCGTCGAAATCGCTGCCGATTCCCACTGCGTCGATCCCGCCGATCTTCACCGCATGGTCGATATGCGCTACCACGTCGGCGAGCGTGGCCGGCGGCACCTTCTTGCGATACTCCGCGATGGTCGCGTCCTCGCCCTGTGCGCCCGGCAGCGTGCTTTCCTGCACATTCTTCGCGGCGGCCGCGGACTTCTCCGACAGGAACCCGCAGTTGAAGTTGATCTGCATCACGCCGCCTTTCTTGGCCAGCGCCGCGATCATTTCGTCGGTCATGTTGCGAGGAACATTGCACAGCGCACGGCAAGACGAATGCGATGCGATGATCGGTGCGGTGCTCGCCTGAAGCGCGTCCCAAAACGTCTTGTCGGCCGTGTGCGAGATGTCCACCATCATGCCCAGCCGGTTCATCTCGCGCACCACTTGCTTTCCAAAAGGCGTCAGCCCGTTGTGGTGCTCGACGCCGGCCTTGTCGACGTCGCCCGAGGAATCCGCCCAACCGTTGGTATTGGTGTGAGTCAGCGTCATGTATCGAATGCCCAGATCGTAGTAGTCGCGCAGCAGGCGCAGGCTGTCTTCAATGGCGTGGCCGCCTTCGATGCCCATCAACGCCGCGATTTTGCCTTGCTTGTGGATGCGCTCGATATCGTCAGCGGTGGTCGCAAGCGTGAAGTCGTTCGGGTATCGCTCGACAATGTCATGGCGGACCGTATCGATCATTTGAAGCGTGCGATTCGCCGAGTGGTTGCCAGTGAGGTAGCTCGATGAAACGTACACCGCGAAAAACTGCGCGCCGACGCCGCCTTCCCTTAGCGCTGCGGCATTGGTGTGGCCATCGTTCTTGTTCTTGCCGATGTCGTAGCCGTCCATGCCGTACCCGCCCACCGTGCGGCTGGTAATGTCGTTGTGTGTGTCGATCAAAAGCATCGAACGATGAATTCGCTGAACCTCGGCATCGGTTACCGAGCGCGTCTGCGCCGGGCACACTAGCGCCAAAACAGCCAAAACGCACAGAATTCGCATTCCCCGACTATAGCGCAACATAAAGAAATCATTCGATTCTGCCGATCCACGCTTTACCGGAAATGGAGCAGGACCACACAACTCGGCTGACTATTCTCATCCCGGTATTCAATGACTGGAACGCCGTTGCCTTACTGCTACCAGCCTTGGACCACGCCCTGGAAGACTGCCCGATGCGCGCGGAAATCCTGCTCGTCAACGACGGTTCTACCCAGCCGATCGAGCCAGCGCTCCTAGCGCAACGTTTCGAGCACCTTCATGCGGTGCAGATCCTGCACCTGCGCCGCAACCTGGGCCATCAACGCGCCATCGCCGTCGGACTGGTTCACGTCCATCAACATTTGCCTTGCGCCGCCGTCGTGGTGATGGATGGGGACGGCGAAGACCGCCCGCGAGACGTTGTGCGTTTGATCGACGAGTTCGGCCGCGATGGAAAGAAGACAATCATTTTCGCCGAACGCGCCAAGCGACTAGAGAAGGTTGCGTTCCAGCTCTGCTACCGGCTCTATTGCGCCATCCATTGGCTGCTCACGGGAGTACGCGTTCGCGTGGGCAACTTCAGCATCGTGCCGTGGCAGGCCGTCGAGCGTCTGGTGGTGGTATCCGAACTCTGGAATCACTACGCGGCAGCGGTTTTCCGCGCTCGGCTTCCGTATCGAACTGTCCCCATGGATCGCGGACACCGGATGAGCGGCGAATCCAAGATGAATTTCGTGGCGCTCCTGGTCCATGGTCTGAGCGCCATTTCAGTTTTTAGCGACATTGTCAGCGCCCGGCTGCTGATCATGGCATCCGCCTTTATTGCTTTGCTGGCCGGTGTGGCCGCAACAGCCGTGGCCATGCGGTGGACTGCCCATCTCGCCATTCCGGGCTGGGCCGGTTACACGGCCGCCATTTTATTCGTATTGCTTGCGCAAGCGTTGTTGGGAGCGTTCTTGCTGGTGTTCATCATTATCAGCGCGCGAGCCAACATGAGCTTTATCCCGCTGCGCGATGCGCCCCATTTTGTCGACCACCAGGAGCGAGTGTTCTCTCGTGACAACCTATCAATACGCCGGCTCCGAGCTGGAAATCTTTGAGAAGGCGCATAACTGGAAAGCCTACTTGCGCAGCTCCATGGAGCCGTATTTGGCTGGCTCCGTGCTCGAAGTAGGCGCGGGATTAGGCGCCAATACCCGGCAGTTTGCGGGTCTCAATTTTGATCGCTGGACCTGCCTGGAACCAGACGCGGCCTTGCTCCAGCAGATACAACCAGGCACGCCGCTGCTCGATCGGCACGAGGTCATCCTAGGCGACATAAAAGCGCTTGATCCCGCGCGGCATTTCGATGCCATTCTCTATATAGACGTGCTGGAGCACATCCAGGACGATGCAGGCGAACTGCGCCGCGCATCCTTCCACCTGAACCCCTTGGGCGCCCTCATTGTGCTGTCACCCGCGCACCCTTGGTTGTTCACGCCGTTCGATCGGGCCATCGGCCACTATCGCCGCTATACCAAGGAATCGCTGCAGGCCGTGGCGCCACCTCACCTCCACCAGGAGAAGTTGGTCTACCTGGATTCCGCCGGATTGCTCGCTTCCCTTGGAAATCGGGTGCTGCTGGATAGCAGTATGCCTACCGCCGCCCAAGTCAAAACGTGGGACAGTGTCCTGGTTCCGTGCTCGCGATTGCTGGACCCGTTGCTTGGCGGCATGGTTGGCAAATCGGTGTTGGGTGTTTGGCGAAATGTCTAGCAGCACCTTGATCGAAAGCGCGGCGCCTCGAACCTCCATCCGGCTGCGGGCCCGGATCGAACACGCTGTGCCGCTCATGGTATTCGCTGGCGCGTTTTTGTTGTTGTGGCTGCTGTACGGTAACCGGCTCATCCTCGGAACCAGCGACGAAGGCATTTACCTCGATGCCGCCGAGCGCATCCTGCATGGCCAGAAGCCCTATGTGGACTTCTTCGGCTATATGAGTCCCGGCAGCTTCTGGATGCAGGCTCTCGCGTTTCAATTGTTCGGCATCACCCTCGCGGCCGGGCGAGTGCTAGTTATCTTGTATGTTGCGCTGGAGTGCTCCCTCGTTTACTGGCTGGTGCAACGCTTCGCCTCGCGCGCCGCCGGCATCGTAATCGCGCTGCTCTTTCTTGCCTTTCAGACGGCCGACCCCAACATGCTCACCGCGCAGCACCGCTGGGATAGCAGCGCCTTCGCCCTTGCCTCTATCGCCCTCTGTGTTGCCGCGGGGCGGGGACGGCTTACGGCCTCGGGTGTGCTGATCGCCTGCGCCGCGTTGGCTACGCCCTCGGTGGCATTGGTGGCGATCGCGACGTTAGTCTGGCTGCGCAAGCGGGCGGGGTGGTACCTTCTCGGGATCGCCCTAGCCGGAACGTCTGCCGTCATCGCGCTCTGGCTCAATGGAATCCTGCCGGCCTTGATCCAGCAACTGCGCTGGCTCTCGCGAAACTATTCCGCCGTAAACGCGATGCACTACGGAGCCATCATTGGCGGATATAAGACGTTGTTTGAAGGCGCGGGAGCCTGGGAGCTGCCGGTCCGGTTCTGTGTTGTGTTTTGCCTTGCGCTTCCCGCGTTGCTGCCGGTTGTGGCGCTCGCGGGCGGGGCCACGTTTTGGGCGCGAAGGAAATCTCGCGGAGAACCGTTCGGAGCCATGCTCCCGTATTTTCTGCTGTGCGTCATTGCGCTAGTTGCGTCTACCTATCCTCGCTCGGATGTCGCGCACCTGGCGTATGTGGCGGCCCTCCCTTATGCCGTGGTAGGCATCCTGGCGTATCGCTCACTGCCGGCGCGGCCGCGCGCCTGGCTTACCATGTCAATCGCAGTGTGGGCTGCCGTATTCGCGTTGCAGGCCCAACTTCCCGGGAGCCTCGAAGCATTGCAGACTCCGGTTGGCGACGTTCGGGCCAGCGCCGCCGAAGCGCCCGTGGTCGAGGAGCTGCTGTCCCGCGTGCGCCCGCATCAATCGCTGTTCGTCTATCCATACAAGCCGCTGCTCTACTTTCTCACGCAAGCCGAGAATCCTACTCGCTACCCTTATCTATCGCCCGGAATGATGACTAACGAGGATGCCCGGCTCGCTCTATCTGAATTGCAGGCCAGCCCCCCCGAGTGGGTGCTCTACATGGACTTGGACCGAACCGGATTTGAACGCCTGTTCCCCTCAGCCAACGGTTTCGATCCGCACTATCCGCAACTCGAGCGCTGGATAGAATCCAACTATCGCTCCTCCGGCTGTCCGCCACTGGCGGGGTATGTTCTGCTGCGCCGCGCTAATTAGCGAAAGATCTGCCACCACCTGTGCTTGGCGGGTTGTACTGGTAGGGGCGGGTAGTATCTCTCAACGGGGATCGCAAGCGTTACTTCAACCAGCTGCTCCTCGCTATTCCGAACGATAACTGTTGGCCGGCCGGAGACGTAACCGGGGCTGCTCACCAGGAAGTGGCAGTCACGCCACGGAAGATGCGTCCAGACAATCTCGCCGGCAAGGTTGGCCTCCACTGATGCGATTGGCTTATCGTGAGATCCCAGCAGAAAGACTTCGGCCCTCGGCATGGCTTCGCCGGTGGGAGCCTTGACGCGAAAACGGACCCGGCCGGTTTGCGCCCCGAGCGGAGCAACGGCTGTCAGCAGCGCCCCGAGCAGGAGTGCTCGACGGACGGCCAATCGTATAGTCACGCGATCATTCTATCGGACAAATAAGAAGCCGCTCCAACTGGAGGGGGCGCGGATGCATGGTGTATACTATACATCGTGAGACGCACACAACTATACCTCGAAGACGACCTGTGGAAAACGCTCCACGTTCTCGCCCGACAATCCCGCTCCACGGTTTCGGAGTTAGTACGCAAAGCTCTCCGCGAAAAGTACCTCGATGATGCAGCCCGACGCAAAGAAGCCCTGCTTTCCGCGGTGGGTTTATGGAAGGACAGGACGGATCTTCCCGACGCTCAGGCTTATGTCCGTAGCCTCAGAAAGGGCAACCGGCTTCAGCGGATCTTGAAATGAGCGGCGTCCTGGTGGATTCCGACATCTTAATTGAGGTGCTTCGGGGGCGCAAGCTTGAGTTCGCTCGATTGTGGGCGGATACCGTAGCTGCGAACGAGCCGCTCTTTTATTCCCCGGTTACACTGGCTGAGATTCGCCATGGTATGCGGGGACGGGAGCGGGAGGCCACCGAGCGAGTATTTTCCTCGATGCTGAGTATCCCAATCGAGATAGAAATTGGCGCGCGCGCAGGGGACTACCTTCGCGCCTTTCATGCCAGTCACGCAATCGAATTGGGGGATGCCCTAATCGCTGCCACAGCCTCGGTCCACCATCTGGACTTATGGACCCAGAACCGCAAGCATTTTCCGATGAAGGACGTTCAGTTCTTCACTAAATAAAAAAGCCGCCCCAACTGCCCGGGCGGCCTTCTCCTCTGATTTGTTGTTTGCTTAATCCCCGAACGAACCCACCGCCTCGGCCTTATCGGCCGCAGGCTCGGGCTTCGGCGCGGGCATGATCATCTGCACCAGGTCGGCCGGCGCCGGCTTTTCCTTTAGTATTTGTTCGCGGTACAGCTTCGCCATGCGCTCGTTTTCCTGCTGCTTCAGCTTCTCGTCGCGAGCGCGCGTCTTTTCCTCGCGTGCGGTCTTGGCGATACCTAATTGGTCGAGATCGGTCTGCTTGCCGTGCCGCACGTCTTCCGCGCGCAACACCAGTGAGTGATCTTCGCTCACCAGGTTGACCTTCTTGCCGCCGGCGACGATCTCGTGCCGCCCGTGATCCTCGTACCATTTGGTGAGCGTCGCCGTCATATGCATCTTCTCGATGATGTTCCGCCAGCCCACGCCCGTGTTGTAAGCGCAGAACGAAATCTCGCCTTCCTGCGTCGCGTAGGGGATGATGCACTGCTCGGTGCGCCGGAAATCGTAGTTGAACAGATCCTGGAACCACATGCCGGCGACAAACAGGAAGTTCCAGCGGTCGTTGCGCCGCTTGGTGATGTCTTCGATGGTGCGGTCGCCGGTCACCTTCCCATAGCCGCCCTGCTGCGCCTTGGGAGTCATGCCGAAGCACTTGTCGAACTTGGCGATCAGATCGGTCAGCTTGAAATGAGTCGGCGACTTGAACGGGTTGTAATTGTGCAGTAGCGCCAGGCTGACGCCCATGACATTCATCCACCGGCTGGTCCGCGCGGCGTCGTTGATTCGCGCGATATCCTTCGCCAGGCGGTCGGCGTTGAGAAACGCGGTCACGGGCACCGCCTCTTTGGTTTCCTTGTCGCACATCACAGCCATGCCGATGCCGCAGTTGGGATGGCAGCCGCAGCTCAGTTGTCCCCAGTCCGCCGAAGGCCCATGGACCAGGTCGGCGAAGTCGGAGAACGTGCTCATGAATGAAATCGGGAACCAATCGCGCACCGGTTCACCGAGTCCAGTCTGGTTCTTCACGTCGTGCGCCAGATGCGATAGCGTGTAGCGCTGGGCCTGGCGGCGATCGTCGGTCACCGCTTCATCGCGGCCAGTGAAGGACACCGGCTGGAAGCTGAGGAACGGGATCTTCTTCGGATTGTCGAGAGCGAAGCGCACCACCGCGCCCACCTGCTCGTTGTTAATGCCATTGATGATGGTGATCACCGGCACGATGTCGACGCCCGCTTTCCACAGGTTCTCGATCGCGCGCAATTTCACGTCGAACAAGTTGCCGACCGCGCGGTGCGAATTGGCTTCGTTGCCGATCCCGTCGAACTGTAAATATGCGTAGCGCAAGCCCGCTTCCGCGGCCTGCTTGCAAAACTCGGGACTCTTGGCGAATTCGATGCCGTTGGTCGCGGCTTGCACGCTGTTGTAGCCCACCTTGCGCGAGTAGCGCACTGCGTCCAGGAAGTACGGCGACAGCGTCGGCTCGCCGCCCGAGAATTGCACCGACATCTGGCGGCGGGGTTTAATCGAAATCGCGTTGTCGAGCAGCGTCTGGATATCTTCCCAGCTCAGCTCATGCACGAANNTCGCACATCATGTTGCAGCGATTCGTCAGGTCGATGGTCAACACCGAGCCGCGGCCGTGCTTGATGGTGCTGGTTCCGTGGTTGTGCAGCTTTTCATCGTTATGGGCTCTAATATCGCGGCCGGGAAATACGTCTTCCAGGTGCTTGAAGAACGCCGGATCCATGGCCATCACATCTTCGAAGCGGCCGTGCTTGGGGCATTCCTTCACCATCAGGATCTTGCCATCGCGCTCGATGATCTGCGCCTTGATCTCGCCCACCTTCTCGTTGAGCAGAATCTCGTGCGGCAGCTTGCCGTCCACAATCTGCTGGCGGATCTCCGGGACGCAGCGCGGGCACAACGAATCGGTCTCGCGCGGCCAGCCCAGCGGCGGTTTCTGCTTCTCGTAACTCTTCAGCAGCGGCTTGTCGGACCAAGCTGGCGTAAAAGATGGGTTCTGGTTGATTTGGTTGAGTTTGTCAAATACAACCCAGGCAGCCCCTGCTGCCACGGTCACGGCTTTCTCGACGTACTTGATTGGCTTGTGCATAGCGTGATTGGTCTTTCCGAGTATAGGTCAGAGTTCATTAAAGAGGCTACACGATTGTGTTAAACAGGCCATTTTCTAGCTTCGGCGGGGATATCATTCATCGAACGGGACTGTGGAAAACCCGCCGTCTCATTGAAAATGAAAGGTTTAGCGCGGGACAACCGTTAGGTCCGTGGCTCGAAAATCACCGCCGGTCGCGAGAACTGGTTCACCTCGGAGCGCTGCCAGTGTGTACACCGCGCAATCGCCGAAGTTGAGCTGCGCCCGATGGCCCATGCCCTTCCCAAAACGACTAAACGCGGAGATAGCGGTCTTCGCCTGAGGCGCATCAAATGGAACAATTTCGCAGCCGAGGTCTTCGATCAGCCTGTCCAAAGACAGCAGCGATTGTGCTCCCCGCCGAGCCACGAGAACGACGCCAGTTTCAAGCAGCGAGACCGAACACAGCTCTCGAGACCGCGCCGCCCCTATGGCTGCCAGCAACGCAGGCGCCGAGGGTTCGCCGAGAATGATTGCGACCAGCACGGATGTGTCAATTACCACGCAGTACGCGCCATTTGTCTACCCGGGGAGGCCGAATTCGTCATATCCAAGGATTTCGTCGATGCCGCGGGAGTCCAGGACCGGCAGTGCCGCGATCTCCGTTTGGATGGCTTCGATCTTCTTCAAATCGATTGGGCGAGGCGTATCGCGCAATTTGTCTTCCAGAGATCGAATCACCGCCTCAGTAAGGGTCACACCCCTTTTTCTTGCTGACCTTCGGCTTACTCATGACTTCATTATCCACGAGGCCCGCGTTCCGGTCGGGCCAATCCCCAACCACCAATTCCCAATCCCGCCCCCTGGCCCCCTGTGTCAAAATCAGTGCAGGGGTTTTATTGGCAGAGGATCGCAGCACGCCCGCCGCCGTGACGCCTGGCTCCGTCGGATCCGTCCGCTTGTTGGGTGTACCCATCCGGCTGCACTTCACCTTTGTTCTGCTGCTCATCTTCCTGGTCGTAATCGGCCTCGGCGGCAATCAATCGCCCGCGAGCTACACGCTCTTCGTCTTGGCTTTGATCGCGTCTGTTCTGCTGCATGAGCTCGGCCATGCCTTGGTCAGCTCGCACTACCGCATCCGGACTCTCGAGATCGTGATGTACCCCATCGGCGGTGTCGCGCGTTTGGAACGCCCCGCCAAACCGTGGGAGGAATTCTGGATCGCCGTCGCTGGTCCGGCTGTGAACCTAGCCATCGCCGGCGTCATCTTCGCCATCCTGTATTCGCAAAATAGATCCTTCAATCTGTTTGCCCTGACGCAACCATCCAGCGACAACCTTGCCGATCGCATCGCTCTTGGCAATCTGATCCTGGCCGGATTCAATCTGCTCCCCGCGTTTCCCATGGACGGCGGCCGCATGTTGCGCGCCATCCTGTCGAGCCTGAAGTCCGAGTACGAGGCCACGCGCATCGCCACCTGGTCCGGCCGCATGCTGGCCATCAGCATGGGGCTCTATGGCTTCATCTATATGCCCATGCTCGCCTTCGTCGCGTTCTTCATCTATCTGGGCGCGGCCAATGAAGGCGCCGCATCGCGCGGCCGGTCTCTCACGCAAGGCATCCCGGTCCGCGCCGCCATGATGACCCAATTTCGCACGCTCTCCCATGGCGCTACCGTTCGCGACGCCGCCAATCTCATGCTCTCGACATCTCAGCAGGATTTTCCCATTGTGCACGGCGACCAGGTGATCGGTTTGCTAGCCCGCAACGCGGTCCTCCGTGGCATGGCGCACGACGGGGCCAATTCCTATGTCGCGGGATTCATGCAGCGCGAATTCCCCAGCGTTCCGCCCGACCAGGACCTCGCCGAAGTTCTGCCGCTCATGGCTCACTCCGGCGCCTGCGTGCTGGTGATGCAGGATGGCCGCCTGCTCGGACTACTCAGCTCCGACAATCTTTCGCAGTTCCTGCTGTTGCGCAGCGTCGGCCTCCAGCCGTCGGAAGGATAACCGTGCGCGCCGCCTGCCTCCTTCTTTTCTTCACGTGCCTGCTTTCGGCGGCGAACTTGAAGCTCTATTTCAAGGACGGCAGCTATCAGCTTGTTCGCGAGTACAAGGTCGCGAGCGACCGCATCAGCTTCTATAGCGTCGATCGCGAGGAATGGGAAGAAGTGCCGGCTGCGCTGGTGGACCTGGGCAAAACCCAGGCCGAGATCAAAGGCCGCGCCGACGATGTTCGCGCCGATGCCGCCGCGCAAGCAGCCGAGGACAAGGCCGAGCGCGACGCCCGCAAGGAAGTCGAAAACGTTCCCGCTCAAGAAGGCGTCTACTTGATCGAAAACGAGAAGCTGACACCGATGAAAGTCGGCGAATCGAAGGTGGTCACCAACAAGCGCCGCAGCGTCCTCAAGGCGATCAGTCCGGTTCCGCTGGTCCCGGGCAAAGCCACGCTCGAGCTCGACGGTCCCCACTCCTCGCAAGGCACCGCCAATCGCAGCCCTGAGTTCTACATTCGTCTCTCCCAAGACGAGCGTTTCGGCATCGTGCGCATGGGCGAGCACAAGGCCAATCGCGTGGTCGAAAAGCTGACCATCCAGCCGGTAGTTAACGAAACCCTGCAAGAGCCCGATTTGGTGGAGGTATTTCGTCAGCAGGTCGCTGACGGGCTTTTTAAGATTTGGCCGCAAAAACCGCTCGAGCCCGGCGAGTACGCCGTCGTTCAGTACTCGGACGAGAAGGTCAATATGCAGGTCTGGGATTTCTTCATCGCACCTGGAACCGGCCAGTAACCCGGAAATTCCGGTGCTACGATGGATTGGCTTGCCTGCGGATGAATCGACGGATCTTGGTGCAGCTGATCCGGGGGAGACCGTCGGGTGGAGACGCTGGGCGCTGATCGCGGCTGCCTGCTTTGCCCTGATCGCCGCGACACGTTGGCCGCTGGTTCCCACGCGGCATCTTTATCACATCGACAATGTGAACTTCGCGTTGGCGCTGGACGATTTCAATCCCGCGCTGCACCAGCCGCAACCGCCCGGAGACCCCATGTACGTCGCGCTGACCCGCGGGATGCGGCCGTTCACGCCCCGCGTGGAGATCCTGTTCCCGGTGAGCGGCATCTTGGGATCCGCGGCGGCGATGGCGGCGCTGTGGTGGGTGGGAGAGATGCTGTTCGGAGCGCGGGCCGGCTGGGTGGCGGCCTTGCTGCTCGCGCTGAATCCGGTGTTCTGGCTCGCCGGAGTCGGGAATTATGTCCGCGTGTATCTGGCTCTGGGCTCCGCGACGGTGGCGGGGTTGGTATGGAAATCGCTGGTCTCGAAGTCGCAGAGCCAATCGGCCACATACTTTTGCGCCTCTGCCGCGGCGCTCGGGCTGTTTGCGGGATTCCGCCCGGAAATGAGCCTGCTGTTGGCGCCGCTGGTTTTCCTTCCGCACGCGGGCTTGATCCCGGCGCTCGGCAGGCGAGCTCCCCTGTGGAATTGGGTGGCGGCAGCCGGCTGCGCCGCGGCCACCACGCTGCCCTGGCTGCTGATCACCGCGGAGCACACCGGCGGGCTCGCGCGGCTCTATCAGTTGAACCGCCATTTTCTGGCAACCCAGTCGCGGCATTACTCGCTGTTTTACGGTGCCACGGTCCGGGAGGCGTTGCGCATGGCCGCGGCTTCCATCTACTGGATCTTCCTTGGCGCTGTGCCCTGGGCCGCTTTCGTCCCGCTCGCCTGGCATCATTCGCGCGAGGACCGGATTTCCCGTTCCCTCGCTTTCTGGTTGCTGGCTTTTTGGTTCGTGCCGCCCTTCTTGTTTTTTACCTTCGTCTACATTGAAATGCCGGATTGCGCTCTGGTGGCGATTCCGGCGGTCGCGCTGGCCGGTGCCTGGACGCTCACGCGGCTCCCGGCGCGCTGGTTCTGGTGGGCCGCGCCGGCCGCGCTCGCGGCTACTGTCGTGTTGTTCTTTTATCCCACGCAGTCGCCGTTCTGGGCCTCCAATTACCGCATCGCCGAATACACCATGCGCAGCGCAGAGCAGATTTATTCCAGAGTCGGGCTGTTGCGCAAAACGGGGCCGGTGACGGTGCTGTACCTCGGCGCCTACATCACACCGCGCGAAATCGGATACTACTTTCCCGGTGTTCCCATCGTCAATTTCGAGGCGCACCCGCCGTTCGTGCAGCTTGGCAACCGCTTCCAACCGGCGCTGATTGAAAACGGCGATTTGATCCTGCCGGCCGGCCAGGTAATTTGGCTCGACCCGGTGTCCAAGGCCAGCGCGGGCGTCTTCGACGGGCTGCGACAGGCGGCTGGAGGAGAACTGGGTTCGGAAGGTCCGGTACATTGGGCCAACCTGCAACCCGGTGTGCGATTCACAGTGGGAGCCCAACGGATTCGCGTGGGCGCTCAGGCGCGATGAAAGAATGCCAGGCTCCTTCGCGCGCAGACATTCCACCGGTATTCCCGACGCGCCCGCGCCATTCCAGCCGCTCCGAGCTCCTGCCGCAGTTCTGGCGACGTCAGCAGTTTGTCCATCGCGCTCTGAATCTCGGCGGCGCTGCGCGGGTCAACCAGCAGAGCACCCCCGCCCGCGATTTCCGGTAAACACGATGTGTTCGAAGTAATCACCGGCACTCCCGCGGCCATCGCCTGCGCCACCGGAAAGCCGAAGCCTTCGTATAACGACGGATAAATGAAAGCGCTCGCACCCGCTGTCAGCCCCGGCAGCTCGTCCTCCGGAACGTACCCGAGATATCGCACGCCTTTCGGCCTGGCCGCCAGCCGCGCCAGGGTCTTCCCGCCGGCCCAGCCGCTGGCGCCCGCGATGATCAAATCGAAATCGCCGCGCAGCCGAAAGCTCTCCCACGCATCCAGCAATGTGTCGACATTCTTGCGCGGTTCAATCGTCCCCACGTACAAAACATAGGGCCGCTCGCTCGGCCGAGCCTGCGCGCCGAAATAAATCTCCGGCACGCCCGAATAAATCACTTCGATGCGCTCCGGATCCAGGCCCGCCAGCCGCACCGCGTCTGCCTTGGTGTTCTCAGACACCGCGATCAGGCGCGCTGCCCGCTGCAGAACGTTCTTCGTGAAGCTCTCATCGGCTTTCCGATGGGCGGGCGTGTGCAGCTCGGGCATCAGGCGGCACGTCAGGTCGTGAATCGTGGCGGTCAGCCTGGTCTTCCGGGGAGCATTGCGGATTAGGGTGGAGGCATGGAATACGTCCGCACTGGGCATTCCCCAACTCACCAGAGGCGGGACGCCGTTTCCCAATAACAGGAATGCCAGGTGCGAAAACGTTCGCACCGGACCGAGCATCGACCCTTCATGATCCAGCGCCGCTAACTTTCCAACGTGCGGAAAGGTGAGGATCTGCTCGTTGCCGGCCTGCTCCAACAGATGTTGGATCCAGTGATACGTGTAGGTCTTGACACCCGCGCTGCGCAACAGCAGTGGCGTGGCGTCCAGCAGAATTCGCATGCCGTGTTATCCCAGCCGCCGGAAAAACTCCAGGCTCTTGCGAGCGCTGTTTTCCCAACGGTAATGTTGGGCGCGTTCTCTCGCGGACTCGCCGAGCTTCCGCCGCAACTCCTGGGACGTAAGTAGCTTCTCCAGCGCGGCCCGAATCTCCGAGGGGCTGCGCGGATCCACCAACAGCGCGCCATCGCCCGCGATTTCGGGCAAACACGATGTGTTGGATGTGATCACCGGCACGCCCGCCGCCATGGCCTGCGCCACGGGAATTCCGAAGCCCTCATAGAGCGAAGGATAAACGAAAGCAGCCGCGCCCGCGGTCAACCCCGGCAATTCATCTTCACTCACATAACCGAGATACCGGACGCCCGGCGGTTGGGAAGCCAGCCGCGCCAGCGTCTTGTCCGCCGCCCAGCCTCTTGAACCCGCGATGACCAGATCGAATTCGTCGCGAAGCCGGAACTGCTGCCAGGCATCCAGCAGCGTGTCCACATTCTTGCGCGGCTCGATCATTCCAACGAAGAGCACGTAGGGCCTCTCGGCCGGTGTTGGCCGCGCGCTGAAGTAAACCTCCGGCACACCCGGGTAAATCACTTCGACGCGGCGGGCGTCCAAGCCGAGCAGGCGAACTGCGTCTTGCTTCGTATTCTCAGAAATCGCGATCAGCCCCGCCGCTCTCCGGAAAACGTTCTTCGCCAGGCTCTCGTCCGCACGGAGATTGGCGGCGGTGTGCAGTTCAGGCATGAGGCGCGTGGTCATGTCATACAACGTCGCCGTCAGCCGGATGTTCCGTGGAGGATTTCGGATCTGGTTCGACACGTGGAACACATCCGCGGCGGGCAGGGTCCATCGCAGCACCGGCAGCGCCGGCGCGACATTGGCCAGATAAACGCGAGCGAGGTGAATATGCGTCCGAGCTGGGCCGAGAATCGACCGCTCATGATTCAGCGGCCCTAATCGTTTGAGCGCCGGCAGCGTCGAGATCCGATCGTTGCCCGCTTGTTCCCACAAGCTTTGAATCCAGTAATAGGTGTAGTTCTTGACGCCCGCGCTTCTGAGCAGCAGCGGAGTGGCGTCAATCAGAATTCGCATGAGCTAAGCACATTCGTGTAAATATGTTTGCATACGACCCATGACCGCTGCAGACTTTCGCGACATCGCTCTCAGCTTCCCCGAAACCGCCGAGCAGGAGCACATGAGCCACCCCGATTTCCGAGTGCGCGGAAAAATCTTTGCCACGCTCGGCTATCCCGATGACGCTTGCGGCATGGTCAACCTTACGCCCGAGCAGCAGCACGACGTCATCAAATCCGAGCCCAATGTTTTTGCGCCCTCCAAAGGCGCTTGGGGCCGGGGCGGCAGCACCGTCGTAAAGCTCAAAGCCGCTAAGAAACCTTTGCTCCGCGCAGTCATGGCCGCTGCGTGGCGCAACGCTGCCCCGAAAGGGCTTGCCAGCCCCTAGCCCCGAATCCCGGTGCGCCCGCGCGCAGCATGGCTCGCTAGAATGGTTCCAACACTAATGAACATCGCCAAAGCGACTTACGGCTACGAAACCTGGCTCGCCAAACACCTCACCCTCCTCCCCGCCGATCTCAAGCGTAAACACCAGGCCATGGCTGAGGACGTATTTTTCTTCCTGCGCGCCACCTTCTACCGCTGGATGCAACTTTGGCCCAAGGTCTGCGCGAACGAAGCGCGCGCCCCGCGGGTGCTAGCGGTGGGAGATCTGCACGTGGAAAATTTCGGCACCTGGCGCGATATCGAAGGCCGCCTGGTATGGGGCATCAACGATTTCGATGAAGTTTACGAGCTGCCCTACACCATCGATCTGGTGCGCCTGGCCGCGAGCGCGCACATTGCGATCCGCCAATCGCGCCTCAGAATCGCCGCCAAAGACGCCTGCCAAGC
The DNA here is from genome assembly GCA_003166865.1 of Bryobacterales bacterium. Classification (GTDB taxonomy): domain Bacteria; phylum Acidobacteriota; class Terriglobia; order Bryobacterales; family Bryobacteraceae; genus Palsa-89. The sequence goes on from PMUP01000085.1 coordinate 53,503, forward strand.
GATCCTGATCGGCTATAAGAGAGGCCTCGAAAGAGGCGGCCTTCCCATTGTTTTGGCGGACGAGCACCAGTGGTTGCATCACATGGTCACCGGCGTTCTCCGCGACCCAATCCAGTACTGGAAAAAGCTGGACAGCTTGCCCACCTCGAAAGGCCGCGTTCCCAAGAGTGCCCGCCGGGCCATCGAGCGGTTAATGCCTGAGCCGGGACTGGATTACCGGGTCGCTCACCGCGTCGCTGGTCTCGGAAGCCTGGGGCGCCAGCGGTTTGTCGGCATCGCGCTGTGTCACGGCGGGCGAGTGGCGCGCGAGGCCAAGGCGCTGGCTCCTTCCGCATGCGTCTGGGCCTGCGTCGGCAAAGTCTCCGAGCGCATCCGTTATCAGGAGGCCCTGGACCGGTCGGTCCGCGATATGGATCCCTTCGTGCGATTGCGGGGAAGCTGGATTGTCCGCCGGCTTGCGCCCGATTGCTCGCGTGTCGAGCTCTCGTCCATGCCCAAGGAACGCGACGAGTCCAAGCTTCTTCACGCCATGGGATTCGAAACCGCCAACGTTCACCTGGGCACCCGGGGCGCTGCCAAACTGATTCTCGCGGACCTTGGCAAACGCCCCATCAACTGGCTACACGAAGCCGCCACAGCCATGGTGAAAGCCACCACCGCCGATTGGCGCGAATGGCGCGCGAGCACGCGGCGCAAGCGGCCCGCAAAAGCCTAAGGCGGCCCAAGCCGCCTGCAAAAGCTAAGATGGAAATTGCTGCTTCGAATTTTCGTTCTGTGCTGCCTGGCTCCGCTTGTCGTTAGTCAGTTGTTGGGCCAGGCGCCTGATTCGGTCCTCATCGTCGTCAATCAATCCTCCGGGCTTTCCCGCAAAATCGGTGAATACTACGCCGCGCGCCGCCACGTTCCCGCCGTCAATATTTGCCGCCTCCAAACCACCACGGACGAGGAGATTTCACGCGCGGATTTCGATGACCAGATTTCGCATCCCGTCCAAGACTACCTCCGCACTCACAAGCTCACCGAGCAAATCCTGTACATCGTCACCACGGCCGGCGTGCCCCTGAAAGTTCGCGGAAGCGGCGGACTCACCGGCGATGCGGCATCGGTGGATTCCGAATTGACCCTGCTCTACTTCGATCTGCACGGCCGCTCGCATGCGCTGCCCGCCGGCATCGCCAACCCATTTTTCGGTAAGACTGGCGCGACGTTCCGCCATCCCGATTTCCCCATCTACCTGGTCACACGCCTGGCCGGATATGATTTCGAGGACGTCAAGGCCATCGTCGATCGCGCATTGCTGGCTCACAATCGCGGAAACTTTGTGATCGATTTGAAAGCCTCCGACACCACGCCAGGCAACCGTTGGCTGCTGGACGCCGCCCGCGAGCTCCCGCGCGATCGCGTGGTGCTGGATCGCTCGGCCGAGGTTCTCGAGCACGAAAGCGATGTGATCGCCTACGCGTCGTGGGGCTCCAATGATCCCGCCCGCAAGCAACGCCGTCTTGATTTTCACTGGCTCCCCGGCGCCATTATGACCGAATACGTGTCCACCAACGGACGCACCTTCGCGCGCCCTCCCGANNGGCGCATCCGGCCACGTCTACGAACCGTACCTGCAATTCACCGCACGGCCCAATATTCTTCTGCCGGCTTACTATCACGGCCGCAATCTCGCGGAAAGCTACTACCTCGCGACTCCCATTCTGAGCTGGATGAACATCGTCATCGGCGATCCGCTGTGCAGTTTGGGAAAGCCGTGAGCCGGGCCCGCGCTCTGAGGGAAAATAGAAACAGATGATCCAACTGTCCGGCGCCGGCAAGCGCTTTGGCCCCAAGCTGCTGTTTGAAGATCTCAACTGGATGATCACGCCCCAGGATCGCGCCGGCCTGGTGGGCGCGAACGGCAGCGGAAAAACCACGCTGCTCAAAGTGCTGGCTGGCCTTGAATCGCTGGACTACGGCAAGCTCAGCGTCACGCGCGGCGTCAGCTCCGGCTACTTGCCGCAAGACGGCCTCTCGCTCTCCGGACGCACTGTCTTTGCCGAATGCATGTCGGTATTCGCATCGCTCCAGCAGATGGAAATTGAGATGGAAGAGCTCACGCATAAAATGGCCGAGCTGGATCCCGCGGGCGTCGAGTATGCGGAAGTGGCCGACCGTTTCCATCACCTTGACAGTGAGTTTCGTAACCGCGATGGCTACGCGATCGAGGCGCAAGTGGGAGCTGTGATCTCCGGGCTCGGGTTTCCGCACGAAGAATGGAACAAGCGCACCGAGGAGTTTTCGGGCGGCTGGCAGATGCGCATCGCCCTTGCCAAGCTGCTGCTCGAAAAGCCGAACCTGTTGTTGCTCGATGAGCCTACCAATCACCTGGATCTGGAAGCCCGCAATTGGCTGGAGCAATATCTCGCGAACTACCCGTTCGCGATCGTTTTGATATCGCACGATCGCTATTTCCTGGACGTCACCGTCAACAAGATCGTCGAGATCTGGAATCGCGGCGTGCATTTTTATTCGGGCAACTACGAAAAGTACTTGCGGCAGAAACAGGAGCGTACCGAACAGCTCGAAGCCGCTTATCGCAACCAGCGCGACCGCATCGAGCATCTCGAGGCCTTCATCAACCGCTTTCGTTACACGGCCACGAAAGCGAAACAGGTCCAGAGCCGCATCAAGGAGCTCGAAAAGATCGAGCGCATCGAGCTGCCCACCGAAGAGAAGACCATCCACTTTTCGTTCCCGCAGCCCAAGCCCAGCGGCCGCATCGTGGCCGAGTTTCACAACGTCTCGAAGAGCTACGGCGGCAAATTCGTCTTCGGCGGCGTCGACTTCATCATCGAGCGGGGCGATCGCATCGCGCTGGTGGGCGTCAACGGGGCGGGGAAGTCGACGCTGATCAAGTTGCTCGCGGGCATCGAGCCGCTCACCTCGGGCGAATATCGCCTGGGCCACAACGCCGAGGTCGATTACTTCGCGCAGGACCAATACAAGGAGCTCGACCCCAACGCGCGCCTGCTCGATGATCTGCAATATCAAGCGCCGCGCTCCAGTAATACAGAGCTCCGCAGTCTGCTGGGATGCTTCTTGTTTTCCGAGGACGACGTTTTCAAAAAGATCGGCGTGCTTTCGGGCGGTGAGCGTAACCGTTATGCGCTGGCCCGCATGCTGATGCAGCCTTCCAATTTCCTGCTGCTCGACGAGCCGACCAATCACTTGGATATGCGCGCCAAGGACGTCTTGCTGGAATCGCTCGAAAAATATACCGGAACGGTGGTCTTCGTTTCGCACGACCGTTACTTTATCGATAAGCTCGCCACGCGAGTCTATGAAATCGGCGGCGGTGAAGTCCACGTCTTCCCCGGCAACTATGAAGACTACGTGTGGCGCAAGGAAGGCAAACAGATCGATCTCAATTTGCCCACGAACGGTCATCCAGCCGCCAATCCCCAAACCCCAATCCCCAATCCCCAACCCGCAAAGCGTTTGAACCCGATGAAGCTCAAAAAGCTACAGGATCGCGCGCGCGAACTCGAAAGGCAAATTGCCGCGTTGGAGGCCGAAATCGCGAGCGACGAGGAAGGCCTGGCGAATTTTGTCAGCGCCGAGGAAACCGTGCGCCTTTCGACGCAAGTGGAAAAGCGCCGCGCGGCGTTGAGCGCACTGCTGGCGGAGTGGGAAGAGACATCGCAGGAAGCATGAGCGATTTTCAGGAACAGCTCGCGCATCTGCGCCGGCGCATCGCCAAAATCGATAAGAAATTCTCGCGGCCCAATCCGCGTTCGCCAATCCCTAAACCCCAATCGCCAATCCCGGCTCCCGAGGATTGGCTGCATGGCGAAGAAATCCGAACGAAGCACGGCGTTCACTACGAAACCGAAAAACTCTACGAACGCCAGCGGCGGCATGGCAGCATCGGCATCGTGGATCTCGAGGACCTTCCGCAGGATCTGCTCGATCCCATCTCGAATGGTCAGATCCGCGGAGTTCCGCCCGCGAAGTGGTGCTTCCTCGATACGGAAACCACCGGTCTGGCGGGAGGTTCGGGCACCTACGCGTTTCTGGTCGGCGTGGGCCGCATTACGCCGCAAGGTTTTCGCGTGCGCCAGTTTTTCATGCGCGACTTTGGCGAAGAGGCCAGCCTGCTGAGCGCCCTGACCGAGCACCTGAAACAGTTCGAAGTGCTGATCACCTACAACGGCCGCACTTTCGATCAACCGCTGCTCGAAACGCGCTTCCGCATGGTGCGTCAACGGCCGCCGTTCAGCGCGCTGGAACATCTCGACCTGCTATTCGGCGCGCGCCGGCTGTGGAACTTGCGATTCGACAGTTGCCGCCTGGTGGATCTGGAGAATCAAATCCTGGGCGTCGAACGGCAAGGCGATCTTCCCGGTGAAATGATTCCATATGTGTACTTCGAATACGTGCGGACGCGCGAGATCTTTCGCCTGATGCCGGTGTTTCATCACAACGCTATCGACATCCTGACTTTGGCGTGCCTGACCGCGATTGTTCCGCGGGCGTTTCATTCGCCGGAGCAAGCCGAATTTTCGCATGGCGCCGAAATGGTTGGCCTGGCTCGTTGGTGGCGGCAAGCTGAGCAGCACGAAAACGCGCTGGCACTTTTTCGACAAGCGATCGAGAAGAACCTCCCGGATGATCTGATGTTCCGCACGTTGTGGGACATTGCGGCGCTCGAGAAAAAGCTCGGCCGCGAACATGCGGCGCTTGCAGTTTTGACCGATCTGGCCGCTTCGTGCAATCCTTGGCGCGGTGCTGCTTTCGTGGAACTCGCGAAATACTACGAACGCCGCGAACGCAATTACGCGCTGGCTCTGGAGATGACGCGGAGCGCAATGGAACTGGAGCCGTCCGAAGCGCTGGAGCGCCGGGCGGCCCGCTTGGAGAAACGCATGGGGACGCCCAAAACATCGAGGCTCATATGATAAGAAAGTTTCTGCTGTTGCTGGTCGTGATCGGTTTGACAGGCTGCGCGAAGCCGCCCAAGCTGGACATCAGTTTGACTCTCGACAAACAAAAGGCCGACCTTATCTTCGTCAAGGTGAAAGTAGTGAACATGGACGATCGTGCGACGGTTCCGATCGCGATCGAACTGACCGGGCAGGCGGAAACCAACGGGCATTGGGACAAGTCCAGTTCGCTGCTGCATCCGGCGGCGTTCGTGCTGAACAAAGGAGAGCTGCGCGAGATCACTAAGCTGTGGAGAGTTCCAGCCGATGCAGCGCGAACCACGCTGACGGTCAAAGAACAGGAAAGCGGCCACTTGATAAAAACGGAACGCGCGGAAAAAGTGTTTGTCGCCGACGCTGCGCCGTCTACAGCAAAGCCGTAAGCTGGCTCGGGACCAGGCCTTGCGATTCGGCCACGCCTGGATGCGTAATGTGTCCGGCGTAGGTATTGACGCCCTCGCGAATGGCCGGATTATCCTGGCAGGCCCGCTCCAGTCCCTTGGCGCAGAGTTCCGCAAGGTATGGAAACGTCGCGTTGGTGAGCGCGTAAGTGGATGTATGCGGGACGGCGGCGGGCATGTTCGACACGCAGTAGTGCAGCACGCCATCGACGAAATAAATAGGATCGGTGTGCGTGGTGGCGTGCGAGGTCTCGAAGCATCCGCCCTGATCGATGGCGACGTCCACCATCACCGCGCCGGGCTTCATGGTCTTCAACATTTCGCGCCGGACCAGCCTGGGAGCGGAGGCGCCTGGGATCAGTACCGCGCCTACAACGAGATCGGCAATGCGGACGGCATCGCGGATGGTGAAGATGTTGGATGCCAGCGTGACCACCTGGCTGCTATAGATGTCGTCCAGCGCGCGCAGCCGGTCGAGATTGCGATCGATGATGATAACGTCCGCGCCCAGGCCGACGGCCATCTTGGCCGATTGATGGCCGACCACTCCGCCGCCCAAGATGACGACGGTGCCGGGCGCTACTCCGGGAACTCCACCGAGCAAAACGCCGCGTCCGCCGTTGGGCCGCTCGAGATAAACCGCGCCCACCTGCACGGCCATACGTCCAGCGACTTCACTCATGGGCGTGAGCAGCGGGAGCGAGCCGTCGCGTTCGCGAATGGTTTCGTATCCAACCGAGTTGACCTTGGCTGCCACCAGCTTGCGCGTGAGCTCGGGCAGCGGCGCGAGATGCAGATAGGTAAACAGGATCAGGCCGGGGCGAAAATGCGCGTACTCGGAAGGCTGCGGCTCCTTGACCTTGATAACCAGATCGGCTTGGCTCCAGACTTCGGCCGCGGTGGAGCGGATCTCTGCGCCTGCGTCGACGTATTCCTTATCCGGGATGGAGCTGCCGACGCCGGCTTCGGTTTCCACCAGGACGCGATGGCCGGATTCACGCAGCCCCGTGACTCCGCTGGGAACGAGTCCGACGCGTGTTTCGTGATCCTTGATTTCCTTCGCAACGCCGACTGTCATTGAGGGGGAGCGGGCAGAGGTGGTGCAGTTGTGCCTGGTGCAGGCGTGCCGGGTCCGGGCGCCGCGGAATCCGATTTCGCCGTGAGGCGTTTGGGACCGAGGCCCAGAGCGATCAGAGAGAGCGAACCGATTTTGCCGTCGGCCATCAGGCTCTGGTCGGTTTGGAAGCGTTTGAGGGCATCGACCGAGTCGGGTCCCCACTCGCCGGTGGGCTCGCCTTGGAGGTAGCCCTTGCTAGCGAGGGCCCGCTGAATTTCCTTGTAGCGTTCGGGGGACGGGGCTTGTTGATAAGAACGCGAGGGTCGGCGGCCCGCTTTGCCTTTGCGATGCGCCGCGGCGTTTGTGGTCCGGGTCGCGGTCGCCTTGCTGCTACTCTTTGCCGGAGTGCGCGAGGCAGAGGAACTGGAGCGATGATGGCGCTTGCGCGGCTTTGTAGGCGTTGCGCCGAGGGCGGCCCACGCGATGGCGAAAATCGCCAAGGCTGGAAGGAAGGCTTTGAACACTAGACCTCATTGTAGAACGGCGGAACGACGAGTTGCAGGTGGCTGGTGGGGCTGATCGCATTCGCTATTGACAACATGATACCTTGTAGTGCAAGATATCTGTCGAGATGAAGGCCACGCCCGCCCGCGATCAAGAAACTGTAGACAAGTGGGAAGTACAGCTCCGCAAAGGTTGTCTCGAGCTGGCCATCCTGGCTGCGTTGTGGGAGGGGAAACTCTATGGGCTCGAGATCTTGCGGCAGCTGGAGAGCGATTCCGATTTGATCGTATCGGAGGGTACCGTGTATCCGCTGCTCAGCCGGCTCAAGGTGCTGGGGCTGGTGAAAAGCGAGTGGGTGGAGTCGGAGGCCGGGCACCCGCGAAAATACTACGCGCTCACACCGGCTGGAAAAAAGCGGGCCCTGGAGATGGCTGGGATCTGGACGCGATTCTCGTCGAGCATGGGTAAGCTGCTCGCTCCACTTGGGAAGGGAAATAAATGACCATGGCCGACGACGTGCAGCAAAGAGACGCGCAACAAAGTATGGAAGCTTATCTGGGCAGATTGCGCCGGCGGTTGCGCGGCATGAACGACGAAGACGCCCGTGAGATCGTGGAAGAACTGCGCAGCCACATCCGGGACAAGGCGGCCGCGAGCGGACAAGTGACGGCTTCTGGAGTTGACGCAGCACTGGCCGCGTTGGGTAGTCCGGAGGAGTTGGCCAGCCAGTACCTGACTGACGACCTGCTGGCGCGAGCGGAGGTCAGCCGGTCGCCAGTGCGGATCCTGGAGAGTCTATTCCGCTGGGCCAGCTTGAGCGTGGCCGGTTTTCTAGTGCTGCTGGGCTCCATGGTGGGATATTTCCTCGGGGTGGTTTTCATTCTTGTGGCCGCGCTGAAATCGTTTCATCCGCGGACCGCGGGAGTGTGGGTTCTTCCGAATGGCGCCGACGACTTTAATATCTCTGTTCGACTTGGGTTTGGAAGCGCGCCCTTGGAAGGCAGAGAGGTGCTGGGCTGGTGGATTATGCCAATTGGACTGGCAGCCGGTTGTGCGCTGGTGATGTTGACCACGCGCTTTGCGATCTGGTGCGTTCGCCAGTACCGAAAATCGCGCGCGTTGCCGCGAGGGTAATAATGCCAAACCTATCTCCCGCGCAGCGCTGGTTCTCCCTAGTCGAGCTCGTCGTGGGAAGCGCGATGGTCATCGCTCACAACGTCTATCACGTCATTCCCAACGAGGTGCCCATCCTGTTTGTAATGGGCCTGATTTCACTACGGCTGAGGGACGGCGGATGGACCGCCATGGGCTTGCGCTGGCCCGTCTCGTGGCGGCGAACCATCTTGTTCGCGCTGGCAACGGCCGCGCTGAGAATCCTGCTCAGTACTCTGGTGGTCGATCCGCTTACCGCGCGCTTCTGGCCTCCGGCAATCGCGCCCAGCGGCACCGACCAAATCACGGGCCATGTGATGGTGGCGCTCCGCTGGCTTGGGATCGTTTGGACTTTTGCCGCTTTCGGGGAAGAGATCGGCTACCGGGGCTACCTGCTCAACCGCGCGGCAGACGTGGGCGGCCGATCCAAGGCTGCCTATTGGGCCGGCGTCTTGGTGGTCGCCGTGCTCTTCGGATATGGGCACTATTACAAGGGTCCATCGGGAATGGTCGACTCCGGCATGGCCGGCCTGCTGCTTGGAGGCGCCTATGTTTTGTCGGGACGCAACCTGTGGGTTTGCATTCTGGCCCACGGGTTCATCGACACGTTCGGAGTGACCGCCGCGTTCTTCGGGTGGGACTCATAGGTCGGACTTTTCGAAACTGGTCAGGGCAGCTTATTTCATTTTACGGTGCGCCTCCGCAATGCCATGGAAACGAACGGAAGCGGGGATGAAGGCGCAGCGCAGTGCGCATGGTCGGCGTCGAGTACAGTCTGAGCTACTGGGCTTTTCTCTTCTATTCGAGCGTCCGGCGCAGGATGCGCAGCGCGGGGTGGTCCTATTCGTCGGCTAGCTCTTCTTTGATCGCGATGAGCGTCTCCAGGTCAAGAACGCGGATGCGGAGGCCTTCACCAATGTCTAACTCGACAGAATGTGGGAGCAGGGAACGCGAGTTCAGGTATGTCTTTGCCTGAACCAGCATAGCTACCTCTTGGCGACCGTGTCCGCTAGCTCGGTTCGGAAGTGTGCCGCCTGGCTGGGCTGGTCTAAGGCTTCATAGATAGTGACCAGGTCTTTGCGCGCGGACTGCAGCCAACTGACCGTCGGACTGGTTTGTTTCAGCAGAATGTTATATCCGGCGAGCGCTTGGCTTTCCGCTTCCGCATAGCGCTTCTCACCAGTGAGGGCGCGCCCCAGCTTGATTTGCGCAATCGCTCGAAACGGATGATTCGGTGAGAGCGTTTCCGCATATCGCCGGATCACTTCGCGGAACATCTGCTCGGCGCGGGCATAGTCCTTTTGCGCCAGATACACACTCGCCAGATTTGACAATGCCAAGGCGTATAGATAGTGGTGTTCGCCATAGGCGGCCTTGTAGATGTCAACCATGCGCTGGAATCGCGACGCAGCCTCGTCGAACTTGTCACGCTGCAATGCTATGGTCCCCAGCTCATTGAGTACGTTTGCGACCTTGGGATGCGACGCGCCATAGACACGTTCCTGGATCGCAAGCGCCTGTTCCACCAGATTCACGGCCTCGTCATAGCGGTGTTGAAAGACGAGAGAGCGGCCGAGCATCGATAACGTGGACGCGGTCTCCGGATGGTCGTGGCCGTACCAACTCTCGTTGATATCCAGCGCCTGCCGATACCGCTGCTCTGCCTCGACATAATGGCCGCGCTCAAACTGTACCGCGCCGAGGTTGATTAGATCGTCCGCAACCAACGGATGCTTACCACCCAATACTCGCCGGTGGATCGCCAGGCTGCGCTGGGTCAAATTGTCGCAGATGTCGTAGTGTCCCGCATAAAACTGCGCATCGGCCAACTCCTTTAGCGTGGCTGCCGTGTCGAGAGGATTGGAGCCCGGGCCGGACTCGAGCTTCACCGCTTCTTCCAGGACGGGGATCGCTTTGTCATAGGAGCCCTTGGCCTCGAGAACCTTTCCGAGTGCTGCCGTGGCCTTGGCAACCGCCCGATCATCGCGCGGCCGTGCTTGCGTCGCGTTCGTCAGCCCTTGGCGAATGAGGCGCTCGGCGTCTTCCAATCGCGCCTGGTCCACACGAAGTAAGCCGAGTGCGACCGTGCTTTCCGCAACCAGACTCTCCGGATTGTGCGGTGCTAGCGCCGCATTTAGCAGCATGTCAGCTTGCGGCAGATTGCCGAGCTTCTGTTCAATGCCGCCCAGCGTGAGATAGAGCTCCGTCTGCAGTTCCGGCTCTCCCTGGAGCGTCTGCGCCTCCTTGATACCGCGGTCGATAAGGGTCGCCGCCTTCAACCCTTCGGCGGGTCCGGCAGATTTGTCGCCACCCGAGAACAGATTCAGCATAAACTGCTGCACGCGCTCCATCCGGGCGACTGCCGCGACGGCAGTGTTCCGGGTAGTCGCAAGCCGTACCGTAAAAAACACGATGAGCGCTGCCACAGCGGCGGTTGCCAGGGCGGTAGCGGCGACAGCCCGCCGGTTTCGTCTTACAAACTTGCCGAGCCGGTAGCGCCATGTGTCGGGCCGCGCTTCCAGGGGCTCGCCCGCCAGGTAGTGGTCAATATCTCGGATCAACGCTTCGGTCGATCTGTAGCGCCTTTCCGCGTCCTTGCGAATAGCGGTGAGGCAGAGCACGTCGAGATCGGCCCACGCTGAAGCGCGCTGACGGCCTGCCACCGATGGCTTCTCCGGCTCCTGCTCCACGATGATGCGCTCGGCTTCGGCGGGCGTCCTATTCGAAAGGTCAAACGGAGCGCAGCCGGCCAGAAGCTCATATAGGATCACACCCAGCGCGTACACATCCGTGAATACGCCGACCCGCTCGCCGCGGAGTTGCTCGGGGGCCGCATAGGCGGGCGTCATGAGCCGCAATTCAGTCCGCGTTTGTTGCACCGCCTGACCGAGATCGTCCAGCTGCTTCGAGATGCCAAAGTCGAGCAGGCCGATGGCGCCGTCGGACCTCACCAGGATGTTCGAGGGCTTCAAGTCGCGGTGAATGATCGCATGCCCGTGCGCGTACTGCACGGCTTCACAGACGGATCGAAACAGCCGCAGCCGCTGTTCGATCGAGCCGTCCTGCATACGGCAGTATTCGGTGATCGGGACGCCCTCGACATACTCCATGACGAACCAGGGCGTGCCGTCCGGTAGCGTATCGGCATCGTAGAGCCGCGCAATGGACGGATGATTCAATTGCGCTAGCGTGCGCTGCTCGGTGGCGAATCGTTCCCGGCGAGCGGGTGAGAGCCAGGCATCGCGCAGTATCTTGATGGCCACCAGGCTGCCCAGATCAGCGCGCTCGGCGAGGAACACCACACCCATGCCGCCTTCGCCGAGCATTCGCAGAAGGCGATACGGGCCGAGCTCCTTCGGAAGGTGCGAGTCCGGAAACTCGCTCAGGATGTTCCGAGCCACCTGCGACAAGTCGCCGTCGAGCAGCGAACCGCCGTGCGCATCCTCCTGGAGCATGGCCAGCACTTCGGCGCGGAGCGCGCCGTCGTCACCACAGGCGGTTTCGAGGAACGGCCGGCGCTCGGTCTCGGGGAGGTCCGCCGCCTCAAGAAAGAGGCCTTGAATTTGCTTGAGCCTCGCGGTGTCCATTGTGTTCGGCCCTCATTGACGCAATCGGTGTTTCAACCAGGCCTTGGCGGCTCTCCACTCCCGATGTACTGTGGCCTCGGAAACTTCCAGCAGCTCCGCGGTTTCCAGCACGTCCAGCCCTCCAAAGAAACGGCTCTCCACCAACATGGCCTGGCGAGGTTCCAACTGCTCCAGCTCCTGCAGGGCCTCGTCGAGCGCCAACAGCTCCTGGCCTCCAAACGCTATTTCCGTGACCGCAAGATCTACGCCGGCGAAGATCACTTGGCCGCCACGCTTGCCCGCGTTACGGCGTCTGGCCGCTTCGATCAGGACCTGTCGCATGGCGCGGGCGGCAATCCGCTTGAAATGCAAAGGCGAGGTGGTCTCAAAAGGCGGGGATTTCACCAGCTTCAGCCAGGCTTCATTCACCAGTGCGGTCGGATTCAGTGTGGAACTGGCGTCGTTCCTTTTGACGGTGGATGCAAGGCGCCGCAGTTCCTCGTAGGTGACGCTAAACAAATAGTCGAGGGTCTGTTTCTCGGCTTTTGATCCGGGCTCGTGATCCCGCATGACAGTTTCTGAGGGCTTTTCGCGCAATGCGTTGGTGAAGGTCATTATATCGTCCTGAGGAGGCCGTCCAATGAAACACCGTTCAGCACAGTCTTTGATTCTTTTCCTGCTTGCGCTGGGAACCAGCCTCGAAGCCGCTTCCACCATCTACGTGGCCACGGACCTGGGACCCTACAAAAGCACCGATAGCGGCGCCACTTGGGCACAGCTCATTGTGAAGGTGAGTAATCCGCTTGCTCAGTCGGGCCCTCCGGACGTGCAGGTGATTGCAGTCGATCCGCTCGATCCTTCCACCGTGTATTTCGACGGTGGCGGCGGCGCTTTCTATGCATCAACAGATGGCGGCCAGACTTGGTCGGCGCTAGTGCTAGTGGGCTACACTCTGGTGGGCGGGCTCGCCATCGACCCCGTGAAGACCAACGTCATCTATTCGCTGGCTAACCCGACTAACGGGGAAAATGTCATCTTGAAGAGTACCGATGCCGGGGCCACGTGGACTCCGACCACACAAATTCAAGGGCCCGGCGGCGCGATCCATGTTGTGCAAATCACCACGGATTCTTCCACCTATGGAGTTTTGTATGCCGTAGGCGAAGAGCGCATCTTCAAGACCACCGACTTTGGGAACACCTGGAGCCAGATTGCTAGCCACGCATCTACCGAAGCAGCGATACAAGGCGTTTACCCAGATCCCAGCCACAGCCAAGTCCTCTATGCTGCTTCCAGCGCGGCCAACTGCGGCGGCCCACCGAACGAAGCCGTATGTGGGCTGCTCAAGACCTCCAATGGAGGTGCGACTTGGGCGCAACTCAGCGGGCTTGCGAGCAATACCGTTTTCAGCGTCGCCTTTGATACCTCTTCCGGCGCCATTTACGCTGGAGCAGTGGTGACCGGCCTGGGAGTCACCGTCGTAAAGAGCACAGACGGAGGCAATACCTGGACGCCGGTTTATAACCAGTTCAACGCCGGCAGCGATGGCACGATGCTTGTCGCGGTCGACCCCAACATCAATTCCACTGTCTATGCGCTCGGGGGTGGCTTCTGGACATCGACCGATAGCGGCGCGAGTTGGTCCGATGTCCAACTTCCCCCTGGCTGCGACGCCTACGTGAAGGGGTGCGCCGAAGTCATCGTTAGTGCCAACAATTTCGTGGTGGCGACTGCGGCACCAGTTCCACCGCCGCCACCCAGCATCTCGGCCTCGGGCGTCGTCAATGGCGCCAGCTTCCAGCCAGGCATCGTTCCCAATTCCTGGGTGACGATCGGCGGAACCAATCTCGCCTCCACAACCGGCAATTGGGCCAACGCGATCGTCAACGGAAGATTCCCCGTCGCGCTGGATGGCGTCAGTGTGACCATCGGCGGCAAGCCAGCATACATCAATTTCATCTCACCCCGCCAGATCAACCTGGTGGCCCCAGACGTTGGATTCGGATCGCTCCCGGTGACTGTCACCACTTCGGGAGGAACCAGCGCCGCGTTCATGGTGACGTCGAGCGAATACGGCCCGGCGTTTTTCCAATGGCCCGACAGCCAGCCCATCGCCACGCGGCTAAACTACAGTGATGTGGTCAAGAACGGGACGTTCCCCGGCGTCAGCACCGTGCCCGCCAAGCCCGGCGAGGTGATTGTTCTCTGGGGCACCGGGTTCGGACCGACCAACCCCGTCGCTACTTCCGGCGTTCCCGTCCCGAGTGGCGTAACGTACTCGACCACAGCCTTAACCACCGTCACCATCAAAGATGTTCCCGCAACCGTGTACGGCGCGGCTCTTGCAGCCGGCTTCGCTGGTCTGTACCAAGTCGCGATCCAGGTTCCGAACTCGATCCCCGACGGCGACTGGCCGATTCAGGCCACCATCGGGGGCGTAAAATCGCCAACCGGTATCGTCCTGACAGTCCATGAATAGTTCTCGTACGTTCGGGCATTCAATTCGCGATTGGAGAATGTCTCCAGTGTGTTTCGAATTACCAATCGCGCACCGCCTCAAAGCGTTCGCTGCCCCAGTTATTGTATGGTCTGGCGGTGGAGATGCTTGGCGGCCGAATCTGGGTGGAAAGCGAAATTGGCAAGGGCAGCGCATTTCATTTCACGGCGCGCCTTGGCAAGGCCATGCAAGCGAACGGAACCGGGATGAAGGTGAAGCCCGCATGGTCTCCATCGGGTAAAGTCTGATCTACCGAGCTTTTCTCTTCTCTTCGAGTCTCTTCTCTTCGAGCGTCCGGCGCAGGATGGGCAGTACGGCGCGGTCCTTCTCGCCGGCTACCTGTTCCCTGATAGCAATGCTCATTTCCAGGCCAAGAACGCGGAGGCGGAGTCCCTTACCGACCTCCAACTCGACGGAGTGTGGGAGCAGGTCCTCGTAGCTAAGATCGCGGCCGATCGTTCCGAGCAGGTCCAGAGGGCCATGCTGCGTGATCAGGTTCTGCTGGCCGTGGGAAGCGAGATGACTCGCGGTGGGTTTCTTGCGCAGGTAGGGCTGGGGGCGATAGACTGCGTCCAGAGTTTCCAGCACCCCCAGAAGGCGAGCGATATTGGCCGTGTCGCGGGAGTGGACCACATCGATGTCACCGACGAGTACGGGAGCTCCGTTCAAGAACTCGGCGCAACTGCCCACTAGAATGGAATCGACACGAGCGTCTTGCAGCTCGCGCAGATGAGAACAGTGTCCTGCGCCTAGGCGGGTGGCTGTTGGCTTGTGGTTCAGTAGCATAACAGCGAAGAATAGCCTAAGAAAAAGCTACCGCTCATCAATGGCGCGTGCAAACCGATGAGCCTGAAAGGCAAAACCGAAGGGGGAAAGCTGTGATTACCGCAGCTTTGCTGGACTAACGCCTGCGCTTCTCTTCGAGTGTCCGGCGCAAAATGGGCAGCATGGCGCGGTCCTTCTCGCCGCCAAGCTCTTCCTTGATCGCGATGAGCGTTTCGAGGTCGAGAACGCGGATGCGGAGGTTTTCACTAATGTCCAACTCGACGGCGTGTGGGATCAAGTCCTGGTAGCTAAGATCGCGGCCGATCGTTCCGAGCAGGTCCATAGGGCCATGCCGCGTGATCAGATTTAGATGGCCGGCGGAAGCGAGATGACTCGCGTTTGGTCTAAGCCGCCGCTCGGGCTGGATTCGGAAGACCGCGTCCAGGGCTTCCAGCACGGAGAGGATGCGAGCGACATTGGCAGCGTCGCGGGAGTGGACCACATCAATATCGAAGGTGCTCACGGGAGCGCCGTTCACGGCAGCGGCTAGCCCGCCCACCAGGATGAACTCGACACCGCCGTCATGCAAGGCGCGCAAGGTCGCGGTGAACTTATGTTCGGGCATTCAATTCGCGAATGGAAATTATGTCGTTCACGTGCTGTTCGAGGAATTCGAGACGCTGGGCCGGTGTGAGCGAGAGCATCCAGCGGATCAAGGTCAGGTCTACGCCGTCGGGGCTGTAGTCCGTGAGACGAGGCTGATCGTCGATCGCCATAACAACAACCAGCATAGCCGGTAAAATAGAATGGCTCTACTGTGTTCCGAATTACCAACCCTGGACGAATTGAGAGCGTCCTGTATCCCAGTTATTGTATGGTTTGGCGGGCGCCCGCAAGATATAGTGAAAGACCCGCTTTACTTTCGAGGCAAGGCCGGTTACCATAGACCCATCCCCCGAGACGATAATAGGAAGGGGACCGTATTTTGCTGAAGCTCAAGCGGGTTGAAATACAGGGCTTTAAGTCCTTCTTTGATCGAACCGAGATGAAGTTTCCCGGTTCGGGAATCGCGGCCATCGTTGGACCGAACGGCTGCGGAAAATCCAACCTCAGCGATGCCATGAGCTGGGTGTTGGGCGAGCAGTCGGCCAAAATCCTGCGCGGGACCAGGATGGAGGATGTCATCTTCGCCGGGACGCGCGACCGGAAGCCGCTGGGGCTGGCGTCCGTCACGATGACCCTGGTGGACCCGGCGGCCGAGGCCGAGCATTCCGATGTCTCTGCCAACGGCAACGGTCACGCGTCCCACAAACCAAGCGAAGTCACCATCACGCGGCGGCTGTTCCGGTCGGGCGAGAGCGAATACCTCATTGACGGCAAACTAGCACGATTGCGCGACATCCAAGACCTCTTCATCGGCACGGGCTTGGGGCCCGAAAGCTACGCGATCATCGAGCAGGGGCGCATCGGGCAGATCCTGAGCAACAAGCCGCAGGACCGGCGGGCGATCATCGAAGAAGCGGCCGGCATCGGCAAATTCAAAACCAAGAAGCGGCTGGCGGAAGCCAAGCTGGAGGGCGCGAAACAGAATCTATCGCGCGTGTTCGACATTCTGGAAGAGGTCGGGCGGCAGGCGAATTCGTTGAAGCGCCAGGCGTCCAAGGCGCGGCGCTATGAAGAATTGAAGGGCGAGATGATCGCGCATCTGCGCGGGTCGCTGACGGCGCGCTACCGGATGCTGGAGCGGGATGCGGCGAAGACGGCGCTGGATTTGAACTTGGCGAGCGCCGAGTTCCATAGCGTGTCCTCGCAGGTGACGGAGCGCGAGCAGGAACACAGCGCGCTGCAAGAGGCATGCTATCGCAACGACGCGGAGCTGGCGGAGGCGCGGCGCCGGCTGGCTGATTTCCAGCTTGAGCAAGAGCGGACGCGAGGGCGGCTGGATTCACAGGCGCAGCAGATCGGTGCGATGGAGCAGCGGCTCGGGCAGGGCGAATCGGAATCGCGGGAGTTGGAACAGCGGCACCAGCAAATGCGTCAGGAACTGGAAGCGCATCTGCGATCGGTGGTGGAGCTGGAGGCCGGGATCGAAGCGGCGCGGGAGCGCTTGGCAGCCAAGGCAGCGGAGCGAGAACAGCTTCAACAGGCGTTGCAGCAGCGCGCGGGGACCATCGAGACGGGGCGGCAGAACGTGCTCCGATTGCTGGGCGAATCGTCGGCGCTGAAGAACCAGTTGGTGCAGATCGGCGAATATCTTTCCGCGATCGATCGCGATGCGGCGCGGTGCCAGCGCGATGAGCAAACGGCCACGGCGGATTTGGAGCGGCACGCGGTGGTGAAGGCCGAACTGTCGCGCAGGATGTCGGCGGGGCAGATGGAGCTGGAGTCCACCTCTGACCGGAAGCGGCGGGTGGAAGAAGAGCTGGGGACGCGCAAGACGCAGGCGGCGGAAGCCCGCAAGACGCTGGATCATTTGCGGGCCGATGCGTCGCGGTTGAAGGCGCGTAAAGATTCGCTGGAAGAGATTTTGTCGCATCGCGCGTATACGGCCGAGAGCGTGAAGCGGTTGTTCACTGCCATCGCGCGCGACGAAGCGGAGGGTTTTCACGCGGCGGGCGTGCTGGCGGACTTCGTGGACGTGGAGCCGGCGTACGAGAAAGCCGCCGAAGATTTTCTGCACGAAGAGCTGGAATACGTGGTGGTCGAGAACTGGAACGAGGCCGAGCGCGGAATCGACATCATGCGCGCGGATCTGGACGGGCGTGCGACGTTCCTGGTGCATCCGGAGGCCGGCCAACAAGCGCGGGCGCTGGACACGCTGGGGAGCGCTGAAGGCGTGGTCGGCCGGTTGAGCGATCATCTTCGGTTTACCAACGGGTTTGCATCCGCGCCGCGGGATTTACTGCCCCGGCTGGCGCATTGTTTTCTGGCTAAGGATCGCTCGGCGGCGCAGAAGCTGGCGACCGAGCATCCGGAGTTTTTCTTCCTGTTGCCGGATGGCGTGAGCTATCACGGGCACGCCGTGAGCGGCGGCAAGAAGACGGGCACGGGTCCGCTGGCGCTGAAGCGCGAATTGCGCGAGCTGACCGGAGAAGTACAAGTGAAGCAGCGCGCGGTAGACGCGACGGCGGCGGCACTGGAGCACCTGGATCGTGAGATCGCGGGGTTCAGCGAGGATTTGGAGAGCTTACGGTCATTGCAGCAAAACCAGGAGAAAGAGGCGCTGGCCCTGGATCACGAGCACCGGCAGTTGGCCGAGGAATTCGCGCGGGCGCAAACCCGATTGTCGGTGGCGCGCCTGGAGCTGGAGCGCTTGCGCCAAGAAGGCAGCCGGGCGCGGGAGCAGCAGGAGCGCGATCAGCAGTTGCTGGATGAACGCGAAACAGCGCGATCGATTGAAGAGCAGGTGTTGGAGCAATCCCGCGCGGATTTCGAAGAGCTGCAATCGCAGACGCACCGCTTGGTGGAAGAGCACGGCGCGTTGCGGGCGGAACTCGCGGGGTTTGAAGAACGGCAGCGTTCCGAGCGCGCCACCCAGGCGCGGCATGAGACGGGTATTCGAGCGGCGGTGGCTCGCAGGCAGGAGATCGCGGCGGAGATGGAGCGTCTGGGAGTGGAGCGGGCGCGGCTGTTGTCGGACAATATCGAATTGGACCGTCGCGCGGGCGAGTTGCTGGAAGCGATTTCCGCCGCCGAGGGATTCGTGGCGGAGTTGGCTGCCAGGGAGACCACGCAGCGGACCAATCTTGCGGCCCTGGATGAAGCGCTGAAGCAACTGCGTGTGAATGTACAGGCGGCGCAGGAGCGGCGATCGCAGATCGAGCTGGAGCTGGTGCGCAAGCAAGCCGAGCTCAAGTATCTGGACGAGACCAGCCGCAAAGAACTGGGCCTGCCGGCCGAGGAGTTGTCGGCGGGCGAAGAGGCCGTGCTGGACGAAGCCGGGTTGGCCGAGGCCGAGCAAAAATATCAGGAAGTGAAAGCGCGGATTGAAGCGTTGGGGCCGGTGAATCCGCAAGCGCTCGAAGAATTCCAAGAAGCGCAGCAGCGCTACGATTTCCTGAACGCGCAGCGGCAGGATTTGTTGGATTCCATCCGCGACACCGAGAAGGCGATTCACGAGATCGACGTCGAGTCGCGAAAGCGGTTCTCAGACGCGTTCGAGGCGGTGAACGGCTTCTTCCGCGAGATGTTCCGGACGCTGTTTGGAGGCGGTACCGGGGAGATGCGCCTGACCGATGAGACCAACCTCGCCGAATCCGGCATCGACATTGTGGCATCGCCTCCGGGCAAGCGTCTGCAAAACGTGTTGCTGTTGTCGGGCGGCGAGAAATCGCTGACGGCCATGGCGCTGCTAATGGCGATTTTCCGCTACACGCCGAGCCCGTTCTGCATTCTCGACGAAGTGGACGCGCCGCTGGACGAGCCGAACATCGAACGGCTGACGCGCCTGCTGAAGGAGATGTCGGCCGAGACGCAGTTCATCGTGATTACGCACGCCAAGCGCACTATGGAAGCCGCGCAGTCTCTGTACGGGGTCACGATGCAGGAACCAGGCGTCTCGAAACTGGTTTCGGTGCGATTTGGGCAGGATGCGCAGCCTCCCATGCCGGTTGCAGAACTGGCGATGCACGGCGCGGCGAGCTAAGGCGCGGCCTGTGACTTGTCGAAGATCACGCGGCCGGCGCGAATCGTATAGCGGACTTGCGTGAAAGCCGAAAGGTTTTGCGACGACGGGTCCGCCGAGAGAATCGTGAGATCGCCTCGCTGGCCTGCGGCGATACGGCCTTCATCCTTTAATCCCAGACGTGCCACGGGCGCTGTGGTCAACATTGCGAGTACGTCCTTGAACGACAGATTTGCGAGCGCGAGCTCGCGGTATTCTTCGGTCAGATCATAATCTGTCACAAAGCCGGTGTCCGTTCCGAACATGAGGCCGCCGCCCAGTTGGTGAAACTTGGCGACGATGGCGCGGATGCTCAGGATGCTGGATTCCTCCGAGAAGAGCTTGAGCGTCGGGATCATGGACATGTGGTGCGCGACTAGCTCAGCTAACAGCGCGTCGTCAACGCCGTTGACTGTATCCGGCGCGTGCGCGAGCACGTCCACGCCGCTCTCGAGCGCGATGCGCACCCCCTCCAGATTGGATGGATGGGCGAAAGCGATCTGGTGCTTGGCGTGCGCGGTTGAAACGGCGGCTCGCGCGACCTCCAGCGGCATGGGTTTGATGTGCCCCGGCGACACATACGAACCGGTGAAGAGTTTGAGAACGTCGGCGCCCGACGCGATGTTCTTTTCGACGATGGCACCGGCCTCAGCCGCGGTGGAAGGCTGCGGAAGCAGGCGGCGAATTTCCGGAGGCAGGTCGCTGAGGTAATACGGAATTCCATTGGGAGGATAGAGCCCGGAGCCAGCCGTATAGATGCGCGGGCCGAGAACTTCGCCGGATTCAATGCGGCGGCGCAGCGCCGAAGTAGAGCGGATATCGGAGGCCAAGTCGACCACGGTGGTGAAACCGGAACGGGTGAGCATTTCCTGGAGCTCCCGGTTAAGGACTGGAGCGGACTCCGTGGCCGCATTGGCCCACTTGGGCTCGGTGAAATGCACGTGCGAGTTCCAGAAGCCCGCAAAAACAAAACAGTCCGCGCACGCTAGTTTGGTTGCGCCCGCGGGAACGGCGACGTTGGGTCCAACTGCCGCGATTTTTCCATCGTGGATGAGAATGGTTGCGTTCGCGAGGGGAGCATCGTCGGGTGACGGGAAAACCTTTGCACCAACAATGGCGAGGTCGGCGGCGAACGCGGACGCGCCAAGGCTCGCGAGAAGAAGGGCCGTGAAAAGAATTACTTTCGGAATACGACGCCGCCTTTCATGACGAAGGTGACTTTCTGCAAAACGCTGATGTCGGCGAGTGGGTTGCCAGGAACCGCGATGACGTCGGCTAGGTAGCCGGGTTTCAAAGCCCCGATCTGGTCTTGCCAGCCAAGCAGCTTTGCGCCGTTGAGCGTGCCGGCTTGGAGCGCACCGAGCGGCGTCATTCCGTATTTCACCATCAGCACAAACTCGCGGGCCTGCGTTCCGTGCGGGAACGGGCCAACGTCGGAGCCCATGGCGATGGGAACGCCGGCGGCAAGTTGCTTGGACAATTCGCGGGCGTGCATCTCTTGGGTTCCGCGTTCGCGCGCGGCTTGCCCGGGTGTCGCGGCGTGCTCGGCGAAGTACTCGATGATGGTGAACGTGGGGACGGCGAAGATCTGTTTTTCGTGCATCAGACGCATGGTTTCGTCCGATAGCTGAAAGGCGTGATCGATGGAAACGACGCCCGCGCGCGCGGCATAGAGCGTGCCCGGCTCACCGGTGGCGTGGACGGCGATGCGCCTGCCCACGCGAGCGGCTTCACGGACTGCGGCGGTCATCTCGACTTCGGTGTATTGGTACGGCGTCGTAAGCTTGCCGTCGCTCACGGAGTCGCGGCCAGTCTCGTAGATCTTGATGAAATCGGCGCCGAGCTTGAACTGTTCGCGAATCACCGAGACCAACTGGTCGGCGCTGTTGGCCCAGGTGGCGTTGGGCAGAACGTGCTGCTCGGGATTGTAGCCGATGGCGTCCTCGTGGCCCCCGAGAATGCTGATGGCATTGCCGCTGATGCGCAGGCGCGGGCCGGGGATGAGGCCTTCATCGATGGCGTCGCGCACGGCGGTATCGGCAGCGCCCGCGCCCTCGGTGCCCATGTCGCGCTCTGCGGTGAAGCCGGCCATCAGGTCGTCGCGCGCGGCGAGCGTGGCGAGGATAGTGCGTTGCGGAACTGATTCCTGGACGGTCTGCAGGTCTTCCGCGCCGGGATGCAGGAACAAGTGCACGTGCGCGTCGATCAAGCCAGGCAGCAAAGTGGCGTCGCCCAGATCGATGATCTGCGCGTCGGGCGGATGGTTTACAGTGGCGCCGGCGGCGGCGATGCGGTCGCCTTGGACGAGAATTTCGCCTGGGGCCACGATGTTTCCGGTCTCCACATCGAGCAGCCGCGCCGCATGCAGAACAATTGTGCCCGCAGGTTGGGCGGAGAGGACTGTGGCGAAGAAGAACGCGAGGAGTTGTTTCATGAGTTGCGAGCTCCGGTGGTCCGCGCAGCTTCGAGGACCTGCTCGACCTCCGATTGGTATTGCTTCAACAAATGTTCGCTGGCGGCTTCGAAGCGCATCACCAGCACGGGCTGCGTGTTGGAAGCGCGCAGCAGTCCCCAGCCGTCGGGAAAGAGGACGCGCACGCCGTCGATGTCGAGGGTCTTATATTTGCTTTTGAAATGCTGAGCGACACGCTGGACGAGATCGAACTTGATATCGTCAGGGCAGTCGACGCGAATTTCGGGAGTCGAAACCATTTTGGGGACGCCCGCTAGCTGCGCCGAAAGCGGCTGGCCGGATTTCGAGACAATTTCAATCAGACGGCAGGCGGAATAGAGCGCGTCGTCATAGCCGCGGTAACGATCCGCGAAAAACATGTGGCCGGACATTTCTCCCGCCAGCTCCGCGTGTTCCTCCTGCATCTTGGCCTTGATGAGCGAATGGCCGGTTTTATACATGATGCCATTGCCGCCGAGCTTCGCGATCTGGTCGTACATCACTTGCGAGCATTTCACCTCGCCGATGAACGTCGCGCCGGGCTTGCGCTGGAGGATCTCGCGGGCGTAGATGAGCAGCAGCAGGTCGCCGTAGATGACATTGCCGTGTTCGTCGACTGCTCCGATGCGGTCGGAATCGCCATCGAAGGCCAGGCCAAAATCAGCGCCGATTTCGCGCACCTTGGCGATCAAAGCAACAAGATTCGCGGGGACGGTGGGGTCGGGGTGGTGGTTCGGGAAATGGCCGTCCATTTCGAAAAACAGTTCGGTGGCGTCGACGTTGATCTTTTCGAATATCCGATGAATCACCGGGCCGGCGGTGCCATTGCCCGCATCGGCGACGATTTTGATGCGGCGATCCAATTTGAACTGCGCCGCAATCTCGTTCACGTAAGGCGTCACAGCGTCGGTGGTAGTCAAAGTTCCCTTGCCAGTATCGAAATCGCCGCGCTGGATGATGTGGAGCACTTCCTGGATGGCTTCGCCGTGCAGCGTGCTCGCGCCGCAAACGCTTTTGAATCCGTTGTACTCAGACGGGTTGTGGCTGCCGGTGATCATGATCGCGCCGTGGGCGTTCAGGTTTTGCGCCGAGTGATAGAGCACCGGAGTAGGGACCGTGCCGATGTCGGTGACGTTGCACCCGACGGCCAGCAGGCCTCTGACGAGCGCATCGCGCAGGCGCGTGGAGCTGAGGCGGCAATCGCGGCCGACGTTGATGTTTGCGCCACCGCTGTGTCGGCGCAGGTACGTGCCGAGGCCTCGTCCAAGCTGTTCGACGTCAGGGCTCAGAAGTTCGATGTCCGCAACGCCCCGGATGTCGTACTCCCGAAAGATGGCCGGCTTGAGCATACCATCTGATTTTAGCTACTGGTGGCCGGCAGCGGTACTATCAAGGAAGCGGGTCGACTATGGCTTCTACCAATCTCGATCTTGGTGAAGAGCTCGGCGCTCTCTTGGCAAAGCTGGGTCAGCCGGTTGAGCAAGCCGCGCGCGAAATGATCGTTTTGGAGCTGTACCGCCGAGAGGTCATCTCTAGCGGTAAGGCCACCGCGCTCCTGGGCATGGCCCGCCTCGACTTCATCCGACGCGCGTCTGAATTAGGGATCCCATATTTCCGTTTCACCGATGACGAATGGCAGGCGGAAGTTTCCGAGAGCAAGCGAACCTGAGTGGCGGTCATTTCCAATTCAAGCCCCCTCATCGCTCTCTGTCAGATTGGCCGCCTCGATCTACTGGGCCAGCGTCACCCTCAGATTCTCATCCCGCCCGCAGTCGCCAAAGAGGTAGAGCCGCCTATAGCGCGGCTGCCTGGCTGGGTCGAGGTGAAACCGCTGAGACTGCCACGCCGACCAGACACAGTGA
The DNA here is from genome assembly GCA_003166865.1 of Bryobacterales bacterium. Classification (GTDB taxonomy): domain Bacteria; phylum Acidobacteriota; class Terriglobia; order Bryobacterales; family Bryobacteraceae; genus Palsa-89. The sequence goes on from PMUP01000085.1 coordinate 77,389, forward strand.
GTGGTTCCATTGGTCCGGGTGACATGAAGTCATCAGTTTGGGCTTGGAATTGGGTGCCGTGCGTCTCATACTGGATGAACGACCGGCCAGGCGACTGGCTGCGTCACTCGGTTTGGCAGTAATCGGCACCATTGGACTGCTTCTGGCGGCCAAGGATCGAGGGTTGCTAGCGAAGATTAGACCGGAATTGGATCGCCTACTGACGGCCCGCTTTTTTCATGGACCAGGAGCTCTATGATCGAGCTATCACCCAGGCCGGAGAATGGGTTTAACGAGTCCTCCTACCCGAGCTTTGTGCCCTCGCGCGTTTTGAGAGAGACTAGTAGTTTCTATGCCCAACACCAGTGGACGTCACTTTCTTCAGGTTCCGGGACCAAGCAATGTTCCCGACCGTGTGCTCAGAGCGATCGCTCGGCCGACCATCGATCACCGGGGCCCCGAGTTTGCCAGGCTGGCGCTGGAACTTCTGGAGGATCTCCAGGCGATCTTCAAGACCACCAGCAAGATCATGATCTTTCCGTCGTCCGGCACGGGAGCCTGGGAGGCGGCCATCGTCAACACGCTCTCGCCCGGCGACAAGGTTCTCATGTTCGAGACGGGACAATTCGCGACACTCTGGAAAGAGATGGCGGTAAATCTGGGACTGGACGTGCAGTTCGTCGCAAGCGATTGGCGGCACGCGGCCGATCCCGGCGTGGTGGAATCGATCCTGCGCGAGGATAGCAGCCACAAGATCAAGGCCGTGGGTGTGGTGCAGAACGAAACGTCCAGCGCGGTGACGAATTCCGTGCCCGCGATCCGCAAGGCGCTGGATCGCGCCGGGCATCCGGCTTTGCTGATGGTGGACACCATTTCGTCGCTCGGTTCGATGGACTACCGGCACGACGAATGGGGCGTGGATGTGGCCATCGCCGGTTCGCAAAAAGGCCTCATGCTTCCGCCCGGGCTGGGCTTCAATGCCGTGAGCGAGAAGGCGCTGGCGGCCTCGAAATCGGCGCGTCTCCCGCGATCCTATTGGGATTGGCAAGCCATGCTCGCGCAAAACAAGATCGGCTTCTTCCCCTATACGCCCGCCACGAATCTGCTCTTTGGACTGCGCGAGTCGCTGCAGATGCTGCGCGAAGAAGGCCTGGAGAATGTGTTCGCCAGACACGCCCGGCATGGGGAAGCTGCGCGTCGCGCGGTGCGAGCCTGGGGACTCGAAACTGTGTGTGCGGACCCGGAACGCTACAGCAGTTCCGTGACGGCCGTCTTCGTGCCGCCGACGTCCAACGCGGACGAGTTTCGCAAGGCGGTCCTCGAGAACTTCAATATGTCGCTCGGCAGCGGCCTCGGCAGGTTACAAGGCAAGGTATTCCGGATCGGCCACCTGGGTGACTTCAACGATCTGATGCTGGCGGGCACCCTCTCGGGCGTCGAGATGGGCTTGGCGCTCGCCGGTGTGCCGCATTCCCGCGGCGGCGTCGCGGCGGCGCTGGAGTATCTGACGGAGGCCGCGCAAGAGGTGCAGTCGCAAACGCTGCAGGCGGTTCTCGAAACGGCGTCGCAGGCCAGCTAAGGCCCGCCCGGTCTTGGGCTTCGGCGTCCCGCGCGGGCGCTCCTAACTTCACTATTTCTTAATCCCTTTCTAAGGACTTCTTCAGGCTGCGGGACCTACGCTCAAAAGTGGAAGGGGAATCCAATGGCACTCGCACTCGAAACAATGATCGCGCCAGTCACCGGAGCACCGGCACGGCCGTTCGCCGAAGAAGCCGACCCCAAACTCAACGTTTCGGTCGTATTTACGTCGGCGGACGCCACGCTGGCCGCCTTGAAAGAAGCTGGCGATCTGGCTCGCAGCCTGGGCGGCCATATTACGTTGATCGTGCCGCAGATTGTTCCCTATCCGCTCCCGCTCACCAGCCCACCCGTGTTGGCGGACTTCAATGAACGCCGGCTGCGCGTCATCGCGAGCGGCTGCCGGGTGGAAACCCGCGTTTGCATCTATTTGTGCCGTGATCCTTTAGAGACTTTGAGGTCTGTTTTGAAACCCCATTCTGTGGTGGTCGTCGGCAGCCGCAAGCGCTGGTGGCCGACTGCGGAAAAAAGATTGGCCGCTAAACTGCGGAGTGCTGGTCACGAAGTGATCGTTACAGAAAGGGAATAAGTCGTATGCTCGACCTGTTCTACGTTGCAATCGGTTGCCTGTTTCTGGTTGTCTGCTGGGCCTTCACCAAGGCCTGCGACAAGCTCTAGGAGGAAGAATCCATGGACTATATCATCGCCGGCATAACTTCGCTGGGTCTATTCGTTTACTTGGTTTACGCGCTTCTCCGTCCAGAGAAGTTCTAGGAAGAGCCATATGACTAGCACTGGAATTCTACAGATCCTGCTGTTTTTCGCGCTCGTCCTGGTGTGTGTAAAACCCCTGGGCGCCTTCATGGCGAACGTGTTCGACGGGCGGCGCACCTTTTTGCATCCCGTGCTTCGCTGGCTGGAAGTATTGACCTACAAGGTCGCCGGCGTTCGCGAGGACGTCGAGCAGCGTTGGACACAATACACTGCCTCGTTGTTGGCCTTCAGCATTTTCGGCTTCTTGCTGGTGTACCTGCTGCAAAGGGCCCAAGCCTATTTGCCCTTCAATCCGCAGAATTTTGGCACGCCTAATGTCACTCCTGACCTGGCGTTTAACACGGCGGCCAGCTTCCTGACGAACACCAACTGGCAGGCCTATAGCGGAGAATCCACTCTGAGCTATTTCGTGCAGATGGCCGCGCTGACGGTTCAGAATTTCGTATCGGCCGCAGCGGGTCTGGCGGTCGCGATTGCCGTCATCCGGGGATTCGCGCGGCATGAAGTGAGGACGCTGGGCAATTTCTGGGTGGACATGACGCGCTCGACCTTGTACGTGTTGCTGCCGATCTCATTCCTCGGCGCGTTGTTCCTGTGCTCGCAAGGCGTGATCCAGAATCTGAAACCCAACACCACCGCGACTACGCTGGAAGGCGCCAAACAGACCATCACCCAAGGGCCGGTGGCCTCGGAGGAAGCGATCAAGGAATTGGGCACTAACGGTGGAGGCTTCTTCAATGCCAACTCCGCCCATCCATTCGAGAATCCATCGCCGATCACCAATTTATTCGAAATGTGGCTGTTGCTGGTGATTCCAGCCGCGTTGACCTACACCTTCGGCAAAATGGTCGGCGACACGCGCCAGGGCTGGGCCATATTCGCCGCTTTCACCGTGATGTTCCTGGCCGGGGTCTTCGTCTGTTACGGATTCGAGCAGGCGGGAAATCCCACTCTCGCCAAGCTAGGGATTCAGAGCGCCGCAACCACTACGCAGGCCGGCGGCAACATGGAGGGCAAGGAGGTTCGTTTTGGAGTCGTCAACTCGGCTCTTTTTACCACCGTCACTACCGACACCAGTACGGGCGCTGTCAATAATACGCACGACAGCCTTCTGCCCATCGCCGGCTTGGTGCCGATGCTGAACATGATGACCGACATCGTCATCTTCGGCGGCGTGGGCGCCGGCATGTACGGGATTTTGATTTACTGCATCATCGCGGTCTTCATCGCTGGCCTGATGGTCGGCCGCACACCGGAATATCTTGGCAAGAAGCTCGAGCAGAAGGAGGTGAAGATGGCGATGCTGGCTATCATTGTCACTTCCGCCTGCATCCTGGTATTCAGCGCCCTCTCCACGCAGGCGGTGTTCGCCGCCAAGGGCTACTGGAACGCACCGGGCGCGGCGATCGCCAACATGGGCAACAGCGGTCCGCATGGCTTGTCGGAAATTATCTACGCCTACACCAGCGCCACCGGCAACAATGGAAGCGCGTTCGGCGGAATCAGCGTCAATACGCCCTGGTACAACCTGACCATCGGACTCGCGATGCTGGTCGGACGCTTCCTGTTCCTGATTCCGATTCTCGCGGCGGCCGGCAGTCTGGCGGCGAAAAAGAAAGTGCCGGTCACCAGCGGCACATTCCCCACGCACGGCCCGCTTTTTGTAGGGCTACTGGTTGGAACGGTGGTGATCATCGCTGTCCTGACCTATTTCCCGGCGGTATCGCTGGGGCCGATCGTAGAACATTATTTGATGCATAGCGGCAGGCTGTTTTCGCTGATTTCCTGGCCGCTCGGGAGCTAACGCTCGGGAGCAAATCATGTCCACAGTCACTACTACGCCGCAAGCGACACCGAACCCGCCTCTGCACGAGGATCCCACGTCGCTTCTTCCCAAGAAGCTGGCTCGCTCGCGCCCGTTGTTCGATCCGGAGATCGTCAGTCGCGCGACCCGGGCGTCATTCGGGAAGCTGAACCCCGTCACGCTCGCCAAGAATCCAGTGATGTTCGTGGTGGAAGTGGGCGCGTTGCTCACCACGGTATTTGTTGTCCGCGATATCATCGCCGGAGCCCCTGGCCTGAAGTTTGGACTGCAGATCGCGATCTGGCTCTGGTTTACGGTGTTATTCGCCAACTTCGCCGAAGCGATGGCCGAAGCGCGCGGCAAGGCGCAAGCCGACAGCCTGCGTAAGACCAAGACCGACGCGTTAGCCAAGCGGCTGACTGCGTCCGGCAAGATCGAAGAGGTTACTGCCTCGGCTTTGCGCGCGGGCGATGTAGTGACCTGCGACGCCGGCGAACTGATTCCCGGCGACGGCGATGTGATCGACGGCATCGCCACTGTGGACGAATCGGTGATCACGGGTGAGAGTGCTCCGGTGATTCGCGAGTCTGGTGGCGACCGCAGCGCCGTCACTGGCGGTACTCGCGTGCTGTCGGATCACATCAAGGTTCGGATCACCTCCAACCCCGGCGAAACATTCTTGGATCGCATGATCGCCCTGGTGGAAGGTGCCGAGCGCCAGAAAACCCCCAACGAAATCGCACTGAACATCCTGATCGCGGGATTGACGCTGATCTTCCTGCTGGCGGTTGTAACGCTGCAGCCGTACGCGGTCTTCAGCGTGGCGCAGGCAGGCGCGGGCACGGTGCCGAGCGTGGCCGTGCTGGTTTCATTGCTGGTCTGCTTAATCCCAACCACCATCGGCGGATTGCTCTCGGCCATCGGAATCGCGGGCATGGACCGCGTGATGCAGCACAACGTTCTCGCGATGAGCGGCAAAGCTGTGGAAGCCGCCGGCGACGTGAATTCGCTGCTGCTCGATAAGACCGGCACCATCACGCTGGGCAACCGCCAGGCGGTGGAGTTTCTCGCCATCACCGGTGTCAGCGATGAAGAATTGGCCGACGCGGCTCAGTTGTCCAGCCTGGCCGACGAGACTCCCGAAGGCCGCTCGGTGGTGGTGCTCGCCAAGGAGAAATACGGGCTCCGCGGCCGTCACATTCCCGAACACGGGGCCAACTTCATTCCGTTCTCGGCCTACACGCGCATGAGCGGCGTCGATTTTGAAGGACGCGAACTCCGCAAGGGCGCCACTGAAGCTGTTACCACCTTCGTGAAGGAGCATGGCGGAGAGGTTCCAGGATACTTCCAGGAGATGAGCGACCGGATCGCGCGCAACGGCGGAACACCGCTGGCTGTTGCGGACGGTCATCGTCTGCTCGGGATCATCTACCTGAAAGACATCGTGAAGGGTGGAATGAAGGAGCGCATCGGTCAGCTGCGGACCATGGGCATTCGCACCATCATGATCACGGGCGACAATCCGTTGACCGCCGCCGCCATCGCAGCCGAAGCCGGCGTGGATGATTTCCTGGCGCAGGCCACGCCCAAGGACAAGCTCGAGTACATCAAGAAGGAGCAGGTGGCCGGGCGTCTTGTGGCCATGACGGGAGATGGGACCAACGACGCGCCCGCTCTGGCGCAAGCTGACGTCGGACTCGCCATGAATACCGGGACCATGGCCGCCAAGGAAGCGGGCAACATGGTGGACCTGGACAGCAATCCGACCAAGCTGATTGAAGTGGTCGCCATCGGCAAGCAATTGCTGATCACCCGCGGCGCGCTCACCACGTTCTCCATCGCCAACGACGTCGCGAAGTATTTCGCCATCATTCCCGCGATGTTCATGGCGACTTATCCGTCGCTCGCCAAGCTCAACATCATGGGGCTGCATACGCCGCAGAGCGCGGTGCTGGCGGCCGTAATTTTTAACGCGCTGATCATTATCGCGCTGGTTCCCCTGGCCTTGCGGGGCGTGAAATATCGTCCATTGGACGCGGCCAGTTTGCTGCGCCGCAATCTTCTGATTTACGGCGTCGGTGGCATCCTCGTGCCGTTTCCAGGCATTTGGGCCATCGATCAACTATTGGTGCTGTTTCATTTGGCTTAAGAGTAAAAGGCTAGGAGCGAACGATTATGTTGTCACAACTTTGGCCGGCCCTGCGGATCAATATCTTTCTGACAATTTTGCTGGGCGTGGCGTATCCGCTGGCCGTAACGGGCATCTCCCAGGTCCTGTTTCCCCATCAGGCGAATGGCAGCCTGATCACCCAGAACGGTCAGGTGATCGGCTCTGAGCTGATCGGACAAAACTTCACCAAGCCCGGGTATTTCCAGCCGCGTCCGTCCGCCGCGGGCAACGATGGCTACGATCCAACCGCTTCTGGAGGACCGAACTTTGGGCCGACGAATCAGAAGCTGATCGATCGTGTGAAGGCATCGGTGGACAAGTTCCACAAAGAAAATCCGGATTATCACGGGCCGATCCCAGCCGACTTATTAACTGCCTCGGGCAGCGGCCTGGATCCCGAGATTAGTCCGGCATCGGCCCAAGCGCAGACGCCGCGCGTAGCGAAAGCCCGCGAGATTTCGGCGGATCAGATCGGTCAGTTGGTGGCTCAATACACCAAGGCGCCGGATCTCGGACTGATCGGCGAGCCTCGAGTAAACGTGCTCAAGCTGAATCTGGCTCTCGACCAGCAGTTTCCGAAGAAGTGACGGTCGTCGGTGCTTGTATCGGCCACGCTAGTTACGGCTAATGCGAACGCCGTTTTCCCTCGCGAGCTTCCAAAGATACATTACGCCGTAGGCGCGCCAAGGCCGCCACGCTTCGGCTCGCCGCTCGATTTCACCAGCTGTTTTCTCAGGCAAGCCGCGCACCATACCCGGCTCGCCGTTGGGAAACGCGTCGGGTTCCCCTAGTGCTCGCATCGCTACATATTGCGCTGTCCAGCGCCCGATGCCGGGAATCTCACGCAGTCGACCCAAGAAGGCATCCGTCTCGACGATCTGATCGAAGCTAATTCGCCCATCGCACACCGCCCTTGCCAGAGCGCGAATAGTCACCGCTTGCGAGGGCGGCAGGCCGATGCTGGCGAGGTCGGCGGTCGCGAGAGTCTCGGGCGAAGGAAAAAGATAGGCCACTCCGCTCATTGGTGGAATCGGTGTTCCGAGAGCTTGCACCAACCTCCCTGCAAGCGCTGCTGCGCATTCCAGGCTCACACGCTGGCCGAGAATGGCTGCTGTCGCGAGCTCGAACCCGTTCCAGCAGCCGGGTACGCGCAGCCCCGGTTCCGCTTCAGCAATGTCAGCCAGCGCAGGATCGGATTTTAAGCTTTGGACGATCACACTCCAATCCGCGCTGAGGTCGAACATAGCCCGTATTCGCTCAACAATAAAGTAAAGCGCGCTTGAATCGCCGAATTGAACGCGCGCAGCAAGTGATGAGCCGGACGCATCGAGCGAAACCTCGAAATAGCCGTGGGTGCGGTTCCAGGAGATCGAGCGGCGGTAGGTATTCTGTTCTACAAATTCAACGCCCGGGATCGCGTGATCTGCCAGGAACGCTAACACGCTCTTCCAAGCATAGGGTGGACGGAAAGGAAGCCGCAACAGATACTGGTTCTCCGGTTCCACAGCCGCCCGGCGTGCCAGCGAACGAATTTGAAGCGGCGTCCGGTTATAGACCTGGCGAATGGCGGCGTTAAATCGCCTTACGCTGCCAAATCCGGAGGCGACAGCCACTTGGGTCATCGATAGGCTGGTCTCATCGATCAGCTTCTTCGCGAAATGTAGTCTTCGGGTCTGAGCTACAGCGTTTGGGGTGGCGCCCAGATGCTTCAGAAAAAGGCGCCGCAGATGCCGCCCGCCCACACCGAGTCGCTCCGCAAGCGCCTCTATGCCGCCATCCTCAAGCCCGCCCTCCGATATTAAGCGTAAAGCTCGCGAGACGGTGCTGGAAGTTCCAGACCACGCCGGAGTGCCGGGCGAACACTCGGGACGGCAACGCAGGCAAGGACGAAACCCCGCTCCCGCCGCTGCCGCCGCGCTGGGATAATATCTGACATTTTCCTCCTTGGACGCACGCGCGGTACAAATTGGGCGGCAGTAGATCCCGGTGCTCAACACAGCGATAAAAAACTTACCGTCGAATCGGGCATCGCGCGATAGCCTTGCCCTGGAACATACCTGCCTATCGAGATTCATTCGCCGCGTCCTTCATCATAGAAGATCGCCGCCCAAGCGAGTAGACGATTTCGGACCACAACCCAAGTGTTTGAAAAACGAACCACTACCAGTGTTGTGAGGGGCATAAAGGCAGGGTCTGAGCCGGCCCGCAACACATGCAAGGTCCGGAAACGTCCAACCAGGTTTTGATAACAGACTTACTGTTATTTAGACAGCGAGGAGGATTGGTCCCTTGAGGAAATATCTGTGGGGATTGGGATTGCTGGTCTTGGTGTTGCCGATGCGATCCCAGCCACTCCCATGCTCCGGTCCAACATACCGTAGCTTCGACTTTTGGCTGGGCGACTGGGACGTCTTCAATGCTAACGGAAACAGCAAAACGGCGCATGTTCGTGTGGAATCGGTGCTCGGCGGCTGTGCGCTCCGCGAGGAATACACCGCGACGGATGGATCAACAGGCGAGAGTCTCAGCTCCTGGAATGCCGCACGCCATACCTGGCGCCAATTTTGGGTAAGCAGTAAAGGAGCAATCGTTTCCATTGAGGGAAACGTGCGGGACGGCGCCATAGTGCTCACGGGAACAGAACAGGGCACGCATGCACCGGATTTCGTAAGGGGCACCTGGAAGCCGGATGCTGCTGGTGTCCGCGAGACAGCACAGCGCTCGCAGGATAACGGCCGCAGCTGGGAAGCTTGGTTCGATCTCAGTTTCCGCCGGCCTGTCCCGTCGCGGTGATCCCAATTATGCTCGCTAAGTTGATTAGAAAGGAAATAATATGAAGATAAAATCTGTGATTTCTCTCGCGCTGGCCGGCGTTCTGGCGGCCCTGGCGTTTTCGATACCGTTAGCTGCGCAGGGGCAGGCCGGGCCAACCCGTTACCGGGTCATCGATCTCGGCACACTCGGTGGAACCACTAGCAGCGGCAACGCCATTAACAACATCGGCTGGGTCACGGGCGGTTCAAACGAAGCCAACGGAACTCAAATCGCGACCCTCTGGGCCAATGGATTTCAAATTCCCCTTGGCACGCTCGGAGGGCCGGGCAGCAACGTCGGGTGGCCCGTCAAGAATAATTTCGGATTGATCTCAGGCATAACGGAAAATGGCAAGCACGATCCTCTGAACGAATCTTTTTCCTGTCCGGCGGTTGGTTTGGTAAGCGGCAACTCCTGTGTCGCGTTCGCTTGGCGGAATGGCCACATGGTGGAACTTCCGGGGCTGGGCGGCAATAATTCGATCGGCGCAGGCGACAATGACGAAGGCCAGATCGTTGGGTGGGCGGAAGACAGAGTTTACGACCCTACCTGCGATAACAGTGCCAATCAGTTCCTGCAGTTTGAGGCCACCTTGTGGCAACAGGACTTTGCTGGAAATTGGCAGGTGCGTCAGCTTCCACCTTACCCCGGCGATCCTGATTCGGCCGCCACCGCTATCAACGATTTAGGTCAGGTGGTAGGTATTTCGGGGCAATGCGATGTCGCGATCGGCGCCTACAGCGCTATTCACGCGGTAATGTGGGAAAACGGAAAACCGGTCTACCTCGGCAGTCTCGGCGGTCACGGCTGGAATACACCGGGCGCCATCAATAATCGCGGCGTGATCACGGGGTTCGCAAATGGGCCCAATGATGTGATCGATGGACAACTCCAGTTCAGATTCCTGGCGTTCATCTGGACCAAAGAGCATGGCATGCAGAGCCTTGGTACGCTTCAGGGCGTAAACGGCACGCCCGACGCGATGAGCGAAGCCACGGACATAAACGACGAGGATCAGGTGGTGGGCGTATCTTTTTCCGATTATGAGTTCGATGGCGCACGCGCCTTTATTTACCAGAACGGCAAAATGACCGCGCTCAACACGCTGATCGGATCGGCGAGTGCAAATTGGGATATATCTTCGACAGGCGGCATTAACGACTTCGGAGAAATCGCCGCGCAAGCCAATGTCGTTACCAATGGCGTGGTTAGCGCCACTGCGCACGCCGTTCTGTTGGTTCCCCGTGGATCAAACGACCCTATGGGATATGGTGCAACGCAGGAGTTCGTTATCCCGGCCGACGTACAAGCCGAGATGCGCCAGCATATTCAAGTTGGTCACATGTTTCTACCGGGAGCGAGAGCGGAAAAACCGTAAAGTCGACGTCGCGTAGGGAACAGTCTGTTATCGATATGTCCGGTCCGGGCACTCAACTGTTCGGGCCGGACAATTGTCTTTTGGGGCGGCTGGTGGGATTTGAACCCACGACATCCAGAACCACAATCTGGCGCTACTACCAACTGAGCTACAGCCGCCGTGTAGGTACCAGTTTAACACCCGTCATCCCAAGCCCGCCTTCTTCCAAAGCTGATTCACGCGCTGCTTCACGTCATCCGGCATTTGGATCACATCCGGCCACGGCCTCACGAAACCTTCCTCTTTCCATTTACGCGTGGCGTCGATGCCCATCTTCGATCCGTAGTTAGGCAGGCGGCTGGAATGATCCAGCGAATCCACCGGCCCCAGCACAAACTGGATGTCGCGCTCCGGATCGATGTTGTTCAGCGCCTTCCACGCCACTTCGCGAACGTCCTGCACGTCCACGTC
>PMUP01000056.1 GCA_003166865.1 Bryobacterales bacterium
CACGCAGGAAGGACGGGCGGCGCTGAATTCCCTGCGCGCGGTGACGACGCAGACAAACTACCTGGCTGAAGGTCGCCGGCGCGCGACCGAAGACGGCCTCATCCCCAGCGCCATGGCGGTCGCATTTTCTGTGATTGGCGATCCCAGAGAGATGCATCCCATCGTCCGTGATGAGATTTACCGCATCGGTTACGAAGCCATCCGCAACGCATGTATGCATTCGGGGGCAACTCGATTGGAAGTGGACCTCAGATATACTGACGACCTTGCCCTACGCGTCAGTGACAATGGCGCAGGTATTGACCCCGCTATCGCGGATGGAGGGAAGGCCGGACACTTCGGACTGCAGGGGATGCGGGAGCGTGCCGCTCGCATAGGGGGCAAGTTCACGCTCGAGAGTTCCTCGAACCGGGGGACCGAGATTACGCTAATAGTCCCTGGAGGCACCATCTTCAGGAAGATGATGCCCGTTCGACGGTCTTTGTTTACGGGGATAAGAACCATCTTTCGATGAGACGACCCAAGATCCATCTGGCCTGATCGCGATTTGAAGAGTTTCCACACGCAGTCGTCAGACCTGTAGAAACATCCAGGGTGAATTCTATAGTTTCTGAGGTGTGCAGAAATTCAGGAAACGAATAACCTGTCTATAGCAAGCAACAGACAAGGAAGCGAACGCCCTTATAGCAGTTGCGTTCCTCACAGAGTTTTGGCGAAGAGATAAGGTGGCTCTTGTTTCGTTCCAGACAGCCGATGATCGCAATATCCGCAGGAACGCAAGCCCCCAGGCGTTCGCCGTGTGGAAAGCTCCGAAACCGTGTGCTTCATCGTGTTCTTGACAGAATGAGAGCAGACCTCGGCACGGATCTTGACCTCAACACATTAGCCGCCGAAAGTGGTTACAGTAGAAGCCATTTCTTGCGTACGTTTCGGGCGGCGACGGGGTGTTCGCCACATCAATACTTGACACGGCTACGGGTGGAGCAGTCGAAGACAATATTGCGAGAGTATTCCATCTCGCTCATCGACATCGCCCTAGCCTGCGGGTTTTCCAGCCATGCGCACTTTTCCAACACGTTTCGTCAGATCGTCGGAGTAACGCCCAGCGAATATCGGCGCAGTCACGGCCCCATTGTGCAGGAAGGGGTTCTTTTGGCAAGCAGCTCCCTCGGACGTTCTTATTCTCTGAGTGAGGGCTGTACCAAGGTTCAAGTAGCGACACAAGGAGAGTGGTCCGCATGAACCCGTGGCCGGCGGTTGGCGTGGTGACGGAGGCCGCATGATCGACCGCCGTGAATTCTTGTTAACAGGCGGAGTCTTCGCGTTTGGCACACCCCTGAGCACCTTTCCCGCCAAGGCTGCTCCGAGAGGAATTATGCAAACAAACAATGCCGATGTGTTCTGGCCCGGTGGTGCTCGCCTAGCAATCTCGATCTCCATGCAGATGGAAGCCGGCGCTCAGCCTGAGAGCGGAGCCGAGAGCCCGTTGCCGAAAATAGATCCGAGGTACCCGGACATCGCCGCCAACAAGTGGTACGAGTACGGGTTCAAGGAAGGCCTGCCGCGACTGCTTGATATGTTCGACCGCCGCAACGTGAAGGTGACCTCCCACATGGTGGGCGCCGCCGTCGAAAGGCACCCCGCGCTCGCGAAAGAGATCGTCCAGCCTGGACACGAGCCTTCAGGTCACGGGGAGACGTGGACGCCGCAGTATTCCATGGTGCAGGAAGCGGAGCGAAAGAGCTACGCTGACTCGGCTGCAACCATCGAACGAGTCACCGGCGTGCGGCCCGTCGGATTCAATGCTTTCTGGTTGCGGGGTACACCGCTGACGCTCCACATCCTGCAGGAGCTTGGGTATATCTACTACATCGACGACGTCAGCCGTGACGAGCCGTTCTTGGTGAACGTTCGAAACAAGCCTTTCGCCGTGGTGCCCTACACGCTCCACATGAACGACATTGTCAACTACGAGACACGCTACTTCAGCACCGAAGCTTACGCAACCGACCTGAAGCGCGAGTTCGACGTGTTGTACGAAGAAGGCGCGCATCGCCGGCGCATGATGTCAATGAGCGCGCACGATCGTATCGCAGGCCGGCCAGCTCGTATGCGAGTGCTCGAGGATTTCATACAGTATGCACAATCGCACCCGGGCGTCAGCTTCATGCGCAAGGTGGATATCGCAAACTACGCGATCACGAGCCCGCGCACCATCCGCGAGGATATCTAAAGACCACACCATGAATGGAAGGCTCGATCGTGTTTCGCCTAGCCGGCGCATCGTGGCGCCTAGCGCTCACGACGCGCTCGGAGAAAGGGAGCCAGTCAGTATGCCAACTATAACAGTGGCCTTATCCACATCTCTCGATGTGGTGTTAAGACAGACGGCAGCATCGCGGGGCCGCTCGACAGAAGACGTCGTGAATAGCGCAGTCAGCCAATATCTGGGCTATAGAGACTATGACGGATCAAACTCAGTTATTCGAATCGGCAATATCGAACTTGACCCGGCACGCAGGCTCGTACGCAAGAATCGTGTTCTGATTCGTCTCACGCCCACCGAATTTGATCTTCTTCATTATCTAATGGTGCACGCCGGCTTGCCGATGACTCACGCCCGGCTTCTGGGAGCTGTATGGGGTGCCGAATATGGGGGTGAGCTCGAGTATTTGCGAACCTTCGTCCGGCAACTGCGAAAGAAGCTGGAAGATGATCCCGCGGAACCCAAGTACCTGCTCACTGACCCTCATTATGGTTATCGATTCGCGGACGTGACCGTGCAGAGCGAAGACGGGGCTTAACGAACAAGTTGGCTTAGAACCGGGTGGTGGATCCATGGCAATCAGAGTGCACTCCAGCCGAGACTTCCGTGCAGGCCTTTCTACGGACGCCAAACGTCTCCCAGACGACAACGAGATCCCTACCCCCACAACTAACGGAGCCGGCACCGACGAAATACTTTTGATCCGTAAGATCGTCGCCGGTCAGCGAGATCTCTTCGGTGAGCTGATCGCTCCGCACCTCACCGCGCTATCACACATAGTCCGGGCAACAATCGGCGGTCACCCAGAGGTCGAGGACATCGTCCAGCAGACAGCGCTTAAGGCATTCACGCATCTCGCCCAGTTTCGATTCGAAGCCGGTTTCAAGACCTGGCTGTTCCAAATTGGTCTGAATGAGGTCCGTCAATGGCGCCGAAAATGTGCCTCTTCGCGGTTCGTGGAGTTCACGCCTCACGCGTTCTCTGAACTGGCTATCGCTGATCAAAGCCACTCGCCTTTGATCGAATGCCAGAGAAGCGAGACCAGTGCTCAACTGGGTGCTGCTCTTGTCCGCCTTCCGAAACAATATCGGAATGTCGTTCTCCTGCTTGACTTCGAAGATCTCAGCATTTCTGAAGTGGCTGTGAGGTTGGGCTTGACCATTCCGGCAGTAAAGAGCCGCCGGTGGCGCGCGCGCCAGAAGTTACGGGATTTCTTGAGCGATCGAAGGTTGGGGCGAGCGAACACACAACAAAGGCGACCCAGGATACCCAATGGAAACCGACACGACACAGATGTTGGATGAGGCTCAAGTTCAGGTGCACGTCGACAAGCACCGCGTGGGCCTCTGGCGATTGAAAGAGACATGCGTGCGTGCACCCAGGACGATTAATCTCTCTCAGCGATCGGAGCGTTGCCAGGAAAATACACCTGCCGTCGAATGGCTTTCGACCTCGATCGTTCATGAACTCCGGAATCCCCTTGGGCAATCTACGCAGCTGCCGAAATGCTAATACATGCCGATGCTGGGTCGACTCAAGTGAAGCGACTTGCAACGAATATCTATCGCGCAGCCGGCCGCATGCGGGAATTGTTGGCAGATATCAACACCGTCGCTCGTGGAAACAGACAGCCTGCCGAGATCTGCGACATCGGCGAGGTTATCGCCGCGGCATCCGAGGCAGCATCGGCGACTACGAAGAGCCATAACGTTCAGATCCTGCTCGAAGTGCCTCAGGGGATAGAGTTGCCGCTGATACGTTCCCGTATGGAACGCGTATGCTTCAACCTGATTGCCAACGCCTTCGAGGCGATGCCAAATGGGAGGAAGCTCCACATCGTATGCCGGAAAGTCAATGGTCATGTGCTGATCGAACTTGAAGATACGGGACCTGGAATTCCGCGCAGGATTCGCGACCGGTTGTTCGAACCGTTCGTCACGGCAGGCAAGCAGGACGGCCTCGGGCTTGGGCTCGCCCTCTCCCGCCAGACTGTTCTCAGCCACGGCGGCGACATCTGGACTGAGGCTGCCATGGGCGCCCGTTTTGTTATCCGACTTCCCTTGAATCGCGCTCGATCTGAGCAGTAAGGCCATATATCGATGCACTCGCAGTCACATTCTGCAAAAAGGGTCTTTTTTCGCAAGCAGGTCGCTCGGACGCTTCACTATTCTCAGGACGTGAAGGTGCCTCCTGTACTTCGCCATCTGGAGTCAACCTATGATTACTAACGCGATAAGCATCATCCCCGGAACCAGTATGGACGCCTCAGCCCAGCTCGCTCCGCGTTATGAAGCGCTCTTTGTCGTCTCCGATTGCCTGAGGTCACATCAGGATATAGAGGGGCTGGTTCGGGTCCTTCCAATCCAGCTTCAGCCGGTTTTGGATTTCAATTACATGAGCGTCTTTTTGAACACGGGATCCGCGGACGGAGCGTCTTGGTTTGTGCCCGACGACCACGATCATTCCGCATTGACGCTAGCGCGCGACGTTCCCATCGAACAGGCCCACGTCTCTTGGGTGTTCGAACATCAACAACCCGCCATAATCGGTAAATTAGACCAAGAGGTTCGGTTTTCAGGCTCGAAGCGGTTGCTGAGCGAGCGCGGCCTTCAGTCCTGTTGTGCGGTTCCCATTACGATAGCAAACCGGCGGCTGGGAGCGATGTTTCTAGGAAGTGCACGGCCTTGTCGCGGCGCGGACGAGGAGGTGCGATTTCTGTCTTTCGTTGGGGAACGAGTCGCTATAGCTGTCGATGACGTGCTCAGTCAAGAGTCGCGCGACGACCAGGGTCGAAGCGACAACCTTTACAAAGAGAACCTCGCGCTACGTGAAGAAGTCACCTCGGCGTCGATGTTTGAAGAAATCGTGGGCTCTTCGGAAGCGCTCAATCGCGTTTTGGCACATGTGACGAAAGTGGCACCCACAGATGCTACGGTTCTCATCAAAGGCGAGAGCGGGACTGGGAAGGAACTGATCGCTCGCGCCATTCATAAACGGTCCAATCGTTCCCGCCGGCTGTTCGTGCGAGTTAATTGCGCCGCGATACCGCCTTCCCTGATCGCGTCCGAGCTTTTTGGCCACGAGAAGGGTGCCTTCACCGGGGCTACTCAACGCCACATGGGCCGTTTTGAACTGGCCAATGGAGGAACGATCTTCCTGGATGAGATTGGCGACATTCCAGCGGAGACGCAAATCACCCTGCTGCGAGTACTTCAAGAGCGCGAATTTGAACGGGTAGGAGGCACTCATCCTATCCCCATAGACGTGCGTGTGATCGCGGCGACAAACAGCGATCTGAACGCGGCGGTCGAGGCCCGCACATTCCGGCTCGACTTATTTTATAGGCTGAGTGTCTTTCCAATTCAGGTGCCCTCACTGCGCGAGCGACCGGAAGATATTCTCTTGCTGGCCGCGTACTTCATCGAACGTTACACGAGTAAGGCCGGGAAGAAGATCAGAAACATCGAACGGAGAACTCTGGAGTGGCTACAAGCTTACGATTGGCCAGGCAACATTCGCGAGTTGCAGAACGTGGTGGAGAGGGCCGTAATCCTGGGTGATGGCGAAACGTTCTCGATAGACCAAACCTGGCTGCAGCCCGAAACACGGGGCACGACGGCACCCATTACTCTCGCGGCGACGCTCGCGAATCGGGAAAGGGAAATGATTACAACTGCTTTAGAGAAGAGCCGGGGTCGAATTTCAGGACCGTCGGGGGCGGCCGGGAAGCTCGGAATGCCCCGAACGACGCTCGAGTCGAAGATCAAGAGCCTGCGGATCAACAAGCACCAGTTTAGGTGTGCGTAGAGGTCGCGTCCACAACGAGAACTAGTGGACGAGATATTCGAACCATTCGTAACGGTCGGCAAAGGCCCATAAACTGTGCATGTTCCGCCGCTGCAACGCGAAGGTGCTCGATCGCTTCCTCGGATAGCGGTTTTAGAGCGAGGCCCGTTGCGCCGTCGCGGCTTTCGAGTGCTTGCTGCTGCCAAGACCTCCGAGATGTTACGCGCTTACCTCGCTGAACGAGCGGAAATGACGAGCCGTAATCTGGTAACAACGTCCACACTCACGGCGATGCTGATGGTCGATTTAGGGCGCGCAGGATTTTGTAGCGGCCGGTAGCGAGTCATCACGGGCTTACGGCCAACCTAAAGATCACGAAGACGCGCTGAGGCGGTCTCGTGAGATCGATAAGTTACGGCACGTCTTTAAACGGCGTCGGGCTCCTTTTTAACAAACTCGATGTTTTGTCCAAACAAGATGACGCAGTTGCAGATCATGAATATTGGGGTGACGCCAATGGAGGCGATCCAGGTACGTGCGTACGCTGCTCGTTGCCGTTTTCGCTCTTTTCCTCAGTGGTTGTGCGAGGCAGAGCGCATCGGCGGACCGCGCTCAACCCAATCCGATCGCGGTTCAAGTTGCGACGTTGCAGCTTTGATCGAAGAAGCACATCGCCCGCTCGGTAGAAGAGAGCGTGATCTAAAGGTGTCACGAAAGGAGAAGCAATGTTATCCGGGAAGAACCTATTACGTGAGAAGGACTTATTAGAGGTGAGGGACCAGGCCAGACATGGACCCTGTAACACGTCCCGCCGCAACGTTATCGTTGGCGGTGCGGCGATGGTGGTTGCTTTCGGATTGCCGATGAGGTCACTCGCCTATCAATCAAGCCCTGCAAGCGCCAGCTCAGCAAGGCAATAACCAAGGAGAAACTCATATGAACATGATCACGACTAAAGACGGAACGAAGATTTATTTCAAAGACTGGGGTACGGGACAGCCAGTTGTCTTCTCGCACGGATGGCCCCTTACTGCGGATGCATGGGACGCACAGATGCTGTTTCTAGGCGAGAACGGCTATCGTGTCATTGCTCATGACCGGCGCGGCCACGGTCGCTCAAGCCAGCCGTGGAACGGAAACGACATGGACACATATGCGGATGACCTCGGCGCGCTCGTTGAAACGCTCGATCTGAAGAATGCCACTCTGGTCGGCCATTCTACGGGAGGCGGCGAAGTGGCACGCTACATCGGCCGGCACGGAAGCAAGCGCGTGTCGAAGGCTGTATTGATCGCCTCGGTGCCGCCGCTGATGCTGAAGACAAAGAACAATCCCGGAGGTCTGCCGATCTCCGCCTTTGACCAAATTCGCGCCGGCGTCGTCGCGGACCGTTCCCAGTTCTTCAAGGATCTGACTACGCCCTTCTACGGCTATAACAAGCCGGGCGCCAAGATTTCGCAAGGCGTTCGGGACTCGTTCTGGCTTCAGGGAATGCAAGCCTCCATCAAGGGGGTGTACGACTGCATCAAGGCGTTCTCAGAAACGGACTTCACCGACGACCTCAAAAAGATCGATGTTCCAACATTGATCCTGCAAGGTGACGCGGATCAGATCGTGCCTATCGACGATGCGTCGCGCCTATCAGCCAAGATCGTCAAACACTCGACGCTGAAGGTCTATCCTGGGGCGCCACACGGCATGTGCACTACTCATGCGGACCAGGTCAACGCCGACCTGCTCGCGTTCCTGAAGACATAGACCTGCGTGAGAAGCCGTACCGGCTTGCAAATCAATTCGCAAAAACAGGAGCGACAAATGAGTAATTCAATAACGCCGATGCGAGTAGTGCGAGAAACGTCTCAGGCCTCTGCATTGGATTATTGCTGTTCACCTGCTGCGCCCTCTCAGCCCAGAACGCAGAGCATCGCGTTCGGAATATTGTTCTGGTACATGGTGCCTGGGCAGATGGTTCCGGCTGGAAAGGCGTCTACGACATTCTTGTCCAGGATGGCTACAGCGTCAGCATCGTTCAGGAGCCGGAGACGTCCTTCCAGGAGGATGTCGCCGCTACGAAGCGCGTTCTTGCTCAACAGAATGGTCGGTGCATACTTGTCGCTGACAGCCACGGGGGGGCCGTAATTACCGAGGCCGGCACGGATTCATCAGTCGCCGGTTTGGTGTACATCGCAGCCCACATGCCAGATGCGGGAGAAAATGAGGCGGACGACGGAAAGCGATTCCCAAGTGACCTGAGCAAGTCTAACGCGATTAGAAAGACAGCGGACGGATTCACCTATCTTGACCCGGCGCAGTTTCATGAGTACTTCGCGGCCGACCTGCCTGCTGAGCAGGCCGCTTTCATGGCGCGATCGCAAGTGCTGAACGCAGCTGACAATTTCAAGGCAGTCATCACCACGCCCGCGTGGCGAAGTAAACCAAGCTGGATGCTGGTGGCGACAAAAGACAGAACCATCAACCCCGACCTCGAACGATGGTATGCTGCGCGAGCTAATAGTCACAAGTTCGAAGTCTCGGGCGCCAGCCACTCGGTCTACGTCTCCCGGCCGAAAGAAGTTGCAGCTGTGATCGAAGAAGCTGCATCCTAGTCCCAGTAAAAGCCTCTCTAACGGAAGACCAAGAATAAAGATTATGAATAGTGACAAAGCGCCTGAGCCAAGAAACTGGTGCACGCGCCGGGACGAGAAAAGGAGACGGATGGAATCGGTCCGCTCCTGGATGGACGGGCCGGTGTTGCAGGCGGGGCGCATCGTCGATGCCCTGCATCTGCTCATTCAGCCTGGCGACCGCATTGTGCTGGAGGGCGATAACCAGAAGCAGGCGGACTTTCTCTCGCGCTCACTCGCCAAGTGCGATCCGAAAAAGCTATATGACCTGCACCTGGTCATCTCCAGCATCAGCCGGCCCGAGCATCTGACGCTTTTCGAGCTTGGCATAGCCAGGAAGGTGGACTTCGCCTTCGCCGGTCCACAAAGCCTGCGCGTCGCCCAGTTGCTGGAAGACGGCGTACTCGAGATCGGAGCGATCCACACCTACGTGGAGCTCTACGCCCGACTGCTGGTCGATCTGATCCCGAGCGCCGTTCTGGTGTGTGCCGAGCAGGCAGATCACGAGGGCAATCTCTACACTGGACCGAACACGGAGGACACGCCGGTGATCGTGGAGGCGGCCGCGTTCCATGATGGCATCGTGATCGTACAAGCGAACACGATCGTCGACAAGCTGCCTCGCGTCGACATACCCGGCTCATGGGTGGACGTTGTGGTGCTTGCGGATCGCCCGTTTGCGGTCGAGCCGCTCTTCACGCGTGATCCGCGGCAGATCACCGAGCTGCAGATCCTGATCGGCATGATGGTCATTCGTGGCGTGTATGAGCGGCACAAGGTTCACTCGCTGAATCACGGCATTGGATTCGATACGGCCGCGATCGAACTGCTGCTGCCTACGTTTGGCGAATCGCTTGGACTGCGCGGGAAGATTTGTGAGCACTGGACGCTCAATCCTCATCCGACACTGATCCCCGCCGTCGAAAGCGGCTGGGTTAAGAGCATGCACTGCTTCGGCAGCGAGGTGGGCATGGATGACTATCTCCGAGCGCGTCCGGATATTTATTTCACTGGGCGCGACGGCAGTCTGCGCTCGAACCGCGTCCTGTGCCAACTCGCCGGCCAATATGCCGTGGACGCGTTTGTGGGAGCTACGCTTCAAATGGACGGTGACGCCAACTCCTCTACGGTGACAACCGGAAGGCTGGCTGGTTTTGGCGGAGCACCCAACATGGGCAGCGATGCGCGCGGCCGCCGTCACACGACGCCAGCATGGCTCGACATGATGACGAGCAAGGAGCAAGTGGCGCGTGGCCGCAAGCTGGTGGTGCAGACGCTGGAAACCTTCCATAACGGTAGAGATCCGGCATTCGTAGAGGTGCTGGATGCGGTTGCGGTGGGCCGGAAGGCGTCGATGCCAATCGCGCCCGTCATGATCTACGGCGACGACGTGACCCACGTGGTGACTGAGGAAGGGGTCGCCTATCTTTATAAAGCAGAGGGCACAGAGGAGCGCAGGAACGCACTGGCTGCGGTCGCCGGCGTCAGCCCCATAGGACTGCGAGCAAAACCTGAGCAGACCGCAACACTGCGACAGAAAGGCATCGTCGCACTGCCCGAAGACCTTGGTGTGCATCGCAAGCAAGCTACTCGTTCGCTGCTCGCAGCCCGGAGCAGATACTCATCTCGTTGTTCCTTGCCAGATAATTGTAAGAGGAATGGTGATAGAAGTAGCACGTGATCCCGTGACCCTACGACGAGCTGAAGAAGTTCCCGGGACGGCCCTCGGGCTTTTGCGTTGGCACGAACAAGAATATTTGTATCGAGAACAATTCTCATCCGCGGCTGTGCCGCAAGTGATCAACAGCCTCATCGATCGCAGCATCAAGTTCGTCATCAGAGACGTCGCTGACCTTCGCGGCTCGTCGGGTTAAGAAGGCTTCAAGCCTCTCGGCAACTAACGCGCGGCTCTTAGAAGGCGCAATTTGCTGAGGCGGAACAGCGGCAATGCTAACCTCCTCGTCGGCATCGATCGGCCTGCCCAACAGTTGCTCGACAGCGGACTTCAAGCGCGGGGGAGTTCGCCTGGCTTTTGAATCGAGACATTGTGCATGGCGTGAGTTTCTCTATCCATGATCGTTCCAAGTGGAGCCGCCCCGAAGAACCGCGTGAGACAACCCACCCAAACTGCCCACCCACAGACGTGTTTCGGGTACCTAAATTCAATTGTTTTAAAATATATTTGGTGTATAACCAAGGTGTTAGAGTAAGGCACTTGGCTACGAACCAGAAGGTCGCATGTTCGAGTCATGCCGGGCGCACCAAAAACCTCAAACCTGTTGGCCTATTTCTCCGGCTTGTCATCCGGGCCGCCGGTGCCCGTGGAGCCCAGAAACAGCTTGGTCCCGTCGGCGAAGGTGAGGTCGCGGCCGTTGGCGCGATTCGACGAGTCTTTGGCTTGATAGCCCTCCACTACGATCTCGCTTCCCACAGGAAGAGAGTTCTTGGTGAATCCGCGCCGGAGCAGAGCGTTCGGGCTGCCGCCTTCGATCATCCAATTGGTGACCGTGCCGTCGGGGTTCTTGACGTCCATATGAATCCATGAGTGGGGATTGATCCACTCCATCTGTGTGACCGTGCCCTTGAGCTTCACCGGCTTCGTGGGATCGAATTCCGCAGCGAAGGAATGGTGCGCCCAGACGGAGGGCGAGGCGATAGAGAATGCAGCGATTGCAATCAGCACTTTTATCCGCATGGCAAGTTATTTCCCGGCCGCCTGAGCCGCTTTCTCCTCGGCGCGCGCGCCGCTCAGGTTATTCCTCATTCCATAATTGCCTTCGTGGCAGGCGTATTCGAAGATCGGTCCGTCGATCTTGGTCATGGGCATCTCGCCGCTCCACGATTTGGTCCAAGTGGCCGGGTCTTCCACCGTGAATTGGTAAAGGATCCGATCGTCCGCCTGGCGCGTGAAACGTTCCACGACGTGGAGATTTTCGCTAGAGCCGCGGAACGCAGTGCGACCCGTGAAGTTGGTGGTATCGACGACCAGGGTATCGCCTTCCCAGTGACCCCGCGAGTCCCCGAACCATTGGCGGATGTTGGCCGCCAGATGCGGGCTCCCATCGGTGGGGATGACGCGCACGTCGTGAATCATCTCTTGCAGAATGGCCACGTATCCGGGACCCTGCACAATCTGGAGATTGCTGTTGTAGCCTGCGGGCTGGATGGGCGGCCCTTCGTTGGGCCACATGATGCATTGTTCACCGAGCGACCGATTCTCCGGTCCGTCGAATTCGTGTCCCTTGTTGGCCGCGGCGCGCGCCGCGTTCCTTTGCTGCGCCTCCGGGATCATGGGAGGGATTCTTCCTTCCGGACCGACGATGAGCGAGGTCCGGATGCTCGCGGCCACCTGCGACTGGCCCTTTTCGAGCCCGAATTGAGCCATGCTGTAATGCACGTCGCCGTAGGTTCCCGGCGCGGCCACTTCGTGGACCGCCAGCGTCTTCTTTTCGTACGCTTCGGCTTCTTCCTTGGTGAAGAATTCCTTGGCGCCGAGATCCTTGGGCCGCTCGAGCGGCGTTACGCTGGCCGTGCTCCATACGCCTTCGAGATTGGGCTGGCCGTCGGCGGTGCGGGCTCTGGCTGGCGTGGCGGTTGCAACTTTAGCGGCTGCCGGGACTGCCTGGGCGAAAGCTGACACGGGCGCGAATGCGAACAGAGCTGCGGCGGCGGAAAGCATCCGGCAAATCGGGGATCGAGGATTCATCCAAGGCTCCTTCTCGGTGCTGGTAGTCTTGCGCCTTTCATCTTATCCAATATTCTCTAATATTCACAGGGGATGAGTTTGTCGCGAGGTACGGATATAATCTCAGGGGTTGTTTCCGGTTCGAAGGAGAAAAGCATGAAGCGGATTTTGTCTGGTGTGGTTCCGGCGATTTGTGTGCTCGCGTGCGCGCTACCTCTCGGCGCGCAGTCCGGAGCGACGAAAGGAGAGTGGCGGGCCTACGGCGGGGACCTCGGCAACACGCACTACTCGCCACTCGACCAGATCAGCGCGGCCAATTTCAGCAAGCTCCAGGTCGCCTGGCGATTTAAGACGGACAACCTTGGCCCGCGTCCGGAATTCAACTTCGAGGGAACGCCGCTGATGGCGAACGGGGTGATTTATTCGACCGCTGGAACGCGCCGGGCCGTGGTCGCTCTGGATGCGGCGACGGGCGAGTTGCTGTGGGTGCATGGCGAACATGAGGGCGCGCGTGGCACGGCCGCTCCGCGCCAGCTATCGGGTCGCGGATTGGCGTACTGGACCGACGGCCGCGAAGAGCGAATCTTGTACGTGACGCCCGGCTACCGGCTGGTGGCTCTGAATGCCAAAACCGGTAATCTCGTGCCCGGGTTCGGCCAGGCCGGCTTAGTGGATCTGAAACTCGAGGACGATCAGGAAATCGACCTGGTGACGGGAGAGGTCGGCTTGCACGCGACGCCAGTGGTGGCCAACGACGTCGTGATTGTGGGAGCGGCGCACCGGCCGGGCGGCGTGGTGAAGAGCAAGACCAACGTAAAAGGCTTCGTCCGCGGGTTCGATGTGCGAACCGGCAAGCGGCTCTGGATCTTTCACACCATCCCGCGATCGGACGAATTCGGATACGACACCTGGGAAAAAGATTCCGCGTCCTACACCGGCAACACCGGAGTGTGGGGCCAGGTCAGCGTGGACGAGCAATTGGGGATGGCCTTCATCCCGGTGGAGCTGCCGACCGGCGATTATTACGGCGGTCATCGCCCCGGAAATGGTCTCTTTGGCGAAACTGTGCTGGCCGTAGATCTGAAAACGGGGCAGCGCAAATGGCATTATCAGCTGGTGCACCACGGAATCTGGGACATGGATATTCCGTGCGCGCCGATGCTGGTCGACATCACCGTGAACGGGCGCACCGTTAAGGCGGTCGCCCAGCCGACCAAGCAAGCGTTCCTGTACGTCTTCGATCGCATTACCGGTAAACCGATTTGGCCGTTCGAGGAGCGGCCGGTCGAGCAGACGACGGTGCCGGGCGAGAAGACCAGCCCGACACAACCGTTTCCGACCAAGCCCCCGGCCTACGATCTGCAAGGTTTCTCCGTTGACGACGTTCTCGATTTCACGCCTGAGTTGAAAGCGGAAGCGTTAAAGGTGGTTTCCAAATATCACCTGGGTCCGGTTTTCACGCCGGCTGTAGTGAGCAAGCCGGAGGGTCCATACGCCACGCTGGCGATGGGTACCGCGGGTGGCGGCACCAATTGGGCGGGCGGCTCTTACGATCCTGAAACTCACATCGCGTATATCCCTTCGCAGCGAAGCCCGACAGCGATTGGTCTCATTCCTGGCGATCCGAAAGTGACCGACATGATGTTCATGGCTGGAAGCGCCGCGGCCAGAACCGGCAGCGGTGGAACTGGCGAAGCTGGGGGCCCCGGTCTCACCATTCAGGGCTTGCCGCTGGTGAAACCGCCCTACGGAAGCATCAGCGCGATCGATTTGAACAAAGGCGAGATCCTCTGGCACATCGCGAACGGGGACACTCCGGACAATATCCGTGATAATCCCGCGCTCAAGGGCCTCAGTATTCCTCGCACCGGAAGGTCTGGAGTTTTCGGCGTACTGGTGACCAAGACGCTGGTGATTTGTGGCGAACGAAGCGCGGGCAGGTCGGCTGTGATGCTGCGAGCCTACGACAAAGCGACCGGCCAAGAGGTCGGCGCGGTGCCGATGCCCGCTGGACAGACGGGCACGCCGATGACCTACACGCACAACGGGAAGCAATACGTCGTTGTTGCGATCGCTGGTCCGGGATTTCCGGCCGAATTGATCGCGTTCAAGCTGCCGGACGAGGAGCGCAAGAACTAATGTAGACTTTTCGTAGAGATGCTGAGGCGGAGTATAGTGGCGGGGCTGTGGTTTGCGGCCGCCTGCGCCGCTTCCACCAATCCATCCCAACGGGAAGTCCTCGACAAATACTGCGTCACCTGCCACAACCAACACCTCAAGACCGGCGGGCTCGCGCTGGACACCCTCGACCTTGGCAAGGTTCCGGCCCAGGCCGAAGTTTGGGAAAAGGTCATCCGCAAATTGCGGTCGGGCACGATGCCTCCGGCGGGAATGCCGCGCCCGGATCCGGCTACTTACAGCAGCCTGGCGGGTTGGATCGAGGCACAAATTGATCAAACTTCGGAGCCGTACGCCGGCCGCCCGATCCTGCACCGTCTCAATCGCTCCGAGTATGCCAACGCAGTCCGCGATTTGCTGGCATTGGACATCGACGCCGCTGCTTTACTGCCTCCCGACGATTCGGCGTTTGGCTTCGACAACATCTCCGATGCGCTGGGCGTATCGCCGTCGCTCCAGGAACACTATCTCGACTCTGCACTGAAAATCGGCGCGCTCGCGGTAGGCGATCCGAAGATCGCGCCGGGCAGCGAAACCTGGCGCATCCGGCAGGATCTTTCTCAGGACCAGCACGTCAATGGTTTGCCGCTCGGCACCGTCGGCGGAACTGTGGTCCGCTACAACTTTCCGCTGGATGGCGAGTATTCCTTCCAAGCGAACCTGTACCGAACCAATTTGAATATCATGCGCGGCTTGGAGTCGCCTCATCAGGTTGAATTCTCGGTGGATGGCGGGCGCATTCACCTGGCTTCGATGGGCGGCCAAGAAGATCTGGCGTCATTGTTTCAGAAGCCGACCGACACCGGAGATGCGGTGGACGCGCGGTTACGCGTTCGCGTTCCAGTGAAGGCCGGTCCGCATGTAGTCACGGTGGCCTTTCTTGAGGATCCCGATGCCGTCGAGCCAGCCCGGCTGCAACCGTACATCCGTAGCTCTGTGGATAATTTCGATTGGTCGGGATCGCCGCATCTGCAGTCCCTGACAATTGCCGGTCCGTTCCATCCGGCGGGTGCAAGCGACACGCCGAGCCGGCGGCGTATTTTTGTTTGTCATCCTGATGGTCGGGTTAACGAAGATGCCTGCGCGCGCCAAATCGTCTCCACACTTGCCCGGCGCGCTTACCGCCAGCCGGTGGCTGGGCTGGATTTAGAGACGTTACTGCAGTTCCATCAGTCGGGAAAGCGCGATGGCGGGTTTGAAAGCGGCATCGAGTTGGCGCTCGATCGGATTCTGGCGAGCCCGAAGTTTTTGTTCCGCGTGGAACGCGATCCGGCCGGCGCTACACCAGGTGAAAGCCATCGCATCGGCGACTTCGAATTGGCCTCACGGCTCTCCTTCTTTTTGTGGAGCAGCATTCCCGATGACGAACTGCTCCGTTTGGCGAATGAAGGCAAGCTGAAGGACCCGGTAGTGTTTGACCGCCAGGTGCGCCGCATGCTCGCCGATCCAAAGTCGCAAGCGTTGGTTGACAACTTTGCCGGGCAATGGCTACAGCTTCGCAATCTGCGCAACGTGCAGCCCAACACGGACCTTTTTCCGGATTTCGACGACAATCTTCGGCAGTCATTCCGGCTGGAAACAGAGCTGCTGTTTCAAAGCATCGTACAGGAAGATCGCAGCGTGCTGGATCTGTTAACCGCGGACTACACGTTCGTGAACGAGCGCCTGGCCCGCCATTACGGGATTCCGGACATTTATGGGAGCCGCTTCCGGCGCGTCGCCGTGACGGATGACGCCCGCCGCGGACTGTTGGGACAGGGGAGCATTCTCGCGCTCACGTCCCACGCCGAACGGACCTCGCCAGTTGTGCGCGGCAAGTGGATACTCGAAAACATCCTGGGCACGCCGGTGCCGCCGCCGCCACCTGACGTACCTGCGTTGAAAGGGAATCAAGAGGGTCAGAGACCCCGAACGATGCGCGAACAGATGGCCAAGCATCGCGCCAACGCGGTCTGCGCAAGCTGTCACAAAGCCATGGATTCCATCGGCTTCGCCATGGAGAATTTCGATGCTGTGGGCGCATGGCGCACGCGCGACGCCGGACAGCTGATTGACGCCACGGGCGAGCTTTCTGATGGAACGAAGGTAGACGGCGTAGTGACACTGCGGAACGCGCTGCTGAGCCGTCCGGAACTGTTCGCCGGCACTTTGACCGAGAAGCTTCTGGTGTATGCGCTGGGCCGCGGCCTCGACCATCGCGACATGCCGGCGGTGCGCGCGATCTTGCGCGATGCATCGCGAGACAATTACCGTTTCTCCACGCTGATATTGGGCGTGGTTCGAAGCACACCTTTTCAGATGAGAACGTCGCCTCGCGAGAGCGAGAGTGTGCCCGTGCAGTCGGCGCAAGATCGAGAAGGAAACTAGAGCATGTTCCTGACCAAGAAATCCCTGCCCCGGCGCACGATGTTACGCGGCCTCGGCGCCGCGGTGGCGCTGCCGTTGTTCGATGCGATGCTGCCTGCGCTTGTGCCGCTGGCCAAAGCCGCCGCGAAACCTCGCATGCGTTTCGGCGCTGTCTATACTCCGAACGGCGCCATCATGCAGGAGTTCACTCCCAAGACCGTGGGCGCCGGCTTCGAGTTCACGCCGATTCTGAAGCCTCTGGAGCCGTTTCGCGAATCGCTGATCGTGGTTACCAATCTGACGCGTTCGCATCCCGGCAGCCAGTTCGGAGATCATGCGGTGAGCGCGGCCGGATTCTTGACCGGAGTGTGGCCGAAGCGTACCGAAGCCGAGGACGTGTTCGCGAATACGACGATCGATCAGGTGGTCGCGCGAGAGATCGGGCAGGATACACCGCTTCCGTCGCTCGAAGTCGCGACCGAGGATTTTACCGGTTACGTGGGAGGATGCTCGCCGGGCTTCAGTTGCGCCTATCTGAACACCATTTCCTGGAGCACGCCGTCCACTCCACTACCCATGGAGATCAATCCGCGCGCTGTGTTCGAGCGGCTCTTCGGGGCGGCGGGAACGGCCGCCGAACGGCGTGCGCGCATCGAAAAGGAGCGCAGCATTCTAGATTCGGTCGTCGATGAAGCCAATAGCCTTCAAGTTGGCCTGGGCGCCCGAGACCGCACCCGGCTCGGCGATTATTTGGACAACCTCCGCGAAATCGAGCGGCGAATCCAGCGGCAGGAGGCCAGAGGCGCCACTGAGGTCGACGCGCCGGACGCTCCCATCGGCGTGCCCGACTCATTCGACGAACATGTGGCGTTGCTGTTCGACTTGCTGGCCGTTGCTTATCAGGCGGACGTCACGCGCGTGTTCACGTTTATGATGTCGCGCGAGCTCAGCCAGCGGACCTACCCGCAGATCGGCGTTACGGAGCAGCATCACTCCGTTTCGCACCATCAGAACAATCCGGAGAAGATGGCGCAGGTGGTGAAGATCAACACATACTACGCGCGGATGTATGCGAAGTTCCTGGAAAAATTGGGATCTACTCCGGATGGAGACGGCTCCTTGCTCGATCACTCGCTGAT
The DNA here is from genome assembly GCA_003166865.1 of Bryobacterales bacterium. Classification (GTDB taxonomy): domain Bacteria; phylum Acidobacteriota; class Terriglobia; order Bryobacterales; family Bryobacteraceae; genus Palsa-89. Next base: position 18,025 of record PMUP01000056.1, read on the forward strand.
CATCTACGGCGCCGGCATGGCCGATTCCAACATGCACGCCACGGACCCGTTGCCGCTGGTGGCCATCGGCGGAGGCGTTGGCACGGGACATCGCCACATACAGTTGCCCACGCGGACGCCCGTGGGGGACTTCTGGCTGAATGTCGCGGAGAAGTTTGGAAAGCCGATGGAACGCTTCGGCGACAGCACGGGAAAAACCGATGTTCTGGGTTGAACCAATTTGGTATAGAACCGCACTCGTCACGCTATTCGCGGCGCGCATTTTGGCCGCTGATGGCGCCGATGCGGACGGAACCACGCCGCTCGAATGGGCCGTTTATAACGATGACCTTCCGGCTGCACAGCGATTGCTTCGCGCGGGCGCCAACGCGAATGCCGCCAACCGCTACGGCGTGACGCCGCTGTCCTTAGCCGCCACCAATCGGAACGCGGCGATGGCGGAGGCGTTGTTGACGGCCGGTGCGGACGCGAACGCGAAGCTTTCCGGAGGCGGCACCATTCTGATGGCTGCGGCCCGCACTGGAAATGCAGAAATCGTGCGTCTCCTGCTCGAGCATGGCGCGGATGTGAAAGTGAAAGGGGATGCCTACGGCGAAACGGCGCTGGTGTGGGCGGCCCAAGAGAATCACGCGGAAGCGGCGGAGGTCTTGATCGCGCACGGCGTCGATGTGAACGCACGGACGAATCCGCTGGAACGCGCGAAAGATCGCTTCGGCCTGGAGGGAGTGCTGACCATTCTCCCGCATGGCAGTTGGACCCCTCTGATGTACGCCGCTCGCCAAGGATCGCTCGAGACCGCCCGCACGTTGGTGGACCGAGGAGCGAGTCTGAATCTGACGGATCCCGACGGCTCCACGGCGCTGGTGCTGGCGATTATCAACGGTCATTACGATACTGCGGCTCTGTTAACTGAAAAAGGAGCCGACCCCAATATCGCAGACACCTCAGGAATGGCCGCGCTCTACGCCGCCGTGGATATGAATACGCTGGGAGAAGTCTACGGGCGGCCTGGACGGCCCGCTTCGAGCAGGGTGACGGCGCTCGATCTTATGATGGTTTTGCTGGCGCACGGAGCGAACCCGAACGCGCCGTTGAAATCTCCCACACTTCAGCGCGCTCATACGCCGGGCGAGCCGACGCTAAACGAAGGCTCAACGCCGATGATGCGCGCGGCCAAGAACGGCGATGCAGCTACCGTACGCCTGCTACTAGACCACGGCGCCGATCTCAACGCGCGACAGAAGAACGGCACAACAGCGCTAATGTTCGCCGCAGGCCTTGGCTTTGGCACGGGTACTTTTGCGAATGACTATGCAACGCCGGGTGAGCTGCTGGAGGCAGTGAAGGTGTTGGTGGCCGCGGGCGCGGATGTGAACGCCATCAGCGAAGCTGGACAAACCCCGCTGCATTTTGGCGCGCAGGCTTCGGACGAGATCGTCAAATTCCTGGCCGCAAGCGGGGCGAAGTTGGATGTGAAGGACAAACAGGGCCGCACGCCGGTGGAGATGGCGCTGGGTGTCGGGCTACACGGCCATGCCGGAGGTCCGCCCACGGTACGCGAAGGCACTGCGAATCTTCTGCGGCAGCTAATGGCGTCCCAGCCGAAGTGAAACAAGGAGAAGTTATGCGATTTCTTTCAGCGATCTTACTGGCTAGCGTTGCTTTAGCGCAGATCGGCCCCGCTCCCAACACGGGCGTACCGACCGTCGGCATCCTGAACTACATCCATGCGGTAAACAACCTGGAGCCAACGCTCGCGTTTTATCACGAAGCATTCGGATTGGACGGCGAGCCGCGCCCCTTCCCCAATCCCGGCGTACCGGCATTGACGAACTCGCCGGGCGTATCACTTCGATTAGCGGTGCTCCGCCTGCCGAACGCCGGCTTCGGATTTGAGCTGACGCAATTCTCGGGCGTCGATCGCCATCCCGGCACGCCGAAGCACACCGATCCCGGCGCGGCCCTGATCGCCCTGCGCGTGAAAGACATGGCGCCCGTCCTCGCCGCGGTCAAGAAACTGAATTCGCCGATCATCACTACTTCGGGCGGACCGGTCACCATCGATACTCCCAACGGCAAGATCCGTTCCATGTTGATCCGCGATCCCGACGGCTACGTCATCGAAGTGGTGGAATCCACGCCGGCCGAGGGCGTCAAAGCTGACGGCAACGTTTTCGGCGCTTCCATGGGCCTCACCGTCGCCGACATGGAGTCGACGGTGAAGTTCTATCACGGCCTGCTCGGTTTCGACCTCAAAGGCAATATGGAGTTTTCGAGCAACCCGGCGATCCTGGATTTGACAGGCGCGCCTCACGCCAAAAATCGCGAGATGACCGCAGTCGTGCCCGGCACCAAAGCGCTCATTGCGTTTTATGAGTACCAGGACATTCCGCGGACGCCGTTTCATCTGCGCGTTCCCGATCCTGGCGCGCCCGCCGTCGCATTGCGGGTGACCGATATCGAGGGCCTGCTGAAGCGCATGCGGGCGGCGGGCGTCAAAGTAACTTCCGCGCGAGGCGAACTGGTCCAGTTCAGCCCGACCATTCGCAACATTTTTGTCGAGGATCCGAACGGCCTGAATATCGAGCTGTTCGAGTCCACGCAGTAGCTCTCCGTCTCCTATGGTTTGGGATTGTGCCAGCCGCCGTCTGAAGCGATGATCGTGTCAGCCTGTTTCGGCCCCCAACTGCCGCGCTTATAGGGGCGAACGCGGTGGTGTGTTTTAAGGACTGGATCGACAACTGCCCAGGCGGCCTCCACTGCGTCCTCGCGCGTGAAGAGCGCTCCATCGCCGACCATGGCGTCGCCCAAAAGCCGCTCGTAGGGCGCTTCCTCTCCCGCCTGGTCTTCGAGCAGGAAGAGCTCTCGCTGCTCGCCGACGAACTCCTTACCTGGGATCTTGACGCGAGCGGCGAGGGCGATGGCGGCGCCGGGGGAGAGCCGGAAACGCACATAGTTGGTTCGGCCTGTCGCAGGCGCTGAGTCGGCGAAAAGCCTCTGCGGCGGCGCCTTCAACTCCACCAGGATTTCGGTGGCGGTATCGGGCAAAAATTTACCGGATCGCAAGTACCACGGCACTCCCGCCCAGCGCCATGAGTCGATGAAGAGCCGCAGAGCGCAGAAGGTCTCGACGTCGGAGTTCTTCGCGACGCCCGGCTCCTTCCGGTAACCAGCGTACTGGCCGCGCACCAAATCGTCGGGCTTGATGGGCCGCATGGCTCGAAAGACACTGGCTTTCTCGTTGTGCACGGCTCCGAAATCCCTATCGGATGGCGGTTCCATGGCAAGCAGCGCGACGACCTGGAAGAGGTGGTTGGCGACCACGTCGCGCAAACAGCCGGCGCTTTCGTAAAACGCGCCGCGGCCCTTCACGCCGAAATCCTCGGACATGGTGATCTGGACGCTGGCCACGTAGTTGCGATTCCAGATCGGCTCCAGGAACGAATTGGCGAATCGGAAATAGAGGATATTCATGATCGCCTCCTTCCCGAGAAAGTGGTCGATGCGGAAGATGGAGTCTTCCGGGAACACCGCCCGCGCGGCCTGGTTGAGCTCCTTCGCTGAGGCCAAGTCGCGTCCGAACGGCTTTTCGACAATGACGCGCGCGTGCTTGGCCAAGTTCGCGGCGCCGAGTCCGTTGATCACCGTCTCGAAGAGCGACGGCGGGATTGCAAGATAATACGCCGGACGCCGAGCGCCACCTAGCGCGCTCTTTATCGCCGTGAACGTGTTCGGGTCTTTATAGTCCCCGCTCACGTACTTGAGCAGGGATAGAAGATGGTGGAGAGCACGCCTGTTATCTATGCCACCCGAGCGCTTTATGCTGTCCGTCACGCGCTTGTGCAGACGCTCCGGACTCCACTTCGGGAGGGCGACCCCGATTACCGGGACCTTCAGGGTCCCTCGTTTCACCATCGCATAGAGCGCCGGGAAGATCATCTTGTGGGCGAGATCTCCCGTCACACCGAAGATCACCAGGGCGTCCGAACGTGAGGCGGCCATCAGGCGCCTCCTTTCTTGGCGGCGGCTAGGCGCGTCTTATCGAACAATACCTGGAGATCACCCAAAGCTTGCGGGTCGCCCTTCGCCAACTCGGCGGCGATCTTGTCGTGAGAAGCCAACAGGTCTTCCAAAGCTCTGCGTCCGTTTGCCTCCGGCGTCCCGTTCGCAATTTCGCGAGTACGAGTGAAAAACTGGTTGCTGGTTGCCGCCGCGAGTCCATAATTCTTCTGGCTGGTCTGAACAAAAGCCAGACCCGCCAAATCGCGAAGTTCCGCCAGGGCGTTTCCCTGCCTGGCTGTGGATAGGTCGTCCTCCAGGCGCTTCACCTTCATATACTGCGGGACGAAGCCGGCCAAGAAGGCGACGATCAGGAGGACGATTACGACGATAATCCGGTTCATTTATGGGCAGCAACCTTTCATACGCTCAGCACGCCTGGCTCCTTGATTATGACTCGCGCGCCCTGCAACGAAAAGTCGCTGGGTGCGTCGGATATACGTGCGCCCCCGTTTTTTCACGTTGCCTGCCACTCTGCTGCTGTGCGCCGCCACCGGCGCCTCCCAATCCACCACCGTCAACGTCGAAGTCAGCAATCACTTCGACCCCGCAGTGGGCGTGAATGGCCGCCTGCAACTTGCGATGTCGACTTCGTTTCAACTTGTCAGCTGGAGCTATCAGTTCTTCGAGCAACAGCCGCAGGCGCTGGCGCCTCTGGCCGCGCTTCAGCCGCAACACACCCGCGTGCAGTTGGTCCCCGGCAGCGACCCGCTCAGCAGCCCCGGCGTCTGGGATTTCTCCAAGCTCAACGCGCTGCTCGCGCCCATCCAGAGTTCCGGCGACCACAGTCCGGAACTTCAAATCGCCGGCGCTCCCGCCTTCATGGACGATTCGAACAGCTATATCCTCCCGGCCAGTTACGGGGACTTCGCCAGTATGAGCGCCAATTTGGTTCGCTATTACAACGCGGGCGGCTTTGACGTTGCCGGCACTCATTTTCAGAGTCCCAGCCAGTACCCCATTACCTGGTGGGGCATCTTCAACGAGCCGAATGGCAATGGTTTGACGGCCCAGGCCTATGTCAATCTCTATAACACGATGGTCCCGGCCATGGCTCAAGCCGACCCGACGATCAAGTTCGCGGCCGTCGAACTCTCCGATTGGGCGCCGGACGCTGAGAGCTTCCTGCCTACGTTCGTTTCGAATGTGACCGCTCCCGTGGATGTGGTCGCCACGCACTTTTATTCCACCTGCAACCAACGGACGACCGATGCCACAATCTTTCCGACGACGGTCAAGTTTGCCAGCGAGGTCAGCTACATCTACTCGGAGCTTGCGACCCAGCCGGCCCTCGCCGCGGTGCCAGTTTGGGTTACTGAGAATAACGTCAACGCCGACTACGCCCTCAACAATGGACTGAGCAACTGCAATGGCACGACGTTCGTGCTTGACCCGCGCGGCACCAGTCCGTTCTTCGCCGCGTGGCGGTCGCTGGTGTTTGAGCTGCTCGGCCAAGCCGGCGCCCAGGCGCTCTATCACTGGGATTTCACTTCCAACGCGCAGTTTGGCGAGACCGATTCCTCGGGCAACCCCTATCTCAGCTATTGGGTCGACTATTATCTGTCCCACTGGCTGCCTTCGCCGCCTGGCCAGGACATACTACAGACCACTGCATCGGGCTGTTGTCTTTGGATCGCTGATTCGGGCAATGGCCTGATGTTGGGACTCGATACGCATACGATGGCGCTCCGCAATCCGGACGGGTCAGTGGTGATCCTGATGTCCAATCACGCGGTCCAGCACTTTAACGACAACAACGGCACGGGAGTTTCGCGTACCTTTGCGCTCAATCTGTCGGCTCTCGGCGCGTTCACTTCAGCCACGTTGGTTACGCTCGACTCCGCAACGCCTCTGGGTGGTGGTCCCCAGCTTCAATCGCTCACTCCCTCGGCCGAGATGCAGGTGACTCTCCCTGGCTACGGCGCGGCATTGTTGCGGCTGTCCAATGCAACGCCCAACCTGACTGCCGCCGGCGTGGCGAACGGCGCAAGCTTTGCTTCTGGCCCTGTGTCTCCGGGCGAGATCGTGTCGCTATTCGGCTCCGCCATTGGTCCTCCCACGCCGGCCTCGCTGACCCTGACAAATCCGCGCTTGGTGGCCAACTCGCTAGCGGGCGTGCAGGTCTTCTTTGACGGTGTGCCGGCGCCTTTGCTCTATGCCTCCGCTGAACAGGTGAACGCTGTGGTTCCTTATGCGGTCGCCGGCCAATCCGTTACCGTGCTTCAGCTTGAATACTTGGGCGTGCTGTCGAGTCCCATCACGTTGCAGGTTGCCGCCACCGCTCCGGGTGTCTTCAGCATCGCTGGTTCGGGACGTGGCCCTGGCGCGATCCTGAATGTTCCCGACGAAACCGTGAACTCCGCCTTGAATCCGGCCGCACGGGGTGATTGGGTGAGCATCTTCGCCACTGGCGCAGGAGTGACCACTCCTGCCAGCGTGGATGGACTCCTTGCCTCCGCTCCATTGCCGGCGCCCAACGCCAACGTCTCGGTCACGATCGGCGGCTTTCCCTGCCAGCTCAACTTTGAAGGAGCAGCGCCTGGCTTCGTTTCTGGCCTGCTGCAAATCAATGCGCAGGTGCCTGCCGGAGTGGCGCCAGGCCCCGCGGTGCCGGTTCAAATAGCCATTGGATCCGCCAGCTCGCCGCTGACAGTGACTCTGGCCGTACAATAGCGCTGATGTCCGTGCGACTCTCCTATCTCTCGCCCAAGGCGGCGGTCAAAATTACCCGATTCACGGCCGTGGTCTCTTTGCAATTGGTGAGTTTCGGCCGGGCGAGATCGTCTGCGTGAAAGGCGGACACATCTTCACTCGGGCGACCCTCGACGAGATAGCGCCGGTCTTAGGGCCGGCGGAAATTCAAATCGCCATCGACCTCTTTATCGGACCGTGCGACGCTGATGAGCGAGAAGGCGCCATGATCTTCAGTAATCATTCCTGCGATCCGAACATCGGCGTGCAGGGCCAGATCGTATTTGTGGCGCTGCGCGAAATCGCAACGGGTGAAGAGCTCACGCACGATTGGGCAACCACCGACGATGATGATTACAGCATGACGTGCCGCTGCGGAACGACAACTTGTCGCGGAGTGATTACCGGGAGAGATTGGCAGAACAAAGAGCTGCAGCGAAAATATCATGGGATATTCTCCTGGTACCTTCAGCGGAAAATTGACCACGCGGCTGACTATCTCAGAATCGAGAATCCGGCGTAGAAGACGTTGTTATCCACCCCTGGATTGACCGGGCTCGTGAAGCCGTTGGATATGTGAAGAAACTTGTAGCCCAGGCTGATGGCGTGCCGCTGGCCCGTTTTGATGCGGACTCCGCCGCCCAGATCGATCAGAAAATTCAATCCTGTCGCGCCAGGCACGTTAATGGGGATGGGCTCGCTGGAAGCAATGATGCCTTCGTTGGTTTGAAGGAACGGATACACTTTGTGGCGGCGGCCAAAGTCTGCCGTGAACCCGAGGGGCGTTACCGCGAATCCATACACGGCATGAGCGGGTACAAATGGCGGCAGATATTGGCTGGGCTGGAACAGAACGGCCGCCGGCATGATCTCTCCGGAATAAGAGATCGATACGCCGGGCCAAACCCAGCAACGGTAACTGTAGCCGAATCCAGCTATAAAAAAGCGGCGATCGGTCGTGGTTCCGATTAGCGTGGCGGAGACAGGTGAGTAACCGGCGAAGAATTGAAAATCGTGCCGGGGCTCGGATGGCGACGAGTCCGGCGAGCAAAACGCAGCCCAAGCCGGCGCGGACGAGAGTAGAATGAGTATCGCGAATTGCCGCATGTCAAAACGAAAGTGACACATAGAAAATATCATGGAAGGCGCTGGTGTTGAGGAGGTAACAGATGAAGCGCACACTATTGAAGTGGTTGACCGTTATGGCGCTCTTCGCAATCGCCAGCCAGGCGTTCGCGCATCACGGTTCTCGCGTGTCCTACGATTTGACGAGAACGGTAACGTTGAAAGGAATCGTGAAGGAATTTGTCTTCGTCAATCCGCACGTTTACATCACGTTTGAGGTGAAGGACGTTCAAGGTCTCGTCACGGAGTGGGCGACCGAAACCGACCCTCCGATCATGATGGCCTCGAGGTTCGGATGGTCGAGAAAATATCTGAAGCCGGGAGATGAAGTGACAATCACCGTATGGCCTTCGAAGGTTGGCGCGCCTCGGGGATTCCTGGCAAAGCTGGTGACCTCCGACGGCAGGGTTACAGATCATTCCGAACAGCCGCAACAATAGTTATGCGAAGTCGGTTCATTATTGCCGCAGTGCTTCTTTCATCGGTGGCCGCAGCCCAGCCGCGCAGCAATGAAGCCCCCGATTCGCAAAAGGATCAACCCTTCGATCGGCACAGCCTGTCCGGAATCTGGTGGGGGCACGCGGCTCGAGGCACGAGAAATTCCCTTAGCGCCACTGCTCCTCCGATGACCCAGTGGGCGCAGCAGAGACACGATGCGGCGAAACCTGGGCTGGGTCCGAGAGGGCAGCCGCTGGGGAACGATCCCATGATGATCTGCGATCCCATGGGCTACCCACGCATCCTTTTCTGGAACAATTACCCCTACGAAATTATTCCGCTTCCGGACCGGATGATCATGTTCTTCGACTGGTTTTATACCTATCGCACCATCTGGACCGACGGGCGCCAGCTTCCCGCGGATCCGGACCCCAGATGGTACGGATATTCGGTGGGCAAATGGGACGGGGATGTTTTCGTGGTTCAATCGAATGGGTTCGACGATAGAACCTGGCTGGACGCCGACGGTCATCCCCACAGCGACGAGATGCACCTGGAAGAGCGCTATCAGCGCGCCGATCACAACACGATCGAGCTCAGCATGACGCTCACCGACCCCATGGCCTACACCAAACCGTGGGTGAGCGAGAAATTCACATTCAAGTTGGCCGATGGCAAAACGGAAATGCGCGAGGATGTCTGCGTGCCGTCGGTGGAAGCGAAATACAAGGAAACCATTCGGGAGCCGGCGGGCGGCGCGACTGTCCTCAAGAAGTGAGGTTCGCCTTAGCCGCTACAGCTTTGCGGCAATCATCTTCTTTAATTGTTTGATCCCGGCTTCATCGCGCGTGTAAAACGTCCACTGTTTGATCTTCTTGCCGTGGACTAACCCGGCCTGCGACAGGATCTTCAAGTGCTCACTCGCCGTAGGCTGCGTAACCCCGAGCTTGCCGGCGATATTGCAGCCGCATATTCCGTCTTTGACACGGTCGCCATCCACCTGCGGCGGAAATCGCCCGGCCGGATCTTTGAGCCATTCAAGGATCTGCAGCCGGCGGTCATTTGCTACGGCCCGCAGGGCCAGTTCAAGATTCATATAGGTATTTCGCCAATCGGCTAATTGACACTTCGCCAATCGACTAACTATACTGTAGCATGGGATGCCGGAAATGACCAGCTCGCGGACATACCAGTATCGGGTTGTCGATGTCTTTACCGACTGCCCGCTGGAAGGGAATCCCCTCGCGGTCTTTCCCTACGCGCTCGGACTGGATGACGTGACCATGCAGAACATCGCCCGGGAATTGAATCTGTCTGAGACCGTGTTTATTTTCCCGGCGGCCCGATTCGGGTGTGCCGCCCGCCTCCGGATTTTCACGCCTGCGCGAGAGATGGATTTCGCCGGCCATCCCACCATCGGCGCGAGCTTCGTTCTGCTCGAAGACGGAATCGTGCCGAAACAGAGCGAACACTTCGCGCTGGAAGAAAACGTCGGCCCAGTTTCGATCCGCGTGGAACACGGCGGCCGTCCGTTGATCTGGCTGACCACGCCCCCTATCCAGGAAGGGCCCGTATTGGATCGAGTGTTGTGCGCCGGCGCTCTGGGACTTGCGCCTGAGGATCTGCTACCTGCCGCGCCGCAACGCCTAAGCGCGGGCAACCCGACCGTTTTTATCGCGGTCAGAGACAAGGAAACGGTGGATCGCGCCTGGCTTGACATGGGCGGCGTAAGAAAACTCAAAGGCACAAATCCAGAGCCGGTGTGCGTCTTCGTATTCGCGGTCACGCCGGAGGGAGCCTACTCTCGGATGTTCGCGCCTGAACACGGCGTGGTTGAAGACCCTGCGACGGGCAGTTCCACCGGACCTTTGGCAGCCTACATGCTGCGGCATAACCTGGTATCCGGCCACGCGGCCACGCGATTTGTGAGCGAGCAGGGCACGAAGATGGGCCGCCGCAGTATTCTACACGTGCACATTCGCGGAGAACGTGGCGCGGATGGCATCGAGGTTGGCGGATTCGTCACACCGCTAGTGCGGGCCGTAATGCAATGGGAGGGGTGATGGGAACCCTGATTCAGGATATGAAGTATGCGCTCCGGACGCTGCTGAAGAGTCCGGGTTTTGTCGCGATCGCCGTTCTGACGCTCGCGCTGGGGATCGGCGCCAACGTCGCGATCTTCGCTCTGGTGAATGCGGTGCTCCTGCAGCCGCTGCCATTCCATGAGCCTGACCGCTTGGTGCGCGTCTTCGACGATCTGAACGGCGCTGGGGCAAAAGATGTCGGCATTTCGGTTCCCGAGTTGGAAGATTTGCGCCACCGCACTGACGTGTTCGCGAGCAAGTCAGCGCCGTGTGGCCTGTGAGTGTGGCGTTAACTGGAGGAGATCGCGCCGAACGGATCGAACTGCTTGGCACCAGCCCGAGCTACTTTCAACTGTTGGGGGCGCGGGCGGCCGTCGGCCGGGTCTACGGGGAAGCGGACTGGGTGCCCGGTTTCCTGGATGGAATCGTCATTAGCGATGGCCTCTGGAAACGGCAATTCGGGGGCGATCCCGGCGTGATCGGCCGGAGGGTTCGCGTAGACGAGGACGGTTACACCATCATCGGGATCATGCCGGCCGAGTTCCGGCACCCCGGCCGGACACTCGAAGGCGACGTTGAAATCTGGGCGGCCGCCGGCTTTCTCGCCGATCCTGCCCCGTCGCCGCCGATTCGCAATCTGCGTTTTTTGCCGGGCGCGATGGGCCGGCTGAAGCCGGGGCTGACACTCCAAGACGCACAACTGCGACTCGACGCGATAGTGGCGCAACTGCAACAGACTTATCCCAAGGACTATCCCGCGCAGTCGCGCTGGTCGCTGAGGATCCAACCGGTCGAAGCCAGCCTGACGGGTAATGTGCGGCCCACGCTGGTGGTCTTGCTGGCCGCAGTCAGTTTCGTTCTGCTGATTGTGTGCGTCAACATCGCGAGCTTGCTGATCGCGCGATCGCCCGCGCGCACGCGGGAATTGGCGATTCGGCGGGCCTTGGGAGCTTCACGCGGGCGGCTGGTCCGCCAGTTGTTGACCGAGAGCGTGTTCATATCGCTGGCCGGGGGCATAGCGGCAATCGTGGTACTCCAATTGTCGCGAACATCGCTGCTCCGAATGATGCCAGCCGATTTGCCGCGGCTCAGCGAGGTGCACTTCGATTCCCTGGCTGTCGCTCTCGCGCTTGCGCTCTCTTTTATCACCGGCATTCTTTCCGGAGTGACACCGGCGTTGCAGGCGTCGGCCACCGACCCCAATCCCGGTCTCAAGGAAGGCGGCCGCGGCGGCACCGGCCAGAGCGTACGCACAAGCCGCTTTCGCGGTGCGCTGGTTTCGCTCGAGATCGCGCTATCAGTTGTGTTGTTAATCGGTGCGGGATTATTAGTACGGAGTTTCTCTGCTGTGCTGGGGCAGAATCCCGGTCTGGATCCAAAGGGCCTGACGGTTGGTCAAATCTGGATTCCGGTTCCCAACAATCCTAAGGCGAATCGATACTTGACTTCGCCTCAACGCGCCGGCTTGGCGCGGGAATTACTTCATCAGATGAGGCTGTTGCCCGGCGTCCAGAGCGCGGCGATCGGCGACGCGAACACCATCCCATTTCTGAACAACCAAACAAATCCGGTCGCCTTCTTTTTCCCCGACGATACCGCCGTTGGTCAAAACAACTATGTGGCGGACTTCGGCGCGGTTAGCCCGGAGTACTTCGCAGTCCTCAAGACTCCACTCAAGCGCGGCCGTGTTTTTACAAATCAAGATTCGGACAAGTCCGCGAGAGTCGTCGTCGTGAACGAGGCTTTCATGCGGAAGTTTTCAAGGCAGAAGGACTTGATCGGTAAACGCTTGCGCGATAGCTCCGGCAAGGAATCCCAGATCGTCGGCGTGGTGGGAGATGTGCGCGATGAGGGACTCGATATGCCCGCCTCACCCCGGGTTTACAGCTCGCTTCTCAGAATTCGGGATTTTCCCTGTCGGTCTTTCTTCGCACGCGTTCGGATGCCGCCGTCATTAAGGAGGCGCTTACCCGAACTGTACACAGAGTGGACCCGGAATTGCCCGTTTTTGGAGTCCGGACCATGAACGAATTGATGTCGGCTTCGATGGCTCGGCGGCGGTTCGCTCTTTCCTTAAATGGCTGTATTCGCAGGCTTAGCTTTGTTTCTTGCAGCTATCGGGATTTACGGAGTGATGGCATTCGTGGTCGGCCAACGCACCCAGGAATTCGGCGTTCGCATGGCGCTCGGAGCGCAACAACGCGACATTCTTATGCTCGCCTTCCGCCCCGGCCTGGTTCTTACATCCATCGGGACGGTTGCCGGCGTGGCCGTATCCATCGGCGCCATGCGTCTGATGTCGAGCCTGCTGTTCGGTGTATCCCCGATCGACCCTTTCACCTTCGCCGGTGTTCCGATTCTATTAGGCGTAGTCGCGCTGATCGCATGCTGGCTTCCGGCCTGGCGCGCCACCCACATTCCAGCGGGTGTCACTCTGCGATCCTAGGTTGTCGGCGAGCCTAGCGGCTTGAGCCGGCAAGATGATAATATCGCCAAGTATGCCCACTGAACACATCGTCGCGCTCCTAGTTGCCGAACGCGACAGAATTAATCGAGCAATAGAGGCTCTCCAAGGAACAAAACGCCGGGGCCGTCCTCCAAAGAATCCGCTGGCCGCCCTCGCAGCGCTGCCTGCGCCAGCAGCCCCGAAGAAACGGCGCGGCGGGATGTCGGCTGCCGCTCGCAAGGCGCAATCCGAGCGAATGAAGGCGCAATGGGCGAAGCGCAGGAAGCAGGCCAAGTAGCTTCGGTACCATTTTTTGACAAACCCTTACACCCGCCGGTCCACTTCCATCGGTCTCTTCTAATAGGTGCGCCTGATGGCGACCAGTAAGGAGATTAGTAAATGAAAATCAGAAGTGCGAGCATGCGATGGATAATCGCTTTGGCAGCGCTAACTCTTTGGGTGAGTTTCGCGGCAGACATTGACGGCAAGTGGACCGCTCAGATCCAAGGCAGACGGGGTGCGCGGACCGAGACCCTCATGCTGAAAGCCTCGGATAACGCCCTGACGGGCAGCCTTCAGGGAGGCCAGGGCGAACCCGTCCAAATTTCCAACGGAACAATCGACGGCGCCAATATTTCTTTCAGCGTTGTGCGCGAATTTCGCGAGAACAAAGTCACTCAAGAATATAAGGGCACGCTTTCGGGAAACGAACTGAAACTCACCGTTTCAGGCGGACGCGGCGGCTCGGCCGAGGTGACGTACAAGAAGGAATAGCAGCTCCGGGGGAGTCGTCCGCTCACAGTTGCGAAAGAAGAGATACACTGTGACGAGGAGATTAGCAAATGGCGGACGACACAAAAGATCACAAAGATAATGAATCATCGAGCGGCCTTCCACGGCGCGACTTCGTAATGTCGGTGGCAGCGGGCCTCGCCGCTGCAGGTGCGGCTTCGGGCTCGCCGAAGATAGTTGAGACCGAGGTCGAGATCAAGACGCCGGACGGCACCTGCGACGCCGCGTTCATTCATCCGGCCTCGGGTTCCCACGCCGGCGTTCTGATCTGGCCCGATGCATTCGGGTTGCGGCCCTCGATGCGCGAAATGGCCAAACGGCTTGCCGCGGAGGGGTATTCGGTTCTGGTACCGAATCCCTTTTATCGCATGGGCAAAGCTCCTTTCTGGACCGATGCCTCCAGCGTCGACTTTGCCAAGGAGAGGGGAAAGATCGGCCCGCTGATGGGCTCGGTGAACGCGGCCGGCAACGCCGAGAAGGATGCGGTGGCTTACATCGCCTTCCTGGACGCTCAGAAACAGGTCAACAAGAAGAAAAAGATCGGCACGCAGGGCTACTGCATGGGCGGAGCGCTGGTGATGAGGACCGCAGCCACAGTGCCGGCTCGCGTAGGCGCCGGCGGGTCGTTCCACGGCGGCGGCCTGGTCAGCGACAAACCCGACAGCCCGCATCTGCTGGCACCGAAGATCAAGGCCAAAATGTATTTCGGTGTCGCGATGAGCGACGACAAGCAGCAACCGGACGCGAAGGACAAGCTCAAGGCAGCGTTCATTGCCGCGAGCAATCCGGCGGAGGTCGAAGTTTACTCGACCTGTTTTCACGGCTGGTGCGTGCCGGATATGCCCAAGCAAGCGGACGGCACGCCTACTTACGACAAAGCCGAGGCTGACCGCGCGTGGGGCAAGCTCCTTGTTTTATACAAGGGTTCGCTGGCCTAATTCCGCCAGATCAATCGGATCGTAGCGCCTGCATGACGTCGACCCGAGCGGCTCGTGTTGCTGGAAGAACGGACGCCACCACCGCGGCCACCAGCAGCACGATCGCCGAGCCGATGATCGGCAGTATGCCCGGCGTCCGCACTTCCCCGAAATAGGCGCCCGCCAGACGGGCCAGCGCGTACCCGCAGACCGCGCCCGCGATGATGCCGACAGCGGCCATGACGGCGCCTTCGGCGATGACACCGGTGACCAGATGGCGCGGCTGCGATCCAATCGCGAGCCGGATGCCGAACTCGCGCGTGCGGCCGCTTACCGAAAACGCCAGGACCCCGGCGACACCGACTACGGCGATCAACAGGGCGACGGCCGCGAAGCCGCCGAATACCAACGTATTCAGACGATCTGGCGTGAGCACTTCCGCGCGGATGTCTTCGAGCGTGGCCGCGCGCTCGACCGGTTGATCGGAGGACAAGCCGCGGATGATGCGCGTGACGGGCGACACCAGCCCGTACGGATTCGATCGCGCGTGAATGAACAGCCGTTCGCCGCCGAACTCCTGGCCAAACGGTTGGTACACGCTGAGCGCCGGACCCGGCACCACGTTTTCATCATCCACATCGGCCACGACTCCTATGATGCGCCGCGGCGCCGGGCTGACGCCGACGAACTTCAGTACCGGAGCGGTCCACATCAGGTGACGGTTGACGGCATCCTGATTCGGGAACATACGCTCGGCCAGGCTGTGGCTCACGATGACCACCAGCTCGCTTCCCTTCCGATCTCCGGCGTTGAAATCACGGCCAGCGATAATCGGCACGCCGAGCGCCGTGAAGAATCCGGGCGACACTGACCGAAACCGCCCGAGGGGATCCTCTTGGCCCGCCGTCTTGACATGGCCGTCGGCGGAAAATTCGAATCCGGGTCCGAATTTGCCCGCGTCGCGCCACGGAACCGAGCTCCCTACCGCGACCCCTTCCACGCCCGGCAGCTCCGAAATTCGCCTGACCGCTTCCTGATAGAACGCTGTGATCTGTTCGGGCGTCTTTCCGTACGGCATCTCAGGCACATTGATGGCGAGCACGTGACGGGTGTCGAAGCCAGTCTCGGCCGCCTGCAGCGCGATCAAAGTTTTTAGCAGCATGCTGGCGCCCGCCAGCAGCACAAACGACGCTGCAATCTGCGTCACCACGAAGATCCGCTGGCGGCGGCTGGTGCTGCTGGTAACCCGCACGCTGCCGCTCGCCAGGCTGAGGCCATGCGACGCATTGGCCAACGGAAGGCGCGGGACAAACGCCAGGAGCACCGCTGAGATGATTGCCAGCGCCGCGCCGACCCAGAGCATGCCGGAGTCGACTGTAAGATCCAGCGCGCGGACTGAGAATCGGGAGGCGTACTTGGCCAGGATGGCCACCATCGGTTGCGCGCTCAGCACGCCAAGAGCCGCGCCCGCGCCACAGAGCAAGAGGCTTTCGGCCAGCAGCGTCCGGCGCAGCGCCCAAGTGCTTGCGCCCAGCGCCGCGCGAATGGACAACTCGCCTTCGCGCCGCAGCGTCCTCGCGAGAATCAGATTGGCGACGTTCGAGCACGCGATGACGAAGACCAGCACGGCCGCCGCGAGCAGTACCCACAGTACGGTTCTGGCGCGCGAGGTGATCTGATCGCGCAGCCGAACGGCGTCGATGCGAAAGTCCGCGCGGGGCGAATACGCTTCGGGATGTTCTTTCAGGATTGCCCCGTGGACCGCGCGCAGCTCGGCGCGGGCTTGTTCGACCGTCGCGCCGGGCGCGAGACGTCCGAAAAGCTCCGTCATGCGATGGACGCGCCCGGTCACCATAGTCGCTGAAAGATGATGCGGGCTGGTGACAACGTTGGCGATAATCTCGGTCTCGGCCGGATAGGGGATGGATGGTTCCACCACGCCGACGACAGTGGCCGTGCGCGAGCCCAGCCGCACGGTTTTTCCAAGCACCGTCGGGTCGCTTTTGAGCTGAGTGGTCCAGAATCGATAGGTCAGCACCATAGCGCCGGCCGCGCTGGGCCCATCGTCCCGCATGTCGAGCAGGCGGCCGAGTACCGGATGAAGCCCCACCACGTCGAAGTACGATCCGCCGACGACACCGGCGCGGACCTCGCGCGGCTCGCCCAGACCCACCATGGTGAAGCCGATCTCGGAGAAATCCCCGATGGCGCTCAAAGTCTTGACGCGCGATCGCAGATCCTGGATCTCGGGCACCGAGAACGCAATGTCGTCGACTTTGATACCGGGCGCGCTTTGGCGGATATAGATCAGCCGGTTCTCGTCGCGGTTCACCAGCGGCCGCAGCAGCACGCCGCGCACCAGCGTGAAGATGGCGGCGTTGGCGCCGATGCCAAGAGCCAGGGTGAGTATAACGGTAACGGTCAGCCCCTTGGTGCGGGCGAGCGAGCGCAGCGCGAATTTCACGTCGTTCCAGAAGGTCATGACAGCCTCCGTCCTGAGGATTCCTCTAGAATACTTTTTCCAAGTATACTCGCGTATGGCCGCTGACGGCCCATCGCATGTCCTCGATCAACACACTCGTAATGGCACTCGCGATTTTTCCAGCGGCTCTTTTCTCGCAATGGCCCGCCTACCCAACGGCGGGAGCGCCGAGGTTGCCGGATGGACGAGTGAATCTCGATGCGCCCGCGCCCAAGATCGCCGACGGGCGGCCCGATCTGTCGGGAATCTGGGCTGGCGGCAGGGCCCCCGGACAGGCGCCGCCTACTTCCGAGCGAACATTCGGTACAACGCCCCTTCCCGGGCCACAGCCATTTCAAAATCTTCCCTCGTTGTTTCCCGACGGTTTGCCGTTGCAGCCTTGGGCCGCGGAACTCCGCAGGCAGCGTCTGGCGGAGCATAGTAAGGACCATCCCGACGCGCACTGTTTGCCGCTCAACCCTGTGCAGCTTGCCAGCCATGGTCAGCCTCGCAAGATCATTCAGACACCCGGGCTGGTTCTGATCTTGTACGAGGCTAATGGTGGCATACGGCAGATCTTCACCGACGGGCGGCCGCTGCCCAACAACGATCCGGATCCGTGGTGGTACGGCTATTCGATCGGTAAATGGGAAGGCGATACGCTGGTGGTGGAAACCATCAATTTCCGGGACATGGGTTGGATCGACGAGGAAGGTACGCCTATCACCAGCGCCGGCCGGTTGACCGAGCGCTTCCGGCGATTGAACTACGGGACACTGGAGATCGAGATGACGGTAGACGATCCCAAGACGTTTACCAAGCCGTGGACCTTCAAGCTGAACCAGCGTTTGATGCCGGATACGGATTTGATCGAGTTTATCTGTTTGGAGAACAACACGAAGTTGTCGCACCTGGTCGGCAAGTAAGACTTCAAGCACAAGGAGGCGTTCATGCGCCGGATCATCGGTTGTTTCGCGCTGTTTGCGGCAGGCGTCGGAGTGGGCGTTTTTCTGATGCAGCCCGGCCGAGCCCAGACTAATCAAGTTTCAGGGCTACGGCTGAATCACGTTGGGATTTATGTGAAGGATTTCGACGAGTCCATGCGCTTCTACACGCAGATAATGGGCTTTCGCGAAGCTTTTACCATCAAGGACGCGAGTGGCAAGCCGACACTTGCCTATCTACAGATCACGCAGGATACGTTCCTCGAGTTAGCGCCAGCCAGCGCGGAGCGGCCGGTCGGCTTGAGCCACATCGGCATCTGGCCGGAGGATCAGAACGCAACCGTCGCGGCGCTGCGGCAGCGCGGAGTCCAGGTCAATGACCCTCGAATCGGATCGACGAAAACCAGCATCACCAACGTCATCGATCCCAACGGAGTCCGGCTGGAGCTCGTCGATTTTCTTCCGGGCTCTCTTCCGAGGAAAGCCATGGAGGAGTGGAAGAAGTAATGCCCTTCGTTGACACCAGCAGCCTGGATGTTATCGAACGCTTGCCGGGTTGGTATGGACGCTATTTCCACTCGTCGAGCATGACGTTCGCGCACTACGACTTCATGCGCGGCGCGTCCATTCACGAGCACTTCCATCCCGAGGAAGAAGTCTATGAGGTGATCGAGGGCGAGCTCGAAATGACCATCGACGGCGTGGCCCAGATCGCCCGCGCGGGCTTGGTCGCGATCGTGCCGGCCAATGTCCGCCATTCGGTCAAGGCCCTCACCGACGGCCGGGTGATCATCGTCGACTATCCGCGGAGGCGCGGTTTCGGGGACGGGTGACTCGATGCGATGGCCGGTTCGATCTGCGTCACCTCAAAATATGAACTTCGCGCCAAGCTGAACCAGCCGCGGAGCCGTCGCGCTAACTACCTGGCCAAATGTCGCACTGCTGATGTTGCCGTCAACCGCTTGCGGTCCAAAAAACTGAGCGTGGTTGAAAACGTTGAAGGCTTCGAGGCGAAATTGCAGGGATTTCGATTCGGTCAGGCGCAGGTTCTTGAGAAGCGCCATATCGAAATTCTCCATCCCGGGTCCATGGAAATAACGCCGTGAGGCATCGCCCGGAGTCCCCAAGGCATTCTCGCTGAACAACGCGGCATTGAAATACCGCTGCCCGTTGCGGGGATTGTGGTTCAGATTGAGGGAGCCCGGCGCGACGTCCGGTTCATCGATGCCATAGTTGTTGATCCCGTTTGGCTCGGCACCCAACAAGGAGTTGTCGCCGTAGTTAATGAGCGTCACGGGGAAACCGGTGCTGAAGCGCGTGATCCCGGACAATTCCCAGCCCTGCGTCAAGCGGTTTGCGGCATGGAACAGGCGTGCGAAGGGGACTTGATAATTGTAGCTCACGACGAAGTTCTGCGTGATGTCGAAAGCCGACAACGCTCGGCTGAGCGAAGGATTGAGCGGGTTCACCTCTTCGCCCAGATTGGAGGATTGATCGATGGACTTGCTGTACGTATACGCAGCCAGCAATTGCAGCGGTCCGCTGGTGTGGCGCAAGGTGACCTGCAGAGAATTGTAGTTGGAGTTGCCGATGGTGGTCTGGTTGGTATCGCTTCCGAAATTCGACCCCAGCGGCCCTCTGGTCCCATCGATCACCTGGCCAGATGCGGTGGTGAAAACATTGCTTTCGTTAAATGGACCGCACGGTGTCTGGCCGTGCGCCAGGTTGGCCGGATTGCTGAGATACAGGCACAGCGCGGGGTTACCTGGATTGGCTTCCTCGAGCACCAGCAGGTGATGCGACTGAGTACCTACGTAGCTGGCGCTGAGCACCGTGTTTTTTCCGAAGCCGCGCTCGATCGAGAGCATGTATTCCTCGGTGTAGGGAATCTTGTTGGTGCTTGGATAGCCCGGAATCCCGCTGACGGGCTCAAATTGTGACCAGTCGATGTTCGCGTCCGGATGGCTGGCCGTCGAGTTCAACGGCGCAAGTTGTACAGGAAAATACTGGCCCACATTTTGACCGGTGGCCGCCGTTACGAATGGCGTAGCGAACAGCGGCGGAGCAGGGCTCGAGTAAGTGGTCCCATACGGCGCATTCGCGCTCAGTATCCCGATGGTCAGCGCTTCGATTGAGGTGTAAAACATGCCGTAGCTGGCCCGGATGCTGGTCTTGCCGGAGTCGGGCGAGTAGGCCAAACCGATGCGTGGCGCAAAATCCAGATTTCCGGCCGGCGCCAACGTGCGCGGAACTCCGGGATCGGTTGGAAACAGGATGCCGGCGGGTGCGCCCGGAAAAACGAGCGAGTGCTGGCCCGGCGCAAGAGTGGCGAGCTGGTTGTACTTTTCGTACCAGGGCTCGATCCGGTCCCAGCGCAAGCCGTAATTCAGCGTCAGATTTTTCTTCAAGCGCCAGCTATCCTGAGCGTAAAGGCCGATATACTTGTTGCGGCCGTAAAAGGCCTGAAGCTGGCTTTGGTTGTACTGGCTTGGAACGCCAAGCAGGAAGTCCGCGAAGTCGACGCCGGTTTCGCCGCCGAAGAATGTGAAGTTGCCATTCAACTGGGCGATCGGATTGGTGTTGACTTGATCGTAGTGGAACTCTCCGCCCGCAGTGAGGGTGTGAGTTCCCACGACTTTAGAAAAGTTATCGCGCCACTGAAAGGTATTGTTGACCTGCTTCAGCTCGTTGGTATTGGTGCCGATCGAGAAATTGTTGAAATCGACGCTCTCCACGCCCTCGGTTTTGGGTGATAGCGGAACGATGCCGGGTGTGTTCGGGCCCACGACGAAACCTTGGGAAGCGAGGGTCGTCCCGACACCTCCAATAGGTCGGCCGAGGTCGGTAGCGTCTCTCATGAAGCTGAAGTGGAATTCGTTGACGGCGGTTGAACTGATCGTCTTGGTGTCGCCCAGGGCTAGCAATTGCGCGCGTCCGGAGTTCAGCGCGTTGAAACCGGGAACATTCGCGCCACCTTGCGCCACCGGATACGGATTGTTCTGCGACCATCCGTCGAGAAAATAGTACGTAGACAGCATGCCCCAGCGCGTCGTGGCATCCAGGCGATAAGCGCCTTTGTCATCCTGCAAGGTCTGGTTGTAGGCCGAAGTAGAAAACGTTCCATTCGCGTTGTTGGGCGTTGGAATGTATTGCAGAAGGTGCTGCGCTGGCGCGGACCAAATCCGTTGAGGAATGATTCCCCCTGGAAAAACGGCGTTCAGCTGCTCTTGGGGGGAAACCGTGTGCCCTAGCTCCTTCGTTAATAGGTTCGAAAGGTCGCCCACCTGTCCCGAAAAACCACCGAAATCGCCGGCTCGTTCGGCGAGCGAAGGAACGGGAATCTCGCCAGTGTCGATTCCCTGCGTCAATCGGGTGCCCTGATAATCGGCGAAGAAGAAAACCTTGCTCTTGCGGATCGGGCCGCCGATGGTTCCTCCAAACTGGTTCTGGTTGAACGCGCCACGGGTCGGAGAAAAATAGTTGCGGGCATCCAGATTCGTGTTGCGCAGGAATTCGAAGACGTCTCCGTGGAATGCATTGGTCCCGGACTTTGTTACCACCTCGATCTGGCCTCCGCTGAACTCGCCGTATTCCGCGTCAAAGTTACTCGTGAGAATCCGGAACTCGGCGATGGAATCCAGGTTGGGGATGATGGCCGTGCCCATGTTGACGTCTTCTTCGACGTCGCTACCGTTCAGCACAAAGCTGTTGGCAAATTCCCGCTGGCCGTTGATCGAGATGGTGCCGGGATTCAAATCGCCGGAGGGCGAAAGTGCGCTCGCGCCCACATCCTGAAGCGTATCGGATGTGAGCGAAGTGATCGGAACGACGCCGGATTGAAGAGCGAGTAGGTCCGTGAAACCGCGACTGATGAGCGGCACGGCCGTCATCTGTTTGCCCGTGATGACCTCGCCCATCTGGGTGTCCACGGTTTCGACATGCGCCGCCGATTCGGAAACGGTTACCGTGTCGGTCCTCTCTCCGATGGCGAGCGACGCGTCCACTACCACCTTGCTGTCGACATCGATCACAACACCGGTGCGGCGGAGAGGCTTGAACCCGGACGCGTCTACCTCGACGTCGTAGCGGCCAACTGGCAGACTCTGGAACGAATAGAAGCCCCGGCCATCGGAGGTGATGGTTTGCTTCACGGCGGTGGCTGTTTCCGTTGCCGTGACTTTCGCCCTGGGAATCGTCGCCCCGTTGGGATCCGTGATGGTTCCCAGCAGGCTTCCTCCGTCGCTAGCCGAAAGCGTTGGCGCCAGTATGGCAAGCAGCATAAATCTTGCAACCGAGTCGCATTTCGATGCCTGTACCCTTCGACGCGGTGAGAGATCACATCCGTCCGTTGATGCGTTACAGGAAGATAACAAAGTCACTAAGTAATCTCGGACCTCTTTGGTCTCATATTACGGAACGGGAGTGTTCAAGTCAATAATAAACAGCAAGTGAGTTGCAACTGCGTCCGAATGGCTTCGATTTTGCATCGAGTGGCGAAGGCTGACCATATTCGACCAACTGACCGTAGGTGGTCACTACTGCCAAGGAGGTCGCGGCGCACCCTGCACTGGGGGTAATATCGAATCCGCAGTTTTGGCCGCTCGCGTGCCCTGGACTCTCCGAGGACCCGACTGATGTTAAGAAATGCCAAGGATTTGCATGGTTTTACGATTCGAGCCACGGACGGCGAGCTTGGAACTGTAGATCAGCTCTATTTCGACGATGAGACCTGGGCCATCCGCTACCTCACGGTAGCAACCGGCGGCTGGCTGGACGACCGACTGGTGCTGATCTCGCCCATCTCGGTAGTCGATACGGACTGGCAAGCCAAGCGATTGGATGTGGCACTGACGAAAAAGCAGGTGGAGAATAGCCCCGACATCAACACGCACCAGCCCGTCTCCCGGCAGCACGAGGCCGCCTTCAACCGGTATTATGGGTATCCCTATTATTGGGGTGGTCCCTATCTGTGGGGTGCTGGTGCTTACCCGGCGGACATGGTTCTGCCGCCAATTGCTCTCCCACTAAGTGCTCTCCCACCAAGTGTTCTCCCACCAAGTGTTCTCATAGACGCGGTGGAGGAGGGGCGCCGGAGCCGGAGCGAGTCGACAGATTCGCATCTGCGCAGCAGCGAAGACGTCACTGGCTATTCCATTGAGGCGTCCGACGGGGAAATCGGCCATGTGGACGGGTTTGTCGTGGACGATGAAGCCTGGGCTATCCGCTACATCGAGGTGGCAACGCGGAATTGGTGGCCGGGCAAGAAGGTGCTGGTTTCACCCGCATGGATTGAACGGGTGAGCTGGGCGGATTCCAAGGTCTACGCCGGCCTCTCGCGGGAAGCTATCCAGAACGCGGCGGAGTACGTAGAATCCATGCCGATCACTCGCGAGTATGAAAACCGGCTCTACTTTCACTACGGCCGGCCGCCCTATTGGCTGCACGAAGCCGAAGACAGGGTGCCGGTTTCCCTAAGCGGCGGGCGTTAACCCAATGAGCGAGAGCAACTACGGCGAGCACGGCAACGAAGGACCGGAACACGAGAAGGAACGCCACATCGTTCCTCAGAATGCAAAGCAGGCCGATGAACAAGCTGCCCAGCAAGGACTTGCTCCTCCTTACTGGAGACGCATGCATCGGGACTGGCGTGTCTGGGTGGGGCTGGTGCTGATGCTTGTGGCAATAACCGTCTATATCCTGAGCGAGAACCTGGCGTGGCTGCCTCACCCGCCGCAATGACCCTCGCCTGATTCAAACGACAGACCATGCGCGAAACCCTGCTGTATCCTCTGCGATTCGAACCGATCTATCAATACCGGCTGTGGGGTGGCCGCCGTTTGGCGGACCTTCTTAGCGCACCGCTGCCGGGCTCGGGGCCGATCGGCGAAGCGTGGGTGCTCAGCGACCGCGATGACCATCCGAGCCAGGTTGCGAATGGACCTCTCAAAGGGCGGACCATCGCTCAATTGCTGGAGCAGTTTCCAAAACAAATGATGGGAGAGTTGGCCGGGCGTTTCCGCCGGTTCCCATTGCTGCTGAAGTTCCTCGACGCACGTGAAATGCTCTCGGTCCAGGTGCATCCCCCCGATAAGAACAAGGAGGCCGAAAGCGGAAAGACCGAAGCATGGGTCGTCCTGGAAGCGGGACCAAAGAGCCGCATCTATGCTGGTTTGAAGCCAGGTACAACCGCGCAGGTTCTGCGGCAGGCGTCAAAAGATGGTTCAGTGGTGGGCCACCTGGCATGCTTCGCTCCGAAGCGCGGCGACGCCGTCTTTATACCGGCGGGGACCGTTCACTCTCTGGGCGGCGGTGTCGTGGTATTCGAGGTTCAGCAGAACAGCGACGTGACGTTTCGCCTGTATGACTGGGGGCATGTCGATGCCAAGACAGGCCAGCCGCGGGCGCTCCAGGTAGATCAAGCGCTGGCCTGCGTTGATTTTGCGGAGGGTCCGGCCGGCCGGGTGACGCCGGTGGTGGAAGGGACGACGCCGGTGGAGTGCGAGCGGTTCTTTCATTGTGAATATTTCCGGTTGTGGCGACTGCGCGGACAATCGCTATTTACCGTCGGCGCCGCGAATGTGCCGCGCGTGCTGGTGTGCATCGAGGGCGCGGGGCAGGTGGAGCACGGCGGCGCGACTTTCGCCGTCGGGAAAGGCGACGTAGTTCTGTTACCGGCGGTTCTCGGAGCGTGTGCCTTCCGGCCGCGCGCTGCAGTGAGCCTGCTGGAAATCGCAATACCGGAATGAAAAAGCTGATTGTGTTCGATCTGGACGGCACACTTGCCGAGAGTAAGTCGCCTATGGATGCCGACATGTCAGGACTGCTGCATGACCTGCTGGGTATCGTCAAAGTGGCCGTGATTTCAGGAGGCGATTGGCCACAGTTTGAAAAGCAGGTGCTCTCCCATCTTCCCCAGGATGGAAGCCTGGTGAATCTATCCATCCTTCCCACCTGCGGAACAAAGTTCTTCCAATACGCAGGGGATTGGAAGAAGCTCTATTCGGAAGATTTCACCGCGGAGGAAAAAGAGAAGATCATCAGTTCTCTCAACAAGGCGGTCGCGGAAGCAGGGTTCAAGGTCGATAAGGTCTGGGGCGAGGTGATTGAAGACCGGGGGAGCCAGATCACCTTTTCCGCGTTAGGTCAGCAAGCCCCCTTGGACGAAAAGACCAAATGGGACCCTGATTTCACTAAGCGAAAGAAGATCAAAGCGATTCTCGATCCCTTCATTCCCGAGTTTTCTGTCCGGATGGGCGGCGCGACATCCATCGATGTCACCAAGCCTGGCATTGACAAGGGTTACGGAATCAGAAAGCTGCGCGACATCCTGGGCATTTCATTGGAAGAGATGATTTTCATAGGCGATGCCTTGTTCCCGGGAGGGAACGACTATCCGGCGAAAGAAGCCGGTGTTGTTTCGATCGCGGTTCGAGGTCCCAACGAGACCAAACCAGTGACCGAAGCAATGATTGCATGTTTGACCGAGCCGCGACCGTGAGGGAGTCGGTATGAGTGAATTTCAGTTGCGCCGGCTGGGAATGATCATGGAGCCGGAGCCGGGCAATCCCCAGGAAATCGAAGGCGTCCTGAATCCGGCTGCCATTCGTGGCCCGGATGGTGACCTGTACCTGTTCCCGAGGCTGGTCGCGAAGGGGAACTACTCGCGCATCGGCATTGCACGAGTGCGGTTCAATGCAGCCGGCGATCCGGCCGGCGTCGAGCGGCTCGGCGTCGCACTGGAGCCGGAAGCGGATTATGAGTTGCAGCCCGGCGGGCGCGGTGGCTGCGAGGATCCTCGGATTACGTTTGTGGAACCGCTCCAGCGCTACCTGATGACTTACACGGCATTCTCGGCGCAAGGCCCGCGGATCGCCTTCGCAATATCGGAGGATCTGTTCCACTGGAAGCGTCTAGGCCTGGCGACCTTTGGCGTATATCAAGGCATCGATATCGGCGACGTGGCTGATAAAGATGCCAGTGTCTTCCCCGTCGCCATTCCCAATCCATCCGGGAAACCGGAACTGGCCATGCTCCACCGGCCGCTTTTTCCTGGCACGCGTCCGGAGGAAACCGTCCACGATGCTGAGTCCCGTGACGTGGATCTCGATCGGGAAAGCATCTGGATTTCATACTGCTCCATGGCCCCCGAAGGTTGCGAAGACGGCTGCGAACCATGCCGCCTCGGCCCGTTCAGCTGTCATCATCGGCTGGCGACCCCGGTGTCGCCTTGGGAGCGTCTCAAAATCGGCGGCGGCACTCCGCCCGTCCTGAGCAGGCACGGCTGGCTGATCGTTTATCACGGCGTGAGCGAAATGGCGGACGCCAGCACGCCCGGACACCAGTTCTGCTACTCGGCGGGAGTGATGGTGCTCTCCAAAGACCATCCGCATGTGATTCGCTATCGTTCGGCGGAGCCGGTGTTGACGCCGATGCTGCCAGAAGAACGCATCGGGACCATCGCCAACGTCGTGTTCCCCACCGGCATCGACCGGCGCGACGATCTTGGCTCACCGGACCGCTTCGACGTTTATTACGGGATGGCGGATGATCGGATTGGTGTGGCGCGCCTGGACGTGCCGGAATGCCTGCCTCCGGGAGGAGTCGCCCATTCGCCGGAAGCAAAGGTGTAGCCAATTTGTAGGAAAACCGAAGATGAAAATCAATTCAAAGGATTTCCGCGTGGCCGGGAAAAAGGTCGAGCTCAATGAGTGGCCGACCATTGTGAAGCCCTTTTGCAAATCGAAGAAGGAGTATCAAGAACTCCTGGGCGAACACGTTAAGAAGCTGAGTTCGCTGCAACAGCTTCAGTACGCGTCCAACCGCTATGCGCTGCTCATGATTTTTCAAGGTATGGACTCCGCCGGCAAGGACGGCGCCATTCGGCACGTCATGTCGGGGGTCAATCCACAAGGCTGCCAGGTTTTCGGTTTCAAACAACCCAGCGCCGAGGAGCTGGAACATGATTTTCTTTGGCGCACCACGCGCTGCCTGCCGGAACGCGGGCGGATCGGCATCTTCAACCGTTCCTATTACGAGGAGGTGCTGGTGGTTCGTGTGCATCCGGAGCTTCTCCGCAACGAGGGGCTTTCCGAAGAACTGCGCGACGAGAAAGACTTCTGGGAGAAACGCTATCGCTCCATCGCGGATTTCGAGGAGCATCTCCACCGTAACGGTACCAGGATGGTCAAAGTCTTCCTCCACCTATCGAAGGATGAGCAGCGCAGGCGGTTTCTCGATCGCATTGATGAGCCGGACAAGAACTGGAAATTCAGCCTGGCGGATATTCACGAGAGGAAATACTGGAAGGATTACGTGCGGGCTTTTGAGGCTTGCCTGAGTGCCACCAGCACGCATCACGCGCCATGGTACGTCGTGCCCGCTGACGACAAGGAGAATGCCCGGTTGATTGTTTCCCAGATCGTCTTGGATGCGCTCAGCGAACTGAAGATGGCGTATCCCAAAACCACCCCGAAGCGCCGGCTGGAATTGAAATCGATTCGCAAGCTGCTCACGAAGTGACCGGCATCACCAGCGCTGAAGCCCGAATCCGGCTTGAAAAGTACGGTCCAAACGCTGTGCCCGACACGGCTGAGCGTCCATTGCGCAGGGCGCTGGCCAAGTTCTGGGCTCCGGTTCCATGGATGCTCGAGGCGGCGATCGTGCTCGAGATTGCGCTCGGCAAGTACGTCGAGGGCGCGATCATCGCGGTCCTGCTGATCTTCAACGCGGCGCTCGGATTCCTCCAGGAAGGTCGAGCTCAGGCGACTCTGGCCGCGCTGAAGTCGCGGCTTGCGCTGAATGCATCGGTCCGCCGCGATAATGTTTGGGCCACCGTGCCCGCTGCCCAACTGGTGCCCGGCGATATTGTGAAGCTATCGCTCGGCGCCGTGGTTGCCGCCGACGTACGGCTTACTGAAGGCTCGGTGCTGCTGGACCAGTCCATGCTCACCGGCGAATCCGTTCCGATCGAAGCTGGCGCCGGGTTCGAAACTTATGCCGGAGCGCTGGTCCGGCGCGGCGAAGCGGAGGCCGAGGTGACGGCCACCGGAGCGCGCACCAAGTTTGGACGCACCGCGGAGCTGGTTCGCACGGCGCACGTCGTAAGCTCGCAGCAGAAGGCCGTCCTGCGCGTGGTGCGCAATCTCGCCATGGTGAATGGCGTCATCATCGCGATGCTGGTGGGATATGCCTACATTCTCAAGATGCCGGGTGGCGAGATCATTCCTCTGGTGCTCACGGGGATTTTGGCGTCGATTCCAGTAGCGCTGCCGGCCACCTTTACGTTTGCGTCGGCGCTCGGGGCGCGAGCTCTGGCAAAGCTGGACGTTCTTCCAACCAGGCTTTCCGCGGTGGATGAAGCGGCCAGCATCGATGTGCTGTGCTCGGACAAAACCGGTACGCTGACCGAAAACGCGCTGACGGTAACGGCCGTCCATGCCATGTCCGGCTTCGATGAATCGCACGTCTTGGGAGTGGCTGCGCTCGCGGGTTCGGACGGCGGCGAAGATCCGGTGGATGGCGCGATACGAGCCGCCGCAGCGAAAACACCGGCCTCCGATCTGCCGAAACTGATCAAGTTCGTTCCGTTCGATCCCGCGACCAAGATGTCGGAAGCGACGGCTACTGATCCCGGCGGAGCGACCGTGCGTGCCGTGAAGGGAGCCTTTGCCGCGGTGGCCGGGCTTACGCAACCAGACCCCGAAGCGGCCAAGACGGCGAACGAGCTTGAGGCGCAGGGCTTCCGCGTTCTGGCCGTCGCGATCGGTCCACCAAGCGCGCTGAAGCTTGCTGGTATCATCGCTCTCAGCGATCCGCCCCGGCCGGATTCAGCCGCGTTAATTACGGAACTGCACACGCTGGGAGTGCGCGCGGTCATGGTGACCGGCGATGCCCCGGCGACGGCAGCCATCGTGGCTCACGCCG
The DNA here is from genome assembly GCA_003166865.1 of Bryobacterales bacterium. GTDB lineage: Bacteria > Acidobacteriota > Terriglobia > Bryobacterales > Bryobacteraceae > Palsa-89. The sequence goes on from PMUP01000056.1 coordinate 46,905, forward strand.
TGGGACTGGACGGAAAAGTCTGTCCACCCGGGCCGATCCCCGCCGATGTGCGCCCCGAGGATTTCGCGGTCTTCGCCGGCATTCTGCCCGAGGGAAAGTACAACCTCGTTAAAGCGTTTCAAAAGAGCGGCCACATCGTTGGTATGTGCGGCGACGGAGCTAACGACGCGCCGGCGCTTCGCCAGGCCCAAATGGGAATCGCGGTGTCGACTGCGACCGATGTTGCCAAGTCGGCGGCTGGCATCGTGCTGACGAAACCAGGACTCGTCGGCATTGTCGCTGCGGTGAAAGAAGGCCGCGTGACGTTCCAGCGCATTCTGACTTATACCCTCAACTCGGTTACCAAGAAAGTTGTGCAGGTGCTCTTCCTGGCGGTGGGCCTGGTCATGACCGGGCACGCGATCCTGACGCCAATGTTGATGGTGATTATCATGCTCACGGGCGATCTCCTCGGCATGTCCCTGACGACGGACAACGTGCGCCCGTCTCCAACTCCCAATGCCTGGCGAATCGGCCAGTTGACGATCGCGGGAGTCTTCATGGGAATCTGTGAGCTGCTCTTCTGCACCACCATTCTGGCCTTCGCCAAATTTCGGCTCGGCCTAGGAATCGAAACGCTGCAAACCGTAGCCTTCGTGCTCATCGTGTTTGGCAATCAGGCAATCACCTATACGAATCGTGAACGCCAGCGCCTGGGGTCCTGCCGTCCAAGCCGATGGCTGGTCGGATCGTCTGTAGTTGATGTGCTCATCGCCTCAGCGCTCGCGATCAGCGGAATCGCAATGGCCCCGCTATGCATCTATCTTGTTGGAGGAACACTGGTGGCGGCAGGCGTCTTTGCATTCATCGTGGACTTTGCCAAAGTCCCCGTGTTCAAGCGACTGCGTATTGGATAGACTGAAATTGTCACTGAAATTGCCCCGGGCGAATCATCCTGCCATGCGCACATTGATTTGTTTTTCGCTTCTCGTCGCCACTGCTGGGGCAACTCCCGATGTGATGGGCCGCGCCAGCGCGCTCTACCAGCGCACCGAGTACGAGGGCTCACTGCATGTTTTGGCGGAAGATCCGGCACCCGACGCAGCCAACTATCTCCTGAGCGGCAAGAATTACTTCATGCTCGGCGACTACAAGCGAGCCATCGAATTCCTTGACAAGTCTCTCGCAGTTTCTCCCACCAATTCCGAGTACGAACTTTGGCTCGGCCGCGCTTGGGGACGGCGCGCGGAAACCAGCGGCTGGCTGACGGCCGGTATCCATGCATCCAAAGCCCGCCAGTGTTTCGAGCGAGCAGTTGCCTTGGACCCGCACAATCGTGAAGCCAAAAACGATCTGTTCGATTTCTACCTCAACGCACCCGGTTTTCTCGGCGGTGGATTGGAAAAAGCCGCGGCCCTCGCCAAGAGCATCGCCAGTGAGCGGCCTCCCGAGTATGAGTTTGAAGAAGCTCAACTCGCCGACCGAAAAAAGGATTACGCCGCCGCGGAGGCGCATCTGCGCCGGGCCATGCAACTTGCGCCCAATGAAGCCGGCCGCGTATTGGATGTGGCGCGATACGTCGCCAAACGCGGGCGCCTGGCGGAGAGCGATGCCCTGTTCGAGCAAGCCAGAAAGCTGGCGCCGAGCCAACCCAGGGTTGCCTTTGCGGAAGCCAGATCGGATATCGAAAATCATCGCAATCTGGAGCAGGCGCGGGGACTTTTGCAGAGTTATCTGCACGCCAGCCTGACTCCGGACGACCCTCCCCGGCAGGAAGCCGAGAAACTTTTGCGGCGCGCGGGCGGATGACGAATCTCGCGCGCTCCTCCAGCGCCGTTCTCAAAACTTACTCCGTTCTGCTGTTCTTCCTGGCGCTCAAGGCCGCCGGAAATTCTTCGATGGCCTGGGGAATGAAGCAGGTCCCCGAGAGAATGTCGATGAATCCCGCGCTGTATCTGCGCGCCATGCTGAACCCGTTCGTTGCGATGGGAGTTGCCGCGCTGATCCTGGCCCTGCTGACGCGAATGGCGCTGCTCAGCTTGGCGGACCTGAGTTTTGTACTTCCTGTTACCGCCATCGGATACGTGATCGCGGTGTTCCTCGGGAAGGTGTTCCTGCATGAAACCGTCACGCGCCAGCGCTGGCTGGGGACGCTGCTGATCTTTGCCGGCGCAGCGTTGGTCGGATCCACTTCGCCAGACACTACTCCAATCGACATCACCCCAGCCGCGGAGGGCCCGAAATGAGGTGGGTGCTGGTGGCGGCAATGGTCATCGCGACCGTCGCGGCCGATCTACTCCAGAGCCACGAAATGAAGCGCGCCGGTGAGCAATCCGTGAGCGCGCGCGGGCTGGCGCGATTGCTGCATGTTATCGCGCGGCGACGCCTGCTGATCCTGGGTATCGCCTGCAACGCGGTATCGTTCTTGACGTTTATGGCCTTGGTGCAAACCGAGCCGCTGAGTTTCGCCGTGCCGGCATCCTCGTCGAGTTTTGTCCTGGAGACGCTGCTAGCCAAGTTCGTTTTACACGAGCGCATCGGCGCGCGACGAGCGGCGGGCGCGCTGGCGGTGCTGGCCGGCGTGGTGCTGGTGGGCAGTTGAACAACGTCCTGATTCGGCCGGCGATCCTATCCGAACAAAAGGCCCTCGAAGCTTTGCAGTTGCGCGCATCCCTAAGCAATGCAGGGGATCGCGAAGCCTTGCTCGCCAATCCCGATGCCATCGAACTCCCACTTGCGCAGATCGCCGCTGGGCGAGTGTTTGTTGCGGAACGGGACGGCGCAATCGTCGGATTTGCCGCCGTGCTGCCTCGGAACGACCGAGAGACCGAGCTCGACGGTTTGTTTGTTGAGCCAAACACCTGGCGCGAGGGCGTGGGGAAGATGTTGGCGGAATACTGCGCCGGCGTGGCGCGCGCGCAAGGCTCGGCCGCTCTGTGTGTGGTTGGAAATCCCCATGCACAGGGGTTTTATATGGCATGTGGTTTCAAGCTGATCGGAACTGTCGAAACCCGTTTTGGCGCGGGATTGTCATTGCGAAAAATGTTGTAGCCCGACGCCGGCTCAAATCACCGGGTGGTTCGTCAGGAGCAACTTGCCTCCACTCTGGGCAACAGTGGTGAGCAGTTTAGGATCGACCAGGTTCTTCAGACGCTCGGCCGCTTTCTGGGTGATCACAAGATAATATCGGTCCGGCTGCAGCCACAGCGCTTTCCATTGCGCGTCGTCGATAAACACATTCGGCGCGCCGGGTGCGTAGGAACCGTACACCAGGTTGTTGAACCGGCCATTCAGCAACAAAGCATCGCGGTTCGTATAGAAGAAGATCGATGAAAACGTGTAGTAGTGATGATCCACAATGAGCTTTCCCGAGGGCGCGCGGAACAAAGCTTCGGCGAGCGGTCGCGAGGAGAGATAAGGATCGAACGCCGCCATGGCGATACGCGAGGCCTGAAAAAACAGGATGGCCATTAGGGCAATGGCCAGGAAGGCGCGTTGTGCTTTAGCGCGAAAGGTGCCGGCCGCTCCCACCAGAAACGCAAGCGCGGCCACCAGAAGCGGCAGTCGAAGATAGGCGAACGAGGCGATCGTGAGATCTTCCATGTGGCCGAGCGAAAGCTTGTAGGCGCCGGGGTTGGAGCTAAGCGCCGAGGAAATGTCGCCGGGCGCCGGAAGATTCCCGGCTAGAAAATACAACGTGAGGACAGCCACGGCCGCGGCGATGAATATGCCGCACAGGACGCGCGTGCCGTATCGGATCCAGTTGCCCCCGGCAGCCATCGCGGATCCCAGCAAAAGCGCGAGCGCCGGATAACAGGGCATCGAGTAGTATTCTTGCGTGGTGGAAAAGGTGAAAAACACCAGAATGAAGCCGATCCAGCACAGCGCCAGTAACCGTGCCTTCCCCGCGCGGTCGGGCGGCTTGAAACCAAGCCTGACACTTTGGTTCACTGCGGCGGGGAGGTACACGCTCCAAGGAAACAGCCACAGCAGATGAAACAGCCAAAAGTAAAGGCGCGGGACTGTATCGTAATCACGCGGGTAGCGCATGTTCAAGAAACGCAGCAGTTGCTCGTTGATGAAATAAAACCACAGGAAGCCATGATATTCGCCTGGAGCGCTGCGCATCGTGAAATCGAAATAGGGAGGATTTCGCACTGCCGCAATGACGTGCCACGGCGCGGCAATGACCAGCACGACCAGAAGGCCGCTGAGCGGATGAAGGCGCTTCCAAACCTTGGCGTCAAACAACTGCCTGGTAACGGCGAGATATAGTAACGCCGCAGTCACCGGGAACACTACGCCGACCAGGCTTTTGAACAACAAGCTGGTTCCTAAGCTCGCCGCCATGACGAATGCCCACCATCGCGGGCGCCGTTCCGTTTCATCGATCGCGCGGAGGAACGCCCACATCGAAAGAGCGATACACGTGGTGAGCATCACGTCGGGGATCAGAATGCGCGTGAAAAGAAAGAGGCCGAAGCACGTCGATATGCAAAGGCCAGCATAGAGCCCAGCTCGGCGGCCGAACGCCCACATCCCAAACGCGGTGGTCAGCCAAGCCAACGCAATGGCTGCAAGGACCATGGGAATGCGCGCGGCCCAGTCCGTGGCTCCGAAGATTTTGAACGACCCAGCGATCAGCCAATAGATGAGCGGCGCTTTTTCGAGATAGGGAATTCCATCCAGCCGGGCGGTCACGAAGTCGCCGGATGCCAGCATGTTTCGCGCGATCTGCGCCTGCACGGCGTCCACGTCGTCCATCAGCGACGGAGGCGAAATCATGCAGCCCGCATAGACCGCGGCAGCAACGAGAAGAACTATGAGGTAGCTGTGAAAGCGCGTTCCATCGTCCGGCGTGGCGTCGCCGCGGCCGGCACTCTGGTCTGGATTCCCCATTTTTTCATCCAAAGGAACAGCATCATCAATCCCCACAGATGATAGCCCAGGTTGGCGCGCCGGTCGAGATGGGCTCGCACATGAGCTTTGATTCTCGGGAGCTGAAAGAACTCGCCATGTTCAGCGGACGCAAATGCCACGGCTTCCTCGAGCAACGGCCGGAGCGGTCCACGGAACCAATCGTGCGTGGGAATGTCAAAGCCGATTTTCTTTCTATTGAGGATGGGTGGAAAGCGTTTCGCGCGCATCAAGTTCCTCAAGATCACTTTTTGTTGGGAGCCCTGGATTTTCATGCTCGCCGGGAGTGAGCTTGCGAATTCCACGATCCGATGGTCGAGAAACGGCGGCCGCACTTCCACCGCGTGAGCCATGCTGGTGTGATCGACCTTGGTGAGGATGTTATCCGGAAGAAAGTATTTTTGGTCGAACCAGAGATAAGACTGCAAGTCGTCGCCTGTTGACGCCAGCTCTCGCAGGACAGAATCCAAGGCTCGCGGAAGCGTTGGCTGAAGCAGTGAGTGCTTTTCCTGGTCGTCGAACGTTCCACTCCAATAGGCATGCGCCCGTGCCGCGGGCATCCGGCAGCCTTCCAGGAACCGTTTCAGCTTGTATTCGAATCCGATCTTATCGTTCGACACGGGCCAAAGTCGGGCGGCCCCAAGCAACGCCCGGAGAGCGGCGGGAGGGAATTTGCGGGCGGTGTGTGCCAGCAAGCTGGCGCGCTGCATCAGATATCCGCCGAACAATTCGTCGGCGCCTTCTCCGCTGAGCGCCACCGTGGCGCTGGCCTTGGTCAGCCGGGAAAGGAACCACACCGGCAGCGCGCCGGAATCCGCATTCGGCTCATCACCGTAGTAGGCGAGCTCGTGAATCGCCGCCGGCAGATCCTGTTCGGGGTTGAGGTCGAGCTCGGTGTGTTCGGTTCCGTACCAGTCCGCCACTTGTCGCGCATAGCGCGTCTCATCGAAGCTACGGCCGCGAAAAGTAATGGAAAACGTCTTGAGACGCGAACTGGATGCCTCGGCCGCATAATGCACCAGGCTGGACGAGTCCAATCCACCGCTGAGCCAAACGCCCAAGGGCACGTCGGACACCAGATGTTCTTGAACGGACTCCTTCAGGAGACGATCCAGCTCGGCTTCGGCTGACTCGGGCGTCCAGCGCTCGGCATTTTCTTTGCCGGTTGGCAAGCACCAGTAGCGATCAGTCCGAATCGTGCCGCGCCGCCACTCCATCCATTGGCCTGGAAGCAATTTCTCAATCCCGTCCACCAAGGTCCATGGCGCGGGCACATAGTTCAGCGACAAATAACAATCCAGNNGCGATGTACAACGGTTTGATCCCCATGCGATCGCGAGCCAGGACGAGCCGGCGGTCAGACGCACGCCACAGCGCCACCGCGAACATCCCGCGCAGCCGCGCGAAACACTCTGTGTCCCACTCGAGGAACGCATTCAGAACGGTTTCGGTGTCGCAGTGGGAGCGGAAGCGATATCCGCGCTGTTCCAGTTCCCGGCGCAATTCCAGATGATTGTAGATCTCGCCATTGAAGACGATGACGGTGTCGTCATCCTCGGATATGATGGGCTGATCTCCCCCGTCAATATCGATAATCTTCAGGCGCGCGGCGCCGAGGGAGACGGCCTCGGACTCAAAGACGCCTTGCTGGTTCGGACCGCGATGGAAGAGTGTCGCAACCGCATTCTGGATTCGCCCGGGCGCCGCGGCGCGATGTCCATGCGTAAAGCCTGCAATGCCGCACAATTCAGCAGCTCCCCCTCATCCGGGACGTTGAGTCCCTCTATACGTTACCCCATTTAAGAACATAGCTGCACCAAGGGTCGAGGGCAGCCACGAGTCTCAAACAATAGACGTCTTAGTATAAGCTTGTGAGGGGCCATTTTCCGATGAATAGCGCGAAAACCAAACTGCGGTTTTTGTGTGGAACATTGTGTGTGGCGGCTGTGTGCGGCGCGCAGGACACGCTCCCAGCGGATGCTCACAAGGTTGGCGGCGGCGTCAGCTCGCCGCGTCTTCTCTATAAGGTTGAGCCAGAGTATTCCGAGGAAGCTCGCAAATCCCGGCTGGAGGGGACGGTCACGTTGCGAATCGTTGTCGGCTCGGATGGCAAGGACCGCGATTTCAAAGTTTTGCGTAGGCTAGGCCTAGGTCTGGATGAAAATGCAATCACGGCGTCGCGGCCCGTTATCGAAAAGGGTCCGGCTCCTCGTGTCGCCGATGATGCCATTAGCGCGACCGCCACGGCGACATTCGACATTGATGAAAAAGGTATGCCGGTTAACCTCCAAGTGTGGAGGTTCAAGCCCGCCTCCCAGGATGGCCGTCCTACTTCCGTTTCTTGCACCATGGATTTTGTTCGGGGAGGATAAATCCGATGAAACGCGGCTTGTTGTTGTGTATTGCGCTGGTGGCGCTTTTGGGTCAGCTGCATAAGCGTTCTGTGGTTCACGCCGCCGCGGTGATGGCGCCACGGTTTGAAGTGGATCCGTTCTGGCCGAAGCCGCTGCCCAATCATTGGATTCTCGGCCAAACCATCGGCGTTTCGGCCGACGCCCAGGACCATATCTGGATCATTCATCGCGTTGGTTCGCTCGAAGCCGGCGAACAGCACGCCACCACCACTCCGCCCATCTCGCAGTGCTGCGGACCAGCGCCGCCGGTTCTAGAGTTCGATCAGGAAGGCAACCTGATCGGGCACTGGGGCGGTCCGGGCGCCGGTTACGATTGGCCCGAGTCGGCGCACGGGATCACGGTCGACTACAAGGGCAACGTTTGGCTGGGCGGCAACGGCCGGGGACCGCAAAGCGGGCGGGGCGCGATCAACGGCCAGGATGAGGAGTCGAAGCCCGGCGACAAAGTCGATAGCTTTCACGATAATTCTATTCTCAAGTTCACGCAAGACGGAAACTTCCTGTTGCAGATCGGCAAGCCCGGCCATAGCAAAGGCAGCAACGATGTCGAGAATGTCCGGCTGGCGGCTAAGACCTTCGTCGATCCGAAGACCAATGAGCTGTACGTCGCGGATGGCTACGGCAACCATCGCGTGATCGTGTTCGACGCCGACACCGGCCGGTACAAGCGGCATTGGGGCGCTTACGGCCACAAGCCCGACGACGCAGACCTAGGCCCGTATAAACCGGATGGCCCGCCCGCGCAGCAGTTTCGCAATCCGGTGCACTGCGCCATGCTGTCGAACGACGGTCTATTGTATGTCTGCGATCGCGTGAACGATCGGATACAGGTCTTCCATCCGGACGGGACTTTCGTCAAAGAGGCGTTCATCGAGAAGCAGACGCTGGGTTCCGGATCGGTTTGGGATATTACCTTTTCGCACGATCCGCAGCAGAACTTCTTGTATGTCGCGGATGGAGAAAACGACCGCGTGCACATCGTGGACCGCGCGTCACTCGAAGTTCTGACAACCTTTGGCGAAGGCGGCCGCCAGCCTGGCGAATTCTACGGCGTGCATAGCATCGCCACCGATTCAAAGGGCAACATTTACACCACCGAGACCTACCGCGGGCAACGAGTGCAGCGATTCGTGTATAAAGGTTTGGCGCCGGTCACCAGCAAGGACCAGCGCGTCGTGTGGCCTCAGCATTAATCAGGAGAGAATGAACATGCGAATCGATTGGAAAATTCTGTTTCTGGCCGGTTGCGCCTCAGCGCTGCTGGCGCAGGACTCGCACCCCAGTTGCAACAAATGCTCGGGCACGTATATCGCGAGCGGCGAGATTCAGGCGTACCTCAAACGAGCGCCGGCCAACGCTGTTGTCACCGATCAGCAGGTTCGAGCCGTGGACGTGGGCAAGAGCAACGTGGATATTGGCGTGGTGTATCGCAGTAAGACCGCGGGCGGCGCGGTGGCCGAACACGACTTGGTGAGCGAGGTTTATCACATCATCGACGGATCGGCGACGTTGGTTCTGGGCTCCGACATTACGGAGTTGAAACGGCGGCCGGCTGACGATCGTGCTGTGCGGTTGTTGAACGGTCCGGGAGGCAACGGCGTCTCCATTCGCGGCGGCGCAACTTACCAACTCAAGCCGGGCGACGTGGTGATCATACCCGCGGGCGTCGGGCACTGGTTCACTAAAATCGACGACCACATCGCGTATTTGATGGTGCGCGTGGACCCGGACAAAGCAACTCCGCTCAAGGACGAAGCTGCGTCGAAAGCTGATCTGAGCGGCAGCCCAGACGCGCGATAATCCGATATCGGCGGTTAGGGAGGGTATTAATCGATGCGAAAACTACTTTTATCCTGCGTGCTTCTTGGAAGCTGCGCCTCCGGCCAACAGAAGATCGAGCCCGATAAGGAAGCTGCGCTCAAAGCCGACCTGGCCGGCCAAATCGAGGGGATGAAAAAGCAGGCTCAGGTGATGGTCGACAGCGTCTTCAGTTTCGGCGAGCTGGGATTTCAGGAATTCGAGACGTCCAAGTACCTCACCGGAATCCTCGAAAAGGAAGGTTTCAAGGTCGAGCGCGGTGTAGCCGGCATTCCCACCGCATTCGTCGCCACGTGGGGGCAGGGCAAGCCGGTGATCGCGCTCGGCTCTGACATTGACGATATCCCGCAGGCTTCACAGAAACCGGGCGTGGCCTATCACGATCCCATGATCGAAGGTGCTCCCGGGCATGGAGAAGGCCACAATTCCGGCATGCCGCTCAACATCATTGCCGCCATCGCAGTGAAGAAGGTGATGGAGCGCGAGCATCTTTCGGGAACCATCAAACTCTGGCCGGGTGTGGCGGAGGAAGATCTGGGCACCAAGGCCTACTACGTGCGCGCGGGAGTTTTCAAGGACGTCGACGTGGTGCTTTTCTGCCATGTCGGCGACAATTTTCGAGTGACGATCGGCCCGACTACCATGAACGGACTGGTTTCGATTGAATACAGCTTCAAAGGCGAAAGCGCACACGCGGCGGCCGCGCCGTGGCGTGGAAGAAGCGCTTTGGATGCGGTGGAGCTCATGGACGTGGGCTGGAACTTCCGCCGCGAACATCTGCGGCTGGCTACGCGGCTGCATTACGTGATTACAAATGGCGGCGATCAGCCGAATGTCGTGCCGCCCAACGCCAGCGTCTGGTATTACTATCGCGAGGCCGACTACGACCACATCATGAATCTGTGGCGTATCGGCGACAACATGGCGCAAGCAGCGGCGCTGATGACCGACACCACTTATACGTCCCGCCTGCTCGGGAGCGCGTGGCCCGGACACTTCAACGTTCCGGTAGCCGAAGACATGTACGAGAACATCAAGCGCGTGGGCCTGCCGCAATGGTCGGCGGACGATCAGACGCTGGCCAAGGCCCTGCAAAAAGAGCTCAAGGTTCCCGAGCGCGGTCTCGCCGCCAAGATTCCGGAATTGAAGAAGCCGAAGGCCGTGCCAGAGGCAGATGACGACGATGGTCTAGGCTCGATCGGACCCACCGGCGGCGGCTCCGACGACATCGGCGATATTTCCTGGGCCGTGCCCACCGTGACGCTCAACTATCCTTCCAATATTCCAGGCGGCCCTGGACACAACTGGGCCAACGGTGTCTCCATGGCGACGCCCATCGCGCATAAGGGTGTGGTGGCCGGGGCAAAGGTGCAGGCGATGACGATGCTCGATCTTCTGCTGCACCCGGAACTTGTGCAAAAAAGCTGGGACTACTACAACAACGTCCAGACCAAGGACATCAAGTACAAGAGCTTCCTACGTCCGGACGACAAGCCGGCCATCTGGCTCAATCAGAAAACGATGGACGAGTTTCGCCCGCGCATGAAGGCGCTCTATTACGATCCATCGAAATACGACAACTATCTCGAACAACTTGGGATCAAATATCCGACGGTAGCGAAGTGAGATAAGCGCTACGCCTTCTCGTCTTCCCAAGGTTTTCCCGGACGCCGCATGATCTGCTCCAGGCTCGCCGGCTTGGGTCGAAACTCCGCGCCAAAATGCTGATCGATGTCCTCTTTGTAACTCATGCGCGGCCCCGGAAATCCCACTAGTTGCCAGCCGATCAGCCCGGCGTTTCCGCCATGCATTGGATCCGAGAACATGCCCTCGATGGTGTGCGCTCGCAGTAACTGGAAGAAATGCGTCTTCTCCATCGACTGCAGCTTCTGGATCTGCTCCGCCACTGGAAGCTCGTCGAAATTATTCCCTAGCTTAGCGATGCCCTGATGATAGGTTTCGCGCGGGTTTTCCTTCCCCTGATAGCCATGCTCGGGATACGAATCGACGAACGGCCCCTTGGTGTAGCGATATTTGTCGGCGCCGTAGGGACCGGCCAGTTGCCTATCGATGTAGATCACAACTCCGGCTTCCTTCGCGCCCGGCCCGTTGGCATCGCTGGGGAAGATTCGCTCGCAGGCCGTGGCAATCACACGAGCTTCGCCCGCGGTGAAAAAGCGGAGCGGAACTTTTACCGTGCCCTCTTGCGCCTGCAACCGAAACGGTTCGCGGGCGAGGGTGTACAGCAGTGTGCCGCCGAGCGCGCTGGCTGGAATGGTCAAAAATTCGCGGCGTTTCACGCCAACCTCCTTGGATGTTTCAAATACTTGTTGATCACCGCGTCGGCGGCCCAGTACGTCACCGCCAGCGCCGTGAGCGTCGGATTCCCGGACGCGTTCTGCGGGAACGACGAAGCGCCCAGCACCCACAAATTCGGCACGTCCCAGTGCTGGAGATAAGGATTCACCACGCTGGTCTCGGGCGTGGCCCCCATCATTGCGCCCCCTTGAATGTGCGTGCTCTGATACTGGATCACGTTGTACCTGGCCCGTGACGGGCGCGTGGGATCCACCTTCGCTCCCATGGCCGGCGCGATCTTCGCCGAAAGATCGTACGCGAATTCCTGCTGCTTATACTCGTGGTCGGTCCAATTCAGCGTGAAGCGCAGCAGCGGATCGCCGAACTTGTCGGTGTACGACGGGTCCAGATCCATGTAGTTCTGGCGATACGACATGTGTTCGCCGGCTAATGACAGTTGCGCCACGCGGTCGCGCCATTGGAGCGAAGCGGCCTTCCACTCCGCGCCCCAATTGGCTTTCGACGTGCCCGGCGGCAGAGCGCCGAAGGACGCGATGGGCAGTTCGCCGTTGCTGTTGGCGCTCAGCATCCCCAACCGCAGCAGTCCGTCCTCGCCGGTCAGCCCGTTGCCTCCGTCGTAATCGGAAATCCGCTGGCCGACGCACCCCGCGCCCATAAACGCATTGAGCGGCTTGTCGAAGAAGATCCGCGCGCCGCCCTGCACCTGATGCGTCAGGTTCCGGCCCAGCGTTCCCTTGCCCGCCGCCGGATCGTACGGCGTGCCGATCTTCGAAAGATACAGCAGGCGCACGTTGTTCAGTGTGAAGGAAGCAAGAACCACGGTTTCGGCGGGCTGGAAGAACTCGTCCCCGTTCGCATCCGTGAACTGCACCCCAGTAGCGCGCCCGTTCTCATGCACGATGCGGCGCACCCAGCTTCCTGTTCGCAATTGGAAGCTCTTATGTTTGCGCAGTACCGGGAGCAGCGTATTAGTGGGCTGCGACTTCGCTCCAATCATGCAACCGAAGCGCGAGCAATGGCCGCAGTAGACGCAACCAGGACGTGTCACGCCGTCGGGATTGGTGAAATTCTCGCTCAGATTGGCCGCAGGCGTCGGATAGGGATGATAGCCCAGCTTCCGCGTCGCCTCCTTGAACAAGAAGGACGCATAGGAATGCTTCAGCGGCGGCGTGGGGTACTCCTGGGAGCGCGGCGATTCGAAAATATTTCCGCCGTCAATCAGCTTGCCGCCCAGATTGCCGGCCTTGCCGCTGACCCCCATCATCTGTTCGGCGTACCAATAGTGCGGCTCCAGTTGATCGTACGTCACGCCCCAGTCCTGCACCGCCAGATCCGCGGGCAGGTGAGCAGCCCCGTGCTTTTCGGTCAGATGCGTTCGCAGAGTGAAGATGTCCGGCATAAAGCGAAAGCACATGCCAGTCCAATGCTCGCCCGCGCCACCCACGCCGGTGCCCGGATGGAAGGAGCCGTACTGCCGGACAGGAACCGCTGAATCGCGCGCCGAGTGCCGGTGCGTGATGGTTTCTTCGGCGATGTTCTGCATCATGCGCAAGCGGATGGCGTAGTCCAGCTCGTCCATGTCCATCGCGTAATCGGCCAAGGTTCGGGGCGCGCCGCGTTCCAGCGCCAGCACGCTGACCGAGGTGCGGCTCACGAGTTCCTTCGCCATGGCGAGGCCAGTCCAGCCGCCGCCAATGATGGCGACATCTACAGGTTTCAGGTTGGTCATGAGTACCTATCTCAGTTAATAAGCCCTAATTTAGCGCGGATTCAGGGGCGCGGCGCACGCGAAATTCGCCGCATCGTTGGTGTCGCCGGTGCCCTTATAGTGCGCAACCTGCGGGTAGGGGCAGAGCGGGCGCGTCAGAGTCTTGGAAGGCTCGTCGACCGCGGTTCCCGTGCCGATAATCTTGTCCGGCGCGGTGCCTTTCTCCACCCAGCGGTCCAGCGCCGAGACAACGTCGTGCTCCGCGTCCACAGCGGCGGATCGACCGCTCTGCAACATATTTCCGAAGTTGTTCGGCCCCGCGCCGCCTCCGCAGTGACCCATTCCCGGAACCAGGAATAACCGGTAAAAGTCGTTGACGCCGACTCCCGGATCCTTCGCCAGAAACTCACGGACGCGGCCGTAATAGTCGATGGAGCCCAAAGCCGAAATCGCCGGGTCGCCCCAGCCGTGGTACTGGATGAGCTTGCCCCCGTGCGCGCGGAATGCCCGCAGATCCGGGCTGGTGGAGTTGAGAATGGAGCCGGCTTTCTCGTCGCCGATCGCGACATCTTTATCGAAATTCATGGTTCGATAATCCCATTTCGGGTTTTCAAATACGACATCCGCATAGAAGGAATTGCTGAATGCGAATTGAACGGCTGCGGGCGGCCGTGCGGGGGTAATCCAGAGGGACCAGCCGCCTGGCCCAGCTTCGGTGGCCGGCGGGAATCCGAAAGAAATCTGGGCGCCGGTACGCGGGTTCTTGGGACCGGAGTAGATCTTGCGCACCGCTTCCACCTGCGGCGATGTGAGGCATTCCGGACTGTCCCCGGCTTTGCAGGTCAGCACCGCAGGATCGAAATGGCAGGCCCGGGGATCTTCGACGAGTCCGTCCTTCACGCCATCCAGCGCGTCACAAGCAGCCAGCGCGGCCTTCTGGATCGCAGGGAGCTTGGACGGCGGCAGGTTGCTGGCAGGGTCGTTCAGTAGAGCCTGTTCGTTCCACACACCACCCGCCATCAGGCGCGACCAACTGTTGGCCGGCGCTCCCGCGATGATGCCATCGAAGTCTTCGGGATAACGCTGTGCCTCCATGAGCGCCTCGCGGCCGCCGTCCGAGCAGCCCACGAAGTAAGAACGCGCGGGATCCTTGCCATAGAAGGCGCGCACGATCGCCTTGGCCTGTAAGCCGGTCTCATGCACCGCGCGATATCCGAAGTCGACCAGCTTCTCCGGATGTCCCGTGGCCCAACTTGCGCCGGTTACGCCGCCCTCGTGGCCGTCGTCTGTTCCCGCTGTGGCATATCCGCGCCGCAACGGTTCGATCAGGGACTGCGCCGGAATCGCGCCCGCCCACCCGCCGTTGCCGGCCTGCTGATACTTTCCGTTCCAGCTCGCGGCTGGAAGCCACAACTCGAACTTGATTTCGGAATCGCTGGTGGGCCTGACAACACCTTTCACGACGCAGCGGGCGGGCACATTAACGGGCGGCGAATTCCCGTTGAATCCGGATGTGGAAAACGGTCCCTCTGGAACCAGAATTGAAGAAGTGATACTCGTGTGCGGCAGCTTGAGGTTCATCAACTGCTCGCAGGATTGCTGCGCGCCAAGCGCAGGTGCCATCACCGCTATCAGGGCTGGCGCAAATAGAAGCGCCCTACTGGGGTTGTTAGTCATTTAGAAAAATCCTCCTCCTCATCGGGGCGCACTTTGCCCCATGTCGTTCCTGATCACCTTTCCACCCTTCATCACAAACTTGACGCGCTGGAGTTCGGTGATGTCAACCAGCGGGTCGCCTGAGACGGCGATCAGATCGGCGTACTTACCTTTGTCGACGGACCCGATCTGGTCCTGCCATCCCAGCACTTCGGCGTTGATTGCGGTTGCGGCCTGAATAGCGCGCGCCGGACTCAGGCCGGCACGCTTCACCAACGCTTCAAAGTCGAGGGCCTGCGTGCCGTGGGCGTACGTCGCGCCATCGGCTCCGCTGCCCAGCATGATTTTCATACCTTTGGTCGCGGCGGCTACACGAACAGCATTTTCAAATATCGGGATCATGCGGTATTTGCCGCCAGTGTTCCTGGCATCGTTGTCGTCGATTCCCGGCTCCAGGTATCGAACAAAAGTCGGATCGTAATAGAGTCCCTTGTGAACCATCATATCGGCCTGCTCCTGATCTAGGCCGAACGCGTGCTCGATGGTGTCGCAGCCGGCGATGATGGCGTTCTTTTGCCCTTCGCCTCCGTAGACGTGACAAGCCGTCTTCTTCCCAAGACGATGCGTCTCATCGATCAACGCCTGTAGTACGGGCATCGGATAGGTGACCACATACTGGGCAACGCCGGTGGCAGTGAACGAATAAGCGCCCGTTGGAAACAGCTTGATCCAGTCCGCGCCACGGCCAAGCTGGTCCCGGACCGCCGCGCGCGCTTCTTCCACCGAGCGAACCACGGCGCTCGCCAATGGGTTGTCGGGAGCCGCTGGATTGGGCGGTGCCGCTCCCCAAACAATTCCCCGAGTCGATACTTGATAGCGGGGGCCATCAATGCGCCCCTGGTTAATGGCGTTGCGGACGGCCACGTCGCCGTATCCGTTACCGTGGGTGCTCATGTCGCGCGCGGCCGTAAAGCCCGCCCGCAAATCCGCCTGCACGTTCGCGACGGCGATCAGCATGGAAGCTTCCGTGGTTCCGTTGGGGCCCCGCGCATCGAACATGTGCGTGTGCGCGTCGATCAAGCCGGGCAAGACCGTGGCCCGGCTAAGGTCGATCACTTGCGCTGCCGCGGGAATCTTGACCTGGTCCTGGGATCCGACTTCAGTGATTCGCTCACCCGAAAGAATCACGACCTGTTTCGTCAGCATCTGGCCGGTCTTGCTATCGAACAAGCGTCCGGCGCGGATCGCGATCACTCGCGCCGCCGGAGGGCATTGAAAGATGCCGCCGTCCGAGCCCACGCACGGGGTGGGCCCCGCCCCTCGCCACGGAGCCGGAGGCGATTGAACCTGTGCCCGAGCTGTGGCCGCGCTCAGTGCTATTGCTAACGCCGTGGTCAGAATAGATTTGCACCGCATGTTTGGCTGGCGACTCGCCTTTACCCCAATTGTTTCTTGATCGGCAGCTCGCGAATCCGTTTGCCCGTGGCCGCGAAGATCGCATTGCAGATGGCGGGCGACATGGGCGGAACACCGGGTTCACCGACGCCGGCCGGCGGAGCGGAGCTGGGCACGATGTGAACGTGCGTCTCCACCGGCGCTTCGTTGAGACGCGCCACCGGATAAGTGTTGAAGTTCGATTGCTGGACGCGGCCGTTGGCGGCCGTGATTTCGCCCATTAGCGCGATGCTGGCGCCAAATACCGACGCGCCCTCCAACTGTGCGCGGACGCGATCCGGATTGATCACCTTGCCGGTGTCGAGGACCATGTCCACGCGCGGAATCCGGAGCTTGCCCTTGTCCACTTCGACTTCGACTACCGTCGCAACATAAGTGAGGAAGCTGCGGTGAACAGCGATGCCGAGCGCGCGCCCGTTGCCCGGCTTCTTCTTCGCCCATCCGGACTGCTCGGCCGCGATTTCAATCACGCGCCGCATGCGCGCGATGTCGAGCATGTACGGATCGGGGCCCTTGCGCTCCGCCGGCGGGCGCAAGTCGATCTTGCGTGGCTTACCTAAAACATCGAGCAAGTATTCGACACGATCCCGGCCGGCAGCGGCTGCGAGTTCATCGGTGAAGGATTGGACTGCGAACGCGTGGGGAATGTTGGCGACCGAGCGCATCCAGCCAATGCGAATCTTCGTGTCGGCCGGTCCGCACTCGGCGCGGAAGTTGGGAATATCATACGGGACGTCGTTCCAGCCCATGTCCAGCTCGAAGGTGCCGTATTTGGCCGCGACATCATCCTGCGATCCGATCGGAGGAAAGACACTGCGCTGCAGCCACGCCGTGGGACGACCCTTCTCGTCCGTGGCCGCTTTGATGTACATGGCCGCTACCGCGTGATAAAAGTCGAAGCGGATGTCGTCTTCGCGGCTCCAGACCACTTTCACCGGTTTGCCCATTTGCTTGGAGAGAATGGCCGCTTCAGCGCAATAATCCGGTTTTGATTTGCGCCCGAAGCCGCCGCCCAAAAGCGTCACGTGGCAGGTAACGTCGGTGGGCTTGAGGCCCATCGCCTTCGCGACTGTCTCCTGCACGGCCTGCGGATTCTGCGTTGACGCCCACAGTTCAACCTTGCCGTTCTTGAATTCGGCTACTGCGACCGGCGGCTCCATGGACGCGTGCGCGAGATGCGGCACATAGTATTCGGCTTCGTGAACCTTCGCGGCCGTCTTGAAGACAGCATCTACGTCGCCATCGTTGCGCGCGACCTTGCAAGCTTTCCGCGCCGTCTCTTGCAGCGTCTTCTTGTATGCGACGGAATCGAGACTGGCGTTGGGTCCCAGGTCCCAATCAATTTTTAGTTTTCTGCGGCCCTGCATCGCGGCCCAGGTATTGTCGGCGATGACCGCCACTCCGCCCAAAGGTTGAAATGCATACGGCGGCTTAAAGGGTGGGATGGTCAGGGTCTTCGAAACGCCGCGGACCTTGCGCGCTTCCGCGTCGTCATAAGTTTTGAGCTTTCCGCCGAACACCGGCGGATGTTCGATGGACGCATAGACCATGCCCGGCACCCGAGCATCCATTCCGAAGACGGCATGGCCGGCCAGAATGTCGTCGAGATCCGTGATCGGAACGTTCTTGCCGACGTAACGATACTCGGCGGGAGACTTGAACTTGAGTTGCTCCTTCTTGGGCACGGGCTGCTTCGAGGCCAGAGGCACCAGTTCTCCAAAACCCAGTTTGCGATCGGACTTGGCGTGCAGCACCTCGTGATTCCTGGCGCGGCATTCCGAGACCGGCACGCCCCACTTGGAAGCAGCCGCGCTTTCGAGCATCATGCGCGCGGTGGCGCCCGCCTCCCGCATGGGGTCATAAAAATCACGGATGGACTCTGAGCCGTCCGTATCCTGGCTGCCGTACTTCGCGTCGCCAATAGCCTGCTCGATCTTCACCCGCGTCCAGTCCGCTCCGAGTTCTTCCGCCACGATCATAGGCAACGAGGTGCGAATTCCGGTGCCCATTTCCGAGCGATGCGCGATGATGATCACTCGGCCGTCGGGCTCCAGGCCTAGATACACGTTGGGTTGCCAGGTGGCGTCGGCAGTCGCCGCGGCCGTTCCTTTCAGGGGAAGGAGGATCCCGCCGAGCACCAGCGCTCCGGCCGAGAAAACGCCGCCCACGAAATCCCGGCGGCTGACTACAGTGATCGAATTGCTCTTCATACTTTCACCCCAGCGGCCATCTTCACGGCCTGCCGAATGCGCTGATACGTTCCGCAACGGCAGATGTTGCCCTGCATGGCTTCATCGATATCGCGATCCGTTGGCTTGGGCTTTTCGGTGAGCAGCGACGCGGCCTGCATGATCTGCCCGCTCTGGCAATAACCGCACTGAGGAACATTCACTGCCCGCCAGGCTTTTTGCAGAGGATGGTCGCCCTTGGGGTCGAGACCTTCGATGGTAGTGATGCGCTTGCCGGCGACGTCGCTCAGGTTGGTGACACAGCTTCGGGTCGCTTTGCCCTCGACGTGTACCGTGCAGGCGCCGCACAGGCCCATGCCGCAACCGAACTTGGCACCGGTCAGTTCGAGAAGATCGCGCAAATACCAAAGCACCGGCATTGCCGGATCGCCGTCGTATTGCTTCACTGATCCATTGACTGTGAGTTGAATCATTTGTGTTCCTCGTTGTGAATGGGGTCAACCCAGCGCACGGGGCTCGGCTCCTCCACGGGTTCGATGTTCAGGTTCACTACTACCGCTTCGTTGTCGCTTCGGACTAGCACGCACTCCAGTGTTTCGTCGCTGGACGCATTTATTTCCTGGTGCGGCACGTAAGGCGGCACGAAGATAAAATCGCCGGGCCCAGCCTCGGCGACATATTCCAGACGATCGCCCCAGCGCATCCGAGCGCGGCCGCGCACCACATAGATGACACTTTCGAGCGCGCCGTGGTGATGAGCGCCGGTCTTGGCGTTGGCGAAGATGCTGACGGTTCCCGCCCAGATTTTTTGTGCGCCCACGCGAGCGAAGTTGATCGCGGCGGCACGATTCATTCCAGGCGTCTGCGCGGTGTTGGTGTCGAGAGAATCCTTGGGGATCACCTGCACCCCACGGGTTTTCCAGTCGACCTTTTCCATATCGAACCAGTTTAGCCGACTTTGCACGATTCAAGTAGGGCTATGCTAGGCTTTCAGGATGGCGTCGAGGCTTGCTGCTACACTCCTTGTTGTGCTTTCAGCGAGCGGAGCAGTTCCTGACTTTCAATTGCAGAAGATCGGCAGCGGGATTTGGGCCGCGATCGTGAATGACGACGGGCTGGCCGGGGGCAACGCCGGGTTTGTGATCGGCGACGACGGAGTCGCGGTGATCGACACCTTCCAGGATCCGCGGCCGGCGAAGGCGCTGCTCGGCGAGATTCGCAAGCTCACACCTTTGCCGATCCGGTTTGTGATCAACACGCATTATCACTTGGACCACGTCAATGGGAACGACGTATTTGCCGCCGCCGGAGCCACCATCGTGGCGCAGCGCAACGTGCGCGCATGGATGCGCACCGAGAACATAAAGATGCTCGATCCGCCGATGACGCCAGAGAAAAAGGCGCGCGTGCAATCGCTCACGTTGCCGGCGGTGGACTTCGATAGCCATATCGAACTCTATCTTGGCTCGCGCCGAATCAACGTTCGATATTATCCCGGCCACACCGGCAGCGATTCCGTTGTTTCCGTTCCGGACGCGCACGTTGTGTTCTGCGGCGATATGTTGTGGAAGGAGCACGTTCCGAATCTGATTGATTCCTCCACCAAGGCTTGGGTGGACTCTCTCGATGCGATGCAAAAGGATTACGGGCCGTCCACTTGGGTGCCCGGACACGGCGGTGTCGCTAATGCTCAGGATGTTCTGACCTTTCGAAAATATCTCGCCGACCTGCGCGCCGAAGTGCGCCGTGAGCAAGCCGCCGGGGAATCCGGCGATGCGCTGGTGCAGGCGCTGCTACCGGGCCTCAAGTCCAACTATGGCAAATGGGGCTTCTTCAGCGACTATGCTGCCGCAGATATCGAACAAACGGCGCAAGAGTTGTTGGGAACGAAAAGGCTGCCGCCTAATCCTGAGCGATAGCCTCGAGAGTTCTGGCTTTGGCGGGATCCAGGAAAACAGTCTGATGCGCGATGCGAGCCAGCGAAGCGCGATGCGTGATCAGGATCGCCGTGCGACCCTCGGCCACGCGGACCAGCGTTTCCGCAATAGCACGTTCGTTGGCTTCATCCAGAGCCGAGGTCGGTTCATCCAGGACCAGCACCTTCGGATTGGCCAGCAGAGCCCGGGCCAGCGCGATGCGTTGACGCTCGCCCGCTGAAAGAGTCTGGCCGCGTTCGGCGATGATTGCCTGGTAACCATCCGGCAACGCAAGGATCCGATCGTGAATCGAAGCGGCCTGGGCCGCGCTCACGATCTCATCGTCCGTGGCCTCGGGCCGGGCGTAGGCGATATTCTCGCGGACGCTGGCGTGAAAAAGATAGGGCGCCTGATCCACCAGCATGACGGCATGACGCACGTCGGCGAGCGGAAGATCGCGCAGATCCCGGCCGTCGATGCGGATCGCGCCCGCGTCGGGATCGTAGAAGCGGACCAGAAGATCCGCCAGCGTCGATTTGCCCACGCCGCTCGGGCCGAGGATCGCGCAGATTGTGCCGGGTGCCACCCGGAATGAGAGGTCTTCCAGCACGGCATCGCCGCCGTAGCCGAATGAAACGCGATCGAACTCGATTTCGCCGCGAACCTTGCCGAAGGGCTTCGCCCCAGGCAGGTCGGTGATCTCGGCGCGCGTATCGAACAGTTCCCAGACTCGCGAAAGCGAGACGCCGCCCGTTACCAGATTGCTATACAGGCCCATCAGGTTCTGCACGGGCGCTAGCAGACGGAGATGGTAAGCCATTATTGCAACCAAAGAACCCAGCTTTAACGAGCCGTCGATCACCAGCTTTCCGCCGTAGAGGAAAATCGCGGCGGTGGAGAGCGTCAGAATGGTTCCAGGAACAACGCCGGACAAGAACGACGTGAGCTGCATGCGCATGAGCGCGTCAAGGAAACTCTGATTTCGGGCGCGAAACCGCTCCACTTCACGCGATTCAGCGCGCGCCGACACAACCAGGCGAATGCCCAGTAGGGTTTCCAGCAGAAAGCTTCCGATGTCGGAGCTCCGCTCGCGGACCGCCCGCACGCGCGCCGCCAGACGGTGTTGGTAATGTTGCAGCGCCCAGACGCTGGCCGGAACCGCCGCCACGCTCACCAGAAACAGCCGCGGACTGAGCGCGATCATGATGGCTGCGCTGCCGATCAGAAAAACGACGTTCGATAGCACGCTCAACAAACTGTCCGCCGAGACGCGCTGCACCTCAGCGATATCATTGTTAATGCGCGAAACCACATCGCCCAGCTTCCTCTGCGCCCAGAACCGCGGCGAGAGCGTTTGCAGGTGCCGGTACAGTGCCACGCGCATATCAAAGAGCACGGAGGCTGAAACCCGGACGTACTGATAGCTGGAGACGATGTTCAGCACAAATCCCAGCACGGTAACGCCGAACATCAGCCCACTGACGATCAGCAGCATGCGCAGATTGCGTTTCAACAGCGCGTCATCGATCAGAAGTTTGGAGATGTAAGGTTGCAGAAGGCCGAATCCGGTGGCGGCAATGCCTGCCAGAAGCACAAAAACCAAGCGGGGCCAATAGGGGACGATGAATCGCAACGCGCGGCGGTAGCCATCGAGGAGCGTCCTTTGGCCCGGCATGAGTACTTTGTTAATAGCACATGTCACGGGAAACCGACGCGAGGCGAGATGACTCCCATAAAGAACTTTTCTATACCCGGCGGCGCGGCAACGGTGTATGATATCCGAATAAGGTTATGAAAATTCTGCTTGCATCGATTCTGGTAATACCACTGCTTGCACAGGGCCAGAAGCCGCAAGCTGCCACGTCGGCAGAGCCGGCTAAACCGGCGCCCGAAGAGGGCATTCCGGTCACGAGTCAACTGGTGATCTCCAAGTGCGGAGCTTGCCACACCAAGGACGAAAAGGGCAACATGCTGCGCATCTCCTGGGAGCGCGCCACGCCCGAAGGCTGGGAAGAGGCCATCAAGCGCATGGTGCGTCTGCGGGGCGTCAGCCTGACACCGGACGAAGCCCGTTCGATCCTGAAGTATCTCGCAACCTATCACGGGCTGGCTCCCGAAGAGGCGAAGCCGGTCATGTACTACGCCGAGCACAGGATTCTAGACGAGACCAACATCCCGACCGACAACGTGCGGGGCGCGTGTACGAATTGCCATCCGATGGCGCGTCCGCTGTCGTGGCGCCGCTCGCCAGAGGATTGGAAATATCTCGCCAATCTGCACATCGCTCTCTATCCGCAGGCCGACGAGGCATTCCGGTTGGGGATCAGTGCCGGCGGTTTCGATGAAGACCGCCATCACCAGGAACCCGGCGCACCCCTGCCGGTGGACGAAGCGCTCGCGTTTTTCGGTAAGACTGCTCCACTCAAAACGCCCGACTGGGCCGCCTGGCGCGCTCGAATGCGTGCGCCGAAGCTGACCGGACGGTGGATCGTCTCCGCCTCCCTTCCGGGCCGGGGCAAGTTTTACGGAGACATGGAAGTGGCGGCGACCAGTGGAACCGACGACGAGTTCACCACGCGCGTGAAGCTGACCTCGGTGAAAGACGGCTCGACGATCTCGCGGACTGGCCACAGTTTGGTCTACGCGGGCTATGCGTGGCGCGGCCGGTCTAAAGGGACGCCGGCAGCCAACGCCGCTCCCGACGATCTCGCCAGCGAGACGCGCGAGGTGATGTGGATTTCTCCCGATCAATCCATGGCGGAAGGCCGCTGGTTTTGGGGCGAATATCAAGAGTTCGGTTTCGATGTGAAGCTACAGCGCCCCTCCGCCGATCCGACTTTGCTCGG
Organism: Bryobacterales bacterium; assembly: GCA_003166865.1. Classification (GTDB taxonomy): domain Bacteria; phylum Acidobacteriota; class Terriglobia; order Bryobacterales; family Bryobacteraceae; genus Palsa-89. The sequence continues at coordinate 70,122 of PMUP01000056.1, forward strand.
CGCCGACCGCTCGTTGCTCAAGACCGGTTCGCAGGGGACGCGCGTCCGTCTGATCGCGCAAAGCTTGCCCGCGCAGATTGCGCCCGCGGATTTGGACTTTGGAACCGGCGTCACGGTGCGCCGCATTGTTTCCCACACGCCCACCGAAATCGTGGCGGAAGTGGACGTAGCGGCGGACGCGGTGCCGGGCAAACGGGACATCGCCTTCGGCCGGTCTGTGCTGCAGAGCGCCATGGCGGTGTACGATCGCGTCGACTACATCAAAGTGACGCCGGACTCGGCCCTGGCCCATCTGGGAAGCGAAAAGCACCCCAAGGGTTACCAGCAGTTCGAGGCCGTCGCCTACCAGCGCGGCGCGGACGGCAAAGTGCACACCGCGGACGATGTCGAACTCGGACCCATCGACGTGAATTGGTCGGTGGAAGAGTTTTACTCTGTTTATGGCGACGATGACAAGGAGTTCGTCGGCTCGCTAAGCAACGCCGGCCTGTTCACTCCAGCCTCCGATGGCCCCAATCCGCAGCGTAAATTCAGCCGCAACAACTATGGCGACGTTTGGGTGGTGGCGACGGCGAAGGACGAAAAAGACAAGGACGGCAGGCCGCTCATCGGCAAGTCGTATTTGGTGGTGACGGTTCCAACCTACATAAAGTGGGATCAGCCGGAGGTTGGACAATGACGGCACCCATGACAGCGCCAATTGCAACCAATGGCGCGCGGGTTTACCGTTTGGGCGAATTTCACCGCTTTGACGCGGGAGGAGCGCATTTTCTGTACCTGGTCCCGGCGGGCGCGATCTTCGCGGTGGACACTGCCGTGGGAAAGCTTATCGACTGCCTGAGCTCGGGCGAACTGCCGCATGAGCAATTGATGGAGGATCTGGCGGCCAGCGGTCTCATGATCGAGGACGCCGACGAGTTGATTGCGGAGATGTATCACGCCAACGTGATCGTCGCGAACGACTCCGTTCCAGATCAGCCGCAACCCCTCCCCGACGTTTTTCCCATCCAGACGCTGGTGATGAACCTCACCAACCAGTGCAACTTGTCCTGCCAATACTGCTACGAGTTCGGCGCCGACAAACTGGCCACGCCGGAAGGCAAGCCGAAATTCATGGACCTGGAGACGGCCAAGACTTCGGTGGATTTTCTTCTGGCGCAATCGGGCGACCGGCGTTCGATTCACATCACCTTCTTCGGCGGCGAGACGCTGATGAATTACCCGCTTTTGAAGGAAGTGGTGGCGTACGCCAATGAGCGAGCCAAGGAGCAAGAGCGCCACATCGACTTCAGCCTGACCACTAACGCCACGTTGCTCACGCCTACGATCATCGAGTTTCTCTCCGAGAACCACATCGGTGTCACCGTGAGCATGGATGGGCCGAAGGAGATGCACGATCATCTGCGGGTGTTCGCCAACGGCAAAGGCAGCTATGACATCATCGAGCCGAAGGTGCGCGCACTGATTCAAAACCATCGCACGCGGCCGATTACGGCGCGCGTGACGCTGACGGCGGGGGTGTCGGACGTGATCCGCATTTTCCGCCACCTGAAGCAGGACCTGGGATTCCACGAGGTCGGCTTCGCGCCGGTGACCACTTCGCCCAATCAGCTTTATGCTATCAATGCGACCGGTATGGATAGCGTATTGGATCAGTTCCACACGCTGGCGGACGAATATCTCGAGCATGCGTTGCGCGGCGAATCGCACGGCTTTTCGAACGTCAGCGACACTTTGGCCGAGCTATGCCAGGGCGTGAACAAGTCGCATCCTTGTGGCGCCGGCCTGGGCCTGCTGGGTGTGGGACCCTCCGGGGACATCGCACCGTGCCACCGTTTTGTAGATTCCGATGCCCATGCGCTGGGACACATTTCCACTGGCATCGACCGCGCGAAGCAGGCCGATTTTCTGCGTCGCGGTCACATCGATTCCAAATACGATTGCCACACCTGCTGGGCGCGACCGCTGTGCGCTGGCGGCTGCCATCACGAAGCATTCGTGCGCTACGGAGACACGGGCCATCCCAATCTCCACTATTGCGATTGGATCCGGGACTGGACCGACACGTGCCTTAGAATTTATGGCGCGATCGCGGCCGGAAATCCGGGGTTTTTACAGCAGTTTGCAGAAAGGAAAGCATCATGAAACACATGCGAGCGTTGAACAAGAAAGCCGGGCGCATTGACGATTATGTGGTATCGCGTACCGAGGATGTCGTCGGCTTGCAGGATCATCCGTCCACCCAGCAGCGCCCCCATGTTCCCATGGGTTGCGCATTGATGTTCACGCCCGGCTGGGAAGTTGACGCGGCCGGTGGCACGGCCGGCCTTTGTCAGCCCGTGGAGCGCGACATCTACGACTGTTTCGTCAGCTGCTATTGGCCGGCGCAGGTTCCCGATCATTTGAACAATGCGCCGGACTGGACCGCCAAATGCGCCACCGCCACCAAGGACTGGCGAAATCTGGATCTGGTATTCCCATAATGTGGCGACTGCTCTTGGGGTTCACTGCTTTTGCCGCGCTCGCAAGCGCTGGCACCTTGTACCTGCCAGCCTACCCCGCCGCCGTTCTCGTTTTCGACGAGGCGCAGGCCCAGATTGTCGACCGTATTCCGCTCGAGACCGGCACTCCCATGTCGATTCGCCTGTCGCCGGATCACAAGAAAATCTACGTCACCACCATCGACCACAATGGCATCGAGGTGATCGACGTCGCGACGCGCAAGGTGATCAATCATTTTGTGCTCAATACGCCGACCAAACAATATCGCTTCTATACGGGAACGCCGGACCCGGCGGGCAAGCTGTACTACGCGGTGACCAAGGAAATTACGGAGTTTCCAGAACACTATGAAGTCGCCAAGCCGAAGTACACCGTAGTTGATCTCGAACAGCAGAAGATCGTCAAGACCGTGGACATTACCAAGGAAGAAGAGCCCCAGAACCAAGGCGACTACGGAGTCGGAGCACTTGAAGTTTCGCCCGACGGCAAGCTCTTGTACCAGTTCGGCGAGAAGATCACCATTCTTCAGGCCAGCGACTTCAAAGTGCTCGATCATATTGACCTGGCCAGACCGGATGCTCCAGGGATGGAGAACGTGCATTTCGGAGGCGATCTCGATTTGATCAATTCGCCCGGAGAGCACACCGCGCTCTTCGTGTCAGCCGACCCCATCGTTCACAACCACGTGTTCGGTCTGGCTCGTTTCGATCTGAGCACGAAGCAGATGGACTTCAACCCGATTGGACCCGCTCCGGCCGGTATGGCGGGCATCGAAGTCACGCCGGACAAGAAGTGGGCCTACACGGTGGTGTCCAACGGAATCCACGGGAACAAGCGCTGCGAGTTCTGGGCGATCGACCTGACCAGCGACAAAATCACACAAAAGGCCGAGGTCCCTTGCCGCACGCGCTTCACGCTCGGCATCTCTACTGACGGCAAGAAGCTCTATATCTACGGAGCCGGCTTTGATATCGAAGTGTACGATGCCGCCACGCTCAAGTACGAGAAGACCTGGGATCTGAACAACGACGTGACCTACGCCGGGATCGTCGTCATTCCTTAAGGTGATCATCCGAGGTGACGGGGTCGCGGCATATTGCTGCGCACATCTGCTTTCCAAGGCTGGATTCCAGATCGAACTCCAACCGGTGGATCGCCCGCGATTGCCGGTAATCCTGCTGGGCGAGCAGGCACTCGCGCTCATCCGCGATATTTTCGATCAGCCTGGTCTGTTCGCTGATCTGCCTCGAATCCGGAAGCGCATCGTAGCGTGGGGGCCGAGCGCCAAACCCGGTACGGTGGAACATTCCGCGATCGTAGTGTCGGAAGAGTCCCTGCTCGACGCCATCCGGCCGGATCTCGTGCCATTGGGCAGCCAGGAAGTACATTGGACGATCGTTGCAGCGCGGCCGCTGCCCGCCCCAAGCGTGGAACATCGCTTCGGCTCGCGCACGGCTTCTGCAGTGCCGGTAACGCTGAACGAAAATTCCGATCCTGCCGCGTGCTGGATCGAATCGCTGGGAGACGGATGGCTGTTCCTGGTGCCGGGCTGGCTCCTCTCGGTCGGTGCAGCCGCGGAAACGTTACTCGCCGGGAGCCGCGTTGTCGCCGCGGAGATGGCCGAGCGGGGCCGTCCGTTAGCTGAATTCCCGGCCTACGCGCGAATCGCCTCGCCTCTATGCGCGCCCGGTTGGCTGGCCTGCGGGACTGCGGCGATGGCCTTCGATCCAATCTGCGGAGACGGAACCGCGCATGCGATCCGCGAAGCGATCCTGGCCTCGGCGGTGATCCGCGCGCTTGCCCAGGGCGAACACTTAGAGGAGTTGCTATCCCACTATGAGGCGCGCCTGACAGCCGGATTCCGCCGTCACTTGATGCTCTGCCGGCAGTTTTATTTGTCCGGCGGCACGGGGGCGTTCTGGACATCCGAACTGGACGCCATCGATCACGGCATCCAATGGTCCGATGCCAAGCTCCGGGCTCACGCCGGTTTCCGCTATCAGTTGCGAGGCTTGGAACTGGAAGCGGTTCTCTGAATTCCTTCATTGCCGGCTGCCAGCAAGGCTGCCGTGGCATAGCCGGTGGCGGCGTCGCTCATAAACTTCTCGGGAACCGTGCCGGCTTCATGCTTGTGGTTCATCGATTCCGCGGCCCAATAGCCTTGCGGGTTCTGGTGCGATCTGAGCCACGCCAGCGCCCTTGACAAGCTCGCCTGCGGCGGCTGGACACCCGCCTGCTCGGTCGTGAACGCAACCAGCGCGGTGGCGTAACTGTTCGACGCAGTAGAGGCCGACGACGGCGCCGCATCGCGCTGCTTCCACTGGCCGAGTGATTGGATGCTCCATCCGCCATCCGCCTCTTGTTTGCGCCACAACTCATCCAGGATGGCCTGCTTGTCGGCGGCAGGCAACAAATCTCGCAGCTTGGACGACGCCCACAGCAGGAACAGCCGGTTATGCAACGGTTGCGTCTTTTGCCCTTCCCGCAGATAGGCTTTTAGCGCGGCTACGTTCTCCCGGATCTCCGGGCGAGCTTGATAGTCGGCCGGAGCCAGACCGGTAGCCAGGGCCGCCAGCGCGGCGCCATAAAAAGCCGAATCCTTGGTCTCCCAGGGATCGAGATCGAAGTCGGACCAGAGCCAAGCGCCCTTGTCCGGCCCGCTCTTCAACTGCAGCGACCACATGCGATCGAAAGCCTTTTCCCCTTCCGGGCTCAATTTGCCGCGCGGCGCGTCGTCCATGGCCAGGACCAAGGAGGAAAGCACCACCTGTGCACCATACACCTGGTCGATAATCACGCCCTTGAGGCCCGCGAACAGATCGTTGGCATCGGTGCGGATCACGGTGGCCCGCATGCTGGCCACCAGGACGTTTTCGTATAGAGTGGGGCCGGTCTTTTCGCCCAAGGCCTGCCGCAGCAAGGGCCGCGTCAATAGGTAAGTTAAACCGGTGTGGCAAGATACACACGCCACCCCCGAGTGCATGGCCATGGGCCACGCGATCCATTCCTTTTGGCGCGAATCCATATACCGCTCGGCCAACTGAGCGTTCCAGTCGGCACAAAAAGCGGGCGCGACTGCAAGGGTGAGTAGAGCCGCAAGACGAATCGACATAGGGGTCCTCGTTAGTTCGGAGTATAGCCCGGATTGAGATCACCGGTCCAGCGCAAACTTTGCGCAACTTGCACAAGGTTAGTCTTGACACGATTGCAACAGTTGGCTATACTCGACTCCAAATTTCATCGAACCCACGTTGGTTTTGTCTTTATAGCAGGGGCGGCGGACGCAACGGTGCGCCCTCACTTTTGAAAGCTAAAATAGTCGTCCAACTGATTGCAGTGTAAATGTATCCGGTAACGCGAGCCATCTTCCAGCAGCAGAGCTGTTGCAGTTTGCGGAAGGTGCGATTGCCACGTGAGGTTGGCTTGAGCTCCCCGATGAGCCGCCGAATGCGCTCGGCATAAGGTCCATCGAAAACTTTGATGGGCATTTCTTTATAGCTTTTTTATGGCTTCTTAATGTCGCCCGTGAATGGCAGGACCGCTCGAAATTCAGAAGGAGAGATCTGATGTCCTCTGCATGTTCCCTAACATACCCGGTTTCTTTGGTATCTCGTGATCGCCGGTGGATGCGTTTCGTGTTTCACCTGGCTCTCGTGGTTTCTTGTGTTCTGGCTTTCTGTCAGGCAAGCCACGCTCAGTCCACTTTCGGGACCGTGCTCGGCACCATCAAGGATCCGTCGGGTAGCGTGGTTGCCATGGCGACAGTGAGTCTCATGAACACTGGCACGAACGCGGAGAAAACGGCCACTACCAACGCTAACGGTGGGTATGAATTTGTAAACGTCGAAATTGGAAATTATAAGCTCACGGTGGAGGCCCCCGGCTTCCAAAAGACCGAGTACCAGGCCTTCGATGTTGCCGCCCGAGCCACCATGCGTATCGATGTGGATTTGAAGGTCGCCTCGCAAGCTACCTCGGTGACCGTCGAGGCCGTGGCGGTGCTCCAGACCGACGCCTCCAGCGTATCGGAGACCAAGGGCAGCCTGGAGCTGATCGACCTTCCGGTAGCTATCGCTACCCGTTCCTCCGGGTCCACCAGCGCCTATGCAACCTTAACGGCGCAGCCGGGCGTGCAGATCGATAATTCAAACAATATCGCAGTTTCCGGAGCGACGCAGTCCCAACTCTCCTTCAGCATCGACGGCATCAGTACCGTCGGACCGGGGACCCTGGGCGCGCTGTCCGAATTATTCCCCTCCTTCAACTCCATCGAAGAAATCAAGATCAGCGAAGACCTAAATCCGGCCGAGTTCGGAGGGGTGGCCGACGTGACCACCATATCGAAGTCGGGGACCAACGAGTTCCACGGAGGCGTATTCGAGAACGTTCAGAATACCAACTTCAATGCCGCCGACACGTTCAGCCACGTAGTCACGGAAGACAAGATGAACAACTTCGGTATTTACCTGGGCGGACCGGTCATCTTTCCGAAACTGTACAATGGCCGCAACAAGACCTTCTTCTTCGGAAGCTTCGAAGCGCTTCGATTGCCGAAGTCGGAGACCTTTGTCAACAGCGTTCCCACCGCGGCGATGCGATCTGGCGATCTTTCCGCTTATCTGTTACCGGCCAATGGCGGCTCGGCTAACGCGCTGACCGGCTACCCAAACAACCAAATTCCCGCGACCGCATTAAATCCTTTTACCCAGAAGCTGTTGGATTTGCTCTATCCATTGCCCAACTACGGCCCTCCGGGCGCTATCTCGAATAACTATGTAGGTTCGTATCAGATTCCCATCAATAGCGCCCAGGGCGATGTCCGCCTGGATCAGAGCTTTGGCCCCAAGCACATGTTCTATGTCCGATACACTTACAAAAATCGTCGCATCGAAATCCCGCAGCAGCAGGGTTTTTATCCCAGCAACCCAAGCAGCACACTGATTGGAGGCGTCTCGACTCCCCAGATCTATAATTCCCTCGCCGCTTCCTACAATTGGGTTATTTCTCCGAGTGTGGTAAACGAGTTGCGCGGCGGCTTTAGCGTGAGTCATACCAACACCACCGATGCACTAACATCCCAGCAAGCCGCAAACGCCCTGGGCCTCACCAGTGGCCCGGGAGCTTTGCCAGGCCCCATCCCTCCCGGATTCGACCTGCCGACCATCACTATCACCGGATTTATGGGATACCAGGCTCAATCCAACGACATAAATCCGCACCAAGGCACCTTCGAACTCACCGACAACTTAACTTGGACGAAGGGTAAACACACCTTCAAGTTTGGCGCTGACTTCCGGTATCTCGAAAGTCTCAACAGCGAAGTCTTCAACGACTATCGAATGGGTCAGTATCAATTCAACGGCTCGGTGATGAGCCAGTACTTTTGCCCGCCCGCTCCCGCTGCATGCCCATCCAACGCGGCGGTTCCAATGGCTTCCCTCCTTCTGGGCTATCCTGACCTCACCGCCATCGCCACCGTTTACAACCCCGACACTTATGCCTACGCGAACGCCTATGCGCTTTTTGTGCAGGACGATTTTAAAGTCTCGCAGTCCCTCACCCTCAACTATGGCCTGCGCTGGGAATACCATCCCGGGTTCAAAGACGCCTACAACGACATGGTGAATTTCGATCCCTACTACCAGAACATTGTGAATGGGAGGAATACTGGGGCGGTTATCGTCGACAACCAGACTAACCTCAATACGAACATTAATCCGGGGTTTGTGCAGTCCATCTATCCCACGCCTCTGGTACTGGCTTCAAAGGCAGGCGTACCCGCCGATCTGCGTGACGTCTCCAAGCTGGACTTTGCGCCGCGCGTGGGCTTCGCCTGGCGTGTTTTCAACAATAACAAAACTGTTCTGCGTGGCGGCTATGGCCGCTTCATTGAGTCTCTGTTGAGCGGTACGGCGATCGACGGTTGGTCGGTGGGTTCGAGCGACGTAGGATTCTTCACTCAGAACTTTGGCAGCAATGGCAAGCCGACCGCTATCGCGCCCTATTCGTTCCCTTCCAACATCGCGCAACCAGGGACACAGTTCTTCGATCTTGCCGTCCAGGTTCACTACAAGGATCCGATCGTCGAGGAGTGGAACCTCACTCTGGAACAGGAGCTGGGCAAAGGAGTTGTCTTCCGCGCTTCCTACGACGGAAACCATGCTTATAATGTTCCGACGGCTGCGAATGCGGACCAGCCTCCCGTGAATACCGCGGGGTTCAATGCCGCAAGTACACAAAACGCTATTCCATTTCCGCTGTTGGCGTACATTGATACCACGAGCCCTCTCGGCTTTGCCAACTACAACGCCGCGACATTCTTGATCAAGAAGCACTCGAAGAACTTCCAATTCGAGATCGCTTACTCCTACACGCGGGATTTGTCCAACGTCAATGGAGCGCCCGTTGCGAGCACCGCAGGCTTTGCAAACGAACTCGGCGATACCTTGGAAGATCCCTACCATCCTGGTCTGGACTACGGGAATATTCCCTATATCCACCGCAATCGCGTTCTGGGAAGTTTTCTCTATGAACTGCCTTTTGGAAAAGGCCAAGCGTTCCTGAACAGCAACGGTTTTCTGACTCAGGCTGTGGGCGGTTGGGAGCTGAGTGGCGTGGCGCTCTTCCAGACTGGACCGTTCATGTCCGTGGCCGTAACGAGCGATCCATCCGGCACGGGCTTCAACGTTTATGGCTCCTTAAGCGGCTTTGGAAGCCGCGCTGACACGGTGCCCGGTGTGAATCCGTATGCCGGCCAATCCATCAACCAATGGATCAATCCGAACGCCTTTGTCGATCCGTGCGCGAATACTTGCGCAAACGGGACGGCTATCGGCCGGTTCGGTGACGAGACTTCAGGCTCCATTGCCGGTCCGGGCACGCAGGCGGTTTCGCTGTCGCTGATCAAGCGGTTCTTCCTCACAGAACGGGCTCGCGTAGAGCTCGGAATGCAGGTTTCGAACGCTTTCAACCATGCCAACTATGCACCTCCCGCCAGCCTCACCGTGGGAGTCGCGGGCTTCGGTCAAATCTCAGCCATGCAAAACGCGGAGGGTGCCGGACCGCGCCAAGTCCAATTGACTGGACGCTTGACGTTCTAAGAATTGCGCCATTTGCCTCGACTTCGGCTCGTGATCTTGCTGCTCGCGATTGCGAGCCGGTTTGAGGCTCAGACGAAAACCCAGGGTGCCGTTCGGCCCCTTGCCGAAGTCAAATTCGATCCCGATGACGACGTCAAGTGCCTCTTGTCGGCGGTTGAGACCGGGAACCCCGCCACGGGATCCTCCACCATCATTCTGAAATCGCCCCCAAATTGTCTAGTTCCGTGGCACTATCACACGGCCACGGAACAGCTCATCGTAGTCCAAGGAAGCGTCCAGACCGAGATGGAAGGCATGTCTCCGCGCCCGCTCGGCCCGGGCGGGTTTGCGATGATGCCCAGCAAAGCGAAGCACCAGTTCTCGTGCCAATCTAAAACGGCTTGCGTGATGTTTGTGACCTTCGATCGCACCTATGACATCTTCTGGGTGAAAGATAATAAGAGCAAATGAGACATGCACTGGTCCTGGCCGCGGCCATGGTTCTTCTGACGCCGGCCGTCTACGCTGCCCCGGAACCGCTGATCGGAACGTGGCGGCTCGAAAGTCAGGAAGTCAACGGCCAAAAAAGCAATGCCGAACCGCTTACGCTGAAGGTCTCGCAAGATGGCGATAAGCTGGCGTTCGCGTTCTCAGTGCCCGTGAACAACGTTTACTTCGTCAGCATGACTTACACAGTGAAGCTGGATGGGAGCGAAGCGGATGTCAAGAATTCGCAGGGAGAAAAGATGGGCACCATCCAAGTGACCGTCAGCGGCCCATCCCAATACAAGCTGATCTTGAAGGGACCGAATCGGCCCGACAGTTCCGGCAAGCTCACGGTTTCTCCAGATGGTAAGACTCTGAACAGCGAGCAGGACACCGTCCCAGGCGGGCCGTCGGGCCGGTCCATGCATTCCAAGCAGATTTTCTCGCGCTACTAACGGTGCGAAGTGGGCTTCCTACAGCGCTATTACCGCCGGCCTCAGCAACTCGGGGCGCGCCGGCTGAACTTCCAGGTGCACCTTTGGGCGGGGATCATCCTGACTCTGTACCTGGTTGTGATCGGAATCACCGGATCGATTCTCGTGTTTCGCCCGGAGTTGGAACAGCTTTCCGGTTTGAAGCCCTGGCAGGGAATTCGAGTCAAAGAGCCGCTCGCAGATATCGCGACGGTGGTGGAGAACTTGCGAGCCGCTTATCCGCGCTATCGCATCGTTTCTGTGGACGTTCCCACGGAGAACGACGCCACATTCGTCGCAGTTCTGCAAGGACGGGGCCGGATCAAAGTGGCCTGCGGACCGGCCGACGGCAAGGTTCTGGGTGAATTTCCGAGAGGGCGAAATTGGCTGGATGTAGTTCAGGAACTGCATGAGACTCTGCTCGTTCAGCAACGGGGCCGCGGCCGGATGTTGAACGGAATCGGCGCTGCGTTTCTGCTTTTGCTAAACGCCACCGGAATGGTGATCTGGTGGCCGGGCATACGAAATTGGAAGCGTGCGCTGAAGGTCGACTTCCGGAGGAACTGGCGGCGGATCAACTTCGACCTGCATGTTGCCGTGGGGTTCTGGACCATTCTGATCGCGTCTTTTTGGGCCTTGAGTGGCATTTATTTCGGATGGCCCCGGCAAGTTTTCAACTTGGTGAATTCGATTTCGCCAGTGATCACGGCTCGTCCTCCGGCCATCAGCGTTACGCCGGAGAGCAATGCTCCTGAACTCGATCTCCACGCGCTCGTGGGGCGTGCCTATGCAATCGATCCGGGAACTACGCTGGGCGGGATCTCCTTCCCCTACGGCCGGAGAGCGCCTCTTGGAATCCTTATGCGCCGGCGTAAGAGTCCAGGCTACGAGTACGTGGACACCGTGTACTTCAATCCGTACAGCGGCGAGTTTATTTCTACGTGGCAATACGGAGTGAACCAGAGCCTGGGCGATTGGATCATCTGGTCGCAGATCCCGTTGCACTTTGGCACCTATTGGGGGCTGGGCGTCAAGGTTGTTTGGTGCGCGGCGGGACTGGCCATCCCGGTACTAGCGGTAACGGGCCTGCTCATGTACTGGAATCGGGCCCTCCGAAGAAGGTGGAAGACGCTGCGGAAAGCCAGACCGGCGGCGGTTGCGGCCTAGCCAGTTTCTCACAACCTTGTTCATTTTTGCGCAATGTTTATGATAGGCTTATTGCGAGCACACTATGGCAAAAACGAACCTCGCCAACCGTGACATCGCGACGGCGATTCACCCCTACACGAATCTGAAGGCGCACGAGGCCGAAGGTCCGCTAGTGATCAGCGAGGGCGATGGGGTTTTTGTCCGCGGTGAAGACGGCAAGATGTATCTCGAAGGACTCGCCGGGCTGTGGTGCGCGAGCCTGGGATTTTCCGAGCGGCGGCTGGCCGAGGCCGCCTACCGCCAGATGTTAAAGCTGCCCTTTTACCACACGTTCGCTCATAAAGCGACCGATATCGGTATAGAACTCGCCGAAAAACTCCTGAGTATTGCCCCGGTTCCGATGACCAAGGTGTTTTTTGTGAACTCAGGCTCGGAGGCCAATGATACAGTAGTCAAGCTGGTTTGGTATTACAACAATGCCGTCGGCCGTCCAAACAAGAAGAAGATTATCAGCCGCACCAAGGCATATCACGGCGTAACTGTGGCCAGCGCCAGTCTCACCGGGCTCGCGAACAACCATCGCGATTTCGACCTGCCCATCGACAAGATCTTGCATGTCGAGTGCCCGCATTTCTATCGCTTCGGACGGCCGGGCGAAACCGAAGAGGCCTTTGCCAGCCGCATGGCCGATTCGCTAGAGCAACGCATTTTGAGCGAAGGTCCCGGCACAGTGGCGGCATTTATTGCGGAGCCGATCATGGGCGCCGGCGGTGTACTTCTGCCACCTGCGACCTATTGGGAGAAAATCCAGGCCGTTTTAGGAAAATACGACGTTTTGTTGATTGCCGATGAAGTCATTTGCGGATTCGGACGTACGGGCGAGATGTGGGGAACTACCACGTACGGTTTGAAGCCCGATATGATCACCTGCGCCAAGGCGCTCTCCTCCGGCTACATGCCGATCGGCGCGGTCATGGTCTCGGAAGCAATTTACGCTGCGCTGGTGAAGCAATCCGAAAAAATCGGCGTGTTCAGTCACGGCTTCACCTATAGCGGCCATCCGGTAACCTCGGCAGTCGCTCTGGAGACGCTGAACATCTACGAAAAGGACGACATACTGTCTCACGTGCGCCGCATGGCGCCGCGAATGCAGGCCGGGTTGCGGCGGTTCGCGGACCATCCGCTGGTGGGCGAGGTGCGGGGGATCGGGCTGATCGGAGCGATCGAGTTGGTCCGGGACAAAGCGACGAAAGCGCCGTTCGACGCGGCCCAAGCTGTCGGCCCGTTTCTTGCCAAACGCGCTCATCAGCATGGTCTGATACTGCGTGCATTGGGCGACTCCATCGCATTCTGCCCTCCGCTCATCATCAACGAAGCGGAAATCGATTTGATGTTCGAGAGATTTGCTCTCGCCCTCGACGACACAGTGGCGATGGTTCGGGAGCGCGGACTGGTTGAGAACGCGCTGATCCCCGCACTGGCGCAGTAAATCGGCCGCGCTAGGCGTGCACCGGAGGAATGCGTGCGCTCCACGGCCGGGCCTGCTCCAGTTGCGCCGCCAGCCGTATCAATACGTCCTCGCGCGCGTACGCCGCGCCCAATTGGACGCCCACTGGTAAGCCGTCCTTCGTCCAATGCAACGGCAAGCTGATCGCCGGCTGTCCGGCGAGATTGAAGTACGCCGTGAACGGCCACCATAGCGCTGATGTTTTCAAACGGGCCGAATCCATGCCGAGCGCTCCCAGCTTGGGCGTGACGGTTCCGGTCACCGGCGTGATCAGAATGTCGTAGCCCCCGCGGCGGTCATGGTCCCACCAGCCGGCGAACGCGCGAGTGAACGTGTCCATGTCTTCCAGCGCCACGACATAATCGGTCGCGCTGACGCCGCGCGCGCGATCCAGCCAATACAGCGTGTCGGGATCGAGATTGTCGGGGCCTGCCTTCTTTTCCAATTTGCGCTCGAAGGATTGCAGCGCGGAGAGCAGCCGGACCGGCCAGATGCGATTGAAAATGGTCGACGTTTTCGGATCATCCAGAATCGCGGGATGAGCCAGCTCCACGGAGTGACCCAAGGTTTCGAGCAGTTTTCCCGCTTGCTCGACCGCTTCCTCACATTCAGGATGAAGACTGCCGTCGAGCGTCGCGGGCAGTCGATTCCACAGGCCGATTCTCAGCTTGCCAGGGTTAGCACCAACTTCACTCGCATAGGATCGAACAGGAACCGGCGGCGGCATGGGATCGCCTGGCAACGACCCGGAGGCGAAATCCATGCAGGCCGCCAGATCGCGAACGGTCCGTGTCTGGAATCCCTGCACGCTCACCGGAGTGAGCCATTCCGTGGATGGCCAAATGTTGATGCGGCCCCGCGTGGGCTTCAATCCCACCAGCCCGCAAGCCGCCGCAGGTAGGCGAATGGACCCTCCGCCATCGCTGCCGTGAGCGACTGGAACCATCAGAGCAGCCACCGCGGCACAAGAACCGCCACTCGATCCCGCAGCCGTCCGCGTAGTATCCCAAGGATTTCGCGTCGGGCCCCAAGCGAGCGGCTCGGTGGTCGGCACCGCACCGAACTCCGGCGTGTTGGTTCGGCCGAGGTTGATGAAGCCGGCGGCCTTGATGCGGCGCGCCAGTTCCGTGGTCACGCTCGCGACGTAGCCATTCTCTTTCAAGAACCGCGAACCACTGGAATCCGGCTCGCCCGCCGTTGTGCAACCGAGGTCCTTGGTGAGGAACGGAACACCGCGGAACGGACCTTCCGGCAAGTGCGCCGTACGCGCCTCGTCGCGAGCTTTTTCGAAGCGCTCCCACACCACCGCGTTCAATTGCGGGTTCACCTTCTGGATACGCTGGATCGCAGCGTCCACAAGCTCCAGTGGCGACGCCTCGCGCCGGCGAACCAACTCGGCTTGCGCCGTGGCATCCATGATGTTAAGTGCGGAGGGGTCCATGTTCGCTTTCAAAAAATCGGCGGAGTGTTAATCCAGAGGATCAGCGTCTCGGTCTTTCCAGGATTGGACCAGCGATGCTGACTCTTGCTGCTGAAATAGAAGCTGTCACCCGCCCGAAGCTGGAATTCCTCGCCCGCCAACTCGATGTCCAGCCGGCCACGCACCAGATACAGAAACTTCTCACCTTCGTGCGAGTCAGGATCGCGGGGGCGTTCAATCCTTGTACTCGGCGCAAGTAAATGGCGCGCCGCAGAACCCGCAGGTCGTCGTTGGTGTAGAGCCGGTACTTGCTCTGGCTGCGCGCGGGACTGGCCAGCCCGAGTTTCTCCCACAAGCGCACCATGGAGGCGGACACTCCCAAGCGTTCGGCCACCGCGCCCACCTTCAGCGCTTCGCCGACTTTCCTCGCCGAACGCGCCGCTTTCTTTCTGCGATCGCCGCTCTTGGAATAGGAGTTAGTTGAAGCCTTGGACAATGGACCTCAGTGATCCTAGGGCCGGAGCGGCTCCGGTATCGCTGCTCCGTCGGCGCGCGGATCGGACGCCGCGTAATTCGTCCCAGTCTTTGAGTTGTGCAGGATCGCCTGGCCGCGGCCCATGGTCTCCACGTACTCGCGCCCAATTCGAATCACGTGACCGCGCTCGGACAATTGCTGGAGCGTCTGTTCGGGCACGCGCGATTCAATGTAGACGTCGCAACCTGGGGCATTGCTCTTGAAGAAACGCGGCGCCTCCAACGCTTCCTGAAGGGTCATGCCGTAGTCGACGTAATTGGAAACGAACTGCGCATGCGCCATCGGTTGCACCGCGCCTCCCATGATCCCAAATCCGATGTGCTCGTCGCCCTTCTCCATGAACGCCGGAATGATGGTGTGAAACGGCCGCTTGCCTCCGGCCAGCACGTTGGGATGTTTGGCATCGAGCGTGAAGCTCGCGCCGCGATTTTGCAGCGCGAACCCCATCCCTTCCACGGTGACCCGCGAACCGAAGCCGGAGTAGAGGCTCTGAATCCAACTGGCGATGTTGCCGTCCTTGTCGACAATCGTCAAGTACGTCGTATTACTGCCAACAGGCTCGCCAGCCTTTACTTCGCAATTGGCGCGATTGGAATTGATCAGGGCTGCACGCTTGCGCGCGTACTCTTTCGAAAGAAGCTGAGCCACGGGCGCATCGTGAACGCGAGGATCCGCAACGTTGGCGTGAACGTCCGAATAAGCCAGCTTCATTGCCTCGATGCGCTTGTGCATTTCCGGCGCGCTGAATGCGCCCAGCGGCGACGGCGGCGACGTTTCCATGATGTTGAGCATCTCCAGCGCCGCCATCCCCTGGCCATTCGGCGGTAGTTCATAGACGCGCCAGCCACGGTAGTCGATGGAAAGCGGCTCCACCCACTCGGACGAATACGAGGCCAGATCCTCGGCCGTCATTGTGCCGCCCAGGTGTTCGGAAGTTTTCACGATGGCGGTTGCGATCGCGCCCTTGTAGAACACGTCCGGCCCCTTCTCGGCGACTAAGCGGAACGCGCGCGCCATGTCGGGATTCTTAAATAGTTCGCCGGTGCGTAGGCCCCTCCCGCCGGGGAGGAACACACGCTTCGACTCTGCATTCGCCTCCAACGCGCGAATCATAGCAGGATCCTTCCAATATTCGTCAACTCCTTCGTAAACCGGAAACCCCTGCTCGGCATATGTGATCGCATCCTGGAACAGGTCCTTCCAAGGAAGCTTACCGAAGCGCTGGTGCATTCGATACCAACCCTCAACGGCGCCTGGAATAGTCACGGTGTGAATGCCATCTTGCGGCATGCTCTTGATGTCGTGCTGAGCGAGGAAGACGGGAGAAAGTGCGCGTGGCGCGGGTCCCGAGGCATTCAGGCCGGTCAGTTTCCCCGTTTTGGCGTCCCAGTACATAACGAAAAGATCTCCGCCCAGCCCGGTCATCATCGGCTCCGTAACACCGAGGACCGCATTCGAAGCGATGGCGGCGTCCACGGCGGATCCGCCGCGAGCCAGGATCTGCGCGCCGGTCTGCGATGCCAGCACCTGGCTGGTGGCAGCGATTCCTTGCTGGCTGATGACGATGGAGCGGCCGTAGTTGCGGCCGAGCACTTGTGGGTACAGGATAGACATGGAGAAAACCGAGAGTCCCAGAATACTGAATATGAGTCTCACACGCTGCCTCTAGAAATCATATCTTGCGCTTGCACAACAAGAGCCTCTCGAATCGCCGATCGCGAGCTATTTTTCAACACGCGCGCGACCAGACCGGTCATGTTTGCGACGGCGAAGCTAATCCCCTGGAGGTTGCGAGCGACGGGAACGCCCGGAATCGGCCGCGGATAGGGGGACGCATAGAACACGCCGCCATGATAGCGGAAAGCATCACGAGGGCAATCGGGATCGGGAGCCACGCCGATGACCTCAGGCAAACTGCCGGGCAAAACGTTGGCCGCGCTGACCACGAGTAAATCATCGCCAAGAACGCCGAGGAAGCTGTCGCGATGCGCTGGATTCTCGGTGCCCAAGCTCAGATTCACGAGATCCATGCGGTGGTCGCGGCACCACGCCAGCGCGCGAAGAATCACGCCGATGTTCGCCGTCAGCCTGCCATCGAAAACTTTGACCGCGTACAACTCGGCGTCGGGCGCTTTTTCGCGGATGGCGCCAGCGACTGCCGTGCCGTGGCCCAGCCGATCGATCGCATCATTATTTTCGCCAGCAGGCGCGATGCCGACGGCGCCGGCGATTTCGCCCACGTGCGGATGGCCGAGATGAATTCCACTATCGATGATCGCAATCTTCATGCGGGCGACACGGGGATAGACCTTACGGCAGGACCGCGATTCCGCCTGTGACGTCGTTATTGAGATCCCACGTCTTCTCCAGTTTGAACGTGGCGGTGTCATAAACCTCGATGTCAAACCCGGCGCCGTAAATGTAGAGCTTCTCGCCATTGCTGGACATGCCGAAGCTGAAGCGCGTCCGACAAGGAACTTCGGCTTTCTGAGTCAAGCGATCGGTGGTCAAATCGAATTTCCAGAACTCGCAGACCCTGTTTCCGTTTGCACCGTTGGATACGATTGTGTAAGCAAACTTTTTGTCCGGCGTCACCTGCAGCCCTCGCATGCCGCTGGGCGCGGGGCCGATCGGATTGTAGTTCACTTGCCGCGTCGAAAGATCCAATCGCGCTAGGCCGAACACGCGGTTGTGGACAATTGGATCGGCCGAGTTAAAGATGGACGTATGCATGCCCGGCTGGCTGATCAAATCCAGGTCGCCTCCCAGGCGGATATTCTCCATTCCCTCGAAATCCGGCGCCGCCAGGTCCAATGTATCGACCACCTTGAAGTCCGAGGTCTGAAGAATTTTGATCTTCGGGCCGAACTGGTACAGATACTTTCCATCGGGAGACACTTCAAAAGACATGCGGTTGGTTTGCTCGTCCTCCAGCGGCATGTCTACGGTCTTGACGATCTTCTGCTGCGCCAAGTCGATCACTGTGTACTTGGCTTTTGCCACGTCGAAGTGCTCCGGCAGTTTGTCGATCTCCCTGGTCACCGTGTAGAACAGCTTGCCCTCCGGATCGGCCGCGCCGCCGCGAAAGCGGTACTGTTTGGTGGGCGTATTCAGCTCGAAATGATTGATGACCTTGCGCGTGGCCACGTCGATCACTTCGATGCCATTGTGATCGATGGTGGTGACGTAAATCTTCTTGTGATCCGGCGCCAGGCGTATCGACGTGGGCGTACCGGTTACCAAAGGAATGCGGTCGACGATCTCGCCCTTGGCCTCATCGAACACTAGGACGGCGGCTGGATAGGCAGGAACGTACAGCGTGCCCGCGCTCGCAACAGCCGCGAACAATGCCAGGAGCGAAAGCAAGCGCTTCATATATTAGATAAGGTTACGATAAATCGGTGCTTCGGCGCTGGATCATCAGACTAGCGACTGCTTGCTGCAGCGGATCCTCGCTCGCCGAAAGCGCCTCGATCACACCCGCGCGATCCGCTGGCGTGCGATTCTGATTCAGCTTGAACTTTCCTTGGAGCCTTTGGATCTTGATTTCAAAGCCCGCGATTTCAGGCATCTGCTTTTGCATGAAAGGATCGCCTGGATCGAAGTCCCAAGGCTTCTCGAACGAGCTCTCGTGCTTGCCCACCAAACCCTTCAGGAGCGCGACCATGGCCTCCCGGTCCAAGATTTGGGGCACCCCGTAGGCATGGACCACGGTGTAGTTCCAGGTGGGCACGTTCTCCGGCCGCACATACCAGGATGGAGAGATGTAGGTATGCGGGCCCTGGAAAATCACCAGCGCCTGAGAGCCGGATCGAAAGTCTTGGAGCTGCGGGTTTCTGATGGCGACGTACGCGCGCAGCACGCCGTAGGGCGCCACGTTGCGGTCCAACAGGAAGGGTATGTGCGATGCGGTCAGCTCACCGTCTCGTTGCGTAACCACCGTGGCAAAATTGAATTCCTCCATGAAGTCCTGGAGCTGAACCAAATCGTCAACGGCGAATGCCTTGGGCACATACATATTTGCCCATTGCAACATATCGGCAAGGAAGGATAAACTCGCAGCATGCCCGATCCACCGCCTGATCTACGTGTCACGCGTCGCGAAGCCGCGCAATTGTTGGGGGTTGCGGCAGCAACACAATTGCTCGGCGCGTCAAGCCCGGACATCTGTTTCCTTACCGCAACCGAAATGGCGGAGCTGATTCGCCGCAAGAAACTGAGCGCGCGTGAAACGCTGGACGCTCACCTCAAACAAATCGACCGCGTCAATCCGCAGGTCAATGCGATTGTTACGCTAGTCGCGGAGCAGGCGGTCGACAATGCCCGCAGGGCCGACGAAGCCCAGGCTCACGGCGCCGTACTCGGGCCATTGCACGGGCTCCCCATCGCGCATAAGGACTTGGTGGAGACCGCGGGCATCCGCACCACTTTCGGCTCGCGAATCTTCAAGGACAACGTGCCGACCCACGATGCCATCCTGGTGGAGCGGATCAGAAAAGCGGGCGCGATCTGCGTGGGCAAAACCAACGCGCCGGAATTCGGCGCGGGGTCGCAGACGTTCAACGCCGTGTTCGGCGCAACGAAGAATCCGTACGATCTCACGAAGACCTGCGGCGGCAGCAGCGGCGGCGCGGCGGTGAGCCTGGCGTCCGGGATGCTTCCGATTGCCGACGGCAGCGACAGTGGCGGCTCCTTGCGCAACCCAGCCGCGTTTTGCGGCGTGATTGGATTCCGCGTGGCTCCGGGGCGGGTCGCGAATGCCGCCAGCGGAAATGCCTGGAGCACCGTCAGTGTTTCCGGCCCCATGGCGCGCACCGTCTCCGACGTCGCTCTGCTGCTCAGCGTGATGGCTGGGCCCGATCCGCGCTGTCCCATTTCAATCAGCGAGCCCGGCTCTCGCTTCACAGCCAATCTGGAGCGCAACTTCAAGGGCGTTCGCGTCGCGTGGTTCAAGGACATGGGCGGGATTCCGTTCGACCCGCGAGTTCTCAGTCTGGTCAACGCGCAGCGTAAGGTTTTTGAGAGCCTCGGTTGCATCGTGGAAGAAGCCGAGCCGGATTGGACCGGCGTCCATGAGTCGATCGACACGCTGCGTGCCTGGGGCTATGCCACCTCGCAGTCGGAAAATATTCGGCTGCATCGCGATCTGGTGAAGGACACCATTCAATGGGAAGCAGAGCGCGGCTCCAAGCTCACCGGCGCTGACATTGCTCATGCCCACACCCTGCGGAGCAAGGCGTGGGACAACATGCGGATCTTTCAAGAGAAGTACGAGTACTTCATCGCGCCCACCACGCAAGTGCTGCCCTTCGACGTAACCCAGCCGTATCCCACCGAAATCGCGGGCGTCAAGATGTCGACGTATATCGAGTGGATGAAAGTCTGCTTGCTGATTTCGGCGCTCGAGAACCCCTCAATTTCCATGCCCTGCGGCTTCACCGAAGGCGGCTTACCAGTCGGCTTGCAGATTGTCGGACGGCATCGCGACGAGTGGAGCGTCTTGCAGATGGCGCGCGCGTTCGAGCAAGCCACGCCGGCCGCTCGCCGCAAACCGGCGATCGCTTAGATTAATTAGTTAGTGGCAACATTCCGATTTCGCGGGCGGCGGAGCCACATCCATCGCGGGACTGCGCTCGAAGAATCCATCCGGACGGAACCCGAATCCCAGCATCGACACGGGCATCACGGGCCAGTCCTCCGGACGTGGAACGTGGTTATGCGCGAACACGTACCACAGCGCGATCTCGGTATCATCAATCTTCCGATTCGCCTTGGTCCAGTTCGGCAACCCGTCTCCGGTCGGATGCTGATTCGGATATTCCCCGGCCGCGTATCGCTCCTGCGGACTGTAGGGCGTCACCCAAACGTGATTCGATGTGAACCCCGCACGGCGCATTACCGCAGCGTCCGGCTGCACGAAGGGCGGGCAGTTTTCGCCCGGAACCAAACGATAACCCACCGGCCGTCCGAGCCGGTTCTTCTTGCTCGGATTCACCACTCGCCAGAAACGCGCGGTCGCCGAATTCACCCGCCGCTGAGCTTCCTTCTCGGTAGTGAACAGCGTTTCCTCTGCGACGAATGCATTGCCGTGCGGATTGCTCGGACCGGTGGGCACGCCGACACTGTTCACCTCGACCACCGAATTGTTGGGACCATCCACGCTCGGCACCAGCCGGGCCGCGAAAATGTGCTGATGAAATGGCGCATTCAATTGCGGAGCCACTTCCATCCCATACGGCGACGTCTCGCCCGGCGCCAACGCGGTTGTGTTCATGATCCCGGTCAGCTTGATCTCGCACTGAATCGATCCGTCCTGGTAGAAGTACCAATAGAATCCGTATTCATAGTTCCCGACGGTGGCAATGAAGGAGATCGACAGACGCCGCGACCTTCGCACCTCCGATTGTCCGGTGCGCCAATCCGTGTGCTTCCACAGAATGCCGAAGTCTTCCTCATGCAGACACACCGCGTTCGTGAGCGGTGTGACGTTGCCGTGGCTGTTCACCAGAGGAAAATCGAAGTAATGGATCACGCCCAGACAATCGCAACCCAGCGCCAGTGAATTGGCCAGCATCCCCAGGCCGTATTCGCCGATGTCAAACGCGTTCTTGCGATAGTACTGCTCGCGGGGATCGCCGTACGGAACCACCATCTCGCAAATCGACGCACGATAAAGGATCGGGCGTTCCACACCATCGTCGTTGTAGCTGATGGTGTGAAGCACCAAGCCCTCCCGCGAGGTGAAGCCGACGCGGAACTTCCATTTCTGCCACTCCACCTGGTTGCCTTCCACCGTGAAGCTGGGGCCTTCCGGCTGCACGATGTCCACCGGCTTGAGATCCTTCCGCATGTTCGGAATGTACTCGCGCGCCCAATTGGCGGGCTCGGGCGGCAACGGCGCGATGGGATATTCCTCGATGCGGATCACCTTCATTTCGTAGAGATCCACAACCATCACCATGCTGTCCATGGGGCGCGCGTAGCCGTTGTCCTTAGGCTCCGATCGCAAGAAACACAGCGCCCGCAATCTCCGCACGCCTTTGTCTTCCGGCAATTCGGTGCCGTACATGCCGGCCGACCAGGGTTCCACCATCACCAGATCGGCGTCCGTCACACCACGCTTCTTCAGCGCGGCCTGAAACAGCGGCGAGCGCCGGACGGCCTGCTCGCACTCGCTGAATTCATCCAGCATGACCGAAGGCTGGACACCGCTCGGAAGCGGCGTGACCGACGAGACGGATTTGTTAACCAGATCCACCACCGCTTCGTACGACGCGCGCTTGCCGCGATCCATGAGAACAGCCAGCGCCTTTCGTTCAAACGGACTCCTGGGCTGGTGCTTCTCGACCAAGCTTTTCGCGGGTTCTATCAAGTTGATGGATGCAATCCGAACATTGTCGCCGAGGTGATTTTCCCGCGCGAGTATTGCAACCGTCTCCTCCAACTCGGCGGAATACAGAGGATCGAGTGGATGCTTCGCGAATGGAGCAATTACCTGCTCCGAAATTTCCCGGACGTCGGTTGATATCGCCATGTTGCCGCCTCTCCAAGCGAGAACGGTTCGCTTAAATCTGATGCTAGTATAAGTGGATGGAACTTGGCAATACTTCGGTAAGGTTGGTAAACCCCGCCGCCTCGTCCGCGCCAGAGTCTCCAGCATCCGCTTCTTACGGACTGAAGTCCGGCTCATTGTCGCCGAGCGAAACTTTGGCCCAATCCGTCGCTCTCATCGCACCCACCGGCGCCCCGGTGATGACCATACCTCTCGTATTCGGGTTGGCGGGACAAGGCGTGGCCATCGCTTTTCTTATTTCCACCGTCGGCGTTCTACTGGTGGCCCTCAACGTCAACCAGTTCGCCAGGATATCGTCCTCGCCCGGTTCTCTGTACACCTATATTACCGACCACATGCATCCGCGATGGGGCGTTTTGGCCGGCTGGGCATTGTTGATTGCGTATGTCGGCACCGCGGCGGCTGTCGGCGCCGGCGTAACGAATTATGCCAACGTAATCTTGCGGGATCGCTTCGGCGTGCAAGCTTTTCCAGTGCTATTAACCGCGCTGGTCATGGTAGTCGCGTGTTATTTGGCCTATCGCGATGTAAAAATCTCGGCGCGTCTCATGCTTTGGCTGGAAGCGGCATCGGTGGCTCTGATTTCTCTCATCGCGTTCAGCATTATCATCAAACACGGATGGCGCCTCGACATGGGGCAGCTCACGCTCCAAGGCGTGACTCCGGAAAAACTTCGCCTGGGGCTGGTGCTCGCGATATTCAGCTCCGTGGGATTCGAAAGCGCGACCTCGCTCGGCTCGGAAGCCAGGAATCCGTTGACCAGCATCCCGCGAGCGGTCAAATGGAGCGCGATCCTGGCTGGCGTTTTCTTCTTCCTGTGCGCGTACGCGGAAGTGCTGGGGTTTCGAGGCGAAGCTCAAACTCTGGGCGAGAGCGTCGCGCCTCTGCACCTACTCGCGCAGAAGGCCGGATTCCCAGCTTGGGTGGGCACGCTCACCGACCTTGGCGCGGTCCTGAGCTTCTTCTCGTGCTTTCTGGCTTGCATCACCGCGGCAGCTCGCGTGCTCTTTCTCATGGGACGGCATGGCGCGCTGCACTCCGTACTGGGCCAAGCGCACCTGGCGAATCAAACCCCGCATCGCGCCGTGTTGCTGAGTTCCATCGCTGCCTTTCTGCCCGCCGCGGTTATGATGTTGCAGGGCAGGAACCTGTTCGACATCTACGGACTTATCGGAACTCTGGCGACATTCGGTTTCGTCACCGCGTATATCCTGGTCTCCGCGGCCGCGCCTCTCTTCCTGCGCTCGCGCGGCTGCTTGACGCCGCAGGCCATCGGCATTTCTATTTTGGCTATTCTCGCGATGGGAGCAGCGCTGCTGGGTAATCTTTATCCGGTCCCGGCGGCGCCGTACTCGTACCTGCCTTACCTTTATCTGGGGCTGCTCCTAAGCGGCTTCGCCTGGTCCACGATTTGGATCGCCCGGGCGCCTGCGCTCGCAGCTGAACCTCTATGAACTCCAGAGATCGCGAACTTGGAATGGATCGCCCCATTAAGCGGCGAGATTTTCTGAATGGCGTGGCCGTAGCGATTGGCGCGTCCTTGTTGGGAGCAGAATCCGCGGCCGGTCAAGCGCCGCCCGGCTACTATCCACCGGCACTCACAGGAATGCGCGGCCTCTACCCAGGCTCATTCACCACTGCGCACTCGCTGCGTGATCATACTTTCTGGAAAACCCATGCGTACAAACCAGCCGATACGGGCGAGCGCTACGACCTGGTGATCGTCGGCGGAGGCATCAGCGGTTTGAGCGCCGCGTACTTCTATCGAAAGGCCGCAGGCGACAACGCACGCATTCTGATCCTCGACGTTCTGGATGACTTCGGCGGCCACGCCAAACGCAATGAGTTCGACGTCAACGGCCGCAAACTGCTGGGTTACGGCGGCACCTATGCGATCGAGAGCCCGAGTCCCTATAGCCCCATCGCGAAGAGCGTCATCGACGATCTCGGCATTGATGTAACGGCCACCGCGCGGGTGCTGGATCGCAAACTTTATCCGTCACTCGGTCTCGGCCCCGGCGTTTTCTTCGACAAAGAAACTTTCGGCGCCGACCTGCTGCTGCCTGATCCCAAACCAGAGAAGGACGCCGATTTTGGCGATCCAGGCACTTCTGAAACGCACTGGAAGGAGTTTCACGAGAAGGCGCCCCTGCCGGCCGGAGCGAAGCAAGACATCCAGCGTATCTACGAGGGCTCGAAGGATTACATGCCGGGCTTGTCGCCGTCGGAAAAGAAAGCTCGCCTGGCGCGGATGACTTACGCCAACTACCTGACCGAGGTCGCGGGCGCCGACCCTGCAGTGGTCAAGTACTTCCAAACCCGCCCGCATGCCTACTTTGGCGTGGGCATCGATGCGGTCTCGGCTCAAGACGCGTGGGGATTCGGACTTCCTGGCTTCCAGGGGTTGGACCTGGGAACTGAACCTGGCCCCGGCATCAGTCACGACTCTATTCAAAACGAAGAGGCCGAAAAGTACTGGTTTCATTTCCCCGATGGGAACGCCTCCATCGCCCGGTTGTTGGTGAGAAAGCTGCTGCCGGCCGCAATTCCCGGAAACTCGATTGAAGACGTCGTCACGGCTCGCGCCGATTATTCGCGCCTCGATGAACCTGCTTCCAACACTCGCATCCGCCTGAATAGCACCGTGGCGCGCGTACGGCACTTAGGCGACGTGGACACAGCGAAAGAAGTCGAGGTTGCATACGTCAAGGACGGCAAATTGCAATCGATTCGCGCGGGACGCTGCATCTTGGCGTGCTGGCACCAGATGATTCCGTATCTCACGGATGAGCTTTCCCAGCGTCAACGAGCCGCGCTGGCGTCGGCCGCGAAAGTGCCGATCGTCTACACCAATGTCGTGCTGAAGAATTGGACCGCGTTTCAAAAGGCAGGCGTCAACTCGGTGTACGCGCCCGGCAGCTATTTCGAGGCCGTACAGCTGGACCTGCCGGTGAGCATGGGTGATTATAAGTGTCCCCGAACGCCCGACGAACCGATTGTCGTGCACCTGATGAAGACGCCCTGCCACCCCGGTCTCCCGGCGCGCGACCAGCATCGCGCCGGACGCATTGAGTTGTACGGCACGACGTTTGAAACGTTCGAGCGCAATATACGCGATGAATTTGCCCGCTCTCTTGCAAGCGGCGGATTCGATCCGGCGCGCGACATCGCGGCCATCACGGTAAATCGCTGGCCGCATGGCTACGCGTACGAATACAACTCCTTGTTCGATCCATTCTGGCTGGAGGGCGGCGAGCAGCCCTGTGTTGTGGCGCGCCAGCCCTTTGGAAGAATCGCGATCGCAAACGCCGACGCGGCGGCCTATGCGTATACCGACGCCGCGATCGATGAAGCGTATCGCGCCGTCAATGACCTGCTCGGCATCGCCTGAAGGCTAAAGATCTTCGAGCGCCGCGGGAGACTCGGGCAGCACCTGCCCCCCGTCCACCACGATCGTTTGCCCGGTGATGTACCCCGCTTCGTCGCTCGCCAGAAACAGCGCCGCGTAGGCAATGTCCTCCACCGAGCCGAGCCGCCGCTGGGGAATCGCGGATGTCATCCGTGCAATATATTCGGGGCCGAGCGCTTCCATGCCCTCCGTGAAAATATTCCCCGGCAGCACTGCGTTCACCGTGATATTGTGCGGCGCCAGCTCGATCGCCGCAGTGCGAACGAAGCCGAGTTGCCCCGCCTTGCTGGCCGCATAGTGGCTCCAGCCCGGGTACCCCGTAATCGGTCCGGTGATCGATGACGTTACGATAATGCGCCCCTTGCCCCGCGCTTTCAGTCCGGCGAGGCACGCTTTCACCGTCAGAAAGGTGCCTTTGAGATTGATGTCGAGTACTTGATCCCAATCGGCGACACTCATCTCTCCGAGCCGCGCGGCCGGAAAGACGCCAGCGTTCGAACAGACGATGTCGATGCCGCCATGCCGCTCGTCCGCCGCCGCCGCCATTCGTGCACAATCTTCGGGGCTCGAAACATCCGCGGCCACCGCGCTGGCGATTCCTCCCCCACCGCCAATCGAAGCACGGATCTCGGCGGCGGCAGCTTCAGCCTGGGCCAAATCGCGCGCCGCAAGTAAAACCTTGGCGCCCTTGCTGGCGAAGACGCGCGCAATTCCCTTCCCGATCCCTTTGCTCGCGCCGGTCACGATGACGGAGCGGCCTGAAAGTGATGTGAGCACAATCAGACTATTCTAGCCGGAACCTCAAGCGGCTACTATTGAAGATGAACTCGTGAATTCGTATAGGACCAACCTCAAGCAGAAATATCCGGATTGCTGGCAATGGATCAGTCTGGCGCGGCGAATTCCAGGCCAGCTCACCGAAAACGAAGCGAACTTGCTGTTCCAATTAGCGCGAACACGGACGCCTTTAGTCGATCCGGTGCTGGTCGAGTTAGGAGCATGGCGAGGAAAGACCTCGTTGCTTCTGGCGGCGGGGCTCTGCGGCAAGATCAGGCCGCGGCTATTTTCTATCCAGCGCACCGGCGAGGCCGGCGGCAAACCGAACCAACAAACATTGCATCGTAATCTCCAGCGATGCCACTTGGGACACATTGTGGACACCACCGCGAGTCGTTCGCGCGACGCCTCGGCGAATTGGAAGGACTGTATCGACATTCTTTTCATTAACGCCACCGAGGACTATGACGCGCTAGACAGCGATCTCTTGCTTTGGTCGCCATTTGTCAAATTGGGCGGTAGCGTGATTCTACATGGGGCTTCACCGCAAAGCCTGCAGCCGCCACGGTACAGTGACTTGCGGCACGTAGACAGTCTCGCCTGGGCAGTGAAGCGGCAGAGCGCTGCCTCACTCGCCACCCCGGAAGCCACCTATCCCGCGCGGCTGCAGGATTACGTACGCCGCGCTGCGAAGGAGGTCGCGGAGAACAGGCATGCCATCCAAGCACTGCGCCGCTCTTGGTCCTGGAGGCTGACAGCCCCATTGCGGTTGGGGATGGAGACGCTGCACGCCATCGCCGGATTGCTCACCAGCTTCGGCCACGGCTCGCCGAAGGCTCGCATCGCTGGTTTGGCTCAGTGGATGTTATTCGGGAGGCAAGTTCGTGCCAGCGGACTTTTGGATGAGCGTTACTATCGAGGCCATCATCCAGATGTGGCCTGGGCACGCACCAGTCCCTTGCTCCACTTCTTGGTGTGCGGGGCGAGTGAAGGTAAAAACCCCAACGAGCTCTTCGATGTGGATTATTACCTTGGCCGTTATCCGGACGTCGCCCATTCAGGCGTCAATCCTCTGATTCATTATTTGAAGAATGGCGCATACGAGGGCCGGGATCCGCACCCCTATTTCGACAGCAGCTTCTATCTGGAACAGAATCCCGATGTCCGGGAAGGTCAGCTCAACCCGTTGGGACACTATCTGGCGCCCGGCATCGCGGAAGGCCGCGACCCGAACCCGTGGTTTGACACCTCGGAGTATCTGGAGCAAAACCCTGATGTTGCTATGTTCGGTCTCAACCCATTAGGGCATTACATCGAGGAGACGCATTAGACCGAGTCGCGCTCGAATCATCGCTTATGTTCTCAGTAGTGATCCCGATCTACAATCACGCGGAATTCGTTCGGCCAGCGATCTGGTCGGCATTACGCTGTCCGCTGGTCAAGGAAATTTTGGTCGTTGATGATGGTTCAAAGGATGGGTCGGATAAGATTGCCGCCAGCATGGCCGCGACGCACTCCGGCCGCGTGCGGGACTTGACGCCCACTTCCGGCGGTAACCGCGGCGCTCACCACCGTCTCAATGAACTTGTGGAACTGGCCCAGTGCGAGTGGGTTGCGGTGCTCAACTCCGATGACGCCTTTGTGGACGGCCGTTTCGAAGCCATCGTCCGGGACCCAGAGTTCTCCGATTGCGACTTCGCGTTTGGCAATGTATTGCTCATGAACGAACGCGGGGCGCTGATCGGCGCTAAACGTGGACCCTTGGATTCCTGGGCGCCATTCCGGCCGTCCTTCGACTTGTTGAGAATGGTGGCGGAACGGCGGTTCGTCGAACTATTGTATAAGCAGAACTACTTAATTACAACCAGCAATATGGTTTTTCGAAAGAGCCTGCATGCGCGTATCGGAGGGTTTCGTCCCTACCGTTACGTGCACGATTGGGATTTCGCGCTGCGGGCCATGCTGCTCGGCCGCGGAGCATATATACAGCGCTTCGTGACCGCCTATCGCGTACACTCGCGCAACACAATTCTGGAGAGCGAACGAAAAGCGAGCATGGAGATGAGCTCCATGCTCGACCGCTTCCAGGCGGAGGCCTCGCGCTTTGCGGAGACCAACACTATTGGGTGAATGTTATGATTGGGTGCAGGTTAGTTTCTTTCTATGTCGCGCAGTTCGAAGCCCTATGCTCTCGTAACCGGCGCTGCCGGGTTTTTGGGCGTCCACGTCACCCGCCAGTTGATTGCGGAAGGCCGCTTTTCGCTGGTTGCCCTCGATGACCTGTCCGGTGGTTTCCGGGAACACCTGCCGGAAACAGTCGAATTCGTGCATGCCAGTATCAATGATGTCGCGCTGCTTCAGGATCTTTTCCGGAAGTACAAGTTCAAATACATTTATCATCTGGCTGCCTATGCCGCGGAAGGTCTGTCGCACTTTATAAGGCGGTTCAATTACGCCAACAACCTGATTGGCAGCGTTAATCTGATTAACGAAGCCGTGAAGGTCTCGGCGGAGTGTTTTGTATTCACTAGCTCAATCGCGGTGTACGGCTCGCAGCAGCCGCCCATGACCGAGCAGACGTTTCCAAAACCAGAAGACCCGTATGGCATCGCAAAGTTCGCCGTGGAAATGGATCTGCGCGCCGCTCATGAAATGTTCGGGCTGGATTACGTGATCTTTCGCCCTCACAATGTTTACGGCGAGTATCAGAACTTATCCGATCCCTATCGAAACGTGATAGGTATTTTCGTAAAACAAATTCGCCATAATCAACCCATGACGATTTTCGGCGACGGTGAACAGCAGCGCGCCTTTACCTATGTCGACGATGTTGCGCCCGCGATTGCCCGCTCGCCTTTCGTGGATGGTGCCCGTAATGAGATCTTCAACATCGGCGCCGACAAACCGCATACCGTCAAGGAGGTCGCGGCAGCGGTTGCCGAGGCAATGGGTAAGCCCAATCACCCCATACAACACCTTCCAGCTCGAAACGAAGTTAGGCACGCGTATAGCGACCATTCGAAAGCCCGCGGCGTGTTTCTACTGGAGGACGAAACGACGCTCGCAAACGGACTCGCACGCATGGCTGCCTGGGCGTCGCGCGTCAATATCCGTCCGCTCGAGCCGTTCTCGCAAATTGAAGTGGAAAAAAGCATGCCCCCCAGCTGGCTCAAGTATCTAGCTCATGCGCAGTGATACCGTCCGCTCAATCCATGTTTTCGCATCCGATTTTCTCGCATATCCTGGATTGCCGCGCACGGCCGGAGGAAACCGAAGCCGTCAGGTTATCTCCGCGCTGCAAAAGGCTGGACATCAAGTTACCTTTAGCTTTCCACTGCACCATAATCTCTTCCAGAAATATGGCGCCCGCATTTTGGCGGATTTCACCGCCCAGGAACGCTGGTGCTGCGAGCACTTCTTCGAGCCCGAAGTTGTTCTGAACCGGCTGCAGCCCGACATCGCGATCTATTGCAACATCAACACATTCTGGACCATGCGGCGCTTCGCCCGAGAGATTGTTCATATCGTCGATCTTTGTGGACCGGTGCAGATCGAATCGTTCTTGGTGCAATCCAGCGATTATGAAACGGCCATGCGCGACGGAGAACATCTGGAGACTAATTGTCGCGAGATGGCTGAGAAGCTTCGCTTCGCCGACTACATGGTCACCGTCTCCGAACGACAAAAGTATTTCTGGTCCGCCTACTGCTCAATGGCCGGCTTTGCTCTTCGTGATATCGATCCACTGGTTTGCCCGTGCTCTTTTGATATACCTCCTGTTGACCAGCGCAGTCCCTCGCCTCGGCTCAGCATGGTTTACTCCAGCGGATTTTATCCCTGGCAGAATCCGCGCAGCGCCTTGCTCTCGCTGGTGGAGATACTGGATCGGGTCGAGGGCGCTGTATTGCACATTTTCGGCGCACCCCACGCGGGGGTGCCGAACGCAGAGGACGCCTTGCGCCTCATCGACGACCTCCGGACCCACGCCTGTGTGAAATATCACGGCTATGCGACGGCCGAGGAATTATCCGCGGTCCTTGCCACCGCTTGGTGCGGAGTTGAGCTGATGGAGCAAACCGTCGAGCGGGAGTTGGCGATCACGGGAAGTACCGTTCATTTCCTGTCCACCGCAACCCCGGTGATTTACAACAATTACTCCTCGCTTTCCGGCTTGGTTCGGCAGTATGGGGCCGGCTGGACCGTGCCTCCTGGCGATGCTACCGCGCTATGCAGCGTAGTGAACGAGCTCGTCACAGGGGGTCACGCTTTGTTGCGGGAGCTTTCTGACAATGTACGCCGTCTGGCCTTGGAAGAGTTCGCGCCGCATGCATCGATGAGTCCGCTGCTCGAGGCCTGCGGAGAACGCCTGCGCAAGCGCCCCGTCTCAGTAGCTTCGCCCAGCCCCACGGTTCGCAAACGCAGCGGGGTTGCAGGTAAATCGATCGGCAACGTATTGAGCATCACTCCCGGTGCTGGTGCGCTGTTCGAATTGCGGGTTGGCAATCCCCTCCGGTCACTCCAGGGCGTCGGCCGCATTTCCAGGCTTGTCAATACCGGCCCCTTCTTAAGGGAACTGCCGGGTAGCAATCTCCGCGTGGACGCAATCATCCTGCAGCGCAGCCTTCCCGATTTCATCTGCCGCGCTCTTTCCAACGCCGGCATTCCGTTCCTGCAGGATGTTGACGACAACTTGCTAGCCAACGCCGTTTATCGCGCCGAGCCGACTGAAACCGCAGTTGTAGAGGGACTCGCGCGCGCCGCCGTGGTGACCATGCCCAACCCCCGGCTGGTCCTGACCTGCTCTCGATAATTTAG
>PMUP01000083.1 GCA_003166865.1 Bryobacterales bacterium
CCACCGCCTGCTCCGCCACGGCCAGCGCCTGCTCCGCCACGACCAGCGCCTGCGCCACCACGACCGGCGCCTGCTCCGCCACGACCACCGCCCTTAGCAGCGGCCGCCCGAGCAGCCCCCGCATGCGCGGCGCCATGGAAACCTCCGGGGACGCCGCGGCCACCATGATCGAACGCGCCCCGGTCATGACCGCCAAAATTGCCATGATTGATGACCGTCGTGCTGCTCGAAATGTAAGTGCCGCCGCCAAAAAGCACGCCGCCGCCACCCCAGTCAGCCCCCCACGCGCCGAAGCCCCAGCCGAAGCCGCCAAACACCCCAATCCCGATTCCCACGCCGAAGGCAAGTCCTAACCCCACTGTGATGCCGACCGGGTATACCGCGACAAAACCAGGGAAGGGGGCAAACAGACCGCCCCAGATGGCCCACGGATTGTAATAGGGAACGAAAACCACAGCCGGATTGACCGGTGCAATGGTGATCACGCCGGCCTCCGCAACCGCCACAGTCTCTTGCGGCGTCGAAACTAATACTTTCGACTGCTGCGCCTGTGCCCGCGTGGCCTGGATCGCGTTCTCGACGTCGCCGGGCTGGTTGTAATAGGCGTTGCCGAGCTGCGCCGCCCAAGCGGTGTTCTTCGCGAGATTGTCGAGGACGGAGGGGAACTCTGTGAGGCCTTTGACGGCCGGGTCCCAAGGCATGGCGTTCGCTCCGGCCGCGCGCTGATCCGGAGGCAGATTCATGTTCTGGTTCAGCCAGGTATCCGCCGCGGCAATCTGGTCCGGATACGTGGAGCCAGTCAATATTTGCGCTACCAGCGAGTCTGGATCGAGAGCGATCGGGGCCACCAGCTGATCCAGTTGGGTTGCCTCCAGCTCGACGTACGCCGGCGCGGGCGCTTGCGCGTAGATGTCAAATTGTGCTGCTGGAATCAGCAGCAAAGAAAGCATAAGCGCCATCGCCTGGCGCACAATCTGAGACAGGGAAATTCTGCTCTGGGAGTTCATCGTCTCGTCCTTTCGGTCCTACCGCTCCAGCCACTGCACATATGCTGGCCTCTGATCCGTATTATCTTATCGCAAACTGAAACTTTTTGGTCAACCGCAGTTTCCGAACCGCCCCGGTGGCATGCCCCCGATGGCGTTCTCGCCCGCTTCCTCCGCGCGCGATTTGATAACCTGTTACTGCCTGGCTTACTCACTGGTGCGACGCGCCTTCGCTATGGCCTGTTTCATCGGCTGGTACTAGATGTTCATTAAAAACACTAAAGCAGAGTGGTGGTAGGGTGCCGTATTACGAAAAGGAATTGGCGCAGATCGTCGCGGAGCTGAACCGCGCTGCTCCGGCGGCCCGCGATTCGGCCGGGGCCGCGCTTCAGAACTCTTCGGTTCAGAACCTCGAATCGCTCGATAAACTATTGGAATATGCGGTGCATCAAGGCGCTTCCGACGTATTGCTGATTGCTGGAGCGCCCATTACGCTGCGCATTGGAGGCGGGCTTTCGCCATCCAACGGGCCGCCACTGGAGGCCGAAGACACACGCAGGTTGCTGCTGCCGTTGCTGACGCCCGCTCAAACTCAGGAACTGTCGCGGGCTCGGTCCGTGGATCTGTGTTTCCAGCGCGAGGGCGTGGGGCGTTTTCGTGCAAATCTTCACTACCAGCGCGGCACGCTGGCGGGCAGCTTGCGGTTATTGCCGGAGAAGATCCCAACCCTCGAATCGCTCAATCTCCCTCCCATACTGCGGCATCTTTCGGAAGCGCGGCAAGGGCTGGTATTGGTGACGGGACCAACCGGCTGCGGCAAAAGCTCCACGCTGGCGGCGCTGGTGGATTTGATCAACACACATCGCCACGCTCACGTGGTAACCATCGAAGACCCGGTCGAGTTCGTGCATTCCAACCGGCAGTCGATTGTCGAACAGATTGAGGTGGGCCAGGATGCGCCGGACTTCGCCGGGTCCCTGCGGAGCATTTTGCGGCAGAATCCGGATGTGATCCTAGCTGGCGAGATGCGCGATCCCGAGACCATTGCCACCGTTCTCACGGCCGCGGAGACCGGGCACTTGGTGCTTTCAACACTGCACACCAACGATACGTCGCAGGCGGTGTCGCGGATCCTGGATTCGTTCCCAACCGCCAACCAGCCGCAAATTCGCCAGCAGCTCTCCCTAGCGCTGTTATCGGTAGTGGCTCAGCAGTTGGTTCCCGCGGCTGACAAAGCCATGCGCTATCCGGCGGTAGAGATATTGATGGCTAGCAGTGGAGTGCGCAGTCTGATTCGCAAGGGCGAGGATCACCAAATTTATAGCGCCATCTCGACCGGACGCGGCGACGGAATGATCAGCATGGAACAATCCCTCGCCGAACTGGTGCGAGGCGGCCGGATCACCAAAGAGACAGCCGCCGCGCACTGCTTCCATCCCGAGGAGTTGCGCCGTTACCTGCGGGAATGAATGCCTTCAGTTAGTGCTGTTTGGGGTACTGATCGAGCACCGAAGTAAGAACGCTGGCGACCGGTGTCGGAGGCACATCGCCCATGATAATGGCTTTGTTGCTCACATCCGAGCCATATATCCTCTTGTCCTCACCGCTGTCTTTGGTCACAACGGTCCCATCCAGGGAAGCGCCCGCGAACGCTCCATGAGCGCGCGACCACGACAGGATCTCGGCGTGCAGGGAGGCGTCAGTATCGGCAGCGGTCGTCCTTCCCACCGGACCAGCGGCTGCGGAAGCATCCAGGCCGACGGTGAATTTATCCTTCGCCAGATTCTCCATTCCCTTCCTATCCATCACCAGCAATATGATGTCGGTGGACTCCAATCCGATTTGCGGACCGAAGCTGCCGCCGCTGAACCTGACCGCCGCCGGCCCGGTCCATCCGCCCGCATGACGGCAAACCGCGTAGCCTCTTCCATAATCCGCGCCCACCACGAATGCGGCCTTCTTGAGACCCGGAACAACCACCACGCACATCGCTTTCTGTAGTAGATCGCGCGGTATGCCCTTGTCCGGAGCACCCAGGGTTTCGTGTAGAACGTCGGCGGCTGATCGCAGCCGGTGGTCGGGGGTTTCCTCCTGCGCGCACAGGGGCGCGATGATCGCGGCACCCGCGACGATCCATGTCAATGTTTTAAGCATGCAGTACCTCACCTCGACTCTTAGACGCCGCCGACCCGAGGAATGTGTCCTGGCCGGATTCGTTAAAATACTCTAAGCAGCTTGACAGTGGGCTGCATCACACAAAAACATGTCGATTATCCATACAAAAGGCCCCAGACGCTGGTCGGCCAGTACTTCATTACTTTGGCTGAGCGTGTTTGGGATCGCCTGTGTCTACGGCCAACCGGCTGGTCAGGCGAAGCCCGATGCGGGGAAGCCCGCTCCTGACGTCCTCCTGTTCGCGGATGGTGAACGGCTGACCGGCCATTTCGTCAAGTCGGCTGGATCTTCACTCACGTTCAAGAGCGACGCCCTGGGCGAGATCACGGTGGATTGGAGCAAGGTAAAGGAATTGCAGAGCTCCGCGAAAGTCGCGGTGATTCCGAAGAACACGATGCTCCGCAAACGCGCCGATGCCTCCAGCATCCCGCAGGGAACGCTGTCCATGCAGGATCAGCAGTTGCGCCTCACTGGCGCGCCTCCCGAAGCGCCGCTATCCATCCCCGTGGCCGACGCCGGCCTGATTGTCGATCAGGCGGGTTTTCAAAATGCGCTGTCGCACCAGCCCGGATTTTTCGAAGCATGGAAAGGGACAGTGACCATTGGCGCGGCGCTGGTGGATGCCACCCAAGACAGCGAGTCCTTCACCGGAGCCGTTAGCCTGGTGCGCTCCATGCCCACGGAGAACTGGCTCGAACCGAGCAACCGGACCAGCTTGAATCTTAGCGCCGCTTACGGCGAGGTATCGCAGCCCTCGACGCCCACTATCAAGACCGCGATCTTCCACGGCGACCTGGAGCGCGATCAATACTTCAGCCCGCGGCTTTACGTTTTTGGGCAGGGCGCCTTCGATCACAACTTCTCGCAAGGGTTAGACCTGCAACAGACCTATAGCGGCGGCGTCGGCTGGACGGTGATCCAAACCGCCAATGAGACGTTGGATCTGAAAACCAGCGTGAGCTATATCCGCGAGCAATTCTCCGGCGCTCCCGATGCTGATCTGATCGGCTCCATTTTCGCCGAAGCCTTCAGGCGAAAGTTCAAACACGGCCTGACTCTGGACCAGCACCTGACCCTGTTACCGACCTGGAACAACACCAACGCTTATTCGGGCGCCTTCAACGCGCTGCTCACGATGCCGGTATACAAGCGGCTGAACGCATCCGCCGGCTTCATCGATTCGTATCTCAACAATCCTCCGCCAGCCTTCCGGAAGAATTCGGTGCAATTGACGATCGGGCTGACCTACGTGCTGCCGTAGCGCGCGCGGATCACAATCTTAACGCCTGTCAATGGCCTGATATGATGTCGGGATCGTGTGGTGGTCCAGCCGTTACGACGCTTTCATATCTTACAGCCACAAGGACAGCGAGGTTGTGAAGCCTCTCGTCGAACTGCTCAGTATCAATCAGCGCCGGGTCTTTTGGGACCAGCAACTGAAAGCTGGGGACTCTTGGGATCCGGTGATTCGATCCTCGATTAAACAGTCCAGCATATTTGTCCTATTCTGGTGCTGCGATACTCGCGGGTCGGAATATATCGCCAAAGAGCTTGCTCTGGCGCTGCTTCTGAACAAGAAGGTAGTGCCCGTCAAGCTCTGCGCGGCGGCCATGCCCCAGCCCTTGAGCGATTGGCAATGGATCGATTTACGCCAAAGTGCGCAGCACGTTTGCCTGGATCTCGATCATCAACTTGCCGGTGAGGCTTTGACGGTAGCAGCCCCCAGGCCAACGCGATCGCCGTCGAAGAAACTAATGCTTTCGCTTACGGCCGTAGCAGCCGCTTTGCTGTTGATCGCCGTCGTCTGGATGGGAACTTCGACCAGCTCCCTAAGATTCTCCGCTGCGCTGCCGGCCTCAGCTTCTCACGCACAAAACGCAGACTCAGCAAGCGGCGGCGGTCAACCCGGGATTCCGAATGGCGCAATACCTCTGCGGGAAGGCTACGCTATGGTTTATCCCCCGGATAATCACAACGGCTTTATTGTTGAACTCGACAGGCAAGGCCGAGTCGCCGGTCGACACGTCATTCCGCTGGGTGTTCCACGCGCCAGTCCGGCTCAAGTTCATGAAGTAGAGCTGCCATGGTTCTACAGGAACGGCAAGATCTTACTCTTCGCGGGCTTGTTTGCCCTGACCATTGCGGTGTTTGCGCTAGTGATTGTTTCTCGCCGAAAACGGGCTACCGCCACGCTCGGCATCACCATCGACTATTTGCACCGGCTCGCGCGCGAAACTACCTAGCGGCGCACGATCACTTCTCTCAAGTGATCCCGAGTCAAGAAGAACTTCACCGAGTGATATTTCTGAAAGAGCTTTTCCAGGCTGCGGTTGTTGAAATACTGCACCGGCCGCACCTGATTGCGC
This sequence comes from Bryobacterales bacterium, assembly GCA_003166865.1. Taxonomy (GTDB): domain Bacteria; phylum Acidobacteriota; class Terriglobia; order Bryobacterales; family Bryobacteraceae; genus Palsa-89. The sequence goes on from PMUP01000083.1 coordinate 5,528, forward strand.
GGGGTCAGCGACATGGTCTTCGATTCAACGATGCGATAGGTGTACAGCGGAGCGGTCTGGGCCTTCTCTTCGGCGTGGAAAATCGCCAGGAGTGAGGCCTGCGGACGGAGAATGCGGCAGAGCTGGTCCACCGTGTCCTGCAACAGCGGCGGCGCCAGGAATTGCAGCGTGTCCCAAACCAGGGCGCCGTCAAAACTGCGCTCGGGGAAATCCAAACTTTCGCGCAGAAAGGTCGCGGCACGCTGCGGGTCAGCCTGATTGGCGACGAAATCTCCGCCGGAGCCGAAGGCTTCTTCCATGGTGCGCAACACATCGTTGGAATAGATGCGATGACCCATGGAGGTGATGAAACTGATATTGGCTTGGCTCGCGCCGGAGAAATCCAGGATGGACAGGCCTTCCTGATCCTCCAGGGACGAAAAGAATTGATCCAGTCCATGGCTGGACCGGCTTTGGGCCTGCGCCGGCGCGCCGGACTTCTTGGGCTGGGAGTGAAGCGGCGGTGAAAACGGATCCGATCTCAACCGGTCCTTCAGCAATGCTTCACTCCTTCCCGGAACATCAATGCATTTAACGCGAGGAATCGCCGGCTGCCGCGGTAGCCGGCGCTGGTGCGGCGGCGTGCGCACTCGGAGTGGCGGCGGAGGCGGGCTTGGGCTGCGAAGGCGCTGCCGCAGGCTTGCTGATTTCGGGGCGCGCGATGTCGATGCTGCCCTTGAAATACGCTCCGTCTTCAATCACGATGCGCGCGGTTTTGATGTCGCCCACCAGTTTCGCGTCTTTGCGGATGTCGATCTTGTCGGACGCTTCCACGTTGCCGTGGATGGTGCCGAGCACCACCACTTCGCGCGCTTTCACGCCGGCCTGCAGCTTGCCATTGGGCCCAACCGTCAGACGATGTTCGTGCAGCTCGACCGAACCGTCGATTTCGCCATCGATGGTGAGATCCTCGCGGCTGAAGATCTGGCCTTTGATCATGACAGCCTTTCCGATGTTCGCCGGTCCGCGCGACTCGCTGGCGGAATGACTGGGAGTTGGATTGCTCGACATAGGAACGTTCTCCTTGGCCTGGCTGGAAGCGGGCGCTGGCGCCGGGGCGGGTTTGGGTGGGTACTCTTCTTCTTTACGTTTATTCCACATTAAGTGCGATCTCCTTGTTCGTTCGATTGGTTCGCTCAATGAAGATGACTGCTCTAGCACACATCATAAGGATGCAACCATCGTACTACGGCAATGGGCGTGTGTCATTCGGTTGTTACTTCTGGTGGGATAATAGAAGTCGTGTCGAAAGTACATGAGGTCGAACAGCGCCTCGCGCGCACCGAGCAGCAGTTGCGTCTGTTGCAAAAGATCAGCCGTTTCCTGGTGCGGGAGATGAAGCTGCAGGACGCGCTGGACAGCGTCGTTTCGCTGGTGGTGGAGTTCATGGAATGCGACTCCTGTCTGCTGTACCTGCTCGATAACCGCGAACTGGTCTTGCGCGCGAGCAATCGCCCGTCGGCGGTGGGGAACGTGAAGTTGACGATCCACGAAGGCTTGACCGGCTGGGTGGCTCGCGAGAAGCGCTTGCTGGCAATCTCACGCGAGGCGTTTCGCGATTCGCGATTCAAGTTCTTCAGTGATCTTCCCGAAGATACGTACGAAGCCTTCTTGTCGGCGCCGGTGCTTTCGCGCCGCGGCGTGGAGGGCGTCATCAACGTACAGCATCGCGATCCGCACGCGCATACCGGCATCGAGATGGAGTTGCTCTCGAGCGTCGGCGAGCAACTGGGCTGCCTGTTGATGCTGTCTCGAACCGGCCAAACCGCGAGCGAAAATTCCGGCTTGGTTTTGTCCGCGGGGCCGCAACGTGCGAGCGGCAGCTAGCGCATTCGCGCTCGTGCTGCTTGGTTCGCTGGCAACGCTCCGCGCCGCCGATCGCTGGAAAATTCAATACCTCTACGACCAGCCCGGTTCCAACTTCGAGATTCGCGACATTGCGTGCCCCAGCGCCCAGCGCTGTGTAGCCGCGGGCGTTATTACCGACAAGAACGATCGCCAGCGGGGCGCGGTGGTTGTCACCAGCGACGGCGGCCGCCATTGGTCGCAGTACGAAGTGAGGGAACAGCCGGTCTCGCTGTTTTTCCTGGACGAAACAACCGGCTGGATGGTCACCGATCACGGGCTATGGTCGGCGGTGGAGGGCGGGCGAAGCTGGAACAAAGTAGAAATTCGCAAGGGAATACTGCAAGCCCATTTCCTGGATGCCAATCACGGCTACATCGCCGGGACGCCCAGTTTGCTTGACGAAACCCTGGACGGAGGCAAGACCTGGACGAAAGTGCCGCAGGCCAGCAGTGCTTCCATCGGAGCTGGCCTGGTGATCGATGCTCGCGCGGTTAGCTACGACTCCATCACGTTCGAAGGACCGCACGGAATCATCGTAGGCGAGATCGATCCGGCAGCGCCCAAGGCGGCGAAAGGATCCGTAGCAGCCGAGCGCCAGCCGCCGGGGCGGCACGTGATCATCCTCGAGACTTCGGACGGCGGCAAGAAGTGGTCCACCGGCTCCATTGCTTTGGAAGCCGGCCTGGGGCGGCTGAGGATTTCCAAGCACGGCTTTACGCTCGCGCTGGTGGTGTACTCGGATGCACACTCTCCGTTGGCTTCCGCGGTATTCCAAACGTCCTCGTGGGAATTGAAATCGCGCCTGATCTTCGGCGAGCGCGATCGCGCCGTCACCGATGTCGCGTTGCTCGACGACGGTGGCGCAGTTGTTGTGGCCGTGGAACCGCCCGGCAATGCGCCCCAGGTTCCGATTCCCGGAAAACTCAAAATCCTCGAAAGCCGCAATCTCAAGCTGTGGCAGGAGATGGACGTGGACTATCGCGCCGTGGCCCAGGTGGCGGTGGTCGCGGTAGCGGACGCCCGTCACATTTGGGTGGCCACCGACACAGGCTCGATTCTTGGTCTGGTGGAAGGCGAGTGAACCAAACCAGCGGCACTCAGATCAGACAATCACGGGCGAAGTTGTTTTATCCACATTTTGTCCACAGCGGAAATCTCGCAAACGCTTGATTCCATGCCGCATAAAAGTCTTGGAAAAAGGGTCTTTCATTGTCACTTAACAGTTGACTCCAGATGGGTTTCAGGCAATGATGGACGTGGTTCCAAGAGGTTTAGAGAGCAGTAAGCTTGGTGAACGGTAGCGAATCTGGAACGTCGATCCGAGAGTGGATAGTTAATAAGACTAATTAACACTTTCGGGGAGCGAAGGGTGATCGGGCCGGACACAAAGGTAGGCTTCTCAGATTTTGCCACTAGCCGAGCGCTACGATCCGGAGGGATGCAAGTCCCGAGGGGGAGCGAAAGTTGGTGGACGTTTGAGAGTTCTGAGCTTGCGAGACGGCAACGGGCTTTGAGCGATGAACATCCCCGGGGACGTGGCAAACACATCCGAGGGTGGGAGGTCAAAGCCGAACGGGCTGGAAGAACAGTTCGGAATTTCGCCGAAGAAATAGGTCAGGAGCGTTAACCTCGCCGCGGGGGTTTCTCGAAAGGGAACAATCGCTGCGGGCGAGCAAAAGGCCGTTTCGAGGCGTAGGTCTCTAGCGGGTAGCAAGGCGAGCGAATTCTGGAGCGTTGAACCGTAGCGGGCCATAGAAAGACCGTTGCGGGGAGCAAGAGAATGCGGCTTCCACTACGCTGCGTGCCAAGCTCTGACCGTGCATGCCGGTCGGGGAGCGGATTGCCGCCTGGGTCACTTGGAACCTTTTCTTTTTTACGGCTCCCTCACGGTCGCGGCTCAGTAACGAGCACGCACGCGTTGCGCTTCACGTAATCTTGCCGGTATTCCTCCAGAGCCTTCACCAACGGATCGACAACGGAGCCTCGGTTGTTCGCCTTCAGACCTTCGATGAACACCACTGGCAGCAAATCGCGCGTGGTGGACGTGATGAAAACCTGATCGGCGCGCTCCAAGTCCAGAGGCGTCAGCGTTCGTTCGGCAACCGAAATTCCCGGAACGCGCACGACGTCCAAAAGCAACTCGCGCGTGACGCCGGGTAGGCAGCCGGAATTGAGCGGCGGAGTCGACACCTCGCTTCCCGTGGCGGCGAAGATGTTGGCGGAGGTGCATTCGCTGACCTCTCCCCGCTCATTCAGCAAGACGACTTCGTCAAATCCCCGCTGGCGCGCTTCCTCGTACCACGTCAGATTGTGCGACCACGACAGGATCTTGCAGCCGGAAAATTCATTCTGCGCATGCCTGCCGTGGGGTTTCATGGCCAGCCGCACGTGGGAGTCCCAGGGGTACAGGTCCTTGGTGAACGCCAGCACGTCGAAATCGCGATCCTGATCGGGCCCTTCAAACATTCCTCCGCGATTGCGAACCACCACCACGCGCAAAGTGGCGTTCCAGGCGGCATTCGCTTCCACCAGGCGCAGCAATTGCGATTTCAACTGCGCCGGATCCCGAGGGAAGGGAACCAGCATTTTGGCGGCATCGCGCTGCATGCGGTCCCAGTGGCGTTCAAACGCGAACAGCACTCCGTCGGCGACTCGCAGGGTGCTGAAGACGCCCCAGCCGTTCAGGAGGCCGACCTGACCGGCGCTCAAGCTTTTCTCGTGTGCGTCCAGGATGCGGTCGTTGTGCAGGAGAAAGCGATGCATATGACTAATTTTAGCTCGGACGGCGAAACGTTGGATCTTTCGTCCAGTGAAGAACTCGCGCGTTGGAACAAGCGCGCTTGGGCGCCGGAGGGGCCGCCGCCGGTCACCGCTCGTCGCTATTGTTGATCGCGCACCACGGGATATATCTTCACTTTCACCTTGCGGCTCGGGCTCGGCGTCGCAGCTAGTACAGCGGCTCCGGTGGCCGGCGGACTCACATCCACCGTGACGCCGTCTTGATCCTCTTTCCACGTAGCGAAGTTCTGGAGGGCACCGGCGAGCTGCAAGCTGCAGTCGGCTGACTTCGGCTTTTCGACCACAACCTCGGCAGCGGCGGTCTGCTCTCGGCTGGGCGTCTCCAAGTTCTTCTCCGGCGCCGCGTCGCTGCGACCTCGTTCGTCTTGTCTGATTTGGCTCTCACGGGGCTCGGTGGGTCGACTACAGGCCGTCGCGGGAACAAGAGCTAGAAGCGTGATGGGGCCGACGTGGGCCTTTCAAGTCCGCGCTTCCTCATCTTCCGGTCTCGGCGATGTACCGATGCATGTGCGTTAGCTCCTTGGCAGCCTGTGGGAAAAGTAGGTTCCGAAGGAAAAAAAGTCTCAAGTCCGATTTGAGGGCATCGACGCCTTCAGTCGGGCATCAGCCAAGCGCCGCGTAATCGACCGGCGTAGTTTCGGACATGACCGGCCGTCATGGCGTCCGCCGAATTCTGTAAAATGAAATTTCACGCTGCGAACGCACTTCATCGCATGGCGATGAAACCGTTGCAGTCTACAGAGGAGTTAAATGGCAGTCACACAAGCGGGACTCGAGGGGATTATTGCCGCCGAGTCCGATATCTGTTTCATTGACGGAGATCGAGGAATTCTGAGCTACCAGGGTTATAACATCCACACCCTGGCCGACCACGCAACCTTTGAAGAAGTGATTTATCTTCTCTGGCACGGGCGCCTGCCGAAGCAATCCGAGCTGGATGCGCTCAAAGTGGACCTGGTACGCTATCGTCCCATACCCAAAGAGGTGGTCGAGTTTCTGGGCAAGGTTCCGAAGGGCGCGCCGATGGATGTGCTGCGCACCGCGGTGTCCATGCTGGGGCTGTACGATCCGAAAGCCCGCGAGAATTCCCCAGAAGCGAACGAGGAGAAAGCAGCGCGCCTGATGGCGCAAACCGCGACGATTGTCACCACATTTGATCGTCTGCGCAACGGCAAGCCCGTGGTGGAGGGCGATCCGAAGCTCGGACTGGCAGCCAATTTCCTCTATACGCTCACCGGCAAGAAGCCGGACGATGTGATGGAGCACGTGTTCGATATCGCGCTCACGCTGCACGCCGATCATGAGCTGAACGCTTCCACGTTCGCTGCGCGCGTGGTGGCGGCGACCTTGTCCGATATTCATTCCGCGGTGACCGCGGGCATTGGCGCCTTGAAGGGACCGCTGCACGGCGGCGCCAACGAAGAAGTGATCCGCATGTTGCTCGAAGCCGGCGACGAGCGCACGGCTCTTGAACATGTCCAGGATATGCTGGCCCATAAGATCAAGATTCCTGGTTTTGGCCATCGCGTCTATCACACCGAGGATCCACGGGCCACGCATCTGCGTGCGTTATCGGAGGAACTGGGCCGCCGCACTGGTCATCTGGATCTGTACCTCACGTCGAAGAAAATCGAAGAGACCATCAAGGAGCAGAAGCATCTCAACGCCAACGTGGACTTCTACTCCGCGTCCACTTATTATTCGCTGGGGATTCCAATCGACCTGTTTACGCCCATCTTCGCCGTCAGCCGCATGTCGGGTTGGACCGCGCATGTGCTGGAACAATACCGCAACAACCGCTTGATCCGGCCGCGGGCGGATTACACCGGTAAGCCAGTGGGCGAGAAGTGGATTCCGATCAACGAGCGCTAATTGGCCACAGATGAACGCAGATCAACGCAGATCCCGACATGCATGATCTATCTTCCTTCCGAACCAACCTGGACTCCATCGCCCAGCGTCTGGCCACGCGCGGATATCAGCTGGATGTCGATCAGTTCCGAACATTGGACGCCGAGCGCCGCGCCGCGCTGACGGAAGCCGAGCAGCTCAAAGCGCAGCGCAACGCAAAAAGCGCCCAGATCCCTAAGCTGCGAGCCGAAGGCAAAGACATCTCCGCACTCCAGCAGGAAAGCCGCGCCATGGGCGAACGCATCGCCGCGCTGGATGAAAAGGCCAAGGCCGCCGACGTTTCCTTCCGTGAGCTAATGGCCGGCGTTCCGAACGTTCCGCATGAGTCCGTGCCGGTGGGCAGGAGTGCGGAGGACAATGTCGAAGTCCGCCGCTGGGGCCAGCCTCGCCAGTTTGATTTCGAACCCAAAGCGCATTGGGATCTTGGCCGGGACCTGAAAATCCTGGACCTCGAGCGTGCCACCAAAATCACCGGTGCGCGGTTTGCCGTGTACTGGGGCATCGGCGCGCGCCTGGAGCGGGCGCTCATCAACTTCATGCTGGATGTCCACACGCGCGAGCACGGTTACACAGAAGTGCTTCCGCCGTTCCTGATCAATTCCGCCAGCTTGTTCGGCACCGGCCAGCTTCCGAAGTTCAAAGAGGATCTGTTCAAAATCGAGAACACCGATTTCTGGCTCGCGCCCACCGCCGAAGTACCGGTGACCAATCTCTTTCGAGACGAGACGCTGAACGCCGACGATCTTCCCATCTCGCTGTGCGCGTACACGCCCTGTTTTCGGAGCGAAGCTGGGTCATATGGACGGGATGTGCGGGGGATCATCCGCCAGCACCAGTTCCAGAAGGTGGAACTGGTGAAATTCACCAGGGCCGATCAAAGCTGGGAAGAACACGAGAAATTGACCGCCGACGCCGAAGACATCTTGAAGCGCTTGGGTCTGCCGTTCCGGACCGTAGTGCTTTCCACCGGCGACATGAGCGCTGCCTCCGCCAAAACCTACGACCTGGAGGTCTGGCTTCCCGGCCAGAACGGCTACAAAGAGATCTCCTCCTGCTCGAATTTCGAAGCCTATCAGGCGCGGCGAGCGTCCATCCGCGCGAAATCGAGCCAAGGCAAGGCCGACTACGTCCACACTCTCAATGGCAGCGGGCTGGCCGTGGGCCGGACCTGGGTGGCGATTGTTGAAAACTACCAACAGGCTGACGGGAGCGTAGTCGTTCCCGAGGTCCTGCGTCCCTATGTAGGCGCCGACCGCCTGCAGGCTGAGTCACAAACCTTTCACTAATATTCAGCACTGCCGAAGTGCTTGGGCAATCAAAAGTTGACCCGTTCAGGCGGGTCAGCCCATGCTCTCCAGGCGCCACATCCATGGATAAGCTGAAGCGGGAATTCGCGTTTCGGTGTAATTCACGGAGGCAGCATGTTGAGTTTCAAATGGTGGCTGCTGTTCGCCGGCCTGGCGTTCAGCGCGAAGTTGCAAGCCACTCCGCCCCTCACCACAATTAGCGACACGCTCTATAACGCCGACGGAACTCTATTCAACGGTGTGCTTACGATTACGTGGCCGGCCTTTGAAGCGTCGGATACAACGGCAATCGCGGCGGGTACGCTTACGGTCCAAGTGACCAACGGGGTACTGTATGTCCAGCTCGTTCCGACAACAAACGCGAATACTGGCGCAGTTTACACCGTTACGTTCGCCAGCGAGGGCGTGGTTGAGTTCACCGAGACCTGGGCCGTGCCCCCGAGCACTATAGCGCTGCGTGTGCGCGACGTGCTGGTGCCCAATGGAACCATCAGCGGATCAGGCCCGCCGGTGACCACGCTTATCAGCATCGCCGACGTCACCGGATTACAGGCTGCGCTGAATTTGTACGCGCTCATAGGAACCTCTTTTGCGCCTTCTCGAACCGCCATTATTGACGCTACCGGCGCCATCGATGGAGCGACCGGCACTCTCTCCGACTGCATGCACGTGGATGGAACCTCAGCGCCCTGCGGCTCCAGCGGCTCCGCCACTTTCGTCGACGCCGAAACCCCAGCGGGCGCTATCAACGGCGCCAATGGCTCGTTCACTTTGGCCAACACGCCAAATCCCGCCGCTAGTTTGACTCTTTTCCTCAACGGACTGCTGCAGGATCAGGGTGTGGACTACACGCTGTCTGCCAATATGATCACTTTTGCAACCGCCGGCGTGCCGCAAACCGGCGACATCCTGCGTGCAAACTATCGCCTCGCCGTGAGCCTTCCGGGAGTGGGTTTTGTAGATCAGGTGACTCCCACGGGCTCTATTAACGGGGTCAACACTGTCTTCACGCTGAGCCAGAGCCCCAGCCCCAGCGCCAGTCTGACGGTATTTCTGAATGGCCTGCTGATGAGCGCCGGCGTGGACTACACGCTTTCGGGGGCTGCGATCACATTTGCATCAGCCTCGGTTCCTCAGACCGGAGACATCCTGCTCTGCTCTTACAGAATCGCCGAGTAAGTAGGGCGCCGCATGGGAGTAGTAAGGGTGTTTCCCGATCCAGCTACGGCATTTTCTTGGTTGTCCGTAACCCCCTTGTGCCTCAAAATGGAATCGAGGCGCAAAAGACTATGAGCCGGATGCTGCTACGTTTTTGGCTGCTACCTATTTGGAAGGACCAGCGGGGGCAGGATTTTATCGAATACTCCCTGTTGGCGGCTGCTATTGTAATTGTCGTGGCCGGCTTTCTGCCTCAAAATGTCATGCCGGCCGTGAGCACCATCTTCTCCAAGATTACCAGCGGCATGGCGATCAGCTAGCTCGCGGAACTCGTAAACGACACAGTCATGTAAAATGAATGGCTCGTGTCGATGCGCGCCTTTCGTTGCCTGCTCCAGAGTTGCCTGCTGTTGAGCGTGCCCGCCTTGGCGAACGGTCAAGACCGATCCCAAGCTCGCTCCATGGTGATCACCACGCGAGGCATCGTGGCCACCGCGCAAACGTTGGCGTCCCAAGCCGGCGCGCAGATTCTGGCGCGCGGCGGATCGGCCGTGGACGCGGCCATCACAGCCAACGCGGTGCTTAGCGTCGTGGAGCCGATGATGAACGGACCCGGCGGCGATCTCTTCGCGCTGGTCTTCGACGCCAAGTCCGGCAGTTTGATCGGTATCAATGCCAGTGGCTGGGCGCCCAAGGCGCTAAGCATCGAGTACTTGAAGAAGCAAGGCCTGTCGCTAATGCCCACCAGCGGCATCCATACCGTGACCGTGCCAGGTTCCGTGGCGGGTTGGGAAAAACTTCACAAACGTTTCGGCAAACTTCCGTGGCCCGATTTGTTCAAGCCCGCCATTTATTACGCCGAGAATGGCTTTCCCGTGACGGAGTTGATTCAGTGGGACTGGGAGAACTCCAACTCCCCTCCGCTGGGCGACGACGCGCGCAAGTTGTATTTGCCCAACGGGACGGCGCCAAAGGTAGGCGAGATCTTTCGCAATCCACAGCTCGGCCGGGCGTTTCGCTTGATCGCGCAGCTGGGCGCGGGCGCGTTCTACGATGGTCCCGTGGGCGAGGCCCTGCTCGCGACTTCGCGCCAACTGGGTGGAACGCTTTCGGCGGCCGACCTCAGTGAGTATGAGCCCGAATGGGTGCAGCCCATCTCCACGGATTATCGCGGCTGGAAAGTTTCCGAGCTTCCGCCCAACGGCCAGGGAATTGGGACGCTCGAGATGTTGAATATCCTGGAAAACTTTCCGCTCGGCCACTACGATCCGATGAGCGTGGAGGCGCTGCACCTGAAGATTGAAGCCGAGAAGCTGGCCTTCTCCGACTTGGAGCGTTATGTGGCCGACCCGAGGTTTGCGCGGGTTCCACTCGCCGGGTTGCTTTCGAAACCGTACGCCAAACAGCGCGCAGCCCTCATCGATCCCGAGAAGGCCCGCTGCGATGCGCAAGCAGGTACGCCGGCCGAGGCGCACGGCAACACCACCTACCTCAGCGCGGTGGACAAAGACGGCAACAGCGTCTGGATCCAGAGCATTTCGTCGATTTTCGGCTCCGGGATTCTGGTGCGAGGGATGGGATTCTTGCTGCACGACCGCGGCGCGGCGTTCACGCTGGATGCGGATCATCCCAACGCGCTCGCGCCCCGCAAACGCCCCATCCACACCATCATTCCCGCATTCATGGAGCAAGGCTCCCAGCACATCGCCTTTGGTATCATGCGCGGCGTGAATCAGCCGCAGGCGCAGATGCAGTTTGTGACCAACATCGCCGATCACAAGATGAACATTCAGGCTGCGCTCGAAGCGCCGCGTTTTACCAAACCAACGCCCGGCGGATGTGAGCTGCTGATCGAGGCCCGCGTGCCGGAAATCATCCGGGCGGAGCTGGAACAGAAAGGGCATCGCCTGCAAGTGTTGGGAGATTTTTCGGGGCTAATGGGCGGCGGCCAAGCCGTGTTGCACGATTCCGCGACGAAGGTGAACTACGGCGCTTCATCTCCGCGCAAGGACGGTGCGGCGATTCCCGAGCCCGATCCGTATTTCAAGTGAAAGGAGTGAGCGGCCAAAATATCAGATTGGCTTGCTCGTGGCGTCGGACAGAATCTCGTACAGGCATGCGAAATCAGCCTGACTTTTGCCCGCCTGGATCGCTCGCTCCATGAGGTTAACGTACGCATCAGGAATAGTGTGGTCCGAACCTCGATCTTGGCACCAGCTTACAAGCTGCTTGGTGACCACGGAATACGCTTCGAGCGAAGCTTGATCGCCGCTGTAATTTTTTGACGAAA
>PMUP01000007.1 GCA_003166865.1 Bryobacterales bacterium
CTAAATTATCGAGAGCAGGTCACGGGTTTCTTTCTCATGAATATCAGCGGGCGGATGGTACAGTCGGAGAGGAACGTCTTACTGGGGAAGTCGTGCGTGTCTACAACGCACGAGACGACTATCATGTCGAAGTTAACGGCATCCGATACCTAGTGGATCGCACCGGCGACGACATACATCCAGAATAAATAGTTTCGATCATTAGCGTGATTAGCAACAACCCATCCTCACGGTTCACAGCAAGCAGGGGGATGGATTTTCGTCTTTAGTCGTCAATCCAGCTTGGGTTCGCCCGTGCCACCCAAATTCCCAAGGCCACGGCCATCAGTAATCCGATCCCATTGGGGAACACCGAATACAAAAATTGGCACATCACAAGGGAGCTCAGAAGCACACCAGCCAAGAGCTTTGCGTTTTGCTTGATCTGTTTCCACATTACGATTTCATCCGTGTGGCCCATTCAGGATAAGGCCAGTCCTTTTTCTTGATCTGCCAGCCGCCCGTCCACATCCCCAGTTTTTCGGTTCGATACCAACTTTCGTTGCGATCACTCAGTCTAGAGATCGCACAACTAATCGCTCTGTCGTCGAGACAACTTTGCTTCATCATCTCATCCGGCGTGCTTGCACCCTTTCTGATCGCCTCAAGAACGGCGGCATCGTTAAGGGTCTCTTTGGGGCGTCCTAGTTTCGTCCAGGAAATTTTCAGCTTGTTTTCTTCGGAACGGGGTTTGCCCTTTTGCCATCCCATGACGTTAGGCTTTCTTCCGGTTCTTAGCTTGGGTCACTTCGGGTTCGGGTGCCTTCCGCTTCAGCCGATCCGCCAAGGCTTGATATGCGCTGTCCTCACGCCGTGCAACTTTCAGGTACGCATCGTAGTGTTCGAGGGCCTTGACCACTAGCGGCGTTTCATCCTCTGAAAGCGTGGGCATGAAGCCTATCTTAGCGTAGCTGCGAAACGGGCAATGCGTCCCGGCATCGGCGAATGTGAGCACGTCTGAACCGGACATCGCCGGGGAGTTCGAGTAAAATCTGACCGCTCGACCCCGTCATGAATTAAGGGGGAGATACCCTATACCCCAAACATCTGCAAGTGACTAATTCTTAGGCAAAACAATTTCTGAGGAGTCGGAGAAACAGGGGAGAAACGGCCACGAAACGGGTCTTTGGAAACCCGACGACTATTGACCCACAGACGAAGCCAAACGTACTCTTCTGTGTGAGAGGGGTTAGAAGGGTGCCCATTGTAAGATTCGAGAAAGAACACGTACACGCTCATCTCTACCGGGAGCGACACTATCTACTGTGGAAGTTGACGCAGATCAAAGTTGATCTGACGGAACGGTGGTCGGACGATGAGAAGTTCGTGCGGCCACGGTTTGAGAAACGGATCAGGTAAATTGACGGAGAACTGAGAACGTTAGGTCTGCCGGAATACGATCCAACGAAATATGTCGAGGAATGAAAGGCGTCATTACTTCTCCGGTTCCTGTCGCAGCGTCTTCTTGATGATTTCCGTTTCGTGCTCTTTGCCATCTTCGTCAATGACAAGGAGCGCCTGCTTTTCGACGGCATACTTCACCGGGCCGTTGATGGTCAAGTTCGCAGGTTTCGACCATTTTCGTCGGGGCCGTTCTTGCGCCAGATACACGTATTGATCGCCTTCAATTGTGAACGTCTCGAAAAACTCGATAGACAGCCCTTTGTGAACTATAGGACTTAGCGCAGTAGATCAACCAGGGCAGACTGGTTAGCCTTCGTTGCTTCCTGGGAAGTAGCCGCCGTTGCGTTTATCTCCACAAGGCAAGCGTCAGGTCGGAGTGCGGGACGGCTCTGGTGAAGAACGAGTCGACCACGACGTGCCTTTCAATAGCAGCGCCGGGACCGCTCCTAAGAGGTGGCTTCCGGTTGCCAAAGATCGTCGAACGAAGGCCCAAGTTCGCGTTTCGGGTCGGCTGGTTCTTCCAGAAAATAGGAAGCTTGCAGCCCGTTTGGTCGGCGCGTACCCCCTCTTACCGTGCCTCCCGATGCCCATGAATCGCTGAGGCTGCCGGATGCGGAATAATTTCGAAAGTTTTTTGTCCCGGAATGCCTCTGCCATTCCCTTACAAATTGATGGGGGTAAGAATCCTTTCCAGCGATCAAGGAGGCAAAATGCAGAATTCTAAGGATATTCAACGAGATTCGTCGGCCTGGCTGCTCGACACCCTCGGCGGCGAGCCGTTGTCCGGATCAGGTTTTGAGACGGAAGATCCCGACGAGGGCTTCTCTGTCACCAAAGAGGCCGTACAGGAGTAACGACCATGGCGGCCACCATCACCCAACCGACCCAAAACCGACCCACTGAAAAACCGCCACTTCGGGACTTCCGCCAAGAGGTCACCGACAACATCGTTCAAATGCTGGAGCGCGGCGTCGCTCCGTGGCAGAAGCCATGGGAACCCGGAGCCAGTTCGCTCGGCGTCCCGTTCAACCCAACGAGCGAAAGGGCTTATCGCGGAGGCAACGCGATTCATTTGATGGCCACCGGCCTGCAGCGCGGATATGAAGACCCTAGGTGGATGACGTACAAGCAGGCGGCCGACAGCGGATGGCAGGTCCGCCGGGGCGAGAAAGGCACTCAGATTGAATACTGGGAGGCGAAAGAAGCTTCGGATAAGACGCAGTCATCACCGTCCGACGGAAGCGGCGACGCGAACACGGGCAATGGCAGTAAGGCGGGTGCCGAGAAATCGCGGTTCATCCATCGCGTATATACGGTCTTCAATGCCCAGCAGATCGACGGCATTCCATCGCACACCCTAAAACAGCACACGGCCTTCGAGGCTGTCCAGGCTGGCGAGCAGATCCTAAAGAACTCCGGCGCGAACATCGCTCATGACCAAGCAGACCGTGCGTTCTACAGCCGTTCGCAGGACAGCATCCACTTGCCGCCAAAGGATGCCTTCAAAGACGCAGCAGGCTATTACGGTACGGCATTACATGAATTGGCGCACTGGACCGGTCACCCCTCGCGCCTCGACCGTTCCACACTCACCGAATCCTATCGTTTCGGCGACGTGAACTATGCGAAGGAGGAGCTTCGCGCGGAGCTGGCCAGCGTGTTCCTCGCCGCGCAGCGGGGCATTCCCCACAATCCTGAGCAGCATGCTTCTTACGTCAACTCCTGGATCGGCGCGCTGAAGCGCGATAAGAACGAAATCTTTCGCGCGGCTCACGACGCCTCCAAGGCGACCGATTTCATTTTGGCGTTGGAGCGCGACAAGTCCATCGGCGAAGAGAATCTCGTTAGTGGCCCCGTTCTCACCTCTAGAGCCTCCGGCAGTTCACCCGCCGCCATTATCGAGCAGGAAACCGAAGAGATCCACCATGATCGCGAGCGTGTCGAAGAAAAGGTATCCGACACGGATTTGAACGGCGCCGATCCCGCGATTCTGGAGTCCGCCGACAACGCAAACGAACATACGGCTCCGGTCCGCGAGTCCACTCAATACGCCGCCCGCTACGAACCAGGCAGCGGGACCGTTAACGTCCACGCAAAGCAAACGGCGACGGACAGGCGAAATACGATCGGCGCACCGACCAGCGACTCGCTCGCAGAGGCCAGGTCGATCACCACGAAGGTCCTCGGCGATTCCGCCAAGACCCTGGCCGCGCAGACCGAGAGCGGCACCTATCGCGGTCCCATCATTGGCGAGACCGAGCATCATGTCGTACAGCGCCAATCCGCCCGTGCCGGCGTCGCCCATCCCAAGGATCTGCTCGATCGGCAGCCGCAGATGGGCGAAAGCGTACGCATCAACTATTCCGATTCCAAGGGCGCGGTCCGAGAATTCCGCGAGCGCGCCAAGACCCAGGACCTGGCCCGATGAGGAGCCGTGACCATGGCCAACAAACAGCCGGAACTTTACCGTACTCCTCGCAAACCTGGATATCTCGGCGGCTATAACTGGCGTGCGACGACGCTCGGATGTCTTCTGCTAGTTGTTGTGAACTTCATAGCTACGCAGTACATTGCAGCCCGATTTCAATATCAGCCCGCACTCGGAGCGCCGATCCTACGCGCAAAGTCGGGCGGCATCTATCAGCCGTTCTCGTGGGTCGTGTGGGGATGGCGCTATTGCACCTCGCAAGACGAACGGATTCGTCGGCCATTCTTTGAAGGCGAAAT
>PMUP01000066.1:0-197 GCA_003166865.1 Bryobacterales bacterium
GGTACTAGTTCACTATCGGTCGCAAATGAGTATTTAGCCTTACCGGATGGTCCCGGTAGATTCCCGCAGGGTTCCACGTGTCCCGCGGTACTTAGGAGCCACTCGAAGCTAGGATGGCATTTTCATATACGGGGCTGTCACCCTCTATGGCCGGCCTTTCCAGACCGTTCTATTAACACTTCCCTATAACCTCTTTA
>PMUP01000066.1:207-48474 GCA_003166865.1 Bryobacterales bacterium
TCGGAATCACGGTTGTTTTCTCTTCCTCTGGGTACTGAGATGGTTCACTTCCCCAGGTTCGCCTCGCATCCCTATGTATTCAGAATGCGATAACTGTTGTTCGCAACAGTTGGGTTTCCCCATTCGGACATCTCCGGATCACGGATTGCTTGCATCTCCCCGAAGCTTTTCGCAGCTGGTCACGTCCTTCATCGCCTATTTGCGCCAAGGCATCCACACGCATGCTCTTAGTAGCTTGACCATAAAACTTACTCTAGACACAAACTTACTAATTGCATTTACTACTTACTAGCGCTCCACGCCGTATATTGGCTGCACGGCGTGATTGCAACTTGTGTTGCCCATCAATATTCAATTGTCAAAGATCAAAGGCTTCTGTTCAGAAGCCAGGAGTCGGAACCACACGGGGTTTCGACTCCTGAGTTCTGAAGCTTTGGAATTCAAGGAATACGGAATACGAGGAATGGCCGCAACCGACGCACTCCGTACATTCCTGGAATTCCTTGTATTCCTGGTATCCCTTTGTATTCCACGTCGCTTTGCGAACGCGTTTGGTGGGCCTGGGTAGAATTGAACTACCGACCTCACCCTTATCAGGGGTGCGCTCTAGCCANNGGATCGAACCGGCGACCTCCTGAGTGCAAATCAGGCGCTCTCCCAGCTGAGCTACAGCCCCTGGTTGGGGATTTGGGGTTGGGGATTTGGGATTGGCCAAGCTGCGATTCCATGCTTGAGCCAATCCCTAACCCCCAATCCCTAACCCCGAATATGTATCGAGGCCGATTGGACGCTGCCGGCCGGCGCCAGGCCGTACCGGCAAAGTAAGTCGCAGAACTCTAAGTGGAGATCCGAGACGGATTTGGACTGGAAAGGCTATTACTTACTGACCGTTTTGCGCTTGCAAATGCTCACGGCTCGGCTTTTCGCCGATTCGGTAACTCCAGCCACTTTCTCTCTTAGAAAGGAGGTGATCCAGCCGCAGGTTCTCCTACGGCTACCTTGTTACGACTTCACCCCAATCATGAGTCATACCTTGGGCCGCTGCCTCCCTTGCGGGTTAGCATGCAGACTTCTAGTACAACCCACTTTCGTGATGTGACGGGCGGTGTGTACAAGGCCCGGGAACGTATTCACGCTATCGTTCTGATATAGCATTACTAGCGATTCCAGCTTCATGCAGGCGAGTTGCAGCCTGCAATCCGAACTGAGGACGGTTTTTGGCGATTAGCTCCCCCTCGCGGGTTGGCAGCGCTTTGTACCGCCCATTGTAGCACGTGTGTGGCCCTGGACATAAAGGCCATGATGACTTGACGTCATCCCCACCTTCCTCNNCAACACAGGACAAGGGTTGCGCTCGTTGCGGGACTTAACCCAACATCTCACGACACGAGCTGACGACAGCCATGCAGCACCTCGACTCCGATCCTTTTAAGGGGAAGATCGTGTTTCCACGACGGTCCGAAGCCGTTCGAGCCCAGGTAAGGTTCTTCGCGTTGCGTCGAATTAAACCACATGCTCCACCGCTTGTGCGGGCCCCCGTCAATTCCTTTGAGTTTCAGCCTTGCGACCGTACTCCCCAGGCGGCATACTTAACGCGTTAGCTCCGGCACGAACCGAATGAACGGCTCACACCAAGTATGCATCGTTTAGGGCGTGGACTACCAGGGTATCTAATCCTGTTTGCTCCCCACGCTTTCGTGTCTCAGCGTCAGTGATGGTCCAGAAAGCCGTCTACACCGCAGGTGTTCCTCCTGATATCTACGCATTTCACCGCTACACCAGGAATTCCGCTTTCCTCTCCCATACTCAAGCCCTCCAGTTTTCGGCGCACCCTCCCAGTTAAGCCGGGAGATTTCACACCGAACATAGAGAACCGCCTACACACTCTTTACGCCCAGTAATTCCGAACAACGCTTGCTGCCTACGTATTACCGCGGCTGCTGGCACGTAGTTAGCCGCAGCTTCTTCTCCGGGTACCGTCATTATCGTTCCCGTCGAAAGAGCTTTACACCCCGAAGGGCTTCATCGCTCACGCGGCGTCGCTGCATCAGAGTTTCCTCCATTGTGCAAGATTCCCCACTGCTGCCTCCCGTAGGAGTCTGGCCCGTGTTTCAGTGCCAGTGTGGCCGTGTGCCCTCTCAGGCCGGCTACCGATCATTGCCTTGGTAGGCCTTTACCCTACCAACTAGCTAATCGGCCGCGGACTCCTCTCTCAGCGCATTGCTGCTTTCCCTTTACAGGCTTATGCGGTATTAGCCCCGGTTTCCCAGGGTTATTCCCCACTAAGAGGTAGATGATCCACGTGTTACTCACCCGTACGCCACTTTACTCATGGATTGCTCCACTTTCTCGTGCGACTTGCATGTGTTAAGCGCGCCGCCAGCGTTGATTCTGAGCCGGGATCAAACTCTCGTTTGATCTTGTGAGACTCCCGACCTCATCCATTCCACCCCTGTTGGGAGCGAAACAGACTCGACCGGTTATATCGACTCGGTTTTACTCAAAGTTCTGACGAACATTACTTCTGCGTCCAACCAGATTGTCAAAGATCTGCGTAGCCAGCCCGGCGATCCCCGCTTGCACGGGAAAAACCCAACCAACTACCGGCCTCGAAAGCCGTTTGGCCCCTGCCGGCATTTTTGGCAATGCTCAGCCTGAACCGAAATTTTGGGAACTGAAAGAACTACCTGACAGGAGATGAGGCGTTACTGCTTCTGCTACCTGCCGAAACTGTATCCGTGGCTTGAACTTCAGCTACCGATACTCGCCCGGTGGCCAACGCCACTCCGGACTTTCGTCTTGAAAACGGCTCAAGACGACCTTGATCAGAATAGCAAACCTGGCTCCCGTTGGCAACAGTTATAGACAAAAAAGATGCAATGCGGTGACTCTCCTTGTAACTACAAGAAAACAAGATCATTTATCTGCAGAGCTGCAACTCAAGAAAATCCTTCGATCTGCCGATAACTCCTCCAGAAGCCGCTCCATGCCCTCCACCACGAGAGTCCTCGTTGCCGACGATCATGGAGTAGTTCGCAAAGGTCTTCGGTTCCTGCTCCAGACCGACCCTGGAATCGAAGTCGTCGGCGAAGCCTCCGATGGCCGCGAGGCCGTTCGCCTGACCGAAGAGCTCTCGCCCGACGTGGTGGTCATGGACATTACCATGCCCCAGCTCAATGGCATCGACGCGGCATCCCAAATCGTCAAGCGGGATCCCAACGTCGGCATCATCATGCTAAGCATGCACTGCGACGAGACCTTCCTCGTCCGCGCCCTTGCCGCCGGCGCCCAGGGCTATCTCCTCAAGGACTGCGCCGAAGCCGACTTGCTCCAGGCCGTCCGGTCCGTCGCCAACAAAAAACTCTTCTTCAGTCCGGCCATCACGCAAACTCTGCTGGAGGACTACATGCGCCAGATGCAGAGCGAGGGCCTGGAAGATTCCTACGATCTCCTCACCGACCGCGAAAAAGAAGTCCTGCAACTTCTCGCCGAAGGAAAATCCAACAAGGAAGCCGCTACCCTGCTCAGCGTCAGCCTCTACACCATCGAAACCCACCGCAGCCGCTTGATGCAGAAGCTCAATCTCCACTCCACGGCCGACATCGTGCTCTACGCGGTCCGCAAACGAATCATCCAGTAACCGCCGGTAACATTCCCGGCCAGGCAGGATCACATTGAGCGTGCGCTGGTTTACCACCTTATCATTCGCCTTCGTCCTCGGCTCTTGGCTCGCGGCGCCCGCCTCGGCTTACTCCGTCCTCACGCACGAAGCCATCATCGACTCCGCCTGGCCGAACGAGCTCCGTCCACTCCTGCTCGAGCGTTTCCCCAACGCTACCGTGGACCAGTTGCGCGACGCCCATGCTTACGCCTACGGCGGCGCCATCATCCAGGACATGGGTTATTATCCGTTCGGCAGCAAGTTTTTCAGCGACCTTGTCCATTACACACGCAGCGGCGACTTCGTCCTGGCCCTGCTCAAAGACGCTCGGGAATCCGGGGACATAAACGACTACGCATTCGCCCTCGGCGCACTCGCCCACTACGCCGCCGATAACCTCGGCCACCCGGTCGCGGTCAATCGCACCGTCCCTCTCGTTTATCCCAAGCTGCGAGCCAAGTTCGGATCCGAGATCACCTACGAGGACAACCCCGCGGCGCATCTGAAAACCGAATTCGGCTTCGATGTCGTCGAAATCGCCCGCGGCCAATATGCGTCCGAAGCATATCACGACTTCATCGGATTTCAAGTCGCCAAGCCGCTTCTCGAACGCGCTTTCAAAGAAACCTATTGCGTCGAGTTAAAGGATCTCTTCGGCAACCTCGATCTCGCGCTCGGCACCTACCGCTTCACCGTGAGCCAAATTCTCCCGGAAATGACCCAAACCGCCTGGTCCGCCAATAAGAAGGCCATTGAAACCTTGCAGACGGGCATCACTCGCCGCCGATACGTCTATCGCATTTCGATGGCTGCGTATCAGAAAGATTGGGGCAACCAATACCGCCGCCCCGGCTTCGGTGCGCGATTCCTCGGGTTCCTGTTCCGGCTGATGCCGAAAATCGGGCCTTTCAAAGCCCTCTCCTTCAAGGTTCCGCCTCCCGCCGCCGAGAAGTTGTTTCTCACCAGCCTCGATGAAACCATCCGGAGCTACCGGGAACTGCTGGCAGCGGTCCGCGAGGACCGCCTGCAGCTCGTCAACGAAAACTTCGATACCGGACGGCCCGCGCGCTTCGGCGACTATCGTTTGGCCGACGAAGCCTATGCGAAACTGCTCGAGCGCCTGGAAGGAACGCCGGCCAGCATCTCAGAACAATTGCGCGCCAACGTCCTCGCCTTCTATGGCTCCTCGGGAAGTCCTGCTTCCGATAAGGCCCGCGCCGTTCTCACCGCTTTGCGCGCCAGCTTGTCAGCCAACCCAGGTCCTTATCAAGGACACGATTGAGCTCGGTACCAACTCAGCCCAAATGCTCCATCCCTGACCAAGACGCAAACTGGACCACCGCGCTGGAACTTTGAGAACTCGGCCTGGCTTACCCGAACCCGGTTTCTTTCGTTGAGAGGGCCACACGGGTCGATAACCAAAGTGGGCCCCACCTTCGCTCGATAAATCATGTCGACGACTCTTGACTGGAACGTCCTGGCCGGCGAACGGTCCAACCTGACATTCAGGTCGAGCACTACACCGTACGCGTAGATGCAAGACAGCAGCAGCGGTAGGATCAGTCCGGTTTCCGTCCTCTTGGACAGGAACCGGTCGGCTGCAACTATGGCTAGAAATAGCAAGGTGGCTGGGATACACGCCATCCAGATAGGCGAAGCCCAGTCTCCGAGGAACTTGACGTCGGGCGGACCTCCAAGATTCCACGCGCCAAAAAACCATAGCATCAGTAGCGGCAGACGCGAATCGTAGCTTCCATCTCGAAACAGGGTGAAGTCACCTGGAAAGCGTGCGACTATGCCGATCGCGATCCACGGCAGCACTATGTAGAAAGCCAGGCCAAGGCTACCGAAGAAAACTGCGAGCAGCATGGCCAACCCAAGCGCAACAATCGGCGCTTGAAACGTTGAGCCGTTGCTCGTTGGTTAGTCGCGCGGCGGTTAGTCGCGCGGCGGTCAGTCGCGCGGTGGTTAGTCGCGCGGTGGGGATAGGCGCTGCTTTGAGGCCCGTCTCTTGCGGAAGCAGCAGCTGGCTTTCAGTGGATCTAAGATTCGCTTCCATCGGCATTCATCAGCTGCCAACTTCGCTTGGGACGTTATCGCTCGCGGCCTTCTCGCGCGCCAGCGGCAGCATCACCGCAATCCGAGTCCCTTTCCCGGGCTCTGAGTGGATCGACACTTGACCGCACAACTCCCGCACGCGTTCCGTGATTCCAAGCAAGCCCAGCCCATACGCCACGCCGCCGTCCTGATCGAACCCTACGCCGTCGTCCTCCACCACCACGGCCAGAGAGCCGCTGGAATCCTCCAGCCGCACGTGAATGTTCTTGGCCTGCGCGTGCCGCGCGCAATTGGTCAACCCCTCCTGCACGATCCGGTACAAGTACGTGCGGTGCGGATCCGGCACGTCGCGCAAATCGCCGTCCACCTCTAACTGAATGGGCGTGTTGTAGCGTCGCGAATACTCGCGTGCCTGCCACTCCAGCGCGGGCCCCAAGCCCAGCACGTCCAACATCGCCGGCCGCAGGCCCATCGCGATATCGCGCGTCGTCCGCAACGTGCTTTCGGCCAGTTTCTTGGCCTGGTCCAGGTGCGGATCGCTCTCCGTCCCTCGCGCGCTTTGCGCCCGCTCGAGGTTGCCCAACTCCATTCGCAGGGCGGTCAAGAGTTGCCCAATCTCATCATGCAATTCTCGCGATAGCGCCTTGCGCTCCTGCTCCTGCGACGATACCAGTTGCTGCGAAAGATGGCGCAAGCGCACTTCCGCCTGCTGGCTGGCCTGGCGATGCGCCGCCGATTCCTTTTCGAGCGAAGAGATACGAAACACGCTGGTGCCCGCGATGATGGTTCCTAGCACCAGCGCGGTTAACATCGTCTCCCAGATGTCGTTCTGCAGATGCTGTACCGATTCGCTCAGGGCTAGCCGCCGCGACTCGAAATTCTCGTCGTTCAGCTTTCCGAGCTCCTCGGCAATCGCAAAGATCGGCATGGTCTCCCAGCCGAATCCATCGTCCATGAACTCGGCCTCCGCGGCCTCCGGAGCGGTTTGAAACTCCTTCCCAACCGTGCCCAGATAGACCCGTAACGCACCCTCCAACCGATCCACCGCCCGGCTGCTCTGTTGCGGCCGCAGCGACTTCAATTGCGCCAGGCTGAATTCGGTTTTGGCGCGCAGAGCGGCCAATTGCACGTTGTACGCCTGGGCGGCGACATTCCGCACCAGCAGCCGGTCCCGCCGGAGCACCGCTAACCGCGATGTGTCCGAACGAATCCCTTCCACCAAATTCTCAATGTGACGGTAGTTGTCCTCCACCGCCAAAATCTGCTGGTGAATCCGCCGCGTCTCCTGGATACTCGCCACGCCCGATAACCCCATGATAAGCAACAGGAAACCAAGCCCAAACACCGACACTGGCCAAATACTTTGCGGGGTATTTTTCACCATGGTACGCGCCTCAATATAGTACTGTCGCTGGGGCTCGGTACTGGCCCCCATCAACCTATCGGCGGGGTTGTTCAACTTCGTTAACTAGTCGAGAATCAATGCACGTTATACAAAATGACTGCGGTACGAAAGCCGCCAAATACTTCGAGGAGCAATAAAAATGATCGGTACTCAAGCTTTGATTTTTCTGATGCGGGTCTGGCGGGATCGTCGCGGGCAGGATCTTATTGAATATGCCCTGATGGCTGGCTTCGTAGCGGTCGCCGCTGGAGCCATTATGCCCGGCGTCTCCAGCAGCATCAGCCTCATATTCAGCTCGGTTGCGTCAGTGATGAGTTCGGCTTCCACTCAAAGCTAAAACTCATCCTGGCAAGCAAGCCCATCCAGGCGTCCACTTCGTGCGAACTTTGAGCGAGGTTGCTCGTACCATACCGTATGAGCAGCCTTCTCTCGGACCTGCGCCACTCCTTACGGGTTCTCATCACCAACCCGGGATTCACCACCGTCGCCGTCGCGGCCCTCGCGCTCGGCATGGGCGCCAACACCGCCATTTTCTCCGTGGTCAACGCGGTTTTGCTCGCTCCGCTGCCTTACCCGCAGTCGGACCGCATCATGCGCGTCGAGCGCGGCTACAAGGGCGGCGACATCGGTGACTCAGTCTCCATCCCCAAGTTCATGGCGTGGAAAAAGGCCAACCAGACCTTCCAGGCTCTGGCTCTTTACGACTTCTCCGGGCCAGGCTTGAACCTCGGCTCGGGCGATCGGGCGCAGCAAGTCAAGGGCATTCACGTCTCCGCCGAGTATTTCCAGGTCTTCGGCGTCTCGCCCTCTTCCGGCCGCACCTTCCTGCCGCAAGAGGATCTGCCCAATGGCCCCAAGGCCGCCGTCCTGAGCGACGACGTCTGGCGCACCCGTTTCGCCAGCGACCCCACGCTGGTCGGCAAGCCGATCCTGCTCGGCGGCGATCCCTATACTGTCGTCGGAGTCCTGCCTGCCACCTTCCATTCCGATCCTCCAGCCGACGTCTTTCTCGCCATGCAGGCCGATCCCGATAGCACCAATCAAGGCCACTTTCTGCTTGCCGCCGGCCGCCTTAAGCCCGGCGCGACTCTGGATTCCGCGAAGGCCAATATGGCCGTGGGAGGCGAGCAATTTCGGGCCGCCAATCCCAAGTGGATGGATAAGGACGAAACCGTCGTCGTGCTTCCGCTGCGCGATGCGCTGGTGGGTAATGTTCGCCTGGCTCTGCTGGTCCTGGTAGGAGCCGTCGCCTTTGTTCTATTGATCGCCAGCGCCAACGTCGCCAACCTCTTGCTCGCCCGCGCCGCCGGACGCCAGCGTGAAATCGCCATCCGCACCGCCGTCGGCGCCAGCCGCGGCAATTTGATCCGCCAGTTGCTCACTGAAAGCGTTCTTCTTTCGACCATCGGCGGGGTTCTCGGCTTGCTTATCGGAACCTGGAGCGTGCCGCTGCTTCTGGCCGTCAGCCCCGGCAATCTTCCGCGCATCAACGATGAGGGGCACGTCGCTTCGGTTGTGTCCACGCTGGACTGGCACGTGCTCGCCTTCACCTTCGCCATCGTGCTTCTCACTGGCGTGCTGTTTGGCCTGCTCCCCGCCCTCCGAATTTCCAAGCTCGACGTGAACTCGGTCCTCAAGGAAGCCAGTGGACGCTCGGGAACCGGACTGCGCCACAATCGCGTCCGTAGCATTCTGGTCGCCGGCGAGATGGCTTTGGCCGTTATTTTAGTGGCCGGCGCCGCTCTCATGATCCGAACCTTCGTTGGATTGCGTTCCGTCCATCCCGGCTTCGACCCTCACAATGTCATCACCATGCAAACGTCTTTAGGCGGCGGCCGGTACGACAGCACCGCTAAGGTCGCAAACATGGTTCGCCAGGTAACGGATCACGTCGAAGCGTTGCCGGGAGTGCGCGCCGCCGCGGCCACCGTCACTCTTCCCGTCAGTAGCATGGGTCTCGACTTGCCGTTTAACATCGAGGGCCTTCCGCCCGCCAAGGGTGATTTGTACAACGGCGACGAGTTATGGCGTTTTGGCAGCCCCCATTATTTCAGCGCGCTTCGCGTGCCTCTTTTGAAAGGGCGCTTCTTCGACCAGCGTGACACTGGAAACTCGCAATGGGTCTTGATCGTGAACCAAACTTTCGCCAAAAAATATTGGCCCAAGGGTGATCCTATCGGACAGCGCATCACCATCGGCAAGGGACTCGGCCCGCAGTTTGAAGAGCCCACCCGCCAGATCGTCGGCATCGTAGGCGATGTACGCGAAAACGGATTGAAAGGGGTCGATGCAGCGGTGATGTACATCCCACAAACACAAGTCGCCGAAGGCCTCACCAAACTCGCCAATAGCATCATTCCACTCAGTTGGATCATTCAAACCGCGGGTGATCCGTCTTCGCTGAGCGCCGCCATCCAGCATGAAATGCAATCCGTCGACAGCCAGTTGGCTGCTTCGAAGGTCCGCGGCATGGATCAGGTTATCTCGGAGTCCACCGCGCGCCAAAACTTCAACATGCTGCTGCTGACGATATTCGCCGGCCTCGCGCTGTTGCTCGCCGCTATCGGAATCTACGGCCTGATGTCTTACACGGTGGAGCAGCGCACCCAGGAAATCGGCATCCGCATGGCGCTCGGAGCCGCCCGAGGCGACATGCTCAAGCTGGTTGTGCGACAGGGCATGCTGCTCTCAGGCATCGGCGTGGTGATCGGCTTGGCAGCGTCCTTCGGCCTCAACCGCTTCCTAGGCACTTTGTTGTTTGGCGTCAAAGCCACCGACCCCATCACCTATGCGGCTGTGGCGGCCATCTTGATTTCGGTCGCGCTCCTCGCGACATATATTCCCGCTCGCCGGGCCACGCAAATCGACCCCATGATCGCGTTACGCTACGAGTAAGAGATGCGCCACAGATGAACGCAGATAAACACCGATCCGCGTTCATCTGTGTTTATCTGTGGCTCGCAATTACTTCGTTCGCACGCGCAGCACCCACCTTTGCCCACGATATCGCTCCCATCGTCTACGAAAAATGCGCGACGTGCCATCATCCCGGCGAAGCCGCGCCGTTTTCATTGCTCACCTATCCAGACGTCAAGAAGCGCGCCGCCCAGATCGCGGCCGCGACGCGCACAGGCTTTATGCCGCCGTGGCTGCCGGAAAAAGGCTTTGGCGATTTTGCCGACGAGCGTCGCCTCACTTCTGTGCAAATCGAAGCTATTTCAGAATGGGTGCATGACGGCGCTCCCGAAGGACCAGTCGCCGAAATTCCGCCCCCGCCCTCCTTCACCCGGTCCGACCCCAATGAGGCCTGGCAGCTTGGCAAACCCGACCTGGTGCTGGAAGCGGGAAGCTCATTCGAGTTGCCGGCTTCGGGGCGGGATATCTATTGGAACTTCATCTTCACTCCTGGCTTGACCGCGCGGCGATGGGTCCGCGCCGTCGAGATTCGCCCCGGCCAGCCGCGCGTCGTGCACCATGCCAATCTGCTGGTGGATCGGACGGGATCGGCGCACCTTCAGGAGGCCGCTCCGGGGAAAGGCTTTCCGGGAATGGACCTGGTGATCACGCGCAGCCCATTCGACCCCGACGGCAATTTCCTGTTTTGGAAGCCCGGCAACACGCCACACATCGAGCCGGCCCAGGAGTCCAATAGCCTCGCTTGGCGCCTCGACCCGGGCAACCAGCTCGTGCTCAATATGCATCTGCAGCCCTCGGGCAAGCAGGAGGAAGTACGGCCCTCCATCGGGCTGTACTTCACCGATCAGCCCCAGACCAAGTTCCCGCTGCTGGTCGAACTCGAGGACGACGAGGCGCTCGACATCCCCGCGGGCGTGCGCGACTTCCCCATCTCAGACGATTTCAAGCTGCCGCTGGATGCCGATATTCTGGCCGTCTATCCGCACGCTCATTATTTAGGGAAGTTGCTGGAAGCCTGGGCTACGCTGCCCGGAGATTCACATAAGGGTGCCAGCTCCAAGAAATGGCTGGTGCGCATTCCCAACTGGGATCAAAACTGGCAGGCCGTCTACTATTACCGCGAACCGGTTTTTCTTCCGAAGGATTCCGTGATCCACATGCGGTACCACTACGACAACTCGGCCGCCAACGTCCGCAACCCCAACCATCCTCCGCGGCGGGTGCGTGCGGGCAACCAGGCCACCGACGAAATGGGCCACTTATGGTTGCAGATATTGCCGCACGGCGCGGGCGACCATCGCCGCGAACTCCAGGAAGCCGTGATGCGCCACCGCCTGGAAAAGAACCCCAACGATCCCGTCGCGCACATGAATCTGGGAGCGATTCTGCTGTCGCGTCTGGACCCGCAGGCGGCCGTTACTGAGCTGCGTACTGCGGCGCGGCTGGAACCAAACCGGCCGGAAGTGCGCAACATGCTGGGCCTCGGCCTCGCTACGCTCAACCGGAACGCGGAAGCCATCTCTGAATTCGAGCTGGCGCTCAAAGCCCGCCCGGATTACGCCAGTGCGCGCTTCAACCTGGCGACGGCCCAAGCCAAATTGGGGAGGATCGACGAAGCCATCCAGAATCTGCGCCAGGTACTGGCGGCCAATCCCGACGACCCCTACGCGAAGCAGCGCCTGAGCGAGCTAATCTCCAATCCCAGCAACCCGTTACCAGCCACCAGCCACTAGAAACGGGAACAAAATTCCCGATTCTGCCGTATACTCGGGTACAAGCGTATGAGTTTCCTTTCCAAGCAGTTCATCGATGTCATCCAATGGACCGAACCGGAAGACGGAATCCTGGCCTACCGTTATCCCATGGAGGACATGGAAATCCAGAACGGCGGCAAGCTCACGGTTCGCGATTCCCAGATGGCGGTTTTCGTCAATGAAGGCCGCATCGCCGACGTCTTCGCGCCGGGCCTTTACACGCTGAACACAAACACGCTTCCGATTCTCACGTACCTCATGAATTGGGACAAGGCCTTCAAGTCCCCGTTCAAGTCGGACGTTTACTACTTCTCCACGCGCCTACAAACCAACCAGCGCTGGGGCACCGCCACGCCGATCACAATTCGCGACAAGGAATTTGGCGCGGTCCGCATGCGCGGGTATGGGATCTATGCGTACAAGGTCGCCGATGCCAAGGTGTTCTACCAAAAGGTCAGCGGCACGCGCGATATCTATGGCGTTCCCGATCTCGAGGGCCAGTTGCGCAACACCATCGTTGCGCGCATGACCGATAGCTTCGCGCAAAGTTCCGTTCCCTTTCTCGACATGGCGGCCAATCAGGCCGCGCTCGGCCAGAAGATTGTTGAAACACTGAAGCCGTCCTTCGCCGAACTCGGGCTTTCGCTCGAAACTTTCGTGGTTGAAAACCTCTCGCTGCCGGACGAGCTGCAGAAAATGCTCGATCAGCGCATCAGCATGAACATGCTCGGCGACATGGGCAAGTACACGCAGTTCCAAGTGGCGCAATCCATGCCTATCGCGGCCGCGAACGAAGGCGGAGGAGCCGCGGGCATTGGCGTCGGATTGGGCGCCGGACTCACCATGGCGCAAAGCATGCTGAACGCAGTGAAGCCCGCCGAACAACAGGCCCCGACTACGCCTGCGCCGGCTGCTCCCGTTGCGCCTGCGACCGAGACCAAGTTCTGCACCAACTGCGGAAAGCCGATGACGCGCGCGTCCAAATTCTGCCCGGAGTGCGGCACCGCGCAGCAATAAAACATGAACGGTCTCGAGTGGATCGTAGAAGCCTACGGTTGTGAAGCCGCCGCGCTCGTGAACCAGGATCGCCTGGAAGAACTGTTTCGCTCGATCGTCGCCGCAATGGATCTCCACGCACTCGGCAAGACCAGCTGGCATCAGTTCCCCAACACCGGCGGCATCACCGGCGTGAGCTTGCTCACCGAATCGCATCTCGCCTGCCATACTTTCCCGGAATACGAATCGCTGTGCTTGAATGTCTTTTGCTGCCGGCCCCGCCAAGGCGCCGATTTTGAAGCGCTGCTGAAAACCGGCTTTGCTCCCGCGCGAGTCTCCGTGCGTCAAGTGGAGCGGCCCTATCAAATATGAGCGGGCCCACGGCAAACTGCCCCAACTGCGGCGCGCCGGTGAAGTTTCTTTGGTCCAGCGCCGTCCAGACCACTTGCGAATCCTGCCATTCGATTCTGGTGCGCACCGATGTTGATTTGAAAAAAGTCGGTGAAGTTGCCGACCTACCGGCCGACGCCTCGCCCATTCAAATCGGAACCGAAGGCGCCTACCAGAACAAAAGCTTCGTGGTCGTAGGCCGCATCATTTATGAGTACGAGCAAGGCGGCTGGAACGAATGGCACATCGTTTTCAACGATGGATCGAGCGGCTGGCTCGCGGACGCCCAGTTGGAATATGATCTTTCCTGGTTGTCCAAGCCGCCTCAGCCTTTACCGCCCAGCACCGACAAAGGTCAGACGTTCCAATGGCAAAGCAAGAACTACCAAGTCACGTCGGTAACGAAGGCGCATTACAAAGGTGTGCAAGGGGAACTGCCGTTCGAATATTGGGACAAGTCGGACTTGATCTTCGCGGATCTCAGGACCACCAGCGCTGATTTCGGAACCATCGACTACAGCGAAAAACCTCCACTGTTGTTTCTCGGCCGCGCCGTCGAGTTCGATGATCTACACTTGAAAAACCTTCGTGAATTCGAGGGCTGGACCTGATGCCGGCGGTTCAAGCCAAATCGGTCTCGTGCCCCAATTGCGGCGGCCCGGTGCAGTTGCGCGGCTTCGCCAACACGCTCAGTGTCGTTTGCCCGCAGTGCCTCAGCGTCCTCGACGCGTCGACGCCCGAGGTTCAAATCCTTCAGAAGTTCCAAGGAAAGACGCAAGTCAAGCCACGCATACCGCTCGGGGTCCGTGGCAAAATCGGCGACACGCAGTACGAAGTGATCGGATTTCAAGTGCGCCAAGTCTCGACGGGAGACGACTCGTATTCTTGGGACGAATACCTGCTCTTTAATCCCTACAAAGGTTTCCGCTATATCACCGAGTACAACGGCCACTGGAACTTCGTCCGCGTTGAAACCGCTTTGCCGGAGCAACTGCACGCACGCGGCAAACCCGCGGTGCGTTTCGGCGGCAAGACTTATCTCGCATTCGACTCCATGAGAGCGAGCACCGTTTATGTTTTGGGCGAATTTCCCTGGAAAGTCCAAAGAGGCGACTCGGTGGCCTGCCAGGATTTCGTAGCGCCCCCGTCCATGCTGTCGTCGGAATCCGCCGGCGGCGAAATCACCTGGTCGCGCGCGGAGTACATGACAGGACCGCAAGTTTGGCAGGCATTCAAGCTCCCCGACTCCCCGCCTCCCGCATATGGCATCTTTGCAAACCAGCCGTCGCCCTACGGAGCGAGCGTCGCCACGTCCTGGAGCACGTGGCTGTGGCTCAACGTGGCGCTGGCCGCGCTCATTTTTTTCTTTATGATGTTTTCTCCTGGCCACGTCGCATTCAGCGATCACTATGCTTACGCGCAGGGCGTCACTTCTTCACTAAGCCTCGGGACCGACAGCTCGTTCGTAACGCCAGCCTTTCAACTGGATGGCCGCGATTCCAATGTCGAGCTCTCGATTCAAACCGACCTCGACAACAACTGGGCCTATTTCAATTTCGCCTTGATCAACGACAAAACCGGCCAGGCCTTCGACTTTGGGCGCGAAGTAAGTTACTATCATGACTCCGATGGCAGCGATGGGAACCGCACCAACAGCGTGATCGTTCCGGCCGTGCCCTCGGGCCAATACTATTTACGCATCGAACCGGAGATGGCCACGGGCTCGCCATTCATGCGCTACGAACTGGAATTGCGGCGCAATGTCCCCAACTATGGCTTCTTCGGACTGGCGTTCCTGCTGCTGCTGATTCCGCCCGGATTCACGACATTACGCCGAGGGAGTTTTGAAGCCGCGCGCTGGCGCGAAAGCGACTATGCGCCCTCCATGTCTAGTTCCGGAGGTGACGATTGAATACCGCACTGTTCCTGATTTACGGCGTCCTGCTGCTCGGCGTGACCAGCGTGGCAGAGTATCGCGGCTGGAGCTTCACTCGCGTCAATCAGCAAAGGGTTCTTCCCAAATCGATCCGCGACAATCCCGGCGCGTATCGTTCATCCTATGGCGGTTATTCCCGATACATCGGAGGTAAGTGAACGTGAACATAAGCGCTCTCGTGAATGCATTGGTTTATTCAGTGCTCGGCATTCTGATCTTTGTCGTCGCGTTCCTGATCATCGATAAGATGACGCCCTACCATCTCTGGAAAGAGATCGTGGAAGACAAGAATGTCGCGCTCGCGGTGCTTATCGGCGCACTGTCCATTGGCATGTGCATCATCATCGCCGCCGCGGTGCACTAGGTGTCCATCGCACTCTTCCTCTCGGTTTTTCTGATCGCGGCTTGCGGGCTGATCTACGAGCTGATCGCGGGAACACTCGCGAGTTACTTACTCGGCGACACGATTTTTCAATTCTCCACCATCATTGGCTGTTACTTGTTCGCGATGGGCATCGGCAGTTACTTGTCCCGGTTCCTGCACCGCGGATTGGTGGCGCGCTTTGTTTCCATTGAACTGATGGTCGGAGTGGTCGGCGGGTTTTCATCTTCACTTCTGTTTCTGGCGTTCGCTTACACCGAAGCATTTCGGCTGGTGTTGTACGTGGTGGTGATCCTGGTGGGAACACTGGTTGGACTCGAGATTCCGTTGCTCATGCGGATTCTGAAAGAGCGCTTCCAGTTTCGCGAGTTGGTTTCGCACGTCCTGACCTTCGACTATCTGGGTGCGCTCGGCGCGTCGCTACTGTTTCCAATATTGCTGGTCCCGAAACTCGGCTTGGTTCGTTCGGCGTTGGTCTTTGGAATTTTCAACGCCGGTGTCGCGCTATGGTCCACTTACTTGTTCCGCGAACAGATTGGCCGCAGCCATTATCTTCGCGCGGGCTGCTTTGTCGTGGTGGCGCTGCTGGGCGTGGGAACCATTTTCGCCGATCGGATTTCCAACGCCGCCGACAATAGTCTCTATGCGGACGAAGTGATTTTCAGCCGCACTACTCCGTACCAGCGAATTGTACTGACCAAGTGGAAAGACGACCTGCGGCTGTTCCTCAACTCGCACCTGCAGTTCAGCTCGCGCGATGAATATCGCTATCACGAAGCTTTGGTGCATCCGGGACTCGCTGCGCTGCCGGGCGCGCACCATGTATTGGTGCTGGGAGGCGGCGATGGACTGGCGGTCCGCGAGATCCTGAAGTATCCGTCGGTAGAGAGCATCACGTTAGTGGATCTCGATCCCGAGATGACGCGCCTGTTCTCAACGCATCCGGTCATGTCCGGGCTGAACCAGCATTCCCTCACCAATGCACGCGTGCATGTGATCAACGCCGACGCGTTCCGCTGGCTGGACACCAACACCGAACAATACGATTTCATCGTGGCTGATTTTCCCGACCCCACCAGTTACGCGCTCGGCAAGCTGTTCACCACGGCGTTCTATCGGCTGGCGGCCAAGCATCTCGCAAGCGGCGGGCTCATCGTAGTGCAAAGCACTTCGCCGCTGTTCGCGCGGCAATCGTATTGGTGCATCGTCGAATCCGTCAAGCAGGCGGGGCTGCGGGTGTATCCGTATCACGTGTACGTGCCGTCGTTCGGTGAGTGGGGATACGTGATCGGAAGCTTTGAGCCGTACGAGCCGCCGAAGCAACTGCCCTCCGGACTGCGATTCCTTTCGACCGCGAACGTCGCTGAGTTGTTCGTATTTCCGGTGGACATGCAGCCGGTGCCGGCCGAGCCGAATCGGCTGAACGATCAGGTTCTGGTTCGCTATTACGAACAGGAATGGAAGGACGTCGCGCACTAGTGATCTCGCGCCGGCAATTTGTCGCCGCGCCAGCGCTGATCGGGCCTGCATTGATTGGTCTGTCGCGCAAGACGGATCGCCCGGTCACAGGCGGGTTCGTTAACGATTCGTTTCCGCTAGGCCATCGGCTGCGTGATCGCGCGGCGTTTCCTAAGCCTGCGCAGCAATTGCGCGTTCCCATCGTGATTGTCGGCGGGGGCATGGCTGGCTTAAGTGCAGCATGGCATCTGGACAAGCGCGGCTTTCACGATTTCGTGCTGCTCGAAATGGAGCAGCAGGCCGGCGGCAACTCTCGTTGGGGCGAGAACGAGATCTCGAGATTTCCGTGGGCCGCGCATTATGTTCCGGTGCCTGCGAAAGGCGACTCGCTCGCGCGCGAACTGTTCGAAGAGCTGGGCGTGCTGCGCGACGGCAAGTGGGACGAGCGCGTGCTGTGCTTCGATCCGCAGGAGAGGTTGTTCATCAATGGCCGTTGGCAGGAAGGCATCGAGCCCGAGGATGGCGCGACGCCCAAGGATCGCG
Source organism: Bryobacterales bacterium (assembly GCA_003166865.1). Classification (GTDB taxonomy): domain Bacteria; phylum Acidobacteriota; class Terriglobia; order Bryobacterales; family Bryobacteraceae; genus Palsa-89. Next base: position 17,707 of record PMUP01000066.1, read on the forward strand.
CACAGTACCGCCGCTTCATGGAGAAGATCGGCGAATTTCGCTCGACGGGCCAGTTCACGGTTCCGATGGAGAATCGCGCGAAAGCATCGCCGCTCGACCGGATGTCCATGGCGGATTGGCTGGTGCAGCAAGGCTTCGGTTCGGCGCCGCTCGGCTGGTACGTCAACTACGCCTGCCGGGACGATTACGGGGCGCTGGCGAAAGATACGTCGGCGTGGGCTGGGATTCAATACTTCGCGTCGCGCGAGCCGGAGGAGAAAGGCCCGCTGACCTGGCCCGAAGGCAACGGGTGGATTGCGGCGCGGCTGATCGACAAATTGAAGCGCTACCTGCGGACTGGAGGGATGGTGTATGGTGTCGTGCGCAGCGGCAACACCATTCGCGTTTTGACGGAACGAACCGAATATGTCGCGGACGCGCTGATCTGGGCCGCACCGACGTTTCTCGCGTCGTATGTGATCGAGGGCGCGCCGCGCGCGGAAGGTTTTCAATACTCGCCGTGGCTCACGGCTAACTTGACGCTCGATCGCATTCCCGATCAGAAGAACGCCGAGCCGGCGTGGGACAACGTGATCTATGATTCGCCGGCGCTCGGGTATGTGAACGCGACGCACATGAGTCTGGCGACGCACGTGGATCGAACGGTGTGGACGTTTTATTGGTCGCTGGCTGAATATCGCCCGGAGGAAGGACGGCGGTTGTTGCTCGCGAGAGATTGGAATTACTGGAAAGAGGCGATTTTGAACGATCTGGCGCGCGCGCATCCCGACATACGCCAGTGCGTGGCGCACATCGATATCATGCGCATCGGTCACGCGATGGCGCGGCCTTCGCCCGGGTTCCTGTTCTCCGAAGAGAGGGGGCGGTGGTTAAAGCCGGCGGGCAACATGTTTTTCGCGAACTCGGACCTGAGCGGATTTTCAATTTTCGAAGAAGCGCAATACCGGGGGGTGGAGGCGGCCAGGGGCGCTCTGCGGGTGGTGGGCCGAGCCTGAACGGGGGCGCGGGTGGCGCAAGTGGCCTAGTTTTGTGTTTGGTCGTGTTTTTTTTCGGCGTAGCCGCCAACCCGGAGATCGAAGGCGCGCGCGGCATTCACAAGAACAGAGTACAGCCCCGTGGAAGGGCGCCGCGGGCGGAAATTCGTAAATTGCTGCTGGAGTAGTTAATAGAGTTCTGGGGAACGTGGGATTTCCGCCACGGCCATGGCGACGAATTGGTTGATGCTGGTTTCGCTCATTGTCCCACTTTCATTATTCGTCATCGCGCCGCTGATTAAGACCGTTGGCACCGACTCCCTAACCCAGGGTAGCAGGAACCCAAAAGGCCCTCTTCACAACACCCAACAACCGACTCCCTGACGGTCGCGGCTCGGTCGGAACAACCGACTCCGGGACTAGAGGTCGAAGCGGTAGCCGATGATCATCTTCACGATCAAGTGGTCGGTGCCTTGCGTGATGCCCACACCGACGCCCGCGTTGAACTCCCACTTGGGGGAAAGATTCAGATCGATGGCCGGAAATAGCTGCTGCTGCTGATAGCGGAAGGGATCGAAACCGGTGACCGGGCCGAGCGAGCCGTAGTATTCGAAGCCGCCGGTGATGGTCCGGTTGAAATCGTAGGAGAGCTTGAAATTGGGCGAGAACACGAAACCCTGCTTGGTGTCGGGTCCTTGGAGTGCGCGATCGAACGCAGGATTGAACGAGAAATACCAGGCGCCGAGTTGCTTGTCGACGATGGGCCGGATTTCCCAATCCCAAAGCGCGGTGGCGTACTGACTGCGCTGATATCCGATTTCGTTCGAGATGCTGACGCCGACCGGCCAGTGCCATTTCTCGGGAACGGCGAAGCGCGGACGGATGTGGTCGCCCACCCAATCCCAGCCAACGCCGCTTTGCGCGCTGGTGAAGATGTAGAGGCCGACTTCGAAATAATCGGTGAAGCCGTGGGTGATCTCGAGGGTCTCGTGCAGTTGGTGTTCGGTGGGGTAGAGTCCGTCGACCGAGGTCTTGCTGCCTTCGATAGTGAAGTTGCTGTGGAGTTCGAACATGGTGTGACCGGGCGGGACCAGCTCCGATCCATAAACTTGTATCTCGTAATTGTTTTGGCTGAGGAGAGGGAATGAAGCAAGGATCAAGACCAGGAACAGCTTCATAAAAACCTGACTGTAGCATGCTGAGGCAAGCGGCGGGTCCGCATACGCTAGAGTGGGGGAAGATGAACGTGTATCCCATCCTGGTTGGATTGGCGTTCGTGACGCTCGCGGGCGTGCTGGTGGGAATCCGGCTGGCGGAAACTCCATCGCTTGCTCAACGCGCGCTTCCGTTCAGCGGAGGGTTGCTGGTGGGGATTGCGCTGTTCTGGATTCTGCCGGAGATCGCGCAGTCGTATGGCTGGAAGCAAGGATGCGCAGGCCTGGTGGCGGGATTCGGACTGCTGTGGCTGGTGGATCGCTATGTGCATCCGGTATGCCCGGCCTGCTCGCACACGCACGACCATGCGGGCTGCACCGAGAGCCTGCATGGGTTCGCAGCGCCTTTGTTGATCGCGGCGGGCGTTCACAATTTATTCGATGGCTGGAGCCTGGCGGCGTCGCAGGAAGCTGGGTTCGAACGGCTGCGATTTGCTTTTCTGGCGGGAATCGGTTTTCACAAACTTCCAGAGGGCTTGGCGCTGGGAGCGCTCCTGCTCGCCGCGTTTGGCGCACCGTGGAAAGCGTTGCTGGGAGCTGCGGGAGCGCAGTCGATGATGGTGGCGGGTGGTGCGCTCGCGCTGGCTGTGGGGCCGCATCTGAGCAAGGAGTGGACGGCCCTGCTGCTCTCGCTGGCGGCCGGCGCGTTCGTTTATCTCGGCTATCATGCGATCGACAGCCAGTATCGGCAGCGGCGCGACGCGATTCCAGTGGTGTCGGCGTTGACGGGCGCGGTGGGAGCGGCGGCGCTCAGGCTGGGGATTGGCGGTTAGGTCGCGAGGGGTGGGCGGCGCTTGTGCCAATCGGTCCGCTCCTGAAATGTTCTGCCGATGGCGAGCAGCATGTTTTCCGAGAACGGTGAGCCCACCAGTTGCAGGCCCATCGGCATGCCATTCGCGAAACCACAGGGAATCGAAAGGGCCGGAAGTCCGGCGAGATTGCCCGCGGGGATCAGCGCGGTAAGCCCGGGTGCGGCGGGCGTGGGCCGGCCGGTCGAGCGGCGATCGAGGGGCTGGGTGATTTTCGGCGCGGGATCGAAACGCGTGGGAGCGATGAGCACATCCACGGTGGAGAGCAAGTCGCGAAAGGCCTCCTGAATGAGCGAGCGGATGCGCATGGCCTTGAGGTAATCCTTGGCCGGAATTTCCAGGCCCGCTTTGAGACCGGCGATCTGGTGCTGGTCGGCGAGCTGATCCACTTTACCGCTCTTGATGAGCGGCTCGAAGATGGCGGAGCCTTCGGCGGAGATGATAGTGCCGATGACGGACCCGTAGGGGAAGTCGGGAAGTTTGGTTTCGGTGACCTGGACACCCAGGGATCGGATGGTTTCGAGAGCCTTGGCGTAGTCGGCGCGCGCAGCGGGATCAACGCCGTCGCTGAAGTCGGCGGGGGCGAAGCCGACGGTAACGTCCTTGAGATCGCGCGAGACCTGGGGAATGTAATAGAAGCTCTTGCGCGCGGAAGACAGATCGTCGGGATCGGCGCCGGCGATGGCTTCGAGCACCAGTCCGCAATCTTCGGCCGAGCGGCAGATCGGTCCGATTTTATCGAGCGTCCAGGAGAGCGCCATCGCGCCATTGCGAGAGACTAATCCATATGTCGGGCGCAGGCCGGTGACGCCACAGAAAGCGCTGGGGGTGAGGATGGAGCCGGACGTTTCTGAGCCGAGCGCGTAGGTGACGAGACCCGAAGCCACCGCGATCGCGGAGCCGCTGGAAGAACCACCGGACCATCGCGTGTTGTCCCACGGATTCAAGCCCGGTCCGGTGAGAGAGGCACTGGCGTATCGGTAGCTGGGGCCGCCGGCGAGTTCCACCATCGCGAGCTTGCCGGTGAGCAGGCCGCCGTGCTTTTGAATGCGCTTGAGGACGCTAGAGGTGTAATCGAAGACCTGTCCCGCATACGGCTGCGCGCCCCAGGTGGTGGGATGCTTGGCGTATGACAGCAGATCCTTGGCGCCGAATGGAATGCCTTGGAGCGGCCCGCGCAGACGTTCGCGCTTGATATCGCCATCCACGTCCTTGGCGTCGCGGAGAGCGTCCTTGCGGAGCAAAAGCGCGAGGGCGTTATAGCGCGGACCGATGGCTTCCAGGCGATCGCAAAAAGCGCGCGCAAGCTCCACGGCGGAGAACTCCTTCTTCGTGAGTTTCTGATTGATTTCGGTGATGCCGGCGAAGAAGATGTCGTCCGAGATCGAGGGCATAAGTTCGCCTAGGGCCTAAACGTTGTGGCGGGCTCGGTGGACATGGGCAGCGGGAATTTGTCGAGCTGGCCGGCGTTGTCCTGGAGCTGCGCTCGCGAGGCTTTCAGTTCATCATCGGGGTTCGCGGGAAGCGCTTGAGCTTGGGGCTGTCCTGGGGGTTGGGCTTGAGCCCGGGCCAATAAGACCGCGGACGTGGCGAGCGTGGCGGCGAGTTCACGGCGAGTGAACTTACTCATAGATTCTAGTGTAGTGCAGGGACTAGCAGGAGGGTGTGAGGGCTTCGACGGCGGCCTTCTCCATAACCGAGCGCGGGGCCGTGGCGCCGGTCCAGATTTCGAATTGCCGGGTGGCTTGTTCGAGAAACATCTGGAGCCCGGAGATGACCGTTGAGCCTTGCGAGGCGGCGTGGCGGAGCAACGTGGTTTCGAGCGGATTGTAGACCATGTCGAAGACCAGTGAGGCGGGGATGGCGCCGGGGAAGAAGCACGCATCGGGATGCGGGAACATACCGAGCGGCGTGGCGTGGACCAAGGCGTCGAACTTGCGGCCGTTCACCTGTTCGCGCAGGAGCGATTCGGCGCCGCAGGCGCGGGCAAGGGACCGCACGCGGTCGGGATTGCGCCCGACGATGGAGACTTTGGCGCCGCTGCCGACCAGCGCATACGCCGCGCTGCGAGCCGCGCCGCCGTTGCCGACCACCAAGACGGACGATTTGGACAGGCGCAACTTGCGAGACAACGGAACCGTGACGGCGTCCGCGTCGGTGTTCGTGCCGCGCCATTTTCCGGCTTTTTTCCAGACGGTGTTGACGGCGCCGATGCGGCGGGCGAGAGGATCTACCACGTCGAGGTAGCGCAGGATGCGCTGCTTGTGCGGGATGGTAACGCTGAATCCGGCGATCGGCAACGATTCGGCGAGCGTGAAAAAATCCTTCAATTGGGCGGGTTGGACCAGGAACGGGAGGTAGACCGCGTCGAGACGGTGGGATTGAAACGCGCGGTTGTGCACGGCCGGAGAGATGGAATGGCGCACGGGATCGGCGATGACGCCGTAGATCTTGGCGGCGCGGGAGAATTTTTCGGCGCGGTAGAGATGGCGCAGCACACGAGCGCTCACTTGACCGGATGCGGTGCCATCGGAGGCGTTGGGCGCGGCGTAAGTAAACATACCGCCCCAGGCAGGGGCAAGGACGCGCGTCGCAAAGCCGGTCTCGCCCATGGCGAGGACCACCAGAGGCGTGCGGGGGTGGGATTTCGTGATCGCGAGAATACGCGCGTTGTCGGACGGTTTGCGCGCTGTGGTGACGATCTTGTAGCCGTCGGCGGGGATGCGCAGCAAGCGGCGCACAATGGATTCAGGCGAGGGCGTGCCGTCGTAGTTGTGATACGAAAGCAGCAGCTGGCCTTTTCCGCGAAGAGCCTCCAGGCGCGAGCCGGCGTTTTCCGCACTTTCGATTTCGACATCCACGGCGCGAGCACCGGCGTCGAGCGCGCCATCCAGGATCCGGATTTGGTCTTCCACGCTGCCATTGAATTTTCCGTGATTCTGATGGCGGCGGCAGGTGGCCAGAATGCAGCATTCCGGATGCGCGGCGAGAAACTTGCGGATGACGGCGACGCCTTGTTCGGGCGCGGGCAGATAATCCAGGCGGAACTCGAAGAAGGATTCGCCGGCGTTGGCTTCGCGGCGCGCGTGTTCCAGCAACTTCAGCGGGTCTGGAAAGCCCATGGCGATGCAGATCCGAGGTAGCGAGGTTGGATGCGGCATGAGCGCAAGCGGCGGAAACAGCATAGCACAGGGGGCAGTGCTAGGGATGGATTGGCGGACTGCTTAGTTTGATCTGCGCCGTTTGGAAACGGTTCCAACGGTGAGGCCCATCTCGCGGAGGCGGGCCTTGGCCTTGGCGGCGATATCGGAGTCGGTATCTAAATAGCGCGCGTAGACCTCGCGGAAATCGCGGGCGGCGGCGTCATTGCGGCCCAGGCCCATCTCGCACATGCCCTTCATATAGAGCGCGTCGGCGGTTTTGGGGTTATCGGGATACTTTTCGAGCACGGCGTCGAAGCTCTGCAACGCGTTGTTGAAGTCCTGCTGCCGGAAATAAATGTCGGCGAGGTAATACTGAACGTTGGGAGCAAACGAGGTGTTGCCGAAATATTTCAGATAGTCGCTGAACTCCTGGAATGCGATGGCGCTCTTGCCGGCTTGATAATCGCGGAACGCATTGGTGTAGGTAGTCTCGGCCGACATTCCAGCCGGCGGACCGCTGGGCGCCTGGCCCGAATTCGGATCGCCGGGAGCCCCGCCGATTCCTGTAGACGGCGGCGGCGCGGCGGGCGGGCTGCGGGTGGTATTGATGAGGTTCTGAAGGTCGGCCATTTTAGCGTCAAGCTTGCTCATCCGGCTGTTCATATCCAGCACCGATTCGCGGACGGCGCGAAAATCTTCCGACATCTGGTCCAGCTTTTGCCCGACATTGGCGACCGGGCCGTTGAGGCTCAGCTCCTGCTTTTTCATGGTTTCGTCGAAGCGATTCTCCATGACGGCCACGGCGGTGTTGGTGCGGTTGGCACTGTCGAGGGTTTGCTGCGTGAGCGTCTGAATGGCAGCGACCTTTTGATCGAGGGTGCTTTGCAGATTGCGCACCTGGTCCTGCAGCATGGCAACGTCACGCTGCAGCTCCATAATCTCCTTGCTCGCGCCGAAGGCGAAAGGTGACAGCGCGAAGAGCAGGATAGCGACACGAGACAAACTCATAGAGACTCCTGTAGGCCGCGAGGCGCGGCGAAAGCGCCCCGCGGTTGGTTTATTCCACTCATTGGCCGGCCGACAGATGCGCGCGGCGATTCTTTTGCCAGCAATTCTCGCTCGCATCGGTGCATTGCGGGCGTTCCTTGCCGTAGCTGATGGTTTTCAGGTGATCCGCGGGGACGCCCAACTGGACCAGGAAGTCCTTGGCGGCGGTGGCGCGGCGGTCGCCCAGCGCGAGGTTGTACTCAGCGGAACCGCGCTCATCGCAATGGCCTTCGACCACCACCGAGAAGTTAGGATCCTGCTGGAGGATCTGCTTGAGCAGGGCGGCATCGCGCGTGAGGGCGTCGCGGCCATCGGACCGGATCTCGCTCATGTCGTAATCAAAGTACGCGTCTTGCCCTTGCTGCGACAACAGCTCGTTACCACTGATTTGCGGAGAACGAACTGTCGGTGGCGGCGGTGGAGCGTTGCTCACTTCCACGGTAACGGAACGCGAGTCCATTCCACCGGGTCCGCGCACGGTCAGCGCATAGCTGGTGCTGGTCCTGGGGAAAACCTGGCGCATTCCCTGGCTTTGGACCGCGCCGATGCCGTGATCGATGGACATGTCGGTGGCGTTGCTGATGGACCAACGCAACGTGGAGGATTGTCCGGGCTCGATGGTGGACGGCTCAGCGGTAAAGCTCGCGATCACGGGCCCCGCAGTGGTCGGTGGAGCGGTGGCTATCGGGGTCGAGGGTGGCGGCGGTGGCGGCGGCGGAGCCTTCTTTGCGCAACTCGCCGCGAACAACACCACCATGAACAACACCACCGTGAACAACAGCGGCGCGACCAACGTCACCGCGCCGGGTTTGGAAGCGTGCAATCTGGAACTGTCTGTCATCCTGAAATCTCCTCTTGGTGGATCTCTTCTTATTATTGTGTTGACTTACTCCAAACAGGTTTTTCGTTGTTTCCTTGCGTGGTGAGCGGCTGAACCTGGCTGCCGTCTGCCAGCATCGTGTAAATCTGCGTCGTTCTTCCGCGCTTGGACGAGAACACCACATGAACGCCATCGGGAGCCCAGCCCGGATTTTCGTTTCGTCCCGCGCCATGAGTCAGTTGCACGACGTCGCGGCTGGCGACGTCCATGACGAAGATATTGAAATTTCCCGGTTCAAATCCACGAGTCCACGAAAACGCGATGTGCTGGCCATCGGGGCTCCACGCGGGATTCACGGCGTCACCCTCACCGGTAGTCAAACGCGACACATCCGTTCCATCAATACTCATTCTATATATTTGCGGAGTGCCGCCGCGCCCGGAGACAAACACAAGGTCCTGGCCGGTCTTGGGATTTACTTTCGGCTCTACTTCGAGCGATCCGGAATGGGTGATGCGGTGCAGTTCGCCGCCATCGAGATCGGTTTCGTAAATTTGCGAGAAACCCGCGTTGGCGGTCGAGTAAATGAGTAAGTGGCGGCTGTCGGGCAGAAAATCGGAAGCGGCGTTCATGGAAGCTTGTTGGTTGTAGTAGACCAGCTTTCGCCCGCTCTCAAGGGAGTGCACGTAAATCTGAGGCTGTCCGAGATTTTGGGCCTGCTTGCCGAATTGCGCCGCGTTCGCGTTCCTGGAGGAGGCGAGAATTGGGTAAGTGGTGAAGGCGATCTTAGTGCCGTCCGGAGAGACGGCCGGGAACGTGGTGATGGAGCGGTAATTAGTGAACTGCTTCTGATCGGAACCGTCGTAATTCATCGACCAGATTTCCTTTTGGCCGCTGCGGTCGGAGACGAAATAGATCCGAGTGCCGATCAGGCTGGTGGCGCCGAACTGCTTCAGGATGTCGGCGGCGAATTCCTGCGCGACTTTGCGCGAGCCGGCTTCATCGAGCGAACCAAGATAGATCTTGCCGATCAATTGCGCGGAGCTCGGATTGGTTTGGCGGACATCGAAGAGCCATCCGTAAAGAACGATCTGGTTGTTCTGCGCGGCGGTATAGCCGAACGCTAGGTAGTTGGCGTTGGGCGGCGGTCCGGACCAATCGGCGAAGGAAGGGCCGCCCTGCCGGAAGTCCGAGGGCTGTTGCGGAACCTGTACCGGGTAGAGCGTCTTCGGAATCATCTTCAACTGGCCGGAGCCTTGGAGATCGTTAAAGAGGGTGCTGTTGAAGACTCCCATGAGCTTTTGCGCGTCGCCTGAGCCGCGAAGATCGGGGACCGCGATGGTGGGCTTTTCGCCGGTCTTAACGACATCGCTGCGGATACCGCCCTGGCCCTGGGCATAGACCGCGGCGCTCGCACCCGCAATCAAAATCGTGAGGAGAATATTTCGTTTCATCGCTGTAGTTGAAATCTGAGTTCCACGTTGGTCGAGCTTCCGCTATAGTTGGGCGGAAGCGGAGGAAATGGAGCTGCGTCCATAACGGCGCGAAGGGCGGAATAATCCAGCGTGCTGTTTCCGCTACGCTGGGCGATCTGAGCGTTCTTCACCGAACCATCGCGCAAAATGTCGAAGGTAATCACGGCCATCGGGAGTTGCATACCGGCAAGACCGGTGGTCTGCCATTTCTGAGTGACACGCTGCACTACCAAGTCAGCGTAGGCGCCAAACTGGTTTCCGAAGGCGCTGTTGGGCCCGACGCCGACGCCGCCCGAGCCGGGCTTTTCGAACATCGGAGAAACCGCGGCCGGCGCCTCTCTACTGAATACTTGATTCGGCGCGGGCGGTTGTGGACGGTAGCGCTGCAACGCCTCAGGCCGGGGCTGCTTCTTGGCAAGCGGGCTTTTGAGCGGGATGGCGTTGTCGGGCACCTTGACCTGTTTCTTGGGTTCAGGTTTAGGCGCTTGCGGCACCTGCGATTCGGTGTCGTTTGCAACTGGATTCACGATGCCGGCGCGCGAGGGAAGTGGAATGGTCTTCACCGAATTGATGGCGACGGCCGTGCCCGCGCTGGTGTTGGCCGATCCCCATACTTCGCGCGAATGTTGAAAGCTGATGGTGGAGACGATCAATGCCCCGGCGATGGCGGCGTGCAGCAGCACGGATTGAACGAACGGGCCGCCGAGCGATTCGTGCTGGTCGAGGATGTCGGCGTGTTGATCCATAATCCGCTTATCTATGCTGGGCGGACTGCTGGGCGGACTGCCTATCGGACTGATCTTCCGGTTGTGTTACGACATTAACGGCCAGCTTGGCTTCGCCGAGCGTAGCAATGACCTGCGCGATAGGATCGAACGGCGTACGGCGGTCGGCTCGCAAGTAGACCGAGGTTGCGCCATGGAACCGTTTGTGAATTTCGTCCGCAAGCAGATTGATGTTCACGGGTTTTTCATTCAGATAAGTCGTGCCTTCTTTCGAAATCTGGACCACGGGCAGATCCTGGATGTTTTCCTTGGCCGGCTTCACCTTGGGAACTTCCACTTGCAGGCCGAACTCCATGACGTGGGCGGTGAGCATGAAGATGATCAGCAGCACGAGCACGACATCGACCAGGGGAACGATGTTGATTTCGGCCAGCGAAGGCGTGCCGCGGGAACGGCCGCGCCGGAGTCCACTGGAACTGTTGAGTGAGAAGGCCATTTTAGTTAAACCTCATCGCTCCAAGGTGCGCTCGGTAAGGTTCAGGAACTCGAGTTGAAAGTCTTCCATGCGCGAGCCGAATTCCTTGATGGCGCTGCCGAACATGTTATAGAAAATGGCCGCGGGGATAGCGACAAACAGACCCATGGCGGTGGTGATCAGGGCTTCGGAGATGCCGGGCGCCACGGCCCGGAGGCTCGCCGCGCCGGCGGTGCTGAGCTGCTGGAAAGCGTCGATGATGCCCCACACCGTTCCAAAGAGACCGATGAATGGCGATACCGTAGCGGCGGTGGCGAGCAGGGGCATGTTGCGCTCCAGGCGCGTGAGCTCTTCGCTCATCCCGAGCTGCAGCGTGCGTTCGAGCGAGAGCGGATTGGTAACGCTGCCACGCGATTTCATCTGGCGCGAGACCTCACTATAGCCAAAATCGAAAACGACGACCAGCGGCGAGCGGCGGAACTGCTCGCTTGCGGCGGCAATGGTGTCGAGCGCGGGGGCCTTGCGGAAGGCGCGCAGGAATGAGCGGTTCGCCGAGCGGGCGCGCCGGAACGACGCCCACTTGGACAGGATCACGGCCCAGGAGATCAACGATAACAAAACCAAAATTGCCAATACCGCCTTTGGCAACGGACCCATGCTTTGCACCAGGTCCCAAGTATTCAATTGCAGGAACAGGCCGCCCACGCACGAAAGTATCAACCAAGCTCCTTCCGGGTCAACGTAATCTCGATACAGCCCACGGTCCCGATACAACCATGATATCGCGCAGCCGCGATGACCGAGGGTCTAAAAAAACATGACGACATCGTTCTGTTTTATAGTATGACGCAAACAGCCGCGGATAGACAGGTCCACAGATCGTTAGACGAACCAAAACCACGTATAATTTCATCGAGTGTTGCTCGAACTGGTGGTGGAAAACTACGCCGTGGTGGAGCGCGTCCGGGTGCAGTTTCACGCGGGACTGAACCTGTTGACGGGCGAGACTGGGAGCGGCAAATCCATTGTGGTGGATGCACTTGGGCTGATTTTGGGCGGCCGGGCGTCGGCCGATATGGTGCGTTCGGATACAGAGCGCGCGCGAGTGGCAGCCATTTTTGAAGCTCCGCGAGAGCCGGTTCTGCTGGAGTTGCTGGAGCGGGCAGGCGCGCCGGTGGAGGATGGCGAGCTGCTGATCGAGCGCGAGATTCTGGCCGGCGGCAAGTCGCGGGCGTTCCTTGGAAACCGGCCCGTCACAGTGGCGCTGCTGCGGGAGATCGCGCTGTTCTTGGGCGATATTCACGGGCAGCACGAACAGCAACAGCTTTTTTCGAGCGCGGCGCAGTTGGACTCGCTGGACGAGTTCGCAGGCCTTGGGAACCAACGCAGTGAGGTTGCCGATTTGTTCCGGCGGTGGAGAGGCATCGAGAGCGATCTCGAGGAACTGAAGCGGTCCGAGCAAGAAAAACTGCGCATGTCGGATCTGTGGAGTTTCCAGCGTAAGGAGATCGACGCGGCGGCGTTGCGGCCGGGCGAAGACGCGCAACTGGAGCAGGAGCGGGTGGTGCTGCGCAATGTCGCCAAGCTCCAGGAGAATGCGAACTCGGCATACACCGCTTTGTACGAGGCCGAGGAGAGCGTTTCGTCGCAGCTTCGAACGGCGCTGAAGAAGCTGGAGGATCTGGCGAGGATCGACGGAAGCTTGCAACGGGTGGTGGAAACGCTCGGGAGCGCGGCCATTGGAGTGGACGAAGCGTCGGATGCGATTCGCGATTACCTGGACAAGTTGGAGGCGGATCCCAAGCGGCTGGACGAAGTGGAAGCGCGGCTGGCGTTGATCGAGCGGCTGAAGCGCAAGTATGGATCGAGTCTGGACGAGGTGCTCGCCTTCTTGGAGGACGTTCGATCAAAGATGGAGGCGATCGAAACGGCGGGCGAACGCAGAGCGAAGCTGGAACAGGAGCTGGCGCAGGCGAGTGCGGCTTATGCGCAATGCGCGGCGGCATTGACCAAGGCGCGCAAGGCGGGCGCCGAAAAGCTGGCGAAGAAAGTAGAGACCGAGCTGGATTCGTTGGCGCTGGAGAGCGCGGTATTTCGCGTTGAGGTGCGGGAGGCGGCCTGGTCCCAGGAGGGCGCGGATCGCGTGGAGTTTCTGATTTCGGCGAACGCCGGAGAGGAGCCGAGGGCGCTGGACAAAGTGGCGTCGGGCGGCGAGCTTTCGAGAATCGCGCTGGCGTTAAAGACCTCTCTCGGGCATGCCGGGCGCGCAACCGGAGTGCCGCGGGCCACAAATGCCGTGTCGCGGACGCTGGTGTTCGATGAGATCGACAGCGGGATCGGCGGTGGCGTGGCGGAAGCCGTGGGGCGCCGGCTGAAGAAGCTGGCGGCGGTAAATCAAGTTCTGTGCGTAACGCATCTCGCGCAAGTGGCCAGCTTCGCGGACCATCATTATTCGGTGGAGAAGCGCGAGGTGAAGGGACGCACGGTGGCGGAGATCGAGGAGCTGACGGGCGAGGCGCGGACCCGTGAGATCGGGCGCATGCTGTCGGGCCAGAAGGTGACGGCGGAAGCATTAAAGCACGCCGAGCAGTTGATCCGGTTGGGCGCAGCACCTTCTTGAATTTGAGGCCGCGATCCTGAATTTGAGGCTTCGATGAAATTGCGGAGCGCGGAGTGGCTGTTGACAGTCTACTTCGCCTATGTCGCGCTGATATCGACGGCGTTTCCCTTGCCCTCGAGATTCCCGCCCTTCGTAGTGGCAATGCTGGTGCCGGCGTTGTTTCTCGTGCTGGCGCGCGGGAACCGATCATCTTTTGGCGTGGCCTTTAGCATGGCGCGCGATTGGGCCGCGGTGGCGCTGGTTTTGGTGGCGTATCGCGAGATGGATTGGTTTTCCGCGTTGCCGCGCAACTTCCCGTTAGAGCTGCATTGGGTCGAGTGGGACCGGGCGATCCTGTATCACCGGGGATTCGCAGCCGGCGGATTGCAGCGGGAGATCGAATCGCTGGGTCCGGTGGGACCGATTTATCTGGAGCTTTGCTACCTACTGGTGTACGCCCTAGCGCCGTTCGTGGTAGCGATTCTGTATTTCGAAGGCCGGCGGGAACGCGTGAACGGAGTCTTGTTCCTGTACTTGCTGGGCACGCTGCTCGCGTATGCGCTGTTTCCTTACTTTCCGTCCGATCCGCCGCGGGTGGCGTTCGGAGGAAGCGACATGCCGAACGTCTCGAGCGTGCTGCGCGAACTGAATCTACGGCTGGTGGGAGACTACGGCATCCACTCGAGCGTGTTTCCGAGCGCGCGTATCGTCCGCATTTTCGGCGGCGTGGACGCTGCTCGCATATCTGCCGGAGCGCAGGCGAATCGGCTGGGGAATGTTGGTGTACGCGGTGAGCGTAGCGCTGGCGACTGTCTATGGACGCTACCACTACGCAGCGGACGTCGTGGCGGGGATAGGGGTGAGCCTGGTCCCCGCGGCTATGATTCTTCTTGCTCGCCGTCGCCTTCGTGTTCGCGGCCTTCTTGAACTGCCTTGAGGCGTTCTTCGCGGCGCTTGGCGCGTTCGGCGGCGCGTTTGACCAGCTCGGTGCCCATGAGCTCGATCTTGGCGAGCTCGGCGCCGTCGCCCTTGCGCCAGCCCAGGCGAACGATGCGGGTGTAACCGCCGTTGCGCTGCCCGAACCTGGTTCCGAGTTTGTCGAACAGCTTCTTCACCGAGGCGGGGGTACGGAGGAAAGCAGCGGCCTGGCGGCGCGAATGCAGGGTGTCGTCCTTGGCCAGGGTAATCATCTTGTCCACCAAGGGTCGAATGGCTTTGGCCTTGGGAACGGTGGTGATGGCGAAATCGTTTTCGATGACGCTGGTCACCAGGCCGCGCAGCAGCGAATTGCGCGCGGCGACGTTGCGTTTGAGTTTAAATCCGGAGACCCCGTGCTTCATTGCTACTCCGCTGCCTCATCCAAATCGCCGTCCAGCTCATCGCCTACGCCCCCGAAGTGCGGCAGCGAGGCCGGCGGAGCAACCAAACGGCCCTGCGCGTCGAACTTCATTCCGAACGTCAGGCCCAGGTTCGAGAGGATTTCCTTGATTTCGTTGAGCGATTTGCGCCCGAAGTTCTTGGTGCGCAGCATTTCGGCTTCGGTCTTCTGCACCAGATCGCCGATGGTTTGAATATTGGCGTTCTTCAGGCAGTTGTAGGAACGCACGCTCAACTCCAGCTCCTCGACGGAACGGTTGAGCACCTCGTTCATTTGCCCCGCGCCGCGCTCGGCGGGCTCTTCGGCGGTTTCGGGCAGCTCTTCGAAGTTGATGAAGATCGCCATGTGATCCTTGAGGAGCTTGGCGGCCTGGCCGATGGCATCCTGCGGAGAGATGGCTCCGTTGGTCCAGACTTCGAGAGTGAGCTTGTCGTAATCGGTCATCTGACCCAAGCGGGCCGCTTCCACCGAAAAGTTGACCTTGCGGACGGGCGAATGCACCGAGTCGATCGGGATGTAGCCCAAGGCGAGATCTTCGTCGTAGTTGCGATCGGCGGCGACATAGCCGCGGCCAGTCTTCAGGCGCATCTCGATACTCAGCTTGCCGCCCTCGCCAACCGTGGCAATGGGCAAGTTGCGGTCGAGCACTTCGACATCGGCGTCGGTCTCGATTTGGCCGCTCAGCACCTGGCCGGGACGGTCCACGCGGAGGCGCGCGATGCGGACCCCTTCGCCGCTCATCTTGAAGGGCACTTGCTTGAGGTTGAGGATGATGTCGGTGGCGTCCTCGACCACGCCGGGGATGGGGCTGAACTCGTGCGCCACGCCTTCGATGCGGATGGACGTGATTGCCGCGCCCTCGATGGAGCTGAGCAGTACGCGGCGCAAACCGGTGCCGATGGTGGCGCCGAATCCGCGCTCGAACGGCTGCGCGGTGAACATTCCGTAGCGCTCGGTCAGCGTTTCGGTATTCGCGATTAATCGCTTGGGCTTCTGAAAACCTTTAAACATTGTGCAGTTTCCTCAAATTTCTTTCTCGATCCTGGCGGCCAGCGGAGGATCGGTCCTTACTTCGAGTACAACTCGACGATCAACTGCTCGTTGAGCTGGATCTGTACGAGTTCTTCTCTCTTGGGCTGCGCGATCACCCGGCTCTTCAGATTATCGCGGTCGACTTCGAGCCAGTTGGGCGAGGGTGCGTGCGCGGTGGCGTCGCGGGCAGCCAGAATAGTGGGGTTGTTCTTGCTTTTTTCGCGGACTTCGATGACGTCGTTTAGGTTGACCTCAAACGACGGGATGTTGACCTTGCGGCCGTTGACCACCAGATGGCCGTGACGGACCAACTGGCGCGCCTGGCTGCGGCTGGTGCCGAAACCCATGCGATAGACCACGTTGTCCAGACGCCGCTCGAGCGAGCTGAGCATGTTGTCGCCGGTGACGCCTTTGGTGCGGAAAGCGCGCTCAAACAGGTTGCGGAATTGTCCCTCCATCAAGCCGTAGTAGCGGCGGGCCTTCTGCTTCTCCCGCAACTGGAGACCATAGCCGACAATTTTCGGCTTGCGATCCTTGCCGTGCTGGCCGGGAGGGAAGTTGCGCTTTTCGATGGCGCACTTTTCAGTGTGGCAGCGCTCCCCTTTTAAGAATAGTTTCATGCCCTCGCGCCGGCACAGCCGGCAAACGGGGCCATTGTATCTCGCCATGCTTCGTTAAACCTTTCTACTTCTCAAGGTGCAGTTTACGGCCTGACGGCCTTCGTCCTGCTTCACTCAACCACAAAAGCGTTCACACGAGTGTGAACGCGGCACGCAAGAGTGCGTGCGCCACAATCAAACCCGGCGCTTCTTGGGCGGCCGGCAGCCGTTATGCGGGATCGGCGTTCGATCCTTGATTGCCTTGACTTCAATTCCCACCGTGGCCAGAGCGCGGACGGCCGACTCGCGGCCGGCGCCCGGTCCGCTGACTCGCACTTCCACCGAGCGGAGCCCATACTCCTTGGCTTTATTGGCGGCCGTGAGCGACGCCTGCTGCGCGGCAAAGGGCGTGCCCTTGCGCGAGCCTCGAAATCCGAGCGAACCGGAACTCGACCAAGCCAGAACGTTTCCGACCAGATCGGTGAAGGTCACGATGGTGTTGTTGAACGAGGCCTGGACATGCACCAAGCCGTTGGACACCACCTTCTTTTCTTTCTTCTTGAAGGTCTTTTTCTTCGTCGTTTTTGCAGGAGCTTTTGCCATGAGTTGTCCTTAGGTCTTACCGGTCGCCTTCTTCTTGTTGGCGACGGTTCCCCGGCGCGGGCCCTTGCGGGTGCGGGCGTTGGTATGGGTGCGCTGGCCGCGCACNNCGGACGCGGTTGATTTCGTCCTCGGTCAAGTCGGCAACCTTCTTGGTTGCGTCCACGTTCGCCCGATGGAGGAGCGAAAGCGAACGGCTCCGCCCGATGCCGTAGATATACGTGAGACCGATCTCGGCCCGCTTCTTGTTTGGCAAATCCACACCTGCAATACGCGCCATGAGTTTTCCTCTATCCCTGCCGCTGCTTATGCTTCGGATTGGTGCAGATGACCCGCACCACACCCTCGCGGTGGATCACCTTGCATTTGTCGCACATCTTTTTGACGGACGCTCGCACTTTCATGTCACCTCCGCAGGCAAGAGTGCCCGCGCTACTTAATTAATCGAACAATTCTTCCGCGGCCCGGATCGTGCGGCGATAACTCCACCTGGACCCGATCTCCTGGCCTGACTCTCACAAAATTCGTTTTCGCCGCGCCCGCCGCATGGGCTAGAACCACGGCTTCATTGCTTAGCTTCACTTTCACCAGCGCACTGGGCAGCAGCTCCACCACAACTGCCTCCACCGACGTCACGGCCGCGTCAAAACCCACGGTCCATCCGCCGTCACGGCCACGCAATGCTCGAAATGGGCCGACAGCGAATGATCTTTGGTCACCGCGGTCCACTTATCGGGAAGGACGCGCATATCGCCGCCGCCGGCATTGACCATCGGTTCGATGGCCAGCACCATGCCTTCCTTCAGCCGCGGGTTCTCATTGCGGCGATCCACGTAATTGGGCACTTGCGGCTCCTCGTGCAGTTTGGTGCCGATGCCATGCCCAACCATTTCGCGAACCACAGAAAATCCGTTTCCCACCACGTGCTGCTCAACGGTCCCGCAAATGTCGAACAGCCGGTTGCCCGGCCGCGCTTTGTCGATTGCCAGCTCGAGCGATTCCTTGGTCACGTCCAAAAGCTTTTTCGTTCCTTCGCTGATCTCACCTACCGGAACGGTGACGGCCGAATCGCCGTAATATCCGTTCAACTGGACGCCGGTGTCGATGGAAACGATGTCGCCCTTCTTCAATTTCGTCTTCGCCGACGGCATACCGTGCACGATCTGATCGTTCACCGAGGTGCAAAGCACATACGGATATTTGCTGCCCGCCGCCGGCGTGTAATAACCCTTGAAGGCCGGCTTGGCGCCTGCGTCCTTCATCATTTTTTCCGCCGCAACTTCCAGATCCTGGGTGGTGACGCCCTCTTGGACCATCTGCGAGAGGTCCTGCAGGATCTTCCAGACCAGCATGCCGCTGCGGCGCATCTGATCTAACTCGGTGCGGTTCTTACGGATAATCATCTCCAGCGATTTGCAACCAAGCGGCCATTTCCGTAACCAGGCACACACCGAGCCCGGTAAGGGAAATGACTGATAGATCTATAATAGCGCAAAATCATCGGGTTAGGACACGCGTCTCTAGGACACACTGCTGCGGCGACCCCGAATCCGGCCGGAGCGTGGGGTGAAACCTTCGTAATGCCGCATGATCAACTGAGCTTCCACCTGGTTGACGGTGTCCATGGCGACACCCACGACGATCAGCAGCGACGTGCCGCCGAAGAAGAAATTGACGTTCAGCCCGTCCAGCAACCAGCGCGGGAAATAATTATCGATAAAGTTGCCTAAAGCCGCGGGCGGCAAGCGCTGCAGCTTGATGCCGGCGATCATGATCTGCGGAATCAGCGAAAGAACGGAAAGGTACAGGCCGCCCACCACGGTGATCTTGGTGAGGATTTTGTCCATGTATTCCGCGGTATTCTTGCCGGGGCGAATGCCAGGAATGAATCCGCCGTACTTGCGCATGTTGTCCGCCGCTTCATTGGGATTAAAAATGATGTTGACGTAGAAGAAGCAGAAGAAGATGATGAGCACCACGAACAGCAGGTAGTACAGCGGCTGATTGCCGCCGATGGATTCGAGCATGCCGCTCAGGATCGGGCTGTTCTTCACCACCTGCCAACTGGTGAGCGTTTGCGGGAAGGCCAGCAGCGAGGAGGCGAAGATCACCGGGATCACGCCGCCCGCATTGACTTTCAGGGGCAGGTGCGTGGATTGACCGCCCATCATGCGGCGGCCCTGGATGCGCTTGGCATACTGCACCGGGATGCGGCGCTCGCCGCGCTCGACCAAGACGATGAACGCGACCACAGCCACCATGACGCTCAGAATGATGATCAAGTGGATGGGCGTCCAGTCGCGCACTTTGAAGACGTGATCGTAGATATTGTCGATGGCGCGCGGCAGGCCGACCACGATTCCGGTGAAAATCAGCAACGACATGCCGTTGCCGATGCCGCGCTCGGTGATCTGCTCGCCCAGCCACATGATGAACGTGGTACCGGCGGTGAGCGTGATGATGGTCATCAATATGAAGCCGATGCCCGGATTCAGGACGAATCCGCCGCCCGACTTCTGGAGCGCTATCGCAACACCGAAGGATTGCACCACTGCCAGGATGATGGTGAGGTAGCGGGTCCACTGGGTGATCTTGCGGCGGCCGAGCTCACCCTCTTTCTGCAGTTTTTCGAGCGTCGGAACCACCACCGTGAGCAACTGCAAAATGATGGACGACGTGATATAGGGCATGATGCCCAGGGCGAAGATGGTGAGACGGCGGAAATTGCCGCCGCTGAACATATCGATGAAACCGAACAGGGATCCGGAATTCTGCTGGAAGAACTCCGTCAGGCGCTTGCCGTCGATCCCCGGAGTCGGGACATGCCCGCCGAAACGGTACACGGCCAATAAAGCCAGCGTGAAGAAGATGCGCTTCCGCAGGTCCGGAATCCGGAACATATTGGCGATGGTGTCGAACAGCTTCATCTTTGTTTACCTCTTGGGCCTGCTTACTCTTTCTCGATGACTTGCCCAGTACCGCCGGCCTTCTGGATTTTCTCCAGAGCCGATTTTGAAAATACGTGCGCCCGCACATCCAACTTGCGGGTGATGTCGCCGGTACCGAGTATTTTGAGTCCGACGCCCAGTTTCTTGATGACGCCGAGCTCAAGCAACCGTCCCGGATCGAACGCGCTGCCTTCCAACTTCTCCAGCCGCCCCACATTTACGATGGCATACTCTTTCTTGAAAATGTTGGTGAACCCGCGCTTGGGCAGACGGCGATGCAGCGGCATCTGGCCGCCCTCGAAACCGCGCATGATGCTGTAGCCGGTAACCGATCGCGCGCCCTTTGCGCCGCGGCCGGAATACTTGCCGCGCCCGGTGCCCATGCCCTGTCCGATGCGCTGCCTCTTTTGCTTTTGCCCGCGCGGCGGGCGAAGATCGCTGAGATTCATGGAGGATTCCTTATTTCCGCTTCCTCACGGTCGCGGTTCCGTGATTTTTCTCGCTTCCTGACGGTCGCGGTTCCGTTACGATGGCCAGCAGGTGCGGGATTTTGAGCACCATGCCGCGAAAAGCGGCGTTGTCCGGCCGCACCACAATGCGGTTCATTTTCTTCAACCCGAGCGATCGCACGATCACTTTATGCTTTTCGGGACAGCAGATGGGGCTGCCGATCAGTTTGATTTTAATAGTCCCTTCAGCCATGGCTTAGCCCACCTTCTCCTGCGCCAGACCGCGCATCTCGGAAACTTGCGCCCGGTCGCGCAACTGCTCCAGCGCGTTGATGGTGGCCTTGACGACGTTGTGCGGATTGCGCGAGCCGATGGACTTGGTGAGCACGTTCGTAATGCCAACTGCTTGAATGACCGCGCGCACCGGGCCGCCGGCGATGACACCGGTTCCTTCCGGAGCTGGCTTCAACAGCACAAGGCCGCTGCCGAAACGTCCTAGCACCATGTGCAGAATGGTGGTTTCAAGCACGTTGACCTTGCGAAGATTCTTCTTGGCCGCTTCGATGCCCTTCTTGATCGCGGCCGGAACTTCCTTGGCCTTTCCCGTGCCGAAGCCGACGATCTTCGCGCCGGGATCGCCAATGACAACCAGAGCGGAAAAGCTCAGGTTCTTGCCGCCTTTGACGACTTTGGTGACGCGATTGATCGACACCACCTGCTCCTTGAGGTTCAGGGTGTTGGCGTCGATTCGCTTTGCCGTGGGTGTTGCCGCCATGTAGTTAGAACTCCAATCCTGCTGCTCGCGCGGCGTCGGCAAGCGCCTTGACGCGCCCGTGATACAGATATCCGCCGCGATCGAATACCACTTTGCTGATGCCCTTGGACTTGGCGCGCTCGGCGATCAGCTTGCCGACCTCTTTGGCGCCGGCCAGATTGCCGCCGGTGCCCACGCCCGATTTCTTTTCGCCGCCCGAAGCTTTTTCCCCACCCGAAGCTTTTTCACCAGATGAGGCAGCCGCCAGCGTGTGGCCCTGGCGATCGTCAATCACCTGGGCGTAGATATGTTTCAAGCTGCGGAACACCGCCAGACGCGGGCGCTCCTGGCTTCCGCGCAGTTTGAGCCGGGTGCGCGTGTGAATACGGACACGAACGTCGTTCTTGGAAGATTTCGCCATATTATTTCGCCGTTGCTCCCGCGGTCTTGCCGGCCTTCTTGCGGAGCAGTTCGCCAGTGTATCGAACGCCCTTGTTCTTGTAGGGATCGGGTGGACGCAAGGAGCGGATGTTGGCAGCCACCTGTCCTACCATCTGCTTGTCGTAGCCGCTCAGCACCAGATGGGTCTGCTTGTCGATTTTCAGGTCCACGCCATCGGGCAATAGCACTTCGATGGGGTGCGAGTAGCCCAGCGTAAACGTCGCGACCTTGCCCTTGACGTCGGCGCGATAGCCGGTGCCGGTGATATCCAGCTCGCGCGTGAACCCGGTGGACACTCCCTGGATCGCGGCCGCCGCAAGGGCGCGCGTAAGGCCGTGGAGGGCGGCGCGCTGGTCGGAATCACGCAGAATCTCGAGAATCCCGTCGGTCTGGCGGACTTGGATGCCTTGCGGAATCGGGACATGCAGCTTGCCCTTGGGGCCTTCCACCAGCATCTCGGGGCCGATGGTGATCTTGACGCCCTTGGGCAAGGGGACGGGTTTCTTTCCTACTCGCGACATATGTTCACCTTCGCTACCACAACTGGCAGAGAACCTCTCCGCCGACGCGTTCCTTGCGCGCGCTCGAGCCGGTCATAACGCCGCGCGCCGTGGTCAAAATATTGATGCCGAGCCCGCCCAGCACTTTGGGGACTTCCTGGCTGCCGACATAGACGCGGCATCCGGGGCGCGAGACGCGTTCGATGCGGGAGATCACAGGCACGTTGCCCGGCGTGTATTTCAGATAGATGCGGATGCTGCGCTTGGCGCCCTCGTCGGCCAGCTTGAAGTTGACGATGAAGCCTTCCTCCTTCAAGATGCGCGCGATCTCCATTTTGAGCTTGGAGGCAGGCACGTCCACCTTGGGATGGCGCGCCGACTGCGCATTGCGAATGCGCGTCAGCATGTCGGCGATGGGATCGGTTATGGCCATGTTCTACTCCGGGGCTCCTTTCCTTACCAGCTCGCTTTGATCACACCGGGGATCTCGCCCGCGACAGCCAACTGGCGGAAACAGATCCGGCACAGGTTAAACTTGCGAATGTAGCCGCGCGGACGGCCGCAACGGAAACACCGGTTGCGGAGCCGGATTTTCACCCGGGGCGGAGTGATTTTGTTCGCGGTCTTGTCGGCGGCCATCCTGGTTCTGGTCTTGTCTTCTTTCGCGATCTTCGCTGTCGTTGCCATTCGTATTCCTTGTTTTCCTGGTATTCCTTGTCTTCCCCGTATTCCGTTCTTATTGGCGGAACGGCATCCCCATGTGCCGCAATAGCGCCAGGCCCTCGGCGTCGGTCTTCGCGCTGGTGATGATGGAAATATTCATGCCCTTGACCTTCTCCACCTTGTTGTAGTCGATCTCGGGAAAAATCAATTGATCGCGGACGCCCAGCGTATAGTTGCCGCGGCCGTCGAACGACTTCGATGACACGCCGCGAAAATCG
Source organism: Bryobacterales bacterium (assembly GCA_003166865.1). Classification (GTDB taxonomy): domain Bacteria; phylum Acidobacteriota; class Terriglobia; order Bryobacterales; family Bryobacteraceae; genus Palsa-89. The sequence continues at coordinate 40,630 of PMUP01000066.1, forward strand.
CGGACGCGCGGAAGTGCTACGTTCATCAGCCGATCCAGGAATTCGTACATCCTGTCGCCGCGCAGCGTAACCATGGCCCCGATCGACATTCCTTCGCGCAGTTTAAAAGCGGCGATGGACTTCTTGGCTTTGGTAACCACCGGCTTTTGTCCGGCGATCTGGCCCAGCTCGTTCACCGCTCCGTCCATGAGCTTGGCGTTCTGCGTGGCTTCGCCCAATCCGATGTTGACCGATACTTTCTCAACCTTGGGCACGGCCATCACGTTCTTGTAGCCGAACTCCTTCACCAGCGCCGGAACCACGCTCTTCTTGTAATGCTCTTTGAGTCTTGCTTCTGCCATCTTCAAATTCCTCTTCGCTCGCTTTACCCTTTGGTGTCCAACACCTCGCCGCTTTTCTGGGCGATGCGGACGCGCCGCGTGGACGTGCCGGCGGCCTCGAGTTTGTAAGTCACGCGGGTGGGAACGCCGCCCGAGGTGAGAACCATGACGTTCGAAATCGCGATGGCGCTTTCCTTTTCGGCGATTCCGCCCTTGATCTGCCGCTGCGGGTTGGGCCGGGTATGGCGCTTGATCATCGATACGCCTTCGACAATCAGCTTGCCGCGCCAGCGGTCCACCGAAATCACCTTGCCGGTTTTGCCTTTGTCGCGCCCAGCGATCACCTTCACCTGGTCGTTCTTCTTGATCCTGGTTTTCACGAACTTCTTTTCGATCCGCGGTTTGGCCGGCATCAGATGACCTCCGGCGCGAGCGAAACAATCTTCATGAAACGCTTGTCGCGCAGCTCGCGAGCCACCGGACCGAACACGCGCGTGCCCACCGGCTCGCCCACCTCGTTGATGAGAACGGCGGCGTTGGAATCGAAGCGGATGTAGGTGCCATCTTTACGCCGCGATTCCTTGCGCATGCGAACGATGACGCAGCGCACCACTTTGCCCTTCTTGATGGGCGATTCGGGCGTGGCTTCCTTGACGCTGGCGGTGACGATGTCGCCCAGGCCCGCGCGCAACCCCAGATCCCCGCCGCGCGGCAAAATGCACATCAGCTTGCGGGCCCCGCTATTGTCGGCCACCTCGAGGATGGTGCGCATTCCAATCATGATTTCCTCCTGGTCGCCTTGGCGCGGAGCGATTTCGATCCCGAAGTTTGCTGCGTGGTTTCAAGATCCACGGCGCCCGGCTCCACTGCCACCTGCACCGCCTTGCGCAGCACTTCGCCCAGGCGCCAGCGCTTGAGCTTGCTCATCGGCCGGCATTCGATGATGCGAACCGTGTCGCCAACCTTGGCGCTCTGCTGTTCATCATGGGCGTAAAACTTGCTCCGCTTATTGATGATCCGCTTGTACATAGGATGAGGAACGCGCCGCGTCACTTCCACCACGATGGTCTTGGTCATCTTGGCGGAAACCACTTGACCGACCTTTTCGTTCTTGTTGCCGATTTTCTTTGCCGTCGTGTCCGCGCTAGCCATGGCTTACTTCCCCTTCTTCTTTTTCTTGGGGCTCGGCTCGGGCGCGGTTTCCGGATGCAACTCGCGATCGCGCAGGATGGTGAGAATGCGAGCGTGATCCTTCCGGATGGTCCGCAGCTTCTTCAGCCCGTCGGTCTGGCCCATGGTCAACTGGAAACGGATGCGGAAGTTCTGCTCGCGGATGTCCGCGGCCTGTCTGCGCAACTCGTCGCTATCCTGCTGCCGAATTTTGTCTGCTTTCATCGTTATTCTCCGGTGTTGTCTTCGCGGCTCACCAGCTTGGTCGGCAGCGGCAGCTTTCCGGCGGCCAGACGAAAGGCCTCCTGCGCGGTCGCTTTGGGAACGCCTTCCATTTCGAACAAAATCTTGCCCGGCCGGATCACCGCCACCCACTGCTCGGGCGCGCCCTTGCCTTTGCCCATGCGAGTTTCGGCCGGCTTCTTGGTGATGGGCTTGTCGGGAAACAGGCGAATCCAAACCTTGCCGCCGCGCTTGATGAAGCGCGTCATGGCTACGCGGGCTGCTTCAATTTGCCGGTCGGTGATCCAGCCGCAGCGCATGGCTTTCAGTCCAAACTCGCCAAACGCGAGACTGGAGCCGCGCCAGGCTTTGCCGGTCATGCGGCCGCGCTGCTGTTTCCTGTACTTGACTTTCTTTGGCATCAACATGGCGATGTGTCCCCGCTATCCCTGCTTGGGTGGCTCCGACGTTTTGGGTGGCTCCGAAATCTTGGGCGGCTCTGAATTGCTTCCGCCCGTGGACCCTGGGCCCGAGCCGGCCGGCGTATCTTGCTTCAATTCCTGTTTCCAGCTGGGTTGCGGCGGAGCGAGAGGCGGCAAAATCGGCGCGGTCCGCGCTGGCGCGCCTTCGGGCGGTGCCTGGATGGCCGGTCCTCCGGTTTCCACCGGCGCTGGCTGCGGGGCACTCGATGTTCCCATAGGGGGGCGGCGCTCGCGGCGATCGCGCAATGGCTGGCGACGCGGCTCGGGTTCGTTTTTCAGAGAATCGCGGCGGCCGCTGTCCAGGATCTCGCCTTTATAGGTCCAGCACTTCACCCCGATCACGCCGTAGGTGGTGTAGGCCTGTGCGAACCCGTAATCCACGTCGGCGCGCAAGGTGTGCAGCGGAAGCTGGCCTTGCAGATACCACTCGCTGCGAGCGATTTCGGCGCCGTTCAAGCGGCCCGAGACGCGAACTTTGATGCCCTTGCATCCGAAGCGCAGCGCCGAATCAACCGCTTTCCTCATCGCTCTACGAAATGCCACGCGTTTTTCCAGCTGTAGCGCGATGGACTCGGCCACCAGTTGTGCGTCCAGCTCCGGTTTGTGAACTTCCTGAATGTCGATGAAGACTTCCCGCTTGGTTTTTTTCGCGAGCTCGGTCTTGAGTTTCTCGATTTCGGCGCCCTTGCGTCCGATGATGATGCCTGGGCGCGAGGTGCGAATGGTGACGCGCAGCTTGTTGCCGGGACGATCCACTTCAATGGAGCTGACGCCGGCGGCCTTTAAACGTTCGCGGAGAGAACCCTTGAGCTCCAGATCTTCGCGCAAGAGCCTGGCGTAATCCGCCTTGGCGAACCAGCGCGATCGCCAGGTCTTGGTGACGCCCAACCGAAAGCCGTACGGATGTACCTTCTGTCCCACTATGCGTTCTCCTGGTTTGCCGGGGTTTCCCCTGTGTTTTTGTCGCTCACAAAGACGACGATATGGGACGTTCGCCGCTGATAACGGTACGCGCGGCCCATGGGCGCGGGCCGTATACGCTTCTGGCGCGGCCCCTCGTTCACATACGCTTCGCTCACCACCAGCTCGTCGACATCCACGTCGTTATTGCGATTTTCCGCGTTGGCGATGGCCGAATCCAAAACCTTCAGCACCGTCGGCGCCATGCGCTTGTTGGTTTGGCGCAAAATGATGCGCGCTTCGTTGGCCGAGCGGCCGCGGATCAAATCCACCACCAGCCGCGCCTTNNATATATCGGGCTTCTGCTTTGGCTTGCATCCTTTTCCCCTAAGCCGGCTTGGCGGTCTTCTCCGTTGGCGCCGCGGCGGCCTTCACCGAATGGCCCTTGAACACTCGCGTGGGGGAAAACTCACCCAGCTTGTGGCCCACCATATTTTCAGTGATGTACACCGGAATGAATTTCTTTCCGTTGTGGACACCCAGGGTGTGGCCGATGAAATCCGGAATGATGGTGGAGCGCCGCGACCAGGTCCGCACCACTTTCTTTTCGTTCTTGGCGTTCATGTCCGACACCTTCTTGGCGAGGTGGTCGTCGATGAACGGCCCTTTTTTGAGTGATCTGCTCATTTATTGAATCCCTGCTCGGTCATTACTTTTTCGCCTTTCGGCTCACGATCCACTTATTGGTGCGTTTGTTGTTGCGGGTTTTGAAACCGCGCGTCGGCTGGCCCCAGGGCGTCACAGGATGCCGCCCGCCCGAGGTTTTGCCCTCGCCGCCGCCGTGCGGATGATCCACCGGATTCATCGACACGCCGCGATTGTGCGGGCGCTTGCCCAGCCAGCGCGTTTTACCCGCTTTGCCGTGCGATTCGTTTTCGTGCTCCACGTTGCCCACCTGGCCGATGGTGGCCATGCACTCCACCTGCACGCGGCGGATTTCACCGGATGGCAGCTTCAGCAGCGCGATCCCGCCCTCGCGCGAGACCAACTGCGCCTGAGCGCCGGCCGATCGCGCCATCTGCGCGCCTTTGCCGGGCCGCAGTTCGATATTGTGAACCACCGTGCCGGCCGGAATATTCTTGAGCGGCAGCGCGTTTCCAATCAGGATGTCGGCCTCGGCGCCCGAGCTCACCGTGCGTCCCACGGTCAGGCCCACCGGACAAACGATGTAGCGCTTCTCGCCGTCGGCGTAATTGAGCAGCGCGATGCGCGCCGTGCGGTTCGGATCGTACTCAATGGCGGCCACCTTGGCCGGAATGCCGAACTTGTCGCGCTTGAAATCGATGCTGCGATAGGCCTGCTTGGCCCCGCCGCCGCGAAAACGCGACGACACCAGGCCCTCGCTATTGCGCCCGCCGGTGCGCTTCTTTCCCTCCACCAGCGACTTCTCGGGAGTCTGCTTGGTGATCTCGTCGCGAGAAACAACGCTCATGAAGCGGCGTGACGCCGTGGTCGGTTTGTAGCTCTTCATCGGCATGACGTTATTTCTCCCTAAATATCCGAGTACTCGGGCATCTTTTCACCCGCCTTGAGACGGACATAAGCCTTCTTCCAGTCCGAACGATAGCCGGAAAACTTACCGCGCCGCCGCAGCTTGCCCACGTTATTCGCCGTGCGAACATCGGCCACCTTCACCTTGAACAATTGTTCGACGGCTGCCTTGACCAGTACCTTGTTGGCTCCGCTCGCGACTTCAAAACACAGCGTGCCCTCGTTGTCCTTCTTGGTGACGCCTTTTTCGGTGACGATGGGCCGCTTGATCACTTCGTAGATGGTCATTTTGCGAGCGCCTCCGACAGTTTTTGCACCGCCGCTCGCGAGATCAGGACGCCCGCGTGGCCCAGCAGATCGTACACCTCAACTTCTTTGCTGGAAACCAGCTTGACGCCGGCCAGATTGCGAGCGCCCAGCGCCAGGTTGCGATTTTCGCCGTTGTCCACCAGCAGCACGGTCTTGGGAGCGCCCAATAGATTCAGCACGGCGCGCATCGCTTTGGACTTATGATCGGCGAGAGTAAATTCTTGCACCACTCTCAGCTCACCGTCGCGCAGCTTGGCCGACAGCGCCGATCGCAGGGCTCCGAGCAGCATCTTGCGCGGCAGCTTGTAGCTGTAATCGCGCGGCTGCGGCCCGTGGGTGGTGCCCCCATGTCTCCACAACGGAGAACGGATGGAGCCCATGCGCGCGCGCCCTGTGCCCTTCTGACGCCACAGTTTCTTGCCGGATCCCGAAACTTCGTGCCGCGTCTTGGTCTTGGCGTTGCCACCGCGGCGCGCGGCTTGGGAGTGCCGCACCGCCTCGTACAGCAAATCCTTGTTGAGCGGCGCGTCGAAAACTTCGTCCGACAATTCGAGCGATCCGACCACCGCGTTATTTAAATCGACAACCTCTACGCTCGGCATACCTACCTCTTGGCCCTTCTTACCAGCACATAGCCGCCGTTGGGACCGGGCACCGCGCCCTTCACTATCAGCACGTTGTCCTCGGCTACCACTTCCACCACTTCGAGATTGCGTATCGTTACTTGCTGATCTCCCGAGTGCCCGGCCATGCGGGTTCCCGGAAAAACGCGCGACGGAAAGCTCGACGCGCCGATGGAACCGGGCGCGCGATGAAACATCGATCCGTGGCTGCCGGGGCCGCCCTTGAAATGATGCCGCTTGATCAGACTCGTGAAACCGCGGCCTTTGCTGACGCCAATCACGTCCACCTTGTCGGCAGGCTTGAACTGATCCACCAATACGCGATCGCCCTGCTTCAGATCGTCGTCGCCCGGCCGCATCCGGAATTCACGCAGGAACTTCACGCCGTCGGCAGCGGCCTTTTTGAGATGGCCAGCCAAAGGTTTAGTGGTGCGCGAAGCCTTCGCGAACTCGACCAATCCAAGCTGAACGGCGTCGTAACCATCGGATGTAGGAGTCTTCCGTTGGACCACCACGCAAGGTCCGGCCTTCAACAGCGTGACAGGAACAACCTGTCCGTCTTCGCGGAATACCTGGCTCATACCGATCTTTTTGCCTAAAATTCCTGGGCTCATGAACACCTCTGGGAATACGAGGAAGACAAGGAATACCGGGAATGGTCTGCATTCCTCGTCTCCCTGGTATTCCTTGTATTCCTGAATTTCATTTGATTACTTTCCCCGTCCGAAAGCCTTGATCTCCACGTCCACACCCGCCGGCAGATCCAGCTTCATCAAGGCATCCACTGTTTCCTGCTGCGGCGAGATAATGTCGAGCAGCCGCTTGTGCGTCCGGATTTCGAACTGCTCGCGCGACTTCTTATCCACGTGCGGCGACCGCAGCACGGTGTAGCGATTCTTAATGGTTGGCAGTGGAATCGGACCAGCCACCATCGCTCCGCTCCTTTTGACCGTGTCGACGATTTCTGCCGTAGATTGATCCAGGATGCGGTGATCGTACGCCTTGAGGCGGATTCGAATGCGTTCTCTTAAGTTGCTCATGGTGTTTTCACTCGAAGAAGGTATACAGGGAATACTAGGGAGACGAGGAATGTAGACCATTCCCCGTATTCCCTGTCTCCTTGTATTCCGCCTTCTATTCCAATATCTCCGTCACCGTTCCCGCTCCCACCGTCCGGCCGCCCTCGCGGATCGCAAACCGCAATCCCTTGTCCATGGCCACCGGCGTGATCAGCTCTATCACCAATCCCACGTTGTCGCCCGGCATTACCATCTCGGTCCCTTCCGGCAACTCAGCTACCCCCGTCACGTCCGTGGTCCGGAAATAAAACTGCGGCCGGTAGCCTTTAAAGAACGGCGTGTGCCGCCCGCCCTCTTCCTTGGTCAGCACCACGATCTCGCCCTTGAACCGCTTGTGCGGCTTGATCGATCCCGGCTTCGCGATCACCTGCCCGCGCTCCACGTCGTCTTTTTCAATGCCGCGCAGCAACAACCCAACGTTGTCTCCAGCGCGTCCTTCATCCAGCAGCTTCTTGAACATTTCCACGCCCGTCACCACCGTCTTGCGCGTGTCCTTGAAGCCCACGATCTCCATTTCCTCGCCGACCTTGCAGATCCCCTTCTCAATGCGGCCCGTCACCACCGTGCCGCGGCCCTGGATCGAGAAAATGTCTTCAATCGGCATCAGGAACGGCTTGTCGATGTCGCGCTGTGGCATCGGAATGTAGCTGTCCACCTTGGCCATCAGTTCGTCCACCGACTTTTCCCACTTCTCTTCGCCGTTCAATGCACCCAGCGCGCTCACCCGCACCACCGGCAGATCGTCGCCCGGAAACTCGTACTTGCTCAGCAGCTCGCGCACTTCCAGCTCGACAAGTTCCAGCAGCTCCGGATCGTCCACCATATCCACTTTATTCAGCGCCACCACGATCGAAGGCACGCCCACCTGGCGGGCCAGCAGGATATGCTCGCGCGTTTGCGGCATCGGGCCGTCGGTGGCCGCCACCACCAGGATCGCGCCATCCATCTGCGCGGCGCCGGTGATCATGTTCTTGATGTAGTCNNTAGTCGGCGTGGCCCGGGCAATCCACGTGCGCGTAGTGCCGGTTGGCCGTCTCATATTCGACGTGCGCCACCGCGATCGTGATTCCGCGGGCCTTTTCTTCCGGCGCGTTGTCGATGGAATCGAACGAGCGGAACTTGTTTTTCGGGTTGTGCTTGGCCAGCACCTTGGTGATGGCCGCCGTGAGCGTCGTCTTGCCGTGATCGA
>PMUP01000095.1 GCA_003166865.1 Bryobacterales bacterium
CCGCGGGCCGTTTCTTCCGGCGCGTTGTCGATGGAATCGAACGAGCGGAACTTGTTTTTCGGGTTGTGCTTGGCCAGCACCTTGGTGATGGCCGCCGTGAGCGGCGTCTTGCCGTGATCGATGTGCCCAATGGTCCCGATGTTCACGTGCGGCTTGTTGCGGTCAAATTTTTCCTTCGCCATAAAAAACCTTCTGGTTGTGGGTCGTAGGATGTGGGAAAGTCTTTCCTACCACCCACCTCTCACAACCCACGACCTTTTTGAACTGGAGCCGTTGACCAGGATTGAACTGGTGACCTCGTCCTTACCAAGGACGCGCTCTACCAACTGAGCTACAACGGCCTGAACCTATCTCTGGTGGACAGGGGAGGATTCGAACCTCCGTAGCTCGCAAGGAGCGGCAGGTTTACAGCCTGCTGCCATTAACCACTCGGCCACCTGTCCAGAACCAATCCCCACTGCCTAATCCGTCATACAGAAACCCGCTCAGAAACCCGCTTGTGAAAGGGGACGAAACTGAAATCGGCGGAAGGACCGGAATCTACAAATCCATCGAAGAGTTTAACACAACGAATGGTGAGGAGTGAACAAGGTCAAACGGCAACGCGCAAACCCAGGTGTTTCACAAACGGGTCGAAGTCCCTGTCATCATAGAGCAGTTCATGCCCACCTTCGATGCATCTCGTAGCGATTAGTGTATCGATCGTCCCGCGGATAGTGATGCCCATGCGACGTAGCGCTCGGAAGTTTTTCGCAGCTTGAATCGCGATCTCGCGCCCGCCCAGTTCCACGACGCTGAAGTGGGTAAGGACCGCTCGTGCTGCGGAGAACTCGCGCTCGTCGGCGAAGCCTTGCAGGACTTCCGTCAGAATCAAATCGCCGATCGCGAGTTGCTCGCTGCCGAGCAGTTGATCGAGCCTCTCGACCGCCGCGGTCGTCTTTCCGTTGAAGTAATCAATCCAGACGCTGGAATCCACGAGAATCAACGATCTCTCCTCATCGCATCAAGGTCGCCCTCCCAGTGCAGCTTGCCGCGAAGACGCTGGATTTCCGCCTGCTTGCTGAAGCGCAGCAAGGTCCGCAGCCCGAGTTCAACCGCCTCGCGCTTGGTCTTGAGGCCGGTCGCCCGGAGCGTCTCCTTCATAAGCCGATCGTCGATCACAATGTTCGTTCTCACGTGATGTGTATTCCTCACTACGATTATACACACGCGAAGCCGACTTTATCTCGTCATGTCGGCCAACCGAAAGTACCCACCGTAAGTACCCGAATACTAGGCCGCAATGGGCTTGGTACCGGCCTCCCGCCTAGTCCCCGCGGCACACCAAAATCGGTACATTCGACCCTTTGACCGATCACCCCCGGCTGGCAGAATCATGTCGAGCCGAGGAGAAAATCTCATGACCGCACTTCTGAATGCCAGCCTGAAATTGAAGATCTGGAAAGACACCCACGGGCAGGATTTGACCGAATACGCTCTACTCGCGGGATTCCTCGCTGCCGCCTCCGGCGCCGTGCTGCCCGACATCTCCACCAGCATCTCCACCGTGCTGTCCAAAGTGGTCGATGCCCTCGGACAAAATGGCACCACATCGGCCCCAGGCTAATCGCCGCCCAAGCCGCTAAAATCAAACCGTGCGGCTGAAGATCGTCCAGGTGGGAGAGCCGGTCCTGCGGCAACGGGCTCGTCCCTTATTACAGGAAGAAATCGCCCTGCCGGAGACACAACAACTGATCGCATGGATGCATGAGACCGTGCGCGAAGCTCCGGGCGTCGGCTTGGCCGCTCCTCAGGTGGGTTTGCCAGTTCAACTCGCGGTCATCGAAGACCGTCCCGAATACTCCAAGGATATCTCCGCCGAGCGCCTGGCTGAACGGGAGCGTAACCCCGTGCCATTCCAGGTGCTCATCAATCCACGCATTATCGAGCAATCGGCCGAGCAAGCGGAGTTCTTCGAAGGCTGCTTGAGCCTGGCTGGTTTCAGCGCGCTGGTGAAACGTTCCCGCCGCGTCACCGTCGAATATTTGGACGACCGCGGCCAACTGCGCCGCATTGAGGCACAGGGATGGTACGCGCGCATTTTGCAGCACGAGATCGATCATCTCGACGGCAGCTTGTATATCGATCGCATGGATCCGCGCTCGTTCATGAGCATCGACAACTTGACGCGGCATTGGAAGGACATGCCGGTCCAAGCGGTGCGGCAAGCGCTGGCCGCGGCGGCCGAATAGTGCGTATTGCTGCTTGCCTGCTGGCAGCCGTTGCTTCGATCGTTGCCCAAGTGTCCTCTAACGTCGCGCTGAGCAACGGCGTCCAATTAAGCATCGACGCGCGCGCCGAGGAAGGCACGCCGGTCGCTTTGAAGGCGAGTCTGGAACCGGCCTCCGGCGATAGCTTTTACCGCATCTTTCGCGATCAAAACAATCTGGCTGTGTACGCCTATGAACTGGTGGTCACCCGCACGCCCGATGGCCAGCAGTTTCGCGTGACTGCCAAGCCCGCTACTGAAGACTTCGCCGCCCGCTTCCCGAATGCCGACGGGGGCAAGCCGACGCCCACGCTTTCGTCCCCGCTCGAATCGCCGCCGCTGAGTTCCGGGAACAAGTTCGTCATCCCCATTCCGGCCGATCCTGGTCTGCACCAGACTCTAAGCGACACTGTGCAGATCCGCCTCAACCAGCGCGGCGCTACGGCCGCCGATGCCGGCGCGCAACCATCGGATCAGATTCGCTTTTCCGCGCTGAAGGTCTCTGTCAACAATCAGCCAGCCTCACCCTCCGGTGCCGGCGCGGTGGTGGCCGGTCGCTTCGCCATGTTCTATATTCCGGGCCGAGGCGGCTACTTCTTTTCGATGGAGCTGGTGGCTCAGCCCCCGTTCGCGCAGGTCGGTATCGTGGATGGAAAACACCTCAAGTTCACCGTGGACAACGATACATATGACTGCGTGTCCGGCGCAGCCATCTTGACGCACTCCGAGCGCGGGCAACTGTGGGTATACCACGATGCGAGCTACAAGCCCGCTGGGAATTGGACGAAGTCCGATCCGGAAAGCTCGCGCGATGAGTTTTTCACCGCCGCCGCGGATTCCATGCAGTGGTGGTTGCAGTAAGGTTCCACACTCTAAGACCGCCGCGCTCAGGCCGCTACCGGGGTGTGCCCCAGGCAGATTTCTAGGATTTGGCGCGCCAGTTCGATCCAGTCGTCGATCAGGCTGGGCTTGGCCTTGTACAAACGTACACCCAGGTCGCGAACCTCGTGCTCATCGCGCGGACTCGCAATGGTGGTCAGCGCTACTACATCGACATGAGCAAGTACGGGCTCTTGCCGGATCGCTCTGAGCACGGCCGCGCCGTCATGCTTCGGAAGATGCAGGTCGAGCACGATCACACAGGGTTCGCCGTTAACTTCCGCCGTCCTCTGGAGATTCACAAATTCAATTGCTTCCTCGCCATCGCGGAGAACTTCGAGGACGTATTCCTCACCGTGCTGGTCCAAAGCGTGGCGCAGCATGAAAACATCCGCGGAATTGTCTTCGATCACGAGAATCTTGGCCGGACTTGATGGTCGGTCGATCAACATTTTCCCTCCTACCGTTTCACTGCCTGGTCACCTTCTCACGGTTCCTAACGTGTGATGCGAATTCCCTGCAGGCCGTTACATGCTTGTGAGACTGAATTAATCCACGAAAAATGGCGTCTCCGCTTCTCCGCGAGTGACGATGTCAAAGCGATAGGCCGGAAGAGCGTCCGCACCGTTTGAAAGCTTGTCGTGGATTGCGAACATGCGAGCCCGCCGCGCGGGATCTGCAACACAGTCCAACAGCGGATCGCTCGCTGGCTGCGCCCCATCGCCAAAAAACACGGTGGTCACCAATCGGTGGGTCAAACCGATTGCCAGCACCATCAGGTTGAGATGCGGACACCGCGGCGCGCCGTCCTGGGTGGCGTACGCGCCAGGCATCACCGTTCGAAATGCATAGCGCCCCTCGGCGTCCGTCCTCGCACGGCCCCATCCGAAGAAGCCCGGATCGGCGTCCTCGAACCGCGGGTCCAGCGGGTGACGAAACACGCCATTGGCGTCCGGCTGCCAGATTTCCACGATCGCATTCCGGATGGGCCGGTTCCCCTCCTCGACTACGGACCCGGTGAGCAGAATGTGCTGTCCGCGCGCTTGCTTTCCGTCACGGCTCGTTAAGTCGCCGCAGCCGTCGGCGAATTCGCCCGGGAAGAATGGGCCGATCGTGCAATAAGGCGAGGTGGGCAGACTCATGCGTTCAGACTCATGCGTTTAATCGAGCGTCCTCAATCCAGCGCGGGCGTTGAGCGCTTTCCGCGCAGCACGAAGTCGCGGCGGAAGGTCAACAGGTTCACGGCTCCAACCGTGGTGGGAGTGGTCTCGAAGATCAGCCGGTCGCGCGCCTCTGGGTCCTGAACCGCATTGAGAAGCAGATCGGTCTCATTCAGCGGCTCGCCCGGGAAGAAAATCTGGGTCACATAGCGGTTCATCCAGCTCGGACCAAAGATTGAAAAATGGATGTGCGGCGGTCGCCACCACCAGTCGGATTCCATCACCGGATACGCGCCCGGCTTAATGGAGAGAAACTTGTACTGACCCTCGGCGCCAGTCACAAACCGGCCCAGGCCCGTGAAGTTCGAATCGATCGGAGCCTGGTGGCGATCCAGTTCATGAACGTACTTCCCGGCCGAGTTGGCCTGCCAGATTTCGATCACCGCACGGGCCAGCGGAGCGCCGTCTTCGTCCATCACTCGGCCCGTGACCGCGATGAACTGTCCGATGGCCCGCGGTCCGCCCGGCTCCTTCGAGGAAATGTCCTCGCCATCGATCGCCAGCCGGCGTTCCAGCGCAATGGGCCCGGTTCGCTCGGATAGAGTCAACGGCCGGCGGATCAGCGGTTGCGATGGGTTGCGGGTAAAACTGCGCGGGTAATCCTGGATGTACCGGGCAAGCTGCGTGCTCTCCTGGTAAGGCTCATACTCCACTTGAATGGTCTCAGGCAACGGAATCGGAGGCTGGCCGCGCATGCAACCAAATTATCATGCCCGTCGCCCCAGACCGCTCTGGAGTGTGGCCGGGATTGCTTTGCCTCTCGCATTCGGGTGATAATGCGCGTGAGACCCCGCGCGTCAATATGGTCATGGTCAGCCAAAAGATCCTCCATTATCAACTTGTGGAAAAGATTGGCGCGGGCGGCATGGGCGAGATTTACAAGGCCCAGGATAGCCGCCTGAATCGGCTGGTGGCCGTGAAGATTTTATCGCCCGGCCTGTCCACGGACCCGGAGCGCCGGCGGCGGTTTTTTCAAGAGGCCCAGGCCGCTTCGGCCCTGAATCATCCCAATATCATTACGTTGTATGACATCATCTCGGAAGGCGACCTGCAGTGCATCGTGATGGAATACATCGCGGGCAAAACCCTGCGCGATTTGATTCCCGCCGGCGGGATGCCCCCGACGCAAGCCCTCCAGTACGGTACGCAAATCGCCAGCGCTCTAACGGCCGCGCATTCCGCTGGCATCATCCATCGGGATCTGAAACCGTCCAACATCATGGTCACCGCCTCGGGCCTGGTCAAGGTGCTGGATTTCGGTCTCGCCAAATGGGTGGACACGGGCTTGTCCGGCCAGACCGCCGAGCAGACCACGGTGGAGGCGGCTTTGACGCGCGAAGGCTCCATCATCGGCACCGTGAGCTACATGTCGCCGGAGCAGGCCGAAGGCAAGCACGTGGATGCGCGATCGGACATCTTCTCCTTTGGCGACGTGCTCTACGAGATGGTGACGGGCAAGCGCGCCTTTGAAGGGCGATCGGGCATCTCCACTCTGTCGTCAATTTTGCGGGATGATGTTAGGCCGATCCATGAAGCGGCCCCGGATGTTCCGCCCCTGCTGGAGCAGATCATCCTGCGCTGCTTGCCCAAGGATCCCGCGGCGCGCTGGCAGAGCATGAAGGAGATCGAGGGCGTGCTGATCACTCTACAGCGGCAGCTCGACCCAGCCGGACAATACGTGCCGCCGGTTCACGCTGGTCCAATTTCCGTCGTGGCACTCCCGCCGGTCAACTCCGCGGACGCTTCCACGGGCGAGCCGTCTCCCCTCTCTTCGCAATCCTTCACGCCGCCCTTGATGCCGCCCCCTCTTCCGTTAGACACGCCTCTGCCGCCCACGGCTAGGGTAGACGGGCCAACGCCCGCCAGCGCCGTGCGGGGGGCCTCCACGGCAGCGGAAGCCAAATCGAAAACTCCGCCGGTCAAAGTAGTCGCAAAAGGCAGTTCTTCGAGATTCGTTGCGCTGCTGCTGGTTTTGATTGGCGCCGCATTGGTGGCATCGGCCGGCATCGGCGGCTGGTGGTGGTGGAACCAGCGGCAGATTCAGCAGAGCCAGAAGACCCAGACGACTGCGTCGGTGGCGCCAGCACAACCAGAGCCGGTAAAACCGTCCGCTGTCGGTCCACCGTCGGCCGAACCGTCCGTTGCAACGGTGCCGCCAGCGGAAGGCCAGTCGCAAGCCTCACCTGCTTCAACGTCACCCTCCACAACACCATCCGCCACGGCGCCATCCGCCACAACACCGCAAGAGCCTGCCGGGACCAAGCCTGCCCGCAAGCCCAAGCCGAAGGCAACCGATAAGAACGCGAAGAATGCGCCGCCGATTCTAGAACCGCCCGCGCCCGTTCCGGCAGCCTCTTCGTCCGCGGTTCCTCTGCCGGCACCAGTAGCGGCGCCGCCCAAGCCCACGCCGCGTCCGCCCGCCATTCAAACCACTCCCGTCGCCGTCAGCGATGCCTTGCCGTTCGTGATTGTCCTCGGACAGGACGTCCCAGCCGACGTGCCCGAAGGGGCGTCGCTGAATTTCACCGTGAGCGAGGGACTCAAGATCGGTGAAAAAACGGTGATCGCCAAAGGTGCAACCGTCACCGGAACCGTAACAGGCGAAGCTGGCAAGAAGAAATTTCTGGGAATCGGAGGCGGCCACAAGATGATGTTCCGCCTGGTCCAGGCGGAAGCCGTGGACGGCAAGAGGCTCGCCGTGCGTGCGATCGCCGGCAGAAGTGAAGAAGGCGCCACCGTGCGGTCTTTCGACACCGGCAAAGGCTCCAAGGCGAAAGGATACGCGGCCATGCAGGGTACCGTGTACGTCGCTTACGTGGACGGCGATCAGACCGTGGCCGTGCGCAAGTAACTTTTCATTTTTCAACCGAGACTTATGAGCACACCTTTAGGCGCCTCATTGAGCAATGACGCGTTGGATATTCTCTTCCGCCAAGCCAGAACCCATAACGTTTGGCTGGACCGTCCCGTGAGCGACGATCTTCTGCGCCAAATCTACGACTTGATGAAATGCGGTCCTACCAGCGCCAACTCCTGCCCGGCCCGCATTCTCTTCCTGCGAACGCACCAAGCCAAGCAACGGCTTCTGCCGGCACTAAGTTCGACCAACGCTGATAAGACCATGCAGGCGCCGGTAACCGCCGTCCTCGCCTACGATCTGCAATTCTTCGAGGAGCTGCCGAAACTGTTCCCCAACAATCCCAAGATGCGGGAGGTGTTTGCAAACTCGCCGCAGGTTGCCGAAACCACTGCGTTTCGCAATGCCACCCTGCAAGGCGGTTATGTCATTCTCGCGGCGCGCGCGCTCGGCCTCGACTGCGGCCCCATGTCCGGCTTCGATAATGCCAAGGTGGACGCTGAGTTCTTTACCGCATCAGCCGGGAACCCTCCGGCGTTTCATCAGGTCAAATCGAACTTCCTGTGCAATATCGGATACGGCGACGCGTCCCAGCTTTTCCCCCGCAATCCGCGGCTGGCCTTTGATGAAGCCTGCCGGCTGCTGTAAGGCGGACGCCCTCGTCCGCCTCGGACCCAGGTCCCAGCCGCTCATTGAACCGCGATCGTAACAGTGTTGGACTGAACACCTCCAATGCTGATCACAAGGTTTACGCTGTTCCCTAACGGAGCATCGTCCGGCACTAAAGCATTCACCTGGTAGAGACCCGCGAATCCGGGCGCCAGTCCGGAATAAGTCACCTTGGCCGCGGCGCCGCCGATAGTCACGATGGGCGTCGTCAAGGTGGTCGATAACGGATCGGACAAAGCCGCCGCTCCAGTCGCCGGCTGATTGGAAACCGCTCCCAGCCCGGTGCCGAAAATGGCGATGTACTGGCCCCGCTTGACTGGTACGCCGGCATCCGCCAGTGGTGCGGCAAGCTCGCCGGTTGCGGCGATTTCCACCGCGCCCTGGCCCGAGCCCGTCTGGCCCAGCGAGAAAATGCCGGGAGCGAATGGCGCCACCGTGATTGTTTCCACCGTCGAAACCAATCCTCCCACCGTTGCGGTGACCGGAACTTGACCCACGGCCTCCCACGGAATCTGCAGGTTCACCTGGCTGCACGAGGTCATATAGAGAGGCGCCGCTTGGGTCCCCACTTCAAAGCTGCTCCCTCCCAGCGTGGTGGGCAGCGGGTAGCCCGCGGCCGCGAGCGGCAAGGAGCCCAGGTTATGACCAAAAACGGATACAATACCGCCCGCGACCATGCTTTGCGTACCGCTGGCTGCGTTATAGATTCCCCCCACCGAAATGGCGGGCGGAGGACTCGTAATGACATTGGACTCGAGCGTTACCTCGCCGTCCTGCGCCAACAGTCTGCCATTCACGGAAGCATAGGGGTCTAGCGTGATGGATTGGTTGGCCAGGATGCTTCCGTTGAAGATCGAGTTCCCTCCCAGAGTGGCTGAAGTGCCCACCTGCCAGAAGACGTTGGAGGCGCTCGCGCCGCCCACCAGAATAATCTGGCTTCCAGCGGCCGTCGTAAGTGTGGATGCCATCTGGAATATGAAGACGGCATTCGGATCGCCCTTCGCGTCCAGGGTGAGATTGCCTGATACGATACTCAGCGAGGAAACCGAGTTGTAAAGACCGGCTGTGAACGTTTGTCCGCCCAGATCCCCGGCCACCGGCACGGCTCCAACCGAACGCGAAACCGCATTTCCATATGCGGCGGTAAGGTCGATTATTCCCTGGGCCGCGGCCGCATCGCCCGCGTACATCGTACCTGTTAGTGTTCCAGGAGGAAAGCCGCTGATCGCGACGCCGGGGCTTACGCCAATGTCTCCAGTGACGGTGGTAGGCCCGCTGCTGAAAATCGACCCGCCGGATAGAATCGCGAAATTGGCAAGACACACCGCGGGCTGATCGGCCGATGAACCGGTCGTGAAGCTCCACTGGTAACTGGCGGCCTGGGCCCTAGCCGCCGTGTTTGTAATCACAGCGGTGTATTGGGTATGTGGCGCCAGACTACTGGCAGGGCTGAAAGTAGCGAACGTGCCGGCGTAAGTAACCGTGCCCGGTACCGGGGTGGTCCCCTGCCACAGCCCGAAGTTCACCGTACCCATCGTTAGCGGATTCAACAACGCGCCGAAGTTTGCCACCACGTTCGCGCTGATGGTCACCAGAGTGGCGCCATTCGCGGGGAATGTGGATGTCACAGCGGGCGGCGGGGCCGTCGTGGTGGTGGTATTGGTGATGATGCAGATGGTTGTCTGGCCGGCCACCACCGTGATGGCGGCGGGAGTTCCGTTGGTGCAAGTGGCGCTGGTCTGAGTCCAGCCCGCGGGAACGGTCTCGCTCATGCTGAAGCTTGCGCCCGGAGCCAGGCTGTTGAAGCTCTCGCTGGCCGTTCCACCCACCGTGGTCAGCGATGACAGCCCGAAGTTGCTGGTGAACGCGAAGGTGCCGTTGCCTCCCACGGTGTTTTTCACTATCGTGATTAGACCCACTGTCGGTGGGGGCGGTGGGGCCACCGTGGTCTTGCTATTAGTGATGGTGCAGATGGTCGTCACCCCGGCCACCACCGTGATGGCGGCGGGAGTTCCGCTGGTGCAAGTGGCGCTGGTCTGAGTCCAGCCCGCCGCAGCTTTCTCGCTCACGCTGTAGGCGCCGCCCGGAGTCAGGCCGTTGAATGTCTGGCTGGCCGTGCCGCCGACGGTGGTCAGCGATGTCAGCCCGAAGTTGCTGTGGAACCCGAATGTGCCGTTCCTTCCCAGCGTATTTTTCACTACCGTGATGGATCCTTGCTGGAGGGTGTTGTTAAACGTGCAGGTTGTCGTCGCGCTGGCCGTCACGGTGACGGCGGCAGGCGTTCCGCTGGTGCAAGTGGCGCTAGTCTGAGTCCAGCCCGCGGGAACGGTCTCACTCACGCTGTAGGCGCCGCCCGGGGTGAGGCCACTGAATGTCTGGCTGGCTGTGTTGCCGAGCGTGGTCAGAGAGGTCAGCCCGAAGTTGCTGGTGAACGCGAATGTGCCGTTCCCTCCCACTGTGTTGTCCACCACCGTGATGGATCCCGCCGGTGCGTTGGTGAACGTGCAGGTGGTGGTGGCTCCGGGCGCCACCGTGATGGCGGCGAGCGTCCCGTTGGTGCAAGTGGCGCTGGTCTGGGCCCAGCCGGCAGGCAGGATTTCACTGATGCTGTAGCTGCTACCCACGATCAGGTTGTTGACCGTCTGGCTGGCTGTGCCGGCGGTCGTGGTCAGAGATGCCACTCCGAAGTTGCTGGTGAACGCGAATGTGCCGTTCCCTCCCACCGTGTTATCCACCACCGTGATGGATCCCGCCGGTGCGTTGGTGAACGTGCAGGTGGTGGTGAGCCCGGTCGCCACCGTGATGGCGGCAGGCGTTCCGTTGGTGCAAGTGGCGCTGGTCTGCGCCCAGCCGACAGGCAAGATTTCACTGATGCTGTAGCTGCTACCCACGATCAGGTTGTTGACCGTCTGGCTGGCTGTGCCGGCGGTCGTGGTCAGAGATGCCACTCCGAAGTTGCTGGTGAACGCGAATGTGCCGTTCCCGCTGGCTGTGTTCTTCACTACTGTGATGGACCCCGTCTGGGCGTTGGTAAACGTGCAGGTGGTTGTGCCGCCGGGCGCCACCAGGACGTTAGCGGGAGTTCCGTTGGTGCACGTGGCGCCCGTCTGAATCCAGCCGACAGGCACTGTCTCAAGCACGTAGTAGCCTTCGCCGCCCTTTGGCGATGGTCCTCTCGCTCTCAGGCTCAGGTTGCTCGCGGTCAGATTGGGGAAGGTCTGGCTGGCTGTGTTGCCCGAAGTGGTCAGCGATGTCAGCCCGAAGTCGCTGGAGAACGGGAATGTACCGTTCCCGGTCACCGTATTTTTCACCACCGTGATGGACCCCTGCTGCACGTTGGTGAACGTGCAGGTGGTGNNGTGAACGTGCAGGTGGTGGTGGCCCCCGACACCACGGTGATGGCGGTGGGGTATCCGTTGGTGCAAACGGTGTCGGTCAGGGTCCAGCCGGAAACAGGGGTTTCACTGATGCTGTAGCTGCCGCCCGCGGTCAGGCCAGTGACCGTCTGGCTGGTGGTGTTGCCGCTGGTGGTCAGACCGGTTACTCCGAAGTTGCTGGTGAACGTGAATGTGCCGTCGGCGCCCACCGTGTTCTTCACCACCGTGATGGACCCTGGCGGGAGGGTGTTGGTGAACGTG
>PMUP01000064.1:0-100764 GCA_003166865.1 Bryobacterales bacterium
GTCTTGCCGTGATCGATGTGCCCGATGGTCCCGATATTCACGTGCGGCTTGTTGCGGTCAAATTTTTCCTTCGCCATGGATGTTTGAACTCTCCTGCTTCCTTCTGAATTCTTATTTCGTCACTCTTCCTTGAACTTTCGCTATGATCTCTTCCGCCAGGTTCTTGGGAACTTCCTCGTACTGCCCGAAGTGCATGGTGAAAGTGCCGCGGCCCTGCGTGCGCGAGCGCAATTCGGTGGCATAGCCGAACATTTCCGATAGCGGAACCATCGCCTTGATAAGCTGCGTGGTGCCCCGAACTTCGGTGGCTTCCAAACGGCCGCGCCGCGAATTGAGATCGCCGTTGACGGTGCCCATGTACTCTTCGGGCACCACCACTTCCACGCGCATCACCGGCTCCAGCAGCACCGGCTTGGCTCTCTTGCAGGCTTCCTTGAAGCAGATGGAACTGCAGATCTTGAAGGCCATTTCCGACGAATCCACGTCGTGATAGTCGCCATCGAAGACCGTCACTTTAACGTCCACCATCGGATAGCCGGCCAAAATGCCGCCTTCCAGCGCCTCGTGGGCGCCCTTTTCAACGGCTGAAATGAATTCCTTTGGAATGGCGCCTTGCTTGACGTCGTTGTCGAATTCGAAGCCCTTGGCGTGATGCGGCTCCACTCTTAGCTTGACGCGCGCGTATTGGCCGCTGCCGCCGGTCTGCTTCTTGTGCGTGTAGTCGTATTCGGCGGTGGTGCGGATGGTCTCGCGATAGGCCACTTGCGGCTTGCCGACGTTGGCTCCGACATTGAACTCGCGCTGCATGCGATCCACGATGATCTCGAGATGCAGTTCGCCCATTCCGGCCAAGATGGTCTGCCCGGTGTCGGGATCGGTGTTCACGCGCAAGGTCGGGTCTTCCTGCACCAGCTTCTGAATCGCCATGCCCAGCTTTTCCTGATCGGCCTTGGTCTTGGGCTCGATCGCTAGCTGGATCACAGGCTCCGGGAAATCGATGTTTTCGAGCAGGATCGGGCGCTTTTCGTCGCAGATGGTGTCGCCGGTGGAGACATTCTTCAGCACCGCCGCGCAGATGTCGCCCGCCAGGATTTCCTGAATATCCTCGCGCTTGTTGGCGTGCATCTTCACCAGACGCCCCACGCGTTCCTTGCGGTTTTTCGCGACGTTGAACACCGAGTCGCCTGCGCCCAGCCGGCCCGAGTACACACGGATATACGCGAGCTGGCCGACAAACGGGTCGGTCATGATCTTGAACACCAGCGCCGAAAATGGCGCGTCATCGGTGGTGGGAAGCTCTTCGGTTACCTCGGGGTTATCGGGGAGAACGCCCTGCACCGGCGGGATGTCCACTGGCGATGGCAGATAGTCGACTACCGAATCGAGCAGGTTCTGCACGCCCTTGTTCTTGAACGCGGAGCCGCAGATGACCGGGAAAATCTTTTGCGTGATGGTGGCTTTGCGGATGCCCGCCATGATCTCTTTTTCCGAGATCGGCGTGCCTTCCACGAACTTGGCGAACAGGTGATCGTCGGATTCGGCGATGGCTTCGATCATCTGCTCGCGATAGGATTTGGCTTTCTCGAGCAAATCGGCCGGAATTTCGACCTCATCGTACTCGGCGCCCAGCGTTTCGTCGCGCCAGATGCGCGCTTTCATCCCCACCAAGTCTACGATGCCCTTGAACTGGTCTTCGGCGCCGACGGGGATCTGAATCGCCACCGGCCGGCACTTCAGCCGGTCGATAATCGAATCGATGGAGTGGTAAAAATCCGCGCCCACTCGATCCATCTTGTTGATGAAGCAAATGCGCGGAACACCGTACTTGTCGGCCTGGCGCCACACGGCTTCCGACTGCGGCTGCACGCCCGCGACCGCGTCAAACACAGCCACCGCGCCATCCAGCACGCGCAGGCTGCGCTCCACCTCGGCCGTGAAGTCAACGTGGCCAGGAGTGTCGATGATGTTGATGGTTATGTCGCGCCACTCGCACGTGGTGGCGGCCGACGTGATGGTGATGCCGCGCTCCTGCTCCATCCAGTCCATGATGGCCGTGCCTTCATGAACCTCACCGATCTTGTGAGTGCGGCCCGTGTAGTAGAGCACACGCTCAGTAGTAGTGGTTTTACCGGCATCAATGTGGGCCATGATGCCGATGTTCCGCATTTTTTCGATCGGTACAGTACGTGCCATAAAAATACCCTACGACTGACTTACAGGTGCTACCAACGGTAATGCGCGAAAGCCTTGTTTGCTTCCGCCATTCTGTGAACGTCGTCCTTTTTCTTAATCGCTCCGCCGCGCATGTTGGCGGCGTCGGTCAACTCGTTTGCCAGCTTGTCCGGCATACCCTTTTCGGGCCGGCTGCGGGCGTTCTGCAATATCCAGCGAATCGCCAGGCTGACCCGGCGGTTCTGGGGAACTTCCACCGGCACCTGATAGTTGGCGCCGCCCACGCGCCGCGTCTTCACTTCCAGCAGCGGCTTGGCGTTCTCCACCGCCTTCTTGAAAAGCTTCAAAGGATCGTCGGCGGTTTTTTCCTTGATCTTGTCCATCGCGCCGTAGAAGATCCGCTGGGAGGTGTTCTTCTTGCCGTCCCACATCATGGAGTTAATGAACTTCTCCGCCAGCGTGGAGTTGTACAACGGATCCGGCAGAATTTCGCGAGGCTCAGGTCTGCGTCTGCGTGGCATACTTTATTTCGCGGGCCCCCCCTTGGGTCGTTTCGCTCCGTATTTCGATCGTCCTTGTTTGCGGTCCGTTACTCCGGCCGCGTCCAGTGTCCCGCGCACCACGTGATAGCGTACGCCCGGCAGATCCTTGACACGTCCGCCGCGGATCAGCACGATGGAGTGCTCCTGCAAATTGTGGCCGACGCCGGGGATGTACGTGGTGACCTCGATCCCATTGGTCAGCCGCACGCGCGCCACCTTCCGCAACGCCGAGTTCGGTTTCTTGGGAGTTGTGGTGTACACGCGCGTACACACGCCGCGCTTCTGCGGGCAAGCCTGCAGCGCCGGACTGGCGGTCTTGTAACGTGGCGGTTTCCGCCCTTTTCGCACGAGTTGATTAAACGTCGGCACGAATCTTCCCTTCAGACGTTATGTTTGTTCGTTGACACTGAGCGGAGGGCTCGAAGCCACACCGCGAAAAGACTGCAAAATCTGCGAGGGTACTTGCTCTGGACTAGCCCATATCCCAGTGGCTGAAAAACCGTCAGGACCTCGGGGCCGGCCCCCGGCCGGGCTCTCTAACTAGAGAGTGGTAGCGCGGGAGCAGAAGACACAACTCGCCAAACCCTTACAAGGATACAGAACAACCCGGAAGTTTGTCAAATCGGCGCCACGCGTCGTGCGGCTTATTTTGTTCGCGGCACTGGTTTGGCGAACTTCGAGTCATCCACCGGCGCGTTCGGCTGAACTTCCGTCAGCGCATAGTGCTCCTGGCCGCTCACCCAGCCGAAGGTCCATTTGAACGGCATCAGGACGCCGGCCACCGGGCGATAATCCGAGTAATCGTATTGCGTTGGAACGCTGCCCACCACCGAGCTGGCGTAGCGAACCATGCGCCGCAGCAGGCCAGTCTTCTGGTCGAAATAGAACGTCGCAATAAAATTGCCGGTTCCTCCGGCTACGGGGCGGGATCCCTGCACCACGTAGATGTCGTCCTTCTTGTCAGGGTCCTTTTCGTTCGGAAACGTGGTTGGATAGCTCACCCGCCAGGTGGGGAAAAATTGCTTGATGTTCCCTGGAAAGGCCAGTTGAGCGTCGAGTTTGCCGCCTTCAAGCGCGCTCGCGTGCAGTTGGTATTCCTGGACCACGGTGAGCGGCAGCAATACCCATGCATCATGGCCGTCGAAGACCCTGGCCATTTCGCCTTCTCGCTCCTGGACGAACGTAGCCAGCTGATCCGGCGCTTTTGCATAGATTTCCGCCGGATCGCCCGCGTCCTCGCCAAACAACATGCTGGTGCCTTTGGCCGTGTAGCTGGTGAGCTTCGCCAGCTTGTCCGCACCGCCCAAAGCCTGGATATATTTGTCCAGAATCTCAGCGGCGGTAGGCACCTTGGTACCCGAGGTAGCCTGCGGCAGGACGTCGGGCGGGGTGGAAACCGGGTCGCTATAGATTGCGTCGATCGCAGGCGTAGTCGCGGGGGCGCCGCTGCCTCGATGGCAGGTCCAGCACGTCACTACTTGGGCGCCGCCGAAATTGCTCTTATTGATGGTATTCACCATCGCGATCATCTTGCGCGCTACTAATTTTCGGGGAACGTCTTTATCCCATTGCGGGTTTGAGCCGCCGGCCCCGACATGGCAATCTCCGCAGCACACGTTCAGAGCGGCCGAAAACAGGCCCATCGTTCCCATGAACTCGTCTACGGTAAGACCTTTCAGCACTTGGACATTCTTGAAGACATCGTCCGCCAGTTGCGAACCGGCGTTAGTCTGCGCGAAGGCGACCCCTCCGAATGGCAGAGCCGCGCCCAGCCACGCGACGCCCGAAAACATCAATCGTTTCGTCATAGGAAATTGAATGATATAAAGCGGTTTGGAGCAAAGTCAAACTGTCTTGCATGCAAGAGGATGACATATAGACGCCGTAGTGATATGTCTAGACTTATGAGGACCACGGTCACGCGTCACCACGAGCCAGTGAGGCTCCCGATCTCTGAAGCTGGAGGCGGAGTTCACCCTGGAGTCGACTTGAACGACAGCTCGGCCCTGCTCGACATCATGGAGCTTGACATCTCCGGAAGCTGCCGGTGATTCTGCGATACTTCGGGGCAGCCACGCTGTCATTGACACCGCTCCCTCACGGTCACGGCTCAGAACCAGCGCTTCCGAGCCGCGCGGGGGAGCAAGCGGTATGCGAGTCACGATACTAGCGCGTTGAAGTAGTCCGATTCTCCGCCAGCAAGCTTTCCACCTGCGCGTCGAACTCGTGCGTTGCTTGGCGATACAGCTCGCCGCTGGCCGGTCCCGGGAATCCGGCATGGACAAAACGCACACGCCCGTCGCGACCCAGGAAAAACGTGGTTGGCCAGGAATTTAGATTCACCGGCTGAGTCAGCTTCGCGTCGCGATCGTCCGGCGTGCCGCTGAGCAACACGGTATAGTCGATCCCGTACTCTTTCATGAACGCCCGAAGCCGCGCCGGATTCGTGAGCTGATCGCCTTCCTCAAAAGACAGCGCCACAACTTCGAGGCCCTGGCTGCGATACTTGCGATAAAGCTCGGCCAGGAACGGTGCTTCGTCGTGGCAATTGGGACACCAGCTTCCGGTGATGTTCACTAAGACAACCTTGCCCTGGAAGCGCGCGTCGGTGTTCGAAACGATTTTGCCGTTGAGATCGGGGAAGCTGAACTTAAACGGTTCGGAAGCGTCCTTGACCGTGGTGTGATGATCCGGATCGGTCGGCGGCGGCAGGCCTTTGGCGCGCGCGACGTCGGGCCGCGTGGCCGTGAGCTGGCTGGAGCCGTGCAAATCGGTCATATTGATCGCAAGGGTCCCGTCGCTGGCCGGCGTCAGGATCATCAGCGCAGGCCGGCCGCCTGAGAAATGGCTGAGCACGAACTTGCCATCCTTATAACTACCGGTCAACGCGCCGGTGTCGCCATCGACGCGCAGAATCGCCGCCGAAACATCCATCGCGCTCTTCTCCTGGACGATCAGACGCCAGGCCTGCTCGCCCTTGGCGCTCTTCACGGCCACTTCCCAAAGTCCGTTGATCGAGGGAGCGCCAGCGCTTGAGCTTGCCGCGGCCTGATGGCGATGCGCGGTGATCGGATAGTTTTTCTTCAGCATCGGCCCGTATTGGCCGACCAGCGCGCCATCTTGCAGCTTGGCTTCGAGCTTCGCGGCGTAGGAATCGAAATTCAACACGAGTGAGCCGTCATGAAAGCTTGCCCCGCTGGCGACGACCTTGTCGTCTCCGTTGAACAGCCACCCTTTGATGTTCGATCCCTCGCCCGAGATCTGCAGCCGGAAGGGAATGTCCTGTCCACCGAAGGTGATGGTAGCGTCCCAGAGACCTGATAGCGACGGGGTCGTCCCTGATTGCGCCCAGGCGGCGGGCGCGATGGCGAAGAGGAGAGCAGCCAAGAATTTGATTTTCATGTTGGCTCCTTTCGTGAACTCTTAGTATACAATTTGACAGATGATTATGCGGGCCATTGGATGCGCGGGAGTCCTGCTGTTGAGCGGATGGGCGGTAAGTCCGAAGGCCGCCAGTGCCGGAGAGACGTGTGACCGGGCGTGTCTCGAAGGTTCGTCAATCAACACCTGGACGCGCTGGCAGCGCACGATCCATCGAAATTGCCACTGACCAAGAACGCGCGATACACCGAGAACGGCCAGACCTTGACGCTGACCGACGGCATGGGGGGCCCCAAGGTCACGTTCGGAACCTACAAGTTGTATTTCGCCGATCCGCAAGCCGGCCAAGTGGGCTCCTTCGGAACCATCGAAGAGCACGGGCATCCCGTCATTCTGGGGCTGCGGTTGAAGATCGATAGCAACCCAAAGAACCACACCAATGTGATCAGCGAAATGGAAGTGATCGCGTTGCGCAAGACCGCCGGCGTGTTCTCGGAGCCGCAACGACTGGTGGACAAACCGATCTTTCATCAGGCGCTGGCGCCTTTCGAACGCCGCCCACGCGCGGAGCTGATCCGCGTGGCGAATTCGTATTTCGAAGGAATGGAGGCGGGCACCGACAAGAACACTCCGTTCGACAAGGACTGCCAGCGCATCGAAAATGGCCAGATCACCTCCAACGATCCCACTAGCAAGAGTGAGATTACGAGGATGAGCTGCGGGGCGCAGTTCGCCACTGGATTTACCAAAGTGATTACGCGCGTCGAGGAGCGGCGTTTTCCGGTGGTGGATGAAGAACGCGGGATGGTGTTGTCGGTTATCCGGTTCGATCACTCGGGCAAGAATAAGACGATCACTTGGGCCGACGGAAGCTCGCATCCCGTGAATCCGCCATTCGATCAGCCGTTTTCATTTTTCATCGCAGAGCTGTTTAAGGTGGTCGACGGCAAGATCAATCGGATCGAGGCGCTGGTAACACCGGTGCCGTACGGAATGTACACCGGTTGGCCGGCCAAGAAGTGATCTAGTCTTTCCGCCACTCGATGGGGAAAAGCTGTCCCGCCTTCACCGGATCCAACTCCTTGCCGGCGAGTTTCGCAGCTCTGGCCAGAACCGGATCGCGTCCGGCGGCGAGGTCGGCGGCCGTCGGCAGAATCACTTCGTCCGGGACGACGCCGGTGTGCTCCAGGCTTTTGCCATCGCCCATGATGAGGTCGGCATCGGTGATCGAGGCGCCGTAGAAAATCTGGGTGTCGGCGCCCTGGTGAAACTCGTAACGGCGCGACTCCATGACGGAGCCTGAGCTGTGATCCCCGAGCACAATTCCGCGGTGCTCGAGTTGGATGACGCGCGCGAAGAGCTCGGCCGCGGACCCCGACCGGCTGTCGACCAGCACGATCAATTTGCCCGCGAACGCGTTCGCGCCCCGGGTTCTTGCAAGCTGGGGCTTCAGATCGGACTTACGGCCGGCGCGCTGAGCAATGGTGACATCGTGATCGATGACGTCACCCACCACGCGCTCGAGGGTTTTTACCAATCCGCCGGGATTGCCCCGCAAATCCATGATGAGCGCCCGGTATTTGCCGGCGTCTTTGAGCAGACGATCCACTTGGTCGTCCGGCATGAAGAATTCCGGCATCTTCCAGATCAATAGCGCGTCTCCGGAGTTCACCAGCTGCTGGCGGTTCTCGCGCTCGCCGTTCTCTTGGTCGCGCACCAGCTTCCAGAAATCATTCTCGTCCTGGAGATTCAATACTTGCTTCTCGCGAGTCACTTTTGGCGTGACTTCCACCTTGCGCGTGGCGCCGTCCGGCCCTCGCACGGTGAGATTCATGACGGGCAGGGACAGAAGCATGTTGAAAATGTAATTCATGGTGGGGAAAGTCTCGCGCTTGGGTGTGAATCCCTGCCAAGCCAGCACCTCGTCGCCCGGGGCCAGTTTTTCCGAAGCGTCTCGATTCGGACGAACCGCCGTGATGAAACAGCGATCTCCGATCATCTGCTGGATGTAGCCGTATTCGCGATGCGTATTGCGGGAGGGCGGCAAGAAAAAGGTATGCGAATCCTTGAGCGCGTCCAGCGTCTCGGCAATGGTGGTCAACGCCTCACCCAGATTGTTGACGGATTGCAATCGGCTGTCGGCGGCCTTAAAACGCGCGTCCATGTCGATACCGTGAAATTGGGGGTCGTAATAGTGGTGCTCGAGAGCGTCGCGCAAATCGCGCAGCATCTGCCGCGCCCGTTCACGCTGCAGGCTGTCGAATTGAGTCTGAGCGGGCGCCGGCACGCGCAACAAAGCAGCGGCAATAATGGCGCCAATAGCGAGCGGCCGCAGGTTAATCCTTAATGCCGGAGGACGGCGCGGGTTGTTCCGCCAACAGCCGATCCACGTCAACGCGAAACACAGACTCCCGCACGGCTCCGATGTAGGACTTGGCCGCGCGGCCGTTGCGATCGACCAGCACCGTAGTAGGCAGAGCCTCGACGGCGGGCGTCGACGGTAATGCGAGATCGGGCATCAGCACTGGATAGGGCAAGTGGAATTCGCTCATGAACGATTGCACCGCGCGCTTGCCACCTTCATCCATAGAAACGCCGACGATGGAGAGACCCTTGTAACGATAGTCGCGCGCCAGGTCGATCAACCCAGGGGTTTCTTGGCGGCAGGGAGCGCACCAACTGGCCCAATAGTTGATGAGCACAACCTGGCCGCGATGATCGGAGAGGCGCCAGGAGCCGCCATTGAGTTGGGGCAGCAGCAGGTCGGCCACGGGCTTTCGATCCTTCGCCGGCTTGACGCCGGCCTCTTGATCGGTCCAGTTTTGGGAGGCGAGAGCGATCCACAGTATAGCGGCGGCGAAGAGCAGATATTGGAGGAGCTTTCGAAAGTTTGGTTTGTTTTCCAACTACCCTTCATTATATCGGCCGGGGAACGGTGGTTGGTGACTGGCAACGGGTAATTGGTCACTACGGCGATCCGGCCTTCAGGTAAGTATTTCCTGAGAGGTCATCGAACTCCTTTGGCCTGAACAATCGATGCCTTGCTTTACGGTTGGCAGTTGAATTGCAATTGGCCGCTGTAGCGGGTGACGCGCGTTAAAGGAGATTCTATGTCTTTCGGGCTGTATATCGTTGGATTCATCGTGCTGATCGTCGGTCTGGCTTACGGCGCACATCTTGCGCATGTACCCAATCAATGGATCGGAGTGGGGGCGATCGTTTTGGTGGGTCTGGGTATCCTCAAGGCCGTCACCCACACGCGCCAGCGAGATCCAACTTAGCCGCGAAGCTAATGAACCAGTCAGGGTTTCCAGGCCGGTCCGCGGACCACTTTGCCCGGCAGCGCGTTGGTCATGCTCCCGTGTTCGATGACCGGCACACCGTTCACAAGCACGTACTGCATTCCTTCGGACAATTGGTTGGGCTTTTCGAAAGTAGCGACATCGGTGATGACGCCGGGATCAAACACCACAATGTCCGCCCACATGCCGGTCTTGATGACGCCGCGATCGGCGAGCCGCAGATGCGAGGCGGGCAGCGCGCTGAATTTCCGGATGGCATCGGGCAGCGTGAGTGCGCCGTCTTCACGAACGTACTTGCGCAGGATGTGCGGGAATGTTCCGTAGGCGCGCGGGTGCGGATGCTCCTGGCCGAGGAAGCCGTCTGTCGCGGTGCCCTGAGAATCGTTGCACACGCTGACCCAGGGTTGCTGGAGCGCGAGCCGGACGTCGGGTTCGGACATGCCGAAGACGGCGACGTTGGTGGCCGCATTGTCTTCGATCAGGAAATCGAAGATGGTGTCGAACGGGTCCTTGTTCCAGAGCTTTGCAATTTCCGCGATGGTCTTGCCTTGCAATGGCAATAGTTTCGGATTTTGGACGACGCTAATCAGAATGGCTTCAGGACCCGTGATCTCGTCCCATTCGTTGTCCCAGGTGGTGCTGGGGGTCTCGATATCTTTGCGGATGCGGGCGCGGGTGGCGGGATCTTTGAGGCGTTCGATGAGTTTGGCGTCGCCGCCGTCGTGCGCCCAGGGCGGAATGAAGGCCGAAAAGCTGTTGAACCAGGCGGTATACGCGTAGGTATTGGCACCGATCTCGACGCCGGAACGGCGAGCCGCATCGATGCGCGCGACGATCTCGGGCATGCGCCCCCAGTTCTGACGGCCGGCCGCTTTGAGGTGCCAGATTTCGACTGGGATATGAGCTTCACGGCCGATTCGGATGGCCTCGTCGATGGCGGGAATGATCGCATCGCCCTCGCTGCGCATATGCGTGGCGTAGATACCGCCCAGCTTCGCCCCCTCCGCGGCGAGAGCGATCAGTTCCTCGGTGGTGGCATAGGGCGCGGGCGCGTATTGCAGGGAAGTGGACACTCCAACTGCGCCGTCGTGCATGGCATCGCGAACGAGGGCTCTCATTTGCTCTAGCTCCGCCACCGTTGGGGCGCGATCGCCATCGCCGATCACCGCCCTGCGCACCTGGGTCGCGCCGACGTAACTGGCGAGGTTAATGCCCATGCCCTGCTTTTCGAGGCGCGCGAAGAAGTCGCGGAAGGTGTTCCAGGAGGGGTCGATTTTGTAGTGCTCGTAGCCGGCGTGGTCGGCGGCGCGAATGGCGTCGGTGAGTGGTGCGGCCGATCCGCCTTCGCCGGTGATCTCGGTGGTGATGCCCTGATAGATTTTTGACGGGAGGTGCGGATTGACCAGGATCGATTCTTCCGACTGTCCCAGCATGTCGATAAAACCCGGAGCGACTACCATGCCGGCGGCATCGATGGTCTGTTTGGCGGTGGCCGAATCGAGATGGCCAATGGCCGCGATGTGGCCGTCGCGGATCGCGATATCGGCTGCGTACCAGGGCGAGCCGGTACCATCGATGATGTGCCCGTTACGGATAACGAGGTCGTAGTTCTGCCCGAAGAGGCCCTGGGCGAACAGGCTCAGCGGGAGGAGAAGCAGAAGCGTGAACTTCATTCAGCTAATATGCCACTACTGTGAGCGTGGCGTCTTTCGACTGGGCTTTGGGTTTGAATAGCACAATGTGCTTGTACCTGTACAGCATAATAAGCTTGTATTGGCACAGCACAATATGCTTGCAATGGTACGACATGATATGCTTGTGTTTACACGGCAGAATATGCTTGTAGAGGCACGGGAACGCAAGGAGTCGCCATTATGCCCAAACCGAACGAAAAACTCGCGGAATCGCTGGCTGAGCTTCAGGATCTTCAGAGGAACGGGCGGCGCGTTTTCCGGTCGCGCGAGCTGAGCCGCACGCACCGGGAGCGGCTGCTTCGCAGCGGCTTCTTGCGGGAGGTCATAAAAGGCTGGCTGATGTCCTCGGGTCCACACGCGCGCGATGGCGACAGCACACCATGGTATGCGTCCTTCTGGGAATTCTGTGCGGGCTATTGCCAGGACCGATTCAAAAATGCATGGCACCTGTCGCCTGAGCAGTCGGTTCTCCTGCATGCGCAGAATACGGTGATTCCAACACAGGTGGTGGTCTACAGCCGGAAAGGCACGAATCACACCATGAAGCTGCTCTTCGGCACATCCCTTTATGACCTCAAACAACCGGAGATGCCGCCCGCAGTGGACGTGTCGGTCACCGAAGGGCTACGACTGTTCTCTCCCGCGGCGGCGCTAGTGAAGGTTCCGGAGAGCTTCTTCACACGAAAGCCCATCGAGACTCAGGTGGTGCTGGCAGGCATTCGCGAAGCATCGGATGTGCTGCGGCTTCTACTCAACGGCGGCCATTCGGCAAAAGCAGGGCAGATCGCCGGAGCATTCCGCCGCATCGGCCGACCGCAGATGGCCGACGAGATCGTCAGGGCGATGAAGTCCGCGGGATACGACGTGCGTGAAACCGATCCCTTCGCGCCGGAGCAGACCTTCGGCGTTCTGCCCGCGGTCACAGCGCCCATAGTTGGACGCATCCGTGCGATATGGGAATCCATGCGGGAAGCGATCGTCGAGACGTTTCCGAAGGCGCCGGGCCGTCCGCGAAACAGGAAGGAATATTTGCGCTTCGTGGGCGACATGTATAAGAGCGACGCCTACCATTCGCTGTCGATCGAGGGGTACAGCGTGACGCCCGCGCTGATCGAAAGAGTGCAGCGGGGAGACTGGGATCCGGATCATCACGACGACGACCGCGAGAGCCGCGATGCCCTCGCAGCGCGTGGCTATTGGCAGGCTTTCCAGAGCGTCAAGGAAACGGTAGGTGAAGTGATTGCCGGTGGCAATCCCGGCGTCCTGGCGCGCTCGGCTCACAGGGAGTGGCACCGCCAATTGTTCCAACCCTGCGTGGCGGCCGGCTTGATTGAGGCGGGGGCGCTGGCGGGCTACCGCAATAGCGCGGTGTATCTGCGCACGTCGCGGTATGTGCCGCCGCGCTGGGAAACGGTTCGCGATGCTATGCCGGCACTCTTCGATCTGCTGGAGGATGAACGCGAGCCCAGCGTCCGCGCCGTACTGGGCCACTGGCTGTTCGGCTATATCCATCCCTACCCTGACGGCAATGGGCGGGTGGCGCGTTTCTTGATGAACGCGATGCTGGCCTCGGGTGGCTATCCGTGGACCGTCATCCGGGTTGAGGATCGCGACGGCTATCTAGCGGCGCTGGATCGCGCCAGCATTGACATGAAGATCGAACCGTTCGCCAAATTCATCGCCACACGCGTGCGGAGGTCGATGAAGCGGGCGGCTGCGAAAGCGCGCGCGTAAACGGTCGGAGTCGGTCAGTATCGCCAACTGGTGAGATCTGCTCCGGGCGGCGCCGTTTTCTGAATGCGCTCCATAATCTGCGGCAAATACATTTGATCGTAGTGCAGCCGCGAGTACCAGTTCGGCTTCTCCGGATCGCCATTCCAGCAGTGCTCGGCGCGCGGTCCGTAGCGAACCTCACCTTCATAGGGCACACCATGTCCAGGAGTGCCGGTCTGCTTCAGGAAATCTTCCATCAGGTAAACCGCATCATTCAGGAAATAGGTGTCGTCGGAGCCGACATAGAGGTGAATCTTGCCCGTCAACTTCGGCCCGAGTGTCGGCCAATCGCGCTGCAGGATGGCGTCCAGGTCGTAGTGCTCGCGCCAGTAGTCGGCCGTTTTGTGATCGATAACGCCGGTCTGCTTGTCGAAGATCGGCTGCGGATAGCCGTCCTCCGCGGTTGGAGAATAGACCGCTTGCCAGATGTCGAACTGCTCGCCTGAGCGGCCGCGATCCCCTAGCGCAGCTTCATAGGCGATATTGTCACGCATGGACATCAGCGTATGACCAAGATAGTCGCGCATCGCCGGCTGCTCGATCTTCTTGTTTGCGCCCTGCACGTAGAACATATTGTCCTGTTTATACAGGTCAGCCGTCATGTAAGCGTGAAAGTCGACCGGGTCGGGGCAGGCGACGAACGCGCCGTTGTAGTGGTCGGGATAGAACATTTGCACGGCGAGGGATTCCCAGCCGCCGGTGGAGCCTCCGTAGAGGAATCTAGCCCAGCCCTGGCCGATGCCACGAAACTGATGCTCGATGGCCGGGATCAGTTCGGTCTCAAGCGCATCTCCGTAGGGACCCAGATTTGCCGAGTTCACCGCGTACGAATCGTCGTAATAAGGATTGGCATGCTGCAGCTTCACGATCAACATGCGCGGCGTGCCGGGCGCAATCCACGCCTGGTAGTTCTTATACGCTTCCTCCTGCTGGATGCGGTTGTAGCCGGCGAGGTGAAAGCGATCGGAGTAATCGGGCTTCAGATTCGGGTCTGGCGGAGTCTCGCGGAAGTCGGTGAACTCGGATACAAAGTGGTCGTGGGCAACGATCAGGGGGTAGTGCGCCTGCGGGTGCGCATCGAAGCCCTCCGGCACGAGAACGATCGCGGAGAGATAAACCGGCCGGCCCCAGAACTTTGTCAGGAGCTGCGACTGGATGCGGATGTGGCGAATGTATTTTGTATCCGGCTCGGGTTGGATGGGCGGGATTATCTCGGTGAGCGAAACTTCGATCGGCGGCGCTCCGGGACCAATGTGAACCAGCCGCGGCTTGGATAGGAGATTGCCTGGCGCGAGGTTCCAGTGCTGGCCTTCGCCGCGATCCGGCGCCAGCTTCACCGTCTTGCCGTCCGACCGATGAAAGGTCTCGTAAATGTTTAGGACCGCCTGCACCGTGTAGTCTCCGGCCGGCACGTCCTTCAGGCTCGCCCGCGGATAGCCTTGCGCGTGGTCGCCGATTGTGAGGGGCGCACCGGGCTTCCAGGCGTCCACCGTTACGCCGAAAACCATCTGCGACTTGGGCGTGTCGTCGATCTGCATTCGCGGCTCGTCCTTCGGGTCGTTGGAGAGCAGGAGCAGCAGGCGGCCGTCCAGGGGCTGTCCGGAGCGCGAGGCTGGAAATGAGACCGTGATCGTTTGAGCGGAAGCGAGTCCGGCGGTGGCCAAGAATACTGTGCAAATCAGAGCGCGCATACTGGAGTATACGTCATGGCGAGCTCTTTTTATTCCGCGGCACCAGCACCGGTCCTTGAAACAGAACGGCTCAAGCTGCGCGGACATTGTCTCGCAGATTTTGCCGCCAGTAGCGCGATGTGGGCGGACCCCGTGGTCACTCGCCACGTCGGCGGCCGGCC
The DNA here is from genome assembly GCA_003166865.1 of Bryobacterales bacterium. Classification (GTDB taxonomy): domain Bacteria; phylum Acidobacteriota; class Terriglobia; order Bryobacterales; family Bryobacteraceae; genus Palsa-89. Next base: position 14,717 of record PMUP01000064.1, read on the forward strand.
GCTTTCCCAAGAGGAATGCTGGAGCAGGTTGCTGCGTTACGTCGGCCATTGGGCCCTCCTCGGCTTCGGCTATTGGGTGGTTGAAGAGAAGGTGACAGGCAGCTTCATCGGAGAGATTGGATTCGCCGATTATAAGCGGGATATGGAGCCGCCGCTCAAAGACACTCCGGAGATCGGTTGGGTATTCGCCACGCAATTCCATGGTATGGGCTATGCGACCGAGGCCGTTCGCGAAGCCGTGGCGTGGGGCGACGCGCGCTTCGGAGGGGGCGCGACTGCGTGCATCATCGATCCTGAGAACTTTGCTTCGATTCGTGTGGCGGAGAAATGCGGGTACCGGAAATCGCACCTCGCGAATTACAAGGGGCACTCGACGCTGGTGTTTGTCCGCTAGTTTGGCTTCACGGCTTCTCTAGTTCGGCTTTACGCCGATGGCGCGATAAACGTCGGCGCTCTTATAGAGGACACCGTTCTTTGCCACCAGCCGGCAGCGGCGGATGTCGCTGGTGTGTTCGGCTGGATTGCCTTCCACCAGTACGAAATCAGCCAGCTTTCCGGGCGCAATCGACCCAAGATCCTTCTCCTGCTTCAGCAGCCGGGCGGCATTGATGGTTGCGATCTGCAGCGCCTTCGCGGGTGGGATGCCGGCTTGCACCTCAAGCTCCAATTCGCGATGCAACATGAAGCCAGCCGTGGAGTCTGTTCCGGCGAGGATGGGAATGCCCGCGTCGTACATTCGCTTGGTCATGCGCAACATGGCGGCATAGGAATCTTTGTACAACTGATCGTTCTGCGCAGTCACGGCGAGTCCACCCGAGTAAGCGGCGCGCTGAACTTGTGCGGGCAGCTTGTCCAGAACGGGCGCGTAGTCGGGAGACACCTTCCCAGGACGCCCCGTGAACATCCCTTCAAAAGCCGCCAGTGTGACGTCCACGGTGGTGTGATGCCTTTGGAGCAGTCCGATAAAATCATTTACCTCTTTGGAATTCAGATCCAGCTTGGCGGCGTTTGCTCCCACGGCAGTGAAGCGTTCGGGAGTGCGAGTATCTTTTACCTTCGAGGCCAGGAAGTTTAGAAAAATAAAATTGATGTGCTGGATTTCGTCGGCGCCCTCTTCTACAAACTGGCTGGCGATCATACCATTGGGGATGTGGCCGCTCACTCGTAATCCGCGCGCATGAGCGATTTTCACGATCCCGGGAAAGAGTTCCGGTTTGAGCGAGCTGTACACCTTGATCTGGACATATCCAAGATCGGCGTAGCGGTTCACTTCTGATTGTGCCTCTTCGACGGTGTCGGCGTACAGACCCGCTGGGGCTTGAAATGGGCCGCGCCCGTCTATAATTCCGGACTTCCACATGCGCGGACCGATCGCAGCCCCACTGTTCCATTGGTCCTGGAGGTGCTTCAGCTCGTCAATATCGTTGCCCATATCGCGAACGCTGGTTACTCCGCTGGCGATGTTCAGGAGCCCATCCAGCGCCTGCGCATGAACATGCATATCAAAGAGGCCTGGCAGCAATGTTTCGCCAGTTCCATCGATTCGCTGAGCATCTTTCGGAACGCTAAGGCTCGCCGATGGACCAACCATGGTTATGCGTTCCTTATTGATGACGACAGTTTGATCTTCGCGAATTGCCGCGCGCTCAGAATCAAACACGCGAACATGCTCCACCGCAAGCGGATGATCCGGGTGTTGAGCCAGTTCACGCGCCAAGCGCGCGTTGCGGGCGTCCTCAGCCGTGCGGTCCAGGGCGTACAGCCGATCGTTGGCGCCCTCCCAGCCCTCCCTCATCGTTGCGAACCATTTGCCAGGAGACCCGAAATAGTGTTGGTCGTCATCCAGCCAGATGGTTTGTGGTTCGAAGGAAAGCCCCGTGATCCCGAACTGGGTCACGTGCAATTTCCGGCCGTGATCTTCGACTGTTACGTCCGTCAGCCGTTCCAATCTTGCCTCGCCGGCCGGCAGCAGTTTCACCGGGGCGCCCTTGGCCTTTAGCAGCGCGGCTACCAGGAACGCCATCTCGGCTGGTGGCCCGTTGTTGCTGATATAGAAACCCGGCGCCGAAGCCTGGCCGTTCTCGGAGGTGCTCTTCCAATGGGCTACGCCATTTTCAATGAAGAAGTGTTCGTCAACGGGAGCCTTCAAATAATCGTTCCCGGTTATGTCGGTACCAGATGGCAATCCATCCGCCCGAACCACATAATGGGCCGCGATCTTGGGGCCTCGGCCACGATCGTTGAACTCGAAAGTGGAGTCGATGCTGCCATCCGGACCGTAGGTATCCACTTCGCTTCCCGCCATCCTGGCGTTACTGAGGATGGTGTAGCGAAGCGTTTGCGCGGTGGCGCCGCCAGCCCATACCAGAGAGATGCTCAATAGAATGGAGATCGCGACGAGACGAAGCAGAAGCATGGCTTGCTATTATGCCATGAGTGGGCAATCACATAGGACGGTAGTCGACATGGATACTTTCCTACCTGACCTCAAACACTCTCTGCGCAGTTACCGCCAGAGTCCTGGCTTTACGCTCACGGCGCTGGCTACACTGGCGCTGGGAATCGGCGCCAATACAGCCGTCTTCTCGGTGGTGAACACAGTTCTGCTGAAGCCGATCCCCTACCCGGACCCGGATCGGATCGTGATGTTCATGAGCACTTGGCCGGAGGGCTCCGGACCGGGGTGTTCACCGGCAAAATTCCAGCATTATCGAGAGCAGGGGAGTGTAGTCCAGGACGCGGCGGCGTTTCGCACGGGCGCCGTCAACCTCACCGGAGGCGCGCTTCCCGAGCAGCTGAAGTACGGCCAGGTGAGCGCGGACTTTTTCCGGTTGTTTGGCGCTCCGGTGATCCGCGGGCGCGCGTTCTCGGCTGAAGAAGATCTCCCGCGCGGACCGCTGGTCGCTTTAATAGGCGAAGGGCTGTGGAAGCGGCGCTTCGGCGGCGACCCAAAAGTGATCGGAAGGACCATATCGCTGAGCGGCGAACCGTACGTAGTGGTCGGAATCGTCGGCTCCAATTTTGACACCAGTGAACTTGACGAGGCGCCCGAAGTTTGGATGCCGTTCCAACTCGATCCCAAAACCACCGACCAGGGACACTATTTCGAAGCCGCCGGACGATTGAAACCGGGCGTGAGTTTGGCGCAGGCGCAAGCAAAGTTGAAGCTCTCGGCACAGGACTACCGGCGCAAGTTCCCGGCCTACGGATTCAAAAATGGATTCACTGTCACGCCGTTTCAGGAGGCCTTCGTCAGCGACTCTCGCCCGATTCTGCTGGTTTTGGCGGCCGCAGTGGGGCTGGTGCTGCTGATCGCTTGCGCGAATGTCGCTAATCTGCTGCTGGTACGGGCCACGGCGCGCCGGCGCGAGATTGCGATTCGAGCCGCGATTGGCGCGGGACGAGGGCGCATCATCCGGCAACTGTTGACCGAGAGCGTCTTGTTGTCTTTGGCGGGCGGCATCTCCGGGCTCGCGATTGGACTGATCGGAATTCGGGCTTTGCTCGCGATAAATACCGCCGATCTTCCACGGCTGGGCGAGAAAGGCACGCTAGTGGGCGCCGACTGGAGGGTGCTCGCGTTTACTCTACTGATTTCGGTGGGCACGGGAATCCTGTTTGGTCTGATTCCGGCATTGCAAAGTTCGCGAGCCGACCTGAGCGCAACTCTGAAGGAAAGCAGCGGACGGACGGGCACCGGGTTTCGCCAGAACAAGATGCGATCCGTGCTGGTGATCGCGGAGGTGGCGCTGGCGCTGGTCCTGCTGGTGGGGTCAGCGCTGTTGATCCGCACGTCGATGGCGCTGGGGGCGGTAGATCCTGGGTTCGATCCGAAGAACGTTCTGACCATGCGAATGGCGCTGACTGGGCCGCGCTTTCTGAAGGCCGACGGAGTGGAACGGATGGTGCGCGACGGCGTCACCCGGCTGCGGACACTGCCGGGAGTGGAGCTCGCCAGTGCGACCTGTTGCATTCCGCTGGAGGGCGGCTACGGCCTGGCGTTCGACATCGTCGGCAGGCCGCCGGCCAACAACGAGCCTCATACCGGCGGCGGCGGGTGGATTACCGTTTCGCCTGGATACTTTGAGGTGTTCAAGATCCCGGTGAAGCGCGGCAGAACATTTGCCGAGACCGACGACAAGGCATCTCGGCCGGTGGTGATCATCAACGAAGCGATGGCGAAGAAGTTCTGGAAGACCGGCGATCCGCTCCGAGATCAACTCATCATAGGCAAGGGCGGTATGCACGAGTTCGCCTCCGAGCCGGCTCGGCAGATCATCGGCGTAGTGGCCGACTCGCGCGATGGCGGCCTCAATCGCAATCCCGAACCAAAGATGTTCGTCCCGCAGGGGCAGATTCCGGATGAGGTGAACGCACTGAATGTGACGATATCGCCAATGTCCTGGGTGGTGCGCACCAGGGTTCGGCCCTATTCGTTGAGCAGCGCAATTCAGGAACAAATACGCCAGGTGAGCGGGCTGCCCCTGTCCGACGTTCGCACGATGAACGAAGTCGTCTCGATCTCGCTTTCGCGCCAGCGTTTCAACATGCTGCTGATGACCATCTTTGGAAGCTCGGCTTTGCTGCTGGCGGCGATCGGGATTTACGGCCTGATGGCGTACTCGGTGGAGCAGCGCACGCAGGAGATTGGGATTCGCCTGGCCCTGGGCGCGGAGACGGGCGCGGTGCGAAACATGGTGGTGGTGCAGGGCATGCGTCTGGTGCTGATCGGCGTTGCGATCGGGATCGGCTCTGCCTTCGGGCTCACGCGTTTCCTGGCGGCGTTTCTATTCGGCGTGAATGCTCGAGACCCGATGGCCTTCACTGCGATTCCGATCGCGTTGAGCTCGGTCGCGCTATTGGCGATTTGGCTGCCGGCGTTGCGGGCGAGTAGATTGGACCCGATTCAGGCGCTGCGGTACGAGTAGCACGGGGGCCCTGACTTGCATGAGCACGTCGATAACTGAATGGAGCACACTGCTGGCGGTTGAGGCGGGCGCCGCGGCCACGCTCACGGGCCTTGTGTTCGTCGCGCTCTCCATCAATCTGAGCAGAATTCTGGCGGTTCCAGGACTCTCGGGACGCGGAGCTGAATCGATCGTGCAATTTCTTCAGGTGTTTTTCATTTCAACCGTCGCGTTAATCCCGAGGCAGCCCGAGCCTATATTTGCGATCGAGGTCCTGGTTATCGCCGCGGCCTCTTGGGGCGCCCAATTGACGGTTCAAATTCGATATCTGAAGGTGAGAACTGGCCATCCCTGGTCCTGGTTCGTAAACCGGGCTGTAATGAGCCAGTTCGGGACCATTCCGTTCGTAGTGGCTGGAATCACCTTGCTTTCGGGCGTGCCCGGCGCAATCTACTGGCTGGTGCCGGGTTTCGTATTTTCGTTTCTGGCCGGCATCGTGAGCGCCTGGGTCCTGCTGGTGGAAATACTTCGCTAATGTAAGTTTTTGGATCGCGCCGAGACTATATTGGCGATGATCCAAGCCGACAGCCTTCGCAAATCCTTTGGCGGCCGCCCAGCCGTCCGCCCAGCCGTGGACGGGTTAACGTTCGCCGCAGCCGACGGCGCCATCACCGGTCTGGTAGGGCCCAACGGTTCCGGAAAAACCACAACCTTGCGCTTAATCACAGGCCTGCTGCGACCGGAAAGCGGCCAAGTTCGGGTGGACGGCATCGATCCGGCGCAAGATCCGATGGGCGCGCGCCGGCGCCTGGGCGCGCTCACTGATGGGCTGGGCAACTATCCGCGCCTCACCACTCGCGAACACTTGCGGTACTTCGGGGAGCTGCGCGGGATGCCGGCCGTCGAGCTGGAAGCGCGCACTCGCCACCTGCTCGACCTTTTCGAAATGCATGAGATTGCCGACCGCCGCGCGCAGGGATTTTCGCAAGGGGAACGCATGAAACTGGCGCTGGCGCGCGCAATCATCAACGATCCGCCGAACATCATTCTCGACGAGCCGGCGAATGGCCTGGACGTCGCGAGCGCCCGCGCCTTGCGAACGCTGCTGGAGCGCTTTCGCGATGCCGGCAAGTGCGTGCTGCTTTCCTCCCACCTGATGGCCGAGGTTGCGGCCGTCTGCAATACCGTAGTGGTGGTCGCGCGCGGCAAGGTCGTTGCTCAAGGATCGCCCGCCGAGCTGATGCGCTCAAGCAACGCACGCAGCTTGGAAGAAGCTTTCGTGGAGCTGACCGCATGAGAACCCATCCCTGGTTCGTAGTCTTTCACAAAGAGGTGCGCGACGGCCTGCGCGACCGCCGCTCCTTGTTTTTCGCCATGATGTTTTGCTGGCTGGGGCCGCTGCTGGTGGGGATGCTCTGTCGTCAAGGCCCGGCGCTGGTGCTGCTGCCGGCGTTTCTTATGGTGACCGCATTCACCGGCTCCATGAACGTCGCCAACGACAGCATGGCCGGCGAACGGGAGCGTGGCTCGCTGGAACCGCTGCTGATGAATCCGGTCTCGCTCTCAGAGCTCGTGCTCGGCAAGTGGCTGGCGATTTGCGCGTTCAGCCTGGCCGGTGTCGTTCTCACTCTGCTGGTAGCGCTGGCAGTGTTGTACGCAACTCCGCTGCACGCCCGCATGCACGCGAGCGCATTGCTCTGGATGCTGGTGGTGGCCGTCCCCCTGGTGCCGTTCGCCGCCGGCCTCGATTTGTTGATCTGCACCTTTGCGCAGACTCCCAAAGAAGGCACCTCGTATCTTGGCGTGGTTCTGTTAGCCCCGATGCTGACCGGGATGCTGGCCGAATTCTTCCCGGTGCGCTTGAGCGCCGCCATCGCCGCCGTTCCCTTGTTGGGGCAGCAGCGCATGCTGTCGGCGCTGACACGCGGCGAGATTCCGCATATCGCATGGCTCGCGTTGTCGGGCGCTTGCGCGGTGCTCTTGGGAACCGCGGCCTTGCTCGCGACGGCGCGGCTGCTGCGCTATGAGAACGTGGTCTTTGGCCGGTGATTCAGTGTTGAACATTGCCGGTCTGGAAGCGATGAGCTCGGTGGACCGGCGCGCTCTGGCGGCGCAATACGAACGCATCTTCGAGGCCCATGGCCCGGCGCTGCTGCGCCTTACGGCTTCCTACGAAGCACCGCCGCAGGCGCGCGAAGATCTGCTGCAAGAGATTCTGCTGGCCATTTGGAGAGCCCTTCCGAGTTTCCGCGGTGACTGCTCGGAGAAAACGTTCGCTTTTCGCGTGGCTCACAACCGATGTTTGACACACGTGTGGCGGCGCGGCAAGTCGCCGCAGAGCGAAGCCGAGCTGCCTGAGGTTCCGGACCCGCGGAAGAGTCCCGAAACTCTGGCCATCGACAGCCGCCGCCGCGAGACCCTGCTTGCCGCGATCCGCGCACTGCCGGTGAATTACCGCCAGGTGATCACACTTGCATTGGAAGATATGACGCCGGCGGAGATCGCGGCCGTGCTGGGCGTCACGGAGAATAACGTAGCGGTGCGGCTGAACCGCGCCCGCAAGGCGCTGCGTTCAATCTTGGAGGAACGCCCATGAGCATGGATTTGGAACTGGCCGCGTGGCGAACAGACTGGCAGGCCCACCAACCCTCGGACGCCGCGATGCTGCGTCTGGACCCTGGCCGTCTGGTGGAGCGCGAACGCCGCAAAATGGCTCTCGGACTTTTCGGCCAGCTCTTGTTCGGCGCGGTCATGCTCGCATTTTCGGCATGGTTTGCTTCCACCCGGCCGACCTTGGAGTGGATTCTGTGGGCCGCCGTCATCTGGGCCGGGACCTTCTTCGCCGCCGGATTCGCGGTCTGGAACAAGGCCGGAACATGGAAGGCAATGTCGCAATCGAACGCCGCGTTTCTGGATCTCTCTCGCCAGAGATGCCTGCGCGAATTGCGCGCGCTCCGTATCGGCAGATGGTTTCTGGCGGTGCAACTGGCGATTGTGGCGGCCTGGCTGTCATGGGACTACGCGGTCCGCCGTTTGCCCATGCGCCCGTATTTTTTCGCCGGCGGCGCGACCATTCTGCTGGCGGCTGCTTACCTGGAATGGTTCGCGCTTCGAGAGCGCCGCAGCCTCCGCGCGCTCGGGCGTTTGGATGAATTTGTGGACTAAACGGCGGATACTAGAAGAGCGTCTGTAGTAGAGAGGTAACCGGATGGCGAAGCTAATGGTAATCCTGCGCGGCATGGCCCGCACACCCGTCTTTTCAGGAATCGCGATTCTTTCCCTGGCTCTGGGAATCGGGGCGAACACGGCGATGTTTTCGCTGCTCGATCAGTTCCTGCTCCGAACGCTGCCGGTGAAGAACCCCCAGGAGCTGGTGTTCCTCTACCACCCGGGGCCCGCGCAGGGCAGCGTCTCAAGCGATGAAGACGGCGGCCCGTCCTTCAGCTATCCCATGTTTCGTGAAATGCAGCGCGAGATGCAGAAAGAGCAGACTCCGTTTTCCGGAATCGCCGGAACCCGCGCAATGCGCGCCAGCATTGCTTTCCACAATAGTGCTCTGCCCGGCGCGGCGCACCTGGTTTCGGGTAACTATTTCGAACTGCTCGGTGTCAGGGCGGCGCTGGGACGTCTCTTCACTGAAGACGACGATCGAAATGACGGCGCCGGCGGCCATCCCGTCGTGGTGCTCAGCTACAACTATTGGACCTCGCGCTTCGGAGCCGACGTTTCCGCGCTAAACCAGACCATGATCGTCAACGGTTTCCCGCTGACCATCGTGGGCGTGGCGCGCAAAGGATTCATGGGTGAGCGTCTGGGAAACCTGCCTGATATTTACGTACCCATTTCGATGAAGAAGGCGCTGACCCCGGATTGGGACGCGTTTCAAGATCGCAAGAACTACTGGGTTACTCTGTTCGGACGCGTGAAGCCCGCCGTCACGCTAGCGCAGGCGGATGCCGCGATCAACGTAACCTATCGCGGCCAGTTGGAGAAAGATATTCAGCTTCTTAGTCATCCCAGCCAAAATCTGCTGCAGCGTTTTCGCGCTAAGAAAATCATTCTGCGTCCCGGCCAGTACGGGCGCGGCGGCCTGCGCGACGAGAGACGGCAGCCGTTGTTGATGCTGTTGGGCATGACCGCGATGGTGCTGCTGATTTCGTGCGCGAACGTGGCCAATCTGCAACTGGCGCGAGCCTCGGCTCGTAGCCGGGAAATCGCCGTACGCCTGGCGATAGGAGCTTCCCGCCCGCAGCTCATCCGGCAGCTCTTGCTGGAATCGTGCATTCTGGCCGTGGCCGGCGGTGCGTTGGGGCTGGGTGCTGCCTATTGGACTCTGCGCGCCGTCATCGCCGCGCTTTCCGCCTCGAGCGGTGAGCAATCTTTCCTGACGCCCAGCCTCGATCCGCGGGTGCTCCTATTCTGCCTGGGTCTATCGCTTCTCACCGGTCTCGCGTTTGGACTTTTCCCCGCTCTCCAAAGCACAAGACCCGACCTGGTGGCGGCGCTCAAGAGCCAGTCCGGCCAAACCGGGACGGCCGGTTCCGCCAATACGTTTCGCAAGTCGCTGGTGACCGTTCAAGTCGCCATCTCGCTTCTCCTGCTAATATCCGCCGGTCTGTTCGCGCGCACTCTGGCGAATCTTTCGAGCATCGATCTGGGAGTGCGAGTGGATCACCTGCTGACCTTCTCGATTTCGCCGAAACTCAACAAGTACACCGATCAGGGCGCCGCTCAGTTGTACGATCGGCTCACCGAGCGCCTGGCGGCGATTCCCGGGACCCGGCTAGTTTCCGCGGCGGACACACCCGCTATCGCAGGCAGCACTAGTCGTGAAAACATCACGGTGCCGGGCTATGCGCCGCCCACCGATGAAGCCGCCGACACGAACGTCGACGCAGTGGGTGCGGATTACTTCCGCACCATGGGAATGCCGCTCATCGCGGGCCGCGAGTTCACGCCTGCCGACAACCTGGCGGCGCCGAAAGTCGCGGTGGTCAATGAAGCCTTCGTCCGCCATTTCCTGCCTGATCAAAATCCGCTGGGGCATCATTTCGCGGAGGGTGGCGCCGACAAGGTCAAACCAAACATCGAAATTGTGGGCGTAGTGAAGGATGCCAAGTACGCCGATATGCGCGAAACGCCGCCGCGCGCCCTTTACCTGCCCTATCGCCAGAACAAACGTCAGGACTCGCTGTACTTCTACCTTCGCACCGCGATTGATCCGCAGCAGATCGCCGCGCAGATTCGCCGGGAAGTAGCCGCGCTCGACTCCAACCTGCCGATCCGGGAGTTGAAAACGATGCAGGCCCAGATTGAGGAGAATCTCTTCGCCGAGCGCCTCCTTTCCTCGCTCACCGAGTCTTTCGCCGGCCTGGCGACGGTGCTGGCGGCCATCGGATTGTACGGCGTGCTGGCGTACAATGTCTCGCGGCGGACTCGCGAGATCGGCATTCGCATGGCGCTGGGCGCGGAGGCGGGCCATGTTCGCGGACTGGTGGTCCGGGAGGTCGCAGTCATGCTGGCGATCGGTACCGCGATTGGACTGGCTTCCGCGGCAGGCGCCGGCACGCTGATTCGTTCCCAGCTCTACGGGCTGCGGTATTGGGATCCCACCATCTACGTGTCCGCCGCCGGAGTTCTGTGGCTCATCGCGCTGGCGGCTGCTTATATTCCGACGCGGAGAGCCACCAACGTCGATCCGATGATCGCGCTGCGAGACGAATGATTCCGTTCGCAACTGGATTTCGCTACGGGACTTCTCTAAGGAACCACGGGCAACCACACCGCGCTCGCCTGGCCGGCCGATCGGTACACGGTCTCGGTCGCCTTCAAGTAATCCGCCGGCTTGGCGTAGAAAATATTCGGCACGAAGGTCTGCGGATTCCGGTCGTACAGCGGAAACCAGCTGGACTGGATCTGCACCATAATTCGATGGCCTGGTTCGAACACGTGGTTGGTGGTAGGCAGCGCGAAGCGATAGCGCTGCGGTTGGCCGGCCGGAATGGCCGACGGATGCTCAAAGCTCTCGCGGTAGCGGCCTCGAAAAATATCCATGGAAACCGCGAGCTCGTATCCGCCCAGCTCCGGTTGGCTGGGAACTTCGTCGGGGGAGACGTCGATCAGCTTCACCACCCAATCTGAATCGGTGCCGGTAGTTGATGCAAAAAGCTCGGCAACCGGCGCGCCGCTAATCCGCACGGGCGCCGTGAGCACCCCCGATGCATACGTCAACACATCGGTGCGGTCGGCCACGAAGCGCTGATCGGTGATCAGCCACTGCCTCCAGCGCTCGCCGTCGGAGAAGCGAACCGGGCGCGAGAGATACGGAACCGGCTTGGCGGGATCGGAGACGTAGGAGTCCGCGGCGGATTCAGAGCCGGTTGGTTTGTCGAATCCCAAGCCGAAGTCCGATTCCAGATAGAGCGGCTTCAGCGGTGCGGCGCAGCCCTGTTCGCAGGCCAGCGGCCAGTTTTTCAAGCGATCCCAGTGGTTCTCGCCGGTGTTGTAGATGAACACGGGCGGCGTGTCAGCCTTCGGCCCATCCGTTTTCAGGTACTGATCGAAAAATGGTTTGAGCACGTCGCGCCGGAACTGAAGCGTGGTGTCGCCGTCCCATTTCAGCGGCCCGAGATTATAGCCGTCGGCATTCACCTGGCTGTGCCTCCAAGGACCCATAACCAAGTAATTGTGATCGGCCTGCCCGCGCGCCTTGAGGGCCAGATAACAATGAATTGCGCCCCACATGTCCTCCTGGTCCCACAAACCCTGCAGCCACATGACCGGGATCTGCGGGGGATGCTCGACGATCAACTTGTCGAGGGCTTGGCCTTGCCAAAAGGCGTCGTAAGCCGGATGCTCGATCATCTTTTCGTCCCACGGAAGTTGATCGAGGCCATGCAGGCGGGCATAAGCGCCCGCGGATCCGGCCTGGCGGAAGGCTTCGTAGTCGTCGTAAGCGCCGCGAGGAACGGCCTCGCCTTCATCCTTCTTGGTGGTCTGTTGTGAGGTGTAATCGAAGTTGGTTTGGCGGAACGCCCCGTAGTGAAACCAATCGTCGCCCATCCATCCGTCCACCATGGGGCTCTCGGGAGCCGCGACCTTCAAGGCCGGGTGCGGGTTGAGCAGCGCCATGACAACGGTGAAACCTTCATAGGAAGAGCCGATCATTCCCACTCTTCCGTTGGTCTCGGGCGTGTTCTTCACCAGCCAGTCGATAGTGTCGTAGGCATCGGTCACGTGATCCGTCGCGGTGGCGTTCAGCGGGCCGCGGACAGGCCGGGTCATGACGTAGTCGCCCTCGGATTTGTACTTGCCGCGCACGTCCTGAAAGACGCGGATGTAGCCGTCCTTGACGAACACCTCGTCGCTCAGCGGCAGGATCGCGAGCATGTGCGGGCTATTGGTTCGCTCAGCGCGTTTGGAGGCGTTGTAGGGAGTGCGCGTCAGCAGAATCGGCGCGTTCCTGGCGCCTTTGGGCAGTACAATGACGGTATACAATTTCACTCCATCGCGCATGGGAATCATCAGTTCGCGCTTGATGTAGTCGTCGTTGACGGAGGGGGCGGTGACGGCCTTGGGAATGTCATTGTCGGCGACGGACAATGGCGCCATAGCGCAAAACGCCGTGAGTAAAGTGGCTCCCAGAAGGCCCGAGATGTTTCGGTTGTGACGCGGTTCCTGCTGCATGCGAATATTTTAGCTTATGAGCGACGATCTTCAGAAGCAGTTCGGACAAATCGACATCTACCTTTTCGACCAGTTGCTGCGCGGCAGGATTGTGCGCGGGATGCGGATTTTCGAGGCGGGCTGTGGCTTCGGACGCAATTTGGTTTACATGCTCAGGGAAGGATATGAGGTCTTTGGCGTGGACGCGGACGCACGGGCTATTGACGCGGTGCGCCGCCTGGCCACTTCGCTGGCGCCGGCTCTCCAGGCAGAGAACTTTCGCGTGGAGGCCATCGAAGCCACGTCCTTCACGGAGCCCTTCGCCGACCTGGTGATCAGCAGCGCGGTCCTCCACTTCGCGCGCGACGGCCATCACTTTGACGCCATGCTGCGCGGAACATGGCGGGTATTGAAGCCGGGCGGTTTATTCTTCTGCCGCTTGGCGTCGTCGATTGGAATGGAACATCAGGTGAAACCGATCGTCGGCCGCCGCTTCCTGTTGCCCGATGGTTCGGAGCGCTATCTGGTGGACGAGGCCATGCTGGTGAGTCTCACAAAAGACCTCGGCGGGCAGTTGGCCGATCCATTGAAGACCACCGTCGTCCAGAACCAACGCTCGATGACGACGTGGGTGGTGCGGAAAGATACTTGAGAGCTAGTTCAGGCCTTTTTTGCCCAGGAAATCGATCAGATCCACCACACGCATCGAGTAGCCCCACTCGTTGTCGTACCACGAGATGACGTGAACCAGATTTCCGTCCAGCACCTTGGTCAGGCCGGCGTCCACGATCGAGCTATTGGGGTTGTGCAGCATATCGGTGGAAACCACCGGGTCTTCGGTGTACGCCAGGATGCCCTTGAGCGAGCCGTTGGCCGCATCTTGCAGCGCCTTGTTCACTTCTTCAGTGGTGGTGTTCTTGGACGTCAGCACCACCAGATCCACCACTGAAACATCGGGCGTGGGAACGCGCATCGCGTAACCATCCAGCTTGCCCTTTAGCTCCGGCATCACCAGCGAGATGGCCCTGGCGGCGCCGGTGGTGGTGGGGATCATGTTCAGCGCAGCGGCGCGCGCACGGCGCAGATCCTTGTGGGGAAAATCCAGCAGGTTCTGATCGTTGGTGTAGCTGTGGATGGTGGTCATCGATCCTTTGAGGATGCCGAACTTCTCGTGCAGCACCTTGACCACCGGGGCAAGGCAATTGGTGGTACAGGAGGCATTCGAGATGACGTTATCCTTGGCGGGATCGTACATGTTCTCGTTGACGCCGAGAACGATGGTAATGTCCTCGCCCGTGGCGGGCGCCGAGATGATGACCTTCTTCACGGTGCCTCGCAGATGCTTGGCCGCGTCTTTCTTGTCGGTGAACCTGCCGGTGGATTCCACCACCACCTGGACGCCGAGAGAGCTCCAATCCAGTTCAGCCGGATCCTTCACGTCAAAGATCTTGATGCGCTCTCCGGCGACGACGATCGAATCGCCATCCACCTTCACGTCTTCATGAAGCTGGCCGAGGATGGAATCGTACTTCAGCAGATGCGCCAGCGTTTTTGTGTCGGTGAGATCGTTAGCGGCGACAAAATCAATGTTGGGATGATGCAAGCCTGCGCGGACAACATTGCGGCCGATGCGGCCGAAGCCGTTGATGCCTACTCGGATGGACATGTCTCTCCAGGTTCTATTTGGCGGCCTATTTGGCCACTAGCGGCGGCGCCGTGGACCCCCCAATATCGGCGTAAGCTTCCTTGATCCGGGTTACCTTGAACCCGGTGAAGGTCACAAAAGTAATCTTACCGGGAGGATCGCCATAGATCCAGTCCTCGGTTTCGGTGCCGTCGCTCGATATGTTGCGTTCCTTGTGGCGGGGCTTGCCGATCGCGAGCAAGACCTGGTCGCGATCCATGCCTACGATAACTTTATTTGCCTTGATGGCTTTCTGGATCGGCTCAGGCAGCTTGTCGAAGTAATTGTCGGTTGCACTTTGGCTGTCGAAATTGAGGACGGGCGCCAGGATCTTCTTGATGTCGTCGGCCTTGATGGGAGGAATCGGCCCATTGAACAAGAGCGCTATGGAGGTGCCACCGGGCGCGTTGGAGTTGGAGTTCTGCGGCCGGTTGACGGGGTTCACCCCGCCTATGCCAACCTGCACGTGATCTTTCCAGCTTCCCCGGTTGGCGCCTTTCATACCACCGTTGATCTCGAACACGATTTTGTCGCTTTCGATGTTCAAATGGGTGATCTGCACCAAGTCCCCTACGCGCGCGGCGGCTCCAAACTCCCGGTTGGCTTGATCCCAGAACTGCTTGTCCCACTGGCCGGTGCTGTCAATCGGCAGCGGCTTCTTGGAGCGCGGAAGAAGGGCCTTCACCGTGGCGTACTCGGACATCAGGCCGCGCAGAATCTCGATACGGTCGTCGTCAGTGAGCTTTGGGTCGGCGCCGGCCGCGAGCGGCGCGAGGGTGGAAAACAGAAGACAGGCCGCGGGCGGCAAAAGGTAGCAGGTTGCTCGGCGCGTACGGATCATACTTCCTCCGGCGGGGATGTTTCCTGATGCTGGATGGGGGCTTTTCCGACATAGAAGAACAGGCCGATTGCGACGGCGGTGGTGAGCAAGCCGCCTTCCGGGCCGTAGGCGCCTCCGCTCCAGCGTTCTCCGAGTCTCCAATGCATCGCGTAGCCTGTGACATCCATTGTAAACCCGCTGAGATTGACGCCGAGCAAGGGCAGGGCCCAGTTCCAGCCGAAGTGCAGTCCGATGGGCAGCCAAAGATCGCCGCTGCGAAGGTAGGCGAAGCCGAGCACCACGCCCCACAGGATGGTGTTTGTCAGCGCGAGCGGGCCGAAGTTCAGATTCTGCGAGTGGGCCAGGCCGAACAGGACGGCGACGGGAAGAATGGTCGCGAAGGGGCCAATACCTTTCACCAGCACTTGAAAGCCATAGCCGCGAAACAGCATTTCTTCACCGACAGCGCCGAACAGGAGCAGTATGGAAACGAAGAGCATGGAGGGCCAGCGGAAGTGTTCGTTCGGAACGGACTCGAGATCTGCTCCGCGCAGCACCAGCGGAATCACGACCACCACCATTGCCGCGCCAATACCGCCCAATACCCCGAAGGATAGATTGCGTCGGGAAGCGGCGGTCCAGCCCAGGCCGATATCGGCTAGTCTTCCGCGTTCGTAAATGCGGACCGCGAGCGTATTGGCGACGGCGGCGGCGGCGAACGTGCCCAGGGTTGAGATGACGAAGACCGGCGCGCCGATCAAGGCGATGATGATCGGAAAAACAAAATAGTAGCCCAGCGCCGCGATCAGAGCGAACACGCCCACGCGCAAGGCCAGACCCAGCAGTTTCTGGCGCCGGGCGGCGGTGGAGACTGGCGGCGAGGGTTGCAATCCTCAATGTTAATCGAATAAGGAAATACCGGCGATGCCGGACGCTCCTGCGGCAATGCAAGCCGCGGCGTTTTCACGCGTGACCCCGCCCAATGCGTAGACCGGCAGACGGACGCTGGCGGCGGCTTCTCGAAAAGCTTGGATGCCGATGGGCGCGAGGGATTTCGTGGGACTCGGGAAAACTGGCCCGTACACCGCGAAATCGGCGCCCTCGCGTTCGGCCGCGCGCAGTTCTTCGATGGTGTGGCAGGAGACACCGATCAAGAAGCCCGCGGGTGTGATCCGGCGAATCGTGTCCGGCGCCATCGATCCGGCGGGCAGATGTACCCCGTGTGCACCACAGGCCAGCGCGACATCGGTGCGCTTGTTCACCAGAATCCGGCTCCTTTGTGCAACTCGCCTGATCCTTGCCACCAAATCACTCAGCGCTCGCGCGGAAAGCTCTTTGGCGCGAATCTGAATCATCTCGACGCCATCGGCGGCGGCGCGCGTGGCCACTTCGAGCGAATCGGTAATGCAGTAGCGCTTCATATGTCTGTACTACTTCAGAGGACCCGCAGGCCGGCGCGGGGGAACTCGATCACCCATTCCTTCACACCATTGTGTTGCTCGAGAACGTCCGGCGGCACTTCCACGGCGATCTCGCCTGAAAACTCCAGACGCACTCGCTCGGGCTTCTCCACCGTGCGAAGCAGCGTGGCGGGGATCTGATTGAACGCCGGGCGGCCATTGTGGGGCGCCACGGAAAGCTGATCGGGCCGGACATACAACCACACTTGGTCGCCAATCAGCCGGCCGGGGAAATAGGGACCCGCCAGCTCGAAATCCTGATAACGCAGCCGGCTGGTATTGCGGCCCGGATCAAGCGACCGGATCTCCACGGGCAAGACGTTGTAGAGTCCCAGCAATCGCGCGACATCCGCATTGGCAGGCTGTTCACAGACTTTACGTGGCGTTCCGCTCTGCACCGCGCGGCCTTCGCGCAGCACGATCATCTCGTCGGCCAGTGTAAGGCATTCTTCGGTGTCGTGCGTGACCAGCAAGATGGGCGTTCCAAACTCCTGCCGAACCTGCCGGAGCACGGAATAGAGCTCGGCTCTGAGCGGAGCATCCAGACCGCGCGTGGGTTCGTCCAGCAACAAGACGCGCGACGCTCCGATCAATGCACGGGCGATGGAACAACGCTGTTTCTGTCCGCCCGAAAGCTGATAGGGCCTGTGCCCGGCGACTTCGCCCAAGTGGAATTTCTCAAGCATCTCGGTCACCTTGCGGTGCCGGCCGAGCCTCGGCGCGCGCTCGGCCGCGAACTCCAGGTTTTGCCGCAGCGTCATGTGCGGGAAAAGCGCGTAGTTTTGAAAAACGTATCCACAGTGGCGCGATCTGGGAGGCAGATGCACACGCGCGGCGCCGTCGAACAGAATCTGGTCGTCAAGCAGGATGCGGCCTTCATCGGGGTGCACGAAGCCGGCGATGGAGTCGAGCGTCAGCGTTTTTCCGGCCCCGCTCGAACCAAACAGCACCGTCACTCCGGCTGCGGCGTGAAATTCGAGATCGAGCGAAAAACCGGCGGAATCGGGGCCTGGAGCGTACTGCTTGCGAATCCGGGCCTGGATCATAAAGCAGTCTGGCGAGGTCCGAAGGGGTTGGAGGTGAGGCGATTCGCTAGTGTGAGAATGACGAGCGCGATCACAGAGATGATGAGCACCAGGACGCGAGCGGGTCCGCCGTTGCCTGATTCCACGGCGTCGAAGATTGCGATGGAAACCGTTTGGGTGCGGCCTGGAATATCGCCGGCGATCATGAGCGTGACGCCGAAATCACCCAGCGATCGGGCGAAGGCCAGCGCGGCCGCGGCAAGTATGGACCGCCTCACCAGCGGCAGGGTCACTCTCCAGAACAGCCGCAGTTCGGTGGCGCCCAGGTTGCGCGCCGCGCGTTCGTACGATCGATCGACGTTTTCGAAAGCAGCTCGGGCGGACTTTACCAGCAGCGGCGTGGAATGAAACAGCGAGGCCACCACCGCCGCCTGCCAGGTGAAGACCAGCGGCCCACCGAACAGCCATTCATAGAGGTGGCCGATGGGACTGGCTCGGCCGAGCAAGACCAGCAGATAGTAGCCCAGGACGGTCGGCGGCAGCACCAGCGGCAGAGTGACTGCGGCATCCAAAACTTCTTTGCCGCGAAACGACCGGTTCGCCAAAGTCCATGCCAGCCACAGCCCGATCGCGAGCGCGATTGCGGTGGAAATCACGGCCACGCGCAAGCTGAGCCACAGCGGAAACCAATCGATGGGCATGGAGATATTTCATGTTAGCGCAGGGCGGGCTGAAACATGCCGATGGTTTTACGTTCTACTGCGGGCTAACATCCGCAATGTGCGTGGCGATCCACCACTGATTGCCAAACGCGTCTTCCACGCCGCCCATGCGGTCGCCCTGGGGCTGGTCCGCCGGCTCGCGAAGCGACTTCGCGCCCGCTTGGATAGCCCGCTGATAGACCGCGTCGACGTCCTCCATGTAAAGGTGAAGCATACCCGGAAAGTTTTTCCCGCCGGCCCCGCCCTCGCCCATCATCACGGTTGAATCGCCAATCTTGATCTCGGCGTGTTGCACGGTTCCATCCGGCCGCTTGGAAAGGTAAACTTCGGTAGCGCCAAACGCCTGCTTCGCAAATTCGATAAGCTTGGCCACGCCGGGAACCACGAGATACGGGGTTACGGTGTGGTGGCCCTCGGGAATCGGTTTTACTTTCGTTGTCATGCAGCCATTGTGCGCCGAATCACCGCCGCCCGTATTGTAAAAATTTGGACCCGGGAGAGTTCAGTCCAGCGGCACGTGATTGCGATGCGGCGTCCGGTGCGCGAGATAGGCGGACGGATTGATGCCGGAGAACGCGCGGAAGTCATGAATGAAGTGGGCCTGATCGAAGTAGCCGCAATCGAGGGCGACATTGGCCCATTCGACGTTCTTGCGGCCTTCCATGCGGTCCAGGGCCCGGTGGAAGCGCCGGATACGGCAAAACACTTTGGGAGTGAATCCGGTTTCGTCGCGAAATACCTGGATGAATCGTTTGGGGCTCAGGCCAATCTGTTCGCTCACCGACGCCATGGTTGTCATGTGCGGCGCAGCCATGAACCGGCGCAAGGCGAATCCCACGGCGCCATGGTGATCCAAGCCGTGGTGATCGAATCCTCGCGTGAGTTCGGCCAACAGGAATTGCTCCAGAATCTCGAAACGAGCTTCATTCGTCGCGGCCTCGAGCAGTCGATCGCGCAGATCGATCGCCGCTCTTCCCCATAGTGCGTCGAGTGACACGGTGGTGTCGCGCAACTCGCCAGCCGGTCTCCGCAGGAACGGGAACGCGCCGCCCGGCCGGAAATGTACACCCATCACGCAGGCCTGCTGCGCGGTGCCGACGACCTGGTACTGCGAGTGGGCGCCCGAGAGCAGCGCTCCGCGAAAGGTCTGGCAGCGATCGGTGTCGTCGCGATCGTAGACGCTGGACCGGTCTTCGAGCAAATTGATCACGATCTGCATTTCACCAGTAGGCAGAATCCGTTCCTTGGCGTGGGGTTGCGTGTAGCCTTCGTAGAGCCACAGCAAGTGCACGAATTGCGAGAGCGGCGGGCCCGGAACGTACCTTAGGAAGAGCATTACCAGCTCCTCCAGCTTCCCAGATTTGGCGATTACATACCTGAGGCACGCAACCGTGATCTAGTCGTAACCATAAAAGTCCGAATCTCGCATACCCGTGACGGAGCCGTCCGGGTGCTTGTAGAAGCCGTCGAGGGCTACGCTCTTAGCGCCCGGTAGCCATGACCACTTCAGAAAGCCTTGCACAACAACTCTAAGTGTGCCGTCTTCCCGCGGTTCGACGATAACTGAAAATGCACCCTTGCGGGTACCCAGCGCCACCTCTTCGCTTGGTTCGCTTGTCATCTGAGCCAGGCGTGAAAAAGGAAGCACCCTAAGCTCGCGTGCGCTAGCCTTCACCATCTGGCGAAACACTTGCGATCGGTTCATTTTCAACCCTGCACGGGAGTTATCGTACCCCACGTTGCGTGCGCCGCGCATATGGCGCCCAAATTTTGGTCAATCCGGGGCAGGGTCTGGCTGTCTCTGGTACAATGTCGGATAGATGTTTGCTTTTCCTCCGCGTTCGCGGATGAAAGTTCCCGCTCCCGGTCCCTGCTTGTTTCGCTACGTACGTCGCGACTTATGTGGCAATCAGGCCTCTCCTGCTGTTTCAGCATGCAATTAAGCCACTTCATTTTGGAATGAAACTCAGCGTTCAGATTACTCGCGGCATCGAATCCTTGTTCGGCACTCGCGACGAAAACATCCGCGTTCTCGAGAGTGGACTGAAGGTCACCGCCAGCCTGCTGAACGATTCGCTCGAAATCGAAGGCGCCGAACCGGACGTGATTCGCGCCGCCAGCATTCTCGAGGATTATGTCAGTTTAGTGAAAGAAGGCCAGAGCTTCGCGAATGGCGACTTGAACAGTTATCTGCGGGTGGTCACCGCCGACCCCGAGGTCACTCTGCGCAGCCTGGTTCACAGCGGGCGTCAGCGGAATTTCGGAAAGAAGACGCTCGCGCCCAAGACCGTGAACCAGCGCCGCTACGTGGAAGCCATCGAGCGGCACGACCTGGTTTTTGGCGTCGGACCGGCGGGCACCGGAAAAACATATCTCGCCGTGGCCATGGCGGTTTCGGCGCTACTGAGCAAGCGCGTCTCGCGCATCGTGCTTACGCGTCCGGCCGTGGAAGCAGGCGAGCGCCTCGGATTCCTGCCCGGCAATCTCCAGGAAAAAGTCGATCCGTATCTGCGCCCGCTCTACGATGCCCTGTACGACATGCTGGAAGCCGACCGGGTGGAGAAGTTGCTGGAGCGGGCCGTCATTGAAGTGGCGCCCATCGCGTTCATGCGCGGCCGCACGCTCAACGACAGTTTCATCATTCTGGACGAAGCGCAGAACAGCACCGCTGAACAGATGAAGATGGTGCTGACGCGCCAGGGCTTCAACTCCAAGATGGTGGTCACGGGCGATCTCACGCAGATCGACCTGCCGTCCGGAAAACGCAGCGGGCTGAGCGATGCCGTGGAGGTGCTGCGCGGCGTGGAAGGAATCAGCTTTGTCTATTTCGACGAACGCGACGTCGTTCGCCATATCCTGGTGCAGAGGATCGTAAAAGCCTACGAGCGCCATCAGGAAGCCATCGGCGCTGGCCGCCAGCTGGCGTTAAGACTCACCGAACCCGCCGAGGCCGCGCTGCCGGCCACGCTTCCCGGAACTGACGCGCCGCTCCCGGTTGCGCCCGCGGAAAACCGCGAGATTCCACTGGTTTAAGAATACCTGCCATGCCTCAAGAGCAGACCACTCTGCTATTCCATTCGGGCACTCCGGGCCTTGAGCGGGGCTTTTCACGGCGGCAGGCGCGCGCGTTTGCCAAACGTTTGGAGTCGGAAGTTACACGCGGACGGCCTTTCACCTGCCTGATCGCGGGAGATGCGGAGGTGCGGCGGCTGAACCGTGATTTTCGTAAGGATGACCGCGCTACGGATGTGCTGTCGTTTCCGTCCCGGCAGTCGCTTGGTTTCCTGGGCGACGTTGCTATTTCGTTCGAGCATGCCAAGCGCCAGGCCGCCGAGTACGGGCACCCGGTTGGCCGGGAAATCGAGATCCTGATGCTGCATGGCGTTCTGCATTTGCTCGGCATGGATCACGAGAAAGACCGCGGTCAAATGGCTCGGGCTGAAAATAAGTGGCGCGCGGCGCTGGGACTGCCCAACGGCCTGATCGCGAGGGTGCGGGCATGACGTGGTTCGCTGTGGGCGCCACCGTCGTCTGGGCCGTACTGCTGTGTGTCATCACGGTGGTTCAAGTCCTGTACACGGAATCGTTGCGCCTGCGGTCGCGCGATCTGCCCGCGCTCCAATTCTTCAAGGAGACTCTGGAAGATCGCATCGGGGTGCAGGGCGACGACGGCGTGCTGGCGTTTTCGCTGATCAAGCACACCTTGATACTGCTGCTGGGCGTTTGCTTTCTGGCCACGCGCGAGGGCGAGCCGGCGCCCTGGCAGAACCTTTTTGAAGCAGCGCTCTTCGCCTGGCTCACCATGCTGCTCTCCACCTATGTTCTGGCCCAGGTGCTGTACCGCAAAACCAGCGGCCGCTGGCTGCTTCCGCTCGCTCCCGTGCTGCGGGTGTGCGCGCTGCTGGTGCGCCCGCTCACCGCGGTGCTCGGCTTCTTCCAGTCCCTTGTTGAGCTCTCCAAGCCTGCCGCAACCAATGAAGAGAGCCCCAGCCCGGCACAGGACATTGAGGCGCTAATCTCGGCCGGTGAAGAGGAAGGCCTCATCGAGAAAGACGATCGAAAACTCATTGAGTCCGTGGTTGCATTTGGCGACAAGACCGTCCGCGAGGTCATGACGCCGCGTCCCAAAATGGTGGCGATCGACGCGAACCGCTCGCTCGAGGACCTGCGCGAGCTGGTGATTCACGAGCAATATTCGCGCATTCCCGTTTATGACCAAAGCATCGACAACATCATCGGTTTCGTGCACGTGCGCGACATGTTCGAGCTCGACGAAGCCGATCGCCAAGGCCGCCGCGTCCGGGAACTAACGCGCCCCATCCGGTTGATTCCCGAAACCAAGCCGGTGAACGATCTGCTTCGCGAGATGCAGCACGACGGCGCCCACATGGCCATCGTCATTGACGAATACGGCAATGCGGCGGGTCTGGCGACCATGGAAGACATGGTGGAGGAAATCCTGGGCGAAATTCACGACGAGCACGAGCCCGAGCGCGACGTGCAAAAGCAGCCCGACGGCAGCTTCGTGGTGGCGGGCAGCCTGGATCTGGACCGCTTGCACGATCTGCTGGAGTTCCGCCCGCCGGAAGAGACCGAGTCCACCACCATCGGCGGCCTGGTTACGGAATGGCTGGGGCACGTGCCGCACGTCGGCGAGGTCATCGAGCGCGATGGAATCCGCCTGGAAGTTCTGGCCGGCGACGAGCTGAAAGTGGAGCAAGTGCGCGTATCGAAAGTGGCCCCGGAAACCGTGCCCGAGACCCGAGCATGAGCGAATTCCGCTCGGGGTTCGCTTCGCTGATCGGCCGGCCCAACGCAGGGAAATCGACGCTGTTGAACGCGCTCATCGGCGAAAAGCTGGCCATCGTTTCCGATAAGCCGCAGACCACCCGCACCACCATTCAAGGGGTGGTGAATCTGCCCGGCGCGCAAGTGGTTTTTGTCGACACGCCCGGCATTCATAAGTCGACCACGCTGTTCAACCGGCGCATGATGGAGACCGTGCGGACAGCGCTGCAGGATCGCGACGTCCTGCTCTATGTGGCCGACGCATCCATTCCCTTCTCCACCGAAGATGCCGAGGCCGTGTCCGTGCTGAAGGACCTGTCTACGCCCGTCTTTCTGCTGGCCAACAAAATCGACCGCGTGCAAGACAAGCGCAAGCTGCTGCCGTTCATCGAGCAATACAAAACGATCCGGGAGTTCGACGAATACCTCCCGGTTTCAGCCACCACCGGGGAGGGCCTGGATCGCGTGCGCGAAGCTATCGTTTCGCGTCTTCCGGAAGGGCCGGCCTATTTCCCGGCCGACCATCTGACCGATCAACCCGAGCGATTTCTGGCGGCTGAAATGATCCGCGAGCAAATCCTCCGCCACACTCGCCAAGAGGTGCCTCATTCCGTGGCCGTGCTGATCGACCGCTGGGAGGAATCGTCGAAGATCACCAAAATCGCCGCGACCATCTACGTCGAACGCGACGGTCAGAAGGCTATCGTCATCGGCGCGGGCGGCGCGGCTCTCAAGAAAATCGGCACGCTGGCGCGCTATGAAATTGAAAAGATGGTGGGGCACAAGGTCTTTCTAGAACTGTTTGTCAAAGTGCAAAAGGACTGGCGCGAAAATCCCGCGTTTCTTAATGCCATTGACTGGCGATCCATGCGGGGGGAGAATTAAACTCGCATGCGACTCTTTTCTCTTGCGATCTTGTTTGCTCTGCTCCTGACGCCCCTGCTGGCTCAAAAGGACAAGACGCCGGTCACCGACGACATAATTGTGGATCAGGTCAAGGTGAGGCTGGCGGACGATTCCGAGGTGGGAGGCCAGCCCATCAACGTGGATGCCCACGGCGGCACGGTGGTGCTCACCGGCAAGGTGACCCACGACAAGTTGAGGGAAAAAGCCGAGAAGATAGCCAAGAAGGTAAAAGGCGTGATTGGCGTGGACAACAAGCTGGTGGTCAGCCCAAATTGACGGCGTTTAGATCACGGCCCCCGCGTTTACGTTTCTTGACACTTCGCAAGTAACCGCCGTAAGTAGTTCATCGCCCAGTAGTAGTGATGAAAGTGTGCGCCATGTTGGCCAGTGTGTTGATCGCCGTGTTGGTGGGCTTCGCGCAAGCTCCGCCGGCGCTGAAATCGGTGATCGGCGAAGTGACTTCCATCGATGGCGCGGGCAAGCAAATCAAGTTAAAGGCCGATGACGGCGCGGTCTACACGGTCACTCTGAGCGATAGCACGTCATTTCTCCGCATCCCGCCGGGTGAAAAGGATGTCAAGAAGGCGACCAAAATCGTGTTTTCGGATGTGGCGGTGGGTGACCGCGCACTGGCCCGAGTGCCGCTTGAGGAAGGCGCTACCACCGTCCCCGCGCGCACTCTGGTCATCATGACCAAGGCCGATCTGGCCCAGAAACATCAGCACGACCAGGCAGAATGGCAGACACGCGGTGTGGTTGGCACGGTGTCCGCGCTGAACGCGGCTAGCAAGGAAGTCACGATCACAACGCGGGGCCGCGAGCCGAAGACCATCGTGATTGACGCGTCGGCAGCCGATTTCCGGCGTTACGCGCCTGATTCGGTCAAATTCGCGGATGCCAAGCCCAGCTCGTTTACCGAGCTGCAGGCTGGCGACATTGTGCGCGCTCTCGGCGACAAGAACGAGGACGGAACGCACCTGAAAGCCGAGGAACTGATTTCAGGAGCCTTCCAGACGCTGGCCGGCACGGTTGAATCCGTGGATGCTGCGGCCAATACCGTCCAACTCACGAACCTGCAAACCAAGAAGCCGCTGGTGGTTCACATCAACCAAGGCACCCTGTTGCGACGCCTGGATCCCGTGGTGGCAGCGGCGCTCGCTCGGCGGCTTCGGCCTGATTCGGCCGGTGGTGGTGGCCCTGGCGGGGCGGCGGGCGGGCCAGGAGCGGCTGGTGGTCCAGCAGCGGGGGAGCGTCCAGCGGGCGTACCCGGTGGCCCGGGCGGTTTTCGCGGACCCGGCGGCGGCGCGGGCGCCAACGGCGATCTCCAGCAGGTGCTCGAACGGATGCCGCAGCTGGCGCTTTCGGAGTTGAAAAAAGGCGATGCGGTGATCGTCTCCAGTTCGAGAGGCCCCGACGATTCTTCGGTCACCGCCTTTGCGTTTGTCGCAGGCGTGGAACCTTTCCTGGCGGCTGCTCCGCGCACCGGTGGACAAGTGAACTTAGGATCTTGGAATCTCGAGGTCGGCGGCGGGCCGGAGGAATGATCCCGGTAGACCGATAACAAAGGTACGAAATGAAACCCCTACTGTGGCTCCTCCTGCTGTTGTTGACCCTATTGTCGCCGCTGACTCTCCTGACGCCAAAGCTCGATGCCCAATCGTCCGCCACCGTGCATGGCGCAGTCAGCGACGAATCCGGCGCGGTGATTCCGGGCGCCAAGGTCACGGTGTCCAATGCCGCGGGCCCGGTGAAATCGGGAACCGCGGGCGACGACGGCAACTATTCGATCACTGGCCTCGCGCCCGGCAAGTACAGCGTCCAGGCTACTTCGCCCGGGCTGCAACAAATCCAGCCCTTCGCGGTCGATCTGACAGCGTCGCCAACCGTGACGGCCAACATACAGTTGCAGGTGGCCGCCGAAAAGCAGGAAGTGACGGTGCAAGAAAACCCCGGACCCCAAATCAGTGTCGACCCTTCGCAAAATGCGGGCGCCCTAATCTTGCGGGGAGCGGATTTGCAGGCGCTGTCGGACGATCCCGATGATTTGCAGGCCGATTTACAAGCTCTGGCCGGACCATCCGCGGGACCGAGCGGAGGGCAGATCTACATCGACGGCTTTACTGGCGGCACGCTGCCGAGCAAAGACTCCATCCGCGAGATCCGCATCAATCAGAACCCGTTTTCGGCCGAGTACGACAAACTCGGGTACGGACGCATCGAGATCCTGACCAAGCCAGGGACCGACAAGTTGCACGGCAACGTCAACGTTGACTTCGGCGATGGCATCTGGGATGCGCGAAACCCCTACGCCGCCGAGAAAGCGCCGTTCTTGCAGAAGAACTTCGGCGGGTCCCTCAGCGGCGCTCTCGGCAAGAAGGCGTCTTTCTTTCTGGATGTGCAGGATCGCGATATTAACAACGGAAACATCATCAACGGCTTCAACGTAACCCCAAGTACGTTCGCGATCGCGCCTTTCAATAGCGTCTTCGTACAACCTCAGAACCGTCTTCGAATCAGCCCGCGCATCGATTATCAACTTAGCAAGAACAACACGCTGACCATGCGCTACGGTTACACGCGTAACGATCTTGACAACCAGGGCGTGGGGAATCTGAGTCTTTTAACCACCGGCTTTCATGCGTTGAACACGGACCAAACGGTGCAGCTGATCGAAACGGCTGTCCTCAGCACCAAGGTGATCAACGAGAC
Organism: Bryobacterales bacterium; assembly: GCA_003166865.1. GTDB lineage: Bacteria > Acidobacteriota > Terriglobia > Bryobacterales > Bryobacteraceae > Palsa-89. The sequence goes on from PMUP01000064.1 coordinate 41,403, forward strand.
GCATTTTCAGTTGTATCACCAGCAATCGGATGAGACGTCCAATAGCCCTCTGGCCGCTATTAACGTGGGCGGAGCGTTTAATGGCGGCGGAGCCCAAATAGGAACCTACATCAACACCCAAAACAACTACGAGCTGCAGAACTACACTACGATTTCCGGCGGCGCGCATACCTGGAAATTTGGCGTTCGCGTTCGCGCCGTCACCATTAACAACTTTTCGCCTCAAAACTTCGGAGGCAGTTACAATTTCAACGGCGTCTACGCGCCGATTCTCAATGCGGACAACCAGCCCGTGGCGCCGGGTGTGACCTGCGATGCAGCCGACCAAAATCCCGCCGACTGTGTACAGCTCACTTCAATCCAGGTCTACCAGCGCACCCTAATACTGCAACAGATGGGCTTGAGCCCGCTGGCCATCCAGCAGCTGGGGGCCGGACCATCCCAGTTCACCATTAACGCTGGAAATCCTTACGTGAACGTCAATATGGCGGATGTCGGTGCATTTGTCGGTGACGACTGGCGCGTGAAACCCAACCTCACACTGAGCCTGGGCCTGCGCTTCGAAACCCAGACCGACATTCACGACTGGCACGATTGGGCGCCGCGCGTCGGATTCGCCTGGGCACCCGGCCAAAGCAAGAACAATCCTCGCCCCAGCACGGTGTTCCGAGGCGGCTTTGGCATTTTCTACGATCGCGTCAGCCAAATAAACATCGAGACCGCGGAGCGCTACAACGGCATTTTGCAGCAGCAATATGTGATCACGCAGAGCGCCGCCAATCCGATCCCGTACGACTCCTCGGTGGTGGGCATTCCCCCGGGCTTGTCATTGCCGCCCGAATCCACGCAGACCATCGAGCTTCTCGATTCGCACATTCACGCGCCCTACATCTTGCAGGAAGCTTTCACCGTGGAGCGCCAGCTACCCAAGAACACAACGATATCGGAGAACTACGTAAACTCGCACGGCTTGCATGAACTGCGATCGCAGGATATTAACGCGCCCGAGCTCGACACCTACACGGGGCCTGGCACCGGCATCTTCCCCCTCTACTCCGAGTACAAAACAGATCCCGTGCTTTTGATGGAATCGGCGGGGCTGTTCAACCAGTGGCAGTTGATCACCAACGTCCGCTCGCAATTGAACAAGAGAATCTCGCTGAATGGGTTCTATATGTATGGCCGCGCCTATAGCAACACCGACGGCGTCGGCACGCTGCCCTCAAATCCTTACAGCATGCAAGGCGAGTACGGACCTTCCGCGCTCGACCAACGCAACCGTGGTTTCATAGGCGGCACCATCAGTGCATGGTGGGCGCTTCAGCTGGCGCCTTTTGTCACTATGAATACCGGTGCGCCATTTAACATCACCACCGGCACCGACCCCTACGGCGACACGCTGTTCAACGAACGGCCCGGAATCTCACCAACCCCCACGAAGTATTTCTTTAACGGCGTCTATCTCGATCCCAACCCCACGCCGGGCGAGGCGATTCTGCCGCGCAACTTCGGCCGGAGCCCGGGCAATGTCAGCATCAACCTGCGCCTCAGCAAGACGTTCGGGTTCGGCGGGTCGCGTGAGAGCACCAGGAACAATCGCAACAATGGCGACTTCGGTGGCGGCGGCCCAGGTGGCGGCGGAGGCGGTGGTGGACGTGGAGGCGGTGGCGGAGGTCAGGGCGGCGGACCAGGTGGCGGCGGCTTCGCGGGCGGTCCGGGAGGCGGCGGTGGTCCCGGCGGCTTCTTCCGCGGGCTTGGCGGAGGCACATCCACCGGTCAGCGCTACAACCTGACACTATCCGTCCAGGCGCGCAACTTGCTCAATCACGTCAATCCCGGACCCATCAACGGCATCATCACGTCGCCGCTGTTTGACGAATCGAACACCCTGGCTGGCGGCGTCGGCGCCTTTGCGCAGAGCGGACTGAACCGCAGAATCGATTTGCAGGCGCGGTTCACGTTCTAGGCCGTTACGCTGGCTGCCGGGCGCGGCTCAGATAACCCTGTTAAACTGAATCACGCTAAACTGAATCAAACCATGGCAATCAGCAAGGATTTGCTCGACATACTGGTCTGTCCGCTGTGCAAGGCGGAGTTGGAGATGAAGCCCGATCAGAGCGGCTTGAAATGCGTCCAGTGCAAGCGCGTTTACCCGATTCGCGAAGACATTCCCGTCATGCTGATCGACGAGGCCAAGGTCGAAGAGTAAGCTGACCTTTTCCAATGACCAATGTGCTTGACCGCTTGCCCGAAGGCGCCCGGGTGGCTGTGATTCGCTTGCGGTCGTTGGGCGATAGCGTGCTGACGACGCCCGCGCTCGTTTTGTTGAAACAATTCCGCCCCGATTTGAAACTCAGCGTAGTGGTGGAAGACAATTTCGCCGCGGTCTTCACCGGCAATCCCGATGTCGATCAAATCCTCGCACCGAATGCCGCCAGCCTGGCCCGCTTGCGCCCGCATCTTGCGCTCAATTTGCACGGCGGCGCCACCAGCGTGCGCCTGATGCTGGCAGCGGCGTCGGGATTGCGCGCCGGATTCGGCCATTTTCGCTTCCAGCCGATGTACAACATCCGCATTCCGCGCGCGCAGGAGATTTTGGGCCCGGAGATTTTGAAAATGGACCGCAAGGTTCATACGGCCGAACATCTCGCGTCCGCCATGTTTTATCTGGGAGTGCCGCAGTCCGAGATCCCGCGCGCGCGATTGTTTGCCGCGCCCTTTTCCCGGAGCGGTCCCTACGCCGTGTTGCATCCCCTGGCCTCGTCGCCCGAGAAGACTTGGCCGCGGGAAAACTTCCTCGCTGTCGCGAAACACCTTCGAGACCTGGGGATCGAACCACTGTTTGTCGCGGGCGCAGACGAAGATCTGTCGGCCTTCGGTGAACATTGTTGCTTTCAAGGCGCGGCGCTGGAAGAAGTGAAGTCGCTGCTCGCGGGCGCTTCGCTTTTCGTTGGAAATGACAGCGGCCCGGCCCATATCGCCGCGGCGTTCGGCCGCCCTGTAATTGTGCTTTTCGGATCGTCGGACGTGGAAAACTGGAGCCCCTGGCGCACCGAAAACGCGGTCCTGACGAGTCCGAATGGGATCAACTCAATTGAGGTGTCGGAGGTCGCAGAGGCCATCGACCGCCTCGTCCCACAACCCACCCCCCACTTCCTGCAACCCACCCCCCACCTCCCACAACCCAGATGACCGAACTCCGCCGTCTCCTCCGCTACGTCCGGCCATACATCGCACCGTTGCTTTTTTCGGTGATCTTGATGGCGCTGGTAGGAGCCGCGCAGGGATTCACGGCCGTCCTGATCGCCCCGGTCTTCGACCGCGTGCTAAATCCCGCATCGGCCGATTCGCTGGTTCCACTGTTCACCATCCCGCTGTTTCGGCATACCGTCTATCTTCAGGATTTTTTGCCGGCCGCCATTCATAACGTCTGGACCATGGTGGCCGCGGCCATCGTGGCCACCTTCTTTATCAAGGGCGTGTGCGATTACTTCGGGAACTATTTCATCAACTATGTCGGCATCTCGGCCGTAACCGACTTGCGGCAGACCGTCTTCGATAAAGTGCTGCGGCAAGACGCCAATTTCTACGAATCCAACTCCACCGGCCGCGTGATGTCGTCCATCATGAACGATATCGAAAAGATTCAGGTGGCCACGTCGCACATGCTTGCGGATTGGATGCGCCAGATATTTACAGTGGTTGCCCTGCTATGCGTGGTAATCCAAAAGGACTGGCGGCTGGCGCTGGTCAGCCTCACGGTGCTGCCGTTTGTGCTGGTGCCGACGCTGCGCATGGGGCGGCGCATCCGCCGGACCACTCGTAAAGCGCAGGATGAAGCGGCGGATCTCAATCAGATTCTTCAGGAGACCATCAGCGGACATCAAGTGGTGAAATCGTTTGGAGCGGAGGACGTGGAATCCAACCGCTTCGCCCTGGCAGCCGCGCGATTCAAGTCCAGCAGCCTGCGCTACATCGCCCAGCAAGCCATCTCTTCCCCGCTCATTGAGTGCTTCGGTGCACTTACGATCGTCGCCCTGCTCAGCTACGCGCGCATCCAGATCAAAAGCGGGACATTGACCGCGGGCGAGTTCACCAGCTTCGTCTTCGCATTGCTGATGCTCTACGAGCCCGTGAAGCGCCTCACCGGCATTCACAATATCTTCCAGCAGGCCCTGGGCGCTTCGCAAAAAATCTTTGAATATCTGGATCGCGATCAACAAATTGTGGAGAAACCGAATGCGGCGAAGCTCGCCAGGTTCCAGCACGCCATCGTGCTGGATGATATCGACTTCCACTATCAAAACGCGCCCAACGGATTCACTCTGAGCGGCGTTCAACTGGAAGTCCGCGCCGGCGAAGTGGTAGCGCTGGTCGGCCCGAGCGGCGGCGGAAAGACCACGCTGGCCAATCTGGTTCCGCGTTTTTACGACATTACCAGTGGCGCGATTCGCATCGACGGCAAGGATGTGCGCGATCTGCAGATCGCCTCCCTTCGCAGCCAGATCGGCATCGTTGCCCAAGAGACCTTCTTGTTCAACGACACCGTCGCCAATAACATCCGCTACGGCCGTCCCAAGGCCAAGGACGACGAGGTTCGCGAAGCCGCGCGCAACGCACTGGCCGAAGAGTTCATCGAGCGGATGACCGAGGGCTATGACACCGTGATCGGCGAACGAGGCACGAAGCTCAGCGGCGGCCAGCGGCAGCGTTTGGCCATCGCACGCGCATTGCTCAAGAACGCGCCGATCCTGATTCTGGATGAAGCCACGTCGCATCTGGACACTGAATCGGAGATTCTGGTGCAACGCGCCCTACAGACCCTGATGAGCAACCGGACCGTGATCGTCATTGCCCACCGGCTCTCCACTATCCGGCGCGCCGACAAGATCGTGGTGCTGGATCGAGGCCGGATTTCCGAGGTTGGCACGCACGCCGAATTGATCGGCCACGGCGGCATCTACCAACGGCTGCATGAGCTGCAGTACTTGCCGGCCGATCCGCTACTCAACCCATGAACGTTAAACCCATGAACGTTAGAAAATGACTGCTCCCATCCGCAGCATGACCGGCTTTGCCCGGGTCCAGAAGAGCACCGAGCATGGCGACATCATCGTCAGCCTGAAGAGCGTCAATCATCGCGGCCTGGATCTGCATTTCCACTTGGGCCCTGAACTGGACGCCCTGGAGAACGCCATGCGCGCCGTCATCAAGCGATCGGTGCTGCGCGGCCACATCGACGTGCGGTGTTCGGCGTTGCGCACCGCCAACGGCGTTTCCAGCGGTCTCAATCTGCCGCTGCTGCGCTCTTATCTCGCCGCCTTCCGCAAAGCGGCCTCCGAGGAAGGTATTGAGGCCCGACCGGACCTGAATCGAATCCTGTTGCTGCCGGGCATGTTCGGCGCGGCCGCTGAAGGCGAGCCCGATCCGGCGTCCGAGAGCGTGATCCTGGCGGCAATCGAAGAAACGGTCGAAAAACTCAACCAGTTTCGTGCGCGGGAAGGCACGGAGCTGGCCGCGTTCATCCGTGAACAGAACGCAAACATTCGCCAGAGCGCCGTGGAAATGGCGCAAATTCGCGCGAGAGCCATACCCGCATTCCACAAGCGCCTGGTGGAAAAGCTGCAGGAACTGCTGGGCAGCTCGGGCCTGGATCCGCAGCGCCTGGCGCAAGAGGCCGCGCTGCTGGCCGACCGCGGCGACATCGGCGAAGAAATCTCACGCCTCGAGATCCATTCCCGCCACCTGGATGAGATCCTGAATGTGGGCGGCGAAGTGGGCAAGCGCCTCGACTTCCTGTTGCAGGAGTTGAACCGCGAAACCAACACCATCCTTTCTAAAACCAGCGGAATCGGCGATCTGGGCCTACGGATCACCGAACTGGCGCTGGCTTCGAAGGCGTCCATCGAAAAGATCCGCGAGCAGGCCTTGAACCTAGAATGACGACGGTTTTCATCATCTCCGCTCCGTCCGGTTCGGGGAAATCTACGCTGGTTCACCGGCTTCTCAAAACTGTCCCGAACCTGGCCTTTTCCATCTCTTACACCACGCGCCCGCCGCGTCCCACTGAGACCAATGGGGCGGACTATATCTTCATCACCCGCAAGGACTTCGAGGATCGCGTGGCCCGTGGCGAGTTCCTGGAATATGCCGAGGTTTTCGGAAATTACTACGGGACTAACCGCGAGACTTTCGAGTTGGCAACCCACCAGGGCAAGGACTTAGTACTCGACATCGATGTCCAGGGTGCGAGACAATTGAAAGTAGCGATCCCGCAGGCTATCAGTATTTTTGTGCTGCCGCCATCGAAGGACGTTCTGGAGCAGCGGCTTCGCTCGCGGTCGCAAGACAGCGAAGAAGTGATCCAGCGCCGGTTGCAGGGAGCGGCGGAAGAAGTTCAGAACTATACGCAATACGATTTTGTTCTGATCAACCGCGATATTGAGGAAGCTTCGGCCCGCTTGGCCAATATCGTCGAAGCCGAGCGGCTGCGCAAGGTCCGGATGGAAGAAGAAGTGCGGCCGATTCTGGATAGTTTTACTGACCCTGAAGAACCTGAAGAGGAAGAGTGAGGTAACACGGCATGGCAGAGAGAATGAGAAACAACGCGATGTATGCAATTCCCGACGATGAGGAGAACAGCACCTATCGGTTCATCATCGTCGCCGCCAAGCGCGCGCGGCAGTTGCAAAACGGCGCCCGCCCGTTTCTCCCCACCACATCCAAGAAGCCGACCGTGACTTCGATGGAGGAAGTCCGCCGCGGGCTGGTGAAGTACACCGATGCTATGCGGGTTCCCGCCGAGGAATTCACGCCCCCCGAATAACGCCGATGAACGTTGTCTTGGGCGTGGGTGGCGGGATTGCCGCTTACAAATCCGCGGAATTGGCTCGGGCCTTGATGGAGCGCGGCATGCGCGTCCAGGTGGTCATGACCCAGGCGGCCCGCGAGTTCATCACGCCTCTCACGTTCGCAAGCCTCACGGGGCGCAAGGTGATCACCGGGTTGTTTTCTTCCGCAGGCCCGGAAGAAACTTTGTCCAGCGCGATCGAGCACATCGCCGTGGCCCAGGACAACGAAATCCTGGTGATCGCACCCGCCACCGCCGATCTGCTGGCGCGTTTGGCGCACGGACTGGCCGACGATTTCCTGACCACCTTGTATCTCGCGTTTACTGGACGCGTGGTTCTTGCCCCGGCCATGAATAACAATATGTGGATGCATCCGGCGACGCAGGACAACCTGGCTGTGTTGCGCAAGCGCGGCCACGTCATTGTGGAGCCGGATGAAGGCTTGCTGGCTTGCGGCGCCAACGGTCCCGGCAGATTGGCCGAGCCGGACAAAATCGCCGGCGTCATTGTTGACTTGGGGGCTGCCTCGAGTTTTCACGCACGCGATCTGGAAGGCGAGACCGTGCTCATCACCGCGGGTCCCACGCAGGAGCCCCTGGATCCGGTCCGTTTCATTTCCAATCGCTCCAGCGGCAAGATGGGTTATGCCCTCGCGGACGCAGCCGCCGAGCGTGGGGCGCAAGTCATCCTGGTTTCCGGACCAGTGCAGTTGAGCGAGCCGCAAGGCGCGCGCGTGGTGCATGTCCGGACCGCTCACGAAATGCACGACGCCGTGATGGCGCATCTGTCCGAGGCCGGCATCATCGTGAAAGCCGCCGCAGTGGCTGACTATCACCTGGCGCAGGTACCGCGGAACAAGATCAAGAAAACCGCCATGCGAATGTCGATGGATCTCGATCCTACGCCCGATATCCTCGCCGAATTGGGACAGAAAAAGGGCGATCGCCTGTTGATCGGATTCGCCGCCGAAACCGAGAATCTTATCGAGAGCGCCCGCCAGAAGCTTCGATCGAAGAACTGCGACATGGTGGTTGCCAATCTGGTGAACCAGGAAGCCACCGGATTTGAATCCGACGAAAACGAAGTGGTGCTGGTGCTGAGCACCGGCGAAACCATTCCGCTATCGCGCGCCCCCAAGCGCGAGATCGCCGACCGCATCTTCGATCAGGTGCTTAAACTTCGCTTGGCTCTGCACGCGGCACAATGACGAAGGACGAGATTCGCCAGCGCCTGGAGTTCTACCAGGATCTCGGCATCAAAACCATCTATCGGCGTTCCGTTACCGTGCCAATCCCCAATCCCCAACCCCCAACCCCGGTCCTGTCTTTACCGACCATCGAACCGCCGCAGGATTCTCTGCTTAAGATCCTCACCGACATCGGCGATTGCAAGCGCTGCCGGCTGCACGAGGCACGAAACAAGATCGTCTTCGGATCGGGCAACGAGCAATCCAGGCTCGTGTTCGTCGGCGAAGGCCCGGGCGCGGATGAAGATCAGCAGGGTCTGCCGTTCGTCGGCCGCGCGGGACAGTTACTTACTCAGATGATCGAAGGCACGGCTTCCAAGGAAGGCATCCCGATCAAGCGCGCCGACGTCTACATTTGCAATGTGGTGAAGTGCCGGCCACCCGAGAATCGCACGCCGCAGCCGGACGAAATGGAGATCTGCGGACAATTCCTGTCTCGCCAGATCCTTGCCATCCGTCCCCAAGCGATTTGCGCGCTGGGCTCGACCGCGGCCAAGGCGTTGCTCGGCACCAAGGAAGGCGTGACACGGCTGCGCGGGAAATGGCATAACTGGCGCGACATTCAGGTGATGGTCACCTATCATCCGTCTTATCTGCTGCGGCCATACAATCAGAACGCGAAGAAAGAAGCATGGGAGGATCTGAAGAAGGTCCTGCACTATGTTTACGACTAGCCGCGGCCGGTTTATCACTTTCGAAGGGCCCGACGGCAGCGGGAAGAGCACCCAGGCTCGCATGCTCGCCGAGCGCCTGCGCGGCGAAGGACGGCCGGTACTCGAGAGCGCGGAGCCGGGCGGCACGCCGATCGGGCAACAGATCCGGCGTATTCTTCTCGATCCCGCTAACCGGGAACTCACGCCGATCGCCGAGCTGCTGCTGATGTTCGCCGCGCGCGCCCAGAATGTCGAGCAATGGATTCTGCCCGCGCTCGCGCAGGGCAAGATTGTGATCTCGGACCGCTTCACCGATTCATCGGTGGCCTATCAAGGCGCTGGCCGCGGCCTGGGTTGGGAGACCGTGGTCGAGCTCGATCGGATCGCGTGCCAGGGCTTGGTCCCGGATTTGACGATATGCGTGGACATCGACAGCGAAACCGGATTAGCACGGGCCGCGGGGCGCGGAAGCTCCGAGACCCGGCTCGAAGAACAGGCCATCGAGTTCCATCGCAAAGCGCGTGACGCGTATCACGAACTGGCGCGCCGTGAGCCGCGGCGCTTTCATTTGATAGACGGACGCGGCACGCCCGAAGGGGTCGCTGCAAAGGTGTGGGAAGAAATAGCTCCTTTGATCACATGAACTCGATGATCTACATAAAGGTGATGCGCTGGTTACGCGCCGAGAATTCGATCAACTTCTCCAGCCGCGTGATCCGCGTCTCTTCCTTTTTCGCGCTGGCAACCCATCCGGCCGTCACGCGCCGATAACCGGGCGGAAACTTCGCGTAATTCGGCCACGCCGCGCGCTGCTTGCGAAATATTTTGTCGAGGTCTTTCGGCATCTCCGTCGGCATGGGCGGAACTTCTCTCGCGTCGCCTGAGTTGTACGCCTTCAGCCCCGGCGGCATCATCTTTCCCTCGGCAATCAGCCGCTCCACGCGCTGGAGATTCGACTTTGACCACGGACTCTTCGGCTTCCTGGGCGTAAACCGGAACGCGTAGCATTCTTCGTCCAGTTTCTTTTTCATGCCGTCGATCCATCCAAAGCACAGCGCCTCTTCCACCGCATGGTCATAAGAAACGGCCGGCTTGCCCGCGGCTTTCTTGTAAAAGACCAGCCAAATCTCTTCGCAGCGCGAAAAATTTCTTGCGAGCCAGCGCCGCCATTCGGCGCGATCCTTGGCGAACACGGTCTCCATTGCGTTTCAGCCTATCAGCTTCATTTCGTCGATGCGGTTCACTTCCACTACCATGTCGCCCTTGGGATCCACTTTGAAAGCGGGAATAAACTTAGCGCCCCAGATCATCTCGTCGTGCCGGTAGGAATATCGAGAGTGGACCACCTGGCTGAACGTGTCGTCAAATCCCTGAATCAGAATCAGCAATTCCGCCGAAACTTTGGCAAGTTCCTCGCGCGTCTTTCCAAAAAGCGGGCTGTCGGAATCGATGGGGTGCACAATGGTCCAAGTCAGCGCGAAGAAATAGACGCCTCGCCGTTCCAGTGCAAGGTCGACAAAGCTGCGCTTCAGCACTCCGTCGGTGCTATCTACGGTCATCAGCATTACGCGCGCTTCCATGTTCATCAACACATTGGTGCGGGCGTTGGTGACGCGGAACTGCAAGCTGTTTCCGTCCTGGTAAGGAGCGATGATCGCGCTTTTGCTGTAAACAATGCGCGCGGATGGCCTGGAGAAACGCCCATAGAGGAGTCCGGTGGCGATGGCGAACACCATCAATCCGGTTGCGGCTTCGATCGAGGATATAACATTGGCCCAGGTGCCTTCCGGATAGACGTTGCCGTACCCGACGGTGGTCAGGGTATGGAAGCTGAAAAAGAATGCGTTCGCAAATGCGCTCATATCGGACTCGAGTCCCTTGAGGTGCTCGATCCCGATCATGAGGTAGAGGCACGCGAAGATCACGTTCACGAGCAGGAATCCCGTCGCCACCAAGAGAAGGAAGCGCGGCCAGGTGGTGCCGATCAGCATGAGATAGGGATTGGCGTCGCGCCACCGGAGACCCTCGCGGCGGACATTGAACGAGCCGTCCGGGTTGATGGTCCGGCGCAGCTCGCCGCTGAACTGAGTTGTTAAGCCGGGGTCGAAAGATTCCTTCTTCATAGGCCCTTCTTCAGGAGAATGAACTCCAGAATAACCTAGCGTGAAAGTTCTCGCGTGCTGGCGGCATTGCCACTGTGAGGCCTGGACCGCAATACTCAAGCGGCGGCCTCGAGGAGATCCGTCATGAAAGTGTGTGGTATCAGTGTGCTCGCCGTCGCCGCGGCCCTCAAGTTGTCAGCGCAGTATCCGGGCGCCGCAGCCTATAAAATCACGGGACCGTTCATCCACGACAACCTTACAGTGTTCTTGATTCACGGCCCGAACAAAACGGCCAAGAGTCTTTTGACGCTGGAAGAAGCCCTCGACGAGCGCAAAGTAATCGTCTATGAAACGCGCGACGTCAATGAGCTGGCGATCGAGAATGTCTCGAACGAAGACGTCTTCATTGAATCCGGCGACATCGTCAAAGGCGGCGCCCAGGACCGCACGTTAAAGGACGATCTGATCCTGCCGTTCAAATCCGGCAAGGTGAGCATCGGCTCGTTCTGCGTGGAGCACGGGCGCTGGACACAGCGTGGGAGCGAGGCCGTTGGGACGTTCGATTCAGCGAATCAAGCGCTCGCCACCAAGCAGCTCAAGATGGCCGTGAAAATGAAAGCGAACCAGCAGGAAGTGTGGAACCAAGTGGCGGCCGCGCAGGCCAGCCTATCCAGCGCGATGAACATGAGCGCCCGTTCCGCGGCAGCGCCCACCAGTTTACCGATGACCATGGAAGCGCCGGCCGTGCGAATGTCGATCGATGGCTATATCCAGGAGCTCGCGGGCGTCGTGAATGGTAAGGACGACGTTATCGGGTACGCGTTCGTCATCAACGGCAAAGTGAACAGCGCGGACATCTATGGATCGCATCAGCTCTTCGCCGGGCTTTGGATGAAGCTACTGCGCGCGAGCGCCGTGGAAGCGGTGTCCGAATATCAGCCAGGCACGAAGTTCTCGCCGGGGACGGTTGCGGATGTGCGAGCCATGCTAGCCGATGCCGATTCGGCCAAACCGGCCATGCGGGACCTGACCGCGCGTACGCAGTTAGTCACCAAGGAAACGGCGCGAAACGTGATGTTCGAAACGCGCGACCGCGCGCAAAACGGCGCGTGGATTCACAAAAACTACATGACGCGCTAGCGCAGCAGGCCCATCTTGTCGAACGGCCAGTAAATGAAAACGGCTTTGCCGTAGATATACCGGCGCGGGACCATGCCCCACGCCCGGCTATCGTTGGAAGAGCTGCGGTGATCGCCGAGCACGAAATACTCGTCCTCGGGAACCAGACGCGCCGGCATCGAGCTCTGATCGCGAAATTCGGGCGGGACATAGCTTTCGACCAACGTCTGCCCATTGACGATCACCTTGCCATCGTTCACTTCCACACGGTCGCCCGGCATTCCGATCACGCGCTTGATGTAGGACTTGGTGGGGTCGCCGGGAAACCAGAAGACCACCGTATCGCCTCGATCGATGTTGCCGAAGTGGAAGCGGTAGACGAACTTGTTGATGAAGATGCGCTCCTGGTCGTCGAGAGTGGGCATCATGCTGGTGCCCTCCACCTTCACCGGCTGGTAGATGAACAGGATTACGAAGACGGCCAGGACCACCGAGATCATCAGATCCCGAACCCAATGCCCGAACGCACCGAGCACCGAGCGTTTAGCCGGGCCGCTGGTGGCGTTTACCGGAGCCGTGTTCACTGCGGAAGGCGTGTCTTGCTGGTCCATTTCTTACCAGATTCGAACTGGATTCCTATTTGATTTTCGCACCGACGGGGATGTTACGGCAAGCCCTGGCTGCCTGCGTTTAGATGCCGCGATCCGAGACGCTCAGGGGTGCAAGAATAGAACCGGATGTTTAAAATCCGAAAACTTGGTGACGAACTCTCTCGCCGAGTACTCAATGCGCTGCCTGACAACATCGCGCTCAAGGGCGTATTCTTTCGGGCCCACGGATTTTTGCCCAACCTCACCAGCCCAAAGTCTTTCTCGGAGAGAATACAGCATCGGAAGTTGTTTGACCGGGACCACTTGATGCCACTCTTCGCGGACAAGGAGGAAATGAAGCACCGGGTTGCCGATATCATAGGGAGCAGCGCCTTCACACCGAAGACCCACTGGGTTGGCGCCGACATTACGGCGCTAGATTTTAGTTCTATTCCCCGCCCCTTCGTCGTAAAGCCGACGCATATGTGTGGGCATGTACGATTCTTCCCTGAAGGAGGCTCGCTCGACGTGGAATCGCTTCTTGATGAATGTCGCTCCTGGCTCAGAACTCAGTATGGAACGCACCACCGCGAGTGGTTATATCGCAGCATTCCACCGAGAATTCTTGTTGAAGAAATGCTCGGAGAGGGCACTGTTCCATCAGACTACAAGCTGTTTGTGTTTGGGGGGAAAGTGGAGTACATCCAAGTAGACATGTCTCGCTTCGAAAATCACCAGCGAGCGATTTACGATCCTCTCTGGAACAAGCTGCCCGTTTCAATCCTCTATCCAACATCCGTGCAGGAGTTCCCGCGGCCGGCCACATTGGACACGATGATCTCTGTTGCAGAGCAGCTCGGCGCCTTGTTCGATTTTGTCCGTGTCGACCTCTATGAACATCGCGGCAGAGTCGCGGTCGGCGAACTGACTTTTTATCCAGGGTCCGGCCTGGCACGGATCTCACCTAGAAGTTTTGACCTTGCAATGGGCGAAAAGTGGCGACGCGGACGCGCCAGCTGACCGGAGCTTCCAAGCACATTTGTAGTACGATTGCTTCAGGAAGAACAATCGATGTACAGATGGGGTCTGATCGCGCTCGCCGTCGCTCAGTGCATGGCCGCGGATGCGAGCAAATTGCCGGGAGGCACGTGGGCCTCCATCCAGACGCTGCCCGACATGAGCGGCGTCTGGGAGATGACTTTTGGCCGCGGAGGATTTGCCCCGCCGCAACAGCCTTCTCTCACGCCCAAGTATGCAGCCATGCTCAAAGCCTTCCAGGACGGGCCGCCGCAAGAGTCACCCATGGCAAACTGTGTCCCGCCCGGGATGCCGGGCGTCATGGGTCAGCCGTACCCCATTGAAATCCTATTCACGCCGGGCATGGTCACCGTCATCGCCGAGGCGTTCATGCAGGTGCGGCACGTCTACACCGACGGCCGGGATCATCCCGACGATCCCGATCTGACCTTCAATGGCCACTCTATTGGGCATTGGGACGGCGACACCCTGGTGGTGGATTCGGTTGGCTTTACCAAGGACACGCCTTTGGGAATGAACATGGGGACGCGGCACAGCGAGAAAATGCACATCGTCGAACGCTTCCACCTCAAGGATCCCAAGACGCTCGAAATCACCACCGCGATCGACGATCCGGAAGCGCTGGCGAAGCCTTATACCAGAACGATCACCTACGCCCGCCATAGCGATTGGACCCTGGCCGAGTACATCTGCCAGCAGAATAACCGCAACTCCGCGGACGCCAATGGAAAGGCTGGAATCAATCTCAAGCACTGACGCGAGAGCAAATCGGAATGAGAATCAAGATCATTAATACCAGCCTTGCCGCTTTGGCGCTCGCAGTCTTATTCGCCGTTCAGCCGGCCATGGCGCATCATTCGTTTGAGATGTTCGACATGTCGAAGGCGATGACTCTAACTGGGACTATCAAGGATTTTCAGTGGACCAATCCCCACACCTGGACATTCATAGATGTTCCCAATGACAAAGGCGGCGTGGACACGTGGGGCATTGAAGGCATGAGTCCGAACTTTCTGGGCCGGCGCGGCTGGACCAAGCATACCTTGAGCCCTGGCGACAAGGTAACCATCACCATTGCCCCGCTGAAGGATGGACAGAAGGGCGGGACCTTCTTGCGCGCCACTTTATCTGACGGGCGCGAGATGGTGATGTTCGAAACCCCACCCCGGGCCCAGCCTAACAAGTAAAGGAGATGAATATGGAAATCGATCGAAGAGCATTCTTTGCGGGTCTCGGCGGCGTCTCGGCCGTCGCGTTGATGAGTTCGGAGGCGAAAGCCGACGCCTTGGAACACCACATGGCGTTCCAATTGAACGCGGCGGTAGCCAAGAAGTTTCCGACGGCGGAAGAAATTGCAGCGAAAGTGGACACCAGGCCCACGCGGCGCGGAGTCGGCAACCTGTTCGCGTCGTCCACGGGCAATGTGAAAAGGCTTCCGGCCCTGCCGGAGAAGCCCACCCTGCTGGATTACTTCCATCTGCGGTTCAACGCAACATCCAACCATGTCCTGCAGAGCGCCAATCGCGCGATGACCAATGGGATGTCGGAGGAGATCGTCACGGCTTGCCTGCTGCATGACGTGGTGCAGGAATTGATCAAGGTAGACCATGGCTGGTGGGGCGCGCAGATGTTTGAGCCGTACGTCTCGGAGAAGACCTCGTTCGCCATTCGGTATCATCAGGCGCTGCGCTTCTACGCGGACACCGAACATGGGTATGAGTACCCGGATCTGTACCGCAGCCTATTCGGCGAAGATTATAAGCCGGAGCCGTATATCGAAGCGACATACAAAATGGTGCGGAACCACAAGTGGTATTTGGAGCCGCGCATGGTTACCGTGAACGACCTGTACGCTTTTGATCCCAACGTGAACCCCAAGATCGATCAGTTCGTCGATATCATCGGCCGCAATTTCAAGCAACCCAAAGAGGGACTGGGATACGACAACAGTCCGTCGGCGCACATGTGGCGCTCGATCGCTATGCCCGATCACCCGCTCTGAGGGGGTTGCCGGCAGGCCCTATTTGGCCGCGTTTTTCGCCAAGAGCACCGATCCCAGGCCTAGAATGGCGAACGCCATTCCCAAGATCCAATACAGACTTTCGTAGATGCGCGGCTTCACTTCCTGGACCTGAGGCTGGCCGCTGTCATCGGCCGAGCCCTCCGACTGCTGGAGCGAGCCGGTCCCGTCCACTTCCACCTTGAAACTAGCGTTCTTGATGCGGTAGATACTGGCTTGCGTCTTCGGCTCCTGGCCCACCAGCTCCAGGTCGTCACTCTTCGCGGTGACGCCGCTCGGGACCACCAGATTCGATGATCCTTCGGGGTAGATAAGTTTGTCGTTGAAGACCATGGGGCTGGTGGTGGGAATCGCATAATTCACGTCGAACCGCGTCTCGCCCGGCCGGACCGGATAATCCACTTTGTAGATGCCGGGCTCTTTGGTCTTCAAAGCGGGCCGCTGGATGGGCATTCCCCCGGCGGGGTTGACCGTGACGCTGGTGAGTCCCGTGGCCTCGGGTGGAACGTAGAAGCGGACCGAGCCGTTGACCGGGTCGTTATAAGTGAGGCTGGGATCGCCCATGTAAAGCAGCCCCTCGCTCACCGTCATTTCTTTTTCACCGGGCTGAAGCACGATGAAGTGCTGAGAGACTTTGGCTGTGCCGGCTTTATTCGTGGACGCGTACACCGGAATCTGAAGGCCAGTGGACGGCATGCCGGGCGGCACCATTCGGTTGTACTGGACGCCCTGGAAGATGGCTTGAATCAGGCGCGGGCCCTGAGCGTCGTTGTTGTCGAAACTGAATTTGCCTTGCGCGTCGGTCTTGGTTGTACCGAGCGTCTGCATGCCAGCCTGAGTGGGCTGGATCAGCATAACCACGGTGTTCGCCTGGGGCTGGCCCGTCGTACCGTTGACGATCACGCCATCGATGCCCGCGAAGGCGGGAGCGATCACGAGGAGGGAGAGCAGGAGCTTCACGCCATCGCCTTTCCGCACTCGCCGCAGAATTTCATGGGATGGTCGAACTTCGCTTTGCAATGGGGACAAGTCTTGCCATCGGGCCTAATCTTGGCCGCGGGCGCTTTGGCGGGTTGCACCGCGTCGATCTCGGCCAGCACCCTCGCCAATTCGCGCTGCAAATCCACTTTGGTCTTTTGATAATCGGCGTCCGACAACTTACCCAGGCGGTATTCGAACTGGAGATCGCGCAGGTTTTCGTAGATCTGGGCTTTGTGTTCCTCCAGATGCGCCGTGGGCGAGACTGGCGGGGTTTCGGGAACATCTTGGGAGCGCACCAACAGCGTGAACAGGAGGGTCCCCACCACGAGGACAACGGCTGCCGAAAGAACCATCAATCGAGCTTTTCCACTTCCTTCTCGATTTGATCGTGATAGCGATCTAAGAGAGGATCGTGCGGCGCTCCGCCGGCGGCAACCGCGGCTTCCTTGCGGCTTAACTTGCGGATCACGAACACGACCAAAATCAGACCCAGGGCGGCGGCGGTGTAGAACGAGAGCGAACCAAGGATTCCGGGCGGGACAACCACGACATTCGATCCCATTTCATTTGCGAACTGACCCAGAATGGCTTGATCGGACATCCCGGCCTGCTCCATCTTGAGGATCTTTTTCTTGTTCTCCCAGCAAGTGCGGCAAGGATATGGATCCATGCGGCAAGCCATGTTGGTTTTACAACCGCACGGGCAGTTCAGGCGATCGGCGATGCGATTCACCGCCGGGCTCTCTAGTTCTTCGGCCGACTGGGCGAAGCATCCGCCCGCAAACAGACTCACAACCAGGAGACTATTTCTGAACCGTCGCATGTTTCTGCTCAACTCCGATCACTTGCGTCCGGGCGTAAGACAGACGTACTTTATTCGGAATCAGGCACACGATGGTCCCGAACGCGAGCACCCAGAATCCGATCCAAATCCAGGAAACCAACGGGAAAACGTAAGCCTGGATGACGGCGCGCTGGTTGTCCGCCGAAAGGCCAGCGAAGTTGACGTAGAGATCCTCGTTCAACCTTCTACGAATAGACACTTCAGACGTCGGCTGCTGGCTGGCCTTATACAAGCGCCGCTCGGGGAAGAGTTGCCCAAGGGGACTTGCATTCCGCGAGGCCTCAACAGTCAGCCTCTGCCACGCGTAGGTGTCGTTCTCACCCGACTCGATGTTCACCACATGGATGTTGTAATGCCCCAGAGCGAAGTTGCCGCCCGGCCGGACCTCCTTGGTGACGTCCAGATCGAAAGCCGCGCCGGTATAGCCGATAAACATGAACACTATGCCCATATGGACCAGGTATCCGCCGTAGCGGCGCGTATTGCGGTGCGTCAGCGCGATGGCGGCCGGGATCAGCCCGATGCCGTCCTTGGCGCGAATGGCCGAGGCGCCCTTCCAGAACTCGGTGATGATGGTCGCCGTGACGAACATGCAGAGCCCGAACGAAACCAGCGCGTAGGGATGCTCATAGACGCCAAAAAAGGCGAGCGCGATCATCAGCACGGCCGCGGACATCGTCGGGATAAAGAACGCGCGCCGCAAACTTTCGAGCGAGCTTCTGCGCCAGGCGATCAGTGGGCCGATGCCCGTCAGCAGGATCAATGCCAGTCCGATCGGGATGTTAATGCGATTGAAAAAGGGCGCGTCCACGCTGATCTTTTCGCCGGTCAGCGCTTCCGAGATTACCGGGAACATCGTGCCCCACAGCACAGCGAAGCAACTGGCCACCAGGATCAGGTTGTTGAACATGAAGCTGGATTCGCGCGACACGACACTTTCGAGGCGCGCTTCCGACTTCAGATATTTCAAGCGTTCCAGGATTAGAACCACCGTGGCCGCGATGCCGACAGCCAGAAAAATCACGAAATACTTACCGATGGGCGACTGCGCGAAAGCATGCACCGAACTGACCACGCCCGAGCGCGTCAGGAACGTTCCGAAGATGCACAGGAAGAAGGTCCCGGAAATCAGGACCATGTTCCACACCTTCATCATGCCCTTCTTTTCCTGCATCATCACCGAGTGCAGGAACGCGGTAGCGGTGATCCAAGGCAACAGCGACGCGTTCTCAACCGGGTCCCAGGCCCAATAGCCGCCCCAGCCGAGCACTGCGTACGCCCAACCCTGCCCGAGCAGGATGCCCGCGCTTTGAAACAGCCATGTCACGATGGTCCAGCGCCGCGTGGTGTGAATCCAGGCATCGCCCGGTTGCTTGGTGATCAGCGAACCCATCGCAAACGCGAACGGCACCGTGAATCCGACGTAGCCCAGGTAGAGCATCGGCGGATGGATCACCATGGTCCAATATTGGAGCAGCGGATTCAGGCCTTGACCCACGCCCTCGACGATGTTGCCACGGCCGGCTTCGAGCACTGCAAAGGGGCTCAACACGAAGCTGATCAACATCAGGAAAAACGCTTCGGTGGTCATGAGCACGGAAGTGACCCACGGCATCATGTCGCGGAACTTGCGGCGGTTCATGAAGACCACGACGGCCGAATAGCTGGCCAGCAGCCACGACCACAACAGCAGCGAGCCTTGCTGCCCGCCCCACCAAGCCGTGAACTTGTAGATCTTCGACATGGACGAATCGGTGTGCGCGGCGACGTAGGCCAGCCGGAAATCGCCCGTCAGGAGGGAATAGATCAACAAGCCGGACGCTACAGTGACCAACAACCATACCGAGTAGACCGCGCGTTCAGCGCTAACGGTGAGAAAGGAGTTTTTCTTGAGCCTGCCTGTCACCGACGCGACCACCGCATAAACGGTGAAACAAAAGGCGAGCAGGATTGAGAGAGCGCCGATATTTTCCATTCGAGCTTTTGGTCCTCGAAACGGAGCGCGAGCCGATTTAGCTTCTGGCTTGGTTTATGGTTGGGGTCGCGCCCGTCTTCATTTGTGGCTTGGCTTCGTACTTGGAGGCGCATTTCGCCTGCACCTTGCTGGCATGAAAGACGCCGTCTTGATCTAGCTTTCCGTCAGCGAGAGCCTGCGCGTTGTCCTTGAACGTGTCGGGCAGCGGATCGATCCCGTTGTACACAACCGCGAGCCGGACCGGGTCCTTCTGGAGCACACCGGGAGTTTGGTGCATGATGAAGCTGACCTTGGAGCCGTCGCGCACGATGGAGCCCTGCTCCACGTAGCCGTTCACGCGCAACCGCTGGCCCTGGGCCCGATCGCCCATCTGGGTGACTTCTTTAATTTCTTTGTAGTACGTCTTGCTTTCGGTGACTCCGCCGAGCGCGAGCCATGCCAGCACACCAATGATCACAACCACAATGGCGCCGAACTTCCAGTACGTATTCATTAATGCGCTCCTGAAACTATTAGTATAGCGCCGTAGGGCTGCTTCGGGCGTTTGTATGACGAACGAGAGGCGGCGTTTCATCCGACTTTTGGGGTGAAGCACGGAGGAGCGGATCAGAGTTGCTAGTCCGGATCGAGAAAATCCCCGTAAGCCCTTGAAGCACAGGATCTTGTATGCGCGGGTGGCGCAACTGGCCTACTTTTGTGTTTGGCCGTGGTTTTTTTCAGGGCTGGCGGCGAATGGCGTGGGAACCGCGGCAGGCAGGTGGAAACTCAACATACTGATGGAATCATAGCCGGCCGAAGAGTCGCCGGCGCATTTGGCGTGTGTAAAGCGATGAGCCGGAAAGGATGAAAGGTGGAAGTAGCGAAGTGACCGGCGGGGTGCTGGACTGATGAACGTCGGGTACACTGAACTTACCAGCCGTGAGCGGATACGCGACCACTGTCGGCAATGTCGTCTATCGATTTGACGATCTGAAGACGCTGCTCGCGAAAGCTACTCCGGCTCGCTCGGGCGACGACTTGGCGGGGCTTTCGGCTGCGAGCGCCGAGGAGCGCGTGGCGGCCCAGATGGCCCTGAGCGATCTCCCTCTTAAGACCTTCCTCAGCGATCAGGTTATCCCCTATGAATCGGACGAAATCACGCGGCTGATCGTTGACGGGCACGACTCGGCCGCATTCGCGCCCGTGGCGCATCTTACGGTTGGCGAGTTCCGCGACTGGCTGCTCGGTGAACAAGCTGCTGGCGAGGTTCTGGCTGCGCTAGCGCCGGGCCTGACGCCCGAAATGGCCGCGGCGGTATCGAAGATCATGCGTTTGCAGGATTTGGTGACGGTGGCCGCCAGGATTCGCGTGGTCACGGGCTTCCGGAATACACTTGGCCTGCGGGGTCGGCTCTCGACACGCTTGCAGCCCAATCATCCCACCGACGATCCCAAGGGAATTGCCGCGAGCATCGTTGATGGCTTGTCGTACGGCAGCGGCGACGCTGTGATCGGTGTCAACCCGGTATCGGACAACTTGGAGAGCGTCGAAACGCTGCTGCGCTTGCTGGATCTGGTACGCGAGTCGTATCGCATTCCCACACAAAGCTGCGTGCTCGCGCACGTTACTACAACAATGGATGCGATGCGGCGAGGAGCGCCCGTCGATCTGGTGTTTCAATCCATCGCCGGGACCGAAGCAGCGAATGCGTCGTTCGGCGTGAACATTTCGATGCTCCGGGAAGCGCGCGATCAGGCGCTGGAGCTGCGGCGGGACACGGTGGGCAGCCACAATGTGATGTACTTCGAGACCGGCCAGGGCAGCGCGCTATCGGCGAACGCCCACCACGGCGTGGATCAGCAAACGTGCGAAGCGCGCGCCTACGGCCTGGCGAGGCATTTTCAGCCGCTGTTGGTGAACACGGTGGTCGGCTTTATCGGCCCCGAGTATCTGTACGACGGCAAGCAGATCCTGCGCGCGGGCTTAGAGGACCATTTCTGCGGCAAGCTGCTGGGGCTTCCGATGGGCTGCGACATCTGCTACACGAATCACGCCGAAGCCGATCAGGATGACATGGACGCTCTGCTAACCATGCTGGGCGCGGCTGGCGTCAACTACATCATGGGCTTGCCGGGCGCCGACGACGTGATGCTCAACTATCAGAGCACCTCATTTCACGATGCTCTGTATCTGCGCGGCGTGTTCGGCCTGCGGCCCGCGCCCGAGTTCGAGGCCTGGTTCGAGCAAGTGCGGCCGGAGCTGCCCCGGATGGCGGGTTTGTTGCTGGAAGCGGGGGGAGACCTCTAGTCGCGGGAAGGAAGGCTCGCCCCCGGTTCCGACTGCGGGAACTACGGATGCCGCTTCCGTAACCGAAACGTCCGTCTGCGGAGAACGGTATCGCCGTCGATTCCGGGCTCGAGTTCGGCGATAAACAGGACATCGTGACCATCCGAGCGGAGCCGGTCAACAATTTGTTGATCGACGTTTTCGTCCGCGACGATTTGCACCGCGCGGTTTTCTCTGCTGGGTAGACGACATCGGCCCTCAGAGCCTCGGCGGCGAAGGAGATCGCGGCCCGAATACCTGCGACTGTCAACCGTGGGTGCTCGGACAAAATCTGCTCCAGCAACGGTCGGCTTTCCCATCATGATCTTGGGGTCGGAACTGATTAGGCTTCAGGCACTCGAAATTTTGACCTATCGTTTAGTTTACGACTTGGGCTTGGACGTGGCTGATCTAGATCTATGCTAAAAGCGTGAGACGGCTCGGCGACTACACGATGGCTCGCGTGGATCTGGGCCGCGCCGGGCACAGCCTTCCCACGCGCGCATTGCTCGAATTTCAGCTTGCGCATGCCAGGGCGCGCGATGCGGTCCATTTGCCGCTGGCGGTCAATTCGCTGGTGCTCGAGCTGAAGCAAAAGAACATCACTTCGATTCCGCTCACTAGTGCGGCGCGCGATCGCGATGAGTATCTGCGCCGGCCGGATCTTGGGCGATCACTGAGCGCGGAATCGCGCGGACGAGTGGTTGGGCTGCGCTCAGAGTTCGATGCCGCATTCGTGATCGCGGATGGGCTTTCAGCGCTAGCCGTGCATCGCCATGCCGTGCTGCTACTAGAGCTTCTACTACGGGATCTCGATTGGCGCATCGCTCCGGTCGCGATCGTCGAACAGGGCCGAGTCGCGATTGGCGACGAAATCGGCGAGGTGCTTGGAGCGCGGTTAGTGGTCGTGCTGATCGGCGAACGCCCCGGCCTCAGTTCACCCGACAGCCTGGGCGCGTACCTCACCTGGCAGCCTCGGCCCGGCCTGACTGACGCGGAGCGCAATTGCATCTCCAACATTCGGGCGGAGGGTTTGAGCTACGCGGTTGCTACGCACAAGCTGCTGTTCCTGATGAACGAATCACGCAGATTGAAATTGTCCGGGGTCCGGTTGAAAGAAGATGCCGCGCCAAGACTAGGCGGCGATTCGGTGACTCACTCCAAGCTCTTCGGCGATCGCTAATAAACGCGGGTCAACCGTCCACAATTCCAATCCATCTACGATGGCCGAAGCCAGTAGATGAACGTCGATCCAACCCGCGCCTCGCCCATGCAGATGCCGGCGTTCAACGAACGTAACAACCTCCGCGTGGGGAACGGTCGCGGCTTCAACCATCAGTTTGTACTCAGCAAGCAGCTTCTTGCGGCCGCCCCGGTCCCCGATAAGCAGTTCACCGTAGATCAGATCGTGTCCGGCGACTTCATCGAGACCAATCAGCCGACCCAACTCCTCCACGAACGGCGAGCGGTTCGAGAGGGCCCGAATCCATACCGAGGTGTCCACCAAGACCATTACGCAACTTGGTGCTTTACCGCCGGCTTTTCTCGCCGCCTAGGCACATCTTGAGCGTCCGGCTCTGTTCCGAGAAGCGCGCGGAGGCGCTGATAAGCCGCGTGCCGGACGAGCGATTCCAAGCCCAACCGTACCGTTTCGGTGTCTGTCGTGGCGCCGCAAGCGGCCTTGGCCTGGTCGAAGAGCTGGTCGTCGATGTTTAGCGTCTTTTTCATATGTACGATTATGCCATACAAGTATGGCAAAAGCAATGGCTAGGGGAGCGTCGATCCCAAGGCATGTCCCGACCCGCGAAGGTGCTGATAATAAGCCAGATCCTCGCTTGTCAGCATCTTCGTCAGAAGAATGATCTGCCCGGTATGTTGCGAGAAGTGCTCGACAACGTGCGCGATGGCTTCCAGCACCGTTACGTCGTAGCCCTGCGGCGTGATGCGTTTGGTGAGCTGGGCGGCCGGTACTCCGCGAATGATACCCGCGGCCTCAGCGATCCGCGTCTTCAAAAGCTCGGCTAGTTCCGCCGGCGCCATGCCGCCGCGCGCGTCAAACTCGGTGTCGCGCTGGCGATTGTCGGGAAGTCCGGCCACTCCGCTCCCAATCCACTGGCGCACGTTGCCGGAGAGATGCAGCACGAGATTGCCGACCGCGTTTTCGTTGTCGGAATTGCGCGTCCAGATCTGCTCAGGCGTTAGCCGTCCGATGCAATCCTGGATGTGGCCATGCAACTGTTCCAGCTTGTCAGCCGAGAATTTGATGAAGATCTCTTCCGCCGTCACAAGACCTCTGCTCCTTACAGCACTTCTTCGGACCAATTCTCGAGAATCGACTTGACCTTGCCGGTGAATTGATCGGCCAGCGCGCCGTCGATCAACCGGTGATCGAACGTGAGCGCGAGATAGGCCACAGACCGGATTGCGATTGCGTCATCCACCACGACGGGAGTTTTCTCCACCGCCCCGACGCCCAGAATAGCCACCTGCGGTTGGTTGATGACGGGCGTCGCGAAAACGCTTCCGAAGCTGCCGAAGTTGGTGATGGAAAACGTGCCGCCTTGCACCTCGTCCGGCTTGAGCTGGCGCGACCGAGCGCGCGTGGAGAGGTCCACGATGGAACGCTGGAGTCCGACGACATTCTTTTCGTCGGCGCTGCGAATCACAGGCACAATCAGGCCGTTTTCAAGCGCCACGGCAATCCCCAGATTAATTTCGTTGTGATAAATGATGTTGCTGCCTTCGATGGAAGCGTTCACGATGGGGTAGTGGCGAATCGCTTCCGCGGCCGCCTTGGCCACGAACGGCAGGAAGGTGAGCGAGTAGCCGTAACGCGCTTGGAATTCCGCCTTGTTCCGCTCGCGCATCTTGGCGATCTTGGTCATGTCGGTCTTATGGACCGTGGTGACGTGCGCCGAAATGCGCTTGCTCATCACCATGTGCTCGGCGATGCGCTGGCGCATCACGCTCATCGGTTCCACACGGGCGCGCGGAGCTTCGGCGCGCGGCATGATCGCGGGAGACTGAGCCGTCGGAGCCGAGGGAGTGTAGACGGTCGGGGTGGAGGGGGCGGTGGTGGCGACTGCGGTCGGTGATGGCGCACTCGCTTGAGCCATGGTCCGCGCACCTTGCGCCGACATATACGCTTCCAGATCCTGCTTGGTGATGCGTCCGCCGCCGCCGGTACCCTTCACCTGGCGGAGATCGATGCCATACTCACGGGCCATCTTGCGCACCAGCGGCGAGAGCGGGCCCGCGGGCGATTCAGCTTCTATCGCAGGCGCCGGTTCTTCCACGGGGATCGGATACGGACCAGCGGAGTGTGCCACAGGTTCCGGCAGAGGCTCTGGAGTTGGTGCAGGCGCCTTCGCGGCAGCTGGCGCTGCTGCCGCTGGTTTCGGTGCGGGCTGTGCTGGAGAAGCTGCGGCCGCCGCCTTTGCGGCTGCGGGTGCTGGAGCGGATGCTCCGTTGCCCGCGCCCTCTTCAATCCGGCCAACCACGGTGCTGATGGCGACCGTCTTGCCTTCCTCCACCAGCACTTCCTTCAACACGCCGGCGGTCGGCGACGGGATCTCGGTATCCACTTTGTCGGTGGAAATCTCAAAGAGAGGCTCATCGCGATCCACGTGGTCCCCGGGCTTCTTCAGCCATTTCGTCAGGGTGCCCTCCACGATACTTTCGCCCATCTGAGGCATTACTACGTCAGTCATGAATATGTCTCCGTATATGAAAGGCCCGCTCCCTCACGGTCGCGGCTCGCTTGCCTGTCGAACTGGCGTGCAAAGCTTGTCGACAACGCAGCCAGCACCTGGGCGCGGCTGGCGCCCGATCCCAGTTCCTGCATCGAAGTGACCGGCTTCGTTAGCCCACAAGGAACGATGTACTGAAAGTAGCGTAAATCGGTTGTATGATTCAACGCAAAACCATGCGAGGTCACCCAGCGGCTGATGTGAATCCCAATTGAGGCCACCTTCTTGCCATCCACCCACACGCCGGTGCAGCCCGGGACGCGTCCGGCGATAATCTCAAATTGCGCGAGCGCATCAATGATGACTTGTTCGATTGCGCGGACATACGCGCCTACGTCGCGCTTCCATTCTCGCAGATCCAGAATGGGATAGCCGACAATCTGGCCGGGGCCGTGATAGGTGATGTCGCCGCCCCGGTCGGTAGCGTGATAGTCGATCCCCGCGCTGCGCAGCGCGGCTTCTCCGGCTAAAAGGTTTTCGGCGCGGCCATTGCGGCCCTGCGTGATGACGTGCGGATGCTCGACGAATAATAGCTGATCGGGAATGCAGCCCTGTTTGCGCTGTTCGACCAGATCTTTCTGGATAGCCAGCGCGTCGCCGTAGGGCATTCGGCCCAGGTTGCGAATCTCAAGCATTGATGGTGAGCCCGTAGACGTTGTTGAACGCCTCGCCCAGCGCTTCGTAGAGTGTCGGATGCGCGTGAATCGTGCTCATCAACGTCTCCACGGTGGCTTCGGCTTCCATCGCCAGCACGGCTTCCGATACCAATTCGTAAGCTTCGGGCCCAATAATGTGGACACCCAGGATCTCGCCGTACTTCTCCTCGGCCACCACTTTGACGAAGCCGTCGTGACTTCCGAGAATGGTCGCCTTACTATTGGCGGCGAACGGAAACTTCCCGATCTTGACCGCGAAACCTTCCGCTCGCGCTTGCGCTTCCGTGAGGCCAACGCTGCCGATGCCCGGCTCCGTGTAGGTACATCCCGGGATGCGATTACGATTGATCGGCTTGGCTGGCTTGCCAGCCATGTGCGCCACGGCCACCATGCCTTCCATGGTCGCGACGTGCGCCAATTGCGGCGTTCCCGCGACGACGTCGCCAATCGCATAAACGCCCGGCTCGCCGGTGAGCTGGTGCTCGTCGACCTTAATGAAGCCGCGGTCGAGCGCGACCTTCAGCTTGTCCAGGCCGATGCTCTCGGTGTTCGGCTTGCGGCCCACGGCCACCAGCAACGTTTCAGCTTCCATGTCTTCGCGTTTTCCGTTGGCGAGCGCGGCACACAACCTCACGCCGTTCTCGGTGCGAGTGATGTTCTCGGCCTTGGCGCCGGTCTCGCAGCGGATGCCAGTTTTCTTGAAATAGCGTTCCAGTTCCTTGGAAATCTCTTCGTCTTCCACTGGCACCAATCGCGGCAGCATCTCGAGCACCGTGACCTTGGTCCCGAACCGATTGAAAATCGACGCGAACTCCACGCCCACGGCACCGGCGCCGATGATCAGCATGGTCTTGGGGATGACGGGGAGATCCAGGATTTCGATGTTGGTCAGGATCGCTTTCGCGTCGGGCTCCAGGCCGGGAAGCATGCGCGCTTCCGAACCAGTGGCGATAATGACGTTCTTGGTCTCGAGTGTTTGGACGCCCGTCTCCGCCTTCACCTCCACATGGATAGGGCCGTTGCCGGAGCGCGCCAGGATGGTCCCGTAACCTTTCACCCAGTCGATTTTGTTCTTCTTCATCAGGAACTCGACGCCCTTAGCGTGCTTCGAGACAATCTTGTTCTTGCGATCGAGAACCTTGGCATAATCGAGTCGCGGGTTCTCGCATTGGATACCCTCGTCGGAAGGGTTGATGAAGTGCTCCCACAGGTCGGCGGTATGGAGCAGCGCTTTGGTCGGGATGCAACCTACGTGTAAGCAAGTTCCGCCCAGCTTGGGATCTTTTTCGATAATGGCGGTCTTCAAGCCGTACTGGCCGGCGCGCACAGCGGCGGAGTAGCCACCCGGGCCGCTCCCAATCACAATCAGGTCATAGGTCATTTTTTTTCAGGATAACATTCGATTTCACTTGCCCTTGCCAGCGCGCCAGCGGCGGGCGAGTGCGGGAATAATGGCGCCGCCGATATTGGCGAGGTTGGCGTCGGGCAATGGCGGGCGTTCGGCGCGGGGATTGACGGATCGGATCAATGCGCCCATGAGCCGCGCCAGCGCATGCAGCTTCTCACCCAGTGAATAGCGCAGCTTGCGGCCGTTGGCGCGAACCACCAACACCGTGACATCGTCTTCCGACAGATTTTCGGGATAACGAGTCTCGATTTCACCGAGCAGTGTTTCGATAAGCTTGTCCGGCTCGAAGTCGCCGAGCACGCGCATGATGCGCAGTATCCCTTCTTCGCCGAGCATCTCACCATCGGCATCGCGCGATTCGATGAGAGCATCGGTGTAGCTGAGCAGGCAGTCGCCGGATTCCAATTCGACGTCAAATTGTTCGTACTCGGCGGCCTCAAAAAGTCCCAGCGGGATGTTGCTGGGTGTGGCGCGACGCGTGGCTGTATTGTTTCCAAGAAAATCCCACCGGCGTTGCGCGGCGCGATACAGAAGCGGCCGCGGGTGACCTGCGTTGCAGACGGTGAGGCGGCGGCTGGGCTCGAAAAACGTCGTCACAATCGCGGTGGCGAATGCGCCGGTGCGTGGCAGAATCGAGAACTGCTGATTGAGCAAGCGCACGAACTCGGTTTGATCCAGGCGGTTGACGAAGCGGCGCATCAACGTGCGCAAATCGGCGGCTGTATTGGCTACCGCGTTTCCATGCCCCGCGACGTCGGCCAACAACAAGCGGCTAATGCGGCCGGTGGCGCAACTGGACGCGTAGTAAACGTCGCCCCCGGCGTGCGCTTTCCCATAGGGCTTGCTGTAGACCCAGGTGTCCAACCCGCCGAATTCAACGGCCTGTGCGGTGAACTGGCTGCCGCCCCACACTTCCATGCATTGCATGCGCTGTGGCTGGTCGCTCATGTTCGATATATCTATTGTAGGTACGAAGCGGCCTCGCGTTTGATTCTGGGACGGCCAGCCCATTTTTGACATATAATCGGCCCGATGCTCTCGAAGATTGGTCTGGTGGGCTGGATGCTTTTGTCCCCCGCGCTCTCGCCTTTACCGGCGCAATGGTTGAAACTCCCAGACAAGTCAATTCCACGGACCAAGGACGGCAAACCGAATCTGACGGCGCCGACGCCACACAAAGCGGATGGCAAGCCCGACCTATCGGGAATTTGGATCGTGCCCGGACCGAAGTATTTGCAGAATCTCGCGGCCGACCTGAAGCCGGGCGACGTGCCGATGCAACCGTGGGCTGCGGCGCTCACGAAAGAACGAACGACCGGCGTGCACGCGGTGGAGGAATCGGATGCGAACTGTTTGCCGCAGGGCGTTCCCAAGATCAACGTGACGCCGGTGCCGTTCAAGATCGTTCAAAATCCGGATGAGGTCATCATTCTTTACGAAGCGTTCGGGCTGTACCGGCAGGTGTTCATGGACGGTCGCGAGCTGCCGAAGGACCCGAACCCCACGTGGATGGGTTACTCGGTGGGTAAGTGGGATGGAGATGCATTAGTCGTCGAGACGTCAGGCTTCAATGGCAAGACTTGGTTGGATCAGGTGGGCCATCCGGCGACGGAAGCATTGCACGTGACGGAGCGCTTTCGCAGGCCGGATTTCGGACACTTGACGATCGAAGTTACGATCAACGACCCGAAGGCGTACACAAAGCCGTGGACGGTGATGGAAGCGATGCAATATCTGCCGGACACTGACTTACTCGAATTTGTGTGCAACGAGAACAACCGGGATCTTCCCCACTTAGTGACTAAGTAACTGCCACCTAGCGCGCCGAGCACGGAGTTGGACTCCAGCCGGAAGCATCGGGAAGCTTCCGAAAATTCGTGTTCAACAGGACGGACTGCGTCAGGTACTGCGAGTCTTCGATGACGGTGGTGAGAAGAATGGACTGCCAACCGTTAGGCTCGCTGGTCACGTCGAAGTATTCGGTCAGCACGGCGTTGGCGCCATAAGGCACACCGTTCTTGCGCAAGTAACCGGGGCGCATGTGAGCGGTGACGACTTTCAAACTGCCTCCATGAATGGGACCGGGCATGTGCGGCGGAATTTTAGTGCGCACGAAATCCCACTGAGCGGTGGACGTGCCTTGCCACTGCGGATCGCCCGTCTCGATCTTAGAGCCGCGAAAATGGAACAAGCGGCTTTGTGTTCCGGCATCGGTGTCCATGCGCAGCGTGTTGTCGTCCTGCCAAGTAATGTGCAGATGCGTAGGCATTCGCATGACCCCCGCCGCGCCGTAGGCCTTGCATTGATCGCCGCTGGCTTCGTCCTTGGCGGGGTCCCAGGCGTTTGCGAGCTTGCGGCCTTCCGGGTTGAGCGGGATACCGGGGAAATCGCCCTTCTTGGGAGTGACCATGCGCCAGCGCCAATCCTGCGTGACGACCGCGGTCCAGTAGCCGGTGAGATCGATGGGCGCTTCTTCGCGGGCAGATTTTTGCACGACGGACTTTGCGACAGGCGGGGCAGCTTCTTCCTCCTGGGCGTAGAGGCAGCTCACTGTCAGGAGTGCCGCGAGAAAGATGTGTCGTCTCATTTGCTGCTTCCTAGACTGCGATAAACAGCTTCAACGAAGGCCGTACTCGAGCCGTAGCGCGGATCGTAATCTTCGGTGGGCCGGGCGGCTTTCACTTCTTCGAGCGTCCTGCCACGCTTGAGCAAGTCCGCGATGCGATCACGAATGATGGTGACCATGTCGCGATACTCCACCACGTCGGCTTCATCGCAGATCCGGCCGTGGCCAGGCACAACGAGCGTACCGCCTTCCTGCAGCGCCGCGGGCACCGTGATATCAATAATGCGATTCAGCGCATCAATAATTCCCTGAATGCTGCCGCCGCGATCAAGATCGATAACCGGGTAACTGGTGGTGACGAAAATGTCGCCAGTGCTGACGACGTCGGAGCCGCGGAAGAAGACCAGACTATCGCCGTCGGTGTGGGCCGCGGGCTGATGGAACAGGACCACGGGCTCGCCGTTGAAGTACAGATCCTTCTGTTTGCCCCGGTAGACATCGGTGGGAAGAGCGCCGAAAGGAGCGGCAGGCTGCTTGCCGGCGGGCGCGCTCATGCGGTCGAGCACGGTCTGGTGGGCTATGATTGCGGCGCCTTTGTCGAGTCCTTTGATGTCGTCGGCAACATCGCCGCCGGTGATGGTATTGCCGGCTTTACCGAAAGCCTCGTTGCCGCCGGTGTGATCGGGATGAACATGCGTGTTGAGGATGTAATGGATGGGCTTGTCCGTAAATTTCCGGATAGCGGCCAGCGCCTGATCGCTCATTTCCGCGAGGCCAGTGTCGACCAGCAAAACGCCATCGTTCCCGATCTGGAGCGTGATGTTGCCGCCGTCGCCAGCGAGCATATAGATGTTCTTTTGGACTGGGAGAATTTCGAGGCCTGTTGTGGCTTCAGGCGGCGAACCAATCTGCTTGGGGCCCGGGGGTATCGCATAGCCCGGATACATTGTTTCTGCGCCGCCCATGGCCGTCGCCGCGGGCAGCCCGTATTTAGCGGGAAATTCCTGAATGTCGGTGTTGGTTCCAGGCAGGTGATGCGGGACTGCGCCCTCGGGCCGAACGACTTCTTCGACCGGCTCGCACGGGAACGGCTCGAGCTGTTGCTGCGGATCCAAGACATAGCCCGAGGTCCTGAGTAACGGCTCGGTGAGATAGACGGGATCGTCGATGTAGGTGAGCAGCGTGAGATAGTCGCCGTGACGCGCGAAGTGTTCGGTGAGGGTGGCTTCGTCGCTGCGCGGAACGCCGTTGCGCCGGATATAGTTCCACTTAAGATGCGTGGTGGCGATGGTAAGGACGTTGCCGTTCCATTGCCCCGTGGAAAAACCTTGCCAGGTGTGGCGCGCGTACTTGGATGGATGCGGGCGGCCGTCCATCCAGATGGTGCGCTCGACGCTCCAGGCATAACTGCGAATGCGAACCGCGATCACTTTTTGCGTGGTCGGATCTTCTTCGGTCCAAATGCGCATCGGAAAACCAGCGCGGCTGAACAGATAGTCGGCGCCGTGCGGAATACATTGGCGTTCCGGAATCGTCTGCGTGGACGCTTCCCAACTGTTGGCCTTCAGGCGCGCGGCGTTGTTGATCGGAAGGCCGAGATAGTCGCCGAGTTCCGGGCCTGGGAGGCGTTCGAGATAATCCCAGGTGTAACGGCTGGCCCATTCGCCAGATAAATCAAGCTGTGCGAAGGCCGGGGCGCATAGAGAAAATAAGATGAGTGATGCGAAGCGCATGCCCAAATCAGAATATCCTAAGCGGCTATTGCGCGGCGCGGCGACCCCACAGGCGAGTGGACGCGATGTCCGCACCTTGGCGGAGCGCCTTGAGTTTCAACCACACTACGGGTTCAATCACGTACTCTCTATTGGTAAATGTTCCGAACCCACAGTCCGCACTGGCGATGATGCGCTCGCGGTCGCCGACGACGTTAACGGCCTCTTCCAGCCGGCGCGCGACAACTTCGGGGTGCTCGACGATGTTGCTGTTGCTCTCGACGACACCGGGCAAAAGCAGCATATGATGGGGCAGCTTGTTGCGGCGCAGAGCTTCAAGTTCGTGCTGGTGGCGCGGATTGCCGAACTCGATGCTGAGCGCACCGGCGTTGGCCTGATAGAGCACCGGCAAGATGAGCTCGAGCCCTACATCATGAAGATGCGGGCCGTTCCAGTTGCCCCAGCAGCAGTGCAGGCGCACACGATCGCGCGGAATGCCGTCGATGGCTTCATTGAGCGCAGCCACGTGCATCTCGGCGGCCTTCACGAATTCCCGATCGGAGAGATCGCGGTAAAACATGGAGCGGTCCATGGCGAGATCGGGCGCGTCGATCTGCAGCACCAGACCGGCGCGATGGATGGCAAGATATTCGTTGCGCATCTCGCGCGCCAGCGCGGTCAAGTAAGATTGCTGCGAATCGTAGTAAGCGTTCAGCATCGTGGTGGAGATGATGCCAGGTGAGGGCGCGGTCATGAAGGACTCGGCGAAAGCGCCCGCCGCTTTGGCGTTTCTCTGAAAGCGGGCGATCTCCTGCGCGATAACCGACGGGTCTAGATAATGCAGCTCGGCCTGCGCCTCGGGAGCGTTCTGCATCCGGCTGCGCTTCGGGAAACGGCGCATTAAGTCCTCAACCAAGGCTGGAAATTCTTCGAAGTCGCGTCCACGCCGGCGTTTTGATTCACCCGCAAAACCGGACATGCGCCGGGGCACGTAGGTTTGGAAGCCGACGCGCTGTTGTTCGCCGTCATTGCCGACGTCGATGCCGGCCTCCGCCTGCTTGGCGATGACGTGGTGGACGGCGCGGTCCATTTCATCGGCGAGCTCCTGCTCGTCGAGCGGTTTGCCCTCCTCGCGGTCAATCAGTATGTCGGAAAGCGTTTCGCTGCGCGGGAGGCTGCCGACGTGGGTGGCCAGGATACGGTCGCGACTGAGGATCATGAGGGTGTTCTTATCATGCCATTACCGGAGAAAATTACGGGGACCTATTGACAGGCGGGAGCGCTTATGTTAATTTTTACGCATGGTGCTAAGAAATGCGCATCCCTAGGAAGACGGCGGCCCGGACCGATCCTGACTTGAGCCGGCGCGAGCGCCAGATTATGGACGTTCTGTTTGCGCGCGGGCGCGCGACGGGTCAGGAAATCCAGGAAGGTTTGCCGGACAATCCGAACTATTCATCG
Source organism: Bryobacterales bacterium (assembly GCA_003166865.1). Classification (GTDB taxonomy): domain Bacteria; phylum Acidobacteriota; class Terriglobia; order Bryobacterales; family Bryobacteraceae; genus Palsa-89. The sequence goes on from PMUP01000064.1 coordinate 74,678, forward strand.
GTGCGCACGATTCTGCGCGTGCTGGAGCGCAAGGGCTACGTCCGCCACGTCGAAGAGGGGCTCAAATATGTGTACCAGCCGACGGTGCCACGCGAAGCCGCGAGCCGGTCGGCATTGCAGCGCATCATCAGGACATTTTTTGACGGGTCTGCGAAGGAGGCCGTGGCGGCATTACTCGATCCGGCCGCGTTCCATCTTAGCGAGAAGGAGTTGAGCGAGTTGGCCCGCGTGATCGATCGTGCAAAGAAGGAGAGGAAATAGCAATGTTGGAGTCCTATCTGATTTCTGTCGCAGCGAAGTCCACCGTCTTGCTAATGACGGGGATGATCTTCTTGCGTTTGTTGCGCAAGCGGGATGCGGAAGTGCGGCACCTGGTTTGCCTGGTGGCGCTCCTGAGCGCGGCGGTAGCGCCGTTGCTGGCGCTTTGGTCACCGCACTGGAGCTTCCTTATTTCCGTCCCCGCGGGACTGCGGGGCGCCGCAGGCGGCGGGAACGGGGTGGCAACCGGACTGTTAAGTTGGCCAATCGTGTTCGTGGCAATCTGGGCGCTGGGAGCTCTAGTAATGACGGCCCGCGCGGTGGGCGGTTGGGTTATGTTGTTGCGCGCTCGCCGCCGGTCGGCACATTTTCAGGATGGCGATGGCGCTGAAGTTCGCATTGGGAACGTGACTACTCCGCTGACTTGCGGCGTGCTCCGGCCGCTGATTCTTCTTCCTGATACTGCGCGGGATTGGGATGAGTTGCGATTGCGCGCCGTTCTGCTGCACGAATCGGCGCACGTACACCGCCGCGATTGTGCGGCGAAGTGCGTAGCACAAGCGTCGCGCGCGTTGTTGTGGTGGAACCCCCTGGCGTGGCTTGTCGCGGCTCGCCTGAATCATGAACAAGAGCTGGCTTGTGATGACGCGGTATTGTCCGCGGGCGTTCCAGCCGATAGCTACGCAACCGTTCTCTTGGATGTGGCGCGCGAGTGTTCCAGCTCGCTGGTTCTCGGCTGCGCGATGGCCAACAAAAACGCGGCCGCGTTGCGAGAGCGCTTCGCGCATTTGTTTGAATGGCGGCAAGAGGCCGCTCACTCCACTCGCCGTACAGCGATCGCTATTCCCGTTCTCCTCATCTTACTGACCACCGTCTCCTTCGCCGAGAAGATCTACAAGATTGGGCCGGGAATCGTTGCTCCGAAGGTCTTGGAGAAAAGCGAGCCGAAATATACGGACGAAGCGAGGGCCGCCAAACTCGAAGGCACCGTGGGGCTAACAATTGTGGTGGGAACCGATCAGCGCGCGCACGACATCAAAATTACCAAGTCTCTTGATCCCGGTATGGATGCCAGTGCCATTGCGAGTATCAAGACTTGGCGATTCCAGCCGGGCACGAAGAACGGGAAACCTGTGCCGGTTCAGGCCAAAATTGAAGTGAACTTCCACCTACAATAGCTGTGCGCCGGTGAGCGCGTCGGCGACGTCCTTCAAGAAGGCTGCGGCTTGCGCGCCATCTACAACGCGATGATCGCTCGATAGCGTCATGGTAAGAATTGGCCGGATGGCGGGTTGGCCGTTCACGGGCACGACGCGATCGGCGATGCGGCCCACGGCGAGGACGGCAGCTTGCGGCGGCGTGATGATCGCGCTAAAAGCATCCACGTCGAACATGCCGAGATTGCTGATGGTGAATGTACCGCCCGTGACGTCGGGCGGATGCAGACGGCCGGCTCGGGCGCGCTCGGCCAGGTCTTGCCGCTTCGCGCTGATGTCGGCGAGGCTCGCGGTGTCGGCGTTGGGAATCACGGCGCCCACCACGCCATCCTTCACCGCAATCGCGATGCTGATGTTCACGTTGGGATTGAGATGAATTGCGTGGCCGGTCCAGCTCGCATTCATCTTGGGATGCTTCACGAGGGCGCGCGCGACGAGAGCGACCAGCAGGTCGGTATGAGTAATCGCCCTGCCATGTTTCTCGCGTGCGGCGATCAAGCCGCTCGCATCGATCTCGCGAACCAGGAAGAAGTGCGGAGCCGTGGTCCAGCTTTGAGTAGTGCGCTCGGCCATCAAACGCGCGATGGAACTGAGGCTGGCCGGAGCGGCCGATTGCGACGCGGCCTTCTGTGATTCGGCGGCACGCTGCACGTCTTCTCCGCTGATGATCCCGCCAGGGCCGGTTCCGGCTACTTTGCTCAGATCCACGCCGAGTTCTTGCGCCATACGGCGAGCCTTGGGCGAAACCCTGCCTTGCTCAACCGTCGCCGGACGCGGCGGTCCGGTCATGGTTCGCGCGGCGGGAGCGGCACTGACAGCTTCCACAGGCGGCTGCTCGCCCGGCGCAACGATCCACGCGATGGTTTGGCCCACCGGCACGACATCGCCCGCGGCCGCCTTCACGCCTGCAAGCACGCCGTCAGCCGTCGCTTCTATCTCGAGCACCACTTTGTCGGTTTCGATTTCCGCGAGCGGCTCGCCTTTGACGATCGAGTCGCCTTCCTTCTTGAGCCAAGAAATGATTTTGCCGGTTTCTTGGGCCATCTCCAGCGCGGGCATGACGATGCTAACGGCCATCTAGCGAGAGACCACCTGTTCGATGCGAGCGCTGGCTTCCACCATTTCAACGATACGCTGGGTGGGCGCCGGGTCGTGCTCGCGCGTGGTCGGCAGAGGGCCATCGACGGTGAAGTAGTGCGCGCCGGCGACCAGCAGCTTTTCGGCCGGGAAGCGCGTGATCACCTCGTGGCCGGTTTCGGTGACCACGATCTCTTCCTCGATGCGCGCGGCGCTCCAGCCATCAGTCGACGGCCAGAAGGTTTCCAGAGCGAACACCATGCCGGGCTTGATCTCGTGAGAATGTTCGAGCGACACCAGGCGGCTGATGACAGGTTTTTCCCAGATCGCGAGGCCGATGCCGTGGCCGAACTGCAGCGCGAAAGCTGCTTCTTCATTGGGGAATCCGAACTCCTGCGCCTTGGGCCATACCGAAGCGATTTCGCCGGTAGTGCGTCCGGGACGGATGAGCGAGATGGCGGCATCCAAGTAATCGCGGCAGCGCGAATAGGCGTCGATCAAAGCGTGCGATGCGTAGCCGATGCTGAAGCAGCGGTAGTAGCAGGTGCGGTAGCCCATGAACGAATGCAGAATGTCGTAGTACACGGGGTCGCCGGGACGCAGCACGCGATCGGAGAAGACATGCGGATGCGGATTGCAGCGCTCGCCGGAAATGGCGTTCACACCTTCCACATATTCGGAACCCAGGTCGTACAGGATCTTATTCACCAGGCCGACGGCCTCGTTTTCGCGCATGCCAGGCTTCATCGCGCAGTAGAGATCGTGGTAGGCGGCGTCCACCATCATCGCGGACGTGTTGAGCAGGGAGATCTCGTCTTGCGTTTTGATCACACGGGCGTCGGACATCAGCTGCTGGCCATCGACGACGTTGATGCCTTCGCGCTGCAGAGCGAACAGGATCGGCGGCTCCACTACATCGATACCGAGGGGCTCTTTGTGCAGGCCGCGCATCTCCAGCTCGATCTTGATCTTCTTGGCGACATCTTCGGCGCGCCCCATTTCGGGTGACATGGCGCCACGCAACAATGAGATGCCCGGGCGCGAACGCTCGCCCAGCCAGGGGCAGTTGAGCTGATGATGCTTGGCGGCTGACCCGAAGTCCCAAAGAATCGGCTCGTCATTCTGCGGCAGCAATGTAAAGCGGCTGATCTTGTCCTGCGCCCAAGTGCCGATGTGCGTCGCGGTGATGTAGCGCACGTTGTTCATGTCGAAGCAGAGTAAAGCCCCGACCTCGGATTTTGCGAGCAGAGCCTTTACGCGCGCCAGGCGCTCCCTGCGCAAGCGATCCATATCGATGCGCTGCTCCCAATCGACTGCCATGGTTCCGTGAGTTTTCAATGCCACTTCATGCCTCCTTCAACAATTCCACCGGTTTCCCGTGCGGCGTATGCCGGTATGCGTCAGCCCAGGCTTCCTTGCGCTCCAGGAGCGCTGCTTCATTCGTCAATCCCTTGGCCGTCACCAGGCGTTCCAAGGCCGCTAACCAATGCTCGTAGTATCCGAGTGTCGCTTCAGTCTTCAATTCATCGGCAAGCGCGGCGGACCATTCTTTCCACGTGAAATAACCTTGTTCCGACAGCCTGACGGCAAGCGCAAACGCCTGGGCCTGCCACGGCTCGGCGAAGACGGGATCGCGTTCGGTCTTCGATATGGAATCAGGCTGGCTCAAGGTAATCGTCCCAAAGATCGATGTAGACCGCGTCGCGCGGCGAGGCCTGCTCGCCCCACAGCTCGCGTGCAGCGAAACGAACCGAATAAACGTGCTGCGGCTTCTCGCCAAGCGAATGAGCCGAGGTATCGGGAAAAACATAGACGCCGTGATCCCGCTCCACCGTTCCTTGCTTGTCCCGAACGTAGCGAGGCAGGCGCGTGTGCCCCACTGGATTGATGTTGCGCGTGCGCACATGGTGGCCCGGGAGAAAGCGCGGTGCAATCTTGTCGTCGCGCTTCGACAGCGCTCCGCTGCGGCGCATCAACTGCACCCGATCCGCGCTGAGCGCTGGAACTTGCTTGACGGAATCGGGCGCGGGCTGGCCGCTTTCGATTTCGGCGCGCGTCACCAACCCGCTATCAACCAGTAATTCGCTAACGGCGGCGAACCATCTTTCGTAGTAGCTCATCCGCAGATAGTCCGCGGGCGGAAGCGCTTCGATTTTGTGACGCCATGCGTCCACGCTCCATTTACGCCACGCACCCGCTGCTTGATTGAGCGCGAAGACACGGCCCTCGAATGGCGTGTAGAACACGGGCTCGTTCTGTTCGCACTCGACGCGGCCCATGTCTTGCATGCCGCCCATATCATGAACGCCGTTCATGCGCCCACTCCTCGCGACGGCATGGTGACCTTGGCGACGCCGATCATGGCATCGCGCGAGACCAGCGCGGCGAGCGCCGTCTCATCCAGCTTCTCACTTCCAGAGGGTCGTTCCGGCAGGACCAGGTAGCGCAATTCAGCGGTGCTGTCCCAGACACGTATTTCCGTTTCGTCCGCCAGCTCCAGCCCGAACTCACGCAACACGCCGCGCGGATCGATCACGGCGCGCGAACGATACGGCGCCGACTTGTACCATACCGGCGGCAGACCCAGAACTGACCAGGGATAGCAGGAGCACAGGGTGCAGACGATGAGATTGTGTATCTCCGGCGTGTTCTCGACCACGACCATGTGCTCGCCTTGCGCCCCGCCGTAGCCTAGCTCCGCCATCGCAGTGGTGCCGTCGGTGAGCAAGCGCTGTTTGTACGTTGGATCGATCCAGGCACGCGCCACCACGCGGGCGCCGTTCCGCGGACCGACCCTGTGCTGGTACTTGTCGATCAGGGCGTCCAGGGCCGCTGGATCAACCAAACCTTTCTCCGTTAGCAGCGATTCGAGCGCCTTAACACGCAGCGTAAGGTCCGAAGGGACTGCTTGATGATCGTGATCATGGCTGCTCATTCGACGCCCTTAACCGTGGTCTTAACTTGCTCCGCACAGCGCGCGCGCCGCGTCCGCAACCGTTTGCTCGGTTGGAACCGTCACATCTTCGAGCGGCGGCGAGAACGGAATAGGAACGTGCATCGCGCCCATCCGCTTCACCGGCGCTTCCAGATCGAAGAACGCGCCTTCTTGAATGACGGACGCGAGTTCGGCGGTGACACCATAACGCCCATAGCCTTCGTCGACCACGATCACGCGCGAAGTCTTTTTCGCGGACTCAATCAGGGTCTTCTCATCCAGCGGCCAGAGCGTGCGTGGATCCACGACTTCGGCGCTGATGCCGCTTTCTTCGAGCAGGGTCGCGGCTCCGAGCGCCACCTGCACCATGCTACTTGTGGCGATGATGGTAACGTCGCTGCCTTCGCGCTTGATGTCCGCCACGCCCAGAGGGATGGTGTATTCTTCGTCAGGCACCGGGCCCTTCAGCCGGTACATCATCTTGTCTTCGAAGAACACCACCGGGTTTTCGTCGCGGATGGCCGACTTCAACAAGCCTTTGGCGTCGTACGGCGTCGATGGCATCACCACCTTCAGCCCGGGAATGTGGCAAAACCACGCATGCAGCGATTGCGAATGCTGAGCGGCCGAGCGTCGCGTGGCGCCGAGCGTGGTTCGCATCACCAGCGGCGCTTTCCATTTGCCGCCCGACATGTAATGGATTTTGGCGGCCTGGTTCACCATCTGATCCATGGTGAGCCCGATGAAGTCGCCGAACATGATGTCGATGACAGGACGCATGCCGGTCATCGCGGCGCCCACGGCGATTCCGGTGAATCCCGCTTCAGAGATCGGTGTGTCCAGCACGCGCTTTGCGCCGAACTCCTCCACCAGACCGGACAAAACTTTGAACGGATGACCTGCTTCGGCGATGTCTTCGCCCAGAATAAAGACGCGTGGGTCGCGCCGCATCTCTTCGGCCAGCGCTTCGCGGATCGCCTGCGCGAGAGTCAGCTCACGTACCGCGGTTGCGGCTTCAAGCATAGACATCTTGATCCACCTTGTCGGGGCTGGGATAAGGAGCGGCCAAAGCGAACTGCACGCCATGATCGATCTCAGCCTTCACTTCGCCGTGAAGTTTGTCGAGAGCGGCGCGATCGGCCAGACCTTGCGATACCAGCCAATCGCCCATGATCCGAATGGGATCGCGCTCGGTCTTCCATTGCTGCTCTTCTTGCTTCGAGCGGTAATATTCACGGCTGACATCGCCGACGTGGTGCCCATGGTAACGGTAAGTGTTCACCAGCAGCAGCGAGGGGCCATCGCCCGCGCGGGCGCGCTCCACCAGCTTCTTCGCCACATCGTAGACCGCGCGCACGTCCTGGCCATCCACCGCTTCTGAAGGCACACCGAAAGCCGGACCGCGCGCGAGAATGTCGCCCGCCGTGGTTTCCGAAAAATGTGTGTACTCGTTGTACATGTTGTTTTCGCAAACGTAGACCACGGGCAGCTTCCACAGCGCGGCCATGTTCATCACCTCGTACAGTACGCCCTGGCCCAGCGCGCCTTCGCCGAAAAAGCACACTGCCACCTGGCCCGTACCCAGACGCTGCGCCGAAAATGCAGCGCCGGTGGCGATGCCGGTGCTTCCGCCCACGATCGCGTTCGCCCCCAGATTGCCGGTGGCTGGGTCCGCGATGTGCATCGATCCGCCCTTGCCCTTGCAATAGCCCACTTCCTTGCCAAGCAGTTCGGCGAACATCAGATCCACCGACGCGCCTTTCGCCAGGCAATGGCCGTGGCCGCGATGCGTGCTGGTGATGTAATCGTCCGTGCGCAGCGCTTCGCAGACACCCACGGCGACGGCTTCTTCACCTATATAAAGGTGCGCGAGGCCAGGCATCAGCGCGCGCGTGTACAGATCGTTGACCTGTTCTTCGAACAGACGGATCATCAGCATGCGCCGGTACATGTGCAGGTACAGGTCGGCGCCGGTTCGCGAATCAGGTTTAGACGGGTTGACAGCGGTGGTCATCTTGAAACTCCAGACATTCTTGCCAGTACCTCAAATACTACTGCGAAATCTTGCTCCACGTAGCCCATGGCGCGCGCGGCAGTGAGGAACTCGTTGGCGGTGGCCGTGGTAGGCAGAGGGACGTCGGCTTTGCGGCCCAGCTCGAGCGCCAGCAGCATATCCTTCTGCATCATGTTGACGTTGAACCAAGCCTCCTCGGGCATCTTAAGCACAAACGGGCCGCGATACTGGACCATGGGCGATGCGATGGCGCTGTGCGTCAGGACGTCGACGGCGGTCTCGCGCGCTATGCCATTTTTCTCAGCGAGCAGCACCGCTTCCGAAAATGCGAGCATCTGTACCGCGAGGTTCAGATTAGTCGCGATCTTCATCACCAACGCCAAGCCGTTTTCGCCGACGTGCGTGACTTTGGGACCCAGATCAAGCAACAACGGCTTCACACGCTCGAAGCTTTCCGCGCGGCCTCCCACCATGATCGAGAGCTTGCCTTGCTCGAGCGTGATGACGCTTCCGGAGACCGGCGCGTCCAGCATATCGGCGCCTTTTTCTCTGACGCGGGCGGCTAGCGCCTTGCTGATCTCAGGACCAACCGTGCTCATATCGATCCAGATCTTCCCGCTGCCCAGACCGGCGATGATCCCATCCGCGCCGCCGGCGATTTCTTCCAAAGCGGCGGAATTCGTCACCATCGAGAGCGTAACGTCGGCCGCCGCGGCGACGGTGCGTGGCGAATCGGCCCACTTCATTCCGCGATCACTAAGCCATTTTGCTTTGGAGCGCGTGCGGTTGTAGCCTGTGACGCTGTGCCCTTTGTCCAGCAGCCGGTTGACCATGCGGCCGCCCATGACGCCCAGTCCGACAAATCCTAAATTCGCCATTCTTTACAGTTTACGAACTGCCAGAGGACTTCGTATGCCGGATTTATATTGCCATGAACAGATTCGTGTCCTTGAGATCACGGCCGCTATCGGTAGTACCGAGCTAGCATTTCGGCTACGCAGCAGGGCTTCTCCGCTCGCTCACTCTCGATCGTAATCGAGTAAATGGCCTCGGTCGAGTCCCCCACATCCCGCATCGACTGCAGAACAATTCGCGCCCGGATGCGCGAGCCCGCGCGAACCGCCGACGGGAAACGCACGCGATTCAACCCGTAGTTGATCGCCATCCGCAAGCCGCCGATCTCAATCGAATCCTTCAGAAACTTGGGGAGCAGGGAAAGTGTAAGAAACCCATGCGCGATTGTGGCCCCATAGGGCGACTCGCGTTGCGCGCGCTCGCGGTCGATGTGAATCCACTGGTGGTCTTCCGTTGCGTCCGCGAAAAGATCAATGCGTTCCTGCGTAATCTCCAACCACTCCGTGACGGCGATCTCCCGTCCCGCGAGCCCTCTGAGTTCTTCCAATGTTGTAACTAGCGCCATGCCGTGACTACCTTATTTCCCGTGTTTAGCGAGCTCGTATTTGGCGACGGCTTCCCGATGCACTTCGTCCGGACCATCCGCTAGCCGCAAGGTGCGCGAACTCGCCCACGCCGACGCGAGAGGAAAGTCTTGTGAAACGCCCGCGCCGCCGTGCGCCTGGATGGCCCGATCCAGAACCCGTAAGGCGACGTTCGGCGCCACCACCTTGATCATCGCGATCTCTGCCCGCGCCACTTTGTTCCCCACGGTATCCATCAGGTAGGCCGCCTTCAAGGTCAAAAGGCGCGCCTGCTCGATTTCCATGCGGGACAGCGCGATGTCCGCGCGAATGGTCCCCTGTTCAGACAGTGCGCGTCCGAAAGCAACCCGCGACTTTACCCGCTCGCACATGGATTCGAGCGCGCGCTCCGCCACGCCGATCAATCGCATGCAGTGGTGAATCCGGCCGGGCCCGAGGCGGCCTTGTGCGATCTCAAAACCGCGCCCCTCGCCCAACAGAAGATTGCGCTCGGGTACGCGAACATTCTCGAACAGAACCTCGCCGTGGCCATGCGGAGCGTGATCGTATCCAAAGACGGTCAGCAAGCGCTTGATCGTTACGCCAGGCGCGTTCATCGGCACCACGATCATGGACTGCTGCTTGTGCTTGGGCGCCGCCGCGTCGGTCTTGCCCATGAAGATCGCCACTTTGCAGCGCGGATCCCCGGCCCCGGAACTCCACCACTTGTCTCCGTTGATCACGTAGTGGCCGCCATCCCGCACAATGCTGGACTCGATGTTGGTGGCGTCGGAGGATGCCACCGTGGGCTCCGTCATCGCGAAGCAGGAACGGATTTCGCCCGCCAGCAGCGGCTTGAGCCACTGCTCTTTCAACTCGGGCGATCCGTAACGCTCCAGCACTTCCATGTTCCCCGTGTCCGGCGCCGAGCAGTTGAATGCCTCCGGACCAAGAGGCGAGCGGCCCATGATCTCGCACAGCGGAGCGTATTCCAGGTTGGTCAAACCGGCGCCATGCTCGCTCGCCGGCAGAAAAAGATTCCAAAGCCCCGCGGCACGGGCCTTCGGTTTCAAGTCTTCGATTACCGGAACTGGTTGCCACCGGTCGGGCCCTCCGCAGTGCTCCTTGTACTTCGCTTCGTTTGGATAAATGTGTTCTTCCATGAAGGCGGCTAAGCGCTTCTGAAGATCCTTTACCTTTGGTGAGAATTCGAATTCCATTGGTTCCCCCGCATGCTTTACCGGTAAGTCCGAAGTCCAGGTTCGCACAGATGCGGGATGGCATTGAAGGAATGTAGCCGCAACTGTCCGTCCGATAGCCGCATCACCGTGCAGGATGCGTTGTGCAACACACCCGCCAGGCGCAGGGCCCGCTCGTCGTGGATTTCCATGGCCAACGCCGTCCATATTCCGATGGGAGTCGCTGAGGTAAACACCACAATGTTCGCGTCGCGCTCCGCTGGCTCCAGCTTGAACCGGCATCCGGCCACACGCTCGCGAAATGCCTGCCAGGTTTCGCCGTCATAGGCATGCTGCCCCCCCGTCCACGCCTCCACCACTTTGGAATCGCACGGCAGCCACCGGCGGTTCACATTCGCCTCGGGTTGCTCGGCGGCCGCCCGCGCTTGCGCCACCAGCTCATGGTACTCCCGCGCAAATTCAGGATCTTCCACGCAGAGCCGAGGCGCCAGCGCCCGATAAACGTGCGTCAGGTCGAACTCGTTCCAGCCGGATTCCCGCGCGATCTCCGGGAACGAGACGCCGGCTTCGCGATAGACGGCTTTCACTTCGTCCGCGGTCTCCTCCTGGCGCACCAGCTCTCCCGAACATGCGGCCGCGAACTGAATCCCCTCCGAGACGAAATACTCACCCAGCAATCTCGCCTGACGCCGCCCCAGTTCGGACAGCGCATCGTAGGCTTTGCGCGTGCCCGCTTGACCGTGCCGCACTAAGTAGACGCGGCTCACGCGCCATTCTCCTTATCAATGAGCGACGCCGCCAGCCGGACTAGTCCGCGCACGCGCCGGTCAAAAGTGCGAAAGCGCTCATCCTGCGTCTGCCCACGGCGAAAGCGATAGTAAATCTGTTGCAGAATCACGGCCAGCTTGAAGAGCCCGAGGACCTCGTGGTACCGGATGTGAGTCAGGTCGCGCCCGGTTCGCTGCGCGTATCTTTGGAGAAACTGATCGCGCGTGTACCAGCCCGTTTGCGCCGTCAACCCAGGCGTCGCGGGATGCGGATCGTCTTCGGCGGCGAGGCTGGCCCAGGTCCAGTAACACAGCGTCAGCCCCAGGTCGGCCAGCGGATCTCCAATCGTCGTCATTTCCCAGTCGAGCACTGCTTCCACACGGTCGCCCGCGGGCCGCAGCATGACATTGTCTAGCTTGTAGTCGTTGTGTACCAGCGTTGCATCCACCGACGGCGGCAAACCGTCATTCAGCCATCGGACGATTCGGTCCACCGCTTTTTGGTCCGTCTGGGGAAGGTCCTCGGTCTTGGCACGACTCCACCGCTCCGCCCATCCACGCACCTGCCTCTCGACAAAGCCCTCGGGCTTTCCCAGCGAACTGAGTCCCGGCTGAGAGACATCGATCGAATGCAGCCGCACCAGGCAATCGATGAATGCTTCACTCACCAGGCGCGGATAATCCGGAATCGCGGCCAACTCGCGAGGCACCGAATCACGAATGACAACCCCGCGCCGCCGCTCCATCAGGAAAAAAGTGCCGCCGATCACCGAGGGATCTTCGCATAGCAGAAACACCCGAGGCGCTTCAGGAAAGCTCGGATGGATCGCATGCAGCACCCGGTATTCGCGCGCCATGTCGTGTGCTTTCGGCGCCACCGGCCCGAGCGGCGGGCGTCTCAGAACATATTCGCGGCCCTCCGTTTGAACCAGATATACAAGGTTGGAGTGACCATGGGGGAACTGCTCAACTTCAATGCCGGACGCGCCTCCAGGCAGGTTCTTGTTCAGATAATCCGCCAACGCCGCGCAGTTGAGTTCTTCGCGGGGCCGGACAGCAGCGGTATCGGATTCAAATGCCACGAGTGTCACGTTGTGTATGCCGGACTCAACCAGCGGCGCTTTCCGCTGACAAGTTGAGGCAGGCCGATGCGACATCCGCATCGAATTGAAGAACGCGGCTGGCGTGAGCGATTTCAAATACGCGTGCCACCCCGCTGCCTGCGCCCGCGACGCGCATCCGTCCGCCGCTTTGCTCCATGCGTCCGCCGCAGAAGATCAGCATCCCCAGTCCGGAGCTGTCGATGTAGTCCAGCTGGGCCAGATCGATCACCAGCTTGCGGGTTCCGCCCTCGATCAGCCGGTTGATGGCATTCTCGGCGTAGGTCAGGGAATTGCCGAGATGGAGGCGGCCGGATATCTCCACAACCGTCACGTCGCCGATTTGTTGGGTTTTAGTTTCCATCATGTATGCAGATTCAGCTAAGTTTACCTGATCCGATTCGCAAAAAGGTCGTAACCAATGGCGACCTGAAGCATCGCATACAATAGGGGGCGTATGACGTCTGCTGAACTAGTCGATTGCAAGAGCTTGGTGCGTGGCTCCTTGATCGACGTGGAGACCAAGAGTCGCCATTACCGGATCGAGTGCCTGGGCGGTAACGCGATCCGCATTTCCGGCCACCCTCAGTACTGCCCCGATCCCGTGCCGGCGCAATTGCAGGGCTCCCTCAATGAGGAAGGGATAGTGGAGTGGGGACTGATCGGGCGCGGAATGCGCTTGATGTTCCTGCTGAACGAGGTCCGTCCTGTCACGACTTCGAGCGTGCTTCATGTTCACGTGGACCAACCCAAAGTCGCCCAGCCCAAGTCATCCCCGAGCATTCACTGAATCTCGCGCCGTGCCCGGCGGGACTCGGTTTGTTCCCACTGGAGGGAAGTTACGTGCGCAAATTACGTTTGATAGCGATAAGTCTTGCCATGGGCGGCATGCTCGTTCTGGCTCAAGAAAAAGTCGCGGCGCCGCCGGTGCCGGTCGAAATGACTGTAACCGTCGAAGCACGCCATGACAAAGAGGTTCCGGCCTTGAACCGAGAGGACGTGATGGTTCTCCAGGGGAAGCAGCGCCTTCGGGTCAGTGACCTGGTTTCTAGTCGTGATGAGCACGCGGCGCTCGAACTCTACATTTTGATAGACGACGGCTCCGGCGCCAGCCTCGGCCCACAATTGGGCGATTTGCGCCAGTTCATCGAAACCCAACCGGCATCAACATCCATCGGGATTGGCTACATGCGAAACGGCACGGTTCAGGTCGTGCAAAGCCTCACGGCCGATCATCCAACAGCAGCCCAAAATTTGCGGCTGCCGCTCGGTTCTGTGGGAATCGTGGCCAGCCCATTTCTGGCCCTCAGCGATCTGATCAAGCCCTGGCCGGCCAGTCCGGCGCGTCATGAAGTTGTGCTGGTGACAAGCGGCGTCGATCCGCTTGGTGGCACCTGGTTGATCCTTACCTGGATGCCGCCATCGAACATGCGCAGCGCGCCGGCATCATCGTGTACGCCATCTACACTCCAGGCGCTGGTCACTCCGGTCACAGCTTTTGGCAGATGAACTGGGGCCAGAATCACCTCGCACAGATTGCCGAGGAAACGGGTGGCGAGTTCTATGGGCTCGGGTTCGGACCGCCGGTTTCCTTCGCGCCGTATCTTGCGGAAATCTCCGAGCACCTGGCTCATCAATACGTTGTGATGTTTCTCATCACCCCTGGCAAGAAAGCTGGCTTCGAATCCATTCGATTCACGACAGAAGTGCCGAATGCCGAGGTGGTGGCCGCCGGCAAGGTTTATGTTACGGCCGGTCACTAACCTGTAGACTGGGCGCATGGAGCGAAAGGTCTTCTGGATCATTTTCACGTTCCTCGGTCTAGCGGCTGATTTCATTCTGCCCCTCTGGTGGGCGCTCGGAGCAACCATCCCAATCTTTCTTGTGAGTTGGTGGGTAGCCTATCGCAGCGGCTGGTTCTAACCCAACTCCGCACCATCATCCCTCTTGCTCTCCGCCGTCCATCTGATGCATACTCATGTCAGTAACTGATGTCAGTAACTGATGCAAGGCAGCAACGGAAGGAATAAAGCGGATGAGCAAGCCAACCTTTCTCCTGCAGGGCACCTTGGACCTGCTGATTTTGACGATTCTCGCCCTGGAGCCCATGCATGGTTGGGCCATCGCCCATCGCATTCGCCAGATGTCGAAGGATGCGCTGCAGGTGGGACAGAGCGCGCTCTACCCGGCCCTTCACAAGCTGGAGCAGCAAGGCTGGATCAAAGCCGAATGGAAGGTCTCGGAAAACAATCGCCGCGCCAAGTATTACTCGCTCACGCATGCCGGGCGGAAGGCGCTAGCCAAGGAAGCGGTTCAGTGGGAGCGGCTCTCGGCCGCGGTCTCCCTGATCGTCCGCACCGCGTAAGGAGTCCAGATGTCACGGTGGCTCATACAGCTTCGCCTTCTGTTGCGCTCCTTGTTCCGCACCAGGCAAGTCCAACAGGATCTCGATCAGGAACTGCAGTATCATCTCGAACGCCAGATTGAGCAAGGCCTGACCGATGGCTTGTCTCCAGAGGAGGCGCGCTTCGCTGCGTTGCGGGCCATGGGGGCAATCACCCAGAACAAGGAGGAGTGCCGGGACACGCGCCGCGTCAACTGGATCGAAGACCTGGTGCAGGATCTCCGCCACGGGGCGCGTCGATTGCGCAAGAACCCCGCGTTCACCGTCGTCGCCGTGCTGGTGCTGGCCTTGGGAATCGGCGCCAACACCGCGATGTTTAGCGTGGCCTACGGGATCCTGCTGCGACCCCTTCCGTATGCCGGCTCTGACCGCGTGGCCGTGGTCTACATGCGTTTTTTCCCGCGAGACTTTGCGTTTGGCACCCTGTGCATTCGCGACTACCTGATGTGGAAAGAGAACAACCATGCGTTCGAAGATCCTTCCTTGTTCCGGAGCCTCCGCCTGGACATCGGCGGGAACGAGGGCGTCCCGGAGCAGGTGCAGGGCGCCTCGGTTACAGCGGGCTTCTTTCCCACGCTCGAAGTGCGCCCACTGATTGGCCGGACATTCGCGCCCGGGGATGATCAGCCGGCCACCCGCTCGCTCACGGTCCTCGGCGAATCCGTCTGGCGGAGACGCTTCGCCGCGAGCTCCGCCGTTTTGGGAAAGACGATCCTGGTCAACGGCGCTCCCTCCACTGTGATCGGCGTGATGCCCGGCGTATTTCGATTCCCAAGGCGCGACACGGAAGTGTGGACCAACCTGCCGCTGAATCCGCCCACGCGGTACGGCCCGTGGTTCTTTCGCGGCGTGGCGCGCCTGAAACCAGGTGTGACGCTGCAACAAGCACAGGTGGAAACCAACCACATCGGGCAGCGCATGATGCAGCAGAACCCGTACTACAAACGGCTGACGCTGCCGGTGCTCGGCGTGCGCGAAGCGCTCCTGGGGACCACTCTGAAGCCCGCCATCCTGGTGCTGGCCGGCGCAGTGGGACTGGTGCTGCTGATCGCCGTCGTCAACGTAGCCAACCTGATGCTGGCGCGCGCCACCGTCCGCGAGCGTGAAATGGCGCTACGGCTCAGCCTCGGCGCCAGTCGTGGGCGCTTGGTGCGCCAGTTGCTCACCGAGAGCGTGCTGCTGGCCGTAATGGGCGGCGTGGTAGGCCTTGCGCTGGCCTGGGGCGGCATCGAACTCATCCGATTCTGGAATCCGGGCGACCTGCCGCTGATCGATTCTGTCCGCCTGGATTGGAGCGCGCTTGGCTTCATCGTCTTGCTTTCCATGTTCACTGGGATTCTGTTCGGTCTGGCGCCGGCGTTCGAATGCACCCGCGCGGACCTGAACGCCACCATCAAAGAGGGCGGACGCACCGGGGCTTCCACCAGGGGAGGGCGCACGCGGACGGCGTTGGTGGTCTCTGAGATCGCGTTGTCGCTGATGCTCCTGATAGGCGCGGGCCTTCTCCTCCGCAGCTTCGCGAATTTGCGGAGCGTCACTGGCGGATTCTCCACGCAGCCGAGGCAGATCCTGACCATCCTGATTTCGCCCGGCAACCGGAAGTATAGAGACGACCGCGTCGGCCTGGCCTTCTACGATGAGGTGCTGCGGCGCGCCCGCGCCGTGCCCGGAGTCGAAGCAGCCGACCTTGCCGACTCGCTGCCGCCGGACCGCCAAGGCGACGCCGACACCTTTCAAATTGAGGGACAGCCCCTGGCCCCGGGAGAACTGAACCCCATCATTTCGCAGCCTGCCGTCGGTCCGGACTTTTTCCGGGCGCTAGGCATCCCGCTGATCAAAGGCCGGCATTTCAACCAGCACGATACTCAAGATTCCAGGCCGGTGGCGATTGTCAGCGAGGGCTTCGTACACCGCTTCTTCGCGAATCAGGAACCCCTCGGCCAGCGCATCAAGCAGAGTGGGCCGGGGTACGGCGATAAGTGGATGGATATCGTGGGTGTAGTCGGCAACGTGAAATACCTGGGCTTGACCGTCGATACGGACCCGGCCTTGTACATGCCGTTCGCCCAATCCTACGGTCCGCTGATGTTCCTGGTAGTGCGCTCATCGGGCGACGCAGCTGGTCTTGCAGCCGCGCTTCGCCGGAACATTCAAGCCATCGATCCGGGTGTAACCTTGGCGCAGATCGGCACCATGGACCAGGCACTGGATCTGTCGGTCTCGCAGCCCCGTTTCGACACCACGCTGCTGTCATTGTTCGCTGGAATCGCCTTGCTGCTGGCCGCGGTCGGCATCTACGGGCTCATCGCCTACTCGGTGGCGCAGCGCACCCATGAAATCGGCGTGCGCATGGCTTTGGGGGCGGCGCAGGCGGACGTGGTGCGGATGGTGGTGCGGCAAGGCGCGTCGATGGCGGCCATCGGAATTGTGCTCGGCCTCGGCGGAGCCTTTCTCTTGACGCGTTTGTTAAAAACCATGCTGTTTGGAATTAGCGTCTCCGACGCGGTGACCTTTGTGGCCGCGCCCCTGGTAATTATGCTGGTGGTTCTCGCGGCCACCTTCCTGCCCGCGCTCCGCGCCACGCGCATTTCACCCGTGGTGGCACTGCGGTACGAGTAACAGTCGATAACCACGGCCCCGAGTGTCCGGTTCCGGAATAAAGTTCTCAAAACCGGACATCGGTAGGGCGCCAGCCCTCGAATACACTGGACCAAATCTTGGCGATCCAAATGCATACTGGTTAGAAGACATGCGCGACCTGGTCTCCGACATACAATTCGCCTTCCGAACATTTGTAAAATCACCGGTCTTCGCCGGCGTCGCGGTGCTCTCACTCGCCCTCGGCATTGGCGCGAACACGGCCATTTTCACGCTGCTCGATCAGGTGCTCTTACGCCTGTTGCCGGTGAAAGATCCGCAGCAACTGATCCAGCTGAGATGGGAGGGCTCGCATTACGGCAGCAATAACGGTTACGCCGCGCTCTCCTACCCGATGTACAAGGATTTCCGCGACCGCAATCAGGTTTTCAGCGGTGTCATCTGCCGCTATGCGCTGCCGCTGAGTTTGGGGGTCAACGGACGGGGAGAGCTGCTGCCAGGAGAACTGGTGTCCGGCAATTACTTTCAAGTGCTCGGCGTCAAAGCGGCTATTGGGCGCCTGATTACGCCGGACGACGATCGCATTCCGGACGGGGAACCCAAGGCGGTGCTCAGCTACCGTTTTTGGATGGAACGCTTCCACGGCGATCCCGCAGTGTTAGGCCAGAACCTTCTGGTCAATGGGCGGCAGCTCACCGTCATCGGCGTCAGCCAGGCGGGATTCGATGGCATCGAGGTGGGCTATTCACCCAAGATCCGCATTCCCGTGGCGATGAAGAAGGCCATGACGCCGGGCTGGGAAGTGTACAGCCTGGAGAGTCGGCGCGGCCGCTGGGTGAATGTGTTTGCGCGACTCAAACCCGGAGTCAGCATCACGCACGCCAAAGCATCGCTACAGCCTCTGTTCCACTCCATTCTCGAAATGGAGGTGCGGGAGAGAGGATTCGAGCACGCCGATGAGTACTCCAAGCAGCAGTTTCTGCGCTCCAGCATCGATGTGATGCCGGGCTCGCGCGGACGCGCCGGGTTACGGCGACAGACCGAGGCGCCGCTCTGGGTGCTGATGGCTATGGTGGGGCTGGTGCTGCTGATCGCCTGCGCCAACGTCGCCAATCTCTTGATGGCGCGTGCCACCGGAAGGCAGAAGGAAATCGCAGTGCGCCTAGCCATGGGAGCCAGCCGTCTGCGTCTGATGCGGCAATTGATGGTGGAGAGCCTGTTGCTGGCCCTGGCGGGCGGCGCCGCGGGCCTTCTGGTGGCGGCTTGGACCGACGATCTTCTCGTGCGCCTCATGTCCACCGGGAACAATCCGTTGGAACTTTCCACCATGCCCGACGCGCGCGTGCTGCTTTTCGCGCTGGCCGTCTCATGTCTGACAGGAATTATTTTTGGTCTGGTCCCCGCGCTGCAGTCCACCCGGCCCGATCTCGCCAGCACGCTCAAAGAGTCGGCGGGTGCGGTGATTGGCGGCGGGCACATGCGGCTGCGCAAAGCGCTGGTGGTGGCGCAGGTATTTCTTTCCCTGTTGCTGCTCGTTGGCGCCGGACTGTTCGTCCGCTCGTTGCGCAACCTGGACAACCTCAATCCTGGATTCCGCACCCACAACGTGGTCGCCTTCTCCATCGACCCCCGGCTGAACGGATACACCAAGGAGCGAACATTGATTTTTTATCGCCAGCTTCTGAACAAGCTGCGTGCCACCGCTGGTGTGGAATCGGCCGCCTTCGCCGTCGTTCGCGTGCTTGACAACAACGACTGGGAGTATACGATCACCGTGGATGGCTACCAGCCGAAACCAGGTGAGGATATGGCCCCGTTCTACAACGCGGTCTCGCCCGGATACTGCGCCACACTCGGATTGAAGCTCCTGGCCGGGCGCGAGTTTCTGCCGAGTGACATCGGCAACTCGCACAAGGTTGGGATCGTAAACGAAAAGTGGGCGCAAAGGTATTTCGCGGGCCGCAACGCCTTGGGCCGCCACTTCGGTTTTGGCGGAGATCCAGGCACCAAAACGGATGTCGAGATCATCGGCGTCGTGGAGGATGCCAAGTACAACAACATGCGCGACAAAATGGGCGCCCAGGACTTCGTTCCGTTCGACCAGATCGAGATCCTGACCGATGTCACGGTGTACGTGCGGACCCAGCTCAAACCGGAAGAGATGTTTACTGCGGTCCGCGGCACGGTCCACGATCTCGACGCCAACCTGCCTGTCTTCGGCATGCGAACCCTGGACGATCAGCTCGGTAAGTCGCTGGTTGCGGAGCGTCTCACCGCTCTTCTCGCGACGATTTTCGGCCTTCTGGCGACATTGCTCGCGGCCGTCGGACTGTATGGCGTGATGGCGTATAACGTAGGCCGCCGGACGCGCGAGATTGGGATTCGCATCGCACTCGGCGCGCCCTCGCCAAGTGTGCTGTGGCTGGTGATGCGGGAAGTGCTGGTGATGCTTGGCCTGGGTGTCGCCATCGCCTTGCCGGCGGCTTGGGGCCTGGCGCGGCTGGTCCAGAGCCAGCTCTATGGAATCGCACCCAACGATCCGCTGAGCATGGCCGCCGCCACGCTCTCCATTGCGCTGGTCGCCGCACTCGCGGGTTACATCCCCGCTATCCGCGCAACCCGTATCGATCCTATCCGCGCCTTGCGCTATGAGTAAGCCATCACGCCGGCATGGTTTTGTAGTCGAACTGAAAATTCCCCAGAATCTCCCGATACCCGGAGCAAGGAGAATCAGCACACCGAATAGAACCTAGGAGTAGCGCAGGAGGGCCTTGAAGCCGAAATCCATGTGCTGTTGGATATGGCAGTGAAACAACGCCGGCCCCGGCTGGTCGGCGGTAAAATCCACGCTGGCGCGCCCATAGGTGGGCACCACGATGGTGTCCTTGATCACGCCGGCGGTGGCTTTGCCATAAATCTCGGCGACCTCCAGTTGGTGCCGATGCACGTGCAACGGATGCGCATCGTCGGTGCGATTGTGAAACGTCAGCCGGTAGCGGGTGCCCTGTTTGAGCAGAAACTCCTGGTCGTGCGGATAGGATTTACCGTTTACGGTGAAGCTGTTGAATTTGCCGGCGCCGCGCGGCACCTTTTCAAATATCATGTCCAATCGCTCAGCCGGCGCGGGCTGCGACGGCGGTTTCCCGAAGAGCGTATAGTCCCAAACGGATTTGGGCGGCGGCATCCACTGCGGCGTGCGGTGTTGATTGGCGTATTCGATGACGATGCCGAGTCCCCCTTCGCGTACCGGATCCTCTGGCGCGCCCAGTATCCAAACGCCGGGCTGGTTCATCTCCACCCAGGCATCGATGCGCTCGCCCGGACCTAGCATCAACACGTCCACTGCGGCCGGCGTGGGCACGGGATTTCCGTCCAGCGCGATCACGTTGAATTTGTGGCCGGGCAGCGCCAGGTGCCGGTTCTCGATTGCGCTGGCGTTCAAAAAATGAAACATCACGCGCTCGCCGGGATTCACGCGGATCGGCTCGCCGGCGCCTAGCGCCTTGTCGTTGATGGAAAAAATATCGGCCGCTACTTCCATCCCTGGCTGCCGCGTATCCAGCACGGCCGGCTTTTCCGGTTGTGCCCCGGCTGGATCGAGATCGTCGTTATCCATCGACTGATTGGTGAAATAAGGCTCCCAATCGCGCAGCGCCAGGTAGTGTTCCTGATCGTAGCGGCCGGGATTGTTCGCTCCCTCGACGATCAGAAAGCCGAACATTCCGGTGAAACTGCCACGGTGCAGATCGTCCATCGCCATGGTGTGAGTGTGATACCAGCGCGTGCCGGCCGGCGTGGGCGTGAACTGATAGCGGCGGCTTCCGTGCGGAGGCACTACCGGGGTACCTTCTTCCTCCGATCCGTCCACGTCGGAGGGAATGAGCAATCCGTGAAAATGCACAAACTCCGGCACGTCCGTGTCATTGACCACGTTCACCGTCACCGGCACGCCCTCCTTCATCCGCAGCCGCGGCCCAGGCGAGGTGCCGTTGTACCCGATGGTGCTCAAGATTCGATTGGGCGCCAATTCGACGGTGATCGGCGCGATTTGGAGCGTGAAATCGGTCTTGGCCACGTCTTGCGGGCCGGATGGCGCGAGAAAAGATTGCGGTTGCTGGGCGCCTAGCCGGGTAGTTGCGGTCGCGAGGCCAGCGAGCTTGAGAAAGTCGCGTCGTTGCATGAGCGAAGGAAGAACTACTGCTGCACGGCCGTATAAAGAGTCTGCGTTCCGGCTACGCCACCCAGAGTGAACGTCAACGGTACCAGGTCGCTCGTCCCCTCTGCCGGGACCTCGATATTGAATTGATAGACTCCCACCGAGTCTGGCGAAAGGCCGAGATAAGTTACGTCTGCCCGCGTCTTTCCAAACTGCATCGTCAAAGGCGCGGAAAGTCGACTGGCCTCCGTCGCGATCTCGCCTGCCGGGATGTTCGGGGTGACGGACCCGAAGCCGACGCCGTAGATGACGATGGTCTCGCCCACCTTGGCGGGGCTGGATGTGACGCCCGAAATAGCGCCGCTGGGCAAAACAAAACTTCTATCCAGATGTTGCGCCACCACGTACTGCTTCCCGCCGATTTTGAAAGCGGAAGCGGCCAGCAGCCCGGGCTCGGTAGCATTCACCATGATGTTATAGGCAAGGCTGGTTTGGGCGCCGTTAGTAAGCGTGAGTGGCAGCATGCCTCCGGTGGGAATGTTCGAGGGCAGTTGAGCATTCACTTGCGTCGGGGAAATGTAATCCACAAACGCCGGTACTCCTCCGATCTTTACCGAGACACCGTCGACCACGGTGGGCGCGTTGTTGCCATTGAAATCCTTGGCCCATCCGTCGGTCTTCGACGCCAGATTCATTCCATAGATCTCGACCCAGGACCCCGGCGCGACGGCGGGGAATGCGCCGAATGACGACGCGCTCAGGACCAGGTTGGGGGCAGGCGCCCCCGCTGCAGGGGCGAGGGAAATTTTCGCGAAGAAGCCTTCGGGAAACCCTCCGCCATAATTGTTGCTTTGGTACGCCTTCACCAGTGGCAGGTCAGCGTTGGTATAGCCGGCGAGGTAGATATTTCCCGCCGCGTCGACAACCATGCCGGTGGGGAAAACATTCGTCCCGCCGCCGTAGAACGAGCCAAAGAGAACTTGCGATGCGTCGCTGCTCAGTTCAGTAACGTAGGCTTCGCCGCCCATGAAAGTTTGGAACGGGTTGTTGAGAAGATATTCGCCCTGCCCCTGAGTGTCGCCGGCAATGTAGACATTGTTGGAGGAGTCGAGTGCAATCGTCAATACGCCCTCTCCTCCAGTCTGCGAAGCGTCGCCGTAAAAGGTGGACCATACTAGCGACCCGGAAGGGCTGAGCTTAGTCACAAAGCCGGTCCCGCACTGGCCTGAATTCGTGGCTACGAAACAGACCGGTTGCACTACTCCCGCCGTGGATGGGAAGTGCTCTTTGTTGGTGTACGTAACTTGCCCGCCGGCATATACGTTGCCCTTGGAATCAGCTACCAGCGCATTTACCATCGACATTTCGGTGCCTTGCGTCGAGACCGAACCATTCAAGTAGGTGGAGAAGACCAACGATGCGGCGCCGGACTGGGTGGGATCGAACTCGGCGACATAGGCGTTCGGGCTGCCGTTGATACAAATCGTATCAGGGCCTTTCGCAGTTGGACCGCCCACGCAGGTGTGCGAAAGAGCACCCGACGTAGTTGGAAGGTCCGGGTCTTGAGTATAGCCTCCGATAAAGATTTTGCCGGCGTTTACAGCTAAGGCAGTGTTATAAGTGTTTTGGTTCGGGGCGCTGAACATCGTGGAGTAGATCAGCGATTTTCCGCCCGGTGCGAATTCGGTGACAAACGCGGAGTAGCTGCCCGCACCGATCACCAGCGGTTGATACGCAGATGGCGTCGTCGGGTAGGGGTAGTAACCGGTCTGGGCGAACGTCCCGAGGGCGTTTGAGTAGGCGTCTCCCGCGACATAGATGTTGCCTGCCGGGTCGAGGACGATCTGACCTCCACGTACGCCGTTGCTGCCGCCCAAAAATGTACCGTACAGCTCGGTTGTCCCCGTCGGGTTGAGTTGAACTAGAAAGAGAGAATTGGCGTTCCCGCCGCAGGTGCTTCCCTCAGGGTTGATCACAGTTATTCCTGAATATAACTGTCCCGGGGCGCAATAAGGCAGGTATGCATCGGCCGTAATCGGGAAATCGTCCGAACTGGTTTGGCCGACGACCCAGGCGTTATCACCCGAATCGACCGCGATACCGGTGCCGTACTCAAGACCACTGCCGTCGCCACCACCGCCCAGGTAAGTGGAATAGATGAGAGTCTGGCCGTCGGCGCTGATCTTGGATACAAACGCGGCCGGCGTTCCGCTCTCACCCTGACCGCATTTGGGGAGACCAACTGGGTAACCATTTTGCGGGTTGCCGAGCGGGCAGGTTGGCTGGATCACGCCCGAAGTGGTCGGGTAATTGGTTGCGGTTGTGGATCCGGCAAGGTAGATATCGCCGGCCGCATTCACCGCCAGGGCGTTGACCTGCGAAAGAGCCGACCCGCCGATGTAGCTAGAGTACAGGAGCATCGGGTCGATCACTAGTTCCCGGCTGTGGTCGTAGGAGCTGACCTGAAATTTGACCTCATGATTCCTGGCGATGGCGAACTTGCCGCTCACCGGCAGACGAACTCCGTCAACCAACTGGTACAGCACCGGCTTCTGAAAGCGGATGTCCCTTTGGCCATCCTTGGTCCCGAGCGGCAGGACGAGGTCACCCGACTTGTTAATGACCGACGTGGCGCCAGCGAAAGTCATGCGGATACGGGACGGGTCTGCTCCGGCGGCGACAACGAAGTCGTATTCGAGTCGGCCTTGTGTGCCGTAGTAAACCAAGTCGATCCCTGGATAGACATTCTGGGTGGAGGTCTTGGCGTAGGTGGGCAGGTTGGTGGGCCACTTGGCACGGCTGTTCCCCATCAGATAGTTGGAAATCCCAGGTAGCTTGTCTCGCGAGTCCATTGCGGCCGCATGGTTAGCTCCCACCAGGTCCATGCGAATGACCGCGGACTGCACTGAGGAGGGCTGGCCCGCCTTCAAATGGTGTTCCAGGGCAAAAGTGGCAGAGGTTGGGCTGAGGAATATAGTGTAGCCGGGGCCGCGAGCAAGGAACTGTACCCGATGGTCAACTTGCCCAAGATTGGGTTCAAAGCTGAGTGGCAGTTCTCCGTAGCCTTTGGTTACCGCCCCGGTTTGCGCCTGAGCGCCGGCAATGAAAAAGCCAGCCAGCACCACGCAAATCCCGATGATATTGCGATCCGATCGATTCATGTCGTTTCCCTTCGTCCTTAGTTGTGAAAACGACACGCAACCGAGTCGCACTTCAAACAGGCTCACACGTATGGTAACAATAGAGGCCGCAGAACAAGCAAGGCGCACCGGGCAAACTGAACCATGCATCGGTGTTCAAAGGACACGCGGATGCCTCGCCCCAACCTCAACACGAGAGATCGAGAGATCGAGAGATGATGAAGGGGTGTACATTCCCAGGGCGGTTGCTCATCAAACCCAATTCTTTGAGGCCATCGCCCAAGTAGCATTGCCGCCTGAGGTTTTGAGCGTCACGCCGACATTAGGAACCGACTGGAGCGGCGATTCTGCCGCTTCTTTCAGGTGATACTGGCCCGACAATTCCGTCCCAAGACCCCAGCTGCTCGCGTTCACGAAGCAAATCTCATGGGCCATCGTCCAGGAAATTCGGCCTCTGGAAGAATGGGGCGTTGTTCCCTATTTCGATTTCCTCACCGAGAGCGAGCGGGCCAGAATGAAGGAGCCGAGCTGGGCCTGAGCGAATGGCCTACCGGGACGACCTGCTTCAATTTGCTCAGGAGATGGCGAACCTTCATCCTGACGAAGCACACCAACCCAGTTTGCGTCGTGCAGTCTCGACTGGATATTACGCGCTTTTTCATCTGTTGATTTCGGACGCCGTCGCCGGCTGTAGCGATCCACAATTTCGGGCAACGCTCGAATCTTTGACCACGGCCCGATGAAGCAAGCATCTGAAAGAAAGCTGTCGGAGTTGAACGACTTCTTCGATCGGCGGTCTCCGGAAGGCCCGGAGCGCACTATCAAGTATCACCTCTACAACGTCGCCGACACCTTTTCGCAGGCGCAGCACAATCGCAATGAGGCCGACTACAACCTTCTCAGAGAATGGCAGCCCACCCAGGTTTCGCTCTCACTCGAAGGTATTGCCGGCGCCTTCAAGAGCTGGAACACCATCCGGCACGAGCCCGCCGCTCGGGATTATCTCATCTCCATGCTGCCAAGCAGAGAGCGCAAGCAGAGCGAGAGGCCGCGCTCCAAGCCGCGACCGACGCCAACCGATACCCCGAGATCCTAGGGCACATTCTCTTTCGTGCCGGCGTGTTCGTCCGTCCGCAAACTGGCTTAGCGCACAGTCCTCCGCTCCCGATGCCGCGCCACTTCTAAGGAACTCGCGCAAAACGAAGCGCGGCGCGGGCGAGTTCTTCCTTCGCCTTATAATGCCCTCCGCCCCCTTTCCGCTTCTGCTACGCTTTAATCGAGATCCCAGGCAATCATCCATGACGCTCGCGCGGTCCCTCCTGTTTTTGCTCAGCCTCGGCCTGTTTGCAATGCAATTCGGAGGCGGCCAGTTCGGTGGCCGATACTCATACGACTACGGCGGACCGAGCGTGCCCTCGGAGTTTTATTGGAGCCGGCTCCAGTACACTTCCGGTTACGCGAGCGGCAGCAGTTTCGGTTATCGCAGTTTTCGCGGCTCCTGGTCCAGGGATTATCCCAAAGCCGACAACGATTGCCTGATTGCCCTGCGCCGGCTGACCCGCATCAACTCTCCCTCGCCGCTGAACGTTGCCGATCTCAATAGCGATCACATCTTCGACTATCCTTGGATCTACGCGGTCGACGTCAATACCTGGACCTTCACCGATCAGGAGGCCAAGCGCCTGCACGATTATCTTCTGAAGGGCGGTTTCCTGATGGTCGACGACTTCCACGGCACCGACGACTGGCAGCATTTCATGGCCGGCATGCGCCAGGTGTTGCCCGACCGGCCCGTCGAGGATCT
>PMUP01000064.1:100771-156565 GCA_003166865.1 Bryobacterales bacterium
CGACCACGGGCGCATCATGGTGGCCATCTGCGCCAACATGCATCTCGGCGACGCCTGGGAGTGGGCCGATAGCCCCGAGTACCCCGAGAAGTTTTCCGGACTTGCTTTTCGCATCGTCCTCAACTACATTACCTACTCGATGACACACTAGACATGAACCACGCGCGCCTCTTCTCAGAATCCCCGATCAGCTCTGGCGCCCATGTTCGAATTCCTTTTTAAATATCCGCGGTCGGTGTATGCACGCGGCCAATTTGCCTTCTTAGGGGCCTGGCCAAAGTGGATGCTCGTGCTGTTTATTCTGGCTGCGGCCGCCGTTCTCGCCTGGCTGATCCGAACCCGTCTGTCGCAGGCCGCGCCGGTCATGCGCGGTTGGCGAGTCTGGGTCATCTGGAGCTTACAGACGCTCCTGGCCGCGCTACTCTTGGTCCTGCTGTGGCAGCCGGCCATCACCGTCGCCGAGTTGAAGCCGCAACAAAACATCATCGCCGTATTGGTGGATGACTCGCGCAGCATGGCCATATCCGAGGACGGTGTCACTCGTCAGGCCCAAGCCGTTCAGGCCCTTCAGAACGGCGTGCTGGCCAGCCTCAACCGCGGATTTCAAACGCGACTGTACCGCATCGACGACGTGCCCGCCCGCATTGACGGTCTTAACGGCCTGAAACCCACCGCGCCCTCCACCCGCATCGGCGACAGCCTCAAGCAGTTGAGCGAGGAGACGTCCGACCTGCCCATCGGCGCCGTGGTGCTGCTCTCGGACGGCGACGACAACACCGGGGGCATTAGCGCGGACGCCATCAACGCGCTACGCGCTCGCCATGTTCCCGTTCACACGGTTGGCTTCGGACGCGAACGCGCCGCACATGACGTGGAGCTGGATGATGTCGTGGTTGCTCCACGCGCGCTGGCCGACTCGCGCCTCGCCGCCAAGATCACCTTGCACCAACGCGGATACACTGGCGCCAAACTCAACCTGACCGTTCGCGACATCAGCACGGGCCAAGTCAAAGTGCTCGCCGCTCGCACCATCACCCTGGGGCCCGACGGCAACCTCCAGACCGAAACGTTGATGTTCGATATCGGCGGTGCCGGCGCCAAGACGCTCCAAATCGCGGCTGTTCCACTCCTAGGCGAGGAGAACACGGCCAACAATACCTTGACCCGCGTGGTGAATGTTGGATCCGACCCGCGCCGCATCCTTTATATAGAGGGTGAACCGCGTTGGGAGTTCAAGTTTATTCGCCAGGCCGAAGAGGACGACCGCATGGTGCAGATCGCCTCCATGGTTCGTACCAGCGAAAACAAAATCTACCGCCAGGGAATCTCCGATCCCAAAGAGCTCGCCACCGGCTTTCCTTCTCGCGCCGAGGATCTTTTCGCCTACCAGGGATTGATCATCGGATCGGTGGAAGCGGGCTATTTCACTCCCGCCCAGCAGGAATTAATTCACGAGTTCGTGGATCGCCGCGGCGGCGGACTGCTGCTGCTGGGCGGTCAGTTCTCGCTCGCCGATGGCGGCTGGAACGTCTCGAAGCTTACCGACCTGTTCCCGACCACGCTGCCAACGCAAGGGGCCACTTTTCATCGCGAGGCCGACCCGAGGAACGGCGCCACCCACACCACAGCCGAGCTGGCATCCGCTGGCGTGGATAACATTATTACTCGCCTGGTTGACGATCCCGCCGCGAACGCCGCCAAGTGGANNTGCTGATTACGGAAAACTTCGGCCGTGGCCGCACCGCGATCATGGCCACCGGAGGCAGTTGGCGCTGGCAGATGAGTTCACCTCTGGGCGACACCGCTCACGATTTGTTCTGGCAGCAGCTCCTGCGCTGGCTGGTTTCCGATACGCCCGGCCACGTTGTAGCTTCCGTGCCGGCTCAGGTGCTGCTCGACAACGGCGCAGTAACTCTCACCGCCGAGGTTCGCGATCGCGAGTACAACCCCGCTCGCGATGCCAAGGTGGAAGCTCATATCCTGGGCCCGAGCGGCGTAAGCGCTCTGGTCGAGATGACGCCGGCGCCCGATAATCCCGGCCAGTTCCAAGCCGCCTGGTCCGCTCCCAAAACCGGCGCCTACCTGACCGAGGTCACCGCCCAGCGGAACGCCACGGAATTAGGCCGCGATGTTCTAAACTTTCAGCGCATGGACGGCGTCGCGGAGAATTTCCACACCGAACAGAATCGCGATCTGCTCGAACGACTCGCCACACAAACCGGCGGACAGTATTGGAAGCCCGCCGACCTCGGCAAACTCGCCGCCGCCATTCCCTTTTCGGAGGCCGGCGTCACCATGCGCGAAACCAAGGATCTGTGGGATCTGCCGTTGGTCTTCCTGGTCTTGCTGCTGCTGCGCTTTTCCGAGTGGTGGCTGCGCCGCAAGTGGGGCATCGTTTGATTCGGCGCATAGCGACGCCGCGCCGCATAGTCCGTAGTCAGCGATGACGAGGCCTCCCGGCAACGTTGCAAAACCTCCTCCTTTGCGAAACGTCAATCACGGCTATGCCTCGAAAAGTTCCTCGTCGATTTTCTTGATATAGAGGGTATCCTCGATCCTGCATCCAATGTTCTGGCGAACCATGAGCGCCGCGAGGTGGTCGCCATCTATCAGAACAATCCGTTTGCTTAGGAAATCAGCGGTTTCCTTTGCAGAAGTTGAAAAGGTCGAAGTCGTGACAAACAAACCCTTCGTGGCCTTGTGACGGTCCAAGCTTCCAAAAAAGTCACGAATAGCACCGGATCCGATACTATTTCCTGCGGCATATCGTTTTGCCTGTATATAAACGCGGTCGAGGCCAAGGGCGTCTTGATCGATTACTCCGTCAACGCCATCATCGCCAGAGCGGCCAAGTGTGCGGCCCGCCTTTTCAGTGTTAGATCCGCCGTAACCCATACTGAGAAGAAGATTGACAACTAACCGCTCGAAAAACTCCGGTGGTGCGGCGCGGATTCGGTCAAGTAGGTCTTGGGCGAGCGCGGCGTCAATTTGCTTGTGCGCGCGCCGCATGATCTCGTCTGGTGTCTCTGTTTCACTGGTGAATGCTCTCTCCTCCGCATCGGACTGAGCCTCCGGGATTTCGGTCTGCGAAGCCCGCGCCCGTTTCTTGAATTGCTGAAATTCCTCAAACTGGCTAAGGAAGGCGTTGTCAATCCGGGAGGGGCGACCGGCGAGAGCCTGTTGTCCGCGCTGCGTGATTTTGAAGTGGCCTCGTCGCGTGTTCTCAACGAGGCCCGCCTGTGCCAGATAGGTCTTGGCCCAATGTACGCGGTTTGCGAAAAGAGTCTGCTTGCCGGAGGGCAGCAATTCACTGCGCTCTTGTGGGCTAAGGCCCAGTTGATCGGCCAATTCTTCGATCGCTGGCCCAATGCGAATCTCTCCTTTTGAAGAGGAAATAAGAACAGGAAGCATCAAGGATTGGTAGTCAGGAATAGTCATGGTTTTGCCGTTGTCAAAGAGGCTGGCCGCGGAAGGGGCGAATCGAGATAAATGAGGTGAGACAGCGGTCGGTGCCTGGATGAGCTGGCGGAGGCGTCCAGGATCATTTCGGAAGGCCGTGTTGGTCGTAGAGGAGTTCGGCATGATCGAGGTAGGGACGCTTGACGTGCGCGGCGGCGCGTTTGGCGATGGCACGCAGCTCCTCGACGGAGGCTTTACCGCGGCGGCGCTGAAGTCGCTCGTAGCGTTCGCGCAGTGCTTCGGTGACGGCGCGGGTCAAGGTTTCCCCGGTTTCCCGGGCGATAGCCTGGGCGAGCCTGTGGGCTTCGGGGTTCTTGATATTGAGGCTCACCTATTTCTTTCCTCTTACACCAACGTCTACATTCTTTACCGTACTTCAGTTTCCCGACCTACTTCTGGCGTTCGTATTTGTAGTCGCCAGACACATGACCCTCTATAATGTGGGTCCCGATGCCATGTTCATCCCGGATGAACCGGTACGTCAGTCCGGTGCCCGAAAAGTTGGTTTCCGACTGCGGAAAAACACGCTGCTTCGGCCCTCCGTTCACGCTGATGAACAGTGCGCCGCCCGAGAAACTAACTTCAACCGTGCGGGGCCCCTGGATATACGGCCCCTTGTAGACGCCCACATATTTCGCCATGATTTCGGGAGCGACTTTCACCGCCGATTTCTCGTCATCGGAGGGCTTGCCGACCCAGTGCTCCTGTCCGCTATCGCCATTTTCATTGCAGACGGATTCGAGCATCTCCGTATCGGCCGCCAACTGCGCGCGAACTGGCACCGTCCAAGCTTTGGAATAAGCTTCGGGATCTTGGAACGTCACTGTTATTTCCAGGTGGCCGAAATCGGTGCGCCGGTAGCGCTCCGTCATGCGCAACGCCTCTGTATGCGGATAGCCGTCGAGGAGCCATGTCCGGTCATTGAATCCCGAGCTCTCCACCACCAGCGTATCCCCGTCAAAGTGGCCTACCGCGTATCCCATCCAGCTCGGGTTGGGATTGGTCTCCAAGGCGCGGGCGTCCATGAAAATCTGACGGTAAGTAAGATCTTCGTTCAGGATGACAATCATCGTGGGAGTCTGGATGAACCTCTTCATGCCTCCTGTGCCGGCGCTGTAGCCCGGACCCTCGGGCAGACATCGGTAACGCGGGTTGTCCTTGGAGAAGCTCTCAGCGCGCTGCCGAACCAACGCTTGCGCCCAAGGCTGAACGTCGGCCGGCTTGAGGTCCCCGGCATTGCGGACCGCGATATTGCCGACCGCCGAATCAATGGGGAAGGCCCACAGACCCGTGAAGTCGGGCTTGCCATCGGCGGTACGCTGCGCGGGAGCGTGGAGGTTCGGTTTGCCATCGGCGGTACGCGGGATCCCCGGCGTGGGGAAGTTGAGCCATTGAGCGCATAGTGAAACTGGAAACAGCCATACGGCCGCGGCCATCGCGGTTCTGTTCATGCGGGTTCTCCTGCTCAGCGACGAGTATACACCCACGCAATTACGGTCTCGCTTCGATGGACGCCCTCAGCGCTTTCGTTACTTCGCCGGCGATATCGTCCTGCACCATCAAGATGTCGTCCAACGGCCGGTCGTAGGTTTCAGACCAGACCACGTACCCGTTGTCGGCGCGAATCAACCGCGTGGCCACCCGCAACCTAGCGCCTGACTTGCGCACGCTCCCGTCCAGTACATAAGCCACACCCAGCGTCTTGGCGATATCGGCGATGGATATTTGTTTGCCCTTGAAAAAGAAGGAGGACGTGGGAGACGGTACCCGAAGGCCCGGGATCTTGCTGAGTTTGTCAATCAGTTCCTCGGTCATGCCGTCGGCGAAGGTCTCGTTGCTCATCCCTTCAGTGAGGTCGAGAAACGGCAGGACGGCGATGGATTTCTGCGGCTGCGGAGCATTCGCCTTGGCGTGGAACAGGAAAGCAACCACCAGCGCGAGGCAAAGCGCCGCACCGCCAACTAGCATGAAGCCGGCTCTAGGGCGCACGCGCTGGCCGGGCCCCGGCGCATTGGTCACCGTCGGCGACGATCCCGCATATACGATGGACTCATCCGCCCAGGGACTGACCGTCGCTACCATCCGGTACCCCAGTCGCGGCACGGTTTCGATGTAGGCGGGCTGCTTGGGGTCGTCGCCCAGCAGACGGCGGAGCGATGCCACTGCCTGGTAGACGGAGTCTGGAGCGACGGTGACCCCAGACCAGACCTGGTTGAGCAAGTCATCGATGCTGACCACCTCGCCGGCGTGCTCGGCCAGGCACAGCAACAGCCGCATCGCCCGCGCCTCCACCCGAGCCGTCTCTCCATCTCGTGAAATCTGTCCGGACGCCGGATTGACGCACCAGGCGCCGATGCGGAGCATTGTCGTGGTTGGGCGTTCCATCAAGGACCGGCTACTGCATCCATTGTTAAACAGAAAGGCGGTGCTCAGGGCTACCCCAGCCACGCCATCGCCAAACACAGCGTCATTTCAGAAGTATTCAGCGTGTTTCAGACCAAGCTCAGGACTTGTAGGGCCTCACCCGGATATCGTAAACCTGCGTTGCTGGTTTCAAGGAAATTCGAGCTGAACGAGAAGGACGCGGCACTGCTCTTCATTCGCATTGCAGCCGCCTTGGCCTTCTTATTTCATGGTTGCGGAATTCTCTTCGGGGTGCTTGGAGGGCCGGGCCCCGTGCAATTTGCCGCCGAGATGCACCAGCCGGCAGTTGTTGGCTACCTGGTGGGTTTGGCGCAAGCTGCGGGAGCAATTGCCATACTGACCGGCATTCTGACTCGCATTGGAGCGGCCTGCATTCTCGTGGTGATGCTCGGGGCCATCTTTCTGGTCCATTGGCCGCATGGATTCGACATCAATAAAGGCGGAATCGAGTACGCGCTGACACAGCTACTGATTGCCCTGGCGCTCCTATTGGCGGGCGCGGGACGTTATTCGTTGGCGGGCTCACTGCCGCCAGCGTTGCGAAAACTATAAGCCGTTGAAGCTTACCTGGCTATCGTATGGAGGAAATATGATCTTCAAGAAACTGTTCCATCTTTTCGGAATTGGGGCGCTGCTTTTTACACTTTGCGCTTCGACCAATGCCGCGGCGGACAAGACGCTCCCTGCTCCAGGGACATACCAGATCGATCCGCAGCATAGTTTCGCCTACTTCGGCGCTCGTCACCATGTGGTCGGGCTGGTGCGCGGCAGGTTCGACAAGCTTGCGGGAAGCTTCACCGTATCGCGGGACCTGGCCGCCTGCAGTGTGGACATCACGATCGATACCTCCAGTATCACCACCCAGGTCCTCGAGCGTGACGAGGACCTGCGCAGCCCCGCCTACTTTGATGTGAAAAAATTCCCGCAAATGATCTATCACGGCCGCGGCGTTCGCCGTGTTTCTGGAAATTCCTGGATGATGGACGGCTCTCTGACCCTTCACGGTGTGACCCAGGTCGTGCCGCTGACCTTCACCTTCAAAGGTTTGTTTCCCGATGTTCCTCCCGACAAGCCGGCGCGCGCGGCGTTCCATGGGTCAGCGGGGGCCAAGCGCGTCGATTTCGACATGGGCGCGCGCGATAATCTCGAAGAACTCGGCGCGTCCACGGCGCCGGACGTCGACATCCAAATCGACGTAGAAGCGGACGCAAACTCCCCAACTCAGAAGTGATGTTGAGCGCCTACTTGCCATCGACATGATGTGAGTCCTTCTCGTTCTCAGCGCAAAAGGATTCCAGCAGATCGCTGTCTGCTTGCAGGCGCTGCTTCAAGTGGATAGTAAATGGCCTGCTATAAGTTTGGGGGTCGTCGATCGTGAGCTGCACTTCCATATGGCCGAAATCCAAGCGGTGAAATCGCTCGGTCAGGTGCAGCGCTTCACTATGTGTGTGTCCGCGCGCATCCAACCACCCTCGGTCATTGAAGCCGGTCGTGTCCACCACCAGCGAATCGCCGTCCCATTTGCCGACCGAGTACCCCAGCCACGACGGCTGAGGATCATCGGGCAACTTCCGGCCGTCAGTGTAAACCTGGCGGAAGGTTGTGTCTCTCTCATAAAGCATCACCGTCAGTCCGGGCGTTTGGATGATTTTATAGGGAGCAGGCGCCATTTCTACCAACGGCATTCCCACCGGAAGACAGTGCGAGAGCGGAGATTCGTTGCTGAAGGTTTTCGCGCGTTGCAGGAATAAGGCGGCAGCGGCCGGCTGAATGGGCGCCGCTTCAGGCGCGAAATCGGACAAGATATTGATGTAGTATTGCGACAGCGGTTCTTCACCGGCGCCGTTTGTTGCTCCTGGGATCAAGCGCTCCAACATGTCCGCTGGGGCGGCTTCCGTCTGCCAGAGTCCGGTAAGGTTGGGTCTTCCATCGGCTGCGCGGGGCGTACGCGCGGAAAGGTTCGGCTTGCCCTCCGGCGTTCTGGGAATACCCGGAGTCGGATGGTTCAGCCACTGCGCTTGGGCCAACGTTGGCGCTACCGCCAAAGCGATCAGGGTACATAGGTTTCGATTCGACATTGCATTCTCCCTGCCGTTAGCTTCACAATCATATATTCAAATGGGACTCTTTGCCCCCTGGTTCCTGGTCGCGCTAGCGGGACTCACGCTTCCTCTCTACCTTCATCTGTTGAAGAAGCTCAAATCCACAGCCAGACCGGTGCCCTCGTTGATGTTCTTCGAGGCCCGCACGCAAGCCTCCACCCATCATCGCCGGCTCCGCTATTTCTTGCTGCTATCGCTGCGGCTGCTGTGGCTCACGCTATTGATTCTCGCCTTCGCCAATCCCTTCATCAATCGCAACGCGGCCGTTCTTGCCAGCAACCGGCTGGTGCTGCTGGTGGTGGACAATTCCTTCAGCATGCGTGCCGGAAATCGCTTGGCCGACGCCAAGGCCGCCGCCATGAGCGTGCTTTCCGGAAAAGGCGCCGCTCGCGCGCAGGTGGCGGCGTTCGGCTCGCAGTTGCGATTGATGACTCAGCCCATCGAAGACCAATCGGCGTTGCGTGCTGCTGTGCAGGCCATTCAGCCCGGCGATGGCCACGGTAACTTCGCCGAGCTGGCGCGCGCCGTGCGTGCCATGGCCGAGTCCGTCCACACTCCCATCGAGCTGCATCTGTTCAGCGACATGCAACGCGGCGACCTGGCTGCCACCTTCTCCGACATGGCGCTTCCCTCAAGCGTCAAGCTCGTGACGCATGCCGTGGTCTCGAACGCCCAACCCAATTGGACCGTCGAATCGGTGGATGCCCCCGGACAAGTCTGGGGCAAGGACGCGAAGCCCGTTCGCGTACAAGCCGTGATTGCCGGCTACGGAACTCCCGCCGCCCAGCGCACCGTGTCGCTGGTGGTGAACGGAAAAACCACCGCCACCAAGACCGTCGCCGTCCCCGCCAACGGACGCGCCACCGTCGATTTCCCAGCCCTCGAAGTGCCCTACGGCTTCAGCCGCTGCGAGGTCAAGATCGATGCCGCCGATGCTCTCCCCGCCGACGACCTCCGCCGCTTTGCCGTCCAGCGTTCCGATCCGCAAAAAGCTTTGCTCATTCACAATTACGGCGACAATCGTTCGCCGCTCTACGTCGGCGCCGCGCTCTCAGCGGCCGCGCAATCGGCCTTTAGCCTCGAATCGATCAACGTCAACGAGGCTGCCGACCGCCGGCCATCCAATTATGCTTTCATCGTTCTCTCCGATCTCAGTACGCTGCCGTCCCTACTTGAAAATTCGCTCACCCAGTACGTGCGCTCCGGCGGCAGTCTCTTCATCGCCGCTGGCACGTCCGCTGGCGGACGCTCGCAGATTCCGATTTTCGGCGCGCACATCATCGAGACCCGCGACTACAGCCGCATTCCCGATCGTTACATGGCAGTCGGCTCCAGCGACTCCTCCTATCCTGCCGTCGCCAAGGCCAACGGCTGGCCCGGCGTGAAGTTTTTCTACGCTCTCGATGTCGATCCAGGTGTTGACCAGGGTGGTGTCGCTCGCGTCATCGTTCGCTTAGCCGATCAGACGCCGCTGTTGCTCGAAAAGCGTATCGGCGAGGGCCGCGTAGTACTGCTCACTTCCGGGCTCGACAACCTGACGAACGATTTCCCGCTGAACCCCGCCTTCGTCCCCTTCATCGAGCAGACCGCGCGCTATCTGGCGGGCAGCGAACGCCAGGGCGGCGCGCGTATTGTGGACGCATACCTCGAGCTCCGCAATGCCAGGGAACAAACCCAAGGTGTCGAAGTCACCGACCCCGAAGGGAAGCGCCCGCTCACGCTCGGCGAGGCCGCCTCCGCACAATCGTTCCAACTCACCGAGGCCGGCTATTACCAGCTCCGGCTCGCCAACGGTCGCCGGGACGAAGTCGGCGTCAACCCCGATCCCAAGGAATCGAACCTCGACGTGATCCCCGGCGATGTCTTGGCCCTCTGGCAAGGTAATGGGTCGCAGGGCAAAGGCGGCGAGTCTTCGCAGGTTGCGTCGGCGTCCGGCCCGGTAACACCCCACAAGACACCCCAAACCTTCTGGTGGTACGTCATGCTGCTTGTGCTGGTTGCCGCCCTTGCCGAATCGGCCCTGGCCAGCCGCTACCTTGGCACCCAGCGCGAGGAATCGGGGTAGCCTGGTGAACGTGAAAGCGATTTGCACGGCCGCGCTTGTCCTTCTCCCGTCGCTGGTTTTCGGGCAGGAGTTTGAAGTCGCCTCCATCAAGCCATCGGCTCCGAGCGCTCCAGGGAAAGCCAACGTTGGCCTGCACATCGACGGCGCGATGGTGAGGTACTCTGCCCTGTCCTTGAACCTTTATCTTGGGATGGCATACAACTTGAAGAATTACCAGATCTCCGCGCCGGATTGGATGGCCTCGGAGAGGTGGGACATCACGGCCAAATTGCCGGACGGCGCCGACCCCAAGCAGATTCCGGAGATGCTACAAACGCTGCTGCACGATCGATTTCAGATGAAAACGCATCGCGAGACCAAAGCGTTTCCGGTCTACGGCTTGATCGTCGGGAAGGGCGAGTTGAAGCTGAAGGAGCCGCCCGCCGATGCGCCGGTGGAGGGCGGCGAGCCCCCGCAGCGAATCGCGAATGTCGCCGTCAGCGGAAGCAACGCGGGGACCACCGTTACCTACGGCAACGGTTCTTACTTCACGATTGGCGACAACAAGTTCGTGGGCAGGAAACTGCCTCTGGCGATCATCGCGGATGCCTTGGCTCGGTTTGCGGATCGGCCCGTGGTGGACATGACGAATCTCAAAGGCAACTACGACTTCAGCATGGAATTTTCGCCGGAGGATTTCCGCGCCATGATGATCCGCGCGGCCATCGCACAGGGCGCGGTGCTTTCGCCGGAAGCCGTGAAGCTGGTGGATGCCTCGTCCGGCGATACTCTCTTCACCGCCGTCGAGGCGCTCGGGCTCAAGTTGGACTCGCGCAAGGCGCCGCTAGAGATGCTGGTGATCGACCAGGCCCTCAAGACGCCGACCGAAAATTGACCGCGGTCGCGGCTCGTAAGACGGCTGAATTGTGAGAAACCGCGCGCGAGTATTCTAAGAGAAGGAGCGCACAACGATGGGGAAGATAGATACAGCTTTGGGCATCGACTGGACTCAGTGCGAACTGATTGAGTGCGTGCCCGGCAAGGTATCTGGCAGGCCCGTGGTGCGCGGAACGCGCACCCTGCCGGAGGCCATTGTCGGCAGTTACGACCTCGGAGAAACTATGGAGGAGCTTCACCAGGGATTTCCGACTCTTTCGGTGGCGCAGATAAAACGTCTGATCGAATTTGCTCACGCGCAAAGCGAGCAGCAGCATCACCTGTGAAGGTGTTGCTCGACGAAAATCTCGACCACGCCCTGCGGACTTTGTTGGGGCGGCACTAGGTTGTCACCGCCGCCTATATGGGTTGGGCCGGCTTGAATAGAACCCGGGATGCGGACCCACGTACTGCCGATACGCCATATCAGAGAAGAGCGCTTGGTTAGGATGAGCCGCGTCCCGGCCCAGCGCGTTTTCCTCCCCTTCCCCGTTTCCCTTCACCCATATACAATTGAAGACAAGGAGCCGATGAGTACTTAGTGCCCGAAAAAGCCCTGCACGTTTGGAAGGTTTTCGCGTCATCCCCTTATAGGTATGGCGCCGGCACTGGGC
Source organism: Bryobacterales bacterium (assembly GCA_003166865.1). GTDB lineage: Bacteria > Acidobacteriota > Terriglobia > Bryobacterales > Bryobacteraceae > Palsa-89. Next base: position 112,351 of record PMUP01000064.1, read on the forward strand.
ACAATCGGAGCATTGATAAGCGATGAGGCGCTCATGAGCGACCGGGCCGCCCCGTCTCAAACCGATACTGCCTATCTAGCGGCGCAAGAGCTGCAGAACCGCTTTTTTTCCGACAACTTACGCCGAATCTTCCTGTTGATCTACCGGATCGTGCGGAACGTCGACGACGCCCAGGATCTCACTCAGGAGGCGTTCATTAAGGCGCTCCAGCGGCAGGATCAGCTCAAGGAACTGGACAAGGCGGCGCACTGGCTCTCGAAGATTGCCAGCAACACCGCCATCGATTTTCTGCGCCGCAACGGCAAGGTCAATTTCTGCGAGATCGATAGCCTGATGGAACCATTGAGCGAACCTTCCGAATCGCCCGAGCAGGCGGTGCTCCGCTCCGAGCATCGGGCTTATCTTGAAGAGGGTTTAGCGGTGCTTACGGATCGCGAACGAACTGCTCTGCTGCTCCGCGATATAGAGGAACTGCCCGCCGAGCTGGTGGCCGAGCACATGAATTGCTCCAAGGCGACCGTGCGCTCGCATATCGCCAACGCCCGAATCAAGATGAAGCGCTACATGGAGCGCAGCCGCCGTACGCAGAGGAAGCCCTCGTGAAGCGTCTATTCGGGAAGCATCCATCCATAAGGCACCCAGCCGAAGTACAAATCGCGCTGTTTGCGGGCGGTGATCTGGGACGCTGGGAGCGCTGGTGTGTTGCCCGGCACGTTGCTGGTTGCGCCGAATGCCAGCACGAAGTCCAGGCTCTGCGCGACGCCAGCACACAACTTCGAGAACTGGCGGCAGAAATGCCCGAGTTGCCGAACGGACTGAGTTGGAATCGGCTTTCCCAGGAGATCACTGGAAACGTCCGAGTGGGATTAGCCGCGGGCGAAGCGATTGCTCTCTTCGACAAACCGGCGCCCGCCAAACCCCGGCTCGGTTGGAACGCTGCGCTGGTGCTGCTGGGCGCCACGCTGGTTTTCGGGATCGCGTTTTGGTCCAGTCTTCCGCCGCAGCAGGCCGAGCACCTGCTGGCGTCCTTGAAACGCATTCGCACCGAACGAATCGGGACAGTGATTCACTCCACCGCGGCGGCGCCCGAGGAGGCAGTGGTGGAGGCGTCGTCAGCGGGAATCCAAGTCAAGGAAAACGGCCGCACTCTGTCGCTCATGCAGCCCCGCTCCGATGGCGCGACGGTTTCGATAAGCATGCAGGGGTCGGCCGGCGTTCGCTTTGTGGATGCCGATACCGGCCAGGTGACCACCAACAAGGTGTACTATGCGGAGCAGTAGTTTTCTGCTGGCCTCGGCGCTTGCGTTGGTGCCTTTGAACGGCGTGTTGTCGGCGGCGGCGCTTCCCAAAATCGACTTCCCGGCGGATTCCCCGGTCGACTTGATCTCGGCCGATTACGGTGAGTCCAATGAAACCGCGCGGGGCGGCGCGTTGCTGCTCGATTTTCACGCCGCGCTGTCGTTGCGCAATTCCAGCCAGCGCAAGATCCGAGGCATCACGCTACTGGTAAGCGCCCAGGAGGTCACGCCCGGCGGCAAGGGGTCGGTCACCATCACTAGCCTGAATGTCGGCCCGCAAGAAACATTCCCAGTGCGCATCGATCTGCGTTTGCTGCGGCCGCTGCAGGCTTCGTCAGGCGTTCCGGTCGAAATCGGCCTGGACGGAGTACTGTTCGACGATCTGAGTTTCTACGGCCCCGACAAACTGAGTTCACGCCGCACCATGACACTTTCGGAATGGGAAGCCCGGCGCGACCGGCACTATTTCAAGTCCGTGCTGGCGGCTGGCGGTCCGGAGCGGCTGCGGCAGGAAATGCTCGAAAGCCTGACCCACGAAGCCGATCGTCCCAGTTTGGATGTGCAAGTGGTGCGGGGTGGGCGAGCCACCAATTTCGAGCCCGAAAAACAGGTCCAATTCGCGTTCCTGCGTTTGCCCGATTCGCCCGTCGAGCCGGTGGACGGAATGGCGCGCATCGCCGGCAATGAAGCGCGAGCGCCGCGTCTGGAAGTGAAAAACCGCTCGGACCGCTCCATCCGGTACTTGGAGGTCGGATGGATTTTGCACGATCAGACTGGCCGTGAGTTTCTGGCCGGCTCCGTACCCGCCGAGCTGAATCTGGCGCCCGGCCAGCAGAGCCGGATTTTCGAAAACGCCACGCTCAAGTTTCCGCGACTCGGCGCGCAACCGCTGGCCATAGAAAGCATGACCGGCTTTGTCAGCAGCGTGGAGTTCGCTGACGGCACGCTCTGGATTCCGACCCGCGGCGATTTGGGCTCGCCCCAACTCCAGCGCGTCATGGCGCCATCGGATGAAGAACAGCGGCTTGCGCAGATCTATCGCAAGAAGGGCCTCAACGCCTTGATCGCGGAACTCAACAAGTTCTAAGCCATGAACCTGGTCAAGATCCTGCCGGTGCCCCTGCTGTTGCTAGCCAGCATCGCTCCCGCGCAGCAAAGCAGCCTGCCTAACGATAAGACCGACGTCTATCTTCAGAACGACAAACCCAAGAATCAAAAGGAATCCAACACCCGTACCATCCAAGGCACGGTGAAGGACTCCTCGGACAATCCCCTGCCCGGCGCGATCGTGCAGTTGAAGGACATGAAATCCTCCAAGATCGTTGATTTCGCCACCAAGGACGATGGCAAGTTCGCTTTCAGTGATCTTCCCATGGATATCAACTATGAACTCGCGGCCAAGCGGGGCGACCTGACGACGCCAGTGAAGAAGGTCAGCATTTACGACACCCGCAAGAACGTGATCTTGAATTTCCAGCTGACGGCCGCCAAGCAGTAAAATGTTATACTCGATGTTGCGGCGGATAGCTGCCGCAAATCCCGCACGTATTCCTCGGGGCGTGGCTCAGCCTGGCTAGAGCGCCTGGTTCGGGACCAGGAGGTCGGAGGTTCGAATCCTCTCGCCCCGACCAAACATCCTTTCTGCTTTCATTAAGATACTGCCCTTAAGATCGTTGGGCTCTCGATTGGCGTCGCGGAATTGTGCCCAGAACTGTGCCTACCCAGTCCCATTCGTGCGCGTTCCATAGCGTCCCGTATGATCTGCACCTGCGGATGAACGTAGCGCCGCATCGTGGAGAAGTCGCTGTGTCCGGCCAAATACGCCAGCGTATAGGGGTCCATGTAGGCAGACCAGCGGGTGAGGCAAGTGTGGCGAAACGTGTAGAACGGGACGGGCGCAACCTCCGCCAGCTTACATGCGTTCGAGTGCTGCTTCTTTAAACTGGATTTCTCGATGTGCCCGCTTGTGGTGTTCGCGGGAAAGACCCACTCGCTTGAACAAGCGGCTGCGCGCCGCATTTCGATCAGAGCCGCCGCTCTTTGGGTAGGCGGAATCGTTCGCCGCGCGTTCTCCGTCTTCCCGAAGGGGACATGGACGGCACCGTCACGGACGTGCTCCCATCTCAAGCGAGAGCACTCCTCAGGCCTAAGACCGCAATCAATGAGCACTGTGGCGATATCGCGGAGCAGGAATGGATCCTCTGGTTTGATTGGTGCGTTGTCCCGTTCGACCGCCTAATCCCGGTAAGTGCGCGTTGATAGGCCGCTAGCTTGTTGTTGCCGATCGCGAGCGTCGCATCAAGGTAAGCGCCTTCATCGGCCGCTAAGAGCACCGTGACTCGGTGGGCCACGCCGGCGACTTCTTGACGCAATCTTCGATCTCCCCTTCGAGACGCTTCATCAGATCGCCAGCGGTTCCACTCCACTCACTCGTAGCGTGCTCGAAAAGGACAAGAATCGGCGTGCTGACAGGATCTGATTCCAGGGTCTCGCGAACAGACTCGGCACGGTTGGCGGAGTACGCGCTCATGAACGCACCACTCTCTAAGCCGAGGCCCTTCTCGGCAGCCGTGGCGCATAGTGCGAAATCCGCCATCCAGGGTTTTCGGGAGAGCCTTACCTCGGGTAAGCATGCCAGCGCCGCTGAAACAACGGTGAATAGTGCGCCGAGGATCTGCGGGCGATCTCTTTCGTACTCTGCGTAGAGTTGTGCCTCGTCCCGACGCGCCTCCTCTTCTATGCGAGGCAATTGCAGGATGATCGCCCGGTCCGCGAGGTCCGGTCGCTCCGCAAGGTGATCAATGCCATTGAGAATCACCGGTCGGGTTAGATCAAGGATCACATCCTCTGTATCCGTATAAAGCTCGCGAGTGGAAAACCCTCCCCCGGTCGCCAATCGACATAGCGCGTCCGACAACCATTGCGGAATGCCGGACAGGCTGTCGTAAGCAACCACCCAGGAATTGTTGGCCGCAATCAGCAGGTCGCGTTCCTCGCGGGGCGGAGTGCGCAGGGGAGCGCTGGCAGGGTCAATGAGCCGCCGCAGTAGTTTCGCGGTGGTGCTCTTGGCGGACCCCTGCTCACCCTGAAAAATCAAAACTGGATACGGGCCGTGCGGGCGGAAGGCTGCAACGAGCCAAGATAAGAGGAGTACCCAATTCTTGTCATCACCGATGTTGATCAATCGGCGCAGCATTGAGATTGACCCACCAGGGGAGGGAGGTGGCCGGGGTAGCATTCCCCTCGACCGCCAGAAGCGGACGGGCGGCTTCTGGAGGACACGCCAGCCTTAATCCGTTATCTCGACGGCTTCCCATCTCTCGTTACAAAGGTCAAGATATATACCGTCCCCGTGTGGCGCGACACGGGTGTACACGTGACTTTCGGGCGAATCAAATTGAGCCTTCGCTTCGAGCACTGCCAAAGCGTCTTGCAGTGGCTGCGCACTCGGTGGTTTCCCGAGCTTTTGGTAAAACCCGCGTGTAAGCCCAACGGCGGCAGCCTTGACTCTTGATAGGCCAGACTTCTCGGTGATCGCCAAGAGGGAGGGAGACAAAGGCTTCTCCCCCAGGTGCGTGGAATAGTTCGGCTTCCGCGGCGAGCTCGATCAGGAGTTGGCTTTGCGCCGCCTTGGGCTTATGCTCGGCGGTCCCCAACTCGATTTCACCAGACTCGATTGCCACTTCTCCCCGTTCTGGTGGATATCGGGCGAATACATTTTTGATGGTCTTGCCGCGGCATCCATCATGCTGGCACCGGAAACCCGGCTGTCCTTCCACGACCGGTGAGTGCTGCGGAGCCATCAATATGAAGCGGATCGAATGGGCATTCGACGAGTTTAGATCAGGCCGCCTGGAAGCGCCCCCCACGACTTCTGCCGCCTCACCGCGAAACCATGCTCCGTAAGATAGCCGTCCATGTCGAAACGCCCCGACACCGCTGGCTTCTCCCTTGATGGGGTATCGCCTCCGAAACGCGCAAGTGCTTCACGAGTTATCAACGGGTACCTCAAGGATCCGGCTCACTCGGTGAACCCGGTCTGGAATGCTGTCCCCTTTCCTGGCCACCGTGCCATAGGCTTTCCAGATACGCGCCGCGTTCGCCGATGTCACATCGACCTTTACCACGACATCCGAATACCGCCGGTCCAATTCGGCCAGCGCGCCCGTGACAAATTCCAGTGCCTCCCGATCGTTCGGGAGATCGATGCGATACAAGAGGTGGGCGCCGTTTCCGGAATCCGCAATTATCGGGCGCGAAGCGGTGCTCCGGTGTAGCCTTATCAGACGAGCATGCGCCAATATACGCGTTCAACAACAGACTGTGGGATACGCAGCGTTGTATATCTCCCCCGACGACGACGGGGATGATCCTGCCCGATCTTCAGAATTCCCGGCTCGTCACGGAAACACTAGCGCTCGACGCCGAACACGCCGGCTCGCCACGCGATGAGGCCATCGATGCTGTATCGACCCGGCCCAGAGAAGATCAGCCAAACGAGGATCAACGTGTATAGCACCTCGGGGAGATACAGGAAGTCGTCGAGCCAGGCGAGGACACCGCTTGCCTGAATGCTGTGGATCCGATTGGTGGCGATCGCGACGATCATGTCTACCGCGAGCATTGCGGCGCACAGCGGCGTGAGCAGCCCCAGCGCCAGGCCGGCCCCGCACGCGAATTCGACCGTGGAGACCAAGAGCGCATTGGCGTGCGGGAACGGGATGTGTGACTGGACGATGGTCTGCTCAAGCAGTTCGAACTGAGCTGGCACGAACAGCTTGGTCCCGCCGGAAATACAGAAAAAGATGCCAATCAGGACGCGAGCGGCAGTCATCGGTATCCATTCCCCGGCGCGGAGCATCGTCAAGACGCTCTGGATCACGTGGGTCATGTTTCGTGACTCGACTTGCCGGCGGCTGGTGCATCCCATTCTCTCGCCGCTTGCGCCACGGTGTGCACGAGGCGAGCATACCGCAAGCTCGATCAAGAGCGCAATCGGTCAAGAATGCACCTCTTCGATCACTTCGCCTCCTAAGCCGCGCACGACGGAGCGTGTTGCCGCATCGGGTAGGGTTACGCGAAGTATGAGTCGCTGGAAACTGATTAAGGCAGTTCTGTTCCCACGAATTGGTTCAGCATAACGTTGCCCTTGTACTCCATTTCCTGGTGGATTCCGATCTTCGATGTGTAGTAGGCGTTCACGGTAGCGCGCTTCAACTCTTTGAAAAACATCTCTTCGGGACTCTTCGGTTCTTCTTCATTTTGAGCCATGCGTTCGACTACTGCCGCGCGCTGCGCCGGAGCAGTCTCTAGAAAAGTCTTCCCGTGCATCTGAAGGCTAACTTGATTCACCAGTTGAACACCCTTGCGCCAAAGGGCCTTCTTGTCCGCTTCTCGAGATTCCGCCAGCCGCGCGTCGATATAAGCAGCGGCCCCCGCGGCCCGCGCGCCAGGCGAGTGGTCATCCGCCGGAATGATGATTTCGGCCAACTCGTCGACGACGACGAACTCCTGCGGGGTAAAGAATCGTTGTTGCTCTTGCGCCACGCCGAACTTCGCCGCGTAAGCCGTCGCGGCCGCGATCTTGAACAATTCCCGCCGTTCGATATCGCTTGACATTCAAACCTCCCCTTTCTGGACCTGATCGGCCAGATGGTCGCAAGACCGCCAGCACAGAGCCATGATGGTCCAGGTCGGATTCTGGCAAGACGCGTTCACGTGGCTGCTGCCATCCACCACCAGCAGATTGGGGACGTCGTGCGATTGCTGGAACTGGTTCAGCACGGATGTCTTTGAATCGTTGCCCATGCGCGAGGTTCCGAGTTCGTGAATCGACCAGCCCTCCGGCAGGGTGTCGCGGTCGACGCCGATGATCTCGATGCCGGCCGCTACAAACATTTCGCGCGCCGTGTCCGCCATATCTGCCGCCATCTTCTTTTCGTTGTCGCCGAAGTGGTAATGGAAACGCAGAACCGGGATGCCCCAACGGTCTTTCACATTGGCGTCGATGTCCACGTAGTTTTCGTAACGTGGCAGCACCTCGCCAAACGCGCCCATGCTGATGAACGCCCCCGCGTAATCCCGCACCTTCTTCTTATAGGCGGCGCCAAATCCGGGCGTGGAGCTGGCATGCCCGGGAAACATGTGGGTTCCGCTATCGCCCTCGAAGCCGTAACCGCGGATGAAGTTCGATTGACGGTCGGCCAGGTTGCGGAAGCGAGGCACGTAGAAGCCCGCGGGGCGGCCATCGTCGAGCGTGCGCGGCTTGCCCACCAGTTCCTTCACCAGCCCGGTGACGGAAGGCCCCATGATGTGCTCGCAGAAGTTGTGGCCCACGTGACCGCTCGAATTGCCGATGCCGTTCGGGTGGAAGCGCGACTTGGAAAGCAGCATCAGACGCGCGGATTCGAGTGTCGACGCGCCCAACACCACCACTTTCGCCTTGGCCTCATAATTCTTGCCTGTCTGAGAATCGACGAACGCCACGCCCCGCGCTTTGCCGGTATTCTTGTCAACCAGCACTTCGTAAACGGTCGAATTCGTTCGCAGCGTAAGGTTGCCTGTGTCCATGGCCGGATAGATCAGGCCGGTCGGCGAATCGAAAGCGGCGTGGATGTCGCATCCCCCCGTGTGCCGGTCGCATGCCCCGCGCCCGAAACACCGGCTGCGGTATTTGTTGTGCTTCAGGCCGTCGGTGGTCACTCCGGCCCGATACGGCGTCAGCACGCGGCCCATTCCGGCCAGGCTCTCCCTTAGCTTCACTTCTGCCGTATTTAGGCGAGTGGATCGCTGGAAAAGGCTGTCGGGCAGATAAGGCAGATTCTCTGGGTGCCCCGCGATGCCGAGGTATAGGTCGACCTTGTCGTAGTAAGGCGCGATATCGGTGTAGGAGATGGGCCAGTCTTCACCGTATCCGTCGCGGGACGCGGCTTTGAAATCGTAGTCGGACAGCCGCAGCGCCAGCCGCCCCCAGATGTTGGTCTTCCCGCCCAGGCAGCGCGCCCGGACCCAGGCGTAATTGGTTCCGGTGTAGGGATTATCCTTCTCATCCACTACGATGTTCTTGCTGTAGTCGGCGCCGCTCCACCCTTCCACGTAGGAGTAGACGTGTTTGTTTGGCAGCCCCTTAGCATAGGGCGGCTTACGGAACGTGTATTCGTTGCGGCTGAGCGCGTGCGAATCCGGTGGCAGACCGCCGCGCCTGGGATGCTCGTACGGCCATTCCATCGATTTCAGTTCCTTCTCGATGTCGAGCTTCTTGCCGGCCTCAAGCAGCAGTACTTTCATGCCGTGCGACGTTAGGACGTGCGCGGCCATTCCGCCCGCGGCTCCCGAGCCCACTACCACGGCATCGTAAGTTCGTTTGAGGTCAACGTCCCTTTCGGTGGGTGCTGGCATGAGTGACTCCTATTCTCTCTCGAAACCATATCTCGCGCCCGATGTAGCCATTGATGTTTTTTGCGGAGGAAACCCTGCGCACATGTGATACCCTCAAGCGGGAACGACGCATGAGCAGCAGGGCACTGGTTTTGGGTGGCGGCGGCCCAGTCGGGATAGCCTGGGAGTCGGGGCTGATAGCTGGCCTGGCCGAGTCCGGAATCGATCTTTCAGGCGCGGACTTCATTGTCGGCACGTCAGCCGGGTCAGTTGTGGGCGCTCAAATTGCGATGGGGCGAACACCCGCGGCGCTGATGGAACCATTTATAGGGAAGGGAGAACTGACACCGCCCCCCAGCGAATCCATGTCCACGCCGCCGGATCTTTCGCAGTTGGTGGCGAAGCTTATGGAGTCGTATGCTGGAGTGCGTCCGAACGAAGAAGTGTGCAGGGAGATCGGCGCGTGGGCTTTCGAGACTTCCGTCGTAAGTGAAGAGGCATTCGTGGCGAGTTTTGGGCACGCCTTGGCGGGTTTGCCCGAAGAGCGCTGGCCCGAGCGCAGATTTGCGTGTACAGCGGTCGATGCGGTTAGCGGCAAATTTGTCAGTTGGGATAACAATTCCGGAGTGCCGCTGGTGCGCGCGATTGCTTCAAGCTGCGCCGTCCCGGGAATTGCCTCCCCGATCTCAATCAACGGACGGCGGTACATGGATGGCGGGATGCGATCGGCGACGAATGCGGATCTGACAAAGGGGTACGACGTTGTGGTTGTGGTTTCGATCAGTAGTCAGGCTTCTCCGGAGGTGTTCAGACGTCCGCTGGAGCGCGAACTCCAGGCGCTGCGCGATTCCGGTAGCAGGGTTGGGATTGTCACGCCAGATGCGGAGAGCATTGAAGCATTCGGCCCCAATCTGATGGATCGCCGGCGGTGTCCAGCTGCGGCGGCGAGTGGAATGCGACAGGGGAAGGCGGGTTTGGGCACGCTTCTGGATCTTTGGGGATAGCGTCTCTGTGCCCGGCGAGCGTGAACAGCTTCCGTTAACGGGCGTAAGTCTCCCTTCCTGTTCGGAACAGGACTCTAAATCCGCCCATAGTCCAATGTCCGGTTTGCGCGTGATCCAGGACTTAGGCGACGGCTTTGCTTAGGCGGGTGCGTTGCCTGTCGAGCGCGCGGGAATGCCGTACTGGCCATCACCTCTTCGCTCTGGGCACGGTGGCGGTCGCAATGCGCCGCAATCAGAAGCAGCCACTGATACAAGTCGAGCTCGCCGATTACAGGATGCTTGAAGAAGTGCCGCCTCAAATCCGCGCTGGTGCTGGCGGCAAAATCGTGCGTCTGCTGGCGTGCCTCTCCGAATTCCTGTAATAGCTGCTCATCCGGCCAGCGGCCTGTCGGCGCCAGAACATCCGGCGCCTGGATTCGAGTGACGCGGTCCGCCACATTGGCGACCAGCACATCGTCCTGGCCTTCCATGGCGCTGCGCTTGGAAGAATCGGGGCCTGTCGCCAGAGTCTTTTGAATGGAGCCGAGCACCCGTTCTTCGACTATTGCGATGTGCTCCACGCATTCGGCGACAGTCCATCGGCCAGGCGCGGGACGGTGGTGCAATTGCTCGCGCGAAAGGCCCTCCGCCATGCGCAGCAAGCGCCCGCGCGATTCCGCAAGATTCTTCAATAACGATTCGCGTTCGGCAGAAGTCAATTTGTTCTCCCTTCTTGACGGCTCGTCGCCTGCCATAATACGCTTCGCGCAAGCCACGGCAAAGAATCCTCGGGTCCGCCTAACGGGTCAGTTTCCGGTTTGCGGCATCTGAATTCCGCAAAGCGCCCACCTTCGGCCCATTCGCGGGAACTTTTATGGGGATGCTGGTTCACAACGTTGCGCAATAAATGCATCAGAAGAAAGTCATCGGACGGACACACTCCCTCGGGAATCTCGCCCAAACCGCGAGATTCCACCCTTACATTTCAGAAGCGATACTTGAGAGCAAACACCAGATTCCGCGCCCCTAGCGACGTGTTTACCACTCCCGTGGGTATGCTGGCCGTGTACGCTGGATTCGTGCCGTACTCCGATTTATTGATCCCGCCGCCCGGATAAACATCCGTTGTGTATCCGTTCAACAAAAAGATCGGACTGTTGAACGCGTTGATCGCTTCGAAAGAAAACTGCAGAGACTGCCGCTCGGTCATCATGAATGTCTTGGCGAGGCTCATGTCCACCTGCTTGATGCCGGGACCACGCTCGGTCGAAATCCCGCAGGTTCCGAGTTGGCCAGGCCCGGGAATGGACATTGTGGTTGGATCGAACCAGACATATCCGCCGCCGACGAAATTCTTATACGGGGTCGCGATGGATGGCGAGTTGCAATCCGGCCGCGGCTGGAAATAGGCGCCCGTCGGATCGTACCCGAACTGAATCATGGAAATCGGGAATCCGCCATGCACCGTCGCGATGGTGTCGTAGTGCCAGCCGCCGATAACGGCGTTCACAAACTTGTTGGAAGTATTTGCAAATTGCTTCCCGTGCCCGAACGGCAGGGCATAGTCCAGATAAGCCGTGAATGAATTGGTAATGTCGGCGTCGCAATAACCGTAATCCAGACCGCGCACATTGTACACGTACGATTGGAACGCAACATCCGCCGTGGTCTGGGACCCTTCCGCGTTGCCGTAGCGCCCGTAATAGCCCTGATTGTCGGTCAAACACTTGCCCCAAGAGTAATTGAACTGGAAGTTCAGGCCGTGCGACAACTGCTGCCGCACCACAATCTGCAGCCCGTCGTAATTCTGAATCGCCGTGGAGGTGTTCAACCTCTGCTGCCCCGTGCCATCGAACTTGAGCGTGGGATTTCCGGCGAGATAGGGTCCCGGCTCGCTATACGGACCGCCGGGCGCCGGATCAGGAATCAAGGCGTTCTGTCCCATGTCATAGATCGCCGCCAGATGATCGCTGTGCTGGCCGACATAGCCCACTTGCGCGGTCAACGAGTGCGTCAACGCGCGTTGAATGGTGAGATTCCATTGATTGGAAACGGCTGGACGATAGTTCGGATCGGTGGCGTGAATCCGAACGCCCTTGAAACATGCGGCCGGCGCCGACGTAACATTGGCGACGGTGCAGCCAGTGGCCGAGCCGAGCGCGCCGAAGCCCTGATCGAGCGTGATCTGACTGGCCGGAATCGCGCCGTCGGTGTTGGTGGAGCCAAACACGCCCACCAGGTCGACATTCCAAGGTGCGTTGGTCGCCAGGCGATTGTATTCACCGGTGCCCTCCTGGAAGCTGGTGCGCCCAAACGCGGCGCGAATCACCGTCTTCTCATCGGGAGTCCACGCCAGGCCAACCCGCGGCAGGAAGTTCGCGATACCGTTGTATTGGTTGTATAGCGCGCGGCTGTTGCCGTCCACGCCGGCCAGCTCGATCTGGCCGCTGTATTCGCCGAAATTGGTCATGCGATTATCAACTTCGTAAACTGGGGTGAAAAGCTGCCAGCGCACGCCGTAGTTGATGGTCAGGTGCGAGGTGATGCGCCAGTCGTCCTGAACGAAAGCACCCAGCGCCTCGTTGCGCTGTCCAACGGTTCCCGAGAATCCTTCGCCGTATCCCATGTACGACGGCAAGCCCAGGAAGAAATCCGCAATTGAGTTTCCCGTGTATGTTCCGCTGAAGCTGAGCTGCCCGGCCGCGCCGTCGCTGGTGGTCGCCGGAACGTAATTGTTCCGATACCGGTTGGCCGAAAATCCGAAGCGAATGCTGTGCCGGTCGTGCGTCCAGGTGGCGGCGTCGGAGAACTGGATGGAAGTCTGATGGAAAATCTCCGGCGCGTCACTGGTGCCGTACGCGAACGGCCCATTCAGCGTTCCACCGATGTTAGTGTTGGCGAACGATAGGCCTGGCAGGTACTGCGTGGGCTGTCCCGGAATGAGACCCGCTCCCGCCGTGCTGGAAAGCTCCTGGATGTTGGCGTCCGCCGGATAATAATTCATTCCGACGCGAGCGTCGTTCACAAGTGTCGCGCTGAAGATGTGCGTCCAATCGAGCACTGCCTGCTGCGCCGGAAAAACGTTGCTGCCGCTGCCGCTGTAGAGCAGGGGCTGGCTGTTCACGCTCGGATTTACGACGTGCTGCTGGGAATATCGAGCCATGATCCGGTCTTTCTCGTCCGGCACCCAATCCACCTTGGCATCGCCCTGATCCCCGTGCGTGTAGGTGTCCACGGTATTGCTCAAATTATTGATGGTTCCGCCGGCCTGCCCGGGAAGATTGGGCGTCGGAAAGGCGTTCGCGATCTTCAGAGCCGTTGGGCTGACCCCGGTGATGCAAGGATCCACGCCCATCTTCTGTCCCGGCCCGCAGATCGCCGCATCGTTTAAATTCGACGGCATGGGGATCCGGTTCCCGCTCGCATTCACTGCACCCGGATAGTACAACGTGAGCCCCAGATCCGTCAGGTTTCCCGTCCGTTCCGCTGTGGTGAAAGTAGTCTTGGCTTGCGCGGTCGCCGGAAAATCCAAGCGCGTGCCCTCATAGTCGGCGAAAAAGAACAGCTTATTGCGCTTGATTGGCCCACCCACCGCCCCGCCGAAGTCGTTCCAGCGCTCGCGCGGGGTGGGCAGCCCGTTAAAATTGTTCGACCATTCGTTGGCGTTGAAGAAATCGTTGCGGAGAATCTCGAACGCCGACCCATGAAATTGGTTCGTTCCCGACTTCAAGTTGACGCTGATCACGCCGCCCAGGAACTGTCCGAACTCAGTGCTCGGATTATTGGTGATCACCTGGGTTTCCTGAATCGCCTCAATGCTGGGCGTATAAGCGACGTTGTCGTCGACAAATTCCATATTTTCCATGCCATCCAGCAAATAATAATTCGCTTGCTCGCGATTCCCGTTCAGGTTCGGCCGTGCCGCGTTGAAGGTCTTCAGGCCGCTATTGAAGGACGCCGGGCTGATGGTCACCGCGCCCGGAACCAATAACGTGAGCTGGTTGTAATTGCCCGTCTCCAGGGGCAAATTCTCGATCGCGGAAGCCTCCATTACCGAGGCTACTTCCGTGGTTTGACTCTGCAGCAACTGTATGGTCTCGCTGACCTCCAAGGTTTGCGTTACCTGCCCAAGCTGCATGGCGAAATCAAACTTCGCGGTCTGGTTCAGCGCCAAGCCCACGTTGCTGGCCAAGGACGTTTGAAATCCGGTCGCTTCAACGCGCACGTTGTATTGGCCGATCTGAAGCTGCGGGAAATTGTAAACGCCGTCCGTATTGGTCTGGGCCTTCAGGCTGGTGCCGCGTTCGGTATCCGTAACCGTGACAGAAGCTCCGGCGACTGGCGCGCCCGACGGATCCGTCACCGACCCCGTGATCACTCCAGTGGCCTGCTGCGCGCGCGCCGACGGCGCAATCAACAGCGCCATCACTACCATCCATGCGGTGCAAAAAATCCGTCGCGATTCGCCCGTTCTCATAAGTGCCCCTTTCGATCTTCCGTCTTTTTCTGTCTCCGGCTCTCGCCCATCGTGAACCTCGCTCGCCATATTGTCCAGTTCACAACGGTTGCAGCCGCGTTATAGCCAGGTTCATTACCTTATCGAACGCTCCTGATTTCAATCACTTGTTGCCGCCGCTGGGATCCCGCCGCGCGGCTGCTTCGAGCAATATTCGCACCGGACGCACGGCCGCCAAATTCACTTCAGCCTCGGGCCGTTCTATCTCTTTCATCAGCGCCATTTGTTGCTCGATCCAACCCGCCGGCTGCGTTTGGCCCGGCCGCAGATATTCCAAAGCCTGTAAACCGATGGATCCCAAAATCGAAAGATTCTTGGATAATCCCGTAAGTTCGCCGGAAGGCCGAAGGCGGGAGTCATTCTCGGCCCACGCGGTCAGCGTCGATCGCAATTCCGCCAGATCCCTGGCCGACCCGTTGTTCGCCAACCCATCCGCCGCCGGCAAAACGCTCCGGGCCGCGCGCTCCATCCGCCGCACGCTCTCGCTCTCCGGCCTGGCCGCATCCACGAAACGGTTCAAATCCACGAGACCGGTGTAGTGCCGCGCATCGCGCCGTCCCTCGATCCCCAGCGCCTCCGAAGCATCCGCTAAAATGCGCAGCGAATCCGCCGGGCGTTCCGCGGCCAGCCGTTCCAGCATCGGTTCGTAATTCACGCGATGCTTCAGCCCGACCCAATCGAGCTTGCGGCTCACTTCCTCCAGGCGGTCGTACATGGAATCAGTGATTTCGTCGGGAAACACGGACCACAAGCGCTCGGCGATCGCGGCGGCGCTGGGCCAGATGCGCGAGTCGACGGTCTCGGCATCCACGTATTCTGACCACATGCAGGCCTCGCCGCCCAGGATTAACGCCTTCTGCTCCGGAGTTAGCTGGTGCGTTGCGCCCTCCAAAGGATCGACGCCGTAGTACACCGAAGCCTGTTGTAAATGGTCCAGGTAATATCCGAAGGACAGCACGCCGCGAAACCCCGCCCGCGCCGCATCGGCGAGCGATGCCTGCCCGCGCCAGGACTGAATTATCGTCTCGCGCGGCAACGTAGTATCGAACACCTCGTCCCAGCCGAGCATTGTTTTGCCGTGCCGGGCGACGATTTTCGCAACCCGGCGAATGAAATACGCCTGAATCGCATTCGCGCTTTTCAGCCCATTGCGCGCCGCCCACGCCTGAATCGCGGTCGAGTTGTTCCATTGCGTGGGATCCACCTCATCGCCGCCAATGTGGAAAAGTGGATCGGGAAACAAAGCCGCCATCTCGCCAATGAGCTGATCGAGGAACGCGTAGATCTGCTCGCGCGAAGGATCGATGGTGGGCTGAAAGATTCCCCACTTGCGTTCGATTTGATAGGGGCCCGGGGCGCTTGCGAGTTCCGGATATCCGACGAACCAGCTGGTTGTGTGTCCGGGCATATCGAACTCGGGAATCACGCGAATCCCACGATCGCGCGCGTACTCGACAACCCGGTGCACTTCATCCTGCGTATAGAAATGCCCATCCGATCCCAGTCCATGCAATTTCGGAAAGCGCCGGCTCTCCACGCGAAAGCCCTGATCGTCGGAAAGGTGCCAATGAAACACATTGAGCTTCACCGCCGCCATCGCATCCAGATTACGCAGGATCACCGGGAGGGGCATCCAGTGGCGCGAGACGTCGAGCATCAACCCTCGCCATTGGAAGCTGGGTCGGTCTTCAATATGAACCGCGTGCGCTTCGAAGCCGTCGGCACTCCGATCGATGGACTGCGCAAAGGTTTCCATCCCACGCAGGGCTCCCGTCACGGTGGGAGCTTTGATCGTCGCGCCCTCGGCAGACACGTCCATCCGGTATGACTCATCCTGGTTGACCGTCGGATATTCGGGGCCGCGCGCGGCACACTCGATCCACAGCACAGTCTTGCCGCCGCGAATCTCGATCCCGGTCTGGCGTGAAATGCGAGCGGTCAATCTTGCGATGGCGCGCTCCAGCCTGGCGTCGGAATATCCGCGCGCTTCCACCGCGAAACTTGCGTCGATCTTGAGCACGCCCACGCCGGGGACAACGTTGGCCGGCATGGGCATCAACCCGGCAAACGCCGGAGTAATGGCAAAGAGCCCAAGAAGCGCTCTCATTGGCTTACTGCGCTCCATCCGCGCCGCGACAAATCCACCCAGATCACCGCGCCCGCCGCCGCGCCCATTCCGAGCAGCCCGAATCCCAGGCCAATCTCGCCCAGCAGCAGTTTTCCTACGCCAAAGAGCGCTCCGTAAATCAGAGCGCAGCCGCAAATCCAGTCGAGTGCGTCAAACCATCCGCCGCCCGCGCTGACCACCTCCGGCGCCATCTCGCTCACCGGTCTCCAGCCGGCGCGTCCCGGACGAACCCGGCGATAAAACTTCACCAGAGTATCTTTCGCTTCCGGCCGAGTCAGGAATGTCACCGCGAGCCACACGACGGTCGTGATCGAGACCGTCAGAATCATGATCCAGGCGAAATCGATGGGCTTGTCCGTATCCAGCCCCCAGGCCATCTGCAACGCCAGAGACGTCACCGCCGCGGCGATCATCGCCGAAATCTCGCTCCAGGCATTGATTCGCCACCAGTACCAACGCAGCAGCAGAACCGATCCGGTGCCTGCGCCGGTGGCGAGCAGCATCTTCCACGCCCCGCTGATCGATCCCAAATAAAACGTCACCACCGCCGAAAGCACCGTGAGCAGCACCGTGGTCCATCGGGAAACCCACACGTAATGCCGGTCGTCCGCCTTCTTTCGCACGAATCGCCGATAGAAATCGTTCACGATGTAACTCGCGCCCCAGTTCAATTGCGTCGCGATGGTGGACATGTACGCCGCGGCGAACGCCGCCAGCATCACACCGCGCAGCGACGGTGGCAGGTAGGCAATCATGACGCGCACATATCCCGATTCCGGATCTTGTAGTCCCGGAAAAACCACCAGCGACACCAGCGCTACCAGGATCCACGGCCACGGCCGCAGCGCGTAGTTGGCAATGTTGAACCACAACGTCGCGAGCAGCGAGTTCCTTTCGTCCTTGGCCGAAAACATCCGCTGCGCGATGTATCCACCACCGCCCGGTTCCGCGCCCGGATACCAACTGGCCCACCAGTTGAGCGAGATGTAGACAAAAAACGTCATCATCGGCATCCACGGCGAGGTCAAGTCGGGAATGAAGTTCAGGACCGATCCGGCGTGGGCCCCGCGCGCCTGGTCGATCGCCCCCAGCTTCATTTTGAGCGCGTCCATTCCACCCACCGCGTGGACCGCCGCGACGGCCAGCACGATCACCATGGTCATCTTTACGACGAACTGCAACACGTCGGTCACCAGCACGCCCCACAATCCGGACAGCGCGGAAATGAACGACGTGATCGCGATCAGCCCCAGCACAATCGCGAGCGCCCCAATGCGCGTCACGCCGAGCGCGAGCATCAGGATCTTCACCATCGCCAGGTTCACCCAGCCGAGCACGATGCAGTTGACTGGAATGCCGAGGTACAAAGCGCGAAATCCTCGCAGAAACGCCGCCGGCCGCCCCGAATACCGGAGCTCGGCGAACTCGATGTCGGTCATCACTCCGCTGCGCCGCCAAAATCGCGCGTAGAAAAAAACCGTGAGCATCCCGCCGGCCACAAAGCTCCACCACAGCCAGTTGCCCGCGATCCCGCCCCGCGCCACCATTCCGGTGACAGCCAGCGGAGTGTCGGCGGCGAACGTGGTCGCCACCATCGACGTGCCGGCCAGCCACCACGGAACGTTTCGTCCCGACAGAAAGAACTCATCGACGCTCTTGCCGGCCCGCGCCCGGTAGTAAAATCCTACGGCGGCGTTGGCGACAAAGTACAGCGCGATCCAAGCCCAATCCAGCCAAGTGAGTACCATCAGTTGGACACCATGCGCTACATGGTCCTGGTGATCTTGTGCAGGGTTCTGGGCAAATCCGGATTCAATCCCTTCAGCGCCGCCAGGTGTGCGGCGAACAATTGCGCCGGCACGATATAGGGAATCGGCGTGTACAGATCCTGCGGCGAAGCGCCCGGTCCCGGCGCTTCTGGAATCTCGATCACTCGCGCCGCCTTGTCGCGCGCGCCCGTATTTCGCGGATCGGTAATCACCAGCGTTTCCGCTTTCAACTCCCGCAGCCGGTCCAGCACGGTCGCCATCGACGGCCACGTAACACCCGCGGGCGCGAACACGAACACCGGGAACGCGCGTTCCACCAACGCGATCGGCCCATGCATCAGATCCGCCGCTGAAAACCGCTCGGCTACGACGTAACAAGTCTCCATCAACTTCAACCCGAATTCGAGGGCATTGGCGTAATTCAACCCGCGCCCCACCGTCACCGTTCGCGTCATGAAAAAATACCGCTCCACCAGCGCTTCGATGTCTTCTTCCAGTTCGAGAACGCCGCTCACCCACTCCGGAATCTTTCGCAACTGCTCCAGCTCGATCCCGCCATTGAGCGCATAGGCGATCAGGTACAGCGCCAGCAACTGGGAGGTGTAAGTCTTGGTCGCCGCGACGCTGATCTCGGTTCCCGCCTCGATTAACAGCGGAAATTCGACAATCCCGGTCATGGTGCTAGCCACGTTGTTCGTGATCCCGATCGTCGTCGCGCCCTGTTTGCGGGCATCCTCAAGCACGGCGTTGGTATCGGTCGATTCCCCCGATTGTGAAATTCCTATCACCACCACGTCGTGGAGGTCCACCGGGCACCCGTACAGCGTCAAGATCGACGGCGCGGCGAGGGAAACCGGAATCCTGGTTGTGATCTCGATCAGATATCGTCCGAACTGCGCCGCGTTGTCCGACGTTCCCCGCGCCACCAACACAATCAGCCGCGGCCGCCGCTTGCGGAAATGTTCGCGCAGTTCTTCCACACTCGCGATTCCACCGCTCAGTGTCTGGCTGAGCGCCTTCGGTTGATCCCTGGTTTCTTCGAGCATCTTTGACATATGGATCACCGAGGGAACAGGTCGTCCAATTCGTGCGCCGATAGCTTACGCCCGTACTC
Source organism: Bryobacterales bacterium (assembly GCA_003166865.1). Classification (GTDB taxonomy): domain Bacteria; phylum Acidobacteriota; class Terriglobia; order Bryobacterales; family Bryobacteraceae; genus Palsa-89. The sequence continues at coordinate 131,536 of PMUP01000064.1, forward strand.
GGAGATCTCGAATGCTTCTGCGTGTCGCACCCGGGCCGCGTCCTCGGTTCCGTATCTCCGCCCTAGGGCCGCGCGGGAACCCACACTGGGTTCACGGCTCCAGGTGGCGTCCAGCCAAGCTCGGCGCGCCGCCGCATCCGTGGGAACCTGGTCGCCATCGAGATACGGCAGCCATTCGTAAACCTGGGATCGATGCGCGTCGAGCGCATCCAGCTTCAGCGGCCATACGTCATCGATGTTCACGGCGATGTCCGCTTTAAAGGGGACTGGCGACTGGAAGGGGTCCTCCAAGTGTAAGAATGCCGGATTGCGCCGCAGCGCCGGCGTCTCCGGGCACACAAACGGTACCATCACCAGGTACGCCGAATCCTGCACCAATTGCCCGGTATAACGATGGTCCGGATGGTAATCCCACACCCGATGGGTGATCACGACGTCGGCCTCCCAGGCCCGAATCTGCCGGACCACCTCATTCCGCGCCTCGATCGACGGAACCAGTTGCCCGTCCGGATTTTGCAAAACCTCCGTTGCGGCAATCCCCAGCCGCCGGGCTGCGTCGTCGGCTTCTCCTTGACGGATCGCTCCCAACCGCGGGCCCGGATACAGATGATGTCCCGCTTCGCCGTTTGTCACGGAAACGAATTTGACCGCATCGCCGCGAGACGCAAGTTTCGCCGCCGTCCCTCCGAACTCAATCTCGCAATCATCGGGATGCGCGCCGATACAAATCACCCTCACCGTCAAATCCTGGGGCCTTCCGGGTCATCTGTCCAGTTCGCAACCGTTGCGCGCCCCGTTATACGCCGTTCACTACCGGATCGAACGTGCTTGTTTTGAATTTGTTGCGTGATACAATCGAATCCAGCGTCAACAGGGGGTATTGGATGACCCATGGAGCGGCTCCGGGGGCGTCCCAGGATAGCAATCGTGTGCCGGAAGACTCGGTTCGCCAGGAGTTGAACCGCGTCCTCTCCAGCCACGAATTCCATTCGAGCAAGCGTAGCCAGGATTTTATCCGCTACGTGGTCGAGCACACCCTTACCGGCCGAGCCGACATGCTCAAAGAGCGGACTATAGGCATTGACGTTTTTGGCCGCTCCACCAGCTATGAACCGAGCGACGATGCGACGGTCCGGGTGAAAGCCGGCGAAGTTCGCAAACGGCTGGGACTGTACTATGCGGGTCAGGGCGCAACCGATCCAGTTCGCATCGAGCTTCCGGCGGGAACCTACATTCCCGAATTCCGCTGGATCAATGTTGCTCCCGCCGATACAGCTCTAGAAGTCACGCCCCCGCCGGTCCCGGCGCCGGGAACGGGCCACCGGAAATGGGTTCGGAGGAATCGCTTAGCTTGGATCCCAGTCGCGATCCTCGCTATCGCCGCTATCGGATGGTGGCTCGCGCGCGGCCGCTCATCCGCCACGGCACTCGACCAATTCTGGTCACCTGTGCTCAATGGCTCGGCGCCAGTCTCGCTCTGCGCAGCTTATGTTCCCGTTTACGGCCTGAACCGGGCCGCGGGCGATCCCACGCGATCCGAGGATTTCGTTCTGCTCACCGATCAGTTTGTGGGAGGCGGCGACCTGCAGGCCACCGCGCGCCTGTCGTCCATGCTGACGCGCATGCAGCGTCCTTATATTGTGAGAATCGGCAACGACGTTTCGTTCAAAGATCTCCGCTCCGCGCCCGCCATCCTGATCGGGTATTCCTACACTCGGTGGAAAGAGATCAGCAGCGAAATGCGCTACTTCATTGAAGTTTCCAACACCCGGGTGGGCATCACCGACAACGGCAAGCCGACTCCCTGGACCATCGCAAATCTCCCCGCCGATCGGAGAACCAACGAAGACTACGCGATTGTCTCGCGCGTTTTTCATCCTGACACCCATGCGATGCTCGTTGAGATCGCCGGTATTACGCAATACGGCACGGAAGCGGCCGCTGAGTTGGTCACTAACCAGGATTTGCTTGCCGAAGCCTTTCACGGCGCGCCGGCGGATTGGCGGAAGAAGAATCTGCAGCTCGTTTTGCACGTAAAGGTGATTGCCGGAACGCCCAGTTCGCCTAAAGTAGTTGGGGCGTATTATTGGTGAACTACACCGCCGAAAAAGCGTCGCACCAGGACGTGCCCATCATTCGCTTGAGCGATGCTGCAAGTGGTGTTGAAGTTTCGATCTTGCCATCGCTCGGCAACCGCGCATATCAGATGAAGGTACGCGGGAAAAACATTCTGTACTACCCGCCTGGTGACCTCTCTGAGTATTTGAAGAACCCCAGCTTAGGTGGGATTCCGTTTCTGGCGCCCTGGGCCGACCTGTTAGACGAACAAGCCTTCTGGGCAAACGGCAAACGGTACGCCTTCAACATGAACCTCGGCAACGTCCGGGGCGAAAGGCCGATACACGGGCTACTTACGGATTCGCCGCTCTGGCAAATCACCGAAGTGGCGGCGGATGCCCATTCCGCACACGTAACGAGCCGGCTCGAATTCTGGAAATACCCGGACCTGATGGCGCAATGGCCGTTCGCTCATGAGTACGAGATGACATACAGTTTGGCCGATAGTGTTCTGGAAGTGAAGACGATCATAACGAATTTGAGTACGGATCCAATGCCGGTGGCAATCGGATTTCATCCTTACTATCAAATTCCAGATATCCCGCGCGATGAGTGGGCGGTGCATCTTCCCGCTCGAATACACGTCGTGGCGGATGAACACCAGATTCCGACGGGCGAAATGCGTCCGCTCGACATACCAAACCCTTTGCCCCTGCGTGGCCAAACTCTGGACGACGGCTTTACGGACCTGGAGCGGGATGCGGACGGTCGGGCGCACTTCCGGATCGAAGCGCGCGATAAAACTGTGGAGACCTTATTTGGGCCGAAATATCCCGTCGCCACAATTTATCTGCCGGCGCCTCCGCCCGGAGAGACCCGGGAGTTCATCTGCATTGAGCCACTGACTGCAATCATCAGTGGAGTCAACTTGGTGCGCCAAGGCAAGTATTCCGACTTGCAGACAGTGCCGGCCGGCGGCAAGTGGATCGAGAGTTTCTGGATACGGGCCAGTGGATTCTGACCCTAGGGTGATTGGTACACCGAACATAATGGATTGTTCCGGCAGTTCTGCATTCCAGATGTGAATCCGGAAGGTATCCACCGCCCCGCGACAGATCCACAACAATCGGCAAGGGTAGAGCAAACTCCCGTCACATGTCCAGCGATCCCGACGCTTTTCCTTGGTCAGCGCGAATCGGCCGAAGCCATGCGTGCCAGTTGGCCGGCACGGCAGACGCACTGGGAGATCAGATCGCGAGTACATAGGGGGCCAATTTCGCGATCCTCGCCGTCGGACTCGGAGATCTGATCAGGAAGAACGTGCTACCGCTGTTTCACAAGCAGTCCGACGAAATCCAAAGCGCTAGCCGAGGCCGCCAAGCTGGCGGAAAAGGCGAGAACGCTGGCACGAGCTATCCGAGCTGACCGTGAACTGCGGACGCAGTAAAAAACGTGTCGAATCGGGTCACTTGAAGTGCATGCCCGCCCGGCCCTCAACGTAACCGATATATCTTCCGCAGCACAGAATCCCGAGCCATAGAAAAAGCGACAAGCCGGCCGCCACCTTCGCGCGCGCCGGCAACTCTGGTGCGCGGTCCAGTTCCGCCGGATCACCGTACACGCTCCTCCGAAACACCAGCGCATGAACCGCGACCAGGACGAGCAGCAAAATCTTGGTCCGGAAGAAAGAGTTGTAATAGTACTCTTCGGCTTTGGAGGAGAAGAGCGAGAACCCGCAGGTTGCGGCGAGAAGAAAACCGATTCGTTTGGGCCAGCGCAACCGGCCGATCACGTCTGCGATCGAGCCGTCCCGCAAAGCCCATCCGAGCAATCGCAGATCGGTCGCGACAATCATTGCGCCAAACAGAGAAATTGCGGAAAGATGGAGCGCTAGCACAATCGGATAAACGTACGCGGAGCTGCGCAGATCGGAGAAGGGCTCCAGATTCTGTAGCCATATCAGGAAGGAAATGAGCATAGCGGTCAGGTGAGGCCGGGGCGGATGACGGCGATGAAAATACCTCCAAAGATGACCGAGACCCAAAGCGCCAGCGAAATACAAGCCACCAGCCGGCCCGCCGCAGGAGATAGGCCCGGAGAGAGCGCTCGTTTATGGATCGTGTAGTTGAAGGCAATGGCCAGCACCAGACATGCCATCTTGATCAGAAAAGACCAGTTCAGATAATACATATCGGGGTCCGTCGAAAATATCAGCAGGCCGGAAAACACGGCCACAATCAGACCGCCGAGTGTCCACCATTCAAAGGCCCGTGCGATCTGCGCTGGGGTCTGCTTTTGCAATCCGAAGCCAAGGAGACGGAAGTCGACGAGCGCAGTGATTCCGATCGACAGGGCGAAGCCTGCGATGTGGAGGCACTCAAGTACCGGAAATGCATCGGCAGAGATGCCGAGCGGGTTCTCAATCAACATGCGCGGAACCTGTGAGCACCGATCTTGGGAGCACAGATCTTGCCGCTTCAGTGAGAGACGCCGCCCGCGGGATCACGGATTCTCTTATTGAAGATTTCGACATCGTCAGCCGGCGCGCACAGGTCTTCCATCAGCCCGGCCCAGCCATCAATGGTCTTGATGCCGTCTATGGCCAGCTTGCGGAATTTCTTGGGCTGGCTCTTCCAGACGCCCGTATAAATGGCAGGATCGGTGATAGACATGTTGAGTTCCAGCACGTCGTACGCGGTCCGCCGGTAGCGCTCCTCGAGGTGCATCTGCGCGCTATGCGGATAACCAAAATGATCGACCCACGTTCTTTCGTCCACCCCGGTTGTTTCAACGACGAAGGTGTCCCCATCCCATTTGCCAACCGAATATCCCCACCACCTCGGTTGGTCCGGATCCTTTGGCAGTTCGCGTCCGTCGGTCCAAATGGCGCGCACGCCATAACCCCACTCGAACTGCTGAAGAATCTTGTTGGGGAGGACATTCATCTCCAGGGGGTCGGGATAAATCAGCGCGCGCGATGGCCCCATGGGATTACAGGTTTGATATGGGTCCGACCCGTTGGAGGGCGGGACTGCCCGGCGCCGTCCGATGGCTTCTTCCGGGTGGGCAGCGGCATCGGCACTGCCAAGGAGGCGTCCGTAAGAAGGCTTGTTCGCATCAAACATCTTCTGACCCAGCGGCGTCATTGGAGGGACATCGTTGCCGAAGCCACGATCTCCGCAGTCCCGGCACGTTCCGCCGCCGCCGTAACCGGCCGGCGTGCCGTTGCGGCTCCAGATTCCGGAGATATCGTGTTTGTCGTAGGGAAGGTTGGCGTTTTTCGGATTGGCAGCCAAGATAGCCGGGCCGCCGCCTTGCGCGAAAACGCTAGACGAACAGAACACATAGCCACCCAGTAGCATGCTCAAACCGGTCAGGTTGATCTTTATCATCGGAAGGCTCATCAAAGGCTACTTTTGTTCGGGCTGCTTCTGTTCGCCTGTTGGAGGCGCCGGTTCTGGCGGAGGGGCGCCCGGATTGCCACCAGCCACACCCATTACCACCTCGCCCTGGTCATTTAGGAGTTTGAGAATAGCGCCGACCGGCGTTCCCGCTCTTGAAGGCGACACCGTGATGGTGATATGCATTCCAACGGGCAACGCGGCTTCCGAGCGCCTCTTGCCCCACCCGCCCTGGATCAACTGGGCTGGATTGGGATAGAACTCGCCACCCCAATGCACCACATTGCCTTTGTCGTCCGTTACATCGAAATACAGTTGGGGATGCGGGTTGGCATAGTGGAACTCCGTGACTACGCCCTTCATAGTGACGGGGTGGCTGGCATCATAAGAAACGCCCGTGCCGTGATGCGCGTAAACAGGAACCACCGTTGCGATGACACCTAATAGCAATGCCGCAAAACAAGATGGTCTAACGCTTTTCATTATTATTCTCTCCGTTCGGGAGACCCCTCGATTCTATCCCCGACCGTACTGAACTCTGTTAGCGCAATCGTAAAGAAATGTTAAGGCCCGAACACCGCGACTTCGGAGTGTAGGATCATCGCAGCATGAAGGCCGTAACGAGGCAGGTGACGGGAATTGCGGTCGCGTATTTCATGGGCGCCGCGATAGCGAGCAGCCAGCAGCCCCGAGCGGAAAACCCGCTGATGGCGGAGCAGGTTTTCAAAAATGTCAAGGTGCTCAAGGGAATTCCCGTCGGCGAATTCATGGACACAATGGGCTTCTTTGCCGCATCGCTGGGGTTGAATTGTGTCTATTGCCACGTTGAGCAAAGCATGGAAAACTGGGATAAATTTGCCGAGGACGTACCTCGGAAAGAGACTGCGCGCGCCATGATTCTGATGGTGAACGCCATTAATAAGGGCAGCTTCGGGGGACGGCGCGCCTTGACCTGCTACTCGTGCCACCGCGGCGCCGAACATCCCAAGGTTGTCCCGAGCCTGGCCGACCAATACACTGTTCCCCAGGAAGATCCAAACGAAATCGAAATCGTCAAAGACGCTCCGCAGGGACCTTCCGCCGATCAGATTTTGGATAAATATATTCAGGCGCTCGGTGGGGCACAGCGGTTGGCCAGCCTCACGACCTTCGCCGGCCAGGGGACTTACGAAGGCTACGATAGCTATCACGTAAAAGTCCCCCTGGAGATCTATGCCCAGGCTCCCGGAGAGCGCACCATAATCGCGCATACGCAAAACGGAGACAGCACCACGACGTTTGACGGCCACGCGGGTTGGGTCGCGGCGGTGGACAAACCGGTGCACTTGTTGCCGTTGCTTCCCGGACCGGAGTTGGACGGCGCAAGACTGGACGCGGATCTGTGTTTTCCAGCGGGTATCAAACAGGCCCTTGCGCAGTGGCGAAATGGTTTCCCGGTCACCACCATAGAGGATCGCGAGGTGCAGGTCCTCCAGGGAATCGCAGGCGGCGGATCTCGCGTGAAGTTGTACTTCGATAGCAAGACGGGTCTGCTGGCGCGGCAGTTGCGCTATACCAACACGATAGTCGGCACGATCCCGATCCAGATTGACTACTCCGACTATCGTGAGGTCGCCGGCGTCAAGATGCCGTTTCACTGGATTGTGACCTGGACCGGCGGGCAGTCGACTATGGAGTTGAACGCGGTGCAGGCGAACGTTTCGATGGAGGCCGCGAAGTTCTCCAAACCGGCTCCGGCTGTGGTGACGAAGGCCGTGGCCCGGTAAGCAGGCCGGGGTTGATCACCTATCGGAACTCCTGCATCATGCCTGGAATGTTGCCGGCGGAAGGTCCCGAACCCCAGTTGAACTCTTTAACGAGTGTCTGTGTGATCTCTTCCTGCGACTTGTGGTCCCGATTCATGGCGCGAACGCGTTCCATGATGGCGACCATTTTATTGCGGCGATTCACGACTTCCTGCTTAGTGACCATGGGGCCATGGCCGGGAATTGCCTCGTCGAAATCCCACTTGAGCAGTTCATCCATCGACCTTTTCCAGTCCGTCCAATTGCCGCCGTCTGCATACATGACTATGCCGGGAATTTGGTCGGATGTAGTCAATAAATCGCCGACAGATACCACGCGATCCACTGGAAAGTACACCACCGTGTCGCCCCTGGTGTGGCCCCGTAGTTGGTGTAATTCCACTTCTTTTCCTCCAAGCAGAAGTTGCATTTGGCCGATATAGCCTACTGCGGGGAGCCAGCCGGCTTTAGGATCCCGCGCCAGATTGTCGCGATCGTCGGCCGAAATGATCACAGTCGCGCCCATAGCTTCCATTTTTTCGGCCCCGCCGGCATGGTCGCCGTGATTGTGTGTGAGAATCACGTATTTGATTGGCTTGTCCGTGAGGGACTTCACCTTCGCCACGATGTCATCATGGGCCCGCTCGAACTTGGAATCAACCAGGATGACGCCGGCATCGGTGAGCAGCACCGTGACATTGCCGCCCCAATAGCCAAGATCATTCATCGTGGCGTTGGTGTTCTCGATCATGTAAAGGTCATCTTTGATTTTGTGGAGTTGCGGAGCAGGGGGCGGAGTCTGATTCGCCTGGCCCGGCTGGGCCATGGCGGCGGAACAGAGCATGGACAGAATCGCGGCCGCGAGCAAGGGCCTTGCGATGAATGGAACAAGTTGTCTCATATCTTTATCAGTACTTCGCGGATTGCTTCAGGCTCGTATAAACCGCTTCCACGAACATGTCTGTCGTCCAGGGACCCGTGTTTGCTCCGTACCGTGTGTCGTAGTCGGCGGTGACTCTCGCCGCCTTGACCTGGTCGAGAGTGGCACCGCTCTTGATCATGGCCCGGACACGGTCCCGCACGATAACAACCATGTCCCGATATTCCACGACTTCATGTTCATCGGACAAATAACCATGGCCTGGAACGATCAGCGTGCCACCCTGTCCTTCGTGCTGGAAAACGGTCCGATTGAGGATGTCATTGAGCGCTTTGATCTCGCCCTGAACGCTGCCGCCGTCTTTGATGTCGATGAATGGAAACTGAGTGGTGTTGAAGATATCACCCGCGGCGATAACATCGGCCTGCCGGAATTGAACAATGCTGTCGCCATCGGTGATCGCGTTCGGTTCGCGAAAAATCTCGATCGCGTTCCCGTTGTGATATTTCCGCCTGCGTTCATCGAGAAAAGTGTCGCTCGGCCAGCCCGCCGAGGGCAGTTTCGCGTCGACCATGCGGGTCTCCACGTTTTGCTGGGCGATGATGGTCGCGCCCACGCCGGCATCCCTGAACTGCATCGAGAAGAAGGAACCCACCAGGCTGGGATCGGCTCCAGCGGCGCGAAGTTTCACGTTGCCGCCAGTGCGGTCCGCAAGAAAGCTGGTGTTGGCGATGAACTGAATCGGCTTAACGCTGAGCTTGTGAATCGCCTCGATTACTTTGTCGGTGAGCTGGCCAGACCCGCTGTCGACGACAAAGGGTCCTTCATCGCCCGTCTCCACCACAATGTTCCCGCCATCGCCTAGCAACATGTAGACGTTGCCGGAAACCGGAAAAACATGAATCTCGCCATCGTGCGGTTCGGGATCCATCGCGCGGCTCACCGGCGAAGGCCCCGGCGCGGGCTGGAGCAATGGCACAGCGTCGGCATCGGTTGCCGTGGCGAGCTTAGAAACAAACTCCGGATAAATGGACGGCGCACCCGCAATTCCGGACAGCAGCGGGATTTTGTATCTTTTCGAATATTCTCGGGCGAAGGGCTGCGCGCCCAGTGGATAATTCGGCACCACGTCCGGCGCGCGGCCGACAATCTCCTCGCCATCGTCGCAAGCGTACAGCCAGGAACCATGGTCGGAGGGTTGACGGAAAAAGTCGTTGCTGCGGACTTCCGGTTCGGTGAGAAAAACGGGGTCGGTGACAACCGTGGTATCCACCAGATGATCGCCATGACGGACGATAAATTCCACCATACTGGCCTGGTCGCTCTCCGGGAGCCCATTGCGCCTTAGCCAGCCTTGCTTCAGATGAGTTGTGTTCACCATCAGCGCATCTCCCACGAAACGACCCGTGGAGAATCCCTGATAAGTATGCGGGGCGTAAGCGGGCGGATGCGGACGTCCATCCATCCAGACGGTGCGAAAACCCTCGGTGGTCTGCGCCCAGATGTGAATGGCGACCAGTTGCATGGTGTGCGGGTCGCGGTCTTCCCAGATGCGAAAGTTTCCTACCGCGCGCATCTGATAAGGCGCGACATAGCCGTCGCACTGATGGTGCTTCAGGGTTAGACGCGAGGCATCGTAGGAGAGGGCCCACAGACGCCCCGCCTCATTGATGGCGAATCCGGCGTAGTCTCCAATCTCCGAACCCGCTCCGCGCTCCAGCCCATCCTCGTTAATGGCCGGCGACCAATAGCCGGAAAGATCGATCGCAGGAGATGGGCGGCTGGATGCCGGCGCCGGGGGTGCAGCTTGTCCGAAGAGATTGATCCGCGTCAACAGCGCGGTAGAGAAGAGAACGATCGCCAAACCGTGTTTCATAGAATTCGCTTTCATTTCGTTCCTTCTATTTTGCGGAACAGGAAGATGGATTCCAGCCCGCCGAATCGTTCTGCTTCTTGAAATGCGTACTGGTCCAGAAAGGCGCGGTGAGATACATCGGATCAGTGACCTCGGTGGTCACCAGCAGCAAAGAATCGCCGTTGGGTATGTCGAAGCGGTCGTAGTATTCGGTCATGACGGCGTTTTCGCTGTACGGAATCCCGTTCTTTCGCAAGTATCCGGCCTTCATTTTGGTGGTCACCACCTTCAACGCGCCGCCTCTGTCCAGAGCGCCGCCCGCCCCAAGTCCGAATCCGCCTCGCGTCATTATCGTGCCGGGCACATCCCAACTGGCCACTGAAATCCCCTGCCAGTCTCCACCTTGTCCCTGTGGCGCGCCGAAGTAAAAGGTCCTGGTCTGGGTACCTGCGTCGAACTCGGCTTTTAGCGTGTTATCGTCCTGCCAAGTGATGTGTATCCTGCCGGGCCGACGCACGATCGCGGCCGCGCCGTATGCTTTGCACTGCTCGCTCGAGGACTCGTCCTTGGCCGGGTCCCATGCCTGGGCGGCTTTCCGGCCCTCCGGGTTGAGTGGGACGGATTCAGCGTCGCCCTTAGGCGGCACGGTCATGCGCGAGCGCCAATCTTCCGTTACCAGGGAAACCCAATAGCCGGTGAGGTCGACGGGAGCGGCTGCTCGAGGGGTGGGAGGCGGCCCGGGTGGTGGTCCGAAACCCGGAGGCTGCCCCTGCGCGGAGACGACTGCGGCGGTGGCGCTCAACATCAGGCCCACCCACCATAACGCTGCCTTCCTACTAAAACGCATACTCAAGTATCAATTCAGAGCGTGACAGATCCGCAGGGTCTTAACATATATTTACGATTACGATGGCTGGCGTTCTATTGCTGGTCGGCATAGACACTTTTGACGAATCCCGCGGCGTTGGTGTTGGGCCAATCGGGATGCAGCGTTTTGAGAGCGGCGCTGACTTCTTTCCCGGCTTCATCGGCTGACATACCCTGAAGCTTCAACGCGAGCGCTCGCGTACGGATTTCTGAGATCAGGTTCCGTTCCGCGGCCACCAGCGAACCATCCCCGGGAGCGCTGTGATCGGGCAGGACGTGGGCGGCGTTGAGGCCGGCGATCTTATCCACGACGGCGAGCCAGGTCGAAGGTGTGCCACCGTCGCCGAAGATCATCGGTATGGTCCTGTTCTGCACCACGTCGCCCGAAATCAAGGTGCGATCCGGTTCGACAAAGGTCAACTCATCGCCTTGGGTGTGCGCTTCGCCGAACCAGATCAAGCGCGCCGTGACGCCGCCCAGATCGATCCTCGCTTCCTGATCGAACATCACGTCGGGCTGGCGCAACACAACGCCTGCGAGCAGTTCCTTATTCTGTGCCGAACCCTTGCTGAACATGTCGAGCATCTCCTGACCGTGCTTCTCCATTTCCTGCTGCTGCAATGTATTGCGGATCAGGATGGTGCTAGCGGGAAAGCCGGGCTCACCCGCGGCGTGCTCGGGGTGGAAGTGCGTGGTGGTGAGGAACAGCTTGTGGTTATTGGGCGCGAGTTTGGCAGCCACGCGCGCGGCCGTGGCTCCATTTTTCGGGCCCATGCCCGTATCGACCACCAGCGTTGCTCCGCCGCCGACAACGATAGCGATGTTGGGAAAGCCCATGATCGCCCAGACGTGGTCGGAAATCTGCGTCGTGTTCTCGCTGACCATGGGCTGCGCCATCTGCGCGAATGCGCCGGCGGTGGTCAGAGCGGCCAACGCCACTAGCTTCGAGAGTGACTTCATAGTGTCTTCCCTTGTACCACGCCGATATTCGGTCCGGGGTGCGGATTGCAAAGACCTTGCGCTGCATCAGACCCCTGCGCCCGGATCGAAAGTGTTGAAATTTGTAAAGATCGCTTGACGCTTCGGCTTCCGAAGATGATACTGATGGGACTGCTCAGCGGGTCTGCGATCCTGCGGGCGGCTGAATTATTATGTCTTTGCGGTGAGGCAGCTACGATGAAGTTGGCTCCCTATCTACTGAGCATCCTGCGAATCGCCGCCGGCTTGCTCTTCATGCAGCACGGAGCCGAGAAACTGTGGGGCTTTGCCGGGGGCAGACTCGACCACAATTTCCCGCAGCTTCACGCTCTCGCGGGACCAATTGAACTGATCGGGGGCCTGCTGTTGGTGATGGGTCTGTTCACGCGGACCACGGCTTTCATCCTGTGCGGAGAAATGGCGGTAGCCTATTTCCGAACCTGGGCGCCGCGAGGCTTCTTTCCCATCAGTAACGGCGGTGAGGAAGCAGTGCTTTTTTGCTACGTATTTCTGTGGCTGGTTACGACCGGAGCCGGCCCGTGGAGCGTGGATGCTCTGATCGAAAAACGTCACAAGGTGGGTTATGCGCTGGCGGCGGTAAAAAAGACGTTCAGTTCCTGGGAGCCCTACGCGCGCTCGATAACGCGCGCCATTCTCGCCTTTGTTTTTACTCTACACGGATACCGCCTGGTATACGGCATGTTTCCCCAACTAGCCAGGCGCGGGGGGGCGGGCCGGATGCCGCTGGATGAGCTTCCTCAGTTCGCAGGCTACATCGCAATTGTCGGCGGCGCCCTCTTGTTGCTTGGACTGCTGACGAAGGTGGCGTCCCTGGTGTTGGCGCTCCAATCGCTGATGGCGTATGTACTCATCGCGGCGCCCCGTTCGCCTATTCCGCTCCGGGCCGGCGGCAACGAAGTGCTGCTGTACTTCTTCGTCTTTCTCTATCTTGCCGCGGTGGGAGCCGGAGTGTGGAGTTTCGATTTCATGATCCAGAAGTGGCGCGCCGCCGCGCCCGCCTCGGAACTGAACCAAGTCGGCTAAGACGCAACCTGCCATCCACGTCTTTTACGGTGTTAGTACCGGTCTGAAGGAGATGCTGAAGTGTTCTGACCGGCCTCGGAAGAACGGAGGCCCAGTTTCCGGTGCGTACGTGATCCATTACCATCCAAACTGCGCTCGTGATGGTTTGAGAGGTCTTGCTCAGCGCCTCATTCAGCAGCGCCGCCTCGCGCGCGCCGAAAATGTGGTTCTCCGGAGGGAGCAGGCAGAGAGGCAACTGCCCCAGTTCCTCCCAGGAGACGGACTTTCGGCTGGAAAACGTCGCGCCCTTCCGGATCAGATGTTCATATTCCTCGGTGTACAAGACGCGGGTGCGGTTGTAGCGGCGCAAGGCTTTGTCCACATACGTGATCGCAATATCGAGCGAAGATTCTTCGAAAGCCTGCTGAACGTCGAACGCGTTCAAATCTACGCGCCGCCCGGTATCGGCCCCCGGCCTAAGAGAATCTTCTTAGGATCGACATCTTTGTCCACCACCACGCCAAAAAATGGGAACATCATCTCTTCCCACGTCATTTCGCCATAGTAGACAGTCCTGCTCGGATTGGGATTGAACTTGTTGTTGGGCGAATTGTCGAAGTGTGCGTCGACGTGCAATTTGGTTCCCTTCGGCACCTTCACCGACGTGCTGTACCCCAGTTGCCAGTTGAAGTCGTAGTGCGGCACGCTCAGGACCACTTCTTTTCTTCCGTCCGGGTACACCAGAGTGTATTTCATGTCCTTACCTCGGAAATGCATGTGGGGCATCATGTACACCAGCTCGACGTCCTGATCGAAGGTAACGTCCGCGGGCGGGCTCTGCCAGTTACCGTCGTTAGGCGGAATAGCGAAATGGGTGGCATCCATGGGAGCGGAAGTGCTCAACGAAACATAGCGTCGCTGGGGTGGCTCCTTGGCGATCGTAAATCCTACCTGAACGTGGTCGGTTACCGCGGTCCCGTTGGGCGTGTAGTGCAGATTCAGAGTGATATCGCTTCCAGCGGGAACTAGCTTCGCCGCCTGAAACTCACGGTAATCGGCGACCGGATTGCCCGGCAAATAGCAGTCTTCGGCCATGCTTGTGAAACGGCCGCCCGGGGTAGCGGGACCAAACGTCGCTCCCTTGCTCGGAATCGCGCTGCCCTCGGTGTCGCGCTCCTTGTCTTGCCATACCGGTTCGAAATACGTCACGTCGGCCGTATGAGCATTGAATCCGAGGCAGATGTGATGGGCCACGGCAGGGTGCTCTGGTTTGATTTGCACGGATGTCACCCAGGTGTCCTTTGTAAAGCCGGTAGGCACGGTGACCGACATCCATTCGATCACATCGTTCTTCGGATGCGCCGGAATATCAACCACCGGCCCTCGGACGATCACGTCGGGCTGAATCTGCCAGCCGTCCGGCCAATTGACGGCCGCGAGCATGTCCTTTGGATCGCCCTCCACCGCCCCCGTGTTAGCCCATTTGGCGATCGTCTCGATTTCGGTTGGCTTTAAGGAGTGGTCATTCAAGAAGCGACCGACTTGCGGATCCGCGAACCAGGGTGGCATCTTCCGCGACGCGACCGCGACCTTCATCGCCTTGGCCCACGGGCGCGTTTCTTTGTACGTCAAGAAAGACATCGGCGCTATCTGGCCCGGACGATGGCAGGTCTGGCAGTTCTTTTGCAGAATCGGCAGAACGTCCTTGCTGAAGGTCACCGGAGAAGCATGATCGTCGGCCGCGATCGCGGCGCCACCCAAGACCAACGTCACTAAGAAGCACTTCGCAAACATTGGAATCCTCCCGTTCTTGGTCTGCCTGTGAAACCGAGATCAGTATAGGAGCTAGTCTCCCGGCAGTCAAATAGGTATCTCCAACTGGCCGATAGAACGCCCCTATCGGGCTTCCCTCACTAAAATACGTATTTCATGGCGAGCTGGACGATTCTTCCACCGGAGCCCGTTGGCGACGACGAGCCGGTTGTCGAATAGTCGGTGGTGATTGTCCCGAATGTGCCACCCAGAACGTTGTTGGGAATCGGGTCTAGCCTTACGGAGTTAGTGACGTTAAAGGCTTCGACTCGGAACTCCAGGTGTGTGCGCTCCGTGATGGGGAACGCTCTGGAAACGGTTTGATCCCATTCCCAGAATGCCGGAGCCCTCAGATCGCCGATACCCATATTCCCATAGGTGCCAGCGGTAGGCACCCCGAACGCAGCTGGATTGAGATAATTTACGCAGGGTGCGGGAGAACAAGACTGGCCCTGATTGGTTGCGAACACATCCGACAGCAATTGATTCGGCCGTTGGGGAACCGGATTGTTTCCGGCTGGATTGAAGCCATTCAATGCATTGTCTGTGCCTAGCTCCGCTTCGAACGGAACTCCGGTACGTACGGTGTAGATGGTTGAAAGAGTCCATCCGGTGCCCAGACGGCGCGCCCATGTACCCGCGAACGTCGGCGTGTTCACCACCAGGGTAACGTTCACGATGTGCCTGATGTCCAGCGATCCGACTGTGCAATCACCCATGTCCAGGTGCCGATCTACAGGTCCGTTGTTCTGATAAGGGGTGTTCAGATAAGTGGCTCCCGCGTTGACCAACTCGGTGACCGGAAGACCGATGCAGTGGGACCAAGTCCAATTGCCCGCCAGGTTCACGTTCTGCCCGAGCCGCAAGCGGGCGTTGGTGAGAAGACCGTCGTAGTGTTGAGTCCCGCTCGAATCCAAACTGGTCAAGGACCCATATACATCGCCGGCCGACGGATTGGTTAGCTCCAGCAGGCGCCGCTGGTTCTCATTGGAGGTGGTAGAGCAGGGACCCGGCTTGGTAAGACCATATTGTCCGGTAGCGCAATTTCCAGGAATGAATTGCGGAGGATTCAACTCGACTCCGGTCCAGAGGTGGGCCAGCTCCGTTCCCACGTAGGTAGCCGATAGGAAGAAGCTCTTGGTGATCTGGCGTTGAATCCCCAAGTTCCACGAATATTGCACGGTGGTTTTGGTGTTCGCGGGGATAGGGAGAAACGATTGATAGGGAAGGTCGGGGAAGACGGGGGTCTTGGGGTTGTAGTTATAGGGGAATGGATTTCCGCCCGGAATGTTCTGGTAGGGGTTATCCAGACTAACCGGGAAGCTCCCGATAACCGTGGTGCGGAACGGCAGCACCGAGGAGGTGTTTTCGTTTAGATCCTGCCGCATGAAATCATAAGCGATTCCCGCGCCTGCGCGAATGGCGGTTTTTCCATCCCCGAACGGGTCCCAGGCCAACCCGAGTCGCGGCTCAACGTGACCGTAGGCATTGTTCATGCCGGCGCGGCCGTTGAAGCCAGGATCGCCGGCATAGAGAAATCCCGGAGGAGCGGTGGGAATCGCCGTGCTGCGAATGTCGTGATAAAAATTGCTCAAGCTGAAATCGTAACTATCCGACTGCTTAAACTGCATGGGAATGAAGGGATTCCAGCGAAGCCCATAATTCAGTGTCAAACGGTGGCTCACCTTCCAGGTGTCCGCGGCATACAAGCCCACGAAGTTTTGGGTCACATTATCGGGATTCGGATTAGCTTGATGAAACACGGCCGCGTCTCCGGCGATGAAGTCTACCATCGGCGAACCGAAAATCCCCGCAAACAGGAAGAAGCCTTCCGACCAGGCGTAGGAGTGCGCGTTCAGCAGGGCGCGCATCGTATTTACGCCAAAGCTGAATTGGTGCGACCCATGGACTATACTCAGATCGTCATTGAGCCCGAAGTTCGTCGTGGTGTCCGAACCGATAAAGAAATTGGCCCCGAAATTTGTCGAGAAGCCGTTCGCGACCAGAAAGATCGGGACGAAGTTGCCGTAGTAATCGTAGAAATTGTTGATTCCGACTTGCTGCGGGCCAAAAGTCTGCGCGCCCGGCGTTGTAGCGCCCACCCTGTTTCCAAAGACGCGGAAGGAGTTGACGACGGTGGTGCTGAACAAATAGGTATCGCCCAGAGCGAGGGAATTCGACATGTCATTGGCGCCGGCGCCGTCGGTGGACAACACATTCTTGCTTATGTCGTAGGGCTGGGCAATGTTGATTTTAGTGACGAGGTAGCGCGCAAAAAGCATGTTTTTATTGCTCTGGTTGTAATCCAGCCGCACGGGCACCTGCCATTCGTTCTGATGCAGAGGAATTCCGCTAAAAACCTGTCCGCAGGCATTGTTCGACTGGGGAAGATAAGAGGCTATCTTTACCGCTGCCGGACTGATGGGCAGCACCAGTTGACCGTTATGGACAACTGGAGAGTGGGCAATCCCGGCAGCTCCAGGACAGCCGGCTGAAATGTATGGCCCGAAGTTCCCAGTAAGTTCCGCCGGCGTGGGAACGTAAGAGATGGTGGACTGGGTGTACTGGCGGATCAGTGTGCCCTCATAGCCTGCGAAGAAAAAGAACTTGTCCTTTTTGACGGGGCCGCCGATAACGCCGCCGAACTGATTGCGTTTCAGCCCATCGCCCACCGGCGCGAAAAAGTCCCGCCCGTTCAGGTCCGTGTTGCGGAAGAATTCGAAAACGTCGCCATGGAAAGCGTTGGAGCCAGATTTGGTGACGGCGTCCACCGTTGCCCCCGAATGCCCGCCGCCCTGATTGGCATCCTGCGAGCTGGTCACCAGCCGAAACTCCTGGAGCGCGTCGGGGAAAGGCAGAGGCATGTTGGTGCCCACGTACGTGTCGAGGTGCGATGCTCCGTCCAGGTTGTACTGGACACTGTAGTCGGTTCCACCGGCCACGCTGATGTTTACGCCCGTGCTCATGGTGTATTGCGGCGACGACGCCGTCTGGACCGCCAGACCACTTAGAGTGATGAGATCGGTTGGCTGTCTCCCGTTCAGCGGCAGATCCAGGATTCGTTGAGTCTCAATCACGGTGCCAACGCCCATATCTCGCGTTTCAACCGCCGTGGTGGCAGCTTCCACCTGGATCTGTTCGGTGATGTCACCGACCTTCAGCGTTACCGGTATAGTGGGGCTACCGCCCACTTCCAACAGGATTCCGGTCTGAACGTAAATCTCGAATCCCATTTTGCGCGCTCGCAGCCGATAGGGACCGAGCGGCAAGTTTGGAATTATGTACGAGCCGCTTGCATCGGTAGTAGTGGTTCGCTGGGTATCAGTATCGGTTTGAGTTACTATTACCTCAACACCCTGCACCACGCCACCTGTAGGATCCGAAACCGTGCCAGAAATTGTTGCGGTGTTTTGGGCCCTCAATGCCACGACACTCAGCGAGAGGACTAATACCCAGATGCTCACGTCAAGCGGACGGGCGCTTATAGATGACCTCAAACGTTGGGCCATATTCCTCACCTTCGCGAAACTTGGATTCAGAGCGGAACCGCTCTATGGAGTCTTATCCAGAAACCCTTGGAAGGCAACTGACGAATTGTTAAGTTATGTAAGCTGAGGAATTCGCGTGATCCGAGTGGGCAGCGCCAATACGAGGAATTGCGCGGCGTCTAAGGAGAATCGTCGAAGAGAGAAGGCTCCCGTCAAAGCAGCGCCTATTGACGCGTTGCCGCCTGGCAGGTTGGGCAAAAGCGGTACGCCTGGTGACAGCTATAGCAAGCTTGATAGAGCGGTTCGCAGGCAACGAAAACGGCGTCGGCATCCTTCTTCAGTGCCGCTTTGTGAGCGCCCTTCGCCGCTTCCACCAAGGCCTGGACGTGTCTCCTAAAATCGGCGGTCTGCGGGACAGGCTGGCCATTCTCTTTCAGGCGCCCAGGGGTCAGAATCAGGTTTCCGGCTTCGGCCAGAACCGCGGCGTCGGTTTGAACGGCGACCCACTCCATGTCGTCCTTCGGAGCGCGTTTCGTCACGTCAAATACGCTATTCGACTTTGGCAGCGAGATGCCCGCCATGATGTCGGCCAGAGAAGCATACGGTTTGTATGAGGAAGGCGCTTGGGCCACCGCCGCACCTGCGAGGAAAAGTAATAACAGAATCCGCATTGCCTCTATTTACCCTCACAACGGGAAGCATTGGCGAAACATCATCGTAAAGTTATGTTAATCACGCTTTACACGCCCATTCGCAGCATGTAAGCTAACCGCGACGCGTTGGGAGACCTGCGCAGGTTTGGCGAAGGAGTGTGTCTCATGAAAAAACGTTCGGTGGCATGTGCGATCGGCGCGGTTGTAACGGTCGCGGTCAGCATGTGGCTGACCGGGCGGACGCCCTCCAACGGCACGGGCTCACCGCCGGCGGTTCACTCCACTTTGCCGTCGGAGCGTGCGGCAAAAACTATTTTGAACACCACCCGCCGACACCGGGAATGGGTGAATCTGCGCCTCGGCCCGGCCGTCATCCGGGCGTTTCTCGTCTACCCGCAGCGCTCAGACAAAGCTCCGGTGGTGATCGTCACCGGGACCGATGAAGGCGCGAGTGACTGGGTACGCGCGGCTGCCGACCAGCTTGCGGCCGACGGCTTTCTTGCCGCAGTGCCGGACGTTCTATCGGGTATGGGCCCGCATGGCGGCGACACCGAGTCGTTTCCCAGCGCCGAAGCGGTTGTCTCCGCGATCCGCGGAATGAGCCCGGACGAGATTGCCCGCAGAACCACTGTCGTCCGCGAGTACGCGATCGCGCTTCCGGCCGCGAGCGGACAGAGCGCTACTCTTGAGCTCTCGTCGGGCGATGCACAAATCCAGGCTCGCTTCGGGCGGCACCTCGCCAGTTTCAAGCTCAATGGCGAGTCCTGGCGGGATGCGATTTCTTTCCTTTCGAAGGAGACTGGCAACCGGCCGATGGTTGCCCCCCAGTCCGGCGGGCAGTCCGCCGACATGGCGGGCATGTCCGCCGAAGATCATTCCGCTCACATCATGATGGCGATGGCGCAGCAGCCGCCTGGCGCTCGCGGTGGGCCGCCCGGCTATCCGGTCGGAAAACTACCCGACCTTCCTGCCGGCACGTTCAGCGCTACATCCACACTGAAACATTCGACGCTCCGCAGGGAGTTTGTCGATCTCCCGGTCGGCGACGTTAAGATGCACACGTGGGTCGAATATCCCGTGGGCGACGGCAAGGCGCCGGTCGTCATCGTGATGCAGCACGGGCCCGGAATGGACGATTGGCAGCGCGCGCTGGCAGACCAGCTGGCGCTCCAGGGGTTCATCGCAGTGGCGGCGGATCTCTATTCGGGTTTGGGGCCGAATGGCGGAAACTGGGATTCCTTTGAAGGTGTCGATGCCGCGTTGCGCGCGTCTGGCAAGCTGACCCCCGACGAGGCAATTCGGCGATACAAAGCTGCGTATGACTACGGCATCAAGCTGCCGAGAGCGAACGGCAAGGTGGCAAGCGTGGGATTCTGCGCGGGTGGCACTTACAGCTTCCGCTTCGCGGGCGAGGTGCCTGAGATCAACGCTGCCGTCGTGTTCTATGGCACGCAGCCGAGCGCGGATATCATTGCCAAAATTAAGGCTCCGGTTTTGGGCTTCTACGGCGAAGACGATGCCCGCGTCACCAGCACGGTGGAACCCACCGTATCCGCTATGAAGCAGGAGGGGAAGTCCTACGAGCCGCACATCTACCCGCGCGCCACGCACGGGTTTCTGGAATTCCAGGACCTGGCTGGCAACCCGGCCGCCACCACGGATTCCTGGGCGCGAACGATTGCATTCCTAAATCAGCACTTGAGGTAAAGTGTGGGGAGATGAAATGATCTGCAACAAGCGAAGAGTCGGCTTGTGCGCGATGGTGGCGCTCACTAGCGTGCACGTCTTGGCGCAGGGGTTTGGGCCGGGAGGTCCGCCTCCGAGTCCCAAAGCCGGCGCGCCAGTGGATGTGACCGGGTATTGGGTGTCGGTGGTGGTGGAGGACTGGAAGTACCGAATGCTTCCGCCCACCAAGGTGAAGGTCCCGCCCCCCGGCATTTTCGGTGGCGGCATCGGGGTCCCTGTGAACCCAGAGGCGCTGAAGGTCGCCATGGCTTGGGATCCCGCGAAAGACGAAGCAGCCGGAGAACAATGCAGGAGCTATGGCGCTGCAAACATCATGCGAGTGCCCGGCCGCATTCACATCACGTGGCAGGACGAACAGACGCTCAAAATCGAAACAGACGCCGGAATGCAGACCCGGTCGTTTCACTTTGGCGCAACCCAGAGTGGGGGAGGGGATTGGCAGGGTGTTTCGCAAGCCTCTTGGGAAGCGCTGGAAGGCTTTCAGATCCCTGGTCTTGGGCGACTCTCCGGGTTCGGATCTGAGAAGACCGGTTCGCTGAAGGTGGTGACGGCCAAGCTCAAAGCCGGGTACCTGCGAAAGAATGGGATTCCATATAGCGCCAATGCCGTTCTCACCGAGTACTACGATGTGGCGGCTGAACCGGACGGCGATACGTATCTATTGATCACATCGACCGTCGAGGATCCGGTCTATCTCCTCCAGCCTTACCAGACAACCACTCACTTTAAGAAACAATCCGACGCTTCGGGGTGGAATCCGTCTCCCTGCACGGCTCGATAGCCATACGGAAGGAGATATGACATGAAAAAGATGAGCGTTATCGTTGTTCTATCCGCCGCCTTGTGGATGAGTGCCGCGGCGTACGGTCAGGGTTTGGGATTTGGAGCACCCATCTCTTCAAATTCGGGTATCGACATATCGGGGAGCTGGTCGTACGGTGGCGATCAAGACGCCGATTACGGCACTGCGGCCGGCTCGGTGGCGGACTACGGCGGCATCCCGCTCAATGAAGCGGGGCGCTTATACGCGCTGGCCTGGGATGCCTCGCGCATGACTGTGCGGCAGCAGCAATGCGCCGGATACGGAATACCGTACGCGTATTACTCTCCCGGAAATTTCCGGTTTTGGGAGGAACGCGATCCATACACTCAACAGCCGATCGCGATCCATATGTGGTTCCAGACCTCGGAAGTGCGAAGAACCATCTGGATGGATGGACGCCTGCACCCGCCTGCCTACGCAGCGCACACTTTTGCCGGATTCTCGACGGGACAGTGGGAAAAGAATGTGCTGACGATCACCACGACGCATCTCAAGCGGGCTTGGCTGCGCGGAAACGGTACCCCCACAAGTGATGAAGCCACCGTCGTCGAGAAACTTGTCCGCCATGGGGATCGTTTGACGGTGTTCACCGTGACGAAAGACCCGGTCTTCCTGGACGAGCCTTACAGCAAGACCATGATCAATCTCCGCAACATCAAGGATCCAACGGCCTGGCTGTACGCATGCGAGGACGGCGAGGAAATCGTGGGCAGAGCGGAAGGAAAAACACCGAACCTTCTATTTGGGAAGAATCCGTATCTGCGGGAGTACGCGGACAAGAACGGCGTCCCGCTGCTAGCGACGCTTGGCGGCGGGCAGACTACCCATCCGGAGTTTGCGGCGAAGCTCAAGAATGCGGCAGCCGCCGAAGCGGAAGCGATGACCGAAATCGTGCCATCGCACGGCCCGCAGCAGGCCAGCCGCGCCGTGAACCCGGATCCTAATGACGGGGAGATCCACGTTTTGAAAGTGCAGGGGAACGTCTATATGCTGGTCGGCGACGGTGGCAATATCGCGGTCCAGGTAGGCGATCAAGGCGCTTTGCTGGTCGATAGCGGCGCGGGCAAACTGTCCGACAAGGTAGTGGCCGCCGTGAGCAAACTCAGCCACAACCCGATTCAATTCGTCGTGAACACAAGTTTGCGCCCGGACCACACCGGCGGAAATGCCAAGCTCGGGGCGGCCGGCGAAGATCCCAGCCTGCCGGGCTCCTTCTTCGGCGGCCAGGCGCCCACGGGAGCCACAGGCTTCTTTCAAGATCCTGCTCATCACGCGACGCTGATCGCGCAGAACAACGTCCTGATCCGGATGGAGGCAGCCAAACTCCCGAACGAGATGATCCCCGCCGATACTTATCTAGAAAAACGGCGGCGAAAGTATCACAACGGTGAACTGGTTGAGATTTTCTATCAGCCGAATGCCATCACAGATGGCGACAGCATCGTGCAGTTTCGGCGGTCGGATGTGATCGCCACCGGTGACACTTACGATACGACGCGATATCCGGTCATCGATCTGAAGAGCGGCGGTACGGTTCAAGGCGAGATCGACGCGCTCAACGACGTTCTTGAAAAGACCGGCTATGAGCACGACGAGGACGGCGGGACCATGATCATTCCGGGGCGCGGGCGTCTATCCGACGAGTACGACGTTGCCGAATACAGGGATATGATCAGCATCATTCGCGACCGCGTGCAAGCCATGCTTGACTCAGGCGCTACGCTGGACCAAGTGAAGGCCGCCAGGCCAACCGCGGATTATGACACCCGCTATGGAGCGATCTCTGGCCCCTGGACCACGGACATGTTTGTCGAAGCGGTGTATACCAGCCTGAAGCAGAACGCGCCGTCGCAGGTTCGGCGAAAGTAAGACCTTGGCGGCGGAGCGGTTCACACTTTGAATCGCGGGAACAACCGTTCGGCATTCCCGCGTTCAATGGCTCGCATCTGGCCGGGCGAAAGTCCCGAGGCGGGAAGCTCGTTTACGGTTGACTCGATCGGCTCCGGAGAGAAATCGGTACCGAACAGAATGTTTGATTCCGGAGCGAACTTGAGCAAAGCCGCAAGCGGCATGGCATAAGAGGCGTGAGCGATGTCGAAATAGAATTTCTTGAGTTCAGCCCAAACTCCGTTGGGAACGTACTCGGCGTGCTTCGCATCCGTGGGGTAGCGATCCTTGATACGCCCAGCCAGGACCGGCATGGTTCCACCGGAATGCGGGATGATGATGCGCAGGTCAGGATACTTGTGCAGCACACCGTTCGCGAGAATGCTGGTACAAGCACGCGTGATATCGAAGTCGAATTCGTTCATCGCAGTTGGCACGCTGTCATTAAGATTGCGGCAGCACTGCGGCGCTAGGGGGTGCATGTAGACGATTGCTTTTCGGCGATTGAGCTCTTGCCACATTGGATCGTAGTAGGGGTCGCCCGGCCAGCGATTGTGATTGTCGTTGGTGTAGATGCCGATTCCATCCGCCTTGAGCTGATCGAGCCCGTATTCGATCTCTTTCATGACGCCGTCGATATCGGGAAGCGGCACGCTAGCGAAAAGGCCGAAGCGCTTGGGATGATCCGACATGAGCTTGGCTCCGTAGTCATTCCCGATCCGCACTGCAGCGGCACCCTTCTCGGTTCCGTCGTATAGAATGTCCCCCATCTGGGTCATCGACAGAATCGCAACGGCGATATCAAACTTTTCCATCTGCTCGAGCGATTGTTCCGGCGTCCACGGGCCCAAGCCTCCTCGACCTCTGGTTGGAGGACCGCTAAGCAGAGCCGGCGGCATGTGGTGATGATGGACGTCAATGCGTCCCCCCTTGGCGGTTGACTTGGTGACAAACTGGCCTAATGCGTCGGGCTCAGGAATGGCTGCCACTACTCCTGCCATCGTGAGACTCTTGAGCAGCTTGCGGCGCGAAATAGGTGTGCCGTCAAAATTCATTGGGACCCTATAGGATCATCGGTAACTTGCTTACGTGCCAGGCCGCTTGCCGTAATCGGAATAACCCGGCATCGGATCCACTACCGTGATTTGTTCCACCGGAAAATTTGAAACAATCTCCACGCTGTCTTTGTGGACGATCAGCATCTCCTCAATACGGACGCCCCACTGAAACGGTTTCCCGTGCTGCGTCTCCAGCGCGAATACCATCCCTTCCTTGATCTCGATCGGGTGATCCAGCGACCAGATGCGCGAGATTACCGGCTGATCGTATTGCGCCAGTCCAAGACCGTGGCCCCACAGATTCGCCGCCGCCTGATCTTCCTCCTCGTAGCCCCAAGCTTCCTTGGCCGAGGGCCACTTGGATGCGATATCCCGTGTGGTGGCGCCCACCTTCACGGCCTTGATCGAGTCATACAGCCACTTCAGCGCGATCGCGTAATAGTCCTTCTGTTCCTGATTCGGCTCGCGGCCCACCATGTACGTCCGGTAGTAACACGATTTGTAGCCGTTCCAGGTTAGCGCGGCCAGATCCATGAACACCATGTCGCCCGGCTTGATGATGCGATCCGAGAAGTTGCGCCAGTTGGGCCAGGTATTCAGGCCGGATGAGACGATCACGTCCTCCACGTCCTCCATGCCTGGAATGTTGTATAGGAATTGCATGATATGCGCCGTGAGCTGGTTCTCGGTCAGACCCGGCTTCAGGAATTTCATGAA
>PMUP01000103.1 GCA_003166865.1 Bryobacterales bacterium
CACGCACGAGTGCGCGCGCCACGTCAGGTCTGGCCGCGCGGATCGAGCAACTCGTTGAGACGCTCCTCGGGAATGCCGCTCGATTCGCGCGCCACCTCGCGCACCGTGCGTCCACTGCCATAGGCCTCCTTGGCGATGGCCGCCGCTTTCTCATAGCCGATCACCGGCGCAAGCACGGTACACATGGCGAGCGACTGTTCGACGAAAGCCGATGCACGATCGCGATCGGCCTGGAGTCCTTCGATAGCGCGCCGGCTAAAGTTGCGCGACACCGCCGCCAGCAGCGCGATAGATTCAAGCAAGTCGTAAGCCATCACCGGCATCATGATGTTGAGCTCAAAATTGCCAGCCGCGCAGCACCACGTGATAGCCGCGTCATAGCCGATCACCTGCGCGCAAGCCATCAGAAGGCTCTCGGCGATCACGGGATTCACTTTGCCCGGCATGATGCTCGATCCCGGCTGCGTCTCCGGCAGTTTGAGCTCTCCCAATCCACTGCGCGGCCCCGACGCAAGCCAGCGGATGTCGTTGGCGATCTTCGTCAGAGCCACGGCGTAGGTCTTCAGCGCGCCGCTCAAGAAACTGACCGCGTCCTTGGCCGCCTGCGCTTCAAAGTGATTGGATGCCTCACGGAATGGAAGCCCAGTGCGCCCCGCGATTTCAGCGATCACGGCCGGAGCAAAACCTGGGACGGCATTGAGGCCGGTGCCGATAGCAGTCCCGCCCAGCGGTAACTCGTACACACCTTCGAGCGCCGCGCGAACTCTTGCGGCGGACTGTTCCACTTGCGCCGCATAGCCGCTGAATTCCTGTCCGAAGAGCATCGGAACGGCATCCTGGAGATGCGTGCGGCCCATTTTGACGATGTCGGCGAACTCGCCCGCCTTGTTGCTCAACGCGGCCCCGAGCTCGGCCATCGCGGGCAGCAGATCTTCATGCACCAGTACCGCCGCGGAAATATGGATCGCGGATGGGATGACGTCGTTGCTCGATTGCCCGCGGTTCACGTCGTCGTTCGGGAGCGCCCCCACGAGATGGCCGATCACCTCGTTGGCGTTCATGTTGGTGGAAGTGCCGCTGCCGGTTTGAAAAATATCGACCACGAACTGATCGTCGTGGTCACCGGCAGCCACTTGATCGGCGGCCTTCGCGATGGACGCAGCGAGCTCCGGCGGCAATTGTCCGATTTGGCCGTTCACTCGCGCGGCCGCGCTCTTAATCAGCCCGAGGGCGCGAATGAAGGCTCGCGGAAACCGCAGGCCGCTGATCGGGAAGTTTTCCACCGCGCGCTGCGTTTGCGCGCCATATAGCGCATCGGCGGGGACGCGCATCTCGCCCATCGTGTCCCGCTCGAGGCGATGGTCCACTAGGGCGTGGCTTTCGGCTTGCCGCTGGTCTCGAACACCTGCACGGCGCCGTATTTGTCGAGCACGGGTTTGAGCTTGGCCGCATCGCCCACCGCGACGATTTGCAGATCGTCCGGCACGATGTACTTGCGCGCGACCCGCTGCACTTGCTCGGCGGTGATGGCCATGATCTTCGCCGGATATGTGTCCCAGTAGTCCGCGGGCAAGCCGTACACCTTGAGCGTGATCGCGTAGTCCAGCAGTTGGTCTGGCCGTTCGAGAGAGAGCGCGAAGCTGGCGACGATGGACCGTTTGCTTTCCTCGAGCTCCGTTTCGGGAACAGCTTTGTCGCGGATGCGGTTGATCTCGTTCATGAACTCCGTCATGGCGCCGGCCGTGGCGTCGGTGCGCATGCTGCCCTGCGCGATCCAGGGACCCGCGTAGCGGCGAGCCACTAGTTGGCTATACGCGCCGTAGGTATATCCGTGGATTTCGCGCAGATTCATGAACAGCCGTGCCGATGCTCCGCCGCCTACAATTCGGTCCATGACGACCATCGGCACGTAGTCCGAGTCCATGCGATTGATCGCGATGTTGCCGATCTCGACGTCGGTCTGTACCGAACCAGGCCGGTCCACCAGAAAAATCCCACGCCCGCGCGCCGGTTTTGTCGCGGCCGGGAGCGCCGCCTTGCCAGGACCTGCTTTCCACTCAGGCAGCGCCTGCAACATTTGCATCACGGCTTCCGGACTTATGTCGCCCGCGATTCCGAGGATGGCGTTTTCCGGCACGTACCTGGATTTATGCCACTCAGCGAGCATGGCTGGCGTGATCTTATCGAGCGCCTGCTCGGTAGCCGAAGTGATGCCGGCGGGATGATCGCCATAAACGGCGCGATTGAAACGCTCCTGCATGAGGAATCCAGCGGTGGAGCGCTGCTGCTGCAACTGAACTCTCATGCGCTGCTTAAGCTTGTCCAACTCGCTTGCGGGGAACGACGGGTTTAGCAGGACGTCGGACGCGAGCGCGATCCATTGGGCGGCGTTGTCGCTGAGCCCGGATGCCGTGAGCGTGGCGCTTTCCGAACCCCACGGCGCCTGCGCCGCAATGGCCGCCCCCAGCTTCTCAGTCTCTTCGGCGATTTGTTTGCTCGAACGCGTTGGTGTTCCTTCCTTGAGCATGGCAGCGGTGACATTGGCCAGACCGGGGAGATCGGCGGGATCGTTCAACGCGCCCGCGCCCAAAATGGTGAGCCGTGCCGTTACCAGAGGCAGCCGATGGTCTTCCAGCACCAGCACGTTGAGGCCGTTCGGGAGCGTCATCTCCACGGGCTTTGGAAGCTTGACGCGCAGAATCTCGCTCGAAACGGGCGCTTTGTTTTTGCGCTCCACTTTGCTGAGCGGGATCGCCTTGGAACCCGGGTCCTGCGGGACTTGCGCGATCAAAGCCGCGGAAACAGCCAACGGCGCGACAAATTTGAAGTTGATATTCATGTGTATGTTCCTAGTGAGAGGCATTGGCCGCCGCTTCGGTCTTCGGTTTCGGCAGCGTCGTCACCACGGTGCGATTCTCCTCGGTGAGATAGGTCTTGGCCACGCGCTGGATATCCTGCTTGCCGACGCTCTGTTCCTTGTCAAGGCGTGTGTTGATGAGATTCGGGTCGCCGAAGATCGAGGCCATCTCGCCGATTTGGTACGCGCGGAAAAGCGTGCTTTGTAGTTGTTGCGCCGTCTGACGCCGGTTCGTCATGCGGATTTTCTCCAGCTCCCAGTCGGCGATCGGCTCGGATTTCACGCGCTCCACTTCGGCGTAAACGGCTTTCTCCACTTCCTTCAAATCCTTGCCGGGCCGCGCCAGCACAACGATGTTGAAAGTGGATGGGCCGCGGTGCTCCTCGACATAACAGAAGACGTTGACCGCCAATTCCTTGTCCTTCACCAGAGTTTGGTAAAGCCTGGAAGCCTGGCCTTCACCAAGGGCGCTGGAAAGAACGTCGAGCGCGTATACATCGCTGGTATTGCCCGGCGGCGTTTTGAAGGCGATATCCAGCCGCGGCGTCCGTGCGAACGGATCCTCGATGGTCTTTTGACGTTCGGCGGTTTGGGGGGGCTCGGCGAGATCGGGCACTGGGGGCGCGGGCTGCGCCGGGATGTCTCCAAAATACTTTTTGATCTTGGCCAGCGCTTCGGCGGGCTGGAAGTCGCCCACCAGCGTCAGCACGGCGTCGTTGGGGGCGTAATAGATGCGAAAGAATTCCTGGACGTCCTTGATGGTCGCCGCGTTCAGGTCTTCCATGGAGCCGATCACCGAATGCTTGTTGGCGAAGTTATCGTAAACCAGGGCTTGCAGGACTTCGGACGTTTCTCCGTACGGCTGATTGTCCACGCCCAGCCGGCGCTCCTCCTGCACGGCGTTGCGCTGATTATCCAAATTCGCCTGGTTCACCGCCAGCGAGCGCATGCGGTCGGATTCGAGAAACAGCCCGAGATCCAATTGATTCGAAGCGAAGGACTCGAAGTAATTGGTGCGATCTTCGGTGGTGGTGCCGTTCATGTTCCCGCCGTTGTTTTCCACCAGGCTCATGTGCTCGCCCTTGCCGACGTTCCCGGATCCTTCGAACATCATGTGCTCGAACAAATGCGCGAAGCCGGTTCGCCCGGCATGTTCGTTGTGCGAGCCGACGTTGTAGGTGATCGAAATCCCGTAAGTGGGCGCGGAATGATCTTCGGAGAACACAATCCGCAAGCCGTTGTCGAGCTTGAATTGTTGGATCGGAATCCGCAAAGGCTTCGGTTCGCTTTGGGCCTGCAACGTGAGAGAACCTATCAAAAACACGGCGAGTACGGCTGTGCGCATAGATAAACCTAGTGTAGCTCCTGAATATAGGACGTACGAGAACGGCAATTGTTAAGCTTTAAGTAGAGATGGGCAATTTGAGGGCAGGCGTCACTTTCGGGAATGCGGCCAAAACCGCGCCGTACGAGTCGGCATTGCGGGAAGCGGGCATCGAAACTGTGCCTAATCCAGCATCGCTCGAAGGGCTGGATGGGCTTTTGCTCACGGGTGGCAGCGATGTCAATCCGGTGCGCTATGGCCAGAAGCGCGCCGCCGAGAGCGAAGCGCCAGACGACGCGCGCGACGAGCTTGAAATGCGACTGCTTCAGGAAGCTCTGGCGGCCGATCTCCCGGTGCTGGCCATCTGCCGGGGCATGCAACTGTTCAACGTGTTTCACAAAGGCACGTTGATCCAGCATTTGCCGAGCGTGGATGTGCATCGGGTGAAAGCGCGCGACGCGGAGCCGGGTAAGCATCCTGGGGTACACAGCATTCGGGTGAATCCAGACACGAGACTGGCCGGGATCATCGGCGCGGGCGAGCACGATGTGAATTCGCGGCATCATCAGGCGGTGGACTGCGTGGGCGGGGGTTTGATCGTATCCGCTAGGGCGGCCGATGGCGTCATTGAGGCGCTGGAGCTGACTGGAAACGCGACCTTTGCGGTGGCCGTCGAGTGGCACCCGGAAGATCGTGTCGCGGTGAGCTCCGCGGATCGCAAATTATTCGAAGCGTTTGCCCAGGCAATGGCTCAGCGGGCATCCGACGGCGACGGCCGAACATCGCGCAGTACCGCGGCCCAGTTAGCGAATCCCCGGTCCTCGCCATAGGTGTCTTCTTCCAGCGAGAACGCGACGTCCAGGCGGGTATTCATCGGAAAATCCGCGGCGCGCCCGGCGAAGTTCCAAGCTTTCGGAAAGAGGCTGCGTCCGTCCTGGCGCAAGTGGACGCGCAGATGTTTCTCCTTGATCACCACCGGCGCGCTGGGCGATTCCATGCCCAGGATGGCGAGCACCGGCGGCGGATTGCCGAACCCGAACGGCGCCATCGCGAGAAGCTCCTGGATGGCCGGACCGGTGGTCAACTCACGCAGGCCGACCACTGCGTCAATCAGCAATTGCGGCTGGAAATCTGCGGGCGTGAGCCGCGCCCCGGCGTAGGCGTTCAAGCGGCGTCGAAACTCCGGAACCAATTCGGAGGCGAGACTCACGCCGGCCGCCTGACGATGCCCGCCGAAGCGCGTGAACAGATCGGGCATCGATTCCAGAGCATCCAGCAAATGAAACACCGGGATGCCGCGGCCCGAGCCTTGCGCCTGCCCATCTTCCTCGCTCAACACGAAGACCGGCCGGCAAAAGCGGTCGACCAAACGGCTGGCGACAATGCCGACCACGCCGCGATGCCAATTGACGCCCGAAAATACCAGCGCGCTTTGATCGTCGGTGACCGGAACGCTGGCGCACTCGGCCAGCACCAGCTTGACGATCTCAGCTTCGGTGTCGCGGCGCTCCTGGTTGAGCGAATGAAGCTGGGAGGCGAGCGCGCGCGCGTGCTCGGGATCGTCGGTCAAGAACATGCGAATCACGTTTTGTGCGTCGTCCATGCGCCCGGCGGCGTTGATGCGCGGCGCGATTTGAAACGCNNACCGTGCTTGACGATCACCCGGTTTTCGCCCACCAAGGGAACCACGTCGGCCACGGTTGCGATGGCCACCAGTTTCAAGAACGACTTCAGCACGCGAGCCAGCTTGTCGGCCGGCCAATCGAGGGTCGCGAGCAGCGCCTGCACCAACTTGAACGCGACGCCGGCGCCGCACAGGTTCTTGTCGGGATACGGGCAGTCGCGCCGGTTGGGATTTAACACCGCCAGAGCGGGTGGAAGCTCGGCGTCAGGCAGGTGATGATCGGTGACGATCACGTCGATGCCGCGTTCACGCGCCGCCTCCACCACGGCCGAGGCTCGGATGCCGGTGTCGACGCTGATGATGAGTGCGACGCCCATGGCAGCCGCGCGTTCGATCACGTCGGCGCGCATGCCGTAACCATCCCGCAGGCGATGCGGTACGTGAAAGCTGGCTTGGCCGCCGGCCATCTCGATAGCTTTCTTCAGAATGACGACGGATACGGTCCCGTCCACGTCGTAGTCGCCGTAGATCAGGATTTTTTCCTGGGCTTGAATGGCCGTCTTCACACGTTGGACGGCGTCGCGCATGCCGGTGAGCAGCGCGGGGTCCAGCAAGTGATCGAGATCCGGAGCAAGGAAGCGGCGCGCGGCCGAGGCGTCGGTGATGCCGCGGCTCACGAGCACAGCCGCAGTGAGAGGCTGAACTCCCAGATTTGCCGCCAGGGCGTGGGCGGCTTCGGAATCGGCGGTCTGAATCAGCCAACGTGGCAAGCGGCTCAGTTTCTCGAGAAATAGCCGGTAATTGGCGAATCGTTGCCATCGCTGGGCTCGGCGGTGAGCAGTTGAATCTCATCCAGCAGGTCGGAGAACTCCTCGAACCATTCCGTGCGGAGATCGAAGAGGAAGACACGCCCCTCATGATCGAAAGATAGCTCGATGGCGCAAACCGAGCCTTCATTCGCGCGCGTCTCGTTCAAGCGATCTTCGAAGTGGCGCGATTCCTGGGGAGGCAATTCGCACGCGTTCAGCCGCTCGATGGCGTCGTCCACCTGGTCGGAGAAGAATTCACGCTGGTGAAACACGATGATTTTCGCATCCGCGGCGCGCGCCGATTGGACGAACAGCCGGTAGTCGGGATACTGTTCGCAATCCCAATAGACGATCGGGGCGGCGTCCAACGGACGCGAGTAGCCGTAGAAGACGGCCATCCCCATCTCCTCCAGGTAGAGTTCAATCTCGGGCTTCAAAACATCGAGGTTCGGTTTCATGGGGTGCAGATCGCGCATCAAACTCTACACCCTATCATACGGAACGGGGGCCAGTAGCCGACTGCTAAATGCGCCGCCGCCAAATACCTAACAAGCCGCCGCCGAGGAGAGCGACGAGAGCAAAGCTCGCGGGCTCCGGCACGGGCGAAGCGGTCTGGGTAACGGACACATCGTCGAGGTTCCAGAAGCCGCCATTCTGAGTTGAAGTGAACTCAATCGTGGTGGACGACGCGGTGGCCGAAACAGCGAAATCTTCCAAAGTATAGCCGCCCTCGCTGGGGCTCACTAGATCGAGCACTTCATCGGCGCCGAAGGAGGCAGTAAAGGTATTAGCAGCGCCTGCATTATCCCGTTGCCAAAATGAGAAATCGTAAGTTCCGCCGACGGCCGTCGCAATGCTCTGTGACAGCGTGACCGTTCCGAGTCCCGAAAAGTACGCATCCCAACTACCGGTATGTGGATTATCAGCGTTACAAATGGCATTACCCGACCAGCCTGGGGGCGACTGTGCGATAGCCGTGCAACTCTCGAAACCAGGATCAGTGACAAGGTTGGCCCGCGCCGGAACAACAGCGTTGGCCAGCAGCAGCGCCAGCGCCAAAATCGAAAGACCACTCAATCGCATTTGTTTCTCCGCTACCACATTACAGGAGATTCGACATACGGTAAACGGATTTCGTGCTGCGAGAGCACGGCGAGTACTGAAGGTACCTGGCGTTTCCAAACCGGATTTTCTACTTCCATTCCGGAAATGGATTCACGCGGCCGCGCCTCGACTCGCGAATCAGATCGGGGACGCGCTTGCGCCGGGACATCAATTTCGCAAGCATCGCTTCCAGAGCGGCAGCGTCTTCGGCCAGCCAGTGCGGCGGGATTTGCTTTTGCGCTTCATCCACCACCTCCTCGGGAAAGTGCACCACTCGATCCAGCCACGGCTGAAAGTCGTCCCACGACCTGACGTGTTGATACACGCTGGGGCGGAAGTACAGACCCTGGAGCGGGGAATCCGGAAAGATCCAGTGCGGGCCGTCAAAGACGTAGCCGTGGTCCATCATGTGGGCGACAAATCCGGCGCGCGGCGACTGTTCGGCCGGCGATGGCGACCACTGCCGCAGCCGTGCGCGGAAGAAGATGGACTGGCGGGCGTCGGCGTTTCCCATCCATTTATCGAACGCCAGCACTCCCAGAAACTCGGCGACGTTCACCACCTTGTCCAGCAGCAGGTCGGGCAGGAAATCGTAGACCATGACTTTCGCCGGATCGCCGGGGTAGCGAGATCCAAAATGCCAGCCGGGCTCGACGCCCAAGTGGCGCGTGCCGAGCTGAATGTGGACCTCGGGATTGGATTCGAGAAACTCGGCCGAAAGGTTGACAATGGCGGCGGCCGGCGCCGAGATTTGGAGATAATTCAGGAAAACGGAGGCGATCCATTCATTAATCAAAATGCGCCGATGCTGGGGATTATTGAGGAATTTGACGACGTAGAAGTGGCCGTCGGCACACTCCAGCAAATGGGCCTGCGCCCCTCCGCGCATCTTCCGGACCAAGCGTATGGCTTCAACGGGCATGAGTGGAAGGCAAAGATCATTTTATGTGCTGGGAGCGAAGCGCGCGACACGGCGGGAGAGCCGCAGACCGTCTACACTAGAGTTTTGCCGCTGAGGCGGCGATTCCTGTGGAGGAACGAACAACGAATGCCTGAAGATACTTCAAACGCCGTCCCGCCGCCACGCAATGCCGATGAGGTCGCACTGGAGATGATGAAGTTTATCGCGGTGACGACGGGTTACGGCAAGGGTGGCAGCGCCGCGGGTTTCGCCGGCAAGGGATCGAAAACGCCCGAAGAGTACGCCGAAGCGCTGTTGCAGCTCTTCGAGCGGTGCCGGACCGCAGTGAAGAAGGAAAAGTAGAGAAGGAAAAGGCGTAACGGGGAACTACGGGCCAGGACAGCCGCGGCGCTGAGGTTAGCCGCAGCCGTCCAATGGTCTAAAACCTACTTCTTGCCCTTGGCTTTCTTGGATTTCTTGGATTTCTTCCCGGCCTTCTTAGCCTTCTTCGCTTTCTTGGTCTTCTTGGCTGGGGCTTTCTTCTTGGCTGCGGCTTTTTTCTTGGCCGGCGCCTTCTTCGCTTTCTTTGCGGCGGCCTTCTTAACGGCGGCTTTCTTCACGGCTTTCTTAACGGCCGCCTTTTTGGCCGGAGCCTTCGCCGCCGGTGCCGTGACCGGCGCGGCCTTCTTCACCGCGGCAGCCGGCTTGACCGGGGCGGCGGCCTTCTTCACCGCAGCAGCCGGCTTGGCTGGGGCGGCGGCCTTCTTCACCGCAGCAGCCGGCTTGACCGGGGCGGCGGCCTTCTTCACAGGCTTCTTCTGCGGCGGCGCGTCGGCGGCAGCCGAGCCGGGCGCTGGGGCTGGAGCGGGAGTGGAGTGAACCGGTAGCGGAGCCGGTCTAGTGAGTTCGTCTTCGTCTTCATCCTCTGGACCGTATTCGCCGACTTCGGTAACTACGTCGATCTGTTCTTCTTCATATCCGAAATCGTCGAGGTCGTCGTCAGCGGTGAAGCGCAAGCTATCAACCATTATTCATGCCTCCTGGTGGGCTAACCACTCCCTAGAATAACTCGTTTTCTTCGGAAGGCAAGGGCCAACTACGCAAATTTTGGAGAGCGAAATGGGCGTGTCTAGTTCGCCGTGGAGCGACGTTTAGAAGCCAGGCTGGCGGTGCGGTAAGCGCCGGCGCGGGTCCGATGCGTGGGCCTTGTGGCTGGCGTCCGGCGCGAGGCGACGGCCCGGCGTGACTGCTGGCCGCGCGAGGCCACAGCCCGGCTTGCGGTCCGGCTAGGAGTCCGGGACGCCGCCTGCCTGAAGTGCGCCGCAGTGGGAACCACCACCAAATCCCCCGGTTCGGGCGCCTGGGCGCTAGCCCGCTGGTTAGCTGACGTTAGCGCAGACACCGGTGTCGCATAGCGGTGCGCGATCGCGGCCAGCGTCTCGCCCGCCAGCACGCGATGAATGCGCCAGTCTGCCCTATGGTTGGCCGGCACCAGATCGAGCGCCATCATGACGGCCGGCAAGGTTCCCTTTGGAACCCGCAACTGGTAGCCCGCCGGCGCGGTCAGCTTCAGCAAGGCCGGGTTCAAATCCTGGATCTCGGACACGGGACGATCGGTCGCATCGGCCACCAACGCCAGGCCGGTCGGCGTTTCCAGATCCATGCTTTCGTATTCGATCGGCCGGTCGAACTCCAGATTGTCGAGATCATAGTCCTTGGGGTTTTTGGACATGATGGTCAGCGCCAGGATCAGCGGAACGTAGTTGGCGGTTTCCTTGGGAAGGGCATTCAGGCGTCGAAGTTCCCAAAAATCGGCGTAACCGGTCCGTTCCACGGCGCGCTGGACGCAGCCCGGGCCGCAGTTATAAGCCGCCATCGCCAGGTACCAGTCGCCAAAAGTAGCGTAGAGGTCGTGCAAGTGATGAGCCGCCGCGCGGGTGGCTTTCTCCGGATCCAGGCGATCGTCGGTTCCCGGGCCTTGCATCAAGCCGTATTCCTGGCCACGAAACTTAACGAACTGCCACATCCCGACGGCTTGCTTGTAGGAGCGGGCGCGTGGCAGGAAGCCGGACTCCACTTGCGCCAGATAGATCAATTCCTCGGGCACGCCCTCGTTGTCCAGAATCCGCTGCACCAGGGGCCGGTAACGTCCGGAGCGGCGCAGCCCGCCGACCAGTACTTTGTGGCCGCGATCGGTGGAAAAATAGTGCACGTAGCCGAGGACGGCGTCGTTTTCCTGCAACGGAAGCTGTGAAACAGTGGCCTCGATTTCCTCCTTGACCTTAGGGCGCAGGTTGGGATCGGTGGGGAAGGTCATGTCCAGGATGCCATCCAGCGGCGATTTGTCGTAGACCACTTCCGGTAACTGGCTGGAGGCGCCACCCAAGCCTTCCAGATCGTAGCGGTAAATGGTGTCGGCGATCTGGTCCAGCTCGCTTTCCAGGCGCGGGCGATTCGGCAGATTATCGGGGGCTGACAGCAGCACGTCCATGGCGGCGTCGAACTCCTGGCGCGCGCCTTCAGTATCGCCCTGTTGATAGAAGCGCTTTCCGGCTTCCATGTGCAGGCGAGCCTTTGCCAGCAGGCCCTCCGCCTCGGCCTGGCGAGGGGCGGCGGCTAGCGCACGCTGCACCAGATCCGGGGAATCGCTCAAAAAATAAAAGTTGGGCGCCAGACGCGGCGGTTCCTCAAAGCTGGGTTCGATTCGAGCGGGAGTGGAGGGCAGGAAGGACAGCTTGAAGGATTGGGGCCTGGCCGCGCAACTGCTGTTCAGCAATGCACCGGCGATCGTAAGTGCGGCTGCCAGAGCCGCGGAGCGGTGACTGGGGGTCATCGTTGTCCGAGTGATCCGTAATGTTGTAATGCTCTATTAAAAGTCAGAGTCTCAATCTACAATACACCAGTGCCTAGGTCAAGCACTGGCTCTCGCCGGGTCTTAGTAAGATATATAACATACTCCTGGCCGGTACTACAATCATGATCGGCCTACGGCTGGGAATCCTGTAGGGCAGGGTTTTTGGTGGCCGAACCAGATTTGGCGAAAATGATTCGGCCGAGTTTGGTGACTCGGTCCGGGATTCCTGTAGAGATTCTCGTTGAAAGTGACGATCATCGCTGGCGTGGAGGTTTCGTGGCGAAGAGTCTCAAGATAATTCTCCTTGCGTGTCTGCTCTGTTCTCTTGCCGCCATGATGGCGCAGCAATTTCCGTTGTGGGAGCGGCTGCTTCGCTACTACGGCGGCAAAACCGATGACACGCAGGTTCCCTCCATGAAGATGGGCAATCACATGCAGATGTCGCTCAAGGGCAAGCCGCAACCGGGAGATAAACAGTGCGCCCAGCGGATCGTCGCCGCCGCTGGTAGCGTGGTTGCACATTACTCCGATGTGAACACCGCGCTTCGAGACGGCTACAGGCCGTTTCATCCCACCGGCAAACTGGGCGAAGAGGTCCATTACACGAACCGCCGCTACAACCGGCTGGAGCAGCGCCACCCGGACTACGATCATCCGGGATCGATCCTGTACAAACGCACGCCGGAGGGCATGCAGGCCGTGGGCGTCATGTACACCGCCCCGCAGGATTCGACGCCGGAACAGCTGAATTTAGTGGCTCCGCTCAGCATCGCGACTTGGCACCGTCATGTGGACTTCTGCGGTGGACCGCGAAGCTTGCCTCTCGAAGAGCTATTCGGGCCGCATGCGCAGTTTGGCCCGCAAGGAAGTATCCACACCGAAGAGGCATGCAAAGAGGCGCACGGACTTTGGATTCCAGTGGTCTTCGGATGGATGACTCATGTCTACCCCAACGCAAAGTCCCCCAACGACGTGTGGGCCGGAATGGACATGCATATGGATGCCAACACCGACGACGAAGAAATGAAGAAGTAGGGAAGAACTGCTCACTGAATTAGCGAGTTAACGACGACACCGGTGGTTCTCGTCAATGGCTGGGTTCCCGCCTTCGCGCCGTTCACCTGGAGGACGTATGCGGTGATATTCACTGTGGTGTCGTCATTCATGCCCTCGAACTGGAAGAACGGATCACTGGCTGTTACCTGAAAACGCGCGATGAGTTCGGCCGCGGTTTTCTCGCCCCAACGATCGAGAAAAGCTCTGCCCGCCAGCGGGGGAACATGGTTTGGATTTCCGATGAATTTCCGGTAGGCAGCGGGTAGGGAGCTTACGGGCGGAAGCTCGTCGGCATCCCCCTTGCGTCCCAGCAACGTGTAAGTGTGGCATCTCCCGCAGGTGTTCTCGTATGCTTTGCGTCCCGCCTCAGCCTGAGCGGAAGTGAAAACGCCGGGTGCAGTCTGGTGTTGTCCGGTCAGAATGAGGCGTCCTGTGCCGAGCATGGCGACCGCGAGCAGAATTGCTTTACGGTTCACGGTTGTTACCTCAAGGCTTGATTATAATAGGAGAAATCAGATGGCAACGAGCAAAGAGAGAGCCAAAGGCGGGGTGACGAAACTCACCGTGATACATGACCTCACGAACGCACCGATGCTGGCCTCACTGGTCGCCGGCGAGCTTGAATCCAATGGGGCGGGCGGAGGCTGGAATGAAATTCTCAGCGGCCTCAAGACGCTGCTGGAGACGGGTGCCCAACTTCCGTTCCAGAGCGGCCGCTAGGAACAATGGCAGGTGCTGCGTGACTTCGAAGGGTGACAATCCCCGAGAAGTCGCGCAGCCCAGAGACGTGGGAGGACTCGCCGACCGGCTGGGCACAACGGTTTAAAGGCAAGGAGAATTTCCGAATCGATGGACGTCCCACCGCGCAGTGGTCCCGCCTGAAGGCCGGACGCTCCGACAACCTCGGCACCACCCCGTGCTAGAGGGTAGGAGTCCGCTGAACTTTCTCCCGTCCTGACCTTGCTGCGCTACGATTCTAATCAATGGCGTTTATCACCGTCTCAGGTGAACCGGGTTGCAGGCACGAGGAACTGGCGCGCATGGCGGCTCAACGGCTGGAATGCGAGTTGGTGACTGAGCCGGATTTGGCGAAAATGATTGCGGCCGAGTTTGGTGACTCGATCCGGATTCCTGACCTGGCCTGGCGGCCGTTGACGGTTTCGATTCTGGCCAGCCTGGGGGCCGCGCGGCACGTGGTGGTCTGCTGCACCGGCGCCGAGCTGTTCTCGGGCCACCTGGGAGCTTCCATGCTTCGGCTTCACGTGGTAGCTCCCGAGTCGGTTCGGCTGGCGAATCTCATGCAGGATTGCAGGCTGGACCGGGCCGAGGCTAAGGTGCGTTTGCGCCAGATGGAAGCCGCGCGGGCCTTGATTCGCAAACGGCGCTACGGCCAGAAGATCAGCCGGCCGACCGATTTCGACCTGGTGCTGAACGCCCGCAGGTTGGGTCCGTCCGAGATGGTGGATCTGCTGGAGGCGGCCGTGAAGTCGCAGGGGCTATTGGATTCGGGGCCACTCACGGCGACGGACGCGGCGGAGGTTCAGTTTCGAGTCCGCCTGCAACTGGCGCGCTTTGGCATTGTGCCGCCGAAGCGGCCGACCGTCGAGCGCGAAGAAGTTGGCGATCGCAAGGAATTTGGTCATCCCAGCGAGCAGGTATTCGCCAACTTGCTGGACTTCTATGGAATCGTATGGGACTACGAGCCTCGCAGCTTTCCATTGCAGTGGGACAAAGACGGAAAGGTTGCCGAAGCCTTCACGCCGGATTTTTACCTGCCTGAGTTCAACCTGTACGTGGAGCTGACCACCATGAAGCAGGCCAACGTCACCCGGAAGAACCGGAAGATCCGGCTGCTGCGCGCCATTTATCCGCATGTGAACATCCAGGTCTTTTACCAGAAGGACGTGCAGGATCTGGTGACCAAGTACGGATTGCCGGAGCGCCTCGCTCGATGAGAGTGCCGCGATGAGCGTTCCAGCGATCGAGCGGGTTCTTTTCACCGAGGAAGAGATCGAGCGCGCGATCCGGCGCGTGGCGGCCGAGATTTCCGCTCACTACGCGGGGCG
Source organism: Bryobacterales bacterium (assembly GCA_003166865.1). GTDB lineage: Bacteria > Acidobacteriota > Terriglobia > Bryobacterales > Bryobacteraceae > Palsa-89. The sequence goes on from PMUP01000103.1 coordinate 14,596, forward strand.
CGAGTTGAAGCTGGTGGGAGTGCTGAAAGGGTCGGTGTTTTTTCTGGCCGCGCTGGCGCGCGAGTTGACGGTGCCGGTGAAGGTGGATTTTCTGGCCATATCGAGTTTCGCCAACCAGAAGGGCGCGCCGGGAATGGTGCGGATCGCAAAGGACCTGGACGACAGCATCGAGGGCGAGGAGGTGATGCTGGTGGAAGACATCGTGGACACCGGGTTCACCACGCGGTACCTGTTGCAGCATCTGTCGGGGCGCGGGCCGAAATCGCTGGCGCTGTGTACCTTGCTCGATCGCACGCCGCGCCGCATTGTGCAGGTTCCGGTGGACTATCGCTGCTTTGAGATTCCCGATCGTTTTGTGGTGGGCTTCGGGCTGGATTACAAGCAGCTGTATCGCAACCTGAAGTATGTTGCGGTTTTGAATTCGGAGCCGGCCACGGAAATTTAGAACACGCGTTGGCCGCTGAGATATGTCTCGAGGATGGTGAGTTGCCCGGTGGTGTCATCCAGGCGGAAGAGAACCAAATCCGCTCGATCGCCAGGGTTAATCCCACGCTGCCGATTAGCTATGCGGCCGACACGCGCCGGATTGCGGGTAGCGAGCGATATGGCGTCGCGCAGGCTCAAGCCCGCGGTCTTCATGACATTGGCGATGGCGTGGTGCATCATAAGCGCGGAGCCCGCCAGGCGCGTACCGCCCGTGAGACGCACGCTGCCGTCGGGGCGCAGCTCGACATCAACTTCACCTAAACGATACGGGCCGGGTGAGCAGCCGGCCGGTGCAACTGCATCAGTCACTAGGAGCGATCGCTCGAGACCCTTAGCGCGCAACGCGACGTTCAGGAATGACGACGGCAGATGAAATCCGTCCACGATGAAGCTGGCCGCCAGGCGGTCTTCGGCAAGTTGCTCCCAGAGATAATTGGGATGGCGAGGGAGCACTGCGTCGGCGCCGTTGCCGAGGTGCGTGGAAAGCGTTGCGCCGGCGCTCACGGCATCGGAGATTTGCTCAGAGGAAGCTCGCGTGTGGCCGATACTAGCGACTACTCCCTGCTGCACGATGGCTTCGATGAAGCGCGGAGCCTGGGGCCACTCGGGCGAAAGCGTCACCAGGCGGATGTTTCCGCGGGCGTCGCCTTGGAATCGACGGAACTCCTCGAGATCGGGCGGCCGGACCCAGCGCGCCGGATGTGCGCCGCGCGGGCCGTCTTCTGGAGAAATGTAGGGACCTTCGAGGTGAAAGGCTTCCATGGCGGGACCTTCTGCGATGGACTCCTTGGCATTCGCCAGATTGCGGAGCGCCGCCGACATGTTGTCTGGAGAGCCTGTGATCACGGTTGGGAAAAAGCGCGTGACCCCGCAGGCAAACATCGCACGGATGGAAAGGGCAATCTCCGCATGACTGGACGCCGCTGAATTGTAGTCGACACCGGCGAAGCCGTTCACTTGCAGATCGATCCAGCCGGGCGCGAGGAACGCGGAATTATCCGGCGGCCGAATCAGATGATCGACGACGGTGATGGCGCGATCGAAGGAAACCTCGACGCTTGCGCCGCTCGAAACATCAACGCCATTCAGCTTCATCTGACATTTCCGGGGAACGCCGGTTTATGCACAAGTTTCCCACAGCCTTCGAGCGCTAAGTGCAAGAGACGTTGAGCGGAGAAAATTGTTGAAAAGTGTGGAAATCACGAGAAATAAGTCTGGCGCGAAGCACAAACGCCTGCTACAACATAATGCATGATCCCTCGCGAGTGCGGTTCCGGCGGTTAATCTCGGGGGAGGTGGCCGTCGGAATCGCACTTGCGGATCGTCCTCCCGCAAGTCCGAAGCTTTTTCCGGAGAAGCTTTTCAGCCCGTGGCTCAAACAGTCACGGGCTCGTTTTTTGTGATGGCCCCGCCCTTGGTGACAGGTGTCAGCCAGCCAAAGCGGTCTTGGGCGTCGCCGTGCACAATTCCGAAGAAAGCCTTTTGCAGCTTTTCGGTTACCGGTCCGCGCGAGCCCTTGCCGACGACTATATGATCCACCGAACGGATGGGCGTGATTTCGGCCGCGGTTCCGGAAAAGAAGACTTCGTCGGCGATATAGAGCATCTCGCGCGGTATCAAAGTTTCCGTCACGGGAATGTCCAGCGCGGCGGCCAACTGCATCACCGAATCCCGCGTGATGCCGGGAAGCACAGAGGCTCCCAGCGGCGGCGTTAGAATCTTGCCATCGCGGACCACAAAAACGTTTTCGCCGGAACCCTCGCTCACGTAACCCGAGGTGTCGAGCGCGATGCCCTCGGCGTAGCCGTTCAGTTGCGCCTCCATGCGGATGAGCTGGGAGTTCATATAATTGGCGCCCGCCTTGGCGAGCGCGGGTAAGGTATTGGGGGCGATGCGGGTCCAACTGGAGACGCACACGTCGACGCCTTCGGCCAGCGCTTCCTCGCCCAGGTATTTGCCCCATTCCCAGCAGGCGATGTAGGTCTCCACGGGATTTGCGAACGGCAGAACGCCGACGTCGCCGTATCCGCGCAGCACCAAAGGACGGAAATAGCAGGATTCGAGCTTATTCACCCGCACCAGCTCGGCCATGGCGGCGGCGAGCTCGTCGGTGGTGTGCTTCACTTCGATTCGATAGATCTTGGCCGAGTCCAGCAGGCGGCGGATATGCTCGCGCACCCGGAAAATGGCCGGCCCGGAGGGCGTGGCGTAACAGCGGATGCCTTCAAAAACGGAGCTGCCGTAGCTGGTGACGTGCGAGAGGACGTGGATTTTGGCATCGTCCCAATCGATGAAACGGCCGTTATGCCAAATCTTTGCCGTAGGCTTCAACATGCCTAATTATAGCTAACGGGGCTGTTCAGAGAAGAGCTCTTCTAAGTGAACGCTGAGTTCTCCCGCAGTGAGCGTACCGCCGCGCTCGACGTGTTCGGGTTCGCCTCCGGAAGGATATTGCCAAGCGGTCTGCTTTTCGGGATCGACGACCCAGCAGAATGGTACGCCCCAGGCATGATACTGCTCGCACTTGGCGAGCATCGACCCCACGCGGTCCTCAGGGAAAAGAATTTCCACGCACAAAAGAACCGGCTCGGTTGGGTAGGGGCTCTGGATCACGGGCGCTGCAATGACGTCCGGAATTAGGTACTTCGTTGACGACAGGCGGACGTGCATCTCGCAAAGCGCCTCCACGCCTTGTGCGTCGAGAAGCCGCATCAGGATTTTTTGAATTAGCGCGTGGAGCTTGGTAGGCATTGGCTTGGGATGCAAGACGCCGTCCGCGTACTCGCAGTACGGTTTTTCGGTGCGATGGAGGTAGTCTTCAACCGAGACTATTGCCGCGGCGCTCATGGAGCTGGTTTTATTATAGGCCGCCAGCCATGCGAAGATGGTACTGCGTGGCAGTAAGAGTCCAGGTTCCCAAAAAGGCCTCCGCGGTGCGGTTTGTTTTGCACCCCATAGGCAAGATCCTCCTCGTACTACTAGTTTTGGGCCTCACCACTGGATTTGGAGTGTTCACGTTCTATTACGTGAAGTACTCGCGGTTGATCGAATCCAAACTGGCGGCCGGTCCGTTTGCGAATACGTCCATGTTGTTTGCGGCGCCGCGCACGGTGGATGTGGGCGATATTGCCGATCCGCAGGAGGTCGCGACCGATCTGCGCCGCAGCGGCTACAGCGAATCGCCCAACAATCGCATGGGCTACTTTACGCTGAAGCCGGACGAGATCGACGTGTATCCGGGGCCGGATTCCTATTTCAAGAGGGATGAAGGCGTGATCAAGTTCGCGGGCAGTAAGGTGAAGCAAATCATTTCCCTGGCTGACAACACGGACCGGACGGAATACACGCTAGAGCCTGAGCTGATCTCGAATCTGTTCGACAAGAACCGCGAGAAGCGCCGCCTGGTGAGGTACGAAGACATTCCGCCGCTGCTGGTGCATGCGGTGGTTTCGGCGGAGGATAAGCGATTTTTCCAGCATTCCGGGTTCGATCCGATCCGCATCATCAAGGCGGCCTGGGTGGATGTGCGGGAGCATCGCTACGCGCAGGGCGCTTCCACGCTGAGCCAGCAACTGGCGCGCAGCTTCTGGCTGGACAACGACAAGACCTGGCGCCGCAAGATTCCGGAGGTGCTGATCACCATGCACCTCGAACAGAAGCTGAAGAAAGAGCAGATTTTCGAATACTACGCCAATCAGGTGCCGCTGGGGCATCGTGGAAGCTTTGGCATTCGCGGCTTTGGCGAAGCGGCGCAGGTGTATTTCGGCAAGGACATCAGCAAGTTGACGCTGCCCGAGGCCGCGACGCTGGCCGGGTTGATCCAGCAGCCCAGTTTCACGAATCCGTTCCGCTGGCCGGAGCGGGCCAAGGGGCGCCGCAACGTGGTGTTGAAGCTGATGCGAGAGAACAATTACATCAGCGACGAAGAATTCGAGAGGGCGATTGCATCGCCGGTAGTGCTGGTGAAGCAAGGCACGGAGTCCGCCGAAGCTCCGTTCTTCGTGGACCTGGTGAATGACACGCTGATCGAGAAATTTCCGGACTACAATTTCCAATCCAACACGTATCGCGTGTACACCACGCTCGACCCGAATTTGCAGCGGGACGCGGCCGAAGCGGTACGGATCGGCATGGCAGAGGCCGACCAACGGATCAAAGGGCGCAAGAAGCGCGATCCGAGCTATCCCGATCCGCAGTGTGCCTTGATCGCCCTGGATCCGCAGACGGGGAGAGTGCTGGCTATCATTGGCGGGAGGAACTATGGCACCAGCCAACTGAACCGAATCCTGGCCAAGCGGCAGCCCGGCTCCTCGTTCAAGCCGTTTGTTTACGCGGCCGCTTTGAACACGGGGCTTTCGGGCGGGCAGACGGATGCCGTTCCAGTGAATGGCGGAGCGGCGAATGGCGGCCAGGTGATCACGCCGGCCACCATGATCCTGGATGAGCCAACCACGTTTTACTTCGATGGCAAGCCCTATCAGCCGAGCAATTTTGAACACAAGTTCTATGGCAATGTGTCGCTGCGGGATGCGCTGGCGCATTCTCTGAACGTCGCAACGGTGAAACTGGCCGAGCAGACCGGCTATGACGCGATCGTGGATCTGGCGCGGCGCGCGGGGATGAACCTGGACATCCATCCGACGCCGGCCGTCGCGCTGGGGGCCTACGAAGTGACTCCGCTTGAGATCGCGGGCGCCTACACGATTTACGCCAACCATGGCGTTTACTCCAAGCCGTATTTTGTTTCCGACATCGCGAGCGACCACGGGTCCATCATTTACGACAATAAACCCGAGCACCGCGATGTGCTGGATCCGCGCGTGGCGTTTCTGATGGACCAGCTTTTAGAAGAAGTGGTCCGAAGTGGAACCGGCGCGGCCGTTTGGGGGCGAGGCATCAATTTCCCGGTGGCTGGAAAGACCGGGACTTCGCATGACGGCTGGTTCGCCGGCTTCACGTCGAAGCTGATTTGCGTGGTGTGGGTGGGATTCGACGATAACCGCGAGCTTAACCTGGAGGGCGCGCATTCGGCGTTGCCAGTGTGGGCGGAGTTTATGAAACGGGCTCACGAGCATCGGGAATATCGTAATGTGAGCGAGTTTGAGGCGCCGTCCGGCGTGGTTGGAGTGCAAATCGACCCAGCCTCAGGGCAACTGGCGACGGCCGCGTGTCCCAAAGTTCGGACGGAGTATTTTATCGAGGGCACGCAGCCGGTGGAGCAGTGCCAGTTGCACGGCGGCGGCGGAATGAGGGTGGCGGGTTGGGAGACCGGGCAGCCCGCGCGGGCATCCGACCCGAATTTACCAGTGGCCCCGGGAGCGGTATCGCTGCAACCACGCTTGGCGCGGACGTCTCAGCCGGCGTTGGCGCCCGGGGCGCCCGAATCCCCCTCCCAACCTCAGGCGCCGCCCAAACGTAAGGGCTTTTTCGAGCGCCTCCGGGGTATATTCAAGTAATTGTTTTTCCGAAGTGATAGTGTAGATCTAATGCCCGGGGTGTAGCATCCGGGCGATCGGAAATTGGGGGAGGTCGAACCATGGCTTCCAGGCTCTGGTTAGCCGCAATCGGTTTCGGGACGGTCCAGATGTTTCTTCCGGCCGTTTCTGCTCAATCCACGTCACCGTCCAGTAGTTTCTTAGATACGGGGCAGGCGCCGCCGGTGGCGCAGAAGAAGCCCGCGCCCGCGCTGACGCCAGAAACGCGCGGCGATATTTTCATGGCGGAAAAGCGGTACCGGGAAGCCGCCGAGATGTACCAGGAAAACTCCCAGGGCTCGGCGATTATGCTGAACAAGACCGGCATCGCGTATCACCAGATGGTCCAACTGAACCTGGCGGAAAAGTACTATCGGCTGGCCCTTCGCGTGGACCCACAATACGCGGAGGCCGTCAATAATCTAGGGACCATCTACTATGCAAAGAAGAGTTACCGGCGCGCCCTGAACCAGTACAAGAAGTCGCTGCGGCTCAATGCCCAATCCGCTTCGGTGTGGAGCAACTTGGGAACGTGCTATTTCGCGCGGAAGGACTACGAGCGCGCGGCGGAAGCCTTGCGGAAGGCGCTGATGCTGGACCCGGAGGTTTTCGAGACGCGCAACACACAAGGTGTTTTGCTCCAGGACCGGAGCGTGGAAGAGCACGCCAAGTTTCATTACTATCTGGCGGAGACCTATGCGAGGGAGGGGATGAACGATCGGGCGCTGCAGTACATCCGGAAGGCCCTGGAAGAGGGCTACAAAGAAAAGAAGAAGATGCAGGCAGATCCGGCGTTTGCCGCCATGAGGGATCTGCCGGAGTTCAAAGAGCTGATGACGCTGGAACCGCGTGTTCTATAGGCGACTCGCCTTCTACAGTTCAATTCTGGTTGCAATGGTCGTGGGCGGTTGCGCGCGGCAGCCGGCCACGAAGGTCGAGCGGCTGGCCGTCCTGCCACTCGAAAACCTAAGTTCCGATCCCCAATGGAATTGGTATGCGCGGGCTTCGTCAGCGGTGGTGCAGTACGATCTGGCGGGGGCGAATAACATTTTCGCCAAGACGGTGGATTCGCTCTCGGCGGCGCAATCGATGCAAGCATCGCGTGTGCTGGAGGGGTACTTTTTTGAGAGGAACGGCCGCATCGGGATTCGCGCGACCGTGGAAGACCTTCGAAAGACGAGAGCGGTGGAGCAGCTCGAAATCGAAGGGCCAGTTGCGGGTGGTTTCTTGCCCTTGGCGAACGAGCTTGCGCGCCGTTTGAGCCCCGGGGCGCGACGTTTTGGGACCAGCAACGAGAACGCGTTGCGGTTCTATGGGGAGGCGCTGGGAGCGTCCGGCGCGGACGCCACCGAGCTGGCGCTCAAATCGGCCATGGACGCAGATCCCAGGTTTGCCACGAGCTATCTGGGCCAAGCCCAGATTTTGGCGGGAACCGGCGCTCGGGATCGGGCGCTCCAGATGATTCAAGCCGGAGAGCGGGGGACGCAGTTGGATGCGATTGATCGGGCTGACTTGCAGTATGTCGCGGCGGCAGCCTCGGGAAATGCGAACGAGCGGATCCAGGCGTTAGAGACGCTCGCGCATATCGAGCCCGCCAACGCAACACTGTTCGCCGACTTGGGAGAGGCGCAATTTGAGCGGCGAAACTTTCAATCGTCGGTGCGGAATTACCAGGCGGCTACGCTGCTGAATCCGGATGATCCGCGCACCTGGAATATGTTGGGATACGCGTTGGCTTGGACGCGGGATTTGAATGGGGCCCGGCAGGCGATTCAAGAATACGAGAAGCTGGCGCCCGGAGACACCAACGCGCTGGACTCCCTGGGCGAAGTGAGCTTCTACCTAGGCGATTTCGAATCCGCGGCGAAGTATTTCCAGCGAGCGGCCCAGAGGAATCCGCCGGAGTTGCTGAAGGCGGCCGAGGCGCTGTTGATGACGGGCGATGTGCGCCTGGCGGACGAGTTCTTTGCGAAATACGTCGGGCCGGTGAAGGGTGTGCAAGGTGGGCGCGCGGCCTATCAGATGGCGCAGTGGGAGTTTCTGACGGGGCGTCGGACTGCCGGCATCGCGGCGATGGAGAGGCTCGCGCCGGAACTGGAGGGCGGGGCACGTTCCCTTGCATTGAGCCAGTTGGCAATCTGGAAGATGAAGGCGGGAGATGACGAGGCCTTCGCAGGGTTGGCAGCGGCGCGACCGGACACTCCGGGGGCGCGGGTGTTGGATGCGTACGGTTTGCTGCTTGCGAAGAAATACGCGGAGGCTCTGCCGTTATTGCAGGCGGTATATGAGGGGACGAACCCGTCAGCCGATGGTCAGGTTCGGGTGTTGCTGGCGTGGGCCCGTGTAGAAACGGGCGGGTTCGCTGAAGCGGGTAAGCTGCTTGAGATCTGTCCTCTTCCGCTCTCATCGGGCGAGCCGATGTTCGCTTCGCTGGTATTCCCTCGGTACTTCGCGTTACGGGCCGAGGTTCTGGAGAAGCAGGGAAAACCGGATGAGGCGAAAAAGAACCACGAGCTTTTTATGAAATACGGAGGCGGCGAAATTACGAAGTGACCGCTTTGTGCTCCCAGGGCTTGTCGGCATCGCCTTGGTCGCGGTGTTCCACTCGATCGTAAAGGTGAAGATCGGAGGTGGTGCCGAGGCTTTCGTTATAGAGGCTGGGCAGGCCGAGGCCTTCCTTCAAGTCTTCCTCGAAGGCGTGGAGCGCTTTGAGATGAGTGGCGAGAGCAGGCGCGGTCCGGCCGCTGGGCGTTCTCCAGAACATTTGATAGCCGCGGTTCACCAGCAGTCCGATTTCGTCGCCGAGCACGAAGCCGGCCTTGTTGACGCGCGGGTGCTGGCCTGGGCGATCTTCGATCACGGCTCCAATTCCGTCGCGAGTGATCTGCGCCTTGCCTGGTCCGGCGGGACTGGTGCTGAATCCAAGCTTTCTAAGTCCATCGATGCGTTCGGTAAAAGTGGGTTCGTGAGGTATCGCTCGGCGGAAGAACATGTAGTTACCATCATGGCAGATCAGGGATTCTGCAGGTGCTTTCCGAGGAAGTCAGCCGCGGCGTGATAGGCCTGGAGCCAGCGTTTTTGGGTGAGGAAGCCGTGGATCTCATCCGGGAAAATGAGTTCCTGGAATTCGACGCCCTGCTTGCGAAGCGCTCCGACCAGCGCCACGGTTTGATGGAATGGAACATTGCGGTCGTCATCGCCATGGATAAGAAGGACCGGAGATCGCCAAGTGGAGACCGAGGCCAGCGGCGAAGACTCCAGCGCGAGGCGCGCGGCGGCGGCGTCCAACGTAATGCCGTCGGAGGCAAGTTCGGCCGACCAGTCGTGAACGCCGTGAAAATCGACGCCGGCAGCGAATAGATCGGAAGCGCGAGCGAGGCCGAGCGCAGTCAGGTAACCGCCATAGGAGCCGCCCCACAGGCCGATGCGCTTGGGGTCCACGTCCGGACGGTTGTGGAGATACAGGCCCGCGCCGAGAACATCGTTAAACTCACTCGCGCCGGTGGCGCCGTAGTTGAGGGCTTCACGGAAATCGAGGCCGTAGCCGATGCCGCTGCGATAATTCACCGAGAGCACGATGTAGCCGAGGCTGGCGAGATACTGGTTCATCGCATAGGAGTTGTTGTAGTAATCCATGTAATGCCAGCCGAGCAGCATCTGCCGGCGGGATCCTCCATGGAAGAAGATGATCGCCGGGTGTTGCTGACTAGGATTGGCGCCGGGAGGGAGAAAGAGCTGTCCGTGAAGGCGCAGGCCATCGGCGGAGGATAGGATGACGGGTTGCGGCTCAACCAGCGCGGAGGCGGGAAAATCGGAGGGAACGGAATTGGGCGCGAGGTCGCGAATGTCGCCGCTGCCGATTTTGATGGAAGCGCGCGCGGGGCTACGAGTGCCGGACCGCAGCATGGCGACTGCCGAGCCGTCGCTGATTTCGACCGGGGACCACTCGATGCCGGCGTCGGTAGTCAGTTGCGCGGGGTTTTCGCCGGAGACTGAAACGCGCCAAAGATGCCGGCGATCGGCGTCGTTCTGGTTCGAGGAGAAGAGAACCGTGCGGCGATCGGCGGAGAGAGAGGCATGCTCGATTTCGAAATCGCCGGGCGCGTTGAGTGGCGTGGGAACATCGCCATGCGTGGAAATTGAATAGAGATGGAGCCAGCCGGTGCTTTCCCAGGGAAAGACAATGCGATCGCCCGCGCCCCAGAACAATTGGGATTCGGCGGTCATGGCGTGGAAGACGCTACCTGGGCCGCCCGAAGCGTGCCAGAGCTCGCGTCCGTTTCCAGAGTCTGCGTCGGCGATGCGAATGGACCAAGGCGGCGATGCGTTGCGGCGAGCGCCGACGGCAACAGAGGATGCGGGGACACGGATAAAGGCGAGCTGCTTACTGTCGGGCGACCAGACGGGCTGGGAGTCGCGATCGACGCTGGGATCGAGATAGCTGACGGATTGCGCGCCGGCGTTGTAGACGGCGATGAAAGAGTGATCGCCTCGGGTAGAGACGAAAGCCAGCTTGGAGCCATCCGGCGACCAGCGGAGTTGGCTGGCCTGGCCCTTGGCATGGATGAGCTGCGCAGGTTGGGCGTTGGCGTCGAGCGCGACGGACCAGATCTCATCTTTGCGCAGAAAGGCGATGCGGTCGCCGGTGGGAGATACGGCGGGATCGCTGCCGTCGGTGATTTTGCGCGGGGCGCCGCCTGCGGCTGGAACAATCCAAATGGCCTGCTCCACGCCCTGCGGAAGGCTGGCGGGATTGGGGTTGTCGCGATGAGTTTCGAAATCGCCGCCACGGACGAAGACGATGGAGCGGCCGTCGGGTGTCCACGTTAGCTCGGCGATCTCCTGGCCATCGTCGTCGTGATAGTTCGTGCGCTGGCGGCCGGAGTAAGTGGGCGCATCGGCGACCCAGACGTTGCGCGCGCCCTGTTGATTGAGCACCCAGGCGACCGCGCCGCCTTGGGGTGCAGCGGTGAGCTCGGAGGGGAACGGAGCGCTCATCACTTGCTCGAGCGAAAAGCGTGTGGGAGAGGCAGAGAACGCAAGCGAACATGCAAAAAGCGGGGCGAATAAGTTGCGGACGCGCATAGCTAATTGTTATACACTGAGACCCGGATTTGGAGGCCGATATCTTCCATGTTGAGTTACTCGCGGGGCCCGGATGCTCCGCTCATCGACGCCAGCATTTGGGAAGTGTTTCAGCAGACAGTTTCGCGATTTCCTGACAACGAAGCGCTGGTAGTGCGGCATCAAGGGGTGCGGCTGACGTTTTCGGAGCTGGCTGCGGCGGTGGAGCGGACGGCCCGGGGACTGACGGGGCTGGGGCTTGGCGCCGAGGATCGGATTGGGGTGTGGGCCACGAATTGCGCCGAGTGGGTCGAGATGCATCTGGCCTGTGCCCGCATCGGCGCGGTGTTGGTGAACGTGAATCCGGCGTACCGGGCCTATGAGCTGGCGTTTGTACTGCGCAAGTCGGGGATGAAGGCTCTGTTTCTTTGGGAGCAAGACAAGCGGTCGGATTATCGCGCGATTCTCCGGGACGCAATTGTGGGGCAGACGCTGGCTCTGGCGCACGTGGTTTACTTCGGCACGGACGGCTGGGCGGGGATGCTGGCCCAAGGGCGGGACATTGCGGCGCGGCAGATATCGGCGGATGACGTAACCAACATCCAGTACACTTCGGGAACCACGGGATCGCCCAAGGGTGTGCTGCTTACGCATCGAAATGTTCTAAACAATGCGGTTGTTATTGGCGATGGTACGAGGATGAGCGAGCGGGACCGGATCGCGGTTCCGGTGCCTAAGTATCACTGTTTCGGATGCGTCGGCGGCACCTTGGTTTCAGTGGTGAGCGGGGCAACTCTGATACTTCCCGCTGCCACCTTCGACGCACTCTCGACATTGCAGGCGATTCACGAAGAGCGCGCGACGGCAATTTATGGCGTACCGACCATGTTCATCGCAGAGCTCGAGCACCCGGATTTCCAGAGCTTCGATTTCAGCTCCCTGCGCACGGGGCTTATGGGGGGCGCGCCGTGTCCCGTCGAGATCATGAAGCGCGTTGCACGAGACATGCGATGCGAAGGTATGACGGTTGTTTACGGACAGACCGAAAGCTCGCCGGTGATCACGATGTCGGCGGTGCAGGATAGCCTGGAGCGGCGGGTTTCGACGGTGGGGCAGGCCTGCGCGAACACCGAAGTGAAGATTGTTTCCGCGAGCGGCGAAACAGTGCCGGTGGGTGAACCAGGAGAGCTGTGCACGCGTGGGTATCTGGTGATGAGGGGTTACGATCAGGAGCCGGAGGCGACCGGCCGCGCCATTGATGAGGACGGCTGGCTGCACACCGGGGACCTGGCGATGATGGACATTCACGAATGCTTCCGGATTACGGGGCGGGCGAAGGATATGATCATCCGGGCCGGCGAGAATGTATATCCGCGAGAGATCGAGGAGTTCCTGCACACGCATCCGAAGGTGGCTGAAGTGCAGGTGGTGGGTCTTCCCGATGCGAGACTGGGCGAGACGGTTGCCGCTTGGATCCGGCTGAAGGAGCCAGCAGCGGAAGAAGAGATCCGGGAGTTCTGCCGGGGACGGATCGCGCATTTCAAGGTGCCACAGTTTATCCGCTTCGTGGATGCATTCCCGATGACGGTGACGGGGAAAGTTCAGAAGTTTCGAATTCGCGAGATCGAAATCCAGGATCGCGGCCTGGAGGACGTGGCGCGGATTCAGACAGCGTGACGATGGAAACAAGGGTGACAGAAAAGAGTTAAGAATCTGCCGCGCGTTTTCAGGTGTTTAGAGGAGTGAATTCGCGTAGCGCAGAAATCTGATTGATAGAGTCGGTGCAGGAGAGAGTTGCTTGCGGGCGCTTCTGGAAACGGAGGCGCCCNNCGCGGCGGAGAGGCAGCCGCAAGCAACGAATCAGCAAGCTATTGATCGACATTGAAGAGCGCCTCGATCTCAAGACCAACAAGGTGACGCTGGCGGATTTCATCCGGCTGACACAGCTTGAACGCGAGCTCGAGGAAGAGGAGCAGCCGAGGGAGATTATCGTCACGTGGAAAGAGCCAGCGGAAAAACGCTGCGAATTGAAATAAATTATGCACCGCTCCCATCACAAAGTAAGTTTCACGGGTCGACCGCGAGGTTTAAAGGGTTTTCGGGTCCAATTGGATCGGGGAAGAGCCAGGCGTTGTGCCAAGAGGCGATCCGGTTGAGTTACTTGAATCCGGGCAGACAGGGACTAATTGGCGCACCCACTTACCCCATGTTGCGCGACGCAACTTTGACGAGCTTCCTCGAGGTACTCAACAGCAATCGAATCCGGCATGAGTTGAACAAGTCCGAATCGGTGTTAGTGATGAAGGATACCGGGTCGCGAATCTATTTTCGGGCGGTGGACGACTTCGAGCGGCTGCGGGGCACCAACCTGGCGTGGTTTGGGCTGGACGAGCTGACTTACACGGCGGAGGAAGCGTGGCTGCGGCTGGAAGGACGCCTGCGAGATCCGCGCGCGTCGAGGTTGTGCGGCTTCGCGGTATGGACGCCGAAGGGTTTCGATTGGGTCTATCGAAGATTTGTTCGTGACGTCGTCGCGGGGTATGACGTAGTGCTGGCGCAGCCGTTTGAGAATCGGTATGTGCTTGACAGAATCCCGGACTTCTATGATCGCTTGAAAGAAAGCTACGACGCGAAGTTTTTCGAGCAGGAAGCGTTAGGCGAGTACCTGAATGTGCAGTCTGGCGCGGTTTACGGGGCATTCAAACGGTCGCGGAATGTCAGGGAAATTGAAGTCGATACTGGGCTGCCGCTGTTTTGGGCCCTGGACTTCAATGTGGATCCGATGAGTTCGATTGTGGCGCAGAAGAGCGGAGAGGAGATCCGGGTGCTGGATGAAGTGGTACTCAGCCGCGCGAGCACGGTGCAAGCATGCGAGGAGTTCCACGCGCGCTATCCGAATCATCAGGCCGGAATCGTAGTGTATGGCGACGCCTCCGGGCAGAGGCTGCAGACGGCCGGGACCACGGACTATCAGATCATCAAGGAGTACTTCCGGCGGACAGCGTATAAGAACCTGAAGTTCCTGGTGCCTCCAAGTAACCCGAGTGTGCGGGAGCGCGTGGCTCTGGTGAACGCCAAGCTATTCTCGGCGGACGAGGAAGTCAGGCTGCTGGTGCATCCAGGATGCACGGGTCTGGTGGCTGATTTGGAGGAAGTTACTTATAAGCCGGATAGCGGAATCATCGACAAGGACAGGGATTCCAAAAGAACGCATCTATCCGATGCGCTAGGTTACTTGATCTGGCAAGAATGCCGGCCTCGAGCGAAGTTCGGAGAGCAAGGACGGCGACTAATTTAGGCGCGACGAGAACCCGATGAACTTAGGCACGGTTGGTCCAGACATTAACCACGAACATCCCGAATACGCGGGTAAACGCGCGATGTGGCGCCAGTATCGAGATTTGTACGCGGGCGGGGAACAGTTCAGGGTGAATGCGGATCAGTATCTGGTTCGGCGGCAGAAGGAGCCGGGGGACGTTTATATCGAGAGGCTGAGCCGGAGTTTCTACGAGAACTACGTCGGCTCGATCGTGGATTGGTACACGGCAACGCTTTTCCGGCGGGAGCCGGTGCTGACTTATGAAGGAAAGAGTGAGCGCTCCCGTAAATTCTTTGGGCAATTTGCGGACGATTGCGATTTGAAGGGAACGAACCTCGCCGAATTCTTCCGTAGGCAATTCGTGGAAGCGCTGGTGTGCGGCAAGAGCTGTGTGTTGATCGATTTCCCCCGGCTGAATGAGCCGGTTGGAACGCGCGCAGAGGAAGACGAGCGCGGGGCGTCCAGAGCGTACTTAGTTGGGTACGCGGCGGATGAGCTTATCAACTGGAGTTATGACGATCACGGACAGTATCAATGGGTGGTGCTCCGAACGCAAAGCCTGCGCAAGGAGCGGTTGGAAGATACAGGCTGGTCGAAGCAGACGCGCTGGGTTTACTACGACAAAGAAAAGTACAGGATTTACGAACAGGCGGAAGGCGGAACAGATCGCGGCCCGATTGAAATTGTGGCCGAAGGGAGGCACGGGCTAGCGAAGCAGTTACGTGTGCCGCTGGTGGAGTTGCGTGTCTCGGAGGGTCTGTGGCTGCTGAATAAAGCCGCGACGTTGCAGCTGGAGCACTTCAACAAATCGAATGCTCTGGGGTGGGCGCTGACGATGGGCCTCTTTGCGATGCCCGTGGTCTATTCGGAGCGGGATTGGGATCAGGTGATGGGTGAGTCTTACTACATTCAACTCGGTCCGCAAGACCGGTTCGGATGGACAGAGCCACAAGGCACGGTGTACCAGATTGCCGCAGACAATCTGACCAGGCTGCAAGAAGAGATCTACAGGGTATGTTACGTGACCCACGCGGGTGGATCAGTTTCCGGAAACGCGGCTCAATCGGGCGTGAGCAAGCAGCGCGATTACGCCATCACGCAGGAGGTCCTGCGGGCCTATGGAGATGCGGTTAAGGATTCGATGAAGCGAGTACTTCGCGCAGTGGACATGGCGCGAGAGGATGGGCTGAGCATCAATGTCTCCGGCATGGATGAGTTTGATATCGGGGATTTTGGGACAGAACTAGCCGATGCACAACAGTTGCTGAGTCTGGGGATGAATTCGCCGACGCTGCGAAAGCAAGTCTACAAAAAGCTGGCGTTTCAATTCTTGTGCGACGTTCGGCAAGAAGTGAAGGACCAGATTGGGCGCGAGATCGATCAAGAGTAAATGATCGTCGGCACGAGTGCCGACGCTGCACGCACGAGTGCGTGCGCCACGGAGGATTATGGAAGAGCCAAAGACGGATGGGGCGGAGCTGCGTTCTTTGATACGCGGCGTGATCGACGAGTTTGTGCAGGCTGAGCAGGTGAAGGCGGAGCCCGCGTATAAGGCGGAGCTGTTGGACGAGCGCAGGCGGCGCGAAGACCTAGAGAAACGAGTGAACGATCTGGTTCAAGAGAATCATCGCAGCCGGCAGATGGCGGACGAGGCGGAGCGGAGCTCGTCGATTCGCACGGAGCTACAGCGGTTGGGAGTAGCGAAGGTGGATCTGGCGTATCGCGCGGTGAAGGACGACATTCAGCGGCGCGACGACGGCCAGCTGATTGCGCGGAGCGGGTCTGGAGAAGTATCTCTTCGAGACTATCTGGCGCAGTTCGTGCAGGAGAATCCCGAATTGCTACCAGCCCGAATGACGGGTGGATCGGGCATGGGGTCGGGACCAAAGGCAGCTACAAGTTCAGGCGGGCTTGATCTGGACAAGATTCGGCCGGGCATGAACCCGGAAGAACTGGAGAAGGTTCGTCAGGAGATCTCGAGGGTGGCGAATCAAGCACTCCGAGGCATGTGAGACGGCTCCGGGAGGCGGCTCAAAGCGAACACGTTGCCCGGTATAGGGCGAGAAAGAGACAACGAGGTAAATCTAAATGCCAACAATTACATCAGCAAATGTAGCAAATGCAATCGTGAAGCTAGTCGCAGTGGACGCCTTGCCGGCGCTGGTTAGCAACCTGGTGATGGGCAACTTAGTCAACCGGGACTATGAGCCAACCTTGGCGAACGCGGGGGACACGGTGAATGTGCCGATACCGCCCACGCTGGTAGCGAACAACATCGCGGAAGGCGGGACGGTTCAGACACAAAATCCGAATTTAGGGAACGCACAGATCGTGCTGAACACACATGCCGAAGCCACATTCCAGATTCCGGATGTGACCAAGGTGCTGGCGGTGCCGGACTTACTGCGGCTGTACATGCAGCCGGCGGTAGTGGCTATCGCAGAGTCGATTGAAACCGATATTTTGAGCCTGTATTCGCAATTCAGCTCGAATGCGGCCGTAGGAACGGCTGGCGTCGCTCTGATAGAGGGTACGGTGGACGCAGCGGAAACGGCGCTCTTTTCAGCGAAAGTTCCGGCGTCGGCGAGTAAGTACCTGGTGGTTGATCCGATCAGTTACTCCGCCCTCAGACAGATCCCACGTTTTAGTGAATACTATTCCGCCGGCGATGCGGGTTTGCGCGCTTTGGTGGATGGCGCGGTGGGCAAGATCAAGGACTTCTTCGTGTTTCGATCGCAGCTTGTGCAGACCACTGGCAGTGGACCGGTGAACACTCACAATCTGGCGTTTGCCAGGGACGCGATCGGGCTGGTCATACGCCGGCTGCCGCAACCGCTGCCGGGAACTGGCGCGATCGCCGAGTACGCGGAAATGGGCAATTTCGGAATCCGCGTGATCATGAGTTATCAGCCCAACACGCTAGCGCAGCAATTCACCGTTGATGTCCTCTACGGGACCGCGGTTTTACGGAACTCATTTGGAGTTCAGGTCAACAGCTAGTTAGACAGATGAGCAGCGCGTGACGCGGGCGGATGCCAGGAGCGTCTGTCCGCGCGCAAAGGGGACAGGATGGATTTGAGGGCGTTTTATCAAAAGCTACGGAAGATTGAACGAGAGATCACGGACGCGCACGTCGTGGTTGTGAGCCACGAGACGCCCGACGGAGGGCGGCCTGGGCAATTAGCGGAAGTGTCGCGGACTATTGCCGCCCGGCTCATCTTAGAGGGGCGTGCCCGCTTGGCGACGATTGAAGAAAGCGCGGAATTTCGGGCGGCAGCGCAACAGGGCGTACAAGAAGCGCGGCAGCGGGAAATGGCCGGCAAGGTACAGGTGAATGTGATTTCGGAAGCCGACCTGCGCGCGTTCAAGAGCTCGGTGCGAGCGGAGAAGCGGTAGCGAGCGCAGCGGCAATGGCATTATTCACCGATGGCACCATCAGTTCGCCGCAGGACCTTCAAGAATACGATTCTTCGGTTCTGACTGTCGCCAACGCTGAGGGTATCAATATCGCCGTGAAGATGACCCTGGCGCAGCAAGATCTTGGGAATGAACTGATGTTGTTCCTCTTTCGGCGGGCGTCCTTTCGCGACTATCAGCCGAATGTCAGGCGATCGCAGGGCTTGTCCGATGTTGTGGTGACGGAAGCGCTGCAGCAGTGGCACGTACTTACGACGCTCACGTTGGTGTATCGGGACGCTTACTACAATCAACTGAACGACCGCTATCAAGGTAAGTGGAATGAATACGAGCAATTGGCGAAAGCAAGCTCGCGCACTTATTTTCAGCTCGGCGTCGGTGTGGTCGCGGACCCAATTCCGATGGCGCCCACACCCGAGTTGTCCACGGTTCCGGGAAGTGGCGGCGCAGAGAAGTTTTTCGTGGCTGCGACTTGGGTAAGTGCGGCCGGGCAAGAAAGCGCTCCGAGCGCTTACGCAGAACTTAGCACTACAGCAGGCGAGGATCTGGTCGTGACACTGACGGGCCCCCCGCAGAATGCGGTTGGCTGGAACGCGTATGTTGCACTGTCGCCAAATGCGCCGACTCGCCAAAATGTTACTCCCTTGGCACTGGGCAGCAGTTGGACCATGACCGGAGCTTTGATTTCGGGTGCTCCGCTCTCGACGGGGCAGCAGCCGGTCCGGTTCATCGTGGATCACCGTTTCATTGAGAGAGGTTGAACATGTTGCTTCTCGCCGGCACAAGCACGCAGAAGGTAGTAGAACTGTTGGCCGCCGGCAGCGGTTTACCCGCGGCATTGGAAGCGTTGAAAGTACAACAGGGACTGATCCTGCCTTGGATCACGGCCCAGCAGATTATCGCGCAGAATGTGACCCCGGAGGTTTCCGGCCTGAGCACGGTGGACAATTATCCGCTGGTTTACGTGTATTGCACCAAAGTGGTCAACTCGCTTCGGGAAAAGTTCCGGACGTTTTCCGGCGAAGTTCAAATGGTAATCGAAGCTCGTGTGTCTCAAGACCGGCTGGATCAGATCGAAACCAACTTGCAGGCTTATATGGACGCCATCACGCAGGTCTTGGACAATAGCCGCGGTGACTTGGGAGCAGGAATCTTCTTTGCCGGCAAATACGAAGTCACGTTTGGCGGAGTAAAGCACGGTGGGCGAAACTTTCTGCAAATCGCGAAAGTCGCATTTGCTTTGGAGATCAGCGCGGGTTAACGCACGCACTTTAGGCTTCCTATGTCCTATATCCCTTCGAATGACAATCGATTCTACGTCGCGCTGGAGGAAAGTTACGGTGTTGCCGCTTCGGTTAGCGCGAGTAACCGGATTCCAGCGGTGAAGTTGACAGCCAAACAACAAACGGAAAAGGTTCAGCGCGCGGATAAGACAGGATCGCGAACGTTTCCGGGGGACCCCAGCGGGCTGCGAGTACAGACCAGCTTCGGGTTGACGACTTACATGGCGACCTGGAATGATCCGGGTGTTCTGCCGCCTTACGATCCACTGTTTCAGGCGTGCCTTGGTGGGGCTGCGGCCCAATCGGCTGGTGGCAGCGTTGCGAGTACGAGCGGTTCCTCGACTCTGACGTTCACAGCGCCGCATGGGCTGGCTGTGGGCGCGGCAGTTACTAGCGGAGGCGAGATTCGTTTCGCCACAGTGATCGTAAATGCCGACACCGTTCAACTCAACGCGCCATTTTCGGTGACTCCGGCTACGAGCTCGCAAACCGGGCCGACGGCGATGTATCAGACCGCGGAGGCTCTGTCGAGCGTGACGCTCTTCGACTATTGGAGCCCTTCCACCGCGGTGCAGCGCATACTCGCGGGCATGGCTGTCGATACGCTCTCGATAAAACTGAACGGCGATTTCCACGAGTTCAATTTCAGCGGACAGGCACAGGATCTAGTGGACACATCCAGTTTTGAGAGCGGGCAATTCGGTTTATCGGCCTTTCCGGCGGAGCCCACCGTGGCGCCGATCAACTACTCGATCATTCCGGGAAACCTGGGGCAGGTTTGGCTGGGTACTTCGCCCACGCGTTTTTACACTTTGACGGCTGCCAATGTAACATTCACGAACAATGTGGACTTGCGGGCGAGTGAATTCGGCGCCATATTGCCCAGAGCGATTGCTCCCGGACAGCGGACGGTGTCGATTAACTTCAGCATTTTCGAAATGGATGATACGGCCACAGCAGCACTCTATCAGGCCGCCCGCCAAAAATCGCCCATCAGCGTCATGATGCAACTTGGCCAGCAGCAGGGCGAGTTGTTCGGCATTTACATGAGTAACGTCGTGCCGGATGTGCCGGCCTTCGATGATTCACAAACGCGGCTGCAGTGGCAATTTCAAAACTGCCGGGCCCAAGGAAGCGTGGATGATGAGATTTATCTCGCGTTCGGGTAAGGAACGAAGCGATGTCGCCGCGGGCCAGGGAACGAGCCAGGGAACGATTCCCCCCAATGGCGCTGTGCACTATGACAGCGTAGTTTCGATTGACTCCAAAGCCGCTCCGGGAGTCAGATTCGCAATCCACCGTATCTCGTTCGGGCGGCGCATGGAGCTGAGCAGGCGAGTCCGTGAGATCAGCCGAAAGGCGGAGTTTCTCGAGGCCAGCACGGAGCTGCACGAAAAGATTGAAGCCAACATTCTGGCTCAGGAAATTGACGCGATGTACCTACAGTGGGGGCTGGTGAAAATTGACGGATTAATCATTGATGGTGAGGCAGCCACCGCGGCGCAGTTACTGGAAAAGGGCCCTGAGGATCTAGCGCGTGAAGTAGTCGGCGCGATCAAGGCGCAGTTCGGGTTGAGCGAGGCCGAGAGAAAAAACTGATCGTCGCGTTCCATTTTCAACTTGGAAACAAGGCCGCGTGGAACTGCGACGTATGTAGAAAGAGCGGTCTGGAGAGAAAGCGGCGATGCGGTTGGCTGGAACATGATGCTGAGTCGATCTCACCGATCGTTTGGGCCCGGCGAAGAGTATCCCTGACGACCTGCCCGACGTCGTACATCAGCTCGGAGAGCATCGCGCTGCTGGAGGAGTTCCATGCCTGGAAGCTTCTTGGCGCGGGAAGTGTTTACGAGCTGCCTGCGCGCCTGGTGGAGGCGGTCTTTGTATTGGAGAACGAACTGAGGGCGGAAAGCAACGATGGCCAGAAGTAAGTGGGAAGATCTTCTGCCGGCGAGCAGTGCTGGGAGCGCCTCTCGAAGCGACTTACTCGGGCAACTCGCCGCATCCACGGGCAGCGGCGCCGGCGGAGCGGGAAGTTCCAGCGTGACTGGTGTGGCTCAAAGCAGCAGTTCCGACGTTACGGAGCAGCTGACCTCTCTGACGACACAAATCAGCAGTCTCACCTCCATCCAACAATCGCAAATCAGCGCACTGCAAGATAATACGCAAGCGCTCACGCAGAACACCACGTCAAAAACCAGCAGCGGATCTTCCGTGGGCAGTACGGTTGAGAGCGTCGCATCGAGCTTCTTGGGCGGAGGTCTGAGTAGCCTGTCGCCCTTGATTGGCGGACTCCTGAGTCTGTTTGGCGGCGGTGGCGGTCAGACACTCGCGGTGCCATCTCCATTTATGTTGCCGCCGGCGGTCCAATCGAACGCGGGGCTGACGGCCAGCGCGCCTGGGCAAGTGGTTCCGGTCAGTTATGGAGAAACGGGTCAGCCGCGCGCGCAATCGGCCAGCGCATCGTCGCAAGTCACTGTCCAAGTGAACGCGATGGACAGCCAATCGTTTCTCGATCACAGCGATGACATAGCAAATGCGGTGAAACAGGCAATCCTTAATTCCAATTCGCTAAATGACGTAATTTCCAGCCTGTAGATTATGAGCACTTTTCCGACATTGAAGACCGGGGCTGTGATGCAGTACCCCGCCCAACGCGGCTTGCAGTTCTCGACGACGGCCTTGCAATTCGTGGATGGCTCCGAACAACGTTTCTGTAATTACCAATCGGTGCTTCACAGCTGGGTGATCCAGCTTAGTCTGCTGGATCAGAGCGAACTGCAAACGTTGCAGGAATTCTTCCGCGGCATCGTGGGACCAGCCGGAGACTTCGCTT
>PMUP01000086.1 GCA_003166865.1 Bryobacterales bacterium
CTGGCGGCGCCGGACTCCACGGCGGTAGGCGCGATGACCGCCACCTTCGATCCCGCCATCTGGAAAGGCGACGTATTAACGATGCCCATTTTGGGAATCTACGCCGACAAGTCGCCGTCCGGAAACCAGGCGTACATGAAGGATCATTTCCCGAAGATGGAATATCACGAAATCGCCGGGACGGGCCATTTTGTGATGCTGGATAATCCGCAGGAATTCAACACGCTTCTGCTGGCGTTCTTGAAGCGACAGAAATTCTAGCCAGCGGTCATCACAGCGGTTCTAGTTGCGGATCGACATCAGCGGCTCCCGGTTTCCCCATCAGTTCCAGATGACCTTTCACCAGATCGACGTCAGCGGGCGCGGGGTCCAGTTGCAGGTACTTCGCCATGTGCTCTTTGGCGCCCTTGGTATCGCCCTTCGCTTCAAGAATCCGGCCCAGCACGTATTCGGCGCGCGGTCGCTTGTGGCCCGCATCCAACCGGATCGCTTCTTGCACGCTTTCCTCAGCGCCGTTGTAATCCTTTAGCCCGTACTGCGCGACGGCCTCATGCAGGTAAACCTCTGGATAGGTGTGTCTGGGATCTGCCTTCATCAGCGCGGCAGCGGCTTTTTCCGCTCCATCCCAATCCTTCAGCTTAATGCACACTCGCACAAGCGTCACGTAAGGCGGAAGCAGCTTCGGATCGGATTCGATGGCGTGCTCATACGCAGTTCGCGCTTCCGGCCGCTTCTTCAGCCGTTCATCCACGACTCCAAGCGCGTGCCAGGCTGTCGCGAATTTTGGCGACGCAGCCACGGCGGCTTCCAGATGGCGCGCGGCCTCGGCGAAATCCGGCCCATTGTCCAGCGCCTTTATGGCCATATCCCAGTCCTTTTTCGAGCGTCCCGGTATGGCGCTTGCAATAATGATGATGGCGTAAGCATCGGCAGCCGAAGCGCTCAGCACTATTGGTGGAAGATCGAGGGTGGTGTGGGTGGTATCCACGCCGGAAACTTCGACCGAAGTGGATGTGTAACCGGCGTGCGTCGCGCGAATTTTGCAGTCGCGCGCCTCCAACGGGTCGATGTCCATGCGCCAGATATACTCGCCCTTCTTGTCGGTGACGGTCCCCGGCTTATCACCCGCAACGTCGCTACAGACTCGCTCAATGCCCATGCTGACGGGGGGCACCGAGCCATCCTGCATGACCACTTTGCCATGCAAAATGACCGGGTACGTGTCCGCGCATGCCGATCCGGTGAAGCCAAGGAATGCGGCCGCGAGGCTGACGCCAAGGTAGCTGCGCTTCGAAACCATGCCGCCTCCCACGCTGTGCGCTCCCGAGTAACTCCAGTTTATATATCACAAATGAGATCGGGCCGCGCGGGTATCACTGGAGAACGGACAAAGCATCCCGTCCGACGCAACCAGCGACGCCTTACACTAACAGAGTGACGGGCACGTGGTTTACCGCAAAGTCGCGCAAAATCCTTGTTTCCGTTTTGCTCATTGCGACCATTGCCGCCGGCGGTTGCCGCTCGAAGCCGCATCCGGAAGTCCGACACAACCAGGTCGGCTGGCGGCCCATCGGCAAATGGTCGGGCCGCGGGGACACGCAGACGGAGTCCTTCAACATCGAAAGCACCCAATGGCGAATTAAATGGGAGACCAAGGGCGCGGCATCCCCTGGCGCCGGCTCATTCCACGTCGTGGTGCACAGCGCGGTCAGCGGGCGTCCGATTCAGGATGCCGTGAAGCAGCAGGGGAACGGCCGCGGCGTCGCGTATGTGACCGAGGATCCGCGCCTGTATCATTTGGTTATCGACTCGGCGGGCGTGGATTGGTCTATCGCGGTGGAAGAAGCGGTGGTCGGCGACGTGCGGTAGGTGTATAATTTTGTCGGCCCTCAGCGTGTAAGGCCAACCATAGAGGTGACTTTTATGCCAGACAAGAGTCGCGCAGACCAGACAAGCGACGAGACACCACGGGGAGTCTCCCGCAGGGAATTGATCAAAGGCGTTATCGCGGCGGGCGCGGTGTCGTCAGGAGCCTATCTGTTCCGCAGCTCAATCGTGCGGGCCGATCAGGCGGCCGCGGGATCGGTGGAGCGGCTGGTGACCCTGAGCGTCAACGGCCAGCAACGGCGCGTGGACGTCATGAAGCAGGAAACCCTCGCCACCACGCTGCGCTACAAGCTGGGGCTCACCGGCACCAAGCTGGGGTGCGACCGTTCGGAATGCGGCGCCTGCACGGTCTTGATCGACGACGTTCCGCATTACTCCTGCTCGATCTTGACGCACACCGCGCGCGGCAAGCAGATCACCACCATCGAGGGGCTGGCCAGCGCCGACGGCACGCTGCATCCCGTCCAGCAGGGCGTCGTCAGCGAACAGGGCTTCCAGTGCGCCTTCTGCATGTCCGGCTTCATCATGGCGACCGTCGGATTCCTGAAGGTGAACCCCAATCCGACGCGCGCCGAACTGGCCCACGGCATTTCCGGCAACTTGTGCCGTTGCCAGGATTACGACAAGATCCTCACCGCCATGATGTGCGGCGCGGAGAATCTGAGAAAGGTGAGCTAACATGCCTGCCAAATCGACAATCAATCCGCTCGTCCAGAATTCTTCCGAGAAACCAGCGTACAAATTGATCGGCCAGAACTACACCACGCCCGACCTGGTGGCGAAGGTCACCGGACGCGCCAAGTACGCCGAGGACTATCGCGCCGAAGGCATGTTGTTCGCCAAGCTCCTGCTCAGTCCGGTGCCGCACGCCCACGTCCGAAGCATCGACGCGTCGGAAGCTCTCGCCATGCCGGGCGTGAAGGCGATTCTCACGGTGGACGATCTTCCAGCGCCCGCCGACGCCATGACGGATCTGGGTCAGGTGATCCCGGCCAACAAGCTGGGTGAGCGCGGGCTCACCAACGATCCGGTTTATCAGGGCGAGCCGATCCTTGCCGTGTGTGCGGTGGACGAATATACCTGCGCCGAGGCCATCGAAAAAATTCACATCGAATACGAGCGCCTGCCGCACGCTGTCGATCCGCTGGTCACGCTGCGGCCTGGAGCGGCCAATGCAAGAGTCGAGGGCAACGTGTGGGTCCGGCCAGATCCGCCGCCTCCGGTTAAGGGGCAGCCACCACCACCGCCGCCCGCGCCGCAGGTGCAAGAGCTCAAGTGGACCGCCCAGGATTTCGCGGATGCCAAGGACGGCCAGCTCCCCATGGGCAAGGCCACCGATCATTGGTCTTTCGGCGATTGGGAAGCGGGACTCAAGAACGCCGACCTGGTTCTGGACGAAACTTTTGTGACGCCCAATACCAGCCACCAGACGCTGGAAACCCGCACCGCGATGGCCTATTGGCAGAACGGCAAGGTCTACGTCCACTGCTCGACGCAGAGCACATCGCAGACCGTCCCGGCCTTGGCTCGCTGGCTGCATCTCGATATGAGCGACGTGGTGGTGATCAGCGAGTACACCGGCGGCGGTTTCGGCAGCAAGATCACCAGCGCGATTTCCGCCATCATCCCGGCGCTGCTGTCCAAGAAGACCGGCGCTCCCGTGATGATGCGCATCAGCCGCGAGGAAGAGCATTACATCGGCCGCGCGCGCCCCAGCATCCATGGCCGCCTCAAAGTCGGATTTACCAAGGACGGCCGGATCACCGCCATCGACATGTATGTGATTTGCGACAGCGGCCCTTACGATCCGCAGGGCGACGCCAATCAGTCGGGCCGCATGGTCTCGCTGATGTACCAGCCTCCGGCCATGCGCTGGCGCGGCCTTTCAGTACTGACCAACACTCCTCCGCGCGTTTCGCAGAGCCAGCCCGGCGGGTTCCAAGGGATCGTGCTGATGGAACCGATTATCTCCAAGGCCTCACGCAAACTCGGCATCGATCAAGTGGCGATTCACCGCATCAACATGCCGGAGGGTAAGGCGAACATCGGTCCGCCATTGCCAAACGGCAAGCGGCTTTACGTCACCAGCGCGTTTATCAAGGAAGCGCTCGACATTGGGCATGAGAAGTTCCGCTGGGACGAACGAAAAGCTCTGCCCAAGCGTAGCGGCACCAAGGCGCGCGGCATCGGAGTGGCCACCAGTTGCTTTGTCGGCGGCTCGGTCGGATTCGACGGGCTGTTCGTCATCAAGCCGGACGGGAAAATCTATATCCAGTCTGGCATCGGCAATCTGGGAACCGAATCGGTCAGCGATTGTCACCGCGTCACTGCGGAAATCCTCGGCGTACCTTGGGAGAAATGTGAAATCACCTGGGGCCACACCGGGCGCAACCTTCCGTGGACCTGCCCGTCCGGAGGCAGCCAGACCACTCACGCCATGACGCGCGCGGCCTACGTGGCGGCGCTGGATGCCAAGGACAAATTGCAGCAGATTGCGGCCAAGGATCACGGCGGCAAGCCTGAAGATTATGAGGTCGGCGGCGAGCGCGTCTATCGCAAGGGCGGTGGCGCAAGCATGACCCTGGCGCAAGCGGCCACACGTGCCATCGAACTCGGCGGCATCTATGATGGTCACGAGCTGCCGAAGGGCATCAACAAGTTCACCGCAGCCTCCGCGAAAAATTTGACCGGCCAGGGATTGCTCGCCGTGGCCCGCGATACCATGCCTCGCGACGGCCAGACGCATTCTTATGTGGCGGGCTTCGCCGAAGTGGAAGTGGATCTCGAAACCGGCAAATATCGGATCCTGGACTACCTAGCCGTGGCCGACGTTGGCACGGTAATTCACCCGCGCGCGTTAGGCGGCCAAGTCCTGGGACGTTCCATGCTCGGCATCGGCCACGCAATTGGCCAGAAGTGGGTTTACGATCAGCATTACGGCCTTCCGGTCGCCAAGCGGTTCCACCACACCAAGCCGCCAACCATTCTGGATGCGCCCGAAAATATGGCGTGGGAGGCGGTAGGCATTCCCGATCCAGAGACGCCCATCGGGGCACGCGGCATTGGCGAGCCTCCCGTCGGCGCCGGGTGCATGGCGATTCTTAATGCACTGTCTGATGCTTTGGGAGACGACGTGTTCCGCCGCGCTCCCGTGCTGGCGGATACGATTCTGGCCTCGCTTGAAGCGGGCCGGCCGATGGAAGAGGGCCTCACGGCCCACATATAAGGAGAGCGGAATATGGCAATCGTACGCGATATCATGCCGGCCTTCGAGCTCTTTCAGCCGGCCACGGTTGACGACGCGCTGCGCCTGGCCGACAAGTACGGCAAGGATGCTTGGGTGATGGCCGGCGGTCTCGACACTTTCGACTGGTTGAAGGATCGCATCAAGCGCCCCAAGGTGGTGATCGATCTGAGCCAGGTGGCCGAGCTGCGCGGCGTGCGCGAAGTTAGCGGAGGTCTGGAGATCGGCGCCATGACCACGCTTACCGAGGTGGTGCGCCATCCGGTGGTGCGAGAGAAGTTCAGCATTCTCTCGACGGGCGCGGAGGCCGCTGCTTCGCCGCAGATCCGCAACCAGGGCACCATCGGCGGCAACGTCTCCCAAGACGCCCGCTGCTGGTATTATCGCGGCGGCTGGAAGTGCTATCGCGCCGGCGGCAATATTTGCTTTGCCGATACGCCCACCGCTATCAATCGCGAGCACGCCATTTTGAACGCCGACCGTTGCGTGGCCGTGAACCCGTCCGACAGCGCTCCCGCGCTGATCGCGTTGGAAGCCCAGATGGTCATCCGTAACACGCACGGCGAGCGAGTGGTCAACGCGGAAGATTATTTCATCGGACCCTCCATCGACATCACTCGCATGACGGTGCTGAAGCCGGGCGATTTGTTGACCGCGATTCGCATCCCCGCCACCTGGGCCGGTGCGCAATTCTATTTCGAGAAAGTTCGCGACCGCCAAGTCTGGGACTTCCCGCTGATGAACGTCGCTTCCGCGATGGTAGTCACGGGCGGCAACATCGAACGCATCCGCATCGTGGTGAATGCCGCCGCAGCTCACCCATTGCGGCTCACAGCAGTAGAGGACGCCGTTCGAGGCAAACCTCGCAACGCCGCCACTGGCGAGATGGGCGGGAAAATCGCCATCGCGGGCGCGGAGCCTCTGCGCTACAACGGCTACAAAATCCCGCTGATGCGGAACCTGGTGAAACGCGCCATTAGCGGCGTGGAGGAGGCCCAATGGACATAAGAGCCGGCGTAGTCGAGACCGCGACCAGTCCGTGGGGGCAAACGGTCCCGATTCATATCGCGTTTTACCTGATCTGGGTCGCGGCCATCGGTGGTTTGGCGTTTCTGATGGTTCACGCCATTTACGTGCAATTCATCGCCAAGAAGCAAGCGCACGTGGAATCTGCGTCGCCCGAATTGGCGGCGAAGGTTCCGGAGAAAGTAGCCCGCCACAGTCTTGCCGCGCGCCTGTTCCACTGGATCATGGCGCTCGCGATGTTCGCCCTTTTGATCACCGCGTTTTTACCCAAGGTCGGCTATCAGTTTCCTTGGGTGACCTACCACTGGATCGCCGGGCTGGTGCTGACCGCGTCCATCATTTTCCACATCATTCACGCGTCCTTCTGGATGGACTTCTGGTCCATCTGGCCGGATAAGATCGATATCGAAGACGCCAAGAGACGCTGGCTGCGAGCCACCGGCAAAGCGGCGCCCGCTCCGCGAAAATTCGCGAAGTATCCGATGGAAAACAAGATGTACCATCTGACCATCGTCCTGGCCGGACTCGCGGTGATCCTGACGGGTGTGTTCATGATGAAGCGCGTGCGGACTCCGTTCTTCACGCGGAATCCCTACCTGTTCGGCGACATGACCTGGGGACTGATGTACGTCCTGCACGGTCTCGCCGGAGTGGGACTAATCGCCCTGATCATGGTTCACATTTACTTTGCGCTGCGGCCCGAGAAGTTTGTGATTACCAAGTCCATGGTCTTCGGCACAATCCCCCGCGAGCACTATCTGGAACACCACGATCCGGAACGCTGGGCCGCTACTAAGTGAGCAGCGAACTCTCTGACCTCTGTAGCGTCATTGAAGAATGCTACGAATACATGTTGGCCTACGCGGGCCAAGGTGTTTCCGGGCAGAGTGACGGGCTGATCCGCGATTTTTTGAGCCGCGCCGCGCAGGCTCTCACCGGACTCGAGAACGCGTATGCAGCCGCCGTCCATCCCACCGCGCCGTACGCCGCGTTTCAAGCGGTGCTGGCTCGCGACGCGCGGGATTCGCTGGCGGCGGTGGAACTGGTGCTGGCCCAGCCCGCCATCAGCTCCCAACTGATCGACAATCTGAACGCGTCCATTCACCTTCGCGCTCTGCTGACGGACCTTTTCCTAATCGACGAGATTCTTAAAGGGAGCCGGAACCAGGAGAGCCCCGCGGGCGCGACCGGGCCGGCTACCTGACCCGATCTGCAGTGGCCGGCACCCTGGTTGCTCATGTACACAGTTACACATATACTGTGTACATGAAGAATATCACCCTCAGCGTAGACGAAAACGTGCTGGCCACCGTGCGCCGCCGTGCCGCCGAACGTAACTCCACCGTCAACGCTTTGGTCCGCGACTACCTCACAAGCCTCGCCGCGCACGACGCCCGCGCAAATCGCGCCCGGGCGCGACTGCGGCAGTTGAGCAAGGGATCTCAAGGACGGCTTGGTAAGAAAACGTGGTCCCGGGAACAGTTGCATGACCGCTAGCGTTTTCCTCGACACCAACGTCCTGGTCTACGCGGCGGTAGGAACAGGCAAGGACCAACGCAAGCGGAAACGCGCCCTTGAGTTGATTGAATCGGAGAATTTCGCCACATCGGCTCAGGTCTTACAGGAATTCTTTGTGACTGTCGTAAGGAAGGCGTCACGCCCGCTTTCTGCTGCACAGGCCTTGGAATGGATCGAGCAGTTCACGGCATTTCCTTGTCAGGATATTGATCATCAACTCGTGCGTATCGCGATTGAGCGATCCGAACGATACGCGATTTCCTATTGGGACGCGGCCATTCTCGTCGCCGCCGAGGCTCTAGGAACCCACACGGTCTACTCCGAGGACCTGAATGACGGACAGCGGTACGGACGGGTGCGCGTCGTCAACCCCTTTGCATGACCATTTATGACTTCAGGCCACGGCGAACACAAGTCCCCGCGGGCGCGTCCGGCTCCGTTAACTTTTCGCCCGGAATTGGCGGCCTCCGCTGTGAGACTCGTCGCCGCCCGCTTCGTGAGCCAGCGTGTGAATCAGAGATAAACTCTTGAGCGGGGACCCGACACTTTGAGCTTTGTGAACGCGAACGGCGTGCGGCTGTACGTCGAAGAAACCGGGACCGGAGATCCGATAATCTTCGTTCATGAACTGAACGCGGACTACCGGGAATGGGAAGCGCAAGTCCGATGCTTCTCGCGCTTCTACCGTTGTATTGCCTTCAACGCGCGCGGTTACCCGCCTTCGGATGTCCCCACCGATCCCAGCTTGTACGGCTACCCGATCGTCGTTCACGACATCGCCGCCGTGGTGCGAGCTCTGGGTCTTTCGAAGGCCCATGTAGTCGGGTCGAGCATGGGCGCGTACGCCGCGCTGCATTTCGGCTTGATGTATCCGGAGCTGGCGCGCTCGCTGGTTATCGCGGGCGTGGGATCCGGCTCGCCGGCGTCGAATCGAGCGGCGTGGGTTGCCGAATGCGAGGCTAACGCTCGGGCATACCTGGAGCAAGGATCTCCCGCGGTGGCCGAAGTTGCCGCGCGGACCCCCACTCGCACGCAGCTTCTGCGGAAGAACCCCCGCGCGTTCGAGGAATTCTTGTTCCATTTGCGCGAGCATTCGGCGGAGGGTATGGCGCGGACACTGATGGGATATCAGGCCCGGCGTCCATCGCTCCAGGACTTTCGAACTGAATTCGCTGGCCTTGCGATCCCGGTATTGTTGATCGCCGGCGACGAGGACGAGCCTTGTCTCGAGACCACTCAATGGCTCAAGAGAACGCTTCCGAACGCGGGACTTTGGATTTCTCCCAACGGCGGCCATGCCGTCAACCTCGAAGAGCCTGCGGCCTTCAATCGTATGGTGGAGGATTTCTTGAGTGCCGTGGAACACGGACGCTGGGGACGCTGAGCGCGGTTGCGAATGTGCGGCTCACTGCACCACCATGATCGGAGCCTGCCAGAACGCGGCCTTCTGCCCGGCGGGATCGAGCACGGTCACCTGGCAAGTGTATGCTCCCGGTGGGAGCTGATCGAGAGAAACATCGAATCGCAGCGGCATCGTCTTCAAACGATTATTCAGTCCCTCGGTCACCGATCGCGGCGGAGTTTCGAAAACCTTGGACTGGTCACGGTAGAAAGTCACGAAAGCCACCAGCGGCTGGATGCTCGTTGCGACCGGCTCGTAGGCTTGCAGATAGACGTACATCTCGCGATCTTTCTTGAAGACGCGCGTCACGCTGGGAATCAGCTTCTGTCCGTCTTGGACCAGCGGGTTGGTTACTTCCGCTTGATCTTTGCTCTTCAAGGCATTGTAGATCGCGTCTTTCAGATCCACGCGCTGGCTGCTCAACACCACTGAGCTAACCGGAATCCGCTTCTCTTCCTTGTTCAGGTTCGGAATAACAAATGTCGTCTCGTACGTTCCGATCCGGCCTGTCTCGGCATCGCGCGCCAGGAATTTGATCTTGTATTTACCGGGAAGCAACGTGAAGCCCGTGTCATACTCGATCGGTTGTTTCGCGAGCTTCGCCGCGGTCTCGCCGCTCAATTTGATATCCGCCTTATCGCGGACGTTTTGGATGGTGCTGCCGTAGTCGTCCTTGATCTCACCGATGAAATCGATGAGCGTGCGTTCCGCGCCTCCCTTGCGCGCCAGCGCCAGCTCCCGGCCAGGGATCTTGACAATTACCGGAACGAAATACTCGGCGCGATTCAACTGGAAGTAATCCACTTCCATGGCGATCGTCAGCTCGGTAATCGGATCGCCCAACATCAGCGCATCTTCGAGCTGCCGCTCCTTTTCGGCGGTGGTAAACTTGCCAAATGTTTTGCCGGCGAAGTAGCCTTGGCGGTAATCGAGCGTCGCGGAAACGCCGCTATTCAGCGCGATTTTGATGCGGCGAAACTTCCCGTCTAACGCGGTATTGGTGGCGTAGTAACCCAGGATGTAGTAACTCGAAACGCTCTTCTGCGCCTGAGCGATTCCCATCGCAAGGTCGTTATTGTCGAGCAGGGCCTTCCCGCCGGTATCCGCGGCCAGCGCAAACAAAGTATCCTGCGATTGCTGAAAATTGGTTGTCACCGCCAGCGCGGAAGCGCCCGTGTACATTCCTTTCCCGCCTGGCGATCCCTGGGTCGCATCGCCCAGTGGCGCCTGTGCCACCAAGCCGCGCGCGTCGATCGGCCAAAATGAAACTCCGGCCCGGACGGCGGCATTGATGGTGGCGTGCAGTTGCGCTTGATTATTAACGCCGTTGAGACGCAAGCCGCTGGCGAAATACAGGACCGACTTCTTTTCGCTGAGCTGGCCCAACATTTTGGCCGCTGTCTGCAGCGCTGAGAGCTGGCGGTTGGTATTGAAGATGTTGAACTCGCTATCGTCCTGTCCGAAAGCCGCTCCAGTATCCGGCGTGCTGTCGTCGCTGGTGGTTTCGTTGAAACCCTGAGATTCGCCGAC
Organism: Bryobacterales bacterium; assembly: GCA_003166865.1. GTDB lineage: Bacteria > Acidobacteriota > Terriglobia > Bryobacterales > Bryobacteraceae > Palsa-89. The sequence goes on from PMUP01000086.1 coordinate 10,608, forward strand.
GATCATGGTTTGAAGAATGCTAATCATCCGCTCGCGGTTATCGGTAAAATCCGACAGCACTCGAACCGCGCCGCCTTCGAATCTCATCAGAGCCATGCGATCCGCGGGGTTCATCTCGGTTCGTATAAACTTCTCAGCCGCCGTGATGGCGCGCAACTGGTCCGGCGGCGGCATGGCGGTCATGTCGAAGTACAGGACCAGCAAACGGCGGTTTTGATATCGGAAATCGCCCGGCCGTTCCGCTGCGATCTGCGTCTCGGGAAGCCGCCGCAAGGGCATTGTTGGGGCTGTAATCGGCGGCTCGGTTTCGACAGCTTCGGGGACTTTCTGAAATTCGAAGAAACGGATGGTTTGTTCGGCCCCGTCTTCAGTGACCGTGAAATCCTTCGCGCTTAGCCCCTCGACGGCCTTGCCATTCTTGTCTTTCACATTTACCGTCTCGATCACTAATTGGCTGCTGGTCGAAAATGTGGCCGGGGTACTGGCGCCGGCCGGAGCGTTCTGGCCGATCTGCTGCGCATCAGAGGGCAGACGGGCTGCGAGCACGAACAAAAGGGCGAGCGTGAGACGAATCATCGTTAAAACCTTACTATGAATCCTGTTGTCAGAGAGCGCATGGCATTGGCCGTCATCGGAAGACCGAACTGCGCACTTTCGAACGTGGTGTTCCAACTCGGGAAAGTAACGTGGTTCAGCGGATTGGTGGAATCAATGCGCAGGTCGCCGCTCAGCCGGTCGCTCAAGCGGAACGTGCGTCCAGCCGAGGCGTTGAGAGCGAACTGAAAGGGACCCGTGATGGAGTCGCGCCCCGCGTTGCCAAATTGGCCGGGAGGCGGAGCGGCATAGGCGGCGGGATTTAGCGATAAGCCTGGTGGGGCGTTATATAAGGGAGCACCGGTGTACTCTGCCCGGAGCGCACTGGTGATTCCCGTGCCCTGTACCGGCGCCAGATACACGGGTGTGAGCGGCAGTCCGCTGCCGGCCGAGATCGTTGTACTGAACAGCCAGCCCTTAAACAGCGCGCCCCTCCAACCGTTCAGCAGCGTACCTCCAGCCATTCCCATGCCGGTGGTGTACTGAATCGTCGAGTTCACAAGATGCCTTTGATCGAAAGTGGAGAGACTTCGCTCCGCGCTCAGGTCCAGCCAATTCTGAGCGACCAGGAGACTGCGTGGGCTGGACGCAGCCGCGGCGCCTGGAGCAGCCGACGCGACCGGTGTGCTCGCGGAAGCTCCCACGCCTCCCAGCACTGCGTCATCGTCGATTGCTTTTGCGAACGTGTACTGCACACTTGCCGTGAACCCACTGTGCAGCCGGCGGCGCAACTGGATTTGCCCAGCTTCACGAGTCGAATTACCGTTCGACGTCACATACGCATAACCGGCCGGGCAGGCAGAACAAGGATTAATCTCTCCAACCGGATAAGTATTCGGCAGGAACTCCTGGGTTCCGTGGGTGCCCTTGATGCCAAGATACGTCGCAATCATTTGCAGCGAGCCGGGCAGATCGCGCTGAATCATGAACTGCCAGTTCTGCGCATACCCGGGGCGAAAGTTTGGATCGATACCAAATGTATTGAGAGTGCCCGTGGGAGTGGCGTTGAATCCATCGGCTAGCGTCAGTGGACTAGCGGGACTGTTCTGCACGCTGAGGCTTTTAGAAAGCGGAAACTGCTGCGCCATTTGCGTCGCCATGGTCTGGTAAACCGACGTGTCGTAATAAATGCCGTACCCCGCGCGGATCACTAGCGATGATGCGGGCAGGGGCCGCCAGGCGATGGCGATGCGTGGCTCAAATCCGTGTTTGTCGGGATGGATCAGCGAATCCGGATAGCGCTGGCCCGTCAACGCTCCGATTGGATCGCTCGCCACCACCGGAGCTTCCGCCGAAAATCCTGGAATAACGTCGAGATTCACCAGGCGGCCATGCAGCTCGGTCAGTGGCGAGGCGTACTCCCAGCGTATGCCGGCGTTCAATGTCAAAGCAGAACTGATGCGCCAATCATCCGTGAAAAAGGCATCATACAACGATCCGCGAAAGTATTTGTCGGCATTGCCGAACGCGACGGAAGCCGCGTCGGGAATACCCAGCAGAAAATCCCCGAAATCCGATCCGCTGGCGGCGCCCGTAAAAGTAAAGGTTCCGCGCCCGTTCTGTTGCCCCAGCACATTGAACTGCTGTTTCTTGAAGTCGCCCCCGAACTGGAAATTGTGGCGCAGGTGATTCAAGAAAGCTGAGAAGGAAACAGCGTTAGTCTCATTGTGGTTGATGGACTGCAGCGAATCCGAGAGTCCTGCCACGCCGCTCGAGAAGACCAGACTCGGCGGTCCCCAATCCAAAGGACTTTGATCGTTACCGGCAATGCTGGCTGCGCCTGAGACGTTCTCGCGATTCTCGAAAAACGGAGTGACGCCTATCGACCATCGGCTGAACTGATATCCGAAAGTCGCGAAGAATCCCTGCGCGAACCTGTGAAACCAGTTGGCGCTGGTGGTGAGTCCAAGGCTATCGGTGGTATCCAGGAATCCGAAAACGTTGGGAGTAGCCTGACGGGTGTCCTGAAATGCAAAGTTGCCGTACAGTTGGTTCTTGCGATCCACCGATTGATTCCAGCGGGAATTCAAGCTGTCCTGATGAGTGACGCCGACGATTGGAACTTGATAGTTATAGGCCCCAGGAGTCTCAAAGTTTGGTAGGGGATAAAAGTTCAATAGGGCCAGGGCCTGGGGGCTGATCCGGCTTTGGGGAATCGTGATACCCGGCGACACGTCGCCCTCACGCTGCGCGAAGGTGGGCATGAGCGCAGAGGCTATGCTGGCGGTGCGGTTGCGCGTCCACTGATACCCGACAAAGAAGTTGGGACCATTCTTGAGCAGGTGAGGAATTTTCAGGGGCCCACCGAAAGAAGCTGCGCCGGTCAAATGATTGTAGAAAGGCTTGGGCGTGTCCTGGCCTGTCAACGAAAACTGACGCGCGTCCCACACTGAATTATCCACGAAGACGGCGAAGTTGCCGTTGTAGAGCGATCGCGATCCGTTCCGGTTGTTGCCGAACGCCGGAACCAGCGAGAACGGCGAGCTGGCGCCGTTGTTCACGCTGCCGTTGATCAGAAAGCCATCGTTGGCGCGTTGCGCGAGTTCGTCCCTGGCTGGTTCTGTTTCGCTGACGGAGGGGCTCGGTTCAGTCTTCCGCGGCTGGGCGGGCGCGCTCTTTGCCGGCGGTGGTGTGGATGGAGGCGGCGCGGCGGACTGCGCCTCGGCATGAATCTGATCGAGCGTCAACATCTTCAGTTCCCACATCGACGGTTTCGTTTCTGGCCCAGCCGTGATCTCGCCTTTGACGGTCGAAAAGCCAAGCATCTCCACCTGAATCGTCCACACTCCGTCCGTCAGATCTGGAAAAGCATACGCGCCCTGCTGATCGGCGACGGCCGTGATCTTCTTCTCACCCTGAGTCGCCGTGACGGTCGCTCCTGGAACGGGCAAGCCGCCAAAAGTGACCTCGCCGTGCTGCTCGGACGCGACCAGGTTAAGGACAACCAACCCGACCGCAACAAGAGATCGCAGGAAGCCACGAATCACAAGTCGGGTCCTCTAGTTCTCGGAAGGTCTTTCGATGTGATCGATAACAATCATTTCAACCGGCCCCTTTTGCGATTCCAATTTCAAGCCGAGCTGCTCCTGCAGGGCCGTGAATAGAGATGGACCATTGGGATCCACCGGCGGCAGCGGAGGCATGCCGGGCGGCGCACCACCTGGAGGCGCCTGGAATTGCCCCTGCTCGGGCGTGTATTGCAGGTTGATATCGTACTTTCCAGTGAGACTGGTTTTATCCACCACGATCCGGTTTGTTAGTCGCGAAAGCATATCGACCACTTGCGTTATAGGCACCTTCAGGGCGTTGATATGCCCCGGACCCATGAAGGCGCCACCACACAGCGGAGTAGGCAGTTTCCCCGGCTCAGGCGGTGGAGGGGGGCCGTCGGGACGCGGACCGCACTCGCCTTCCGACGCGCGGAGTTTTCCGGCCTTCGCGACCACTAACGCATAAACCGGCAGTTCCTTGGCCTCGCGGTGGTATTTGAACTGGAGCCGGTCTTCAAGCAGCGTCTGGAGCAGGGGAGGCATCGCGTCAAACCCCGGATCGCCTTCGGCCTTGGCCTCAATATCGTATCGCTCCGAGTTGAGCCAAGCCGGCGCCCCGGAGAGTTGAAAATCCTTGATACGATATGCCAACGTAACCAGGAATTGCAGGGAGATATTTGTGGCAGCGAACCTGCCGCCACGGTCAGGCATGATCATCATCCGGCCGTCTCCCGACTTGTTGAGCTTGATGGATGCCACCTCGAATTCCGGCCGGGGCGCGGCTGGCTGGCCAAACGCGTGGCAGGAGCCGAGCAGGAGACTCGCAATTGCGGCCGCTCGAAGCATCGTTCTAATTCTCTGAAGGCCTCTCTACGTGATCGATAACAATGATATCAACTGGACCCTTTTGCGGTTCCAATTTGAGCCAGAGTTGCTCTTCCAGCGCGGTGAAGATGGATGGACCGTTCGAATCGGCAGGCGGGCTGATTTCGGCTCGCGCAGGCAACCCGATAGCCTCGGGACCGCCTTCACCAGGCGCGGGCGTCCATTCCAAGGAAAAATCGTAGCTGCCGTGAATACCCGTTCGATCGATTACCGGCCGGCCTAATTGCATAGCAAGGTACGCGGCCAGGCGACCCATCGAGAAGTCCGAAAAAGTGGCCGACCCACGCCCAAACCGGGCCTCGGAAGGCTCCGAAGAGCCGCTGTGGGCCTTTAATATCCATAAGTTCTTTGCTGCCGCCAGCGCATAGAAGAGCATTTCCTTGGTCTCGCGACGGGCTTTCAGTTGAAATCGATCCTCGATCAACGCTCGAAGCAGCGCGTCGGACTGAGCGCGCGGAAGTCGCCCCTGAACGCCATCGGTCCGGGCTTCAATATCCCACCGTTCCGTGCCAATCCAGGCCGGCCCGCCTGAGAGCTGGTAGGCAAAGACGCCATAGGCAAAACCGATGAGCATCTTGAGCGTCACGCCCGTAGCGGTGAGGCCGCCGCCGGGCATAGTGCGAAGCATGAAGCGGTCGTCGCTCGACTTATTTGGCTTGATCGACGCCACTGTATAGGCCGTGGGCGCGGCTGGCGGCGAGTTCGTTGCTTGTCCAAGAAGCGCGCACGTGATGAGCAATCCAGCCAGGAATCGTGCCATCGGTTTAATGGAATGACGGGCGTGTTGCTCATGGCGTGCAAGATTCTCTCATGTAAACTAGGCGAGTAGTTCTCCAGGAGATCCTCCATGAAGAAGTTAATGCTGTGGATTATCGTTCTCGCGGCGTTGTCGGGCGCGTTGCTCGCCCAGAGCATAACCGGTACCTGGCAGGGCGCACTACAGGTCCCACAGGCCCCGGGTGGACAGCTCCGAATTGTCATCAAGATCTCGACGACGGATGCGGACGCCCTGAAGGCTGTCATGTACAGCATCGATCAGGGAGGACAGCCGATACCCGGCGCGATCACTCTACAGGGTTCGGCCGTAAAAATGTCGGTCCCTGGGATAGCAGGCACATTTGAGGGCAAGCTGAATGCGGACGGAAACTCGATCGCCGGGACTTGGACCCAGGGACCCCAGCCGCTGCCCCTGATCTTGAAGCGCGCCACCAGCGAGACGGCCTGGGCGATTCCGGAGCCGCCAGCCCCAGTGAAGCCCATGTCAGCGGATGCCAATCCGGTGTTTGAAGTGGCCACTATCAAGCCCAGCAAGCCTGAGACACAGGGCAAAGGGTTTATGGTAAGAGGCCGTCAGTTCTCCACGATGAATACGTCTCTGAGCGATCTCATCACGTTCGCCTATGGGCTGCATGCCCGGCAAATCACGGGCGGTCCCGCGTGGCTCGAATCGGAGAAGTACGACTTGGCCGCGAAGCCCGACGGGGAGGGTCAGCCCAACGACAAGCAGTGGAAGATGATGGTTCAGAAGCTGCTGGCGGATCGCTTCAAGCTCACCTTCCATCGCGACAAGAAAGAGCTCTCCGTGTACGCAATCGTCGTAGGAAAAACTGGACCCAAGCTCACCAAGAGCGAAGGCGATCCGAACGGCCTTCCCGGCCTGTTCTTCAGGGGACTCGGCGTGTTACCTGCCAGGAACGCGACCATGGCGGATTTCGCAGGCACGATGCAGACCGCCGTCCTGGATCGGCCGGTGGTGGATCAGACCGGACTCCCCGGAAGGTACGACTTCCTGCTGAAGTGGACGCCCGATGAGACTCAGTTCGCCGGCCTTGGGGTTAAAGTGCCGCCCCCCACCGACAATGCCGACGCTCCCCCGGACCTGTACACCGCAATCCAGCAGCAGCTGGGGTTGAAGCTGGAACCTACCAAGGCGCCCGTCGAGGTGCTAGTCATCGACCGCGCAGAAAAGCCTTCCGAAAACTAACAGCGGCTTCTGGCTACCAGCTCCGCAGCGGCAGTTTTATGGAATTAAACCGTTTAGAAACATCTAGTTCGTTATTCGCGAATTGCGAATATTTAATAACTGGATGGTTCTTAAGCCCCAAGACGTGCTGGTCGCGTTGAAGCTCCTGAGCTTTCGCTCCAACAGACCGGCGTACTCCCACATCGCCCGTGAGTTGGCAATGAGTCCGGCGGAGGTACATGCCGCAGTCCGGCGCGCGCGGAGTGCTCATCTGCTTCATGGCCCCGATCTCAACGACCGCCCCAACGTGGCGGCCCTTGAGGAGTTTCTCATTCACGGCGCGAAGTATGTGTTTCCTCCAGAATGAGGCGAACCGATCCGCGGGCTTCCGACCTCGTACGGGGCGGAGCCGCTGAAAAGCGTCATCACACAAGACGAACTTCCTCCGGTTTGGCCGTATCCCGAGGGCAAGCAAAGAGGCATTTCATTTCAGCCCCTCTACAAGACCGTGCCCTTTGCGGCGCTGCGAGACCGATCACTATACCAACTTTTGGCTTTTGGTTGACGCCTTACGCGACGGCCGCGCTCGCGAGCGAAAACTGGCGGAACAGGAACTGCACAAGCGTCTGCACGAAGCTGATGCACGATCCTAACAGGCAGCAACTCATTGCAGCGGCCAGATTGCTTAGGCCGCTTCTCAACGAACTCGTGTTTCTTGGTGGATGTGTCACCGGTTTGCTGATCACCGACGAGGCGGCGGCCGGCGTCCGCTCGACCTATGACGTAGATGCCATCGCGGAGATTGCCTCCTATGCAGAATACGAAGACTTTTCCGGCCGTCTGCGAAAACTGGGATTTGCGGAGGATTCGCGCGACGGCGCTCCCTTGTGCCGATGGTTGCACGGCGAGATCATGCTGGATTTGATGCGTCTCGACGAAAAGATCCTCGGATTCTCAAATCGGTGGTATCGCTATGCTATGTCCACGGCGACGCCGCTCCTGTTGGAGCCCGGCGTGGAGATCCACCTAATTACTGCTCCGTATTTCCTGGCTACTAAGATGGAGGCCTTTAAGGGCCGCGGCAAGGGAGACTTTCTTGGAAGCCAGGATCTCGAAGATCTCATCTCTTTGATCGATGGCAGGCCTACCCTGGCCCGCGAGGTCCGAGAACAGTCCCCGGAACTGCGAGTCTATGTCGCCGCCGAAATGACGCAGTTCCTGCAGTCTGCTCGTTTCACCGATGCCTTGCCGGGACATCTGCCTCCAGACTCGGCCAGTCAGGCCAGAATCGGAGCTCTTAGGCGCAGCCTTGAAGATCTGGCGCAGGCGATCGACGCCTAGCTCCGGCGGCTACGGAGTCGCTACCACCCGAATCGATTCAGTCGTGGCCGTACCATCCGCGGCCGTCACTTCGAATCGGATGCTGACGTCATTTGCCTTGGGCGTGTAGGCGACGTATCCGCTCCGAAGCTCACGCGAGTCGAACAGAACGGCGTCTGTCACTCCGGTTCCCGAGATGCTCATCGTGCCCTTGACAGCCCCGGCAATGGCGGGCGTGGCCGGATTCCAGCGAATGTCCAACCGATGCGGCTGTGAAGTCGCGTTCAAGCCCAACCGTGTTTCGGAAGTCGCCGTCGTCGACGGTGCGGTCGCCTCGACGGCAGAAGAATTCGCCGACGCTGTTCCCCTGGAATTCCAGGCGACCTGAGTCGCAACGATTCCGATAGTAATGAGCGCCGCGGTCGGCCACAGCCTGGACCATCGAATACCCGCGCTCGGAGCAACCACCGTCGCTTCCGGAGTCTGGTGGGACGCCGCCGCTCGCGCGGGAGCCTCTTGCTCCGGCTCCAACGGGTCTGGAAAGCGCCAACCTGGGTGCCCGCCCGCCAATTTCGTCGCATCAAACGGAAACCCGAAACCGAATTCGCGCGGCTGGGCCTGGCCGTCGTGCCAATAGAACAGGGCGGCTTCACAATCGCCGCGCCGCGGGGCTCGAATCAACAGCCCGACGTTTCCGTTTTCGTAGAACCACCGATCGAAGGTTTGCAAATCGCGTGCGCCCAGCTTCATCTGGCCATTGCCCTGCGACCGGAAATAGCCAACGCCGCGCAGCCCGCGTCCGTCGTTCTCCGCAGCCCGGCGAGCGCTCTCGAAGTCGTCGGACGGGGGAATCACCACAAAATCGTCGGCCATCGTGGCGGCGAACGGCGTCGTGATGGAGCGCCCCAGCAAAATTCCACAAATTTCCCCGGGAGCTGCAACTTGAGCCGCCAGTTCCCGAACCACGTGCAGGCTCAGGTGGATGGAAAAGCCGTCCGGCGCCCGCCACACGTAGTAGTTGGCGGGATCGTATCCTTGCTGTGCATTCGTCGCCATAAGTTCCTGATCGATGATCCACTAATGCAGCGCAAGCTGGCATCGCCAGTTGGTACCAGGGGGTTCCGGTACCAGCCGCGAAACTACAGTTTGGCGCCACGGGCAGGGAAATGTAACAAATGTATACTGGTTACGGCACGGGCCTGATGCGAAATGAGATCCCGGGCGAAACCATTCGTCATAGCCGCCGCTCTGTTGGGCCTGTCCTATTCCTTTGCGCAACCGCCAACCAGTGGCAATCAGGCCGCCCCGGAGATCACCGCGCGCGACACGCCCATGTTCACCACCGGCGTGAACTTGGTGAATGTTCCAGTCGTTGTGCGGGATCGCGAGGGGCACGCCGTTCTGGAGTTCGACGACGAAAAGCGGCTCGCGGCTTTCCTGGCCGTGCCGTTTCACTATGAGAACCAGTTCGAAATTCTCCCCGGCTCATACACGCTTGACGTCGCCTACGACGCAGGCGATGACAGCCGCGGAAAAGTAGAGACGGCTCTTGTGGTGGATCCTTACAAACCCGAACAATTCGCGATCGGCGGGCTGGTTCTGAGCCGCCAGTACGGCCCGGCCTCCGATCCTCGGCTGCACGCAGACGCGATGTGGACCGCTGATCGCACGCCGCTCATTGCCGACGGTGTACGAATGACGCCGTCCGGATCGAGCCGTTTCAAGAAGACCGATGCGCCAGCCGTATACGCCGAAATCTACGAACCGCTGCTCGTGGCGCCCGATCCGAAAGTCACACTCGGCGTCGCCATGCGCATCTTTGATCTAAAGACTGATCGCAAAACGGGCGAGCAGAAGCTGGACACCGGTGTCCTGCGCGTCACGCTACCCGCGGCCACCGGCAGCCTTGCGATTCCAATCGCCAGGCGCGTGCCCGTCGATTCACTGCCGCCGGGTTCTTACCGCCTGGAGGTCGAAGCCAGCGATAGTGCCGGAAAATCGGCCCGCCGCGCAGCCGATTTCGAAATCAGTCCGTAAAGTCGAACAATGGCGATACACTGGTTCCGATGGAACCCAAAGACTCCGCTCTATCCCGCAGGGGCGTGCTGACTGGAGGCGTCGCGCTGGCGGCCCAAAGCGGCGCTTTGCTCGCACAAACGACGCTTGCACAATCCAAGCCCGCCGCTCCCGGCCGGAAATTCCGCGGGTGGGTTTCGCGCGGCACTGGACCGGGCCGCACCACGCTGCAAGAGCTGACGCTACGCCCCATCAGCGGCCGTCAAATCGTGGTCCGCACCGAAGCAACCAATCTCTGCTACTCGAATTCGAGCGATGTGCTCGGGCTTCCGCAGCCGGGCGCGCCGCCCCCGCCGCCTGCCGGCGCTCCTCCCCGTCCCATTCCGCCCGCTTTCCTGGCGATGTCTCGCATGGCGTTGATTCAGGGCCATGGCGGCGTCGGAATCGTGGAGGCGGTCGGTCCCGATGTGCGGCGCGTTCAAGTGGGCGATCGCGTTTGCGTTTCCGGGACTCCCCAATGCGGCTCCTGTTATCAATGCCTGCGCGGGCGAGCCGACATGTGCCAGTTTTTGGGTCGCCAAGGCCCCAGTGATCTGGTTCCCATCGCCGACATGCGCGACGGCACACCCGTGTATGCGAACTCGCACATCGGCGGACTCGCCGAGTTGATGGTCACCTTCGAAGAATGGGTGGTACCGGTATTCACCAAGGCTTCGGCTGCTGACCTCGGCATGGTCTGTAGCTGCGTGACCGTCGCGGGCCTCGGTTGCACTGCGTCGCAAGTTTTGGCGGCCATTCAGACAGGGTCCATCGTTGCAGTTGTGGGATGCGGTCCCGTGGGATTGAGCGCAATTCAGGGCGCTCGGATTGCCGGCGCATCCAAAATCATCGCCATCGAGCCGATTCGTGTTCGCAGAGAATTGGCCCTGAAGGTCGGCGCAACAGACGTGCTCGATCCCAATGTCGAGGGCAACAATCTGGTGGAGAAAGTGCGGGAACTCTCGAATGGCCCCAACAACCGTCTCTGGGCTGGCGGACGTGACTCGGGCGGACTTCTGGGTGGCGCCGGCGCGGACTTTGTCGTCGAAGCCGTGGGCGCCGATCGAGCGAAACCCAAGTTCGAAGCCGGTCCCGATCCTACCGGCATTCTCCCCATCCAGCAGGCGTACATGATGTGCGCCCCGGGCGGCCATATCGTCACTACTGGTCTTCCCACTGGAAATATCACCTTGCCGGCGGTTGTATTCACCATCGGCGGCCGCACGCATCACGCGGGGCAATACGGCGGCGCCAATCCGATGCGCGACATTCCGCGCTTCGTGGAACTGTTGGACCGGGGCCAGTTCGACGCGAAGTCCTTGGCGACCACGGTGGTGCTGCTTGACGGCATGCTGGATGCTTATCAGCAAGTCATCGAGCGCAGCACCGTGACGGCTATCATGACCGCCTAGGCCTGATGGAGGTTTTTGTCCGCCGTGCCAACTCGGGCGACGCGGAGTTTCTCGCTTGGGTGACACTCTCCGCCTCGCGCTCCCATTTAGCGCGCGGCTTTTGGGATCTGATCATCGGGGCTGGCGAGGCAGGCTGCCTCGACTATCTGAGGCGTCTGGCTGTCGCCGAGCCGCGATCGCTGTATCATTACGAGAGTTTTCTGGTCGCCGAAGTCGACGGCGAGCGCGCGGCGGCGCTCTGCGGATTTGAACCCCGTGATGGCGGATGGGCAATCGTCGGCGAAGCAATGTTCAACGTTCAGCGCGATCTTGGATGGACCGAGGCAGAAGCTGCGGCATCCTACCAGCGAGTTGCTCCGGTGTGGGCCGCCTGCATGCCCCCGGACGCCGGAGCGGATTTCGTCGTCGAGAACGTCGCAACCCGGCCGGAATATCGGCGGCGCGGACTCGCCGACATCCTACTAGACGTAATCACTCGGGACGCGATCCGGCGCGGATGTAGTCTCGCTCAGATCACCACCTACATCGGAAATGATGCAGCTCGGGCGGCCTATGAGAAATCTGGCTTCCAGGTCCTCGACGAAAAGCGCTGCACCGAGCTGGAGAAGCTCCTGGGCGTACCGGGCTTCGTGCGGCTAATGCGCGAACTGAAAGATTGACTGAAGGTTTTTCCACACGGCACATCGTTGTAACCAGAACTTAAGCAAATTGAAACACTGCGGGTTTATAGTGGGCAGGCCGAAGGAGAACTATGGCCGCTAGCGCTACTGCACCCGTACTACATCAAAAAATGTCGAGAAATCCCGGAAAGATTGGCATTGCCGTCTTCGGGGCGGCTCTCGTCGTTGGTCTGATCTACACGATCATCAGCCTCGCCAGGGATTTGCAGGTAGAACGAGGCACGTCCCTCTACCCATATATCTTGCTGGGCGTCGCGCTGCTGGTCGCCCTCGGCTTTGAGTTCGTGAATGGCTTTCACGATACAGCCAACGCCGTTGCAACCGTCATCTATACCCATACCATGGAGCCCCACTTAGCCGTGGCGTGGTCGGGCTTTTGCAACTTCATTGGTGTCGTGCTTTCCAGCGGCTTGGTCGCATTCACCATCATCACTTTGCTGCCTGTGGAATTGATCCTGCAAGTGGGCAGCGGGTCGGGCTTTGCAATGGTTTTTGCTCTCTTGATCGCCGCCATCCTTTGGAATGTCGGCACCTGGTACTTCGGGCTGCCGGCCTCGAGTTCGCACACCATGGTCGGCTCCATTATCGGCGTCGGCATCGCGAATCAACTGATGAATCCGAGGCAAGGCACCAGTGGAGTCGACTGGACCCAGGCGGCGACCGTCGGCAAATCCCTGCTGCTTTCGCCCCTGGTGGGGTTCGCCATCGCGGCCTTGCTGCTTACCATCTGCAAGGCGGTTATCAAGGACAAAAGGCTTTACGAAGCGCCTAAGGGCACCGAGCCGCCGCCCTTTTGGATTCGGGTACTGCTTTTCGGGACCTGCTCGGGCGTAAGTTTTTTCCACGGTTCTAATGACGGACAGAAAGGCATGGGACTCATCATGCTGATCCTGATCGGAACGGTGCCCACCACCTACGCCCTGAATCGCGCCGTCACGCCGGCCCAAACCCAGGACTTCCTGGCCTCTTCGCAACAAACCGTGCAGGTTCTCAACAAGTACGTCGATCCATCGGCGGTGGTAGCCGATCCGCGCGACGATTTGACCGCCTACATCCGTACCAAGGATTTCAACGCGAACACCATGCTGGCCCTGCGCTCAGTGGTCAGCGATATCGGCAACGAGACGGCCATTTACAAAGCTCTCAAGGATGTCCCGCCCGACAAGACGCGCAATTTCCGCAACGACATGTACATGGTTAGCGAGGCCATCCGCTTGGTGCAGAAATCCGGCAAACCGGTATTCACCTCCGACGAGGAGAAGATCCTCGCCAATTATAAGAAGCACATCGATCTCGCCACCAAGTTCATTCCGCTCTGGGTGAAGGTGGCCGTGGCGATGGCGCTGGGTATGGGAACGATGATCGGTTGGAAGCGCATCGTGGTAACGGTGGGTGAAAAGATCGGCAAGGATCACCTGACCTACGGGCAAGGCGCGGCCGCTGAAATCACCGCCATGGCCACCATCGGCTTGGCCGATTATTACGGTATGCCTGTCAGTACAACTCACGTGCTTTCGTCTGGCATCGCCGGCACCATGGCCGCCAATCGCACCGGCCTTCAGTGGGGCACGGTCCGCAACATCGCGCTGGCCTGGGTCCTCACGCTTCCCGCCGCCATGCTCCTGTCCGGGTTCCTGTTCTGGGCCCTGAAGAACGTGTTCTAGGACTATGGACAACTTAGAACTGGACAAACTGAGATTCGACTATAAGGCGGCGGTAGAACGCTGGATCGCCGCCATTCGCTTTGAAGAAAACCTTGCGATACCGGATCATTCCATGATCGCCGTGGAAGACTGGGAGAAGGCGGACTTCGCCGAGGAAGACGCGAGAACGGTGGCGAAGGCTGCGCGGAAGGAATACCAGGACGCGTTGCGGCAAGTCCTCTTTAATTTCTAGCCGTGCCACAATGAACGTAAGATGGCGCAGTTCGCCGACCGACTCATCCAACAGATCCTCGCGAAAAACAGCCGATGTATCGTGGGCTTGGATCCGCGCGTCGATCAGATGCCGGCTTTTGTCCGTGGAAGCGGCACGTACGCTGCCATCACTGCATTCCATGAATTGGTGATGGATGCTGTGGCCGACTTGGTCCCCGCTGTCAAGCCGCAGTTGGCCTTCTTCGAGCAATACGGCGTCGCGGGAATGCAGGCCTTTGAGAACACCGTCCTGGCGGCCAAACAGCGTGGCCTGCTAGTGATCGCCGACGGCAAGCGCAACGACATTTCGTCCACGGCCGAAGCCTACGCGAATGCATATCTGGGAGAGGGCGCGTTCGATTGCGATGCGCTCACCGTGACGCCGTATTTGGGCCGCGACAGTCTGGCGCCCTTTGTCGAAGCCTGCAAGAAGCACGGTAAAGGCTTGTTCGTGGTCCTGAAAACTTCGAATCCGGGCTCAAAGGATTTTCAGGACCAACGGGTCGAAACCACCGGCCGTCCCCTCTATGAATCCATCGCAAGCATGTTGCATGAGTTGGGTGAGGATCTGGTTGGCGAGTCGGGCTACAGCTCAATCGGCGCGGTGATTGGTGCGACGTTCCCCGAAGAAGGCCGCCGATTGCGCGAACTGATGCCCAGGGCGCAGATCTTGGTTCCAGGATACGGAGCACAGGGCGGAAGTGCCAAGGCAGCCGCGGAGTGTTTCAATGACGACGGTCTGGGCGCGGTCGTGAGCTCGTCGCGCGGCACGACGTATGCGTTTGGCGATCCCGCTATCTCGCGCGATGCGTTCGTCCGCGGCGTCCGCGAAAAAACTCTGCGCATGATCGAAGATGTGAACGCCGCCGTTAGCCTCGTAAATCCGCAAACGCCTCTTCGATCTCCTGCTTTGCCGCGGGCGTAGGAACCAGCAGCGGCAGCCGTGGAGGACCGCCATAATAGCCGGTCAGATCCATCGCGTACTTCAGCCCGCCGATGCCGTACTTGGTCGTCACCAGCTTGGCCGCGCGCCCGATCCGGTTCTGCCAATCCAGGGCGGCCTCGGGCTCGCGCGTGCGATGCGCTTCCCAAATGGAAATGCTCGCGTAGGGCGCCGGATTCGCGAACGCCAGGATACCGCCGGTGCAGCCGATGGCGAGCGATGGCGCAAGCGTGGTCGCCGAGCCGGTCAGCACTTGAAATCCCTTTTTCGTCTCGCGCACCATCTGCATCAACTTCTCGACGTTGCCCGAGCTTTCCTTGATGCCGACGATGTTGGGATGATGCGACAGCTCGGCTACCGCCTCGGCCGCGAGATCGATGCCCGTGTTCTGCGGGAAGTTGTAAAGCAGCACCGGGATCTTGGATTGATCGGCCACCGCGCGGAAGAACAGCATCTGCGTTTCCGGCTTGCTGAACTGTCCTTTGAAGAATGATGGCGTCTTCACCAGCGCCAGCTTGTAGCCAATCTCGGCCGCGCGATTGGTCAGCGCCACGGTCTGGTGCACACTGTCCATGCCGGTTCCCGCGATCAGCAGCTTCTCGCGCGCAGCCCACTGCGCCACCCATTCCCAGAGCTGGATCTTTTCGTCGGTGCCCAGCATCACGCTCTCGCCGGTGGACGCGGTGACCACATAGCCCGCGAGTCCGGTGGCGTTCCACTTCTCGATGTTGTGCTGGACTTTAACTTTCCACATCTCGCCTTCGTGGTTGAAGGGCGTGGTGATGGGGCTGAAGATGCCCTGCAGTTTCATAGGTGTCGCTTCATAAAGGGCAGTGGGGTGGCTTTGAAACCACCCCCGAGAGGCACATCAGCTACTTTGCGATGTAGGTGACGAACAGCGTATAGAGCGCGAGAGATTCGATCAAGGCCAGTCCGATAATGAGAGCGAACCGAATGCCGGCGGCCGCGCCAGGGTTACGCGCCATGGCTTCCGCAGCTGAGGCGGTAGCTTTTCCTTGTCCGAGGCCGCACAGGCCGGCCGCAATCCCCATGGCCAGATAAGCGAACGGCAGATGCCAGTCCGTAGTCCCGCTGCCGGCGGCGGGCGTCTGGGCGAAAATCGGACTGCCCAACAGCAGCAGCAGGCCGGTCGAGTAGATTAGTTTCAGTTTCATTCGAGTGTTTCTCCTGGTTCAAAGTTGTTCGCGAGGAGGTGGTTCCCTATCTATCCTGGGGGACGACGGGCTCACGCTCGGAACGGATAATGCCATTATTCTTCGTGTGCTACTGCTCCGGCGATGTAAATGACGCTGAGCAGCATGAATATGAATGCTTGTAAGAATGCCACGAACACGTGCAGACCCATAAAGACGGCTGGAACGGCGAAATAAGTGAGGGTAAGGAACGTTAAAGTGACGCGCTCCCCGGCGAACATATTCGCGAATAGACGGATGGTCAACGAGAGAGGTCTGGCTATGTGGCTCACAACTTCTATCGGAATCATAATTGGCGCGAGCCACCATACAGGGCCCGCGAAGTGCGCGATGTACTTGCCGACTCCTTGCGCGCGGACTCCCATGTAGTTGTAATACAGAAAAACCGAGACCGCGAGAGCGCAGGGAACGGCCGGAGTCATGGTCGGCGATTCAAAACCGGGAATGACGCCGATCAGGTTCATGAAAAGTATAAAAATGAACAACGTCCCGATGAATGGCAGATACTTGTTTGCGCCATGCTCGAGTGCATCATGTGCCTGCCCCGAGAGGAACTTGTAGAGCGCTTCGAAGGTCAACTGCAGCTTGCCGGGATTTTCCACCGAAAGCTTCGACTTCAGAACCGCGAACAGCACCAGAATGATCGCAACCACCAGGATTTCCATGGTGATCCAGTTTTCCCAGGGGTGCGTTGGATCGGCGGCGGGCTTGCCGATGGCGTTCAGGAATGAGTCGAGCGGCCCAGCCAGGAGGCGATTAAACAGGACCGTAGTCCAGACTTCTGGTTCAGCTTGCATAGATCAGTTCGAAGATGATTTCAAGGATGATCGCCGCGGCGGTGACTAACAGGCCAGCCACAGCACCCGCTACGTTCGGTCCAAGAAACTTGATTATAACCCACGCCACAGCCAAGAGCAGCACGATGCGATTGATGAAGAACCAGGGAGATCGCTTCTTGCCGCCCGGGCCCAGGGCGCCTGCCAGCTGCCGCCAGCCCCAGAAACTGAGGTAAGAGACGCAGGCCCCGGCCAGGAATGCGAAGCCAGAGCGGAGCCCGCGGAGGAACGCTGCCGCGACTGCTCCCAACAATCCCAAAACAACGATGAGCCAAGAGATTCGCTGGATGGCTCCGTCGTAAAAGGCAGGGTCATTTTCCTGCATCGTCCTTGCTCAACTCGCGAACGAGCTCAATCATCCCAGAAGCGACCCCAACCAACAAAAATACGACCTTGAGGAAAGTTGTGCCGAAGGCTTTATCGAGCGCCCACCCGATGCCGTAGCCCACCAACATCGACGCCGGCAGCAGGAATGCCAAACCGTAGTATTTGCCGAATTGCTGGTATAGATTGCCTCCGTTCTTAGGCATGCGTCCCCCGTTTGCGTTCCAGAATCGCCCCGGCTTGCTCGGCGGTCTCCTTCACCAGGAAACCCATCTTCGGATGGCTGGGCGTGATATCCGCCGCAAGTCCAAACTCCTCCAGAGTCTCCGTGGTGGTCGGGCCAATGGATGCGATCACCATGCGGCGCAGCGCGTGCTGCATGTGTTCGGTGAGCCGCTCTGCTGTCGCTGTCTG
Organism: Bryobacterales bacterium; assembly: GCA_003166865.1. GTDB lineage: Bacteria > Acidobacteriota > Terriglobia > Bryobacterales > Bryobacteraceae > Palsa-89. The sequence continues at coordinate 28,154 of PMUP01000086.1, forward strand.
AAAAAGATGCGGAATCTGTATCGACGTAGTGAACATCGCGATATCGGCACGGCCCTCGGCAATCCGATGCACCGCCTCGCGCAGCGGCGCGACATCTTCCGGCAGATCCCATTGATAGACGCGCACGGGGGTCACATCGGCGCCTCTTGAACGAAGACCATCAAGCAGCTCGGCGTTCGATTTGCCGTATTCCTGCACAGCAATCTTCCGTTCGGTCCGGCCTTCGAGCGCGGTCAACAACTCGCGCCAGGTGTTTGGCTCGGGCGCGGTCACCGTCACCGGCACCTGCATCTCGCGCAACGCGGCCAAGGGCTTCGGCCCTCGCGCGGCCACCGTGATCTTGCGCAGCGCCTCGGCGAACTTCCCGGCCGGATAGCGTGATGCCAGCACTTTATCCAGCGCCCGCGTCCCGACGCCGGTGAGAAAGATCATCAGATCGAACTCGCCCGCGAACAACCGCTCGGCGAACTCGAATGCTTCCGGATTGTTCTCGATGGGCGCTTCGCGCATGGATGGCGCGACGAACGGATCGCCGCCCTGCCTGCGGATCAATTCGCCCATCTCGGTGGCGCGCCGGCTCTCGAACGAGACTACGCGCAGACCATCGAACGGCATCACCTCAGATTAGCAGCCTGCTCTTTTTCGTATTGCTTCAGCACGCGCTTCACGTACTGAATGGTCTCGGCGTAGGGCGGGATGCCGTCATACTTGTCGACGGCTGCCGGACCGGCATTGTAGGCGGCCACGGCCTTGGAGACCTGGTGTGGATCGTTCTCGTATTTCTGCAACAAATCGCGCAGGTACCTGGCGCCGGCGTCGGCGTTTTGTGCGGCATCCAGCGGATCGGCGTTCAATGCGGCGGCAGTCCCCGGCATCAGCTGCATCAATCCGATGGCGCCCTTCGGTGAAACGGCATCCTGGCGGTAAGCCGATTCGGCTCGAGCGACGCTGTGTACGATCGCAGGCGGAAGACCGGCGTGAATGGCGGCTTGCGTGACCAGCTCTCTCGGCGTCAGATCGGCCTGGCGGGCAGCCGGAGCCGGTACTGGATTGGCCGCAGCTGCGGGCGGGGCGTAATCTTCCTGCTCGAACGCCGCCACCGTGCTGGCCTGAATTTCGATCATGCCCTGATTGGTCTGGAGCCGGATGACGGGTCCATCGGCCGAGTGGCTATCGGCATGGATACGAAAGCCGTTGGAGAGCACGACGAACTCACCAGCCTGCGCCGCGAGCGCAACCGCAACAAAACACAGCACCAGCTTTATGGGGCGAAGAGCCACTAATTCATTTTGACGCATTTTCACCCCCCGGCGTGCAAAATAATCACCTAGTCCGAAATGGCCAGCTCACCCGGCAGAATCGGGCGAGTCCTCGGCAGCAGGCCGCGCTTGGCCAGCACGCCGCAGAACGCCAGAATCGCCGAAAACACCACCAGCTTCACCGCGTCCGCCGAGCGCGAGTGCGGAAGCACCTTCCACAGAATCCCCAATACCGGCTGCGCGACCGAGGATGCCCACACCGCGCCATAGAAATAGCGCCGCTCGCGTCCTTCACCCTTGGTTGATGCCTTGACGCGCGGGAGCACTCCCGCCGCACCCAGCACCCAGGTCGCCGCGGCGACCGGGAAATACGCGTATTGATAAATCTGCTTCAGCCGCCACGTGCCGGTAACAACCGCCACGGCGACCCCGGCGAAATTCAGCACCGCGAACGTGATCACGATGCTCCAGGCGAAGGTGTAGCAGATGCGGCGATACAACGGGTTCGGTTTATCCTCGACGAAGCGGATGATGTAGGGCCGCGGCTCCACGCCAGGCAATTGACCGCGCAGAGCGGCCAGGCCGGTTCCGAGCATCACGATGCCCAGCCACACCAGCTTGCGCCGGTCAAAACCGCGCTCGAACAGATCGAAGGTGGAAGGCCCGGGCGCGATGAAGAAAACGAAAATCCAGATCGGCCAGTGGGCCAACCGGTATGCGGGTTTGTTGCGGTCGCGCAGCTTGCGGGTCAAGCGGCTATCCGCAAAACGGAGTACGGCGGCATCGTTATTCCAAGGCAATCAGAGCGCCGCCGCGCCCTTTGCGGATTCGCAAGCTCTACTCGCACGAAGCAACCACTGCCGGCGCTACTGCCCGGGCGGCTTCGCTGGAGCAGGCTTCGGAGCGGCGGGTGTCGCAGGCTTCGGTGCGGCCGGCGCGGGCGGAGCACTTGCCGACGCCGTACTCTTGTCGTATAGCTCGATAATTTCCTTCGTAATTTCGACGCTGGGCGAAGCGTAAATCACCGGAGTGTTGGGATTCCCGACATCCACCACCATCGTG
>PMUP01000034.1 GCA_003166865.1 Bryobacterales bacterium
TGGGCCAAGAAAGCGCCCAAGGGCGCGAAGAGGGCCACCGGCGCCCGCGACGGCAGCAAAACCGCCAAAGTGCTCGAACTGCTGAAGCGCCCAGGCGGCGTAACAGCCAAGGAGCTGATGAAGGCAACGGGCTGGCAGCAGCATTCCGTGCGTGGGTTCCTGTCGGGCACCATCGGCAAGAAGATGGGGCTGACCGTTACCTCGACCAAGGGCGAGGACGGCGAGCGAAGCTACTCGATCAAAGCCTGATCTCCGCCCCTGTATTTCACGTCGCGCCGCCGGGCCTCTGCTCGGCGGCGTTTCTCGTTTGGATCCACTTTCCGCGGGTCGATTCATCGTCGGTTGAGGGGCGCGGCTTGAGCTGGTTCTCCCCAGTAGCTTGTTTGTCGGCCGCGATAGTTCGTGGGGTAGATCACCAGTAGGCTCTCATGGATGATCTCCCCCGTGGCTGAGGCGATGGCGGTTATAGTGAGGATGTGCGGCTCCACAGGAGTAAGCGTGGTCTCGAGTCGTCTTAGCCGCTAAGCTAGCGCTCGAATCATTCCGACCCTTCCCGCCGCTCCTATGCGACGCCATCGAATGTCCGCCCGTCCCCGGCGAGCGTGCCTTGCTTGCCGGTCAACACCTGCCAGCGTTGGATGATGACGTCAACGTACTTTGGATCAAGCTCTATGCCGTAGCAAGCTCGTTCCGTCAGTTCCGCGGCCGCGAGCGTGGTGCCGCTGCCGAGGAATGGGTCATACACGAGTTCGCCACGCCGAAGATGGTTTAAGATTGGGCGCCGCATCAGTTCAACGGGCTTCTGCGTCGGGTGATCGAACTTGGTCTCGTCGGAACCACCCATGATGAACTTGGGCGACGGCGAATCCCAAATGGTTGAGTTCTCGCCGGCCTTGCCGAACCAGGGCGCGTTCTTTTTTCTGACGTACCACGCCGGTTCATGTTGAAACCAGTAGTGAGTCCGAGTCAGAACAGTTCGGCCCTTGTTCCAGATGATCTGTTGATGGTGGAGAAACCCGATGCGCAGCAAGCCATCAAGTACCTCGCGTGTGAACTTCGAGGCGTGCCATACGTACGCCACCTCGAGGCTGGGCACCAGAGCGAATGCCTCTGACCAGTCGGCGCGCGTGTCGCCGGAAATCGTAGTCTCCGTATGACCCTTCGTGCGCTTCTTTAAGTAACTCGGCTCGGCCGGTCCGCAGCCGTTCAACGCGCGAACGAAGTTGTTTCCCAGCTTCCCCCGTATGCGCTCAGGATGCTTGTCTCCCGATCAGTTCGCTGATCGCCCGATAAGCTTGGTCCATGGCCTGATCGGTGTAAGCAGCGGCTGCGGCGTCCGAGTTGGCGATGGCGATGCGCCCAAAGCGCTGGCGCGCGATCTGGCACGGCTGCTGGCCATCCGGCCATTCCGGATCGAACAAGTAGTTGTACTCGTAGGCGTAGCCGTGCGGCCAGCGATTGACCGTGATGGCCGCGATGTCGCGAGCGGGATCGAATCCGCCCGCCCCGAGAACGCGAACCAGCTGATCGCGAATCTTGCGCTCGAAGGTCTCGAACGACGTGGTGAACAGATCGACGTGCCCCGCGCGATGCTGATCGCGTTCTGAAAGTCCCGGCTTGCAGGGAGTTCGAGTCATTCTGAGCAGAGCAGGGTCTTCCGGCGACTGGGGAACGGCATGATAGTCGCCGATGGTGGTGGGCTCTTCCAGATTCACTCCATAGTGGTACATGCCGGGCGTGGAGATGTTTCGAATACCTAGTTTTTTGAAGGACGTCCAGTTTCGAACAGCCACTGTGGTGTAGACCAATGGAATTTTGACTCCGTATTTCAGCGCCTCTTTTTGCTTCTCAGGCAGCTCCACGCAGAGATCTGGAATCATCATGTTCCAACACGCCATTACCACGCTCTTGGCACGAACGTTGTAGAGTTGTTTGTCGCGAACATAGGCCACCTCGACTTCTTTGGCGGAAGACGGATCTCCGGCATGGCGCGCCCGCACCACGGTGCTGCTCAAACGGATTCGCACCGGCGAGTCGCTCTTATCCAGACGGCTATAGTCGAATTTGGCCGTGACAATATCTTCGGCGGTGTGCCCCGAGGACGTTGCGGGAATGAGAGACCTCACCAGCATGCGGGCAATGGATGCGTTGCCGTCGGGAAAATGGAAGAAGTACTCCGGCTTTGGAGTGGCCTCGCCGCGCGGCGTGAAGCCCATCCGCATGGTTGCACCGGGCGCGATGTTCATTCCCTGGAAGCCTGGATAGTTCATCCCCCAGCAGTCCAGCGCGTTGACGGCGTCGATGCCGACTCCGAACAGACCGTGGGTACGCACTTGATAAAACGGAATAACGTCGGGATGAACTTTTACGACATTCATAAGGAAGTCTTTGTAGCTCATCCGGGACAGCCTGTCTTTCTTGGCGTCGGAGGAGAGGCCCGGCATGTACTCGACCTTGGCTTCCTCCAGCCGGACGATGTCACTTTGCGCTTGGGGGGAGAGCGGCGTCTTGGCAAGGAATTCCGTCCACGAGAGTAAGCCCTGCGCTCCTCGCCTGCGGCCTGGAACTCCAGCCACTAGCCGGTCGACGCCGAAGGTTTCCTGGTCGAAGAAAATCGCGGGCTGCAATCCGTCAAAGACGTGGTGGTCGGCCGCCTTCCCGGCCTCGGCGCTCAGTTTCACCGGATCGATGCCCAGCTCATCCATCAATCCGCGCGCCTCTTTGCTGTACGGAAATGGGGATTCAATGGCCAACGTCCCGCCGTTGGCGATCAGAAGGCGGTCTTGGGCGCGAAATTCGTTGCGCTTGGCGTGACCGCCGAAGTCGTCATGATTGTCCAGAATGAGAATGCGGGCGGAGGGGCTGGTGCGCGCGCGATAGAAGTAGGCGGCCGCCAAGCCGCTGATGCCGCCGCCAACGATAATGAGGTCATACGTCTCGCGCGTGTCGACTGGCTGTCCCGCCGCCTTCCAGAAGTTGCCATCGCGCAGCAGGTGGGCCACCTCAAACGATCCGGGGTGACTTCCGCGCATGCCGGTCAGCGCGGGCGGATAGTAACCCGGGGAGTCCTGCGCGAATTGGGCGCCTTCGACGCTTCCCACCAGTCCGGGACCCAGCACGCCCAACCCAATGGCGACGCCATTCAGGAAGTCGCGCCGGGAGATTGGCCGGTGCATGCCGAGTTCACGGTCACGCCCGAAATTGGGCGCGTCATTTTGCATAAGATCCAAGTTAGCGCTTCCGAGTGTCAGAATGGTAAACTGTAATTAAATGCAACACCACCATCACTCCGACATCTCTGATTCCTATCACTGCAAGCGTTCCCACTCCGGCGATATCGTCCATGTTTACAATTCCAACCATTACCTTATGGCCGAGTACACGGTTCGGACTGGCCGCACGAGTTGGCAACGAGTAGCGCCGCTGACGCAGAGAGAATCGGTGGAGAAGTGGCTGCGGAACAACTATCCTGTTAACGGCGTGCCCCCGGCGGCAACCGTAGAGACGAAACCCAAGAGCCGCGGGAAAGTAGCCTAGGTCCGCATAGAGGCCGCCGCCCCACGATAACGGCGAGGTGATTCGAATGCACACCCCAACAACCCGGCGCAGCCGTTACGGGGCACTTTTCATCGCAGCCGTGGCGTTTGCGCCGATCGCGCTAGCCCAGCACTCGCTGGATGGACCGGCGGTAGAGTCTAAGACCGTCGAGCAAGCTTACAAGAATATCGCCCAGATCAAGGGCACGCCCGCCGAGCAGTTGATGCCGGCGATGCAGGTCATTTCCTCTTCGCTCGGCGTCGAGTGTTCTTTCTGCCACGTGGCAGGCAAGCCGGAACTCGACGACAAACCGGCGAAGAAGACCGCTCGGGAGATGATGGCGATGGTGGCGTCGATCAATACGGGCAGCTTTGGAGGTCGGCAACAAGTGTCGTGCTACTCCTGCCACCATGGCGTTGCCAATCCAGCGAGCGTCCCGCCGGTGCTCGAAACCGACGCGCCCGCGCGCAGCGAGACGAGCACCGCCGCGGTTCCGGCCGCCGCTCTTACGGCCGACGATGTGATCCAAAAGTATGTGGCGGCAATGGGCGGCGCCGACGCGATTCGCAAAATCACCAGCCGTGTTGAGAAGGGCGCTATTCTCGTGGGCGGTAGTCAGACTCCGATCGAGGTGCTCACGAAGGCCCCCAACAAGCGCGTTACGATTACGCGTTCTGGGGACGGCCCGGGGACCAGCGAGAGCTTTACCGCTTTTGATGGCACAGCCGGTTGGATGGGTAATACCGGGCGCCCGGCGCGGGAAATGTCGCCGACCGAATCCGGGGCATCGGCGTTGGATGCCGAGTTCGCGATTGCGCTGAGGTTGAAGGAGCTCTTTCCGCAGATCCGCCGAGGGCGTCCCGAGCAGATCGACGGTGCAATGTGCGAGTCGCTGATTGGGACGGGACCCGGCCGTCCGCCTGTGCGGCTTTACTTCGACCAGAGCTCTGGGCTACTGGTGCGCATGGTGCGCTACGCGGAAACGCCCGTGGGCCGCAATCCAACGCAGATTGATTATGCCGACTATCGCGACGCGGACGGGGTCAAGATTCCGTTCCGCTGGACGCTTTCCAGGCTGAACGGACGCTTCACCATTCAGATCGCGGACGTGAAGAGCAACGTTCCGGTGGATGACGCAAAGTTCGCAAGACCCGTGGGCGCTGTGAAATAGGGCCGTTAACCACATGATCGCACAGGGCGGTTATTGCGCGCCCCGGTGAGGCAGTTAGCGCGAAAGTGCTCCAGCGAGGCGACCGAGAAACAGATCGCAGGCGGCAAGCTGGCCGGTATCGATGTATTCGTCGGGTTGATGAGCGTTTGCAATATCACCCGGGCCGCACACTACCATCGGGATACCGCAACGCTGCTGGTAGAGACCGGCTTCGGTCCCGAATGCTATTTTCCCCGGAGCCGCATGCGAATCGAGCAGCGAGCTGACAAGACTAACCACTTCGGCATCCGGCGCGATGGACAAGCCAGGATACGCGAACTTCTCGTGGAAAACGATCCCGCAAGAAGGATTCACCTTCTTCATCGCCGGCTCAATCTCATCGGAGGCGAATCTGCGGATGCGCTCAACGATTGGCTGGGCAGGGTCTTCAGGCAGATAGCGGATTTCGAATTCGAACACACACTCCGCGGGAACCACATTGAGCACAGTGCCGCCGCGCACCGAGCCGACATGCAGCGTGGTATAGGGCGTTTCGTATTGCGGATCGAATGGACCAGCGCTTTGTTTCTGTTGATTGAATCGGTGGATAAAGGCGATTAACTCGGCGGCATACTCGACGGCATTAACGCCCGCCGCTGGGTTGCTGGAGTGACCTTCCTGGCCGCGCACCTGTACTCGGAAGGCCACTTTCCCTTTGTGCTCACCGACTAGTCGCATTGAGGTGGGCTCACCAACGATGCCCATGGCCGCGGTGACCGGCAGACTGCCCGAATCCTCCAGCAGTTCACGCAAACCAATACAACCGATTTCTTCATCGCACGTAAATGCCAGATGAATCGGCGTGTGCAGCGGCTGGCGTACAAAGCGCGGCACGGCCGCCAATACGGATGCGATGAACCCTTTCATATCCGCACTGCCCCGGCCATACAAGCGGCCATCGCGACGGTCAAGCCGGAACGGATCAGTGGTCCATTTCTGTCCGTCTACCGGAACAACATCGGTGTGGCCAGCCAGCAGAAATCCCGGACGACCGGCAGGTCCGATGCTTGCGAAGAGGGTGGCTTTCGCGTGGGACCGGTCTTCCATCAGGCGGCAATCTACCCCGTGCCGTGCCAGGTAATCCCGAACAAAGTCGATCAACTCGAGATTGGAAAGTCGACTGGTGGTATCGAAGGAAATCAACTCGGCGAGGAGGGTTTCAGAATCCCAAGTTTCCATTTTCACGGCCTCAGGGATTTCCCTCGTCAGAGGCAGTCTGCCCGTTATCCTACCACGCAGTCGAACTTACACCAATCCGCGCCGTCTTTCTGTATGATGATCGGGTGCGAATGCGCAACTTAACTGGGGTTTGTCTGCTGTTGCTGGTTGCCGCTGCCCTCCACGGACAGCACAGCTACACGGCGGCAGACGTGGAAGACGGCGCGCGCGTGTATCAGGCGAATTGTTCCGGCTGTCACGGCCCTGAGGGCGACCTGGTGCCGGGCGTGAACTTTGCGCGCGCGCAATTTCTCAGCGTGCAGTCGGACGAGGATTTGCAACGCGTCATTCTGAAGGGAATTCCCGGCACGCCGATGCCTGCCGCGAATTTTCCCGACTTCATGGGGTTTCCCGTGATGGCGTACGTGCGATCGATGTCGGCACCCGGCCAGAGCACGCTGCCTGCCGGCGACGCGGCGCGCGGAAAACTAGTGTTCGAAGGTAAGGGCGATTGCCTGAGCTGTCACCGCGTCGGCGTGCGCGGTTCGCGGCTCGGACCAGATCTTACCGATATCGGCGGGTTGCGCCGAGGCGTGCAGTTGGAAAGAGCAGTGCTCGACACAGCCAAGGCCCCTTCGCCCGAGTATCGGTCAGTGCGCGTGGTCACCAAGGACGGCAAGGAATACAAGGGACGGCTTCTCAATTTGGACACGTTCACGGTGCAAATGCTCGATTCCGGCGAGCGGCTGCGATCATTCTCCAAAACGGAGCTACGCGATGTCTCGGTGATCACGAACTCGGGCATGCCGTCCTATAAAGACAAACTGAACACCCAGGAGTTGGCCGACGTGGTCAGCTACATGGCTTCCTTGAAAGGTACGGAGACCAAATGAATCGACCATGGCTGTTGCTGTTTGTCGCAACGGGATCTCTTCTGAGCCAAGAAGTAACCTTCGACCGCATCCTGCACGCTCGCGAGGAGCCGCAGAACTGGTTGACCTATTCCGGAACCGTTTTGGGCCAGCGCTACACTCCGCTCGCGCAAGTCACGCCGGCCAATGTGAAGAGCCTGGAGTTGCAGTGGGTATTCCAAGCGCGCTCGCTCGAGAAATTCGAAGCCACGCCGCTGGTGGTGGATGGCGTGCTGTACACTGTGCAGGCGCCCAACGATGTGGTGGCCCTGGACGCGGTGACCGGGCGAATTTTCTGGACGTATCCATACAACAATGCTCGGGAAGCGCGCGCATGTTGCGGCAACGTGAATCGAGGGCTCGCGATCCTGGGCGACACATTGTTCATGGGTACCCTCGATGCGCACTTGATCGCGCTGGATGCCAAAACCGGCAGGCCTCTTTGGAAAGTGAAGGTAGCGAACGCAAGCGAGAACTACTCCATCACGCACGCACCGCTGGTTGTGAAGGACAAGGTCATCCTAGGTGCGGCGGGCGGCGACTTGGGGATTCGCGGATTTATCGCCGCCTTCGATGCCGCCACCGGCAAGGAGATTTGGCGCTTTCATACCATTCCCGGGCCTGGCGAGCCGGGTCACGAAACGTGGAAGGACGAATCGTGGCAGAAGGGTGGCGCCTCCATCTGGAACACCGGCTCCTACGACGCCGAAACCAATCTGACATTCTGGGGCACCGGAAATCCGCAGCCTGACTGGGACGGCCGCAATCGCCCCGGCGACAATCTCTATAGCGACAGCGTGGTGGCCTTGGACGCCGACACGGGCAAGCTGAAATGGTTTTACCAATTCACGCCGCACGACGAAGTGGATTACGATTCCACGCAGGTGGCCGTGCTCGCGGACATGGAATGGAAGGGCCAGCCGCGAAAGGTGATGCTATGGGCCAATCGCAACGGCTTGATGTATGTGCTGGACCGCGTCACCGGCCAGTTCCTGTTCGGCAAGCCGTTCGTCGATGTGAACTGGATGAGCGGCTTCGACGAAAAGGGCCGTCCCATGCGTGTTCCGGGCAAGGTTCCCACGCCCGAAGGGTCGCTTGTCAAACCTACGGTGCTGGGCGCGACAAATTGGTATCCGCCCTCGTATAGTCCGAGAACGGGTCTGTTCTACGTTTCGTCGTGGGAGAACACGGGAACCATCGCCACCGAAGGCGGAAGACCGAAGGGCACAGGCAATACACCGATGGCCGCCGCGACGCTGGGCACCAATCTCAAGACCGAAGAAGAAGGCTACGGGGCCGTGCGGGCCTTCGACCCCAAGACTGGCGAGCGCAAGTGGGAGTTCAAGATGAACGACATCACCTGGGCCGGCGTGCTGACCACCGCATCGGATCTGCTGTTCAGCGGCGGGCGCGAGGGGTACTTCTTTGCGCTGAACGCCCGCACCGGCGAACTGCTGTGGAAGGCGGCGCTGGGCGGGCAAGTGAATAGCGGGCCGATGTCGTACTCGGTGAATGGGAAGCAATACGTAGCGGTGTGCGCCGGCAATGCGCTGTTCACGTTCGCGCTGCGATAACGTCCTGGCTATCGGCCATCCCGCGCTATCATGGGTGCAGAGGCAGATGATGCTCAGCGAAGCCCAGATCGAGCGAGTTTGGGAAGGCATGCTCGGCGCTGAGATTCGCGCGAATTACTTTGCGGAGCTCACCGAACGGTACAATCGGCGTCAACGGTGGGCGACTTGGGGAACGCTCTTCATGTCCTCTGGCGCATTGGCGACGATTCTCATTCAGCTACCGTCTCAATGGGCTTGGGTTCGCGCGGTCTTTGCGGCAATTGCGACGGCATTAAGTCTGTATTCGGTAGTTCGCCAAAATAACAAGCTTGCGGTTGACGCAGCCGAACTTCATGCCCGTTGGAACAAGCTCTCCTGCGATTACGAGAAGCTTTGGGAAGACGTTACGGTTGATAACGCGATCAACATTCTCGACGATCTAACGGATCGTGGCCGCGAACTCTCTAAATCTGCTACGGCGTTTCCCAACGACAAACGAGCCATGCTGAAGTGGGAGGAACACGTTCTCGCGCACAGGCTTCAGCCCCAAACAATGAACGGATGTACAACGACGAGTTGACTAAGCGAAGCGACTGGCCGCCGTTGCCAAAGCCGCTTCCGAAGGCTCCGCCGCCTCCTACTCCACCTCCGAAACCAAGACCTAAATAATTACCATTGGGAACTCGTCCGACGCGCGCCCGCTATTTCTTCTCGGGCAGCGCAAACACGTACAACGCATTCCCGTATGACGGATAGTGCACCTCGGGAGCGAGCACGGCCGGCACCATGCGGGGGCTGCCGCCGCCCAGGCCGCTCGAGACCGCGATGTACTGCCTTCCCGCGATGCTGAACGTCAACGGGAAACCCTGCACCGAAGTTCCCAGGCGCGTCTCCCACAGCACCTTGCCGGTTTTTACGTCGATGGCGCGAAAAGCCCGGTCCATGTCGCCGACAAAGGCGACTCCGCCGGCTGTCGAGACTACGGCGGTCATGAACGGCGCCCGCTGCTCGATCTTCCAGTTTTCCTTCAGCGTTTTGACGTCGTAGGCCGCCAGCTTTCCGACGTTGCCGTTCGAGCCTGGCGACTCATAAAAGCGCCGATTGGCGCCGCCCGCGCTGCCGCCGCCTTCCTTTAGCTCGATCTTTTGCGCGAGCATTTCCTGGCAACTTTGCGCAAGTGGAATGACAAGCTGGTTGGTTCCCGGGTGATAGCTCATGGCATGCCAGTTGTGGCCGCCTTCCGAGGTCGGGCAGCTCTGCACCCAATCGCCGATCTGATTCTCCACGATGTCGTTGCGATAATGCGGCTCGCCGGTTTGGGGATCGAACGAATCGTAGATGTTCTGAAAGACAAGCTCTTTGTGCGCGAGATATTTCCCGGTCTTGCGGTCGTTCTTCCACAAGACGCCCGCCTTGCCGGCGCTGAAGACCAGCTTCTGACCGCCGTCGGTGTCTACCAAAACCCGCTCGAACACCTCGTCGAGATCCAGCGATTCGCCGGGAGCGTGAGAATAATACCAGGCGAGTTTGCCGGTGTCGGCGTTGAGGGCCACGGTGGAGTTGGCATAGAGTGTCGCGCCGTTGCCCGACTGGCGGCTGGCCCGCATCCAGGGCTTCGACTGCGCGACACCCCAGTAGGTCAAATTGAGATCGGGATCATAGCTGCCGGTGATCCAGGTTTCGCCGCCCGCGCGGAACAGCGTCGGAAGCTTGCCCCAAGTGTCGCCGCCGGGCTCGCCTTCCTTCGCGATGGTGTAAAACCTCCAGACTTCTTTGCCGGTCTCGGCATCGTAGGCGCTAATGAAGCACTTCTCGTTCTGATACTTCGCGCACCCACCCAGGCCTTGCACCACCTTGCCCTTGATGATGATGGGGCCGCTGCTGGTCGAGTAATTACTCTGCTTGCGATCGCCGATCACCGTGTCCCAGATATTCTTGCCGGTGCGCGCGTCGAGTGCATAGATGTGCGCGTCGCTGGTGGTGACATACACCTTGTCGTCATAGATCGCCAATCCGCGCTGCGAACTGCCCGTAGGCGTCGGGCCGATGCGGTTCTCCCAGATGAGCTCACCTCTGCGCGCGTCCAGCGCCTGCACGATGTTGCCGGGATTGTTGATGAATAGGATGCCGTTGTGCACGACAGGCGCCGGTTGATTGGTTCCTTCATTCATGGCCCACACCCACTGCAATTGGAGATCCTTCACGTTCTGAGTGGTGATCTGATTGAGGGAGCTGTAATTGGTGGCGTGATAGTCGTGGCGGATTATGAGCCAATCGCTGGGATCGGGATTGCGCAGCATGGCGTCGGTCACCGGCGTGTAATTCTTCACCTCACCGGCGACCACAAGACCTCTGGGTGTTTGCGGAACCGGCGCTTCGGCTCGGCCACCGAGGGGTTCGCCAGCGGCGGGCTGCGCTTTCGCTTGTCCAGTAGCCACCGAACGGATGGCCACTTTGCTAGCTGCCGTCAACGGCTGGTTTCCGGCGCGCGCGCCGTTGAAATCGAGGATGAATGCCGTGACGTTGACGTACCCCTGCTCTCCCAGGCTGCCGGGATTCCCGGGAGGCATGGCTCCCTCGAGAAACGTAACCAGATCGCTCGGAGTACGGTCGCCCCAACTGCTCATGAAGAGTCCGCCTGCTAATGCAGCGGCGCTGTTGAGACCGCCGAGATCGGCTCCGTGGCAGCCGGAACAGTTGGCCTGATAAGTGGCGCGCCCGGCAACGGCCTGAGCCGCCGTGTATATTCCTGCGCCCTGCTGCGCATAGCCAACCACGGCGATTGAACACGCACAAAAGATCCTGATCAGCATGCTTCGCTCCTATTTCAAAAGCCAGCCCCATAGAACGCCTTCAGGGGCCTTCTCGCTGTGAATCTGCACATACAGCCCGCCTTTGCGCAGGCTGGCCAATTGCTGGGGAGTCAGCTCGATCAATCCGGTGATGGTTCCGCTAGTGGCTTTGGAAATGGTGAGATCGCCGATGGAAGGTCCCTTCACTCCGGCGGCCACTCCGCTGTGCAGGCTGGCTGCCGTTGCGGCTGCGCGCAACCCCTCGAAGGAACCGCTGATCCCGAGCTTGGTGCCGGTGAGCACTGCGGAGACGGAGCCTGAACCCGCGAGATCGGCACGCGTCCTGGCGTCGGCCGGCACTGCTGAAAGGCGCGCCTTGAAGGTTTCACCGCTTTGCGCGGCGAGCGAGAGTCCGAACCCGCCGAATCCGATTCCCATCACCGCAACCGCAACTCGCCGATTGAATGCCATCCCGGCTTTTCATTCTACATCTAAGCAATCTGCCTCCTAGTGTCGCGGCTTTCGCGATCGCTACGGCGTGGTGACCAAAGGCAACTCGATGAAGCTTGCCTGGCCGGGGGCGTGGTAAATCCTCTGTACCGATTTTCGGTAATCGCCGGGCTTGGCCCAGAAAATATTAGGCACGAACGTCTGAGGATTGCGATCATAGAGCGGGAACCAGCTCGACTGGACCTGCACCATCATCCGATGCCCCGCCAGAAAGACGTGATTCGCCGGGGGCAGGGCGAACCGGTAGAGCAGCGGCGTGCCGGACGCGATGGCTTTGGGCGTTTCCAGGCTCTCGCGATAACGTCCGCGGAAGATATCGGCAGACACCATTAACTGATAACCGCCCAGGGCTTCCTGGCCGGCCACTTCGTCAGGATAGACGTCAATCATCTTCACCACCCAGTCCGAGTCCGTGCCGCTGATGGACGCCATCAGGTTCGCGATCGGTTGGCCGCTGATCTTGACCGGCGCGCTCAACACATCGGAGACGAACGCTACGACATCGGGACGGCCGGACGCTTCGCGCTGATCGCCCACCAGCCATTGCGACCAGGCTAGGCCCTCCATCGGTGGAATGGGGCGTGCGCGGTACGGCACGGGCTTGGCGGGGTCGGAGACATATTCGTCGAACGCCTCGTCAACGGCCTTGGGAGCGGTAAAGCTGAGCTTCAGCCCGGCGCTGAGATACAGCGGCGTCGGCCGCAACGTACAACCCCGCGCGCAGCCTGCCGGCCACGCGGGCAAACGCCGCCACGTATTTGTTCCGGTTTCAAATGCGGACACGGGCGGCACATCGGCCTTGGGCGCGCCGTCTTTCAGGTATTGGTCAAGGAACGGGCGCAGGATCTCCTGGCGGAAGTAGAGCGCGGTATCGCTGTTGAACTTGATGGCGTCGAGAGAGCTGCCATCGTGGATCTCCTGGCCGTGATACCAGGGCCCCATGACGAGAAATACTTTGTCATTGCCGGTGTCCTTCGGCTTGATGGCTCGATAGACGGCGAGCGCTCCGTAAATATCCTCCTGGTCCCACAGGCCGTGTACCAGCATTACCGGGACCTTGAGCGGTTCGGCCGCCAGCACCCGGTCCATCGCCTGATCGCGCCAGAAAGCATCGTAGCTCGGATGAGCCAGAAGTTTCTGCCAGAAGCCGACTTGTGCCATCCCCCGGCGTTCGCCCAACTCGCCGGCCGATCCGGCCTGCATGAACGTATCGTATTCGTCAAAATAGCTGGTCCACCACTTGGCGTCGGAGGCGCGCGTGGCTTCCTGATCCCAGATGTACGACATGTTCTGTTGGCGAAAAGCGCCGTTGTGAAACCAGTCGTCGCCCATCCNNCCAGTCGATGGTGTCGTAAGTATCGGTCGCATGATCGACTGGAGTTGGGTTCTGCGGCCCGTGGAGCGGCCGGTTCATCACGTAATCGCCCTCCGATCCATACTTGCCGCGGACGTCTTCGACGACGCGGATGTAGCCGCCTTCCACAATCACGTCGGTCGCATTGTCGTACCCGGTCAGAATCGGGCCCAAGTGGGAGCTGTGCGCGTGAGTGGTAAGCTCGTTCGCGTTGTAGGGCGTGCGGGTCAGCAGGATCGGCGCGCCCCTGGCGCCTTTCGGCACAAGGATAACCGTGTGCAGCTTCACCCCGTCGCGCATCGGGATCATCACCTCGCGCCTCACATAGTCGAAGCCGGCCGTCGAAGGCTGGACCGTGGCCGGAGTTTCACTGGGCAAGGCGGGGTAGGTGGTGGGCGGCGGGGTCTGGGCCGCCGACGGTTCGACGGACAAGAGTCCGCCTAAGAACGGTGCAAGCAAGGTCAGGATGCAAACGCTGTCAAACAGCCTCATGGGAGTCCTCATTGCGATTTACCAAGTGTACTCGGTCAGGAAGCGGGTAAGTCCCGGATGAGGACGCATCCCGAAAATATCTTCCAATGCGCGCCACTTGGCTGAGTTGTGGCCTGCTCCGAGCTATGATCTCTGGTGTGGGGGATTACCGTATGATTCGCCGACTTTGCCTCGCAGTTCTAACATGGACTCTCTTTGCCTCAGCCCAGTGGATAGACCATCCCACTTCCGGCATCCCGCGCACTGCCGACGGCCGACCCAACCTCGCCGCTCCCGTTCCCAAAGCCGCGGATGGCAAGCCGGATTTGTCGGGATTATGGCAGCGTACGCGGGGGGCCAACCGGCGTGGTTCCGCGGGGCTGTCGATGGGATCCAATCTGGAGGATTTCATGCGACCCGGGGAAACGATTCCGCCACTGCTCCCTGCTGCCGCGGCGCTCTACCAACAACGCATGGCGAATTTCATGGCGGACCGGCCCTCCGCACGTTGTCTGCCCCATGGCATCCCCGACCAAATGCTCATCCGCGTGCCGCTGAAGATTGTACAAGACCCGGGGCTGACCGTCATTCTGTATGAAGAGTTCGCGCGTTTCCGCCAGATCTTCACCGACGGCCGCGGTGATCCCCCAGCGGCCAATCCCGCCTGGCTTGGCTACTCCATCGGCAGATGGGAAGGCGACTGGTTCGTGGTTGACACCCGTGGCTTCAACGACAAGACCTGGCTCGATGACAACGGCCGTCCGCATACCGAAGCTCTTCACACCATCGAGCGCTTCCGCCGTCGCGACTTCGGTCACATGGACGCTGAAATCACAATTGACGATCCCCAAGCCTACACTAAGGCCTGGTCGTTTCCGATGCAATTCGAATTTCTCGCCGACACCGAAATGATCGAGGATGTGTGCGACAACGAAAAAGACTCCGCTCACGCAATCGGTAAGTAGCGCTCGCTTATCGCGCGCAACGAGAAAGCGATGTATGATTACCGTTGCAATCCACAGTGTTTTCGAGTATCACAGCTTGGAGAAGAACGCAGATGGCAACAGTATCAAAAGGTGGCCGGCTCCTGGTGGCGGCAGCCTGCCTCGTCATTGTATTCAGCATGCCGGGGACCCTGCGCGCGCAGTCCCCTGGGTTCAGCATCACTCTGACTGGACAATCGATGATCCGGTCGGACATCCGTGTTCAAGCGCCGTCCGCGGTGCCGGCGATAACGTCGCTGTTGAAGGGCGACGTGGTCTTTACGAATTTTGAAGCGACGATCGTTGATGAAAAAAAAGGTCAGTCGCACCTGGACGGCAGGTTTCTCTCCCCACCTGAAGCCCTCGATGCGCTGAAGGCGTTTGGCTTCAACCTGGTGTCGCTATCGAACAACCATGCGTTCGATCTCAAGGTTCCGGGCATTGAGAATACGCTTCAAGAGGCGAGCCGCCTGAACCTGGCTCATGCCGGGACCGGGAACACGATTGAGGAAGCTGCCGCGCCGGGTTACCTGCACACGCCGAAGGGCACGGTTGCCCTGGTGGCGATGGCATCCGGCCTGGTTGCTGAGGGAGGGTCGGCCACCTCAACCCGGCCGGGCGTGAACGAGCTTCGCGTGGAAGGCAACAAGCCGAACGAAGAAGATACGCAACGCATTCTGCAGAGTATCCGAAATGCCAGAAAGCAAGCCGATCTGGTCATCGTGTATGAACACAATCACGTATTCGATAAGCCCTTCGGGACGATCATGCTGGAAGAGTTGCCGGAGCGGCTGGCGCCGCCGGATTGGCTCAAGAAATGGACGCACGCGGAAGTGGACGCGGGCGCGGATATCATCGTGATGCACGGCGCGCCTCTGCTGCACGGTGTCGAAATCTATCACGGCAGACCGATCTTTTACGATCTGGGCAATTTCATTTTTCAGGCGCCGCCGTCGTTGATCTTGCTGGATGAACCGATCAACTGGGAAAGCGTGGTCGCCTATGTCGACTTCCAGGGAAAGAATCTGCGATCGATTACGTTCCGGCCGATCGCCCAAAATAAGATTGGCCAGGGTGAGGCTGACACTCATGACGAGCACACCAATAACCTCTTCCTCCAGACACGCGGCTTGCCAACGCCGGCTACGGGTGAGCAAGCCCACTATATCCTCGAGCGGCTGGCCGACTTGTCACGGCCTTTCGGAACGACGGTTGAAGTGAAAGGCGATACAGCGGAGATTAGACTGAAAGGCGGAAATTAGCACGAAGCGCCACGTGAGGTCCTGGAGTCTCAGCCTCAGCCACAAAGGGCGTCCACATGCTGATATGCTTGGGAACCATGACGATCAACAACCTCCGGTTTTGTGCGCTTTTGGTTGGTGCGTTCGCGGCGGGATCGCTGCTGACCGCTCGCCTAATGAAAATCCAGCAAGCTCGGGCCGATAGCAATCGCGTCTACGAGCTTCGCATGTACCACCATACGTTCCCCAACCGCCTGGTGCCGCTTGAGACGCGGTTCCGCAACGGCGAGGTGAAGGTATTCGAAAAGAACCACATGAACTTCATGGGCGCGTGGGTGCCGCAAGATGCTCCTAACCATGAGAACCTGTTCATTTATTTGCTGGCTCACGAGAACCGGGACGCTGCCAAGAAGAACTGGGCCGATTTTGGCGCCGATCCGGACTGGAAGAACATCCAAAAGACGTCGGAAGCCGACGGCAAGATCGTCGAAAAGGTCGAGTCCACATTCATGGACCCGATGGATTTTTCGCCGTTGAAATGATTTGAGAAGTCCAGCCCTCGCCCAGTTACACCCGGGCGACCAGATACTCAAATGCGCTCCCACAAAATCCTCACCCCGTCCGGCGCAGTCATGCTGGTCGCGATCGCGGGTGCAGCCGCGATGCTGTGTGCGCAGCAGCCAGCACCGGATCTGGTCCTCTCGAATGCGAAGATCATCACCGTCGATGAGCGCTTTATGATCGCACAGGCGGTGGCTATCCAAGGCGACCGCATCGTGGCCGTCGGCACCAACCAAGAGATGGCTCAGCTTGCGGGTGCGAACACCCGAAGGATCGACCTACGGGGTAGGGCCGTCATTCCCGGGCTGATCGACAACCATATGCATCTTCTGCGCGCGGCCGCGACCTGGCTACGCGAACTCCGTTTCGATGGGGTGGAATCGCGAAAACAGGCCATCGAGATGCTGCGCGCCCGGGCGAAAGCGGCAGGGCCTGGGGAATGGGTCTACAACATCGGCGGCTGGGCCCATCAACAGTTCGCGGACGATCCAAAACCATTTACGCGCGAAGAGCTGGATCAGATCGCGCCGGATAATCCCGTAGCGCTCCAGGAATCGTACTATCAAGTATTTCTAAACAGCCGGGCCTTGCAGGCTTTGGGGATTGAAGAGAACGCGCCCGATCCGCAGGGCTTCGTCAAAGGGTCGATTATGCGCGACGCTCGCGGAAGGCCTACTGGGGTGATCCGGGGTGACATCCCAGCCACTCGCGCCGTTGCCTCCAGACTTCCCAAGGTAGCGCCGGAACAGCTTGAGGCCAGCAGCCGGGCCTTGGTCCAAGACATGAATCGAGCGGGGCTTACTTCAGTCGGCGTGCCTGGTTGCAACGCCGATGTGCTGGAGATTTTTCAAAAATGGAAGGCGCAGGGCCAACTCAATGTACGGATCTTTTGTATCGACGGCCTCGCGGGCGGAACTCCGGAGCAGGTGGACAAGGCCCTGGGGCAAATCCCCCGCATCAAGCTGTTTCAGGGCGACAGTTATATCGACAATATCTTTTTTGGGGAAAGCGTCTACCAGCCGCTGCATGACCCGATGTTCGCGATTAAGTCCGATCCGACACCCGATCAGCTCGAGCAGTGGCGGCGCATGGCGATGGAGATTGCCAAGGCCGGCCTGCCCCTGCACGTGCACGCGGAGCTGCACAACACCATTGATGCGTTCCTCGACCAAATCGAGGCGGTCAACAAGGAACATCCCGTCAAGAGCCTGCGCTGGACTCTGGCGCACGTGAACCAGATCAACGCACCACAGCTCGAGCGCATGAAGAAGCTGGGGATGTACGCCGCCGTGCATCCCTGGGCCGTCATCAACGGAGCGATCATGCACGAAGAATTCGGAGACGGCGCTTACGATATGCCTCCGCTCGCCACGATCCAAAACAGCGGCATCCAATGGGGACTCGGAACCGACGGGACCGCGGCCAATCAATATCTGCCATTCACGACCTTGTATTTCGCCGTTACTGGCAACATGGCGGGCGGCGCCAAGGTCAATCGGCAGACCATTGGCAGGGAGGACGCCTTGATCGCACACACCCGCAAGAATGCGTACCTGGTTTTCCAGGAAAACAATCTGGGTTCGATTCAGCCGGGCAAGCTGGCGGACCTGCTGGTGCTCGACCGCGACTACCTAACCGTTCCAGCGGACCAGATCAGAAAAATCAAACCGGTGATGACGATGGTGGGAGGCAGGATCGTATACGACGCCACCCTTGCGGCACAGGCGGCGGTCCGATAGAAAGGTGAACAATGCGCAGCGCGATCGTTGTGTGTTTAATATGCGCGCCTCTTTCGGCGCAGTGGCTGAATTACCCGACTCCGGGGATTCCTCGGTTGCCGGACGGTAAACCAAATCTCGCCGCGCCCGCGCCAAAGACATCGGACGGCAAGCCGGACCTCTCGGGAACCTGGCTGACGCGTGGGGGCTACACCGTGAATATCACCAAGGATCTGAAGCCCGGTGAGGTCTCTTTCCAACCTTGGGCTGATGCACTGTACAAACACCGGCTGGCTACCAACGGCAAGGAGGATCCACAGGGCCGTTGCGTTCTGTCGGGTGTGCCCCGGGAAGACGTGGTGCCATATCCGTTCAAGATACTCAACACCAACGGAATGATCGTAATTCTTTACGAGGCGCTGCACAGTTATCGCCAGATCTTCATGGACGGCCGCGCGCTGCCCAAAGATCCCAATCCAACTTGGATGGGATACTCGATTGGCCATTGGGACGGCGACACGCTGGTGGTGGAGTCCGCGGGCTTTGAGGAGAATACCTGGCTCGACAACAGCGGCCATCCTGGAACGGAAGCCATGCATCTGACGGAACGATTCCGCCGCCGCGATTTTGGGCATATCGACCTTCAGATCACGATCGACGACCCCAAGGCCTATACCAAACCGTGGAGCGTGAACCTTCAGTTGATACTGACGGACACGGAGCTGATCGAGTACGTGTGTGACGAGAATGAAAAGGACTACGAGCACTTAGTGGGAAAGTAAGAGACGTGAATATGCGTAATGCCACTCTTCTCCTGGCGGTCGCGGCGCTGGTCCCGCTGCGGGCCGCCGATCCAACGACACCCGTGTATTGGAGTGCCGGTCAGACTAGCGAATTGGACAAGACCGCCGCGTCGCGGCTGAACAAAGATGCGGGGCTCGGAACATCGCGATTGATGGATTCCGCATTCATCCTTTACCGTGAAGGAAATTCGCAAGCGGAGATTCACACCGAGCAAGCAGACTTCATCTTCTTTCGCGAAGGCGAGGGCGCGGTGATTGTGGGGGGCAAGATCGCCAATGGCAAGCCCAGCGGCACGGGAGAAATACGGGGCGCTTCGATTGACGGCGGCACGAAGTACCCGGTAAAGGCGGGCGACTCAATCTTCGTTCCGAAGGGTATGCCGCACCAGTTTTGGTTGGAATCGGGCCAACACTTCACAGCGACGATCGTTAAGATAACGCCGAAAGAGTAGCCACGCCGGGGACCGAGTTCCGGGATACTTAAGCGATCAGATCATGCAGGACGTTGCCGGCCACGTCAGTTAACCGGAAATCCCTGCCACTGTAGCGGTACGTCAGCTTCTTGTGGTCGATTCCCATGAGGTACAGGATCGTGGCGTGAATGTCGTGGACGTGCGTAGGTTTGTCGATGGCTTTGAAGCCGAAATCATCCGTCGCACCGTAGATCGTTCCGCCTTTTACCGCGCCGCCGGCCAACCACATCGTAAACCCGAAGGGATTGTGATCCCGCCCGCGCTTCACGCCACCTCCGCTCATGCCACCGACTTCGCGCACCGGCGTACGCCCGAATTCCGATCCGCAAACCACCAGCGTGTCTTTCCAAAGACCGCGGCTTTTGAGATCCTTGATGACGGCTGCGAAAGCCTGGTCTGAGTTCTTGGCATTGACCTTGTGGCCCAATATATCCGCATGAGCGTCCCACGGATCGCCCTTCGAGTAATAGAGCTGCACCATCCGTACGCCCTTTTCGACCAGCCGGACAGCCGTGAGAGCGCCTCGCGCGACGTCGCCCGGTCCGTAAAGATCGAGCGTTGCCTGTGACTCTTTGCGGATGTCGAACACCTCGGGAGCTTCGGTCTGCATCCGGTAGCCGACTTCCATCGACTGGATGGCCGCTTCCACCCCCTGGTCGGTCCCGGCATCTTCCGCGCGGATCTTCTCCAGCTTTTGCAATAAGTCGAGCTCGCGGCGCTGTTCCACCAGGGAGAACTTTGGATTGTTGACGTAGTTGAGAATTTTCTTTGGGTCGAAGTTTTTCTCAACCACGACCGGCTTGAGTATCTCCTTCCCGTCCTTGTCCATGGCTGCTTTTTCCCGCATTTCTTCAGGCATATCGCTGGGCATGCCGTCGGGACCCAGCTTCGTGACTTTGTTGGAAATGTAAGTGCCCTGGTTAATGGCGGGGAGAAAGCCGTTACTCCACAGCGGGGGTCCCACAGTGGTCGGTATATCCGGGCACAGGACGACGTAGCCGGGCAGGTTCTGATTTTCGGTGCCCAGTCCGTAAGTGATCCAGGCGCCCATTGACGGGCGGCCCGCTTGGTTGGCGCCAGTATTCAACATCAGGCAAGACGGTTCATGATTCGGAATTTCGGTGTATACCGAACGCACCCAGCAAATATCATCGACCACCTCGGAAAGGTGCGGCCACAGATCGCTCACGTCCATGCCACACTGCCCGTGCTTCTTGAAAGCATAAGGCGATTTCATCAACTCGCCGGTCCTGCGCTCGGTCGAGATGGAACCGCCGGGCATGGGCTGTCCATCGTACTTGTCAAGCATCGGCTTGGGGTCAAAGGCGTCGATCGTCGACAAGCCCCCATTCATAAACAGGAAAATAACGCGTTTGACCTTCTGGGGATAATCGAGCGTTGCCACGCCCGTCCCGGCACCGGTCAGGCCGGCTCTTGCAATGGAATTGCCCAACATCCCGGCGAACGCCATCATCCCAAAACCGTTGCCGACGCGTCGCAATGCATCTCGTCTTGTTACCGGCTGTCGTTGCTTGTGATCGAACATGATCGGCACCTTGTCTCAAAACTACTAGTTGATAAAAATGAACTCCGTCGAACTGAGTAACACCTTGGCGTAGCGGCCCCAGACGGAGGGCTCATATTTTATATCCGGTTTCGGAGGCGCCTGTCCCTTGTGGCCACCTGGCCCATACATGCCTGCCAGCATGCCCATGCCTATGGCTGCATCGGGAGCGGGAGCTTCACCTTCCGTTGGGGCTTCCCCTTCAGCAGGCGGCGCGGCATCCGCGACAGCGCCATCAGAAGCCGCACCTTGCGAAACTGCGGCATCCGGGGCCGCTCCAGCCGGCTTGTCCTTCGGATCGACCGTCGGCTTATCCTTGGGGTCAACCTTCGGTTTGTTTTTGTCCTCTTCGTACTCTTTCGCCGGCTCGGCGTGCAGATACCCGAGGCCGATCTGTATCTCCTGTTCGCTGGGCAGACGGCCGTAGGTCAAGGTGTAAATCTTGCGAATGCGTGCTCGATTGTCCGGTTCCGCTGCCACTCGCTTGGCCAACGCTTCTGCTTCCAGTTGGACAAAATCGCTGTTCATGAGAAACAGGCGCTGTAACGGGACCGTCGTTGTGAAGCGCTTCTCGGCGCTCATGTTCGGCGGCGGAAAATCGAACAGTTGTAAATAGGCGTCCAGCTTGTAGCGGCTGACTTTGCCATACACAGTGCGGCCTTTGAAATCGGGCGTCAGTTCCTGCGAAGGCCCTTCGGTCATAGTGTCCAGGTTGCCGGCAACATCCAGGATCGAGTCGCGAATCTGTTCCGCGTCCATCCGCTTGCGATTGGATCGCCAGTAAAGCCGGTTACCCGAATCCTTTTCGAAATCCAGTTGATTGTTCTCGGTACTCAGTTGATAAGTCGCGCTGAGCATAATGTCACGCTGCAGTTTCTTGATCGACATGCCATCTTTGACAAAGGACCGCGCAAGATATTCGAGCAATTCCGGGTCGGTGGGCCGCTCGCCGCCGAAACCAAAATTACTTGGGGTATCGACAATGCCGGTGCCGAAGTGCCCTTTCCAGATTCGATTCACGATCACCCGCATGGCGATTGGCTGGTTCACAATCAGGTTCGCCAACTGCATTCGGCCGCTACCCTCAGTGAGAGGCACCGGATCGCCAGCGGACAACACGCTCAGAAAATGCCGCGGCACTTCCGGGCCGAGTGTGTCCGGGTTCCCTCGCAGCGCCAGTTGGATATTGACCGGTTTTTCGGCGTCTTTGACGCCATGAATGAACGGGTAAGAAGGGTCGAGCTTTTTCTCTAGCGCCGCAATGTCGTCCTCAATGGACTTCAGACGAGCCTGCGTCTCAGGTCCGAGTCTGGATTCAAGTCCCCAGCCGCGGAAGAGAAGCACACCGGGTTTCGGTTTCCGATCCATACTGGCTTGCGGATCCTCGGAGTCTTTCAGTTCATGCTCGAAAATTTCAACCCAGAAGTTCGTCACGTCGTCAGGCAGAACTTTGAAGCGAATCAATGCTCCCGGGTTGAAGTCTTTGTTCGAAACGAAATTGCTCGGCTTATCGGTGCGCTTCTTCGGCTTTGTGCCGTCTAGATCCTTGGCCTCCAGGACCTTGTTTTGCGCATCCAGATCGTTCTTCTGGAGCATCACCTGCTCAACTTCTTGCTGAAACTGTTCGGCGAGTTTCTTGGCCTCGGCCTTGGTGCCGCCGTCCTTCTTCAGCATGGCCTGCCAGGCGTCTTTATTCTTATACTTGTCGGTGGGCTTGGCCATGTACTTGATCCATCTCTCGAAGAGTTCGTAATCAAGTTTTCGGGCATCCACTACCTCCGACACGTCCTTCTTTTCTTTGCCTGTAACTTCCCAGACCCCCCCGAGATAATTCGCCGTTTGCAAAGCAAGCGAGCGCGAAAGCTCATTCGAGGCGTCCTGGGTCATATCCCTGGCGATTTCTTGCTTCTGATCGAGCTCCTCCTGCAACTTCAGGTAATCTGAGACCACTTTCTGCGGCGCCCTTGGATACTCTTCATAAACGGCATTGAAGAAGACTCCCGCCAGCGAATAGTAGTCGGTCTGCGGAATGGGATCGTATTTGTGATCGTGGCAACGCGCGCAAGCGACCGTCAGGCCAAGAAACCCGCGACTGACGACATCCACCCGATCGTGACGCTCATCGGCGCGCGTCACTTCGTTGGAGCCATTATCGTAGTACCAAGGTCCAAGCCCCAGGAAACCAGTCGCAGGCAACGCTTTGTAGCGGGTCTTTGCGTCCATCAGATCGCCGGCTAGCTGCTCCTTGACAAACTGATCGTAGGGCATGTCATCGTTGAACGCCTGGATCACCCAATCCCGGTACGCCCACGCATTGGGATACGGCCGGTAGCCTCTGGGGAAGGGGTTCAGACTGCGATAGTCGTCCTCGCCATAACGCGCCACGTCCAGCCACATTCTCCCCCAGCGTTCGCCATAGCGAGGCGATGCGAGCAGCCGGTCCACCACCTTCGCAAAGGCGTCGGGCGATGTGTCTTTTTCAAACGCCGTAATTTCTTCAGGCGTTGGAGGCAGCCCGACCAGGTCGAGCGTTGCGCGCCGAATCAGATCCGATTTTGCAGCGGGTCCGACAGGCTTCAGGCCTTCCTTTTCCAGACGCGCCAGCACGAAGCGATCGATGTCGTTTTTCGCCCACTTCGCATCCTTCACGACCGGAACCGGCGTATCTTGAAGAGGCTTGAAGGACCAGAAAGCGCGGCGCTCGGGAGAGATCGTGTACTTTCCGGGACCGCTGGCAATGGACTTTGCCGAAGTCTTCGGCCATACCGCGCCCGCCTTAACCCAAGCTTCCAGCACGGCGATTTCCGGGTCGCTTAGCTTGCCGCCCAAGGGCATCTTCAAGCCTGGATCGGTCTGCTTAATCGCGGAAATCAGAAGACTCTTGCCGGGGTCTCCGGGAACGACATCCGTCCCTCGCATGCCGCCCTTCTTCATAGCCTCTTCGCTGTCCAGCCGGAGCCCTCCCAAGCCGGACTCGGCATGGCACGAAAAGCAATTGTTGGCTAGGATCGGACGGACTTTGGTTTCGAAAAAGTCCGGATCAGCCGCGTTAGGGGTCTGCGCTTCGAGCAATCCGATCGCCGATAGCAACAGAAGTACTGCTCCAGTGGCACCGTGTCTCATCAAACGCAAATCCTTCCGCGGGATGAAGTTTTCATGTTACGCGGCCACGCAGCGCGATTCAGGAGAAAGTCGGGACGGGGGCCTGCTCAGATCATATTATATCCGAACCCTCCCTTCGGCTACAATGAAGACTCTCCGTTGGCGATGCGCATCCTGATTGGCATTCTCACTGTTGTCTTTGCGATTTCGGCGGCGCCCGCCACGCCTCCGGTCCCCAAACCAGGCATCCGAACCCCCGGGATTCAAATCCCATTCTCCAGTTTGAAGCCTGAGGCCACGCTTCAAACGCCAGACCGGCCGGACTGGATTTTCTTTTCGACTGCCGTATTTGTTCCCGCTAAAGACCACCTCGACAAGATCGATGTCAAGACAAACAAAATCGCCGACCCCGTGGCCGGTCTCAACAAGCCTTGCGGCGGTATGGTTTCAGCCTTTGGGAGCTTCTGGGTACCGGCGTGCGGCGATGGAACGCTGGCCCGGATCGACCCGAAGACATTCAAAGTCACCGCGACGATTGCCACTGGGACGGCGGATGCCTCCGGGAACGCCATAAGAGGTTCGCTGGCGGCTAGCGCAGATAGCATCTGGCTGTTGACCGATGCGAAGACCACTCTGTCGCGCATCGACCCCGATCAAAACACCGTCGTTGGCGAAATGCGGGTGCCTTCAGATTGCGGCAGCCTGACGTTCGGCGAGACGGCGCTGTGGCTCGCTTGTCCGAACGAAAACAAAGTTCTGCGGATCAACCCCGCGACCAGTCTGGTGGAGAAGGTGATTGACGTGGCCGCGCATCCGCAGGCACTGGCGGTTGGCGGGGCTTCCATCTGGGTGCTGTGCGAAAAAGACGGAAAGATCGACCGCATCGATCCGAAGACGAACAAGGTGTCGAAGTCCATTGGGCTGGACGTGCCTGGCGCGAAAGGCGCTATCGCGTTCGGTGAAGGCGCTGTCTGGGTGACACTGACGGGATTTCCGCTTACTCGGATCGATCCACAGTCCGAAACCGTTGCGCAGCAGTTTTTCGGCGCCGGCGGCGGTAGCTCAATTCTGACCAGCCCAGGCGCTATCTGGCTATCGAATCCCGAAACCGGCACGCTGCTGCGAATCGACCCCAAGCGTGTTCTGGCGACTCTGGCAGAATAGTTTGGTCGTCGCCGTGTCTACCTCATGAACCTGAAAATCCTGTCTTTGGTGGCTCTGGTTGGGCTAGCTGCCTGCGTTCTTGGGCTGTATCTGAATCATGCCCTGTTCGGCACCGGACCAGTCACGATCGCAATTCAAATAAGCGCCGCATCGTTGATGATTTGGGCTCGGTTTACTTTCGGCATCAGAAGCTTTCACGGCGCCGCCAATCCTACTGCCGGCGGACTGGTTAGAAGCGGACCTTATAAATATATTCGGCACCCCATCTACGCCGCCATACTGTATTTTCTCTGGGCGGGAATCGCGGCACATCCCTCCCTACTCAGTGTGGCGGCGGGACTGCTGGCGACGCTAACGTCGGCGGTACGTATGGGCGCGGAAGAGAGCCTGCTGGTTCGGACTTACCCGGAATATCGAGAGTATGCGCGGACAACAGCGCGAGTGTTACCGTTTTTGCTGTAGAGTTCGTATACCCGCTACTTGCTCGTCTTGAAGATGCTCTTGGGGATCATGCCGTGAACGCCCTTGGTCCCATCCACGAGCTGCGTGATCTCGAAATCCACGGCCACGCTGGCCAGCATGTAAGCATCCTCCCGGCTCAGCTTCTTCTCATTCACCAGGAAATCGAGCGTCTCATGCACCGCGATCTTGGTAGCTTCCGTCAGGTCCGGATCGAGCCCCATGGTGATCCAATGCGTGGGCGTCTCGGCGCGCGGCCATTTCAGATGCATGTCCTTATGCAGGATGAACTGAAACACGCCGGTCAGCGAAGTCTCCATGGCGGTGATGTCCACTTCTCCGTTTCCCATGCCTGCGTGGCCGTCGCCGACCTCGAACAGCGCGCCGTGCGCATGCACCGGAATGAACAGAGTGGTTCCGGCCACCAGCTCTTTGTTATCCAGGTTGCCGGCGTGAATACCAGGCGGAGCGCTATTCACCTTACCGGCGCTTTCCGGGGGAGCTATGCCCATGCTGCCGAAGAACGGTTTGAGTGGAAGCTCAATTCCCGGAGCGAAACTTCCCACCTTGCGTGCACGGTCCAAGGGAATGATCTTGGTCTTGGCGCCCTCGAACTCATCGGGTAAGAAACCCGAGCCTTTGCGAAAGCTGTTATAGGCGAACGGAACATCCATGCGGATTTCGCGAATCCGCACCTCCAACACGTCACCGGGTTCGGCGCCCTCAATGGCCACTGGTCCGGTCAACAAGTGGCCTCCGGGGCCGCGCTGATCCTGCGGAATCTCTTTGTATATGGTCCGCAGAGCGGGTGGGATTTGATCGGGCGGCAGGCCGGCCTGCTCCAACCGCTCGGGATTTCCGGACACGGTTTGGATCTCGACAACATCGCCAGATCGAATGGTCAGCACCGGTTTTGCGGCCGACCAATAATAGCCCCAGGCGATGGTCTGAGGCGTGACTTTCAAGGTGAGGTCGGCCGCCGGAAGCCGCTCGTCAGCACAGATAAGAAAGATGCCGAGCAGCAGGCCGAGACGTGAAAACCGAGGTAGTTCCATGCGTAACAATGTACATCACGGTTGCCATAATGCGGTAAACTTGTGTGACAAGTTCGCCACGCCGCTAACTTGCATCCCTCCCCGTCGGAAGTTCGCACAAACCAATGAAAATCGACCGGCTTCTCTACTTGTTCGCGGTGACCGCGCTGGGTACGGCTCACGCCGACGGCCCCGAGCTAAAGGCTGTGCAGCATCCGATGTCGGAGCTGCACGCGATCGCGAAGTTTTCCATTCCGGGTTCTCCGGACTGGGTCGCCATCGCCGACAGCGTTTGGATCTCGAACAACCCCAAGAGCAAGATTTCGCAGCTTGATCCCAAGACCAACCAGGTAGGCGCGGTGATTACCGTGGCGAAGAAGCCCTGTTCTGGATTGGCAATCGCCTTTGGGAGCCTCTGGGTGCCGATTTGCAGCGATGGGTCGGTTCAGCGCGTGGATCCAAAGTCGCAAACGATTGTCGCGTCCATCCCTTCGGGCGTCGCGAACACCGAGGGTGGAATAACAGCAGGCCAAGGCAGTATATGGATGCCTTCAGATGCCGCTGGCGTGCTCTCGCGGATCGATCCGGCAACCAACAAGGTGGCGTCCAAGATTCCAATCCCGGATGGTTCTTACACCGCGGCGTTTGACGCCGGCTCGGTGTGGATCACCAGCACGAAGAACAACCTCATCACGCGCGTGGACGCGAAAACTGAAAAGGTGATCGCCAAGATTCCAGTGGGACCCGCGCCGCGATTCCTGGCGACTGGACTCGGCGGGATCTGGACTTTGAATCAAGGCGACGGCAGCGTCACACGCGTGGATCCAGCAACCAACAAGGTCTCCGCCACCATTGAAGTCGGCGTGCCTGGCCCAGGCGGCGATATCGCGGTGGGAGAGGGAGCCGTTTGGGTGTCGGCCAATGGAAAGCCGCTTTCGAAGATCGATCCGGCCACCAACCGAGTCGTCACGCAATACGTCGGAAAAGGCGGCGACGCATTGCGAGTCGGCCTCGGCTCGCTGTGGCTCTCCAATCACGAGTTTCACGAAGTTTGGAGAATAGACCCAAAGGGTCTCTGAAATGAAGCACGCCTTCGTATTCGTTCTGGCGGTGATTTCGGCCTATGCGCAGGTGCCGGAACCCGACTTCTTCGAGAACAAAGTGCGGCCCATTCTGGCGGAGAACTGCTATGACTGCCACACCACGGCCGAGATGGGCGGCCTGCGTGTGGACTCTCGAGAGCGGCTGCTGCAAGGTGGAAAGTCGGGCCCGGCGGTGATGCCGGGTGATCCCGACAAAAGTCTGTTGATCCAGGCCATCCGCCAGACCGGCGATCTCAAAATGCCGAAGGGCGGGAAGCTGAAGCCCGCTGAGATTCAAACTCTCACAGACTGGGTCAAAATGGGCGCGCCGTGGCCGGAAGCTAGGGCAGCGGCCGTGCAGAGTTCGCCAGTCAAGGCGATCACTCCCGAACAACGCGCGTTTTGGTCGTTTCAGCCGCTGAAGGATCCAGCAGTTCCGGCAGTGAAAGAGAAATCCTGGGCGAAAACAAATATTGACCATTTTGTGCTTGCCAAGCTCGAAGCCAAAAGCTTGAAGCCCGTTGGGCCCGCGGACCGAAGGGCGCTGATCCGCCGCGTCACCTTGGACCTGACCGGCTTGCCGCCCACACCGGAGGAAGTCGACGCGTTCGTCAGCGACAAGTCGCCCAACGCATACGAGAAGGTAGTGGACCGGCTGCTCGCGTCGCCGCGTTATGGCGAACGCTGGGGCCGTCATTGGTTGGATGTGGTGCGCTATGCCGAAGACGATGTGAGAGGCCTGGATCCCAAGGATCGAGGCTACATGCCGTTCCAAGGCGCGTACGCGTATCGCGACTGGGTGATCCAGGCGTTCAACAACGATCTGTCTTACGATCGTTTCATCAAGGCGCAACTCGCTGGAGATTTGTTGGACGGCCAGTTCCGCGATAAAGCAGTCGCAGGCACGGCGATGCTGGGCCAAGGCCCGTGGTGGTGGGATCAGGCGGAGCCGGTGCAAGGCCGCGCCGACGAGCGCAACGAACGCATCGACGTGGTTACGCGCGGAATGCTTGGGCTCACCGTGGCTTGTGCGCGCTGCCACGATCACAAGTACGATCCGATTTCGCAAAAGGACTATTATTCGCTCGCGGCGGTGTTTCTGAACACCACGTATCACGAATACCCGGCCACGTCTCCAGCCGAAATGGCGGTTTGGGAGAAGCAGCAGAAGGTCATCGACGAAAAGGAAGAAGCCCTCGATGATTTCATGGAGAAGCAGAGCGATTTGTATTCGGAGATGCTGGCGCAAAAGACATCCAAGTATCTGACGGCCGCGTGGCAAGTGACCGGCGAACCGAAGAAAACGGTCGCCGAAGCCGCAGTGGATCAAAAAGTCGACCCCGAAATGCTGGAGCGGTGGATCAAGTTCCTGGCCAAGCCGCCCAAGCACTATTCTTACCTGCGTGACTGGCAGGATATGGTGAAGAACGGCGGCACTCTGGAGCAGGCGCAATTCCTGGCGGACGATTTCCAGAATCTGGTTCTCGCGTTGGCGGTGGAAGCAGAGGCACTGAAGGAAGAGAACGACATCATCAAGGCCAAAGCGGGAGTTCGCAAGAAACCGCGCCGGGACTCCTATCCCAACGAGTTCGAAACCAACGATCAGTTTTGCCCAGGCTGCGACCTGGAACTGAAGACCATGCCGATCGAGCGAACGAATCTGTATCTGGACGTGTTCAAGGCAGATCAGGAGTCGGAGAACGATCAAAAGCCCGATCCGGGTTTGTTGTCCCTGCAAGGTTGGGCGTTGGAGCGGCATTTTTCGGCCGAGGTGGCCGAGCATGTCGCGGCGTTGCGGGCCGAGATCGACGCGTTGAAAAAAGCCCAGGTGCCGTACCCGTTCCTGCACGGCGTCGGCGATACGAAGTCCATGCAAACCATGCACGTCAACGTTCGCGGCAATCCACACACGCCGGGCGACCCAGTGCCGGAACGTTTTCTGGCGGTTTTGTCGCCGCCCGATCCTAAGCCGTTTTCGAATGGCAGCGGCCGTTTGGAGCTGGCTGATGCGATCGTGGCAAGCCCAATCGCGGCGCGCGTGATCGTAAACCGTGTGTGGAAGTGGCACTTCGGATCGGGCATCGTGGATACGCCCGACAATTTCGGCAAAATGGGCGACCCGCCATCCGATCCGGAACTGCTGGATTATCTGGCGACGAGTTTCGTTAAGAATGGCATGTCGGTCAAGAAGCTGCACCGCGAGATTCTGCTTTCGTCGGTGTATCGACTCAGCACGGAATCGTCGCCCGAGAACGCCGAGAAAGACGGAGCTAACCGCCTATACTGGCGCGCCAATCGCCAGCGCCTGGACGCCGAGGCCATCCGCGATTCGCTGCTGTTCGTTTCGGGATCCCTGGACCTCAAGAAGACCGGCGGACCATCCACCGATTTTGCAGACGACAACTTTCGCCGCACCGTCTATTGCAAGATCAGCCGCTATCGGCTGGACAATTTCCTGCAAGTGTTCGATTACCCGAATCCATCTTTCACCGCCGAGCAGCGCTTCACCACCAATGTTCCGCTGCAACGCCTGTATTTCATGAACAGCACTTTTGTCTACGAGCAGGCCGAGACGTTCGCCAAGCGCGTTAACGATGAAGCCAACGACACCGCGCGGATTCAAAAGGCCTATCGCATCCTGTTTGGGCGCGCGCCAAGCGAAGCGGAAATGAAGGCGGGCATCGAGTTCTTAGAGGCGCATCCGGAAGCTCCCGGCGAGCAAGTGGCCGGCCAGCCGTCCACGGCGTGGAAGGAATACGCGCGTGTTCTGCTCAGCTCGAACGAATTTGAGTTTGTGAACTAGGAAGGAACGACTAAGATGTTGCATTTACCGGCCCGCAGGCCGCTCTCGCGGCGCGAAGCACTGTGCAGGATGGGCAGCGGCTTCGGCATGCTGAGTTTCGCCAGCCTGGTGGGTGAGTCGCTCGCCAAGGCCGACACAGCTCCCGTGCAGGGAGTACCGAGCGCGCGCATTCCCAACTTCAAGCCCAAGGCCAAGCACGTCATTTTCCTGTTCATGAACGGCGGCGCATCGCAGATTGACACCTTCGATTACAAGCCGATGTTGGAGAAATACGACGGCCAGCCGCTGCCCGGCGCAATACCCGATCACGAGCGCAAGACTGGCAACCTTATGCGCTCTCCATTCACGTTCAAGAAGTACGGTAAGAGCGGAATTGAAGTGAGCGAAGTCTTCCCGCATGTGGGCGAGTGCGTCGACGATATGTGCCTGATTCGCTCCATGTACACGGATATCCCGAATCACGAGCCGTCACTGCTCATGATGAACGTCGGCCACATTCAACCCGGCCGCCCTTCCATGGGGTCGTGGCTCACCTACGGGCTGGGCACGGAGAACAGGAATTTGCCCGGCTTCGTGGTGCTTTGCCCCGAGGTACCCACCACCGTTGGGCCGCCATTATGGAACTCCGCGTTTCTTCCGCCGGTCTACCAGGGCACCTTCATCTCCGACAATGTCCGCGACAAGAAATTCGATCCGGAAAAATTGATCCCCAACATCCGCAATGACAGGTTCGATCTGAAACAGCAAAAGAGCGAGCTCGACCTGTTGGGCAAGCTCGACCGGTTGCAGATGGATCGGGAGCGCGCCGACGATCCGCAGCTCGATGCCACGCTGCAGTCCATGGAAACCGCCTACCGGATGCAAACTGAAGCGCCCGATGTGTTCGATGTGCGCAAAGAGAGCGAAGCCACCATCAAGCTGTACGGCGAGGGAAGCACCGCGCGCGGATGCCTGACTGCCGCTCGCCTCATCGAGCGTGGAGTCCGCATGGTGCAGGTGTATTACGCCAAGGGCGATCCCTGGGACCATCATTTCGATATCGAGCTGCATCGCAAGACCGGCAAGGATTCCGATCAGCCGTTCGCGGCACTGATCAAGGATTTAAAATCGCGCGGGCTGTTCGACGAAACGCTGATCGTGTGCGGCTCCGAGTTCGGCCGTACGCCAGTGGTGGAGGTAGGCAGCGGATTCATGGGCGGCGCGGTCCACAACGGCCGCGATCACAATCCCCACGGATTTACCGTCTGGCTGGCCGGCGGCGGCGTCAAGGGTGGTATGACTTATGGCGCAACCGACGATTTCGGCTGGAAGACGGTTGACAAGCCCGTCCACGTGCATGATCTGCATGCGACCATTTTGTATCTCATGGGCATCGATCACACCAAGCTGACATACCGTTACAGCGGCCGCGACTTCCGGCTGACAGACGTCGCGGGGAATGTGATCCACGACATTATTGGCTGAAATTTCCAGGCTTAGTACTTCCATAATAATCGCGGTTCAGAATCGCCTTGACAGAGCGTCTGGCCGGAGTATAATTGATGAACTGCCGTGTGGGGTTCCGAAGGTGCAAGTGTATCTTTAGTGCGGATTGGTTAATTCCGCACCGCCCCGCAGCCTGACCAAACTCTTTGCCGAGTTGTCCTTGCCGCAACGATTCGCGGCTTCTCGCCTCAGTCGGCGCCCGAGCCTGTCGCTCCATGCTGACTTCAAACTTTCGATTGTGAGGAGAGGCACATGTTAACGAGAACCTTCGTACGGCGTTCCTGGCGAAATCTCTTGAGGGGACTGAGCTTGCTGGCCGCAGTCTCCATGGTTACAATCTCGACGCTCCACGCACAAAACACCAGTTCCTTGCACGGTGTTATCTCCGACGCGCAGGGCGGCGTGGTCCCCGGCGCGGTCGTTGCGCTGAACAGCGCGAGCACTGGAGCATCCCGGCAGGTGGTTACCGACAACACCGGGACGTATCAATTCCTCCAGGAAATTCCGGGCGAGTTTACGTTGACTGTCACCAAGCCAGGCTTCTCGACAGCCACGCGGGAACGCGTGGTGCTGCAGGTCAATACTTCCGCGACGCTCAATATCCAACTGGAAGTGGGGACCACCGGTCAAACGGTCAACGTGACGGCTGAAACTTCGATGGTCAGCACCTCCGACGCCTCGATCGGCAACGCGTTCACGGAGCATTCCATACGGCAGTTGCCGCTCGACACGCGCAACGTCGTTTCACTGTTGAGCCTGCAACCGGGCGTCACTCCCACTGGCGAGGTGATGGGATCGCGCCGCGATCAAAACAACATCACCCTCGACGGCGTGGATGTGAACGATAACGAGAACTCGGGTATCGGCGGCCAAGCCGACGTCGGATCTCAGCAGGGTTCCAACGCCACCGGCCAGACTGGCATCGCCGGCTTCAATTCCGTGTTGCCGATCCCTCTGGATTCCGTCCAGGAGTTTCGCGTTACGGTAGCCGGCCAGGGCGCTGACGAAGGCCGCTCGTCGGGCGGGCAGGTAGTACTGATCACCAAGAGCGGCACCAATCAGCTACACGGGTCGGCGTACGAATACAACCGCAACACAGTTACGGCGGCGAACAGTTGGTTCAATAATTTCAGCGGAGTCCCAATCACGCCTCTGAACCGCAACCAGTTCGGTGCGTCGCTGGGAGGACGGATCAAGAAAGACCGCATATTCTATTTCTTCAATTACGAGCGCCGTATCGATGCCAGCGACGCAGCCGTGGAGCGCGATGTGCCGACCCAAAACTTGAGACAAGGGATCTTGACGTTCGCCGACGCCAACGGAAACAACTATACGCTCGGCCCGGCGGCGATAAAACAGATCGACCCTCTGCACATCGGCGAAAATCAGGCATATCTCAACATCCTGAACCAATACCCGGTTGGCAACAATCCAGCTTATGGAGCAGACGGCGGTTTGAATTTCACCGGGTACCGCTTCAACGCACCCGACGACTTGGATAATCGCGCCTACGTGGGGAAGATGGATTTCATTCTCGACAGCGCGGCCAAGCAAACACTCTCGGTGCGGGGCACCCTATCGAACTCAAATCAAGATCAGGCCACTGCTCTCGCCCAGTTTCCAGGCCAGTCCCCCGCCAGCGTATTGTTGAACAATAGTAAAGGGATCGCTGCTACCTACACCGCTATTTTGACACCCAGCTTGATCAACAACCTCACGTTCGGCTACACCCGCCAGGGCTTGACTTACTCAGGAACATCCGGTGATGCGTTTGCATTGGCCCCGCTCGACACGCTATCGAACTATGCAGCGCGCGCCAACGGGCGAATTCTGCCGGTCGACAACATCGTGGACACGCTTACGTGGACCAAAGGCAAGCACACCATTAGCACTGGCCTGAATTTCCGCGTCATGACGAACAACAAGTTCACCTACTCGCAGTCCTACCCCAGCTACGGGTTCGCCAACGCCGTGGGGGTGGGCCTGGGCGAAGATATTCAGACCGACCTCACCAATTACATGGTGGCCAAAACTGGCAATGCCAACTTCGCGCTCAACGATCCGTTCAATGATGCGTCGGCCCTCGGAATCTTGCTTGGCTTGGTCAACAATACTCAAGTGACCTATCAGGTCGGCAAAGGTGGCACGTTGCTACCGCAAGGAGCACCACAGGCACGCGCCTTCGCGATGCGCGAGTACGAGGGTTTCGTCAGCGATCAATGGCGTGCGTCGCGCGAACTGACCCTCACGTTTGGCTTGCGCTACACCAACGATCGGCCGCCGTATGAGAAAAACGGGCTGCAAGTGGCCCCCACTGTTGGGCTGAATCAATACTTCGCGGAGCGCGACTACCTTGGATCGATTGGCGTTCCTTCCAACGCCATGCCCGACTCGATCCTCAGCTACGCCCTCAATGGTCCCGTCAACGGCAAGCCGAGCTGGTGGAACCCCAACGACAACAACTTCGGTCCGCGGTTTGCGCTGGCATTTAGTCCCAAGGATCGCGGCGGACTGCTTCAAGCGATCTTCGGGAACAGCGGCGTTTTCCGCATGGGCGGCGCGCTGCTTTACGATCGCTTCGGCAGCGAGCTGATTACTCAGTTCGACCAGTTCGGTTCGTTCGGCTTGGCGACAACGCTGGGCAACCCGCTCTCGTATAACTTCACAACGTCGCCCCGCTACAACGGGACGGTGCCGACGCTCCCCGCTGCTCCCACCGTGGGCTTCCCCTACACTCCGCCCGACATTATGGCGATTGAAGGCGAGTTCCAGGGGATCTATCCGGACTTGAAGTCGCCCTATTCGGTCCTGATGAATGCGTCGTTTGCGCGCCAGTTGCCCGGCAAACTGACCATGGAGATTTCCTACGCCGGCAGACTTTCCCGCAGGCTATTGCTGCAAGGCGACGTGTACACGCCACTCGAAAACTTGCTGGATCCGGCGTCTGGCCAGACCTGGACGACGAGCATGACGGCGATTCGCCAAACCTACAACTCGATCTGCGCCTCCATGGGAAATAACACGCAGAATTGCAATCCGAGCAGTGCGGCGGCGGCAGTGATGGCCAATCCTTCGTTGGTGCCGAACAATCCGTACATTCAGGATATGTTCGCGGCCGTCAAGAACGCTTTCTTCCCCGGCAGCGCTTCCGCCAACTATTTCTACGGCATTTACGGTGTGTACGGAGGCAGCTATCTGGACATGCTGCACTCAGCGGACCGGATTCCCGGCGAGTACACCGCGCCTGGCACCTGCGCCTCTAAATTCGGCTGCTACACGTTCTTCGCTCCGCAGGGAAGCTCTATGCCCACTTGGATGAACGCCGGTGACGCCAACTATGATGGCGGCACGTTCAGCTTGCGGCGCGCTTTCAGCTCAGGGCTCTCCATGGATTTCAATTACACCCTCTCGCATTCCATCGACAACGCGTCGGCTGCCGAAGGCGCTTCCGGACAGGACGGCGCGGTGATTCAGAACGTATTCAAACCCGGTCAATTCCGCGGCTCGTCCGACTTCGACATCCGCAATTTAGTGAACATCGACGTGGTGTACGAATTGCCGATCGGCAAGGGCAAACCGTTCTGGAGCGGCGCGCCGGGCTGGGCGAATGAGATGTTTGGAGGCTGGCAGATTTCCAGCATTATGCGATTCTCGAGCGGCCTTCCCAGCGTCGTTCAAGGCAACGAGACCTGGGACACCAACTACTGGCAAAATACCCTGGCTATCGCCACCGCTCCGTTCAAGACCCAAACTCAAATCGACAGCAACGGTATCCCGAGTTTGTTCTCCACCACAAACGCGGCAAATGACTTTGCGGACGCCTACCCCGGGAACGTGGGGACTCGGGCGCTGGTGCGACTGGCTGGCATGGTCAACTTCGATATCGGCGTTGCGAAGTCTTTCCCGCTGCCCTGGGAGGGCCATCGGATCCAGTTCCGCGCCGAAGCTTACAATGCGTTTAACAACGTGAATTTCATCCAGCCCAGCCTGGCGCTTTACAATCCAAGCACCTTCGGCGAGTATCAAAGTACGATGCCGCCGCGCGAAATGCAGTTTGCTCTGCGCTATGAATTCTGAGCCGCGACCGTGAGGAAGCGGTCTTTACGCTCACTTCTCGTTCTCTTAACCCTGAGTGGCGTGCTCCTGCGCGCCACAACGGTCCTGGATTACATCCCGCTCTCTATCGATGGCAAACCTGTGCCGCTCGCCTCCTATCGCGGCAAGGTGCTCCTGATCGTCAACGTCGCCAGCCACAGCATTTTCACTCCCCAATATGAAGGTTTGCAAGCCTTGTATGCGAAATACCAGGACCAGGGTCTGGTGATTCTCGCGTTCCCGAGTAATGACTTCGGTCAAGAAGAGCCCGACGGCAACGACGCCATCCAGCAGTTCGCCGCCGGCAAATACAAGGTCACGTTTCCGATTTTCGCGAAGATCTTGCTCACGGGCGAGCATATGTCGCCGCTCTATCAATTCCTGACCGACAAGCAAGCCAATCCAACCACCGGCGGCCCCATCCGTTGGAATTTCACAAAGTTCCTGACGGACCGCGATGGCAAGCTCGTGCAGCGTTTCGAGCCCAACGTCACGCCTGACTCTCCCGAACTCGCCGCAGCGATCGAGAAAGCGCTGCGGCGGGAGAAAGACAAGCGCGACGGCATCGCCCGCATGCGGGCCCCGCGGAGTT
The DNA here is from genome assembly GCA_003166865.1 of Bryobacterales bacterium. GTDB lineage: Bacteria > Acidobacteriota > Terriglobia > Bryobacterales > Bryobacteraceae > Palsa-89. Next base: position 36,656 of record PMUP01000034.1, read on the forward strand.
TTGTTGCGATATACTGTAATATCCAATCGGCCATGTAGCCACCTTGTGCCCTGCTGCACGGACGGTTGAGATGCGAAAAAGCCTACCGATTTTATCCGCGCTGTTCCTGGTGTCGGGCGTCTTGAGCGCCGCTGGCAATCCGCCTTCCTTCACCGTCGGCTGGTCCGTTTACGTGGGTTGGGATCCTTACCAGTACATGGCTAAGTCCGGGATGCTCAAGAAGTGGGCGGACAAGTACGGCGTCGCGATCAAGGTCCAGCGTTTCGACTACGCGCCTTCGCTCGACGCCTTCGTGGCAAAGAACATCGATGCTTGCGTGATGACCAACATGGAAGCGCTCGACATGCCTGCGGCCGCCGGCGTCGATACCACATCCATCATCACCGGCGATTACTCCAACGGCAACGATGCCGTGCTCGTGCGGCACAATCTAGCCCTCGGCCAGATCCCTGGCAAGCGCGTATTGCTGGTCGAAAAAACCGTCTCGCAATACCTCTTCGAGCGCGCCATGGCGCTCAATAACCTGGGCGGCGATCTCAAGCGCGTCAAATATGTCAATACCTCCGACTCCGACATTGCGGGCGCGTTTCTGAGCGACACCAGCCAGGACGTGGTGGTCACCTGGAAACCGCTTGTCTCGCAAATCCTCAAGGGCAAGGGAATCACGCGCATCTTCGATTCTTCGAAAATCCCGGGCGAAATTCTCGACTTGCTGGTTGTCCGAACCGATATCCTCAACCGGCCGGATGGCTCCGGCCAACGATTCGCCAAGGCCATTGTGGGCGCATGGTACGAGCTAACGTCTCAAATGTCCAAACCCGGGCCTGAGGGCGACAAGGTCCTTTCCTCGATCGCCAACGTTTCCGAAGACACCCTGGATTCCTATAAAGAACAACTTTCCACCACGCACCTGTTCTACACTGCTCCATCCGCGGTCGAAATGACGAACTCCGCTCAGTTGAAGAAGACCATGGAACTCGTTCGCCAGTTCTGCTTCTCGCACGGCCTGCTGGGCGACAAGACCGGCTCGCCCGACGACGTCGCCATTCGCTTCCCCGATGGTTCCGTCCAAGGCAAGAAGGAACACGTCCGCCTGCGGTTCGACGCGTCCTACATGGAACTCGCCGCTCAAGGCAAACTGTGAGGATGACGTGAGCGTACTTCAAATTCACGCCCACCCCACCCGGACCACCGTCTGGATTCTCTCCTGGTTTCTGTTTGTCACCGGTGTAATTAGCTACTTCTGGGTGTCGCGCGAGCGGCACCGCGACAACCCGGACGATCGCGTAATGCCCACGCTGCGCCAGATGAGCCAAGCCTTTGTCGACGCAACACTGAAGCCGGCCGAAGACGACGAAGCCGCGGCAAATGCCTCCCAACAATCGCTGGCCACGCGAGTCCGGAACAGCATGCTGTGGAAGGATACGGCCGCAACGGGACGGCGCTTCCTGATTAGCATGGCTCTTCTGTTTCCGGCCGTGCTGCTCGGCCTGCACATGGGGATGTTTCCGCACGTGGGTGCGTTCTTCCTGCGCTTCGTGCTGTTTTTCGATAAAATTGTTGCCCTGTCGCTGCTCCCGATTCTTTTCATCGCATTCGGTATCGACGAGCTGGCGAAGGTTATGTTGATCGTGGTTGGCGTGGCGCCGACCATCATACTGGATGCCTTCAATCTCACACGCAGCGTGCCGAAAGAGCAGATCGTGAAGGGCTTCACCCTGGGCGCCGGGGATTTCTCCATCACTTACCGGATCGTTCTCAAACAAATCTGGCCGCGAGTGTTGAACAGCATCCGGCTCAATCTGAAGTCGGTAATGCTGTTCCTGTTCGCCGGCGAAATGATCGCATCCACCGACGGCCTCGCTTATCGCATCGCTCTGCTACGCCGCCACATGGGCATGGATACTATCATCCCGTACGTGTTATGGGTGGCGTTGCTGCTATTCTTAGTCGATTTCGGAATGCGGACGTTGAACCGGAAACTGCATCCCTGGTTTCAGGAGGCCTGAGTTTCAGGAGGCATGACGCGCGTGGCCACCGCACAAACGCTGTTGGAGGAAAAGACTGAACCGGCGGGTCTGGGAATGCGCGCATTGATTTGCATCCAGGACGTCCTGGTCGAGTATGGCCAGCCAGGCAAGCCCTCCAAGCGTATCTTGAATGGCCTCAGCCTGGACATCCGTGCGGGCGAGTTCATTTCCATCGTTGGACAAACGGGCTGCGGAAAGTCTACCTTGTTGCGGCTGGTGCTCGCCGAGGAAATGCCAACGCGTGGGCAGGTGTTGGTCGAGGGGAGCCCGCGCCAGCAACCGGATCGCCGCTGCGGATATGTGCCCCAAAAATATTCCCTGTTCCCGGACCGTACGGTGCTCGAGAACATTACGTTTGGCCTCGAAGTGACCGAGATCGGAATCTTGGGCGGCTTTTCACCGGCCCGGCGGGTGCGCCGCAAGGAATTTCAGTCCGAGGCGATCGGATATCTGCACCGCATGGGCCTGCGTGAATCGGACGCGTCCAAATACCCGCACCAGCTTTCCGGCGGCATGCAGCAGCGTGTCGCGATCGCGCAAGCGCTCATTATGCGGCCCAAGATCCTGCTGATGGATGAGGCCTTCAGCGCGCTCGATCCGGGCACGCGCGCCGGAATGCAGCGGCTGATCAAGGACCTGTGGCGTGAGACCGGCACCACGGTTCTTTTCGTAACCCACAACCCGCGCGAGGCTGTGATCCTCGCGACGCGCGTCATCGCTCTGGGCCGCACCGGCGCGGATGAGGATGGAGCAAACATAGTCCTGGATCTTTCCGTACCTGATACGGGTGACGAGCTGGCAATCGCGGCTCTGGTTCAGCGCGTGGAACGGACCACGTTCCCAGGCGGCGCGGAAAGCGACGAACAAACCGGCGCCCCAGAAGTCTAAACTAAGCAAGTACAATCAAAAGTCCATGTCCTTCTACAAGAACCATGCTCCGAAGCATCGGGAACACACCAGAGAAGTGAAACTTCCAGAACTCGAAGGTATGAAAGCTCTTCGTGATGAGGGCCAAATTCCGTCGCGCCAGTGGGAGCAGGAAGTGCGGCGCGGCAAGGAATTCGGCCTGGAATGCGTCGATTCCATCCAGGACAAGACCGAGATCAGTTGCTTTCAGCGTGGCGAACTGCCGCACTGGTCCGGCATCAACACGTTCCTCAAGACCCCTTACCTGGAGGACGTACGCAAAGTGGGCGAGTACGACGTTGCATTTGTCGGTGTGCCCTTCGACATCGGCACCACGTACCGCGCCGGGACGCGCTTCGGCCCGCAAGGAATTCGCCGCATCTCGTCCTTGTACACGACTTACAATTTCGAAATGGGCGTCGACCTCCGTGAGTCGCTTAAGATGTGCGACGTCGGCGATATTTTTTGCCCCGCCAACATCACCAAGAGTCACGACCAGATTACCAAGGGCGTCGCGCACATCCTATCGCAAGGAACGCTGCCCATGATCATGGGCGGCGACCACTCCATCGGCTTCCCCTGCGCGCGCGGCGTCGCGCAATGCATTGAGGGCAAGGTTGGCATCATTCACCTGGACCGCCACATCGACACGCAGGAAAAGGACATGGACGAGATCATGCACACTTGTCCGTGGTTCCATGCCACCAACATTCCGAATTGCCCGCCGACGAATCTCGTGCAGGTCGGCATTGGCGGCTGGCAGGTTCCGCGTCCCGGCGTCAAGAAAGGCCGCGAGCGCGGATCAACGGTGCTGACGATTTCCGACATCGAGCGCATCGGCATTGATAAGACCATCGAGATCGCGCTGGAAGTGGCTTGGAAAGGCGCGAGCGCCGTCTATCTTTCCTTCGACGTCGATTCCGTAGACGCCGGATTTGTCCCCGGCACCGGATGGCCCGAGCCTGGTGGTTTCCTTCCACGCGAGGCTCTCGCGATCTTGAAAGGCGTGGCCGCCGAAGGCATCGCGGCCATGGAAGCCGTTGAGGTTTCCCCGCCCTACGACATCTCCGACATCACGGCCCTCGTCGCCGTGCGAGCAATGGTGGACGTGCTGGCCTCCATGACCAAGCACGGCCGGATCGGCGGGAAACTGCACTGACTCCCGCGTTCATCCTCGCCACCGATTTCGACTGCGGGGACGCGAGTGCAGTAGCCTCGGCTTGCGAGCCGATTCTCGGTTTCCGGCCGGCAGTGGAACTGGTTGCCGTCGATACCTTGTCGTCCGCAATCTCTCGCAACGGCCCAGGAGAGATCTTCGTGCTGCCCACCGCTCTCGATTTCAATCTGCTGCAGCGCGAGGCTCTCGGACATGCGATCGCTGAGGCCCGGCGAGCCAATCCGCAACTCAGCATTCATCACGACGACGTCGACCCCACGCATCCCTTGGTGGTCCAGGCTCTCGCCGATCAAGTCGCACGCGCCATCTCGCCTGACGCGCGATCCCTCCAGCACATCGGCCTGATACTCGCCGCCAGCGGCCACGGCGATGCGGGCAGCCGCGCAAATAGTTACCGGCTGATGCGTCTGGTGTGGGAACAACTCGGCCTCGCCGCCGGCGAAGTCGGATTTGTCCGGCATGCCCAGCCGTTTCTCGCGCAAACCTTCGAAAACTGTGCGCAGCGCCCCTTGAACTGGATAATCCTTCCCGAAGCCCAATGGAAAACCGAACACGTCGAGTTTGCGAGCGTGATCCTCGAGAATTTCCAGCGCCAGCATCCCGAAGCCGCCGCCTGGCGCATGGCCGAGCCGCCGGGCGATCATCCGGTACTCACCGCGTGGCTCACGCAGCGGATCGCGCGTCTATGGAACGAGAAGCGCGCACGCGAGTCCGCGCGGCTCGCATCGCCAAAGCGAACCGCTGCCTCTGCTGAATCCCGTGCCATCGGCGAGGGCGAAATCGCACGCGTTTCCGATCGCCAACAGATGTCGTGTCTGCTGGAACGAGTTCTCCCTCCGGCGAAGCCCGAGCGCGTGCTCGTCAAAGTTACTTGGCACGGCTATGCCACTGGAACCTACACGGATCCAGCCGCGCTCGATCTTTTGCTCGGCGCTCTGCCCGCGCCTGCGATCATTCTTGAAGGACATACCAGCAGCCGCAATACAGAAGATGCGGGATTCGACTGGGAAACCCAAGCGCGCGAAAACCGTGCCTGGATACGGCAACAAGACGCGGAGTATTTACGCCGCACCGGTCTCGCCGCCGTCCTGGCCAAACACCACGCCGAGTACGTTAACATTACCGAGACCTACTGGGACGGCGCCTGCAATAAAGACAACGTTCCCGAAGTGCTGCTCCAATACACCGGCTCTCCGATGATCAGCTTCGCGAAATTCAAGGGTCCCACGCGGCTTGCGATTTCGAATCTCTTTGGCTTGATTCCCGATCCGTTGCGGTCAGCCTGGCATGGGCCGAACATCACTTACTTTGCGCGCGTCTGCTGCGACCTTGCCAAAGTCTATGGCGCGCTGTTTCCGCTCATCGGCATCAACGAGGCTTTGTATTCCGCCGTGCGATGGAACCGCAAAGGCCTCTACCGCAGCCGCTGGGGTAATTACGATTTGATCTCGAACGCGGGATACGTCACGGCGAGCAGCAATCTGCTCACTGCCGATATTCTCGCCAGCCGCCTCGCGGGGCAAGACGTGAATCGCAGCGCATTCTTCGATGTGGTGCGCGCCGAGTTGGGCTGGGATGCGTCCGCCGCCGCCGATCCCCTTCCGCAAGACGTCCAGTGCCTGTTTGCCTGATGCTGCCCTTGCTCCAGCTCCAGCAGCTTGCCGACAGTGCCTTCCCGATCGGAGGCGCTGCACACTCATTCGGCGTCGAGGCGCTGGTGGATGCAGGACTTCTGAACACGGAAACTCTAGAGGAGTTCTTACAGGATTATCTCTGCGAAACCGGCGCGCTCGAAGCCGCTTACTGCCGGGCGAGCTGTGGGGCCGACGTCGGCGAATGGCTGACCTTAAACGCCGAACTCGGTGCTCGCAAACTAGCGCGCGAATCCCGCGACGCTTCCGCCGCCATGGGCCGGCGATTCCTGCGCCTGGCTGCGAACATTTCTAGTAACGACTTATTGATCGCCGCATCCGACCTGCAAGCCGAAACTCATCTGGCGACCTGCTTCGGTCTTGTTGCCGGAACCTTGGGAATTGATCCGACCACTGCCGCTGCCGCTTATCTTCAACAATCCATGACCGCGCTCGTCTCCGCGTGCCAGCGCTTGCTTCCGCTGGGGCAAACGCAAGCGCATCAGATTATTTGGAACCTGAAACCGGCCATTATCGCCGCAGTGGAGCGACGCGTCATGGAGCCTGCGCTGACAAGTTCCTTCACGCCTCTACTCGACGTCGCTTCCGCCCGCCACGCTACGCTGTACACGCGCCTGTTCATGAGTTGAGTGATGGCGCCGTCTTCAAACCTCCACTTGTCTTTTGAAGCGAATGACACAGGCGCGACCATTTTGCGCGTCAAGCAACAGCAGCCGCCCTGGCGTGTCGTTCGTGGATTCCGCTCGCCGTCCGGAGAAACGCTGGCGCATGTTCACAATCTCTCCGGCGGAATCCTCGATAGCGATACGTTGCACTGCCAAATGGATGTCGGCGCCGGAGCGCAAGCGCAAGTCACGTCCACTGGCGCCACCCGGGTCTATCGGAGCCGTTCGCCCGAAGGCCTCGCATCGCAGCGGATGCACGTCAGCATCGCGGCCGGCGCGTACTTGGAATACTTGCCCGATCAGTTGATCCCTTTCGCTGGTTCGCGCTTCGAGCAGACGGCCCGCGTGGAACTCGAGCGCGGCGCTTCGCTCGTCTGGTGGGACCGCGTCGCACCCGGCCGCGAAGCCTCCGGCGAGGTTTTTCGATTTCACTCCCTGGCATCGCATTTCGAACTCATCGCCTGCGGACAGCCCATCGCGACGGAGCGCTGGACCCTCACGCCGCTCGGCACTCCTGGTGTGACGCGCCTGGATTCGATAGCAATGCTCGGACCGTTCCGCCATTTCGCCTCCTGCTATGTGTGCCGCGCTGGTGAACCTCCAGCCTATTGGAAGACCCTCGAAGCGCAGCTGCAAATCATCGCGGACCAGCTTTCCAGCTCTGAGATATTATGGGGGGTGACCTCGTTAAGGGCGCATGGCCTGGTGATCCGCGGCGTCGCGATCCATGGGCGCGCTCTGGCAAGCGGACTGGTCGAATTTTGGAAAGCCGCCAAGTGGTCTCTTTGTGGCCGGGTCGCCACGCTGCCCCGAAAAGTTCATTGATTTACTGAGGTGACCGAAGGAGGATCGTAGTGCATCTGACTCCGCGCGAGCAGGAAAAGCTCTTGATCTTTACCGCTTCCGAACTGGCCAAAAAGCGGCGCGCGCGAGGCCTCAAGCTCAACTATCCCGAGGCTATGGCGATTCTCTCCGCCGAAGTGCTCGAAGCGGCGCGGGATGGGAAGAGCGTCGCCGACATCATGAGTTTGGGCGGCTTCATCCTCACGCGCGCGGACGTCATGGATGGCGTCGCAGAGATGATTCATGAAGTCCAAGTGGAAGCCACTTTCCCGGACGGCACCAAGCTGGTCACCATTCACGACCCCATTCAATAGGAGATCCAAATGCACCCTGGCGAATACTTCCTCGACGACGGCGATGTGGAATTGAACGCCGGCCGCTCCACGGCGCAAGTGGTGGTCCGTAACACTGGCGACCGGCCCGTGCAGGTTGGCAGCCACTATCATTTCTTTGAAGTCAATTCCGCGCTCGATTTCGATCGCGCCGCGGCTTACGGCATGCGTCTGGATATCGCGGCCGGCACGGCCATCCGCTTTGAGCCCGGCGAAGAGAAAGAAGTGCCGCTGGTACCATTCGCTGGCCGTCGATTCGTGTACGGCCACAACGGTAAAGTGAATGGGGCCTTGAGCTAATGAGTGTGAAGATCCCGCGCCGCACCTACGCCGATTTGTACGGACCCACGCGAGGCGATCGCGTGCGCTTGGCCGATACCGAATTGATCGCCGAAGTCGAACGCGACTACGCGGTCTATGGCGATGAGATCACATTCGGCGGAGGTAAGGTGATCCGCGACGGTATGGGTCAAAGCTCCACCGCCACGCGCGAATCCGAGCATGGCGCGCTGGATTTGGTGATCACCAACGCGCTGATCATCGATCATTGGGGCATTGTGAAGGCCGACGTCGGCGTTCGAAACGGCCGCATCGTGAAAATTGGAAAGGCCGGCAATCCGGATACGCAGGCCGGCGTGGACCCCGATCTCGTTGTTGGTGCTTCCACCGAGGTGATCGCGGGCGAAGGCAAGATCCTCACCGCGGGCGCCATCGATAGCCACATCCATTTCATCTCGCCGCAGCAGATCTACGAAGCGCTCTCCAATGGCACCACCACCATGCTCGGCGGCGGTACTGGTCCGGCTACCGGCACCAACGCAACCACTTGCATGCCGGGCCGATGGAACCTGGAGCAGATGTTTCGCGCGGCCGAGGCCTGGCCCATAAACTTCGGATTTCTCGGCAAAGGAAACGCAGCGACGCGCGAGCCTCTGGCGGAACAAATTCTCGCGGGAGTCTGCGGCCTGAAACTGCACGAGGATTGGGGTACCACACCCGCAGCCATTGATGCCTGCCTGCGCGTGGCCGACGAGTTCGACATTCAGGTCGCTATACACACCGACACGCTGAATGAAGCGGGTTTCGTTGACGACACTATCGCCGCCATCGCCGGGCGAACCATCCACACCTACCACACAGAAGGCGCGGGCGGAGGGCATGCACCCGACATCATTAAGATTGCCGGGCTGCCCCACATCCTGCCGTCTTCCACCAACCCTACGCGTCCGCTCACGGTGAACACGATCGCCGAGCACCTGGACATGCTGATGGTCTGTCATCATCTGAATCCGCAGGTACCCGAGGACGTCGCCTTCGCCGAAAGCCGCATCCGGCAGGAGACCATCGCAGCCGAAGACATTCTGCACGATCTCGGCGCCATCAGCATGATGTCGAGTGACTCGCAAGCCATGGGCCGCATCGGCGAAGTGGTGACGCGCACCTGGCAAACGGCGCACAAGATGAAGGTGCAGCGCGGTCCGCTCGCAGGGGATTCTACTCGTAACGACAACCAGCGCATCAAGCGTTACATTGCTAAGTACACCATCAATCCCGCCATCGCTCATGGAATCGCGAACGAAGTGGGGTCCATCGAAAATGGCAAACTCGCTGATCTGGTGCTCTGGAATCCCGCATTTTTCGGAGTGAAGCCCGAAATGGTGATCAAAGGCGGATTCATCGCGTGGAGCGTGATGGGCGATGCCAACGCCTCCATCCCCACGCCTCAACCCGTACTCTATCGTCCGATGTTTGGATCCTTCGGCGCAGCACCCCAAGCAATCGCCGCCACCTTCATCTCGCGCGCCTCGGTACCGCACGTGCAAAAACTCGGCCTCGGCAAGCGGCTGGTGCCCGTCGGGAATTGCAGAACAATCGGGAAAGCGGATATGATCCACAATTCAGCCACGCCTCATATCGAAGTGGACCCGGAGACTTATGAAGTCCATGCCGACGGCGAGCTTCTGACCTGCGAACCCGCCAGCATCTTGCCGCTGGCGCAGCGCTATTTTCTTTTCTGAATCCTTCTATTTTGAATCATGAGCCATAATCACACCCATCGTGCATTTCGGATTGGCGTCGCAGGCCCGGTCGGCAGCGGTAAGACCGCGCTCGTCCATGTCCTGAGCCAGAGCTTATGGCCGGCGGTCAATCTGGCCGTCGTGACCAATGATATTTACACACGGGAGGACGCCGAATTTCTGATCCGTCAGGGCACGTTGCCGGCGGACCGAGTGACGGGCGTCGAAACTGGAGGCTGCCCGCATTCCGCAATCCGCGAGGACGCCTCCATGAACTTGGAGGCAATCGAGGATTTGGAGCGCGCCCACTCGGGCCTCGAGTTGGTGTTCATCGAAAGCGGCGGTGACAATCTCGCCGCGGCCTTCAGCCCCGAGTTGGTGGACGTATCCATCTACGTGATCGACGTCGCCGGCGGCGACAAGATTCCGCGCAAGGGCGGACCAGGCATCATCCGCTCCGATTTGCTGGTCATCAACAAGATCGATCTCGCGCCGTATGTTGGAGCTTCGCTCGACGTGATGGATCGTGACGCGCGAAAAATGCGCGGCGATCGCCCGTTCCTGTTCACGAATCTGCGCGCGGGTCTGGGCGTTCCCGAATTAACGGCGTGGGTGCAACAAAAAATGAGCCTGCCCCCGGAAGCGCGTCACAGAGTGGTCACGGTAAAGGATCTCGAAGGCCGGCCCGCGCGGCATTCTCACTCGCACGCGCACTAACGGGCTTGGCGCAGACCGCTCTGGATTGCTGCAACGTCGGACGGCCGGAGTTCCAATTGGCCCGAAGTTAATTCTCTCGCCGATAACGCGGGTTGTGCGACGCCGTCCTCGCCGTGCTCATCGGTGTCCGCCACCATGTGATACAGCTCGTGGGCCAGAACCCGGCCCATCGCACGGCCGAGCAGAACATTTCCTCGAAGCTGATCCCCCGCTATTCGAGCACTCTGTACAGCGCCGCGAATGTTGTCGCAAGCCAGATCCCCGAACGGGAGAATTACGCCGTTCACTTCGTGCGACCAGCCGAGCGGGCCAGGCACCAGGAACGCCGGCGGTCCGTCCATGTCGCAACGGCCCACCAGCTTCACCACTACCAGGAGCCCGTCGACCCCTTGAGCAGGTTCGCCAAGTTGCCAATGTAAGGAAACGCCAGATTTTTTCAGGATGCGGGCCGCCTCGCGACCCATCTCGCGAATGGCCGCTCGGGAATATCGTCCATCTGGCATCACCACGGCGGTCACCTGGGTTGATAAGGGGTTTGACGGCTGGGCTGACGGCTGGCCGGCCAGAATGGGGGCAGCGCAAAAAAACAAAGCAAGCGCCGAACGTACGTAGTTTAGCGTCACAATTCCCTCGACAAAGAGGCTGGAGCTTACACGGCTCCGACGTGATTATACATGCAATAATGCACGGTTGTTTAACACCCTGCCGGTACATCGGTCGATTTGGTGCAAACCTACATGGGCCAGATAGTGAAATCGCGAAACGCCATTCGCACCGGTGTCTTCATGTGCGCCAGTGCGTCGTTCAACTCCAGTAGCTGGCCGCGGCCCATATCGAGCGAGTGCTCGTCCGGCTGATACTTCGTGCCTACTTTGTAATCCAGATAGGGCGTGCGGGACTGCTCGATGTGGCAGCCGACAATGTGCGTGACAATTTTCCCTTCGGTGAAGCGGACCATTCGTTCGGTGCTGGCGACGAAAGCGGGAAAGTCGTGCACGTACAAACGGCCGGGATAGAGACTGTCGCCGGCATCCAGGATTCCCGTCTGGCGATCGTAGTAGGCCAAGCTCAGCACGTCGTGGCCGGGGATGGGGAAGACATCGATGACCCGGCCGCCCAGATCGATCTTGCCCATACCGTCGGGCCAGTGCGGAATCTCGAAGGTCTGCATGGTCGCTTCCATGCTGAGCTGCACAACGGTGGTGTTGGCGCGCGCACGAAACTGCGCGTCCCCGGCAATGTGGTCGTCGTGCGAATGCGAGTGCCCGACAATCAGCGGCGGTGGCGGCTTATGATTGCGCGCCGCCCATTCGTCGATGACACCGGAAACCGCGGAGGCGACATGCGTTTCACCCGCGCCGGTGTCGATCAGCAAAACCTTATCGCTGCCGAAGAAAAGGTACAAAAACGGCTTCTCATAGTTGACGCAGCCGTTCTCCCGCAAAATGTAGAGGTCGGGATTGTAGGCGTGAATCTCCCATTCGGGCGCGTCTCCACACCTTGGCCCGCCCGTATGCCAAGCCAGAGGAAGCGAGCCCGCGCGAACGCCGCCACCATCAGGTTCCGGGGCTTGTGCCCAGTAACAACCGCACACGAGCAACAATCCCAGGCTGAGAGGGAGTGATCTCATTACCTTCTACCGCGCCCAGACCGCCGACAAATGCTACGGCAGAAGTTTATTTGACGCTGTCGATCGTGATCGTGTCGTCCTTCAGTTTGCCAGTCACTGTGACATCCTGGCCCGCGTTGCCCACAATCTTTTCCTGATTGGCGATCTTGTAGATTTTTCCGTCCGGGGTCACCAGGACCGCCGGTGAACCACCCTTGATGCACTTCTGTGCGCAGGCGGCATCGCCCTTCATTGCCGGAATGCCGGAGCACTTCTGATCCTGGACGAAACCCTTAAATTCCGCAGCCATACCGCTTGCCGCAAGTCCCATGGTCATCAAGGCTACCGCGCTGATCTTTTTCATGTCATCTCCTGTGAGCGCCGCTTGGCGACTCAAGACAACTATACCCTAGTTCTGTGGCTCCGCCCGGAAGGGCTAGCGCTTATCGACCACAATCACGCCGCCTTTGACCACCACTTTGGTTTTCAGCCAATTCCAATAGCCTTCCAGCGGATTGCCGTCCAAAAGAATGAGGTCGGCGAGCTTGCCCGGTTCCAGCGTTCCGAGCTGGTCGCTCATCTGGATGTAGGACGCCGTATTCGGCCCCATCAGCTTGATGAGGTCCTGCATCGAGAACATCAGATTGAAGCTCTTCAGCTCATGTTCCAGGCCAGCCTTCGGTTCATAGGTTGTGTCGGTGCAGTAGCCGAGAACGACGCCTGCATCCCATACGGTACGCGCATTCACCGGCATATATCCCGCTTCCTCACCCAGGCGGACTCCGCCGTCTATCGATTCGGGCCACGGCTTGCCGTTTCGGAAGCGCGGCTTATTGTCATCCGCAAACACCCCGAACACAGGCGCGCCAAAGCCGATCGTCGCCAATACTTTCACGCCCGCGGCAGCCACCTTTTTCGCGTCCTCCCTGCTCACCCAATCTTTATTGGGAAGGTGAACCAGCAGCGGCACACCGGCGTCCACGGCGGCCACCATCGCCGGTGAACTCACGGCATGGACCTGGACCAAAATGCCAACCTTCTTCGCCTCGTCCACCACGGCTCTGAGAACTTCCTTCTCTTTTTCCGTCGGTCCCGGTTCGGGAGTGAGGCCGATCTCACCCGTAAATTTGATTCCCTGCGCGGCCATCTTCCGTATCTCGGCGCGAGCCGTGTCCGGAGTATTTTGATTCAGCCTCAAGGACCCGGATGGGATGATGCGCGGTCCATTGATGAGGCCCTTCTCGATGTGATCCCTGAGCGTGATGTTTCCATCTGCCGGGCCGCCTCCTGAGAGGATGGTTGTGTAACCGGCTTCGAGCAGCGCTTGCATCTGCGCCTTCTCGTCGGGTCCGGTATTGATGTGCTTGTGTGCATCGATAAACCCAGGCATGGCAGTCATGCCTTTGGCATCGATGGTTTTAATATTGGTTTCCCGGCCACTCGCGGCCGCCGGCCCGCCGGGCTCCACGGAAGCGATTTTCCCAGCGCGCACCACGATCGATCCGTGCTCTATCACGGTGCCGTTGGCCACGATGATACGGGCATTGGTGATCGTGAGGTCCTGCGCGGAGAGGGACGCGATCGCCCCCAACGTCAGGCAGGCAAGTTTTGCCAAGGTGTATTGTTGCATGCCGATTATGATATATAAGTTAGACTCTTCGGTCAGCATCGCGATTCATGAACCCCATCACGACTCACCGAGTTCAGCTTTTACTTGCCTCATGGCTGGTTCTTCATGGCTGCCTGCTCCACGCCCAACAACCTTTTCTGAGCGAGGCGCAGTGGACGCTGATGCGCGAAGAGGCCAGCGGTCTGGCTCCGTATGAGAACCTGCGTAGCCTGACGCGTCTGCATCGGGTTCCGGCGACACCGGAGTTCGACCAGGCGGCCGAGTTCATGCTGATGCGCGCGAAAGAGTATGGGCTGCAGGGTGCGCACGCGGAGCAGTTTCCGATCGATGGCAAGATTCATTACGGACTGATGCGCTCGCATCTGGGGTGGCATGTGGAGGCGGCGCGCCTGTGGGAGCTTCAGCCGGAGCGCACGCTGCTGGGCGACTGGGCTACGGACCCGATCCGGCTGGCGGATTACAGCCACAGTGCGGACGTGGACGCAGCCCTGGTGGACGTAGGCGCGGGGACCAGCGAGGCGGACTACGCGGACAAGGACGTGCGCGGCAAGATCGTGCTGGCCGATGGCGCGCTGGCGACGGTTCAGCGGATAGCGGTGATGGAGCACGGCGCGGCGGGGATCGTGAGCGACATGCCGAACCAGACGACGGCGTGGTCGGGCCTGGACACCACCATTGTGCGCTGGGGGCATCTGGATGCACTCCTGCCAAGCGGCTTTGCGTTTATGGTGTCCAAGGGAACGGCAACGGCGCTGCGGGCGCAGCTTACGCGTGGGCGCCCGGTGACGCTAAGTGCGCATGTGAAGGCTGAGGTCGGGCCGGGGCACTGGACGGTTGTCACGGCAACCATACCCGGCACAGACCCTCAGGCGGGCGAGGTGGTCTATAGTTGCCATCTCGATCATCAGCGGCCGGGGGCGAACGACAATGCCAGCGGCTGCGTGACAATCCTGGAGTCAGCGCGGGTGCTCGCGAGACTGATCGAAAGCGGCAAGCTGCCGCGGCCCGCCAGAACGCTGCGCTTTATCTGGGGGCCGGAGGTGGAGGGCACCATGGCCTTCCTGAGCGGGCACCCCGATATACGGCGCTCCATGCGCGCCGATGTGCACATGGATATGGTGGGCGGCGATCCGTACAAGAACAAGTCCATCCTGCATGTGACGGAGACGCCGTGGTCGCTGCCGAGCTTCGTGACCGATGTGGGGGAGTTGTTCGCGGAGACCATCCGGGATAGTGCGGCGGTGTATGCCGAGGATGGCAGCCACCGAGAGGCCGCGGTGGTGGAGGATCGCAACGGGGCATCAGGTACGCGGAACGAATTTCTTTCCGACCGGACACCGTATGCTGAGGGCAGCGATCACGACGACTACGACTCGTCGACAATCGCGGTGCCGTCGCTCTACCTGCGGGACTGGCCGGATATTTATATTCACACCGATCACGACACGCTGGAGCAGATCGACCCCACCAAGCTGCGGCGGGTGGCTCTGTTGGGTGCGGCTTCCGGATACACCTACGCAGCGGCCGATGCCGAGCAGGCCAATGCGCTGCTTCCGTTCTTTGCGGCGCGCGCGCAACGGCGGCTGGCCGAGGGTTTTGAGCGGGCGCAGGGTCTGGTGAACGACAGCCGGATGCAGCCGCGGGAGGCCTGGTACGAGGCTCGCAACCTGATGACACAGATGCTGTGGCGCGAGCAGGCCGAGCTGCGGTCCTTCTCCACCTACGTGCAGAGCGATCCCGAAAAAGGTGTGGCCTTCAGCAAAGACCTGGATGCCCAGGTCGCGATGCTGAATAGGTGGATGGACCGCGCTGCAGCGCTACGTGGCGCGCACGACTTCCAGCCGCTGGCGCCCTGGCGTGGAGAACCGGACGCGTCTCGTATTCCAGTGCGCACGGCCGAATTTGGGCCGCTCACCTTCCAGAACGATGACGTGCTTGTGGACCGGCTGGGGAGCGAGCGTATGGGGAAGATCAAGCTGCTTGATAACGAATCGAACCGTCTGTTCCGGGTGCAGGACCGGGGGGCGCTGTACGCCTATGAGATCGTCAACTTCGTCGATGGCAAGAGGTCGGTAGGCGAGATACGAGACGCGGTGGCCGCGGAGTTTGGGCCGATCCCGCTGGATGTTGTCGCCGATTATTTGAAGGCTTGCGAAGAAGCGAAGATCGTGGCGCTTCGCTAGGGTTGCAAATGCCGCGACCGTGTTTTCAGTAAGTTTCTGGAGCCACCCGCGGGATCGAACCGGCGAGCTGCTGATTACAAATCAACAACAGACGTATTTTCAGAGACTTAGCAGTGGGCACACTGCTTTATCACCGTTGCGCGTCGTTGCTAGTTATCAAAGGCTTGGGCAGCCTTTGCGGACATGCGCTAGTAACGGCGCATAGCGCTTCTATGCGTGGGGTGGGCACAAAAGTGGGCACAGTCGCTTACATACGTGATGGGGCAACAGCTTTAGTCACCGGTCCTACTTCATGAAGTTTTAACGTCAGCCAACAGCTGGATACAACGGATCAACATCGTGGCGCGCAAAACTGTACTCAGATGCCCTCTCCGCCAGCATTTCCGCAAATCGTTCAGCTTGCGCCAATTCCACTTGGCCCTTCGTGCGATCTGGTATTCCCGTTATAAGCGCGTGGGCGGGATCACTCTCATCAGGTGAGTGTATGACGTCAAGTGTCAAATGCCGTGTTTGAATTGCAGAGACCGAACAGGCGCAATGCGACCTCGCTTTCGAAGTGTGCACGATGTATCTCAATAAGGTCCGGTGTTTCGAGGGAGACGGACAAGCCATCACGGTCGTTCCCGTTCTCACGAGGCACAAATGCGGCTTTCTTAACGCCTCCTCGGGCCTTGACCCAAGATCTCCTTACCTTCCGGAGTGTGTTAGCGGCCGCCGCTGCCGGTTCGCCAGGGAGTGGCGCCGTCGGTGTCATCTCGGGAAATGCAGAGCGCGACCATTCAACCACGACACGAGCCGTCGCAGAAGTTCAAAAGACTGCTCGTACTCGATGCGATAGCTCTCTTGATCCGAGTAGTACCAGTAAAACCGTTGGCTCGGCTGAAATGGACAAACAAGTTCCAGCTTCCGCCCTGCCATGGCCCATAGGATCCTGATCGCTCCGTCGCCGTCCGTGGAAACATCTTCGACCATCGGCATATCGAGACCGGCCTGCACGACGGAGAAAGTCACTCTGGTGGCCGCGGCAATGGCGGAGTTGCTTGGCCTCACCCTCCCGAACTCATCCGTTTCCGGGGCAGTGCTTAACAACTCAAGTTGACGACGGACTTCACTGTAAGATGCGAGCGCGAGCGCTGACGGTGCGTTCACTGTGGCAGTATCGCGGGAAATCCGCCTCAAAACCGTAAAGTCGCCCATTGTTTCTTAGTTATCATGAGTTCAGATGGCCGTGAAGCGCGACGTCTCTGAAACGACTCAGCTTCTTCTCAACTGGGTCGCTGGAGACGACGCCGCTCTCCACGCGCTCACCCCGCGGATTTACCGGGAACTCCGCGGTATGGCCGCCGCCTTCGTCCGGCGTAAGCGCGAACGGCACACGTTGCAGCCCACCGCGCTCGTGCACGAGGTCTACCTAAAACTGGTCGATGTCCGCAAGGCGGGCTGGAAAGACAAAGCGCAATTTTACGCCGTCTGCGCTCAGATCATGCGCCGCATCCTCATTGATGCCTCCCGCAGGGGATCCGCCGCTAGACACGGCTCGGTCTGAAGCGAATCAACCTCCGCGAAGTTCCTCACTTAAGCCATCGCAAGGACAGCCGCCTGATCGCTCTGGACGACGCGCTGAATCAATTGCAGGAAGCCGACCATCGCAAAGCCCGCATCGTGGAGTTGCGCTACGTTGGCGGTCTCAGCGTGGGAGAGACCGCCGCCGTGCTGAAGGTCTCGGAAGAGACCGTCACGCGTGATTGGCGTCTTGCGCGCGGATGGCTGGTGGCGGAGATTGGAAAAGCGATCTGAACAGATAACGCAGCCCGACCAAGAATATCGGCGCGATGCCCCGAAACGCTAGGACCTATCTGGAGTGATCCGGCGTGTGAGTGTTGGGGGCGGCGAAATCGGGACCGCCGGGTCACTTCGGATAGAGACGTTTGAAGGAAGCCGCTGGCGTTTGCGGAGGACGCGGTCAGCTATTTGAATGCCACTTTGGTACCCAAAGTATCCTGCTGAGCAGATCAGCCGACCGACGGGCACGCGCAGCGTCCCCTGCGCCAGCGAGTTAGTTCAAACGGCGTTCTGGTCACTTCACTCCTCAGTAGTCGGCAAGGATGGACTATCCTTCGGCGTTACCGAGGAGCTACCCGCTCGGCTGCCAGGGTGTTTCCGGCACAATGGTAAGTATGAAGTGCCGAACAGGTTCGAAGTTGGGGCCAATAACGGTGTTGTGCAGGTCAGCCGCGGAGTTTTAAACCTGGAGTCCGTCCCATGACCAGTGTGGGATGCTGAGGCCGTTAGGCACATCATCAGCGGACTGATGGTACCGGGCCATCGTTGTCGTGGTTGCCCACGCGAAGTAGTCGGGCAGCACTTGCCGCAGCGGACCGTCGTCGGCTAGTCGACATCGACCAGAGCCTGGTCGAAACAGGCAATGGCACGGCGATCCATTTCGTCGTGCTTGCCGTTGCCGCTGTGCATCTTGACGACGGTGGTCTCGTCACCATAGGAGTCGGAATACGTGCTGGGGCCACCGAGTGCCTCGGCCCAGTAAGCGGCGAGTCGCTCGACATGCTGCGGATGGAAGCCGTGGCTGAGCGCATGGCCGACCACGTCATCGGCCATCACCCGTCGATGCCAGGCGTCGGCAAGACGGCGCACTCCGTCTTTGCCACCGGTTGCCTCAAAGACTGTTTGCATGCCTCCATGATGACAATGGTCCCGTATCAAGGCAAGACGATTGCCGAGTTCAGCGCAATCCGACGGGAACCTAAAGTATGGTCCCGCCTTGTCAGCTAGTGTTTAGCCATCTTTCGTCTGGTGGGCTTCAGGAGGCGAGGTCGGAGAAAACCTGCTGATGTGCAACATTATCGGAAGCTAGCGGAACGCCGTATCCGGCTTACTTTGGCCCAAAACTGCGGTCGGGATCGACATCCACCGCCGTCAGTTCCCCTCGCAGCGCGAAACACGAGCCGTCGCAGTGCCAAACGCCCTTGGATTTCTTCGGCAGTAGAAGATCGGCCATGTTGACCAGGCTCTCTGACTATTACGGCGTCAGAAAGACCCAGCACGTGCCACTTCTACAGCGATATTGGGAGCTATCAGGCCAATCCACATAGCCAGGGTGTTCGCAGGCAGGGATATTATTCGGCGGAATCGGGTAAGCCGATGTCCCGTGCACCGGGCATGCTGGGTCGAAGTATTGGAGAGCATAGGTAGCGGAGGTGTGCGCGTCGGCTGGCTCTACCGCATAGCTGGTTACTAGCCCTGCGGAACTACCCGAGGGATTAGTTACTTTAATCTGTACCGTTGTGATGTTTGATGTTGCACATGCGCCGCCGGGCATCGCTGATTGGCTCATACAGAGCGTAACGGAAACCCCTGAACTCGACAAGCCCCCCATCCGGTCGCGCATGTGGAAGACGACCGTGCCATTTCCAATTCCCGGCCCCTGGTTGGGCGCAGGGGTCGTACTCATGAGGTTCTCCACGCCGGCCGACCCGAATGAGGTTACGTTAGCCAACGCCACGCAAGCGATAGACGGGGTATTCCCAACCGGGGCCGCGCATGTCCAAGGACGATAAGCGCGAAACGTCATGGAGCCGCCTGAGGCCAGAATCGGCGATTCGATTTGCGCCTTGTTCCTGTTACGGATGAGAAACAATCCTACCCATGAGACAATCGCTGCCAGACCTAAGACGCCGGCTGTTATGGTCATGATCTTGAGTCGCTGTTCTATCGTCATCGAGACCTCAATTCTTCCTCAAACGCAAGAGCGCATCTGTCGATTCGCGCACGTCGCGGCGGCCTGAGTAACCTTTGTACTGCTGAGGAGACCAATTATGCTTAAACCTGGCTAGAATGTCCAGCCCTTCTTGAGCGGATTGTTTGCTGTCCACGGTGTTTTTGAGCGCGCGTAAAATTTTTGCGAGACTGAGTAAGCTGAGATACTCCGATTCGTTTTGGCCGGAGGCCGTGAAGAAGTCGCGCGCGCTCTTGGCGACCGGCAAAGCTTGCGCAGCAGAGCCCGCAGCCAAATATGCGTTGGCGAGTGAAAGTTCCGCAGCCGCGCCCGCCCGGGGGTCCGATTCCTGCCGTGCTTGCGCAATGGCCTTCCGGCACCATTCTTCCGCAGGCGCTGGCGAACCGGAGACGGTTTCGATTTCGCACATCAGGCGTTCGAGATAACCGGGGTCGACGTTAGTTTTGTTGGCCAAGGAACGCTGAGCGACCTGCTTCGCAGCCGCGTAGCGCCCTTGGCTGAAAAACATGTCTGTCGTGACCTCTGCAACACCGGTGGCGACATCCGACCGCGTCCTGCTGGCGGCCGGCAGCGCCGCCAACGTTCGCTCGGCCCCGGCATAGTCGCCCAGCCGCCAGACCGTGTCGGCGTAGTGTAGAAGAGAATATTCGATGTTTGCATTCAAAAGGCGGCTGGCAGAGAGCTCTCTTTGGAAATGATCGAGCGCCTCCGGGTAGCGTTCTAGATCGAGCAGGACGCTGCCGAGCGCATCTTCGGCACGCATTATAACGGCGGGCTTATCTAGATTCATTGCAGATGCCAGCAGTTCCTGGCCCGTTTTCAGCGCCGCTTGATTATCACCCAGGTCGCGTTGAGCGCGAACAATTTGTGTCAAAGCGTCGACAGATTCACTCGCAAATCCCATGGGGCGATAGTAATCGAATGCACCCTTCGCCAACGGGATCGCCTCGCCGGGCTTGTTCTGACGTGCGCGAACTGAGGCGAGGCTGAGTTGAGCGAGCGCAATCAGACGAGGGTGCTGACCGCGCTCGGCGAGAATTAGTGCCTGCTCTAGTTGAGTTGCGGCATTCTCATAGTCGGCACGCGAGATAAAGGCATTGCCAAGACGAATCCTGCCGTCAATCGCCCAATACTCGATCGCATTGTCCTGAGCCAGCGCGATGGCCTGATTTGCTAAAGCGATGGATTCGTCCGTATGGCGGCCCAGATATTCGGTCACGCTCAAGCGTGTGAGCGCGCGGATTTCGAGCTGCAGGCTAGGGATCGCTTTCGCGGCTTGCAGCGATTTTCGCAGGTATTCCCGGGCTTCAGTGAGTTGTAGCTGAGTGTTCGCGTCATTGCCCCGCTCGAAGTCGATTTCGGCGATTCCTTCGAGATTGCTGGCCGCGCTGTACAAGGACTCTGCTTTGGAAAACGCCGCATCCGCTTCGGCGGTCTGTTTGCGGCGGCTCTTCAGCACCCCGAGGCGCACAAACGCGGCCGGGGCCTGGGAATCCAATTTTGCGGCCGCGGTGTACGAGGTTATGGCTTGATCGATGTTGCCAGCCTTTTCGTGGGCTCTGCCCACATCGACATACCCACTCGCCTGCATCTCACCTGGCAGCGAACTGAGGATGTCCTGGTAGTTTTGGAGTGCTGCTGGGAAGTCGCGAACGATGGTGTGGCGGATAGCTTCCACATACCGTTGATCGAGCGCGGAAAGTCTTCCCCGGGATTCGATGGCCGAGGCTTCCAACATCTCATCTTTCGCCTTGCTGGCGAAGTCGAGCTCGTTCCAGGCGTCGGCAAGCCGGACGTGACCTAAGACGAAGTTCTTGTCTAGATCGACCGCTCTTTGCAGCGCGGCAGCGGCTTTGAGGTACGTGCCTTCGCGCAATGCAGCGGTTCCCTGGTTATACCAGCGCCGCGCTTCGACCGAACCGCCGCCGGAGCCGGAATGGATGCGATTCCAAAAGAGGAACGCAGCAGTCAGAACAGTAAGAAGAGCCGCCGTCATCAGAATTGCCATCGCCCAGCGCTGTTGCGTGGTTCCCGTCGAAAATTTGGTCCGATCCGTTACATCCGCCGTTTCCCCGCGAAGCGCCTTAGCTACGGCTCCCACTGAACCGAAACGGTCGGCCGGCTCGAACTCCAAGCACTTTTCGACGACCCGGTCTAGCCGGCGCGGCAATCCGGGCTGTATCGACGATATTCTCGGGGGTCGCTTGGCTCGCCTCACCGCCGCTGCCATTGGCGTCGAGGCTTCAAATGGCCGTCGGCCTGTCGTCATCTCATACAGCACCAGACCAAGAGCGTAGATGTCGGTGGCTGCGCTGACATTCGCTCCTTCAAACTGCTCGGGCGCCATGTATCCGGGCGTGCCAACAATGCCCCCCGTCACAGTTAACTTCGGCTGGCCGCGTTGTGATTCCTCGGGCCGCAATGCCAGTCCCAGGTCCATCACCACGGCTTGCGTCACGTTTCCGCGCCTGGCAAGCATCGCGTTCCCCGGCTTGAAGTCGCGATGGACCAATCCAACGGTGTGAAGTGCTTCCAGTCCTTGGCATAACTCGATCGCGATTGGCTCCGCTTCACTCCACGGTAGCGGGCCTTGCTCAATTCGCTTGGCTAGCGTCATGCCCTTAAGCAACTCCATCGTAAGAAAGGCCGCCACGCGATCTTGCAGAGGCCCAGGGAGCATGAATAACTCATGAATACGGCAGACGTTAGGGCTGGTTACCTCTCTCGCCAGCTGCACCTCTTGCTTGAAACGTCGAAGCACCGCTCGATCACCTAACAGGTCGCGTCGAATCGTTTTCAAGGCCACTGGCCCGAGTTCCTGATCCTGGGCCTCATACACTTCACCCATCCCGCCGCGGCCCAATAGGCGCACGATCCGGAATCGGCCGAGTATCACTTCATCTTCCCGGAACGCAGACTCCTCGTCCGCCGCTGGCGGAGGGAGAGGCACCCAGGGCTGATCCATGGTGTCGGTTGGCCGGTCATGGGCGTTCAGGAGATTGGCCAGTTGTAGCGCCATCTCGTCGCCCTCGTCGCGCCGCACCCGTTCAATCAGAACTTCCCGACCGGACGGTGGCAGACCCGCGGCCTCGTCAAACCACTTGCTCAGGCGCGCAAATTGTCCAGGAGTAAGTTGCATTGCGACTGGCTCACCCGATGTGACTTACTGTACCGCCGCGCCATCAAACGCGGCTGGACTTCTCCGGTGCTTTGTCCTAACTGCGCGAACCCGGTGATGGAATGGTTTGCGTTCTTTGGTCCTAATCCGCCTGCCATCGCAAGAAATCCTGATTGCACGAGGAGGCCACAATTATAGCCCGATGTACTATGCGTTGGAACCATGCGCGGGCGGCCAATTTAGCCCTCGCTACTTTGAACCATGATTGTGTCGGCTCTCAAGTCAGAGCACTTTTAAAGCCCGTTAACCACCATTAACGGCAGGCCGCGGAGTCCGGGTTTCCGACGCGCGCTTCCGTTAGCTGCGAGCGACACGGGCAGAGCACTTTTCCACAAGGAGCTCCTGTGCGCGCGCTACGATTCCGGTTGTGGCCGATCCTTGGGAAGACGGTGACAAACACATCGACGTAGAGGAGATTCGCGCTTCATATTCGACGCTTGAGCGACGCCGACCTGCTTCGCTACGGCCGCGCTGCCCGGTATATGACCAGCCCGGGCGCGACTTGGGGAAAGCACCACGGCTCGTATTTCAGGTCCAGCGGGAAGAAAGCCGAGCCGAGTGGCGTCGCCGATTCGGGTAATTCGATGTGTTGAGGCGCTGCCGGGTGGGATAGAATCGCTTAAGACTGGACCGATGCCTATTCAATTGAAATCCGTCGATGTTGCGGTGATCGGACTGGGTGCGGCGGGTGGCGTCGCGGTTCTTCCTTTGGCGCGGGCGGGGCTGAAGGTCGCCAGCATCGAAGCAGGCACTTGGATGGGCCCGCGAGATTACAGGGCGGACGAAATCTAACAACGTTCGCCGCTTGGTGACTTCGGTTCCGAAAGCTCAGCGAGAGATTCCCACGGCCCGATCGTATCCCGACGAGAAAGCACGGAAGGCGGCGGTGCAGCATCCCATGATGAATGCCGTGGGTGGAACGTCGATACACTACTGGGCGCAGAGCTGGCGCCTGAAGCCCTGGGACTTTAGGACGCATTCGGAATCCGTTCGGAGATACGGCCCCAACTCCATCCCCAAGGGATCGACCCTTGAAGATTGGCCGATCACCTACGATGAGTTAGAGGCGTACTACGACACGATTCGCGAGGTTGCGATCAAAGTTTTCAACACTCGGATCACTGCAGCTTCGAATATTCGGCATTGGCCCGCTTCACAAGCGGGAGGTCGGGGTCGCCGTCCCTCCCAACGTCCAGTAGCGCTCCAAGCGTCTCACGAGCCCTCTGCTTGTCACCGCGCGAAGCATAATCCAAAGCGAGCGTATAACGAGCCTCCAGCCAGCGCTGCTGCGGTTCCCAGCCGAGCGAGGGATCAATTGCTCTGAACATCTCCTCATAAGAGGCAACCGCTTCTTTGAAGGCGCCAGACTGTTGATAAGCCTGAGCGAGAGGCCTCCTGCGAAAAACCCGTACGGTTCTCTTTGTCGGATTGCTTTAATAATTCGAGTGCCTTGTTGGACTGGCCGAGCGACAAGGCGATCTCGCCGTCGAGGAGATGCGGGTATCCCACCGTGCGCATCAGAATTTGGGCTTCGCTGGCGATATATGGATCTGGAGGAAGAAACTCTGCAGCCGGCCGGTCTGCTTGTGTGGAACAATTCGGGTCTCGGGTCCAGCCGCCGCCGGCTACGTCCGCCGCGTCACAAAGCGTCTGCGCCGGGCCGCCCGAAATGTCCAACTTTTTCAGCTTGTGGTCGGGGGATCGCAGCATCGAAGAATCGTCTCGTGTATGAGGTCAGTAATCAATGCTTTTGGCGGATGCTTAATTCATTTTGCACACTGCCATGTCACCTACTCGGGAAGATTGGTAGCCTGCGGGAGTTGAACTTGGCGCGGAGTGCTCCGCCCCAGCAAATGCAGTGGGTTGATTTTGCCGCTAGCGGTAACCACCGGCTCCGCCAGCACCACTTCCAGAGCGTCCGCGTGCTGCCACGCGCGTCCCGCCAGTGATCCACCGGAAAGCAGGCGGATCTCTGACAGGAAGCACTCGCGAATCTTCTCTGGTGAAGATCCACGCACTCGAGGACTCACTCGCAGTTCTATCGTGGTCTGAGTCGAACCCTCGTACTCGATCAGTTGAAAGTCTCCGGGTCGCCCGCCCAGCCGCGCGGGCAGCACGTCTTCCAGCAGGCGAACCAGCTCCGTTCCCATCATCGTCATACCATGCCCGGTCATCTTCCCGAAGCTGAAAATGTCTCGAATCCGCCAGTGGAATCCGACGCGTGAGAACTCACAATCGCAATCCGCTTTCTCCAGGACGCCGCTGTCGTTTACTTCAAAATTGATGAGGACGAGTGGCGCGCTGGGCAGCAGAGTCGTATACAGAAGTGAGTCGACTTCAATGTCGGTCAGCGGCGCCGGCCGGCGATGCGTGATGGCGGCGAGCGCGTTGCTGTAGAGATGGACGCAATCGCCCTTGGTCATCCGGCGGCATCCGTGGCCGATGAACCCCATTTCGCTGACACCATAGCGCGCATAGGGTTCCGCGCCCGCCTGTTCAATGACCAAGCGCTTGGCATCAGTCAGGCTCTCCCCGCTAATCAGGAACAGCGTGCCGCTGATGTCCAGTCCGCCGTCCAGCGCCGCGGCCGCGAGGCGAACGGCGGGACTCGCGGGTCCGGAAACCAGGCACGGAACCCCCTCCTTGCAAAGTCGAGCAACCTGCTCAGCAGCGGAGGAAAAATCGTTTTCCGGAAGTACCGTAGGAAAGGGAATACGGCATCCCACGGAGCGCGCCATAAGCACCAGCGCCGCCGTCGCCGGCACGTACATCCCCCCCTGGCCCGATGAGTACCAAGCCTCCAAGCGGTGGCCCCTGCGAGCGATGATGGCGCAATCCTGTAGACCGAGAGCGGACGGTAGCGTGGGCCGCAATACCACTTGAGCGCGCTGTTCGAGTCCGAACTCGCGCACCACAATCTCGTGCAGCGCCTCCTGATGCAGCATGAATTCCGGACTTCGATAGCTAGGGGTTGGTTTGCCCCGGCTGCCGCTCGTGACGTGCCGCATAGTCCCCTTGACCATCGGGTTCCGGAAGCTGTTGGTCGACGCGTGGATTTCACGTCCATCGCGCACGATTGGCGCGTTTCCTTTGAACTCGTCGTGGCTGAGATAGACTCCCGCCGCCCGAATTTGAATGAGAGCGGCTTCTAGGCTATCGCTTTGGACGAGCTTCGCGACATCTTCGTGGGAGCATTTGGCGAGCCGAAACATCTCCCGATACGGATGGGCTGGATTATCAAAAACGACGCGACGCAGCGTATCTAGGAACGCGGCATCTCGATTCTGCAATTGCCGCTGGACCAGCCCTACGCAATCCGCCGGGGGCGGGGTTCGAATGAAAGCGCGAATTCCTCTGGCCGTTTGCGCGAAGTTCCGGGCTGCTCCGAACCATCGTGACAAGCTCCCGATCATTGACGAAGATTATACGCCGGACTCGGGGTATACTTTTGCATGATCATGGCCAGCCCCGGAGCCATTCCAAGCCCTGCTTCAGAAAGCTCCGAGCTGCCATTGCGAGAGGAGCTACGGGCCGGCTGGCGAAAAGGAGCCGGCTGGATCTCAATGATCCTGCTGCCGGCTGCCGTCTGGTTCGCCCCTCTGCAAGCGGGCGCGCCTGCGAAACACGCCATCGCAATCTCCTTATTCATGATCCTGGCCTGGGCTTTGGAAGCGTTGCCCCTAGGTCTGGCGGGTCTCATCGGATGCTATCTGTATTGGGCGCTTGGAGTGGTGAGCGTGGATGTGGCCTTCAGCGGCTTCGCCGACGAGACGCCGTGGTTCCTGCTGGCGGCTATTTTGTTCGGCGAGATGGCCATCAAGTCGGGCTTGGCCCGCAGAATCGCGTTCGGAGTGATGTTGCGGATTGGCACCTCCTATTCCCGCCTTTTGCTAGGTCTAATTGTCGCCGATGCCCTGCTTACATTCTGCGTTCCCTCTGGGGTACCTCGAGTGATTATCATGGCTGCGATCGCGCTAGGCGTGAACCAGGCGTTCGGCCTGGAGAAGGGCAGCAACATCTCGCGCGGAATGCTGCTGATCCTCACCTACTCTGCCAGCGTGTTCGACAAAACGATCATTGCGGGTGCAGCAACCATCACAGCTCGCGGGGCTATGGAGCGCTTTGGCCACATGCAAGTGTTGTACAGCCGATGGCTGCTGGCTTATCTGCCTGTCGATCTGGTGTTGATCCTTGTGGCGTGGCAGTTGACGCTGAGATTCTTCCCCCCAGAGAAGAAGGCGCTGCCCGGGGGCAAAAGTTATCTCGAAAAGGAACTCGCGAAGTTGGGCTCTTGGACCCCCACGGAGAAAAAGTCGCTCGTCTTCGTGGCTGCCGCTATCGTGTTATGGCTCACCGACTTTTTGCACCATGTGCCCGCGTCGAAAATCGCCCTAGGTATAGCTCTGCTGGGACTGCTACCACGGGTCGGCGTTCTCAGGATGGAAGACTTGAGGCGCGTGGACTATCTCCTGATGTTTTTCGTCGCGTCGGTAGTCAGCATGGGCAAGGTCCTCACCGCTACCAAGAGCCTGGATACGTTCACTCAGGTTCTGTTTGGTTGGATCACGCCGCTGATCGGGCACACCTATCTTGCGCCTTTCGCGCTCTACTGGGTCGGTTTTGTTTACCATCTCTTTCTTGCCAGCGGCATCTCTATGCTGGGAACCTCCATGCCGGAACTGATGACCTATGCCACCGCGCACCATCTCAACGCACTGGCGCTGGGCATGGTCTGGACATTTTCTTCCGGCGCCACCGTTTTCGCCTACCAGAACGCCGTGCTGATCGTGGGGTATTCGTACGGCTGTTTCAGGGCGAAGGATCTGCTTCGCCTGGGCGCGTGTTTGTGTCTGGTGAATTCCCTGCTCCTGCTGATCGTAGTGCCGTTCTATTGGCCCCTGGTCGGTATTCGTTACTAGGTTCGCCATGCGACTGGAATTCGAACTGATCCCGAGTCTGACTCGCCTGGCTTGGGCAGCGCGGTTACGCAGGCAGGACCGCGTGGTTCGAATCCTTCACGGCCCCTGGGTAGAGATCAGAGACGATTGCTTCTTCGAAGGCGCTTGGGACGGACCGCTGGAGGCCTGCCGATTCGACCAGGCTTTGACATTCGCTGGATCCGGCGGCCGACGGATGGAGGACGGAATATTGTTTGCGGGTCCCAGCCACATTTACGACCGGCTCTATTCGATTCGGACCGACGACGAACTCTTCGTCTCGAACTCACTTGCATTTTTACTGGCGCTGAGCGGCGAGCGGCTCGATCCGAACTATCCGCATTACTATCTTCGTTTCCTAGATTACAACCGGATCGGCATTCGTATGAAGGAAAAGCGGCTGCGGCTGGATGGCCCACGGATGGTAGAGCTACATGACTGCTGCAATCTGGCAGTCCAGGGGGACCTCACAATTTCGAGGCTGGAGAGACCGCTCGGCCCGCCGCCGGTGGCCTACCACGACTACGTGTCATTTCTTTCACGTACGGCGAAACACGTGTTTGCAAATGCCAGCGACCGGGGCCGCCGGTGGGCATACCGCCCTTTAACCACGCTTTCCCAAGGCTACGATACGACCGCGGTTTCGGCACTGGCTGCAAAGGCCGGCTGCCGGGAAGCCGTCTCGTTCCGCAAGAGTAATGGAATATCCGGATACGAAGACGACAGCGGCAGACAAATCGCGCCCTATCTCGGTTTGAGGATCACCGAGTACGAACGGACCGATTACGAGAAACTTCCGCGGAGCCGGGACGACGAGTTCTACATCGAACCCAGGGGCATCGACAGATCACTGGTGATCATGGAGCACCAGTTGGTTGGCTCCGTTTTGCTGACGGGGAGATTCGGCGAGGGACTTTGGGCTCGGGAGCGATGGCGCCGCTGGGGACTTCCTGGCGATAGCGGGAACCCATTATTTGAAGTTCCCGCACGGCAAAAAATTGGTGGATGCGCAATCGGCGAGTTCCGACTCAGAACCGGGTTCATCGATTTTCCCCTGATCTGCAGCGGAGCCCTTCACGCGAAGGCGATTCGGGCGATCACCGAATCAAAAACGATGGACCCATGGTCGGTCGGCGGTTCCTACGACCGGCCGATTGCGCGGCGTATCGCCGAAGAGGCGGGCGTGCCCCGGCATTTGTTCGGGCAGAGCAAGAAGGGCGGCCCACGCGGCCGCGGGCCGGAGCACCGAAGCTGGCTGGGCCGGACGTTTTACTGGTTATGGCGGAAAACTTATTGGCCACCTTTGAGGATCCTGATATTGCGTGTTACCGGAGATATGTTCAATCCGGCGTGGCGAAGGGGATCGTTCGCTGTCCAACGCGGCTTGGTGCGAACCATGCAAACCTACCTCACTGCGGTTAGGCGAAATCAACATCATCGGGCTTCCGGGCGCACGCTGCAATGAACACTCAGGTGAGCCAGCGCGTTGGCACGCTGTCTAATTTCGCAAAGGTTGCCAGGAGCCACCGAATCGCCGGGCCGGCTCGCTGTCCGAAGAGACGCCGCAACATCAGAAACAGCAGCGTGGAAATGAATCGCGGATTATGTATCAGGCAACTGGTCGACTGCAATTCCAGACCTGTTCGCTCTATAATCCGACGCAGCTTACTCAAGGACAGAGTTTTCCCCAGCCGAAACTCCAGACCCATCCATGGAACGGCCGAGCGCAACAGAATGAAGAGTGGATTGCGAGGGTTGTCTAGCGTCACCAGCAAAATTCCCCCTGGCTTAAGGACGCGCGCCAACTCGTGCAGGGACGCCTCGATCTCTCCTTCGGTATTGAAATGATCGAGCGTCGAATTCGACAGCACCACATCGACGCATTCATTCGTTAAGGGCAACCGCCGCACATCCGCATGGATGAATTGGCATTTGCTGTCATGCCCGCGATCCGCCGCCCGCGTAACCGTCTCCGCATTGACGTCGAACCCAATCTTGAGGCTGCCTTCAAACGGCAGCGCAAAGAGGAGTTCGTCTTGGCCGTAAGCCTCCTCAAACAGATCGGTCTTCAAAAATGTCTGAATCCGCAAACCTGGCGGCACATTGCATCTGATCCATTCCAGATGCACTTCGCGTTTTTGAGCCGCTGCGAGCGGGTCTAAGTACCAATTGGGCGCTTTCAATGATTGGCTTAGTATACACCGCGAACGGCTGACATCTGATGACCAGGATAAGCATTGGCACGCATTCGCTGGAACCAAACTACGGGTTCTGGATGAGGCTGGACGCGAAGTTGAAACCGGCCAGCCTGGCGAGCTTCTGACCGGAGGTCCGCCACCCCCTATCCCAGCATGGCCCGTTTCTAGCGAACCGTTCGCACGTCAACTCTTACGGCGTCCCGGGAGCAGAACAATATCGCTTTCCGCTGTTGTCGCTGCCTGGACGCCAGCAACCAGCTTCAACTCCGGAGAGTTTTCGCACGAGAGCACTTTGGCGCATCGCTCCAGCCAACACGAGATCGAACCAAGCTGTGCCAGTATGCCACGCTCAATATGGCGACCAATCCAGCCGTGTACAAGAACCAGATCACCGGCGTGTAGCTCGGATCGAAGAAAATGAGCAGCTTCTTTGCAGTGTAGAAAAAGCCCGAACTGAATCGGCCGGCAGGCCGGCCGTAATAGCCGCCCTGGATGCTACTTTAGCCACCCCCCCGACAAACACCGTGATGTCCGAGGACTGGGCTGCCTTGACACCAAGCTAGCGAATGCGAGGACGCTCTGAAAGCCCGGAGTCTTGGACATCGCCGAGAATAAGGATGCGACGAGAAGCCTCGGCGGATCGCAGCACATCGAGCGCGACTTCAAGCGTCGGAAGCGAACCATTATGATCGTCGCGCAGAACGGTCACCCCATTCGGCAGGTGCATCGGCCATATGCGGCCGTGGACCGGCTGAATGTCCGCAAAGCAAGCGGCCGCTTTAACCAGCGGCACTCCACAAAAAACTGCCGCGGTCAAAGCTCCTAGCGCCGAATACACCATATGTTCCCAGACCAAATTCGTGGCCACCCATGCTGATTGATCGCCGCATGTAGCGCGGAATTTTAAACGCTGTGGCAATTTTGCCGAGATCTCGCTGGCCCTCATGTAGGCATCGGATGTCAGACCAAACGTCCGCACCGGACCTCCACAGGACGGTGCCATCGCCAGCACCCGTGGGTCGTCCGCATTAAGTAGAGCAACCCCACGTTTCCCCAGGCGGGTTAGGATCGCTGCCTTCTCCGCCACCATCGCCTCAATCGCCGGGAACGCGTTGGAATGAAGGTTGAGAACACGGAGCATCACGACAATATCAGGCGCGATCATCCAGGCAGCTCGCCGCAAGGTTCCGGGCGCACGTGTACCCACCTCGATAACGACGAAGCGATGCCACGGTCGAGTCCGCAGGATGGTTTCCGCAAGAGCCCGGCGAGCGTTGCTTGGGCCTTTCGGCCAGTTGGTCGAGAAATGCGATGAGGGCGGCTGCCGCCGTGCTCTTGCCGACGCTGCCGGTAATGACAATGAAGGTCGTGCGAAAGAGCAGCCGACGCCACACGAGTGCGCACGCGCTCAACAGATAAGGTGTCAAATTCGACAGGCGGCTCCGTCACAACAGCATCACTGACATCCTAGAGCATAAAGGAAGCCACCCTCAAATACTTTGTGCCGGGAGAGCAGCAGTAACTGTACACCTCCAAATAAGTTCGCGGACGTCTTCAACTCCGCAAGAGTCAAATGTCCGCCATCTCCCAACACCAGGAACGAATTTGTATCGTTGCCGGGCTGGAAGCGGAAATGGCTGGCGATGTGGACCACCGGATAATGTTTGAGCGGGGTCTGGCGCATGCGTTGTTGAGTGAACTGTTCGTATAGCTTGATGACGAGTCCCAGCGGTAAGGACCATGCGGGTTGAACAATTTCACTCCCGCAGGCATCCTCAGATCCTGAATAACGCGCGATACGGACAGCGGGCCCCGCACAGAGCCAGCCCGCTCCTGGGCAGTTGGCGGGAGCGAGACTGCCGCCTGAGATCGGACATTATCGGTAGCGTTGGGAATCAATGTCCCACGGCTTTACCGCCCAACTTCCGGATGCCCGACCATCCAGGACCTGTCACCACATTAACTCCAAAACGTAGTGCGTTAGGAACGCCAAACGCACCGTTGCGAGCAGGCTGTACGCTACGTTCTCTTACTGGATCTGACGAGACGTCAAGAGCTGTTTATAACGTGGATCGTGCTTAAGGTCCGCCACGTCGGGCCAGCGGTTAAAATCCGCGACGACCGTTTTGGGTGCTGTCCCTAACAAGCCCAGAAGGCTGTCCTCCTGTCCGAGCGCGGCATAGGTGGTCGCCGCCAGGTAAAGCGTGTCTGAGTCATTCGGCGAGAGCCGCACGGCTTGTGCAACTTCCGATTCGGCGCGCATCCGATCCCCAAGCCGGGCGCATAAGTACGCCAGTACCGAGCGCACATAGCCATTTCGCGGATTCTGCGCCAACTCCTTCTCGACCGCCGCCAATCCCTTTCGGTTGGCTGCGTCGGACTCCGCGGCGTGATTCGTCCGCCGGTAGCAGATCGCAAGGTTCATCCAGGAGAGATACCGGTTCGGGTTTAGGCTCAGCGCCCGCAGGAATTGGGGTACTGCCTCCTGCTCCTTTTGTTCGTACATCAAGGCTACACCGAGCGCGTGCAGCGTGGGCGCTGTTTCCCTCAGGGAAATCGCAAGGCGAAACTCCTGCTCGGCTTCGCTGAACTTGCCGACGTTGGTGTAAGCCACGCCCAGCACGCGATGCAACTCCGGCTCCTTAGGCGCAAGCTCTTCTGCCCGGAGCATATGCGGAATCGCCTCTTCATAGGCGCCGCGCCCAAAATACCAAGCCCCCAAGGCCTGGTGATTGACGTATTGCTCCGGGTCCAGTCTCACGGCATTCTGGTAGGCAGCTAACGCTTCCTGAAGTTGGCCGCTCTGTTCGTACACAGAGCCCATGAACCGGTACGCGGCACTATTGTTGGGATCTAACTCGATGGCCCTGCGGTATTCGGCCGCCGCCAATTCGTAGTAGCCTGCATCGGCCAACACGACTCCGGAGATGCGATGCACCGGCGCGAGATCGGGTTTCGACGTTGCGCATCCTGCACCGCGATCTTGCCGCGCTCCCGCCATACCGGATCTCGCGTGATCGTATATTTCGTCCAGTAGGCGCCAGCGAGCGCCGCATGGGTCAGGGGCGAATCCGGGTCACTCCTGACAGCCCGCTCGATCAACGCTAGTCCTGCATCGGCCTGCTCATTTCTCTGCAATAAGGCGATTCCGTTCAAGTAATCCTGGCGAGCCGCAGCGTTGACGCTTTCATTCGCTGCCACCGGCGGCAGGTCCAGCCCCCAAGCGACTACGCCGGCGATCGCACCACCTGCAAAACGTGTCTCTTGAGAGCCGTATCGCGCCGTCCAGTCCCGCAGTTGCGTCCCCGACCGCGTGTCAGTCAACCACGCATGGATGACTATATCGCTGTTTTCCGCTGTGACCGCGCCCTGCAAAACGTGAGTGGCCTTGAGTGAATCCCTCGCTGCTTCGGGGCTGTTGGCCGACACACCTTTGACGCCTTTCATGGAAATAGCTTCGAACTTGACCCTGGAGCTGCCTCGAATGCGCGACACTTGGGCCGCTGAGTCCCGCAAAATCTCCGCCGTCAGGGCTGCAGTCTCCGCCGTGGACCCGAAGGGCAGCACGGCAATGCGTACCGATTCCGTCGGGCCAGTTGTCCCGCGCCAAGTCACCACCGCCGATGAAGCCGCCAGCGCCAGCGCCGCTGCGGTACCAATCACCCCGGCCTTGTGACGCCGGCAGAACTTCTGAAGCTGGTAACTCGCGCTGGGCGGCCGGGCCATGATCGGCCGATTGGCCAGGTGCCGCCGGATGTCTTCGGCGAGGTCCGCCGCCGACGCATACCTCCGGTCTTTATCTTTCTCCAACGCCTTCGCAACGATAGTTTCGATGTCGCCTCGGTAGAAGCGTTGAATCGAACTAAGCGGAGCCGGGTCTGTGTCGCGAATCGTCTGTATCGCGTCATGGAGCTTCGCACTGCTGATGTTGTAGGGCAGATCCCCGGCCAGCAGTTCATACAGAATTACACCTAACGCGTACACGTCGCTGCGCGTGTCGAGCTGCAGAGGATCGGCCAGTACCTGCTCAGGACTCATGTAGGCCAACGTTCCAACCAACTGGCCCACATCGGTCTGGCGCGTGGCCTGCATGTCGCTGTCGGTGACGCGCGCGACGCCAAAGTCGAGAATCTTGGGCTGACCCGTCTCATCGACTAGGATATTAGCGGGCTTGAGATCGCGGTGAATCAGACCGCGTTGATGCGCGTGGTGCACCGCTTCGCAAACCCTAGCTACCAGATCTAACCGCTGGTGCGTAGTGAGATGCTGATCGTGAGCATACTCAAGTAAGGTCTTGCCACGGATGAACTCCATGGCAAAATACGGCTGCACCCCCCAGCCAGTGTCGGCGGTGCCGGCTTCGTAGATTTGCGCGATGCCTGGATGCTGTAAGCGGCCCATCGCCTGCGCTTCCTGCTCGAACCTCCGCAGGAACTCGGCGCTACCAAAGCCCGGCTTGATTATCTTGAGGGCTATTGTGCGGCGAGGGGTTTCCTGCTCGGCTTCGTACACCGCGCCCATACCGCCTTCGCCCAGCAAACGTATGATGCGGTAATGGCCGATGGCACCGGGAATGCGATCCATTGAGTCGCCGCGTATAGCCGGCGACAGTGTAAACGTGACCTGCGGCGTAACCGTGGTGCCGGCATCTCCAGAGTTCCCCGGCGAAGGCGACGAAGTTGAATCGTTGCTCATGGAATTCGCCGCTCCATTTGAGTGCCACTAGAAACTTCGACTAAGTGTACACCTTGAGCCGCGGGGAATGCCCTGAATGTTTATCCCCATTCCGGCTTTCGTAATCCTTTCACAGGTCAAAATTCGCATTGTGCCCGAGTGACGGCGCATCCGGAAGCCTATCCGTCGATAGCCGCCCGGAAGTACTAATCGAAGGCTTACCAGATATTGGACTCTTATCTTATTGGACTCTGTGCACGTTATGGCGCATTATCGGAAGGCATTGAGCCCGCCGAACCTTTTCCAGCAGGGCGGAGGCGATTCCGTTTCGAGTCAGAGTCGGAAGATACCGAGGTCGAGCGCGTTTAACGACCTCGCCGCAAGTCAGCTATTTAGAAGCAGGTGCCATGCGCTTTCTTCACAACTTGAAACTTCGATTCTCGCCGCCGCGAAGGACTGACCCCGATTTCGGAGGCTTGCGCTTCCGGCGGCTCCATGCTTTTTGAGGCGGCGAGCGAGCGCAACTTCAATTATCTCTTTGAGGATGTCGTGCAACGCCTTCCAGGTGGTTGAACTCGTGTAGAATACTTGCTTCGCAGTTGTGCGGGTCACGCCAAGGAGAGAAGGTGAAACGACGCAGCACAAGTTCTTTTGCATTTTGGCTCCTAATCGTGGCGCCGTCCGTTACATATGGGCAATTCAGTTATCCCAACTTCAGTTCGACGAGCGGCCTGAACTTGGTGGGTAGCGCGATGGTTGTTTCCAATGCGATTCAGCTGACGTCTCAAAGTGCCAACGCCATTGCCTCAGCATTCTGGTATACGACGCCAGTGGATGTGGGCGCTGGCTTCAGCACCACATTCTCATACACGATCTATCCGGCCGGCGGCGCCGACGGGCTGGCGTTCGTCATTCAGAATGACCCGAGTGGACCTAGCGCGATTGGTGCTAACGGCTATCGTCTGGCCGCGACCGGTATCGCAAACGGCGTGGCGATCGCTTTCAGGACTTACGTCTTTAACGACGTCGAGATCGATTCTTGCGGAGTGGGAAGCACGATAACGATCGGCGAATGTATTATCGCATCCGTCCCCGAAGGCGCACTTAGCGGTACTCACACGGTTCTAATCAACGAATCCGGCGGCATGCTGAACGTTTACTTGGATGGAAGCCAGATCCTATCAGGCTCGATCAACTTGGTGAATGCGGTTGGCGGCGATACTGCGTACGTCGGGATCACGGGCGCGGACGGTTCCGACACGGAAACAGCGGTGATCAACAGCTGGAGTGTCACGCCAGGAACCACCCCGGCGATTACTCCGGTTCCTTCTTCGATTTGGCTGACGCTCGTGGGATTGACGTTCACGGGGATTTGTTTTGGTTTGCGGCGGCGGGTCCGAAGCAGCGCGTAGGATGCCTGGATTTCGCGCAGAGAGGCACCTCCAAGGCGTTTCTGATCCTCGAAGGCAAGATGTCCGCCTTTGATGAGCTGATCGAATGGATTGACGAAGGGTAGAGTTCTAGTGCCGTGTGGCCTTTTGCGCGGCCTGGCCATAATTACTCCGCGGCTCCAGGGTCGGGTATCGCCACCCCCATGTCAGTGGCCAGCCGGCGGCATTGCTCGATGTACTCGCTGAACTCTGCGGTATGGGGCACGAGGCCGCTGTTGCGGTCCCTTAGCCGTGCCTCGAGTTTTCGGAGGCGCCTTTCTGAACGTGCCATGATTACTCATTGCATGGCGGTTCTTCGATTCCCTGGTCGTCCGTCATCATCGCCTTTCACACAGCTTCATTCCTCGCCTCGACGTCGTCGCCACAGGCCAGCTGCATAAACTCTTCGGCGACGCTCTCCAAGTCCCGATCGCTGAGCAAAACGATCAGAGACTGAAACGCCTCGTCGAAACTCGCACCCGTGAGCCCCCGCTGAACTGAGCTGAATCTCTCACGCACTGCACCGGCATCGCACGCGGACTTTGACCGTCTAGCACGCGGAGCGCTACACTGAAATCCACTGCAAGACGCACCAGGAGGACGCCATGTCGCCAGATAATGGAGCAGTCGGACGCAGGGATTTCCTGAAAACCGCCAGCGCCGCCGGCTTATCGCTGGGCATCGCGGGGTCTGCTTTGGCCGGCCGCGGTGCCAAGATGAGCAACCGCGTGATCGGCGCCAATGACCGCATCAATATTGGCGTGATCGGCGTGGGAGGCCGGGGCTCGGACGATGCGCGATCCTTCCAACGGATTGGCGAAAAGGACAACACCTGTCAGATCGTGGCCGTCTGCGATCTCTACGAGAAGCGCAAGCGCCTGAACGCCGAGAAGTTCAAGGTCGAGGGTTATCTGGATTATCGCGAGATCCTGGCGCGCTCCGACGTGGATGCCGTGGTAGTGGCAACGCCCGACCACTGGCACGCAAAGATTGCGCTGGATGCGATGGATCATGGCAAGGATGTCTACCTGGAAAAGCCGATGTGTCACACCAACGAGGAGATGAAACAACTCGTCAATACTGTCAAGGAGACCAAGCGCGTCCTACAGGTCGGCTCGCAGACCACATCCGGCGATCAGTGGTGGAAGGCGCGCAAAGCCATTGCCGACGGCATGATCGGCCAGATGATCATGAGCCAGGGCTCCTACCATCGCAATTCCATCGAGGGCGAATGGAACTGGACCATCGATCTGGACGCTGGACCCGAAGGCAAAGGCGACAACTATGTCGACTGGAAGACCTGGCTTGGACCCGCGCCCATGCGGCCCTGGGATGCAGACCGGTTTTTCCGATTCCGCAAGTATTGGGATTACTCGGGTGGCACTGCCACCGACCTCTTTTATCACGTCGTGGCGCCGCTGAACATTTGTTGGGGCGAGGCGCAGTTCCCTTCGCGCGTCATGGCGAGCGGCGGCAACTATGTTTTCAAAGATGAACGCGAAGTCCCCGATACGTTCATGCTGGTGGCCGATTACGCGGCCGGTCATTCCCTGGTGCTCAGTTCGTCCATGGCAAACTCGCACCACATTCCGGGGTTGATTCGCGGCCATGAAGGCACCATCATCATGGTCGAGAACGGAGAGTTCGAAAGTCGTGCGGAGTACATCACGGTGATTCCGGAATTGGTGCGCGATCATAAGACGCATGAGAAGGCGCCCTTGAAACCCGAGTACGCAGCCAAGTTCGGCAGCGAACCGATCAAGATTCCCGTGGACCAGACCGACATGATGACGGCGCACATTGAGAACTTCCTCGCGTGCGTCCGCTCGCGTGAGAAGCCGCATTTGGACGTAGAAACCGGCGCGCGCGCGCAGGCCGCCATCAATCTTGCCGTTCAGAGCTATCGGGAAGGACGCGTATTGTTCTGGGACGAAAAAAACTGGAAGGCTTCCGGGAAGCCGGTTAAGGCTTGACGCGCGTGCCGCAGCGGCCAGGTCCACCGTCACAGACTGCCCCGTTTCTCAACTCTTCATCCATCGAGCCGATCTGAAGTGCTTTGCGGACGGGAGAGAGACCCATCCGCTGGGAAAAGGTCAAATCCCGTGGGAGTTCGTCAGGCATGGGTCTATATTAGCTGGCAAACCAGTTCGATTTCGACGGTGGTTGGCGGAGCGACGGCCTTCAGGGGTCGAGGTAAATGGCGCGCTCACCAGGACATCGATCTGATCGCTGGCGCAAACCGGGCTGGTGGCGGCGCTGCAAAAAAAGTAGATGTATGCTGGCTTCCCATTGACCGTGACGCGGACGCCGTTGAGCTGGGTAGGCATCTGGCGGGACGCGAACGAGGGAGCCATTTCACGGAGGGCTATCTCAAGGGCCGCTTGCAATTCGGCTGGCGTCCGTGGGCGGTGTACCTGTGAAAGTCCCTGTGGCTGAGCCGATGGCAGTGATTCGGTGAGCGATTTCAGTCGCTAACCATCTGAAAGAACTGGAGCCACCCGCCGGGATCGAACCGGCGACCTGCTGATTACGAATCAGCCGCTCTACCAGCTGAGCTAGGGTGGCCCTCACCTCATTTTATACGCTCAGCGCTCAGCGCGCGCGCCGAACTTCCCGCCCGGCATGGTAGAACATTTGTTATGGCATTCGTAAAAGTCGGTACGCTCTCTTCTCTGCCGCCCGGCTCGGTGACTGAAGTGACTCTCGGAGAAGATTCTTACGCGATCTGCAACTTGAACGGCGAACTGCACGCGCTGGCTGGCATCTGCCCTCACGCCGGCGGTCCGATCGGGCAAGGCAACATCCAGGACAACCTGGTGATTTGCCCTTGGCACGAATGGGCCTACGATTGCCGTACCGGCGAGAATGACTTCGATCCGGCCATTAAACTGGATCGCTTCCCGGTGAAAGCCGAGGGCGACGATATTCTGATCGATCCGGAAGTTCGTAACTGAAGTGACCCGTGCCTGAGCTGCCGGAAGTCGAAACCGTTGTTCGCACCCTCGCGCCCAAGCTCACC
The DNA here is from genome assembly GCA_003166865.1 of Bryobacterales bacterium. Taxonomy (GTDB): domain Bacteria; phylum Acidobacteriota; class Terriglobia; order Bryobacterales; family Bryobacteraceae; genus Palsa-89. Next base: position 75,608 of record PMUP01000034.1, read on the forward strand.
GGGAGGCGCATCGTCGACGCGCGTTTTTCCTCGCGACACGTGGTGCGCCAGAAATTCCCGGTTTTGCGCCGGCGCGTGCGCAACCAGCTCGTAAAATCCGTCGAGCGGCACGGCAAGTTCATCGTTCTCACGCTCGATGAGGGCGTGCTGGTGATTCACTTAGGGATGACCGGGAAGCTTCTGCTCGACGCCGAGCCCGGCCCCTACGCCCGCGCCATTTTCGAGCTCGATCAAGGCCTGCTGGTTTACGACGACGTCCGCCATTTCGGCCGCATCGAGTGGAGCGCGCTACTTCCGGAACGCGCCGCCGCGCTCGGCCCCGACGCACTGCAGATCTCTTTCGAAGATTTCCGCCAGCTGTTAAAGACCCGCCGCTCCGCCATCAAGCCGCTGCTGCTCAATCAACGCTTCCTGCGCGGCATGGGCAACATCTATACCGACGAAGCTCTGTTCGAGGCCCGCATTCACCCCCGCGCCATCGCCGCCAGCCTGAGCAACGAGCGCGCCGGGCGGCTGCATCGCGCAATGGTCGACATTCTCGCCACCGCGATTCGGCTCAAGGGCTCGTCGATCTCCGATTACGTCGATGCCGACGGCCAGCGCGGCAGTTTTCAGCAACAGCATCAGGTCTACGGACGCGCTGGCGAGCGCTGCCCTACTTGCGGAACGCCGATCCGCCGGATCGTGGTGGGACAGCGCGGTACGCACTATTGTCCGAAGTGCCAGCGGAGTTGAGCACCTGATCGGCCAGCAGCGCCGCGGCTTTCATCTCCACCACGTCATGGACGCGAACCACGTGCGCGCCGCCCAAAATGGACGCCGTCACGGCAGCCGCGGTCGCGCATTGCAGAAAGGCTTCGGACGCGTTCTCGGTCTGCGATAGAAACGACTTGCGCGACGGCCCCAACACCAGCGGAAACTCCATCGCCGCCAACTCGCTCAGCCGCGCCAGAATCTCCGCATTCTGCTCCTTGCGCTTGCCGAAGCCGAGCCCCGGATCGATTGCAATCCGCGCGCGATCCACGCCCGAGCGCACGGCGCGGTGCGTGGACGCATCCAAATCCTTCAGAATGGTCCCCAGCACATCCTTGAGCGGCGCAAGCTTGGCCCAGGTTTCGGGCGTGCCGCGCATGTGAGTAATGATCAGGCCGGCGTCATGCTTCGCCGCGACGCGCGCCAGTTGCGCATCGAACGTCAGGCCCGAAGGATCGTTGATCAGCGCGGCCCCATACTCCAGCGCTTTCTCCGCGACAGCCGATTTGTAGGTGTCCACCGATATCGGCACCGTCAGCTTCCCGCGCAGCCGCTTCAGCACTGGGACCAGGCGCCGCAGCTCTTCGGCTTCCGAGACGCGTTCGGAACCAGGCTTGGTCGATTCCGCGCCGATATCGATGATGTCCGCGCCCTGTTCTTCCAGCTCCACGGCGCGAGCAAACGCCCGGTCCGGATCGAAATACTTGCCGCCGTCAGAAAACGAATCGGGCGTCACGTTCAGCACGCCCATCAGCAACGTTCGCTCGCCGAGCAGCAGTTCGCGACCAGCCAGCTTCCAGACAAAATGGCGTCGATTCATTTGCTGCACCGGAGTCTGGTCTCGCCTACCAGCCCGCTGAAGAACCGCTTGCTTACGCGCACGGCTCGGTAGCGCTCGGAATCTACTGAACCGCGCAGGTTAGTAAGCGGTGTTCTGGGATTTCTGCTCCGGGCCCCTAAGTGTTCTGGCATCTAAAAAACTCGCACCCGCTTCCACCTCTTGCCGACCCGCACGAAATAGGCTTCCGGCCCGAGAGTTATGTGTAGCTCTCTGATCGCCTCCGTGGGCTCATTTTGGCCAATCCTGACCGCACCGGCTTTTCTCTTGCGCACCGCGTCTGTCACCGATTCCGCTAGGCCGATGAAAGCCACGAGCCGGTCGACATTGACGAACTTCCGATAAGGGCCATCCAGCGGATACAACTCATGGTAATTGGCGCTCATCGTTGCTCCAACGACGGCGTACGGGGCGTCGACAGTCTCTATATCGGTAGGCGCCGCCCCCTCGCGCACTTCGCGATCAAAATCGGCCTGCGCCTGATCGGCCGCCGCCACTGAATGGAAATCGGTCACGATTTGCCGCGCCAGCCGCATCTTCACTGGCATGGGATCCTCCGCTTTCATGGCCGCGATCTCCGCCATGCTCTTATCGGTCAGCAACTCCCAGTAGCGCCACATCAACGTGTCGTTGATTCCCATCACCTTGCGAAAGATCACCTTGGGCGGCTCCGCGATGCCGATGTAATTGCCCTTGGATTTCGACATCTTGTCGACTCCGTCGGTCCCCTCCAGCAGCGGAACGGTGGCGACAATCTGCGGAAGCTGGCCGGAATCGCGTTGCAACTCGCGCCCCACCAGCAGATTGGTTCGCTGATCCGTGCCCCCCATCTCCACGTCGCATTCCAGCATCACCGAATCGTATCCTTGCGCCAGCGGATACAACAATTCGTGCATCGAAATCGGAATGCCGTCCTTGAATCGATTGGTAAAATCATCCCGCTCCATGATGCGCGCCACGGTGTATTTCGAGCACAAGCGGAGGACGTCGACGAAGTGCAGCGGCTCCAGCCATTCACTGTTGAAGCGCACTTCGGTCTTCGCCGGATCCAGAATCTTGAACACCTGCGTCTTGTAAGTCTCGGCGTTCTTATTGATCTCTTCGCGCGTCATGGGCGGACGCGTCGTGTTGCGGCCGCTGGGATCGCCGATGAGTCCGGTAATGTCTCCGATCAGAAAAATTACTCGATGACCGAGATCTTGGAAGTGCTTCATCTTGCGAAGCAGCACCGTGTGTCCCAAGTGCAGATCGGGCGCCGTGGGATCGAAGCCCGCCTTAACGCGCAACGGACGGCCGCTCTTCCCGGCTTGGATAAGTCGCTCGCGCAATTCCTCCTCCCGGATCAGATCCGCAAGACCCTTCTTCAAATACGCCAACTGCTCGTCGATCGATGCGTTCTTTGGTGCCACCTTCTTTATTAAAGCAGGCTAAGACTGGCGCGCGAGTCGTTCGTACTTCAGCCCAGCTGCGCCACTGCTGAGCCGCGCGCATTCTGAACCGCGCGCGTGAGCAAGCGGGACTAACTCGGGACTAGCTATGGATAGGCTGCGCGGGCTGTTCCGCCGCGCCCTGCTTGGCGTGCGCGAGCACGGTCTCGATGGTCTCGAAGAGCTCATGCGCGTGAACCGGCTTCGCGATGTAGCCGTCCATGCCAGCCTCCAGACACCGCTTGCGGTCGCCCACCATGGCGTGGGCCGTCATGGCGATGATCGGTATGTGCGCGCGCGTGGCCCTCTCCAGCCGCCGGATCGCGGCGGTGGCCTCGAACCCGTCCATTTGCGGCATCTGCGCGTCCATCAGAATCAGGTCGAAACTCTGCCGCTCCAATGTTTCCAACAACTGCACGCCATTGCCCGCTACCACCACAACGTCGCCGTGGTTTTCGAGCAGCCGGCATGCCAGCTTCTGATTCACCACGTTGTCTTCGGCCAGCAGAATTCGCAGCGGCAAGTGGCCCTCGCGCAGCGTATGTCGTGTGATCACAGCGGCTGGTTTCGCCACTCCCTCATGAGCCGACAAAACCTTGAGCAGCGCCTCGAACAAATCCGCTTGTAGCACGGGCTTGATCAAGTAAGCGGCGATGCCGAGCTCCTTGCAGCGTTTGCCATCGCCACGCTGGCCTCCCGAGGTCAACATAATGGTAACCAGGCCGGCCAATTCCGGCGACTGTTGCACTTGCTCCACCAGCATGAATCCGTCCACGTCCGGCATATGGCAATCCGCCAGCATCAAGCTGAACGGTACGCCAGCCGCCTTGGCTTCCCGCAATTGCGAGAGCGCCGCGACCGCGTTCGATACCGATGTCGGCCGCATGCGCCAGTAATCGAGCGTTCTTTCGAGGATCTGGCGATTGGTCGCGTTGTCGTCCACCACCAGCACACGCAGGTCGTTGAGAACCCCTGGATCTAGCGCGGGCCGGAGCGCCGCGTTCTTTACCACTCCGAACCGGGCCGTGAAGTGGAACGTGGACCCCTCCCCCACTTCGCTCTCCAGCCAGATCCGGCCGCCCATCATCTCGATTAAGCGCACGGAAATCGAAAGTCCCAGTCCGGTCCCACCATAGCGCCGCGTGGTGGATGTATCGCCCTGCATAAACGGCTCGAAGATGAGCTTCTGTTTGTCCCGGGGAATGCCGATGCCGGTGTCCGTCACCGTAAAGTGTAGATGCAGGTTGTCCGCGTCGCCAGGTTCCGACTCCACACGCAAGACCACCTCTCCCTGGTCGGTGAACTTAATGGCATTCCCGGCCAGGTTCAGCACCACTTGGCGCAAACGTACCGGATCGCCGATCACGAACTCCGGCAGTTCGGGCGGAACGAAACAGGCCAGTTCCAGGTCCTTCTGATGCGCTCCCACCGCCAGCGACTTGATGGCTTGCCCCAAATGGTCTCGCAGGTTGAATTCCATTAGATCCAGGCTCAGCCGGCCCACCTCGATCTTCGAGAAGTCCAGGATTTCATTGATCACGCTCAGCAGCCCGTCGGCCGAATACTTCACCGCGTCCAGATATTCACGCTGCGTCACGTCCAGCTCGGTCTCCAGCGCCAACTCGGTCATGCCGATGATCCCGTTCATGGGCGTGCGGATCTCGTGGCTCATATTGGCCAGGAACTCGGACTTGGCGCGATTGGCGGCGTCGGCGGCCGCGCGGGCCTGTTCCAGCCCCACCAGCATTTCCTTTTCTTGTGTGATGTCGATCATCGCGCCGCTGAGCAGCTTGGGCTGGCCCCCCTCGCGCTCCACACGCGCCTGGCAGCGCATCCAGCGAACCGATCCGTCCGGGATCACGATTCGGAATTCGGCGTTAAATGCTCCACTCTCCGCAATCGCCTTCTGTGCCGCGGCATTCAGGCTAACCCGGTCGCCGGGGTAGATCATCTCGCGCCATTGGTCCAGGTGCATGTGCAATGGTTTTCCGGTCAGCCCGGTCAACGCCGCGAATCCTTCCGAGAACGTCAAGATGTCCGTCGGAATGTCGGTCTGCCAGATCCCGAATGCAGCGGCCTTTTCCGCCATCGCGATCCGCTCGGCGTTCTCTCGCAGCCTCTCCTCGGAGCGCAACCGCTCGATGGCGTTCCCAGCCAGGTGCGCGCCCGCTTCCACCACCCGCAAGTCGCGGTCTTGCGGCTTGGCGGGGTGCTTATGGTACATGGCGAACGTACCCAGGACCTTCTGCTTGGAATCGCGGATGGGGACGCTCCAGCAAGCTCGCAAGCCGAAGCTCAATACGAAGTCTTTGGCGGCCCCAAAGCGGTGATCGTTGGCGATGTCTTCGATGATCGTGGTTTCGTTCCGAAAGGCCGCCGAACCGCAAGCGCCGACCTCGGGGCCGATTTCAAGCCCGTTCACGGCTTGCATATAGGCGGGGGGCAGGCCGCCTCCCGACCCCTCCCATAGCCGCTTTCCCTCTTCGTCCAGCAATAGGACCGTGCAATAGCAATCCGGCGCCATCCGTTCAATCGCCGCCGTGAGTGCGTTCAGCACCTCCTTCAGAGAGGCGCCTTTGGCGATCAGCTCTAAAACTCGCCGTTCTTCCTCGATCACGCGCGATGATCGTTCCAGCTTTTGCTGATCCCGCTGCCGTTCAGCCAAACGCCGGGTCTGGAGCCAAGCCACTGCGAACGCAACAATTGCGAGGCCCAACGCCCCCGCTTCGATCGGCGACCACATCACATATTCTATCGGTCGTTCACCCGATTCTACTTAGGACAGCGCTTCCGTGCCTTCTCTTATCGTGCAATAAACTGCTCTTTTTCTTACAGTTACACTGATGGACCGCAGAGCCCAGCCCAGATAAGATTGAGCGCCGCGAATTTTCGAAATTCCGTGAAATTCTGCATGCACCCGCAACTCCGCTCGCCCGCTTCCTAAGAACGGGCTTCTGGTCCTCGTCACGTTGTATACTTCTTGAAGACCCCGACGCCCTTAACCGGCGATCCGGAGACTATGCACTTCCGGCTGGCTCGAGCCCGTCCGGAATCCAGGAGAAATGAACGAATGAGCGAAGTACTCAGTGGAGCTGAGTTTAAAAAGCAACTGCGCGAAGGAAAGACCAAGCTCGGCCTGTTTCTGAACGCGCACAGCCCGACCGTCGCCGAGCAATTGGCCCATACCGGTTACGACTGGCTGCTCGTGGACACGCAACACGGACCGATGGGTTTTCAAGAGTTGTCGGCCATGCTGGCCGGAATCTCAAGCGGCGGAGCGAAGTCGCTGGTGCGCGTGGCTGGCTATCATGATCGTGGCGGCATCCAGCAATCTCTCGACATGGGCGCCGACGGCGTTCTGGTGCCCTACATCAATACCGCCGAGGAAGCTCGCCAGGCCGTGAGCTGCACGCGCTACCCCACGGCTGGAACGCGGTCGGTCTATTTCCCGCAGCGCAGCATGAACAAAGCCGGTCTGCTCGGCTACGCCGGCGCCGCCAACGACAACACCATCGTCGCGCTGCAAGTGGAAACGGCCGACTGCATCAAGAACATCGACGAAATCGCGGCCGTCAAGGGTGTCGACCTGCTGTTCCTCGGCCAAAACGATTTGTGCATGTCGATGGGACTCTTTGAAAAATACAAGTTCCCCGATATGTACACATCGCCCGAGTTGCACGCCGCCACCGACAAACTCCGCGCCGCGGCGAAGAAGAACAACGTCATCCTGGGCCTGTTCCTGTTCGGAACTTCGCGCGTCGGCGAATTCCTGGAGAAGGGCTTCCCCTTCATCAGCATCGGCAACGACCTGCATCACGTCCTGACGCAGGCCGGAGCTTACGTCAAAGACGTCGAGGCGGTCTCGAAAGAAAAAGGTAAGGCCTGGACCCGGCGGGACACCGCTTTACTCTAGTCCTGATCCTCCACCACCCAGATTTGACCTTGCACGCCCGGCCGCCGGAAGAGGTCGGGCGCGCAAGCTCAGGATCGCGTGATACTGAGAGCAGCTATTGCGCCCAGGTGCACGAAAAGCTGGTTCCGTCGCTCGAGAGCGCCGAGCACGTTGATGTTTGCGGACTCGTGCGGCTACCCACTTTGTTGATTTCTTCGATGTCCGCCGACGGAAATCCGATCGAGCCTCCGATCGGGCCGCTGGTCGTGGAATCCGTCGCGTAATTGGTGCCGCTAATACCCGTGCTGTCATAACCTAAAAGGCCCGTGCCGAAATCGGCCAACGGCAGGATTCCCCCCGAATTCGTGCAGCAGGGCGCCTCGACAATCCACTCGGCCGAAGACCGAGCGGCTCCGGACACAGTGGAACTCTTGCTAAAGGATTGCCCCGTGGATTCGTTCGCGATCGTAACGGTGAATGTCGTCCCACCGTTGTAAACCACTGACGCCGAAATCCTATTTCCCGGAGCAACCGTGAGGCCCGTGATTTCATACATGGGGTTTGGGTAAAACTCAAACCAGGCGTAATAGCCGGGGGTTCTCCCCGCACAGTACGACAAAGTGCCAGTTTGCTCGACGGTGCTTGAGCTATACCCATCCAGGCCCACCCAAAATGCGGCGTATTGGTCCCCCCTCACGCCGCTGCAGTTGGTTGTTGGCACAACCCAGGAACCCTGGGCCGACGTAAAGGACGAGCCGAGCACTGCGTACCCGCTCCAGTTGGTGCTGTCCGCGGTGCCGTCGAAATGGTCTCGCTTATCCCGGATCGTCCCAAGCTGGTGCGGGGCGATTTTTTCCGTGGCGCTTCGCGAAAGCGACAGGCTCGAAACCTGCGCGAATGCAGGCAAGAAGGCAAGCGCTCCCATTAGTCCTAAACGTATACAGTGCATCTTTTTTGCATCTCCTCTTCTAAAGAAACCGCCCACACAACTAAGAGCGTTGCCGCGTCCGATGCGCGATTATTGGGATTATATCCTCGCTACTCTTGGATTGGAATCAGGAAACTGTCTCATTCGCCAAGTGAGGGTACTAGGTACTAGGATTAATGCCTTACGGGTCTGCTGTGCAAAACCAAACCCATCCCCCGGCGTGGAAGACTTTGTTGGCTTTCGCGATTATCTATTTTGTGTGGGGATCCACATACCTCGCTATTCGCGTTGGCGTGCGCGAAGTTCCGCCGTTCCTTCTCGCGGCCATGCGATTCCTGGTTGCGGGACTCGTTCTTTATGGCTGGATGCTCACGCGCGGCCAGCGCTCACCCAGCCGGCGCCAATGGATGTCGGCATTCTTACTCGCTCTCCTGATCTTCGTCTTCGACTACGGACTGTTGTTCTGGGCCGAGCAGCGTGTGCCTTCGGGAATTGCGGCTGTCATGCTGGCCACCATCCCGGCGTTTATGGCGCTGTCGGAAATCATTCTCCTCGGAACGCAGAAGCTCACCGTTCGCTTGGCCCTGGCGCTCTTGATCGGGATTGGCGGAGTGGCAGTGCTGACCATCCACTCGTTGGACCTCGGCGGCGCGCCGATCGACCGGGCGGGCGCCGTGGCGCTAATCATTGCAGCGATCAGTTTCGCGGTATCGTCCGCGCTTACGCGTAAACTTCCGCTGCCGCCTTCCAAGGTGATGAGCTCGGGGGCCCAGATGCTCGCCGGCGGAGTGTTGCTGGCTCTCACCGCGGCCGCGCTGGGCGAATTCCGTAATTTTCATCCGTCCACCGTCTCAACGGGAGCCTGGTTCTCGCTGCTCTACCTGATCGTCCCTGGCTCCATCATCGGCTTTACCGCCTACGTGTGGCTGATCCATCACGAATCGCCGACCAAAGTCGGGACCTACGCATACGTGAATCCGGTTGTGGCGGTGCTGGTTGGATATTTCCTGGGCGGTGAAACGCTGGGCCTGCGAACCATCCTGGGGACTCTGCTCGTTCTCATCAGCGTGCTGGTGATCACCACCACCCGAGTAAAGAAACCGCTAGCGGCACTCTTAGCGGAAGACACCGGGTAGGCTGCAATAGAATAGGGCCATGCGGGGATTGCGCCCACATGACCAGGCACTGGGAAGCTATCGCCTCAAGATCCACGAAAGAAAGTCATGACCACAATCGCGGATCTGCTGGCCCGCGATCTTTCCGGGCTTGCCAGGGAGCCGGCCGAATACATCGCCACGAATCATATCCAAGCCGAGTACGAAGGCCTCTTCTCCGCGATGACGGCAGCGCTGAAATCGCCGGACGAAGCCGTGGGAATCTGGATTTCAGGCCCGCCCGGCTCGGGCAAATCTTCCTTTGTGAAGAACCTCGCATACCAGCGCGCTGAGTTCTTCAATCGATCCATCCCGTACCAGATCTTCCTGGTCAACCTCCGAGCGGAACTGGCTGTGGAAGCCCATGCGGAGCATATTGCCGAGGCCATGTACCGGGCCCTGCTGCGCGAGCTGGACTACGCCGAAGATTACGACATCTCAGAGCTTGAGATGGAGCTGGAAAAACAGGGCAAGCTTGCATCCTTCCAGGATCTCTGCCGGGCGCAATACAAGACAGAGTGGCGAGACATTCGCAAAGCCGGCCAGAAGTTTGCGTGCGCCAGCTCGTTGCTTCACCAATTGGCCCCTCAAACGTACCATTCCACGGACGCGTGGTTGCAAGCGATTCAGGCTCGGCCCTCCAGGAAACCGAGCGCTAAGGACTTGGTTGAAAAGGCATTCGAGCTGTGCGACGTTCGGCGTCCAGGAAAGACCTTCGCATTCATACTGGACGAAATAGGCCCATACGCCACGCTGGGCGGCGGACGGATTGAGAACCTGCGCGCCGTCGTCGAGCAGTTTGGCAGGGAAAGCCTTCAGCGGCTGAAGACCGGGAAGATTCCGGGGCCTATATGGATCGTCGTCACTTCGCGGGAAAAACTGCGGGAGGTCTCTGATCACCTCGCAGCCAGCCGCATAACCCCTTTTAAGCTACAGGACCATTTCAAGCACCAGATCGAGTTGTCTGCCGGCGACATCCGCGAGGTTGTCGCCCGCCGCGTGCTTCTTAAAAAGGAGAGCCAGGAGCCTACTCTCAGGAAGCTGTTCCGCGATAGCGGCACGTCGCTAATTCGGAATGTCAAACTAGAGCGGTGCTCCCGCCGCACGGAGTTCGACGAACATCAGTTTGTGCGGTTTTATCCTTATCTTCCGCATCTGATCGATCTCTCGATGGAGATCATAGCAGGCATCCGGCTGCATCCCGATAGGCCAGGACAGTTCGGCGCAAGCTATCCCACGATCATCCGGCTTTCTTCTGACATGTTTTTGTCGGACCGAACCCGGCTCGCCGATCAGCCGGCCGGCGCGCTGGTGAGCATCGACAAGATCTACGACCTGGTGGAAGCGAACATCCCGGCGGAAAAGCGCAAGGAGATACGAGAGGTCCGGCAACGCTTCGATAACCACCCAGACCACCCCGGAGTGGCGGGGCGGGTGGCGAAAGCAATTTGCCTCATGGAATTCGTCAAAACGGATCTACCGCGGACCACGCAGAACATCGCCGCCCTGCTGATCCAAAATATATCTGAAGACCCGCCCACTCTCGCCGTTGCAAAGATCCTTCGCGAACTGAAAGAGGCGCAGTTTGTCCGCGAGACCGAAGGAGGTTGGACGCTCTATGACTTCGATGAATTGCGCCGCCGAGCGGCTGCCTTGAAAGGCCTCGGGAACGTCGTGGGCGCCATTAATCCCCGGCCTCCCGGATGGCGCAACAACCTGATCCAGACCGCCAAAAAGGTGCTTGCTCCCTTTCTGAGTTGGTATACGAGGCCGCTGTATGAATTCGATGCCTCCGTAAGCCGATCGATCGAGGAACTCGTGCGCGCCGTCGACCACCTCACCACGAGCCTGCTAGCCCTTGACCGCGTCTCTATAAAACAGGCCTTCGATTACTTTCCTGTGAACATGGTTGAGCTTGAAGAGCAGTTGGCGCAATTGGACTCCCCGGGCGCTCCCGTAGCGGAGTCAACGCAAGCGCATATTGCCGTCTTACACCAGCAGGTGAAGGTGTTGGCCAACATGCAAAAAACCGCGAATGGGGACAGAACCGCTTATATCATTGGCCTGTTCGGTACAGGACGCCGGTATATCAATGAGCTGCTGCTCGAGAACATTGGGGAAAGGGCGAAATATTTTAGGGACGGGATCCGCTTGCATCCAGGTCCAACACCGATGATCTACAGCGGCCATGTCACGGCCAAGTATCCTTCTCGCGCCCAGGAAGTGCCGGCGGTCATGAGAGCCATATTGGAGTCGGTCAAATCGGGTTTCGCCGATTTGATCTTCGTCTATCGTCATCCTCTCGATTCATTACTGACAAACTGGTTTTGGTGGCGCACATACATTCGCGACAACCGGACAATTTCCGGCATCTCGGAGGTCTATCAGAATACAGACGACCTGTGTGCCGATTTGAAGGCGAACTTTCTTGAATTCAAATCCTTTGCCGAAATCTCTTTGCGGCCACCCCAGGCCCGCGATTTCTGTCCTTCCCGGAATTTGTTGAGGAAACCGAGCTTCAGTTCGAATCCAACGCGCTGACGTTGAAGCTCGAGGACTTCATGATCGATCCGCGGAAGGAGTTTTCTAAGATCCTTGAAGTCATGTCAGCCGATCTGGATTTAGACTGCTTATCTCTGGCCCCGCCGAGAACGAAGCCCTACGGCCACTTGGCCGTTAGAGAACAGGTCCCTGAATTCAGACTCTTCATGGATGGGCTAGACGCGGAGACAAAAAAACGCATCGAAAAAATCGGCTATACGGTAAGCTGACGGAGCGGGTGCACCGCGACTACCGGCTACTGGTGACGATCGTCGTCTTCCTTCGCGCGATCGCGTACCCGGTCCCGTGCCTTCTGCGCGTCCTTCTCCGACTCGGTCAGCGCATGCCGCAATTGCTCGCGTGCCTTGTAGAGGTCCTCTCGCGTCTGTTGATCGGCGCGCTTCAAGCCTTCCTTCAATTTCCGGCTCGCTTCATCCAACTGCCTCCGTGCTTTCTCCTGCGCCTCGTGGCTCTCGGACCTGGTTCGATCCTCGTCCCGCCGGCTGCAAGCCGAAGCGGCCACCAAGCCGATCACAATACCGCTAACTCCGATCCACCTCTTCATGCGCGCCTCCGCATGTAAGACGGTACCAAATTCATTCTGTTGCTGCTCAGTTGACTGACGGAGCCAGGCGCGATATCGTTCGGCTGTGAGATTCTGCCTCTTCCTGATCCTGACTCCGATGCTCGCGTGCGGCCAGGAGTCCGCGACGTTTCATCCCCCACGTCTGGCCAACGGGCATCCTGATTTCGAGGGCGTTTGGCGGAATGGTTCCGTGGTGGCCGCATTCAACGTCGAAGGGCAGGCTGCGGGTGATAACGGCCCCGATGGACCGTCGGTGATTGCCGACCAGCCGGACGGCAAGTTGCCCTATCTTCCGGCGGCGAGGGAACAGGCGAAGGACAACGCGACTCATCGCGAACGCGATCCGGTGGGCCATTGCCACATGCACGGAGTGCCGCGCTCCCTCGTGCCGCCGTTCCCCATCGTGATCGTTCAGGACAGCGATTACCTCGCCTTGCTCTCCGAGACCGAGCACAGCGTCCGCATCATCCCGCTGGACGGGCGTCCGCATCTCAAGAACTATTGGTCCTGGGCGCGCGACTCGCGCGGCCGCTGGGAGGGCGACACCCTGCTGGTCGATGTGACCGGTCTAAACGGCAACACTTGGCTCGATCAAGCCGGTAATTTCGTGGACCAGAACGAACATGTACTGGAGCGGTTTACGATGACCGCGCCGGATGCCATCCTCTATGAGGCCCGGGTCGACGATCCAACCGTGTATTCCCGGCCTTGGACGCTGCGCGTTCCGCTGCGGCGTCAACCCAAGGGCACCGAATTGATCGAGTACGACTGCATCGAGGGAGAGCGCGATGAAGTTCATTATCCTGGCAACTCGAAGCGTTAGGTCGGCCATCACCGCCTTGGCCTTTGTAGCGCTGCCCGCCTGGGGCCAGGCCGCTGCGCCTGCCGCAGCACCAGACTTGCGAGGCATTTGGCAGGCGCAGAACACCGCGAACGCGAACCTCGAGAGCGCACATGTGATCGTCGATCCGCCCGATGGCAAGATCCCATACCAGCCAGGCGCGCTTGCCACGCGGAAGCAGAACTTCGAGAACCGCGCCACCGCCGACCCCGAAACAAAATGTTTCCAACCCGGAGTGCCGCGCGCTACCTACCTTGCCACGCCTTTTCAGATTTTTCAGAACGACGGCGCCGTTTACATCGTCTACCAGGATGTACATGCCTATCGCATCATCTATTTGGACTCCAGTTCTCACAACCAGGGCCTCCCCTACGCCATGGGCGACTCGCGCGGCCGCTGGGAGGGCAATACGCTGGTCGCGGATGTGACCAGCTTCAGTGATGCGACCTGGCTGGATGGGGCCGGCAACTACCACAGCGGCGATCTGCATGTCGTGGAGCGCTACACGCGCACCGATCAGGATACGCTGATGTACGAAGCTACCATCGAGGATCCGGCTGTGTTTACCCGACCCTGGAAAATCAAGATGCCGCTCCGCCTTCAGACCGGACCGGGCGCCCAGATTTTAGAGGATGAGTGCGCTGAAGACGAGCGCGGCGTCCGGCATCATGTACTGCCCTTCAGAGCAGCGAAATAATCCGAGACACTTTCCGCGGCCCAATCCAACAATTTACCCGTTCCCTTCCGCCCAAGACCACTCGCTCCAATCTCGCTATTCGGAAAAACATATTGCTGGCAAAACGCGATCTTGTCCGCCCTGAGGCGGTGGTCATCTATAGCCAATCGAACCAGTCCTATTGGGGATGCTCTGAAACTACACTGCCTTCTTCGGGCCAGCCCGAGAAAGCCGTTGCGGTAGAGGTGTGGTCTCGTTTGAGCCGCAGATACCACGCATTACATTGCGAATGCTATTCGCAGACGGTAAGCAAGCAGTTCTTGAGAAGTCGCTCGTATCCCAGCAGAAGGGCGTCCGCTTCCAGTCACCGGAGGGTGAAAAGGACACGGCTATCACTTTGGAGCGTCCTCGATAGGGTAGCAGTTGTGCCTAACCCCGTCCCTTCAGCGGACCGCCTTCGGTGGCCACTGACCTCGAACGTTAGGCTCCTAATTTTAGGACTGCTCTTGAGGACTGGGGCCCTAAGTGATCCCATAGCTGTTGCGAAATCCCTTCCCACCAACAAACGCGTGCTCGGAACCAACCACCAGGCGACCTCGCGTTCCGGGAGGTCGGTGCGGCGGCCCCGGTCGTATCCATGGAGCACCAGTTGTTATACTCAAACCGGAGATTGCGGCGATGAAGAAAACAGCTGGGCTCTTACTCTTATTTGGCTGCGGTCTGGTGGCGGCCGACTTCTGGCAAAAGCCTTACATGGAATGGAGCGATAAGGACGCCGCGAAGATGATGTCCAATTCGCCGTGGGCGAAGTCCGTCGGCGTTTCAATGTCCGGTCCTGGCGGTGGCGCGCCTCCAATGGCGCCCGCCGGTGGTGGTGGATTCGGCGGTGCCGGCGTCCCCGGCGGCCCGCAGGGCGGAGGCGGGTCGGAATTCGGACCTGGCGCCCCGGGTTCGGCGGGTCCTTCTTTCGATGTTGTGGCTCGCTGGCAATCCGCGCTTCCCATCCGGCAGGCGTTCGTGCGTCTCAAGTTCGGCGCCGAAGCGGACAAATCGGCCGAAGCCGCCAAGGTTCTCGAACAGCAGGAGACGCCTTATGAAATCGTCCTTTCTGGGCCGATGGGACCGTTCCTGGGTGCTAAACCGGAGGACTCCGCGAAAGCTCTCAGCGAAGTCAGCTTCCTATCATCCAGCAGGACGGGTGCGATCAAGGCCGTCCAGATCCAAGTGGGCAAACCTGGAAAAACGATGGATGTCGTGTTCGTGTTCCCGCGCTCGATGCCTTTCACGGTTGAGGACAGAGAGGTCGAATTCATCACAAAGCTGGGCGCCTCGACTCTCAAGTACAAGTTCAAACTGAAGGACATGGTCCTGAACGGCAAGCTCGATATGTAGCACCAGACTAAACTCGGCCGGATCCCTCGGCATGGGTTGACACCATTCCCCGCCTTCCATCCCCTTGCCCCTCACCGCCTTCCGCCGCTGCACGCTCTCCATCGCCAGTCTCATCCTCTACAATCTCAATCAGCAAACGATGCCTTCGCAACCGCAGCTTCATCTTCAGCACCACCGCCTCTCGGAAATCGTGCAAATGCAATCGGCTCAGGCCCGTACACCGAAATTACCAAACGGAGCGAATCCCATTTCTGAACACTCCCCCACCAGCCACCAACAACCAACCACCAGCCACCACTCACCTACCAACATGCAGTGGTTTAATAGAGGTAGAGAGCAGCGCCGCCCAAGCTTATGAGAATACTGGTTGTCGAGGACGAAAAACGGATTCAGGACTTTTTGTCTCGTGGCTTGGAAAGCGCGGGTTACGCGGTCGACGTCGCCGGCAATGGCGCCACCGCTGTCGAGCTGGTGCATGGCGCCGAGTACGACCTCATCATTCTCGACCTCATGCTTCCCGACATGGACGGACTCTCGGTGCTGCAAAAGATTCGCAACCGTAAGACCAGCCCGCCGGTCTTGATCCTGAGCGCGCGCGACGCCGTCGATGATCGCGTGAAAGGCTTGGAGCTCGGAGCCGACGACTACCTGGTGAAGCCCTTCGCATTCGTCGAGCTGCTGGCGCGCGTTCGAGCGCGTTTGCGCCGCGGCCAGCCCATGCCGGAACGATTGCAGGTGGGCGACCTGCTGCTCGATTGCATCCGGCGCAAGGTCACGCGCTCCAACGAAAATGTCGAGCTGGCCCCCAAGGAATTCAGCATCCTCGAATATCTGATGCGCAACCGCGGCCGCCCGCTCAGCCGCACCATGATCGTCGAGCACGTCTGGGATATGGACTACGACGGGCTCACCAACATCGTCGATGTTTACATCCGCCACCTGCGCAGCAAGATCGATGACAAATTCCCGATCAAAATGATCCACACTGTGCGCGGCATCGGCTATATGCTGGATACCCCCGACAAGCTCGGCGAAACGCTGGTGGAACAAGACAAATGATCACGGCCGGAAAAGCTTTCGGTTGGACGCGCGGGCTTCGCTTCCGCCTGGCCCTGAGCTACGTCTTATTTTTCGCTGTTCTGCTGGTGTTGCTCGGCATATTGTTCCGGCAAGTCTTGAGCGGAACGTTTCAAAGCCAGATGGAAAGCGTGCTGGACGAGGAGTGGGGCGCGGCCAAGGGTTATTTGCGCACCGGTCCCGAAGGACCGGATTGGGTTTTCGACGAAAAGGACCCGGACGAAAGCTTTACCGTTCGCCGCGTGCAGCGAGTCTACATGCTGGCCGATACCCAAGGCCACAGACTGCAGAACTCCGAAATCTACGCTTCCCTGGGAGTCGATCCTCCGGCTGAGATCCGCGCGATCCTTCAGTCCGGCCAACCGGCCATCCGTGTGCGTAAGGACCCCAGCGGCGTTCCCTACATGATCCGTTCCGGCCTGTGGGTGGATCACGATGGCCACAAGTATTACCTGGCTATCGGGCGCGCCCTCGATTACAACGACACCGTGATCAGGAATTTCACCCGGAACTACTTCGCCCTCATCCCCATGGTGATTGTGCTCAGCGGCCTCCTCGGATGGTTCCTGGCCGGCCGCGCGCTCGAACCCGTGAATTCGGTGGCCGAAGCCGCGCAGCGCATCACGCATTCCAACCTCGACGTGCAGATCCCGGCGCGCAACGCCGGCGATGAACTGGACCGGATGATCGAAGCGTTCAACCACATGATGACGCGGCTGAATCACTCCTTCGAGCAGATCCGCCAATTCTCCACCGACGTGTCGCATGAGTTGCGCACTCCGCTTACGGTGGTGCGCGGCCAGCTCGAAGTAGCTATGTTCACCGCGCAGACGGTCGAGCAATATCGCGAAGCGATGGCCGATGCGCTGGAAGGGGTGGAGAGGTTGTCCAACATCGTCCGGGCGCTGCTGATGCTCTCGCAAGCCGAGTCCGGCCAGTTGGTGCTGCAAAAGCAGGAAATGGATCTCAGCGGCCTGGTCCGCGATTTGGTGGACCAGCACCAGATTCCAGCCGAAGCCGAGGGCGTGCAACTCAGCGCGGACCTGCCCGGCGGTTGCATGCTGACCGGCGACCGCATCCAGATCGAGCGGCTGGTATCCAATCTTCTGGGCAATGCCATCAAATACACGCCCGCCGGCGGACAAGTGAAAGTCAGCCTGGTCCCGCGATTCGATCACGTGAAGCTGATCGTTGAGGACACCGGTGAGGGCATCTCGCTTGAGCATCTGCCGCACATCTTCGATCGTTTCTATCGTGTCCCGTCGGCCGACCCGGACAAGGGCCTCGGTCTCGGTCTCAGCTTCGTCGCGTGGATCGCGAAAGCGCACGGAGGCGCGGTCACCGTGGAAAGCAAGCTAAAGGAAGGCACCCGCTTCTCGGTGCTGCTGCCGGTGGGCCGCTGGTCCATGCCATCGCCCGAAATTCCGGCAGTGCCCGTCCCCGAGCGGGTACACTGAAAGAACACAACCATGGCCCAACTCGAAATCAGCTTTCGCGAGCAGGAAGGCATCAGCATTCTCGACCTGGACGGGAAGCTGACCGTCGGAGACGCCTCTAGTTTGCGCGAGAAGGTTAACGAACACGTGGCTGCCGGGCACGTGCAGCAGATTCTGAATCTGAAGGGCGTCGAGTACATCGATAGCACCGGCCTCGGAGCCATGGTGATTTGCTTCATGGCGGTGCAGAAAGCCGGCGGCGCGCTGAAACTGGTGAACCTCAATCGCCGCAACATCGAGCTGCTGCTCCTCACTAAGTTGTCCACGGTCTTTCAAATCTTCAATGAAGAACAGGAAGCCATCAACAGCTTCTTCCCCGATCGCGAGATCAAGCACTTCGATATTCTGGCTTTCGTTCAACAGAACAAGGAAGGCGCCTAGCCCTTCGCATGTTCGGCCGTCGCACGAAAACGCTTGTGGCAGCGGGCGCGAAAGCTCCGCAGTTCCGCTTGTCCGGCGCGCTTGGTTTGGATGCCCCCGCGCGATCGCTCCAGGAAATTCTTGCGGCCGGCCCCGCGCTGCTGGCTTTTTTCAAAATTAGTTGCCCGGTCTGCCAACTCACCGCTCCTTATTTGGAACGCCTGGCCGCGAATAACGCGAGTCGTCTTCAGGTGGTGGGGATCTCGCAGGACGAGGCCGGCGCGACGCGCGGTTTCGCCCAGTGTTTCGGCCTCACGTTTCCCGTATTGCTCGATCCTTCCGAAGACAACTATACGGCAAGCAACGCCTACGGCATCACCTCCGTTCCGACGTTATTCGTGATCGAGCCTGACGGGACCATCTCTCGATCTTTTGCGGGGTTCTCTAAGCGCGATTTCGAAGAGCTGGGCGCGCGCGCGGGCGTTTCGCCCTTTGGACCCGAGGATCACGTGCCCGAGTGGAAAGCTGGTTGAGGTTCCAAGAACTAGGCCCAGTTCGGGACCTGCGATAATGGAAATTCCAAATGGCCTCCAAAATCTCTGAAGCATTCGGATCCGCCGCAGCCATCGCCAAGGGCATGTCCGTCACCTTCGGCGAGATGCTGAATCCCACCATCACCGAAGATTATCCCGACCTGCCTCCCAAATTCCAGGAGCGCTATCGTGGCGTGCACGTGCTGCAGCGCGACGAAAACGGACTCGAAAAATGCGTGGCCTGTTTCCTGTGCGCGGCGGCCTGTCCGGCCGATTGCATCTACATCGAAGCCGCGGAGAACACCGATACCCTGCGCATCAGCGGCGGCGAGCGCTACGCGCAGGTCTACAACATCGACTATTCGCGCTGCATCTTTTGCGGCTATTGCGTCGAAGCGTGTCCCACCGATGCCATCACGCACGGCCACGGTTTTGAAATCGCCAGCTATAACGTTTCCACGCTGGTCTACCGCAAAGAGAATATGCTGGCGCCCATTCCGCCAGGCGCGCATTTTCCGCTGAAGGCCGACACCGAAGAAGCGCCCAGCGGCCACTAGCGCTCGGTCAATTCTTCAAAATCTCAAGCAGCCGCGCCCGATCCGCCGCGGACATCCCCGAGTTCTTCGCGATGTCGCCGCGCGTTTCCAGCTTCCTTCGATAACGGCCGAAGTACTCATTGAAATCGCCTCCGTACTGGAAGCTGTACATGATGTCCGCGAACACCGCCGTGTGCGCCAGGCCCAGCGCGTGTCCCGATTCGTGCAGGCACGTCAGGTACACGATGGCGTCGCGCAGCAGCCGGTCGCCATTCACCGGCAGCGGCGAAGGCCGCACATAAACCTCCGCGCCCAGATGGCCTTCAAATACCATCGGCCGCGTCTCGCCGTACATGCCTTGTTCAGCGGAAGCCCAGTACAAGCGGATGCGCGCGTGCTCTCGATCCTTCACCGGCGTAAACTCGAGTTCCCCGCCCGAGGCCCTCTGCCACGCTTCGAACGCCCAGGCGGCTAGTTGCGGATCGTCAGGCTGGCACATGGACGCCGCATCCGTGCAGGGTTGCACCCAATACGTATACTTTTGCGGAGCCGCAGCGAGTAGAAAGGAAGCTGTTAAACCGAGCGCCAGCGCGCGTAGCCCGATCATCGACGTTCGGCCAGTCTATCCTCGGCCAGCAGCTTGAGTTGCGCCTCGAGTTGCTCGACGCGCTTGGTGAGATCGTCGATCAGTTGGCCCTCGGGATCAGGCAGCGTTCCGTGCTCCAAATAGTCGCCCGTATCCACGCGCAGCCGCACCACGCGTCCGGGCACGCCGACCACGGTGGAGTTGTCCGGCACCGAGCGGACCACTACCGAGCCCGCGCCGATTTTCGTATGGCTGCCGATGGTAATATTGCCCAGGATCTTGGCTCCGGTTCCGATCACCACGTTGTCCCCGATGGTCGGATGCCGCTTGCCTTTCTCCTTGCCGGTTCCGCCGAGTGTCACGCCCTGATACAACAGCACGTCGTCGCCGATCTCGGTAGTCTCTCCAATAACCACGCCCATCCCATGATCGATAAAACACCGCCGTCCAATGGTCGCGCCGGGATGGATCTCGATTCCAGTCAGCAGCCGGTTGAACTGCGAGACGATTCGGGCAACCAACGGAAAGCCTGCCATGTAAAGCTTGTGGGCGCCCCGGTGCCAAAGAATGGCATGGAAGCCGGGGTAACAGAAAAAGATTTCCACCGCGCTCTTGGCGGCCGGATCTCCGCGAAAAACTGTCTCGATCTGTTCCCGGACGGCTCGAAACATACTTGCGTGGTTTGATTATCTCACCCCGGATTAGGTCGCAGAAAAGCTCAAGAGCCTACTTATCCAACACCAAGCGGCGCCACTCAAGGGTTGCTGGCTAAAAGCTTTCCTTGGACCTCTCCGGCAACGCCCGGCGGAACTTCTTCGCGTGTCTGCCGAAAGTGGCGCCAGCCGCGACCGTGTGGGTCCGTAGCCTGGAAGCGCGACCGCTGGGAACCATCTGCGACGGCGCGCGCGCGCTTGCCGAGAAGCCCGACAGGCTGATGGTCGACATCTCATTCAGTGCTTCGCTGGTGCCAAAAAAAATGTGGACATCGCCGTTTGCCAAGCCACTCGACGGCACAGTGAAATTGACCTGATATAGCCCGGCAATTCCAGGCGCCAGACCGGCGAACAGTACGTTGGTTGGTAATGGGGAATCCACTCCGTCGTCCAGAACCACCGAGATGTCCGCAGCTTCATCGCTGACGCTGAATGGGGTATTAGGAGCAGCCGCGCCATCGGCCACCTGCGGGGTTACGGTTCCAAGACCAGTCATGTACAGGAAGACCGTCTCGCCGGCTACGGCAGGGCTCTTGTCCGTTACCAGGGAATAATCGGAGTGCAGGATTGCTCCCTCTCCAATGCCATTCTCGGTAAGCGTGTAAATCCCCGGCGACGTGTTGCCGACGTACACTGTTACCCGGTTGGACTTCGATCCGTGCACCACCACCTGGAACGTAGCGAAAGACTCACCCGAAATCTCGTAAGGAATCAGAGCGCTGATCTGCTCCTGGCTCACCAGTTCCAGGGGCGCCGCTATCCCATTCACGAAAACCTGCACGCCTGCTAGCGTGGTGGGAACTGGGAGCACTTTGTTCGCTTGAGTAGATACGCCAAAGTTTCCATAAAGATTCACCAGCTCACCGGGAGCGTAAGCGTTTGTGATCGGCGTGTAATTGGCTGCGTTGGTGATTCCGACCGGATTGATCCACACTTTGGAATTCGATGTAAACGACGGAGCCTGAATACCGACGATGAGCGAGAACTGTTGATTGGATCCAATCAGCATCAGTGCTCTTCGATTGGAGCCGGCGAGATAAGTGTAGGTTGCGCCATCGTAATATGAGCCGTCGGCCCCGATGGTTACGGGTGTGTCGAACGTGTTGTCGTAGGTTACGATATCCACCACGTCGTCATACCGTTCATGCCAGATCAGGGTTCCATTTCCACCGGTATTGATGGAGCCATAGAAAGCATCCAAGAAATTCGACGAGTCCACATAATCTTCCATTCCCGCCACAAAGTAGGTCCCGCTCAAGAGCGCATTGGAACCTGTCCCAGAGGGCGCGCGAAACCCGAAGAACATGTCCGATCCGGTTGCCGAGCCTCCCACGAACCAGTCGCCATCGGCCGAGACGTACAGAATCTTTGCGCCGCTGACGATCTGGGTTTGATCGTCCGAGCTGCCGGGAAAAGTCACGGTACCACCGGTCGTGCCGGAAAGCGCATAGGTGGAGGCCGAAACCTGCTGCGTTACGCTCGCGCCGGAGTTCACATTTTCTAGCGAGCCAGTCACCGTGAATGCCGCGATGTTCCCGTGGCCGTCGGCGTTCAAACTGAAGTAGCCCTGCCGCGCCAGTGAGGCCGAAGAATTGAGGAAGTCCAGGGTACCCACCGTGAAAGAGCCGGCGAGAATACCGTTCGAGGCCGAAGCCGGCGCTTGAACCGCGATAAAGAGATCGAAATAGTCATCTTCTGTTGAACTTGCTATGACGACGGGCTGGCTGAAGGTGCCGAAAAGAGTCGCCGCGTAGAGAGGATTGTCCAATTGGGCGATGCCGTTCGATTGCACTCCGTACGTTCCCGCGCCCAGCGTAGCGCAGGATCCGGTGCCGTTCAAACCCGCCGAATCGAACAGTTGCGTATTCGAGAGTGCATAGTTTCCTGCGCCGTCGAACGCGATGGCGCCGGTCAGGCTGCAGGACTCCACCAGGTTGCCAAACGCGTCGTTGAAGAAATTGACGTACCGAAATAGGTATTGTCCCTTGAGGTTGGCCGTCCCGCTGGTATCGAAGCTCTGAGCCTCGACCCGTGCCGGTGCTACCGCCGCCAAAAGGGCGCCACTAAGAAGGAGAATTGTTTTGTACATGGGCGTCATCCTTACTGGCCTTTGCTCCAATTCAAGATCAGGTTGTAGGCATCCACGCTGCCGAGGCCGGTAGCGAAGTTCCAACCGCTGGCGGCGGCAAAGGCCGGGGCATACGTTGCGCTGCTCGTCGATAGCCCGCCGTTTCCTTCGAACCCGGTGGCCGGCGTAGCGCGGCCTCTTCCCACGAACCCGGACCCGAAGCAGTCTATTTCGCCCGAGCAGTTGACCACGATGTCGCCCGTGGTAATGCTATGGAACACCGATGAGGCCACGGAACTGGCCGCGAGTTTGTAGTAAACCGGATTCGGGTTACCCTGGGCGCCCCCCATCTTCTGGTTCACCAGTGCCTGAACCCCGGCCATAATCGGGGAAGCAAACGAAGTTCCGCCCGCGCCGGCCCACCCAGCTGGCGCGCCCGCACACGGCGCGCCGCCATTAAAGGGATCGGAAAAGCAGAACACGTAGTAGTGCCCCCAGAATCCGTTGGAGGCGAAGAGCGATACATCGGGAAGATCCCGGACGCCATCGTTCGGGATCCCGGGCACTCCCGTTTGCCACGCAGGCTTGGGGTATCCCCGGCAACTGCCTCCAACCACCAGATTTTCGGCCGGAACGCCGGTTGCGCACCCGCTTGGCCCTCCGCTGCCCGCGGCCACGTCAAAGAGATTGGTTTGTTGCGCTATGCTGCTCCCACAAAAGCCGCTAGGGCCATAACCAACCGAATAGTGGAAATAGGCCGCCAGGATGGAACCCGCGCACGAGTCGTTCCAGGGAATCTCCGGAATGTAGGAGAGAGCCGAACCGTAGGTTGAGCTGTTGGTCGGCCCCCAATACGTATTCATGGTGCCCTGGGACCCATCGGCGAAATCGGTTCCTCCGACGGCTACGTTATAGGGCGTGGATGCGTATGAGGTGACGCCGATGCCATGGGTGGCGGCGACAGCCCCCCTATCGCACTCAGCCGCGCCTTCGTCTCCCGCCGCAACAAATAGCGACACGCCTTCCGCCACCGCCTGCTGCGCGGCCGAGTTGAAGGATGCATTCAACGCTACTCCCGTGATCGCTTCGCAGAAGCCGTAGCTAATGCTGATGATAGGAGGCGGATGGCTGGAGTTGATTAAATTCTGCTGTGCAATCAGGACTCCAAATGTCGTGGCCGTACTCGGGCAAGCAGCCAACACGATGGCTGCGTCCGGTGCGGCGGCGCTGGACCATTCAGTGTCAAGTGCCGCTTCGTCGTCGTCTTCGTTAGCTCCGGGATCCGAACAATTGGAAACTCCGTGCGGCGGTGCGGGATTGATTGTGGTTAAGGTTCCCGAAGTGTAACTGGATAATCCAAATGCCCGCCGGAAAGTATTCCAATCCGCTGTGTTGTACAGATCGGTATCCTCCAGCACCGCAATGGTCTGTCCTTTCCCGGTGTATCCGGCTGCAAAAGCCGGATTGAAATCGTAAATCGTGGCCAGATCGGCCGGCACAATGAGGTCATAATCGATCGTGTAGTGGGCGACAGGCTTCCTCATCGAGTGGGGCCGGAAATCGTGCAACGACACAATCCCGACTACCACCGGCGCAAGCGCTTCCGGGATCTGGGGATCGCTCATGTTTGCGATGTGCTCTTTCCCGTCCACGGAGAGCCTGTGAATTTCCGTACGGAATGCCGCCGACACTTCACCCGCCGTTCCGGAGAAATCAATCGACATGCCGCTCGGATACACAGTGTTCACCGTGAAGCCGCTGGAGCGCAGCCAGCCGGAAACGGTCTCCAGGTCCTGCGGCGCCGGTCCGTACATTTCGCCGAATTGATCCGCCGTCAGCCATCTGTGGAAACTGGGTGAAGTGGCATCGTGTTGTTGGTCGATAAAGTCCCTCACGGCCTGTTCCCGCTCCGGACTGCGCTGCAATTGCAGAAGCATGTGCTGCAACGCAAACGTATCCGGCAGCTTCCCGCGGTCGTTCTGCGCGTTCGCTTCACTGCGTGTGTTGCCGGCAAGCGTGAAAAGCCTGCTTGAATCGACAGGTTGTGTGATGAGAACCCGGGCCGCCGGCGCGTTCCCGGCTCTTTGAGCGGCGCTTTGAGCGACCAGGGCGGACGTCAAGCCAAGCGGGAGTGCGCAGCACAACAAACGCGCGAAAAAAGATTTAGTTCGAAAAGTCTTCGACATCGGGCATCCTCGCAAGATAGGTTGATTGGAACGGGCTCAATCTCTCGCCCATGCCGCCCCGATGGGCGCAAGAATTTCGTGGGGTCCAAGTTTCGAGCCTGCGGCAAGCGACATGATAATCAAACAAGTTTATCGCGTCGGGCGAGCAAAAGGGGGCGAGGTCCTGTGTAACGCGTTATGCGGAGGGTGAACTTGGCGGACGCGAGGGACGTGACTGGTGGATTCTCGCCCCGTCGCTTTGAAGTGTCTACGAACGCCGTTTATGGACCGCGTGGTGATTAACGAGTGGGACCGGCTGTTATCGACAGCCCACCTTACCCAATGTCCCCAAGCTCTAGCGGGAATGCAATTGTCTCCCAGTGGCCGACGGAAGTTGTCGGCCAGGATAAGAACGACCAGTGACGGCGGGCCAAGCGCATGTCGTCGACCTTGGCTCCCCAGGGTGTCTCGGACGCTGGTTAGCTCGGACTTGTGGTATTCTTAGCGGCCAGTTCAGGAGCCTTCTGGGGAAGGGCCTCATAAACAATGGCAGATCCTATGCCAGCAAAGAAGTACCTATTTGCCTCCTACGCCCATGAGGACTGGGACCGCGTTCGTCCGCTTCTAGACGCGGTAAGTGAGGAGCTGGAGTTTCGTGCTCTGCCGGTAGAGCTTTGGGTTGACCAGTTCAACCTTCGGCCCGGCGAGCAGTGGCAGGTCGCTATCGACAAAGCGCTCCAGTCGTCGATCGGATTTCTTTCCTCGTTTCGCCTCGATCACTGAGCTCCGATTGGGTCCGTCGCGAATTGGAAATGGCAGCAGCGGCGTCGGACCGGCTCATCCTTCCGGTACTCTTACACCAGCCGCTCGAGCTGCCGGGCGCGCTTGCCGAGCGGCAGTGGATGGACCTATCCGGCCCCAGAACACCGAAGCAGATCAAAACCGCCGCGACGCGAATTGCTGAGGCGACCGAACGGTACTTAAGGACAACGCCTCAGCCGAGGGCGGCGGTTTCGAGCGTGGAGGCCCCAATACTTGCGGCCGACATCGCGCGGCAGGTACGTGGCTCCGGCGAGCCAGCGACGACGCAGGCGCAACCAACTTCAGTGTTCGTAGTCCACGGTCACAATACAGAGGCATTGGCTAAGCTGGAGAAGTACCTCCCGTCGGTGGGCGTCAACGCGATCGTGTTGTCACGTCAGGATGAGTCTCCCCAGTCGCTGTTTCAGAAATTTATGTCGGTGGCAATGCAGGCACGATTCGCGATTGTGCTTCTTTCTGCCGATGACTACGGAGCATCCCGCAGGCAGTACGAGACAGTGAATGTTGCTGAAAGGGCCCTGCAGTTCCGCGCCCGTCAAAACGTCATTCTGGAGCTAGGGTTCTTCTACGGGCGACTCGGCTGGGAAAATGTATTCGTACTCTATCAAGAACCAGATCACGTGTTTCCCAATTTCGAGCGGCCCTCAGACCTGGACGGAGTGATTTTCGACGCCCTATCAAATGTCGTGTGGCAGAGAAACCTCAGCGCGAAATTGTCAGCCGCCGGGTTTAAGTTGTTGCCGCCAGCCTAAGAAACGAGCTGGCCGACAGCGCCGTCGCTTGCGTTTCGTGCTGCTGGTGTGTTCAAAACGTCTCTCTCCGTAAGAGCATAGTCGGGACGCGGAGCGGCAGCGACGGGAAGGACGGCTAAACTAGGCGCACAATCACTGCTGCGAAATCCCCTTCGCGCCAGGAGACGCCCAGGAAGTCGGCTTGGGGGAAGTTGCGGAGCATCTGGCTCTTCCGGAGCACTCCATCCAGCTTCACCTCGCCAATTCGTCCACCTTCTTTACATCGTCGTCCAGACCCAGCAAATCCCATCGCTGCAACGATAGCGGCACGTTGCCGTTGCTCCATACGTAATCGTGAAACTCGCCGAGGGTAAACTTATCGCCCTGCTCAAGACGCCGTTCGGCCAGCATCCGCTGGATCTGCAGCTTGCCAATTTCATACGCGATGCCCAAGCCGGGAGCGGTGGCAAAAGATGCCGCTTCGCCTGCGGCTGTTTCCCGGTCCATGGGAACTGTGCGTG
This sequence comes from Bryobacterales bacterium, assembly GCA_003166865.1. Taxonomy (GTDB): domain Bacteria; phylum Acidobacteriota; class Terriglobia; order Bryobacterales; family Bryobacteraceae; genus Palsa-89. The sequence continues at coordinate 102,244 of PMUP01000034.1, forward strand.
CCAGGTAATCGGCCGCCTGGGCGATGGTGAACCGGCCGAGCGCAAGTTTTACGTCCACCTCCACGCGCAATGCCCGCAAGCGCGCAAAGCTGTAGATGATCCCACGCGATCGTGGGCTGTCGTCATACAGTCCGGCATCGAGCATCATCTCTTCGGCGTAGAAGCCGATGCCTTCGTTGGCACCCGAGTCGTAGTACTGACGCCGGATCGGGTCGGGATTTCGCCAGGCCAACGACAATTGGAAGAAATGTCCGGGCACGCCCTCGTGCACGCCCGTGGTACGCGGATCTTGCGCAAACGCTTTCCAGAAGTAGGGGAGATTGTTCGAGGGCGGCTGTATCCAGCGCACTCCATCCTGATGCAAGCGCGACGGGCCGGTGAAGTCATCGAGTTCTCCGAACCCATCGAGAGCCACGACGTAGTCCGGCGCCAGGCGTGCGGTCCAATGCGGTAAATCAGGAGGAACGGTCAGAATTTGGTGCTCCACCAGATAGCGGCGAATGTTTGCGTCATCGCGCGCCATGCGAGCGGATTCTTCTTCCGCCGTGGCAGGCAGTTTCAATTCCGGCGCGCGGAGGTCACGCTGGCGTTCATAGCTCTCCATGGCGAGTACACGCTCGAAATCCTGACGCGCCATGGCCAGCAACTGCTCCGGCGTGTAGGGCAATAGGGCAACCTGGTGCAGGAAGAACCCGTAAGCCTTATCACCAAGAGTGAAATCCTGCCGCATGTTGGGCAGGTTCTGCTTCAGCCATTCCCGATAGTCAATGAGCGCCTTGCTCGCCGCTGCAATCGCAACACGGAAGCGCGCGCGCAGATCATCGCTGGTCAACAACGGCGACACACCACGCTCCACGCGAGCCAGGCGCGCATCGATATCAGCGAGCAACGCGATTGTCAATTGCGCAAACGGTGCAATCGCCTTCAGATTGAGCTTGCCTTGTTCGAGAATCGAGGGAATGTTTTCCGTTCGCGCCACAATCTCCCGCGAACGCGGGGCATTGAACGGCGCCGGAGACATGAGTTCCTCCTGTAGCGCATCGATGGTCTGCTCGACGTAAAACGCGGGGTCGCGCTGCCAGCGGGGATTTACATCCAACTCCCACCGGACGCGCGCAAGGGCGGACCCCATTAGCCGGTAGTCCACGATCTGACTAGTCGGCCAGTGGTCAGTGGGCATCGCTTTCCATCGCCGCTCGAATTCGGCCAAATCCACGCGCTGTTTGGCGACCGCTGCCGCAGACCACACCCGCATTCCGGCCGCGTGCTCCATACGGGGAACGTCATCAAACGTGAAGGGCCTATACTCCGCGCGCCAGGTCCAGAAGTCGGACGCCAACTGGTCCAATGAATCTGTTTTCGGTTGGGCGAAGGAAATAGCAGACAGTAATAACAGCCCTAAGAGCACTCGTGACATGGGACTCACAGCATAGCATCGATCCTTCGTTTAGTATCAAACTGGCTTTTAGCATCAAACTGGCGCTGGTATCATAAAATCCATGCGGCTCGGTTGGCTCTTCCTCGCGGCGCTTGTTCTGACCCATAGTGGCTGCTCTTCTTCCTCCTCACACGACAAGCAAGGCAAGGCGGCGCCGGCCATCCCGCCGCACTTCACCGCCACGAACACTTCCAATCCCATCGCCAAGTACATCGAGCTGGTTGGTTTGCGGGTCAGGGAGAGAAGTCCTGGGCATCTGGTGGTTCAATTTGGCGTGGTCAATCACTCGGAAGCCGATGTGGGCGACGTGAAGATGACCGTGAACCTGAGCACCACGGCCGCCAAGCCCGGCGACCCGCCGATCATCACTTTTCCCGCTCAGGTTGCTCGTCTGGGACCGAGCGAATTAAAGGACATGACGGTGGAAGTTCCCATCAAGCTCCGCGTTTACGAGTTGCCGGATTGGCAATTCTTAAAAGCAGACTTCGAAATCATCGAACCGAAACAATAGCGCCCATTCGAAATGTTTCCGATTGCCTCACTGCTTGTGGCGAAACAGATCCTCCACGGCCTGCGTCTCACTGCGTAGTCATGATTTGCGACAATGGTATGCGGCGTGCATCCCCCGGCAGCGCCGCCCGCGTCCCAGCTATCCGGATTTGAACATCACCCAAGGCAAGGAGCTTCCCTTGATTTTCAAGAATACTCGCAGCACGCGATTTGTGCCGTTTCTGGTCCTGCCGCTTCTGTTCCTATTGGTCTCGATCCTGAGTGCCGCGCCCCGGCTCGAACTGGATGAGACATCGGTCACCGTTCCAGTGGTCCAGGGATCCAACGGACCATCACAATACGTCGACGCGTTTAACATCGGCGACGGCACGTTGAGCCTAACAGGTTCCTCGAACGTCACCTGGCTCACAGCTACCATCGGCACGGATACAACATGTGGACTGAGCGGCGGCTGCTATCCGGTTACGATCGCGCTCGCCACCTCTTCCTTGGCCGCTGGAAGTTACACCGGAGTCCTGACGCTGACGGATCCCAATGCGATCGATTCGCCGCAGTCCGTTACCGTGACGGTCCAGGTGGGCGGCGATGTTCCCGGCAATCTGGTATTCAACCTGGCTCCCGGCGGGTCCACATCCAGCAGCTTCACCACCGGCAGCATGGTCAAAACCACGGTGGGCGCCGGCACTCCTTGGCTCACTGTGAGCTCGGCAACGATGTACGGCGTCACGACAGTGACCGTTAAAGCGACCGCGTCTTCCGGCATGGCCGCGAAAGACTACGACGGGACCATTACCATTTCCGGTTCGAAGTTCGCGCCGGACAACAAGCAGGTTTCAGTGGTTCTGAACGTCACCACGGAGCCCATCGCGACGCTCAGCAGCAATTCGGTTTCATTCACCATCTCCCAGGGTGCGAACAAGCAGAGCACGCCGGTCGCAATAACCAACGCCGGACAAGGCACATTGACGGTTTCGAGCGTTACCGCGACCGCGGCCAATGGCGGAACCTGGCTCAGCGCAGTTGCCGTCACCGGCGGCGTCACCATCACGGCCGATCCCACCGGTCTTACGCCCGATACTTACACCGGCACGGTGACAGTCGCGAGCAATGCCATCAACAGCAGCGTGGCGATCGCTGTCCAGCTCACTGTTCAGCCCCAAGGTCCGCCGACCGCATTCGTCGGAGGCGCCGTCAACAATGGAACTTTCGGAAATGGAGAGCCGCTTGCACAGGGCGATATCGCGGCGGTGTTCGGAACTCAGTTCACGTACGGCGACGCGCAAGGTGCGACCACCCTCCCACTGGAGACCAAGATGAATGGCGTGCAGGTTCTGGTGAACGGCACTGCGGCGCCGCTTTTCTACGTCGGGCCCGGCCAAGTCAATTTCGAGGTACCGATCAATGCCTCTCTCGCCAACGACGGCGCTGGAACGATCCAGGTTGTCCGCGACGGCCAAGCGGGCAACCTCATCTATGTGGGCATCAATGCCCGTGTGCCTCGGTTCATCGTGTACGGCCCAGGCTACGGAGTGGTGACGGAGCCCAACGGCGCCACATTGACGGGCACTCCCAGCACCCAGCCGGTAAAGGCCGGAGACGTGATCGTGATCTACGCCGTTGGCCTGGGGCCTACTTCTCCCTCGGTTCCCAGTGGAACCGCATCGCCCAACCCGCCCGGGCTGGCGGAGGTGCCAGGGACCACGCAGGTTTGCTTCGGCCCTGAATCGCCGTTCTTCCAGGCGCCTTGCGCCAAGGCTTCATTCACTGGGCTAACGCCGGATGCCGTGGGACTCTATCAAATCACCGCCACTGTTCCGCCGGGCCTCAAGTCCGGAAGCAACACGATACTCCTTTTGCTGGTGGACAACATCCAGAGCACTCCCGTCACGCTAGACGTGCAATGACGGAGCGGCTTTACTATCAGGACAGCTATCTCACCGAATTCCGGGCTCGCGTAGTGGATGCGAGTCCGGATCGGCAGCGCGTGTATCTGGACCGCACCGCTTTTTATCCCACTTCCGGCGGTCAGCCTTTCGATACCGGGGAACTGGGCGGCTTGAAGGTGGTTGAAGTGACCGACGAAGGGGACCGTATCGCGCACGTATTGGCCGATGCGCTCCCTGAGACCGAAGTCGCCGGGCGAATCGATCGCGAGCGCCGCTTCGACCACATGCAGCAGCATACCGGACAGCATTTGCTCTCGGCCGTGCTGCTGGAGTTGTTCCATACACCCACGGTCAGTTTTCATCTGGGCGCGGAAGCGTGCACCATCGACGTGGCTGGCGCACTGGAGCCGGACCAGCTTCGCGAGGCCGAACGGCGCGCCAATCAAACCATCTTCGAAAATCGGCCCGTTACCATCAGCTTTGAGGATTCCTCCGGTGACCTGGGGCTGCGCAAACCCACGGAGCGCGAGGGGCTGGTTCGCATCGTTTCGATCGAGAACCTGGATCGCAGCGCTTGCGGCGGCACGCACGTCGGCGCCACGGGCGAAATCGGCCCCATATTGATTCGCAAGCTGGATCGCATTCGAGGGAACTTGAGGATCGAGTTTCTGTGCGGCGGGCGATCGATCGCGCGCGCCCGCGCCGATTTTGACGCGCTTTCCAAAATCGCGCGCGTGTTTTCGTCGCCGCTCGATGAAACGCCCGCGCTGGTGGACGCACAGCGGGAAAAGCTACAGGAATCGGAACGGACGCGCCGCCGGCTATCCACGGAACTCGCGCAGGCGAGCGGGCGCGCGCTGTACGGAGAAACCGCGCCTGGTCCGGACGGCATTAGACGGGTACTGCGCCATTTGGAAGCATCGCTATCGGAGGAATCGCGCGCGGAGGCGCAATCCTTCACGGCCGCCGGTCCGGCGATCTTCGTTGCTTTCGCTGAAAACCCTCCCGCGATTCTGCTGGCTGCATCGAGCAACAGCGGCGTCAATTGCGGCGAAGTGCTCAAGCGTCTGCTGGGCCCCGCAGGCGGACGGGGTGGCGGAAACGTCACGCTGGCGCAAGGCAGTCTGCCTTCGAAGGCTGCGCTCGAAGGATTGGCCGAATCCCTCTCCAGAGAACTGAATTTCCCGGTTTGAGGACCGCTCGTACAGCCTTCGGCTAGGCTATCCAGCGGTACCGAAGTGCTAGGTGTGAACGCTAAAGTTCAACCGTCAAGGTTCCGACTTTCCTCAATAGACCATGAAGATCTCTGTTCCCGCGCTCGCCCTGCTGCTGGCCCCGCTGTTGCTAGCAGGTGAGGCGCTGGGAGCGGACCGGCACAAGCCCGATGTCGATCCGGAAACTCAGGACGGGATTCTGTTGCAGAGGATCCAGCAGGAACCTACTCAACCGCGCAAGCTGGCGCTGCTTGATAAGTATCTAGCCGAATATCCGCATGCGACATCCGTTGCGTGGGCCTACGAGCAACTGCTCCTGATTTACATGGACCAGAACCAATGGGATCGCGTGATCGCGGCCGCCGAGGGACTGCTGGCGGTGGACCCCAACGATCTGGACTCCGCTCATGATGCTCTCAAAGCGGCCGAGGCCCAGGGCAATCCCGAGCTGATCGCGAAATACGCCGAGCTGGACTGGGATCTGGCGACGCGCACGCTCCAGACGCCAAAGCCCCCAGATCCAGAGGAGGTCTTCGATTGGAACAAGCAAATGGATTTCGCCCGCGAGAATCTGGCCTTTTCGGAATATAGCCTTGCGACTTTGGCCGCCGCGCAAACCGACGAGCTGAAGCGAGACGAGCTGGCACTCGCCTTGCAGCAACGCAATCCGCGGAGCCAGTTCCTGGCGCTGGCTAAAAAACCGACGGTGATCGAACTGGCTTCGCTAAACCCCATAAAAGCTCTGCAACTGGCCGAGCAAGGTTTGATCGAGAATCCTACTAATATCGACTTCCTGATGACGGTGGCCGATCACGACATGAATCTCGAAAAGAACCTGCCGCAGGTGCTCAGCTACGCGCTGCGGATACTCGAGCTGGTGCAAGGCAAGCCGCAACCCGCCGATCTCACGCCGGCCGAGTGGGAAAAGAAGCAGGCCAAGTTCACCGGCTGGGCCAATTGGCTGGCGGGTGTCGTGTATGGAAAGCAGGCGCGCTATGGGCTCTCGGATCGGTACCTCAGAGCCGCGCTGGGTTATATTCAAGAGAACTCGCGGCTCACAGCGGCGGCTTACTTCTATCTCGGATACGGCAACTACGCTCTGGCGAGCGAGTTGGCCGACAAGGGCCGCGCCATCGAGGCCGTGAGATTCAGCAAGCTTTGCGCCGACATGGATTCGCCCTTCCGGTCACTTGCGCTGAAGACTTTGGAAGCGCTGCGGAACGAGTACAACGTCGAGTAGCCGCTGATCACTGACGGCATCGCTGACGGCCCCACTTGCATTTGCCCCCTCAACTAAGGCAAGCTAGATAGTTTTCCCCTTGACGGATACCAATTCATGCGGGTGAGGATTCTCTATCACGATCACTGTTTCGACGGTGCGGCATCGGCTGCCTATTTCAGCCGCTTTTATGGGGACAAGTACGCCCCGGAGGCCCATTTCGAATTCACCGGCCTGGCGCACAAAGCTTCGCAACTGTTTGAAGACGGCCTGTTCGACGGCGACGTGAACGCGATTGTGGATTTCAAATATTCGCCGAGCCCCCGGCTGACCTGGTGGTTCGATCACCACCAAAGCGCGTTCCTGAGTCCGGAGGACGCCGAGCACTTCCGCCATGACCACAGCGGCCACAAACTTTACGATCCCGCCTACGGCTCCTGCACCATGTTCATCGCCGATGTGGCGAGCCAGCGCTTCGGATACGACGCGCCCGATCTATCCGAGCTGGTGACGTGGGCCGACATCATCGACGGCGCCCGCTACCCGAACGCCCAGGAAGCGGTGGAGCTCAAGGCGCCGGCCATGCAGCTGACGCTGGTGATCGAAGGCGCGAAAGGTTCCGAGATCATCCACAAGATCATTCGCTGGATGCGGCACTGCAAGCTGAGCGAGATTGTCCAGCAGCCCGAGATTCAGCAGCTTTACGCTCCTTTGTACGAGCGCCACCTCCGCTCCATAGACATCATCAAGAAGCGCGCGCAGACCGGCGGCGGCGTGGTGTTCTTCGATTTGATCGGGGACGACCTGGAGGGCTACAACAAGTTCATCCCATACTATTTATTCCCGGAGTCCATTTACACCGTTTCGGTGAGCACCTCCAGTTTCCGGACCAAGGTTTCGGTGGGTTCCAACCCCTGGGCGAAGGAGCCGGTGAAACATAACCTGGCCACGATCTGCGAGCGCTACGGCGGCGGCGGGCATCCGCGCGTGGGGGCCATCAGTTTCGAGATTGGAGCGGTGGAAAAAGCGCGCGCCGTGGCTCAGGAGATCCGCGAGGAGTTGGGAACCTAGCGTCCGCTTGCATTACCGCGCGCGGCTCGGTAATGCTAGGCCTTGGCCCGCAGGCTGACCGCGTTCTGGACTTGCGCCGTGTCGGTGTATTGCTGAAAGTGCGCGATCTTGCCGGCCTTGAACTTGAACACGTGTACGAACTGTGCGTCTATTTTGACGCCGGTGGCTTTGTAGACGCCGCCGTAGCGTCCCAGCGCCACAACGGTTTCGCCGCCATCGACAATCTCTTGCGGTACCGCTGAAAAACCATCCCACTCGCCTCCCAGCCGGGCGAAAAGGCCAGTGAGCACCGCATCCACGCCGATGTAGGGGCTCTTGTCGGCGTAAACGAAATTCTCGGCCTCGCTCCACACTATCTGCGGATCGAGGGTTCCGATGACGAACGGAATGTCACCGCGTCCCATGGCTGCGTAGAACGCTTCGACAGTCTTGCTGTTTTGTCCCATGCTGCTCCTTTTGTTCCGAATGGATTATGGCATAAAGTGAACCCAGCCCGTGGACGGCCGGTATGGGGGAGCGGGGGAACACCTTAGCGACGCCAGCGGCCAATCCAGCGTCAACAGGTCTCCCGCTTATGCTATCGGGATACGAGAAGTGTTATACTCGATTTCCACTAACGAAAAGGACTGGAAATGCTGGCTCGGCTTCGCTATATACTCCCGGTGGTGGTGCTGCTCGGTTTTGCCGGATGGATGTATAGCGACGACATTCCGAAGCCCGACTTGGTGGGCGCCGTCCAGAATCTGCAACAAACGCTGATGCAGCTCCAAAAGGAGATCAAGGATCTGCAATCTTCGGTGAAGGAGCTGGCGAAGGACGCAAAGGACGCGCAGAAGCAGAAAGTGGCTCGCGCGAGCGCGCCACAGACTCCCGTGAAGGCGGTTCCGGCAACACCCGCGTCACCTTCGGGGGCGGCCGCGGCTGGCTCGGCGCCGGATTGGCAAAAGGCCCAGGAAGCATTCGAGCATGGCCGGCGTGCGGAGGATCTGAAGTCCTACGGGCCTGCGATCGAGGCGTTTACCGAAACCATCGAGCTTGATCCGAAGAACGATTCGGCGTTCCTGCACCGGGGATACTCGCACTACTATCTGGGCGACTACACGAGCGCCGTTTCGGATCTGACTCAGTCGTTGACGCTGCAGCCTCACAATTCGCGCGCGTACGCGATGCGGGCCTCGGCTTTGTCGTCGAGCGGCAAGGCGGCGGAAGCGCTGGCGGACATCGAACAGGCCATCCAGAAGGATTCCCGCAATTCCGAGCATTACCTGCTGCGCGCGAACCTGCATGAGCAACTAGGACGAGCGGGGGAGGCGCTGAACGACTTCGCGCAAGCCATCCAGCTGGCGCCCGAATCCGAGCGCGCGTATCTGGGCCGCGCCGCGGTGCTGCGCACCCATGGCAAGGTGCAGGAGTCGCTGGCCGACTGCTACAAGGCGATCCAACTCAATCCGGTGGACACGGCCGCGTATCTGTGCCGCGCTCAGTTTTATCTTTCCACTGGAGCCGCGCAGCCGGCGCTCGAAGACATCAATCGCGCCATGCTGATGGGGCAGAAACCAAATGAAGCCGTAGGCTTGCTGAGCGAGGCGCGGAAGATGGTAGACGCCAAGGCGCAAGTTGCCGCCGTTCCGCAGCAGGCGCCACCTCCGCAACCAGCGTCTCCGCAACCAACGCCACCGCAGCCAGCGGCACCTTTACAACCATCATTGGTGGCGCAAGTGCAGGCGCCTCCTCCCGCATCGGCTGTTCCGACGCCTGCGCCCGTAGCGGCTTCGATCGCGGCGCCGCAGTTGGTTCCCAGCCGGCTTCCGGTTGCCAGCGGACCGGTAGCCAGCGTAAGGCCGCCGCAGCTTGCTCGGCGCCCGGTCGCGGTGCCCCCGCAAGTGCTTACGCCGGTCCTCAGCAGGACGGAACCGGGCGGCTCGCATGACGCGAATCGCTGGTACCGCCAGGGCCGCTACTTGACCGAGCAGGAGAATTTTGAAGAAGCGGTGCAAGCTTTAACGCAAGCGATCCAGATGGATCCGACGCTCGCGCTGGCGCTGAATGCGCGCGGCTATGCGCATCTGCGCTTACGCCGTTATCAGGATGCGATTAACGATTGCAGCCAGGCGATCCGGTTGAATCCGGCGTACGCCAATGCGTACTTGAATCGCTCGGTGGCGAAGCGAGCCATGGGCGATATTGCGGGCGCCCGGGAAGATCAGCGGCACGCGGCGGAGCTGGATGGCTCAGCGCAAGCGCAAGCGTCGCTAGCGAAACCGGCCTCACGGCCGTAACCGACAACGCTCCCTCACGGTCGCGGTTCAGTTAGTGGCGCGGATTATTGCAGTGGCAGATCGTTCTGCCCGTTGCCGTTCGCTCCGCTCGCTTCCGGATCGTACGGAATTACGGACGCCGCAGCAACCTGGTCGCCTTCTTCCATCCGCACCAGGCGCACGCCCTGGGTGGACCGGCCGGCTTGACGGATCTCGCCCGATTCCAGCCGAATGATCTTGCCGTCGCGGGTGATGATCATCAGGTCGGTGTCTTCCTTGACGGAAAGGATCGCGACCACTTTGCCGATCCTGGGAGTCAGCTTCATGTTGATGACGCCTTTGCCGCCGCGCGCGGTGAGGCGATAATCCACCAGCGGCGTGCGCTTGCCAAATCCGTTTTCGGAAATCGACAAGATGAGGCCGTCTTTCTCCACCACCTCGGCGCCGATGAGGGCGTCGCCCTCGGCCAGATCCATGGCGCGGACGCCCCGAGCGGGCCGGCCCATGGCGCGGACGTCGCTTTCCCGGAAACGAATCGCCTTGCCTTCGCGCGTGCCCAGGAAAATATAGTTCTCGCCGTCTGTCAGCCGCGCTGCCAGCAACTCATCGCCTTCATCGAGTGAAACCGCGATGATCCCGCGCGCCATTGGATTATCGAACTCGGTGAGCTCGCATTTCTTGATGACGCCCAGCTTGGTGACCATCACGATGTACTGGTTGGGCACAAAATCCTTCACTGCGAGGAAGGTTTTCACGGCTTCGTCCGGCTGCAGATTAACCAAACCGGAAACGTGCTTGCCCTTTCCGGTGGTTCCGGCATCGGGGATCTCGTAAATTTTCAGCCAGAAAACGCGGCCCTTGGTGGTGAAGACCAATAAGTAGGCGTGCGTGGAGGCAACCACCAGGTGCTCGACAACGTCCTCGGTGCGCGTCCCCATGCCGATGCGCCCCTTGCCGCCACGGGACTGGCGCCGGTAGGTGTCCACCGCGGTCCGCTTCAAATAACCGCCGTGGGTGACCGTGACCGCAACGTCTTCCACCTGGATCAGATCCTCGAGATGGATCTCGCCGGTGTCTTCGATGATCTCGGTGCGCCGCTTATCGCCGAAGTCCTTCTGCACTTCCTTGAGCTCCTGCACGATGATCCCGCGCAGCTTCTGATCCGAACCGAGAATGGCCACGTATTCGGCGATCTCAACCTGAATCGCGGCCAGCTCATCCAGGATTTTCTGGGTCTCCATCCCGGTGAGGCGCTGCAATTGCATCTCGATGATGGCCTGGGCCTGGCGCTCTGAGAACTCGAACTCGCCAATCAACCCGTCGCGGGCTTCACGGGGCGTTTTGGATGCGCGGATCAGCTTAATGACTGCGTCGAGATTTTCGAGGGCCTTTTGGAAGCCAAGCAGGATATGCTCGCGCTCGCGCGCTTTGCGCAGCAGGTAATCCGTGCGGCGCCGCACCACGTCGATGCGGTGATCGATGAAGCGCTTCAGGACGTCGGCCAAGCCCAACTCGCGCGGCTGCCCATTGACGATGGACAGCATGATGACGCCGAAGTTGATCTGGAGCTGGGTGTGCTTGTAGAGGTTGTTGAGGATCACTTCGGCCTGCTCGCTGCGCTTCAGCTCGAAGACGATGCGCATGCCGTCGCGATCGCTCTCATCGCGAATTTCCGAGATGCCCTCGATCTTTTTATCGTTGACCAGGCCGGCGGCGGCTTCAATGAGCCGCGCCTTGTTGACCTGGTACGGGATCTCGGTGACGACAATCGCTTCGCGGTCTTTGCCGGACTTTTCGGTGGCGGCTTTGGCGCGCAGCTTGAGCGTGCCGCGCCCCTTGGTGAAGTAGTCGAGAATGCCCTGGCGGCCGAGAATGAACCCGCCGGTGGGGAAATCGGGGCCTTGCACCAGGCTCACAAGCTCGCTCAAATGCGTTTCGGGCTTTTGAACCAGCAGAATGGTCGCGTTGATGATCTCAGTGAGATTGTGCGGCGGAATATTCGTCGCCATGCCCACCGCGATGCCTGAAGAACCGTTGATCAGCAGGTTGGGAACGCGCGTGGGAAGGACTTCAGGCTCGACTCGGCGCTCGTCAAAGTTTGGCCGGAAATCGACGGTCTCTTTGTCGAGATCCTCGAGCAGCGCGGTGTCGATGCGCGACAGCCGGGCTTCGGTGTACCGGTAAGCCGCGGGCGGATCGCCGTCCACGGAGCCGAAATTTCCCTGGCCGTCCACCAGCGGATAGCGCAGCGAGAAGTCCTGCGCCATGCGCACTAACGCGTCGTAGACCGGAGCGTCGCCGTGCGGATGAAAGTTGCCCAGCACTTCGCCAACGATACCGGCGCACTTGCGATAAGGGCGGTTGAACGCCAGACCCATCTCCGACATCGCATACAAAATGCGGCGATGCACGGGCTTTAAGCCGTCGCGGATGTCGGGCAGCGCGCGCCCGATGATCACACTCATGGCGTAGTCGAGATACGAACGCCGCATCTCGTCTTCGATGTTGATGGGGATCAGGTTCTGCTTGCCCTCACCGCCCAGCGGCATTTGCGAGCTGCGGTCCGGCGGAGGCGGAGGGTTATTGGGATCGTCGTTTGGATTTCGGGGGTCTGCCAACTAGTTAACTCCTAGAAAATAGAGGAACGAAGCGCTCGAGAACAAGTGCGTTTCGCAAGCCTTATTTTAGCAGTCCGAAGGCCTCCGGCACCACTCTAATTTAGGGCGCGAGTTTAGCGCGGAACCAATTGGAGAGCTTGCCGGACGGCCGTGTTGCCAGGGTCCAACTCGAGGGCCTTCTGGGCGAACACCTGGGCCTGGCGCAACTCACCGGCAGCCGCGGAAGTAAGCGCCAGATTGGCGTAAATCGCCGCAGCGGGTGGGCCGATGTCGAGAGCCTTCTGAAACTCGGCGCGCGCGTCGGCCGTGCGCCCCATAAGCGCGTACAGCACACCCAAATTGCAATGCGCGTCGCGGTATGAGGGATCGATGCGAATGGCTTTCTCGAGCTTCGCAATCGCCTGGGGGATTTTGTTGGCGCGTGAGAACTGCTGCGCTTCGTAAGCCGCGCGGCGCGCCTTCTCAGAAATCGGGTGCTGGAGTTCGCGCAGCGATACGACACCGGAAATCGGTTCCCGTTCCGGACGCTGGGGCCAGTCCGGAACCACGCTGGGCTGGTCATAGATCTGGAGATGGCGAGGATCGCCTTGCGGCATTTGAGCGTACAGCGCCACTGAAAAACAGAGGATTCCCAAGAATCTGCTGGTAGACACAGTTCCTCCTGAAATGCTTATCGGTGAAATTCTACGGACGAGGATTGTGGGATTACGAACGAGGAACGGCGTGAGCCAACGTAGACTCTATCGATATTCTAGTGAGGTGTCAGGAATAATACCAATCCAAAGTTTCTATGCGGGCGATTTGGGAATCTCGATGAAGTTAGCCGGCGATATCCACGGTCTTGGTGTTGTCGTCGGGAATGCGATCGATCAACAGCAGGAAAGGGTCGATGCCCGCCTTGTCCGGCGCCTCATCCACCGTGAAGGTGTAAGTCGCAGCGCCGCTCTTCATTAGGATGCGCTCGCGGTACAGGGTCTTGCCGTATTTTTTCCCGTGGGGTGGTTTGGCGAAGGCCCCGATTTCGATCCAGTCGTTCACCGGTACTTCGTGCTCTTCGCCCTTCTCGTCGGCCTTGAACTTCTTCGCGTCCACGTGAATGGTCACGTCGTACTTGCCGTCCGCGCGCTTGCTGGCGGTGGCTGACAGCGTGCGATTCGAAAACAGGGTGATGTCGTAGAACAGATCCTGGATCAGGTATTGATATTGCGGCGGCGTCTCGGCACGCAGCGCGTCCACCAATGCGTAGGACACCGGATAGGGCGGAGGAGCGTACGCGTACTGTTGCAAAACTTTTCGCAGAGCCCGGTTCACTGCTTCCTCGCCGATCATTTCTTTCATGTAGTACATCACCACGCTGCCCTTGCGATAGTGAACGTATCCCTGATTCGAATCCACTCGCAACAGCGGACGCTCTTTCAACAGCTCCCGGCCTCGTGAGCGGAGATAGTTGTCCATTTCGTACTTCAGAAACTTCCGCATGATGTCGCGGCCATATTCTTTTTCCATCACCATGAGAGCCGAATACTGGGCGAGTGTTTCGGAAAGCAGCGTCGCGCCCTGCATATTCGCTCCCGAAACCTGGTACGCCCACCATTGATGCCCCATTTCGTGGGCCACCACGTAATAAACCATGTCGATGTCTTCGGGATCTTTCAAGTTCGCGATGAATCCGATGCTCTCCGAATAGGGCATGGTGCCCGGGAAGGCCTGCGCGAAGCGCTCAATGCGCGGGAATTCGATGATCCGTGCTTCCTTTTGCGCGTAAGGTCCGAAATTCTTGGTGTAATACTCGAACGACTTCTCCACCGATCGCAACATCTTCGGAACGTTCCAGGGTTGTTCCTTGAGATAGTAAACCTCGATCTTTATTCCGTTCGATTCCTTCCGCGCCACTTCGTAATCCGCCGAGAGGAACGCGTAGAAATTGTCGGCGAAGTGATCGAGCTTGTATTTGAAGTAGCACCGGCCGTTTTCGGTCCACTGGCGTTCCAGGGATCCGGGCGCCACGGCGATCTGACCGGGTGATGTGGAGATGACGGATTCTTCGTTCACCCAATCGGAGTTGTTGCTGAGGTAGGTGTCCATGCAATCGGCGGTGCAGTTGCGCTCCAGTGCCGGCATCAGATCCTTTTCCTTCAGCCCGAATTTCTTGCGCTTGTTTCTGTTGTCGAGTTCGCGCTGGGGCTGGTATCCGATCTGCGGAGACACCGCGGCGTTGTTAAAGAACGTTCCGTTCTGAACCACCTGCAACACGCTGACGGTATTCTCAAACCCGCGCGGCTCCCGTGTGACAGTAAACCGGAAGTGCCGCTGTTCGCCCGGCTGCATGGGTGGATCGAATTCATAAATCCGATATTGCAGCCGCTGGTCGTCCTGCTTCAGCCTGGCTCCATCGATCTGGACTTGGGTCTGAAAGTCCGGACCGGCATCATTCAGGTACAACACGGCGATGGGCTTATCACTTTTGTTTTGAATGAGGGTGTCCGCGTGCATGGTTGCGGCGCGGCGCTCGGGATACAGATCGATGGCATATTTCACATCGATGATCCGAGGCTGTGGCAGCTTGTCGTACCTCTTGTAGGTCTTCTCGTAGTCGGCGGATATATGATCGCGATCATCTTCGCTGAGGATCGTATTCAGGACCTTCGTGTTGTAATAGATCCACGCGCCCGTTCCCAGGAAAGCGGCCAGCAGGACGACCGCCAGGACCCGAACAGGCGCGGTGAAACGTAAGCGGGCGTCCCGTAAACGCAGCCTCCAGGCGTGCTCGCGGCCCCGCTGCCATAACAGGATGCTCGAGACCGCCAGCAATCCGCAAAAGGCTAGCCAGTACATCGTGAACCACGTCCAGCTCTTCCAATACGGCGCGAATCCGAAGAAGTCGGAGTAGGTCGTAGTGGGCTGCGATCCGAACTGGACCAACAGTGTCGCTATATGCAGGGGCCGCCACACAAACTGGTTGGCGATCACGAAGGCGATGAAGGCGAAATATCCAACGTACTTATTGGGCGAAATCACGTGAACGAAGTACGCCAGCACCGCGAGGAAAACGAAGGCCGTGAAATCCATTACCAGCAGCTCGGTGACCCACAACCCAAACTGGTAGCGGTGATAATGGCTGAACACCTGCGTGAGAATGCCGCTCACCCCAGCCAGGCAGACGATCAGGAAAATCGTGCACAACAGGGCGCCGAGCTTGGATGCGTAGGACGGCCAATCGGGGTGGGGCAGGGCGT
The DNA here is from genome assembly GCA_003166865.1 of Bryobacterales bacterium. GTDB lineage: Bacteria > Acidobacteriota > Terriglobia > Bryobacterales > Bryobacteraceae > Palsa-89. The sequence continues at coordinate 117,694 of PMUP01000034.1, forward strand.
CCTCAATTTCGTCCATTCTGGCATCGCGTTCCTTCCAGACCAGGGTCCCGGCGTAATAGGTCAGCATGCCGATCAGGAAAACATAGAGCGAGCCCTGAATAGTTTCAATCAGCTTATACGTCACGGGCCACGACGTATTGCCATAGCCCTCCGACGCGCTGACAATGATGCTCGGAATCGTGTTCAGAAGCGCGGCGCACGTGATGACAATGAAGGAAGTGGACTTTATGAGTCCCAAGAACTCTACCTTGAAATCTCCCCGGAACTGCGCCCATTGCGCGCCGAGCCCGAAGGCTTGCCGCAGCACCGGGATTGGTACGGCCATGGCGGCGGCCGCCTCGCCGTTGTCGCGGGCTTGCTTGTGACGCCCAGCCCGCTCCTCAAACCGGAACCTCCAATAGGCAAATGCGAAGATCGCCGCTCCCACCGCCAGCCAAATCACCCGGTTCCAGAGCAAGAGCCCGCTATATCCGATAGCCAGCGTATTCTTCTCGGCGACGGTGAAATATTTCGTCGCGATCGCGAATGTGCGGATGGCAAAAGGATCCAGCAGCGCCGCCCAGGTTTCATGCTGGACGTCGGTTGTGAGCGCCTGGCCCACTCCATAACCGGTCAACAACACCAGACCGCCGATGAACGATGTCACCGTGCTTCGAGTCAGAACCGCGATGGCGAAGATAATGGCGGCGATGAAGAGCGTGTTTGGAACCGCGAAGACCAGAATGCCGTAGAGGTGAGCCGTCCAGTTCACGGCGCCCCACCGCTCGGGATCTATCCACGGCATCCACTTCCCAACGAAAATGCCGAGAGAGACGCCGAGGATCGGTATCACCGCGACCAGCGCGGATCCCAAGAAGCGCCCGGTGAGGTAATCGAACTTCTTCAGCGGAGTGGCGAACAGCAGTTGGTGCGTGTTGAAGGCGAAATCCCGGGATGCCGCCGAGTTCACGAAGGCCACCGTCATCACCAGTCCTAACAGGCTCATGATGGCGTAGTAATTCTCGATGACGAATGGCGCGTTGCGATAGGTGTTTTCGAGCGCCCCGCCAACCTGGATCTGGTCCGTCGACGTTGCGCCGAAGATCATCAAGGCGACGATCAGGAAAAAGATCCACAACATCCACGATCGCAGCCAATAGCGGATTTCGAAGCTTAAGAAATGGGTCAGCATGTTTGGCTACTACAGTCCTGCAATGCGCGAGAAAAACACGTCTTCCAGGTCCGCTGGCACGGGCTGGAATCCATCTCCAGGGGGCTCGGCGCTATAGACATGAATCAGCGGCCGGCCGGCGATGAGCTTGCTCGATATCAACCGGTAGCGCTCTTCGTACGCTTTGATCTCCGGCTTTGGGATGGACTTCTTCCAGATTTTCCCGCTCAGCTGGCCAACGGCATCCTCGGGAACGCCCGCAAACAGCACGCGGCCTTCGTGGATGATGGCCATGTTGGTACACAGCTCCATCACGTCCTGGACGATGTGCGTGGAAAGAATAACAATGACGTTTTCGCCGATCTCGGAAAGCAGGTTGTAGAAGCGGTTGCGCTCNNAAGCGCTGCCGCATGCCGCCGGAAAATCCCGACAGGGCTTTCTTGCGGACTTGGTGCAGGTTGGTGCGAACCAGCAGCGACTCCACCAGTTCGTGGCGCTCCCGGCGATGGACGAAGCCTTTCAGCAGCGCCAGATGATCCAGCATGTCCTGCACGGAAATTCTCGGGTACACGCCGAAGTCCTGGGGCAGATATCCCAGAATCTGGCGGACCTCGTCCTTTTGACGTAATACGTCGATATCTCCCAACCACACCTGACCGCTGTCCGGCTCCTGAAGCGTGGCGATGGTGCGCATCAGCGTGGACTTGCCCGCGCCGTTCGGCCCCAGCAGGCCGTACATGCCGCGCGGAATGGTGAGCGAAACATTGTCCAAAGCACGGACGCCGTTGGGGTAGGTCTTGGAAAGATTCTCGATACGAAGTTCCATGTTTGTGGCTACAGTCTGGATACGGAGAACGCCGCCGCTGGGTTCCAGGATATCGAATCAGCGGGCATTACGGCCGCGCGGGCACGTTTGCAGGCAGCCGACCATTCTTGACCGCCTGCATGCTGATGTGGTTCCGCTCGAGCGTGGCGCCCAAAGTTTGATCGAGCGCGACGCGGGCCGTGCTATAGGCAACCAGCGCCGCCACCGCGGAGGATTGCGCGGAAACCAGGTCCCGCTGTTGGATTGCGACGTCGTACGGCGTGGATGCACCGAGCCCGAACCTCTTCTGCTCGGCCTCGAACAGCGATTGCTGGAGCACGCGGTTCTTGAGTGCCGCGTCGTAGCGGGCTCGGGCTTGCTGTAACGACACCACGCCGTTTCGCACATCCACTTCCACCTGGTTGAGATCCTTGCGATTGCCGAGCTGGGTTTGCCGGATCGTCAAGAGATCGATGGCGTAATCGGCTTGCGCCTGCCGGTTGCGGATTGGCTCCTGATAGAAGACGGCTGCGATTTCGGTTGCAAAATCACGCTGGAATACCTGGCTGAGCGCGTCCCCCATGCCGCCCCGGAATTTCGGGGACGATTGTTCGGTGAAGCCATCTATCATGACGGTTTTCGGCGCACCCGCCAATCCGGCCTGGCTCTCCACGCCAACTCCCTGCAGGGTGGGCAGAATGCCGTTCTTGGTTCCGAGGGCGCTCACTTCGTTGGCCTTTTCACCGGCTAGCTCGGCGGCCAGATCGGCGCGGTTGGCCAGCGCCTGCTGAACCATTTGGCTGACGGAGGGAAGATCGTCGTTGGCAGGAATCTCGATCGAATCGATCGGCACAATGCGCACGTTGGCCAGCACCGGATCGGCGGCCCCAGTGCGGCTGATCAGGTTTTTCAGCGACAATTCCTGTTGCGCCAGCGCGGTCTCGGAATCCACGACAGCCTGCGCACTAGTGGCAACCGTCACCTGAGCGGCGATGGCATCGGACGGCGCCGACGATCCGATTTCCACCTGCCGGTTCACATCGCGCAGGAACGTCTGGGCGGTCTCGGAGGCGGAACGCTTGGCGCGGAGATCCTCGTAGTCGCCCGCCAAATTGTAGTAGAGATTCAAAACCTGGCTCACCATCCCGGCCACCTGATTCTTGAAGTTCAGCTCCGTGGTATTCAGGTTCATGCGCGAGACCGTAATGGTACGGGCGTTGGCCGCAACGCCGAAGCCTTGCAGGAAATTGTGCTGGATGGACACGCTGACGCTGGGTGCGACAGTCGGATTCAGCACATCGGTGGGTGCGTTTTCGTTCAAGTAATGCTCGCTGTAGCTGACCGTGGCGATGCCGCCGCTCAGCAGGCCTTGTTGATAAGTTCCGGTGTAACCGCGCGTGTTCTGCACCAGGCTGAGCACCTGACTTTGAAGCGAGTCGGGCTGCGGCGTGCTGGTATGGCTGAAGGTGTCGGTCTCCTGCAGGATCGGGTCCAGGTTCTGAGTGACCGGGCCGATTTGCGAAATGGTAGCGTTCGAGTTTTTGTTGACATTGGAACTCGCGCCCGGAACGCTGACTCCGGCGGCGGCCTGGCTTCCGGCGACGCCCTGACCGGTGGCGACCGATCCGGCTTGCGAGGCGCTGCTCGGGACTCCCGGCAATGCGCCGCCCGCTTGAGAGCGCTCCAGCTGCCAGGCGCTGATAAACGGATTGTAGCGGCTGACTTCGATGTCAATATTGTTTTCGAGCGCCAGCGCGATGGCGTCCTGCGCGGTCAGATATAACGTCCCGGCGCGCACCAGCTCTTGAAGACGCGGGGAATTCGCGAGACGCACGGGCGGAACGGTGACCGGCAAGTACGGCCGGATAATCACCGGCGCCTGCGGCCGTGCCGGCTCGATGGTTGCGGTGTCCTGAGCCCAGGTGAGCGAGGCCAGGCAAAGGCCGATCGCGATGGATTTGCGCGGCGTCATTGCCGGCCTCCCGGAATCGTGGGAGGCAGCTCGGAGGGTCGAGCGAGCTGCCCTTCGAGCGCCTCAACCAGCGAAATATGGTTCACTTCCAGCGTTGTCCCCAAGGCCTGATCGAGGGCGATACGGGCGTGCGTGTAGTTGGCCATGGCTTGGGTCTCGCTGCTCTCGCTCGAGGCCAAATCGCGCTGGTCCTGGACGACTTGGAAGACGGTGGCGGCGCCGAGCGAGTAGCGGCGTTGATCGGCCGCCAGAGTCTGCTGCTGAAGCTGGCGCGACTTGGTCGCCGCGTCATAGCGCACGCGGGCCTGCTGCATTCCGATCACGGCGTTTTGTACATCCACCACAATCTGGTTCATGTTCTTGCGCAAATTGAGCTGGTTCTGACGAAGCTCGAGCTGGCTGGTGGCGTAATCGGACTGCGCCGCGCGATTGCGCAGCGGAATGTTCAGTGACAATCCAGCCGAGTAATTGGGAAAGTTGCGCCGGGCGATCTCGGCCAGCAGATTTCCGTATCCGCCGGCGAGATAGGAGGCTCCAGGTGTCAGGGCGCTCGCGGCCGTCAGCTCGCCAGAAAGGCCGTTGTTGGTTAATTCGGCGAAAGCTTGCAGGGTCGGCTTCAGCGAATTCTTGATGCCGACCAGATTCATCTCGTTGCTGTCGATATTGAGTTTTGCTTGCGCGATTTCGCTGCGATTGCCGAGCGCGTCGTTGATCAGATCCTTCACTGGACGGATTTCATCGCTAACGGGAACCTCGATCTTATCGAGCGGAACAATGCGAATATTGTCGAGACCCGCGGCCGAGATGCCGTTGCGGCACAGCGCATTCTTCAGGATGATCTCCTGTTGCTGCAGATTGGTTTGAGAGACCACCAGGTCTTGCTGGCTGGAGTAAAGCTGTGCTTCGGCGCGCGTGATTTCAATTTCCGCCAGCGCGCCGATCTGCACCTGCCTCTTGTTGTCATCCAGGAGCTGTTGCGCGGTAGACACCTCCTGCTGCCGGGCCCGCAAATCTTCACCGAAGGCGACCAGATCCCAGTACAAATTCAGGGCGGCGGCGACGGTGGTGATCACTTGCTGCTTGAACTGCAGATCGCTGACCTTCACGTTATTGCGTTGCACGCGGATATTGCGGCCGTTGACGGCGCTTCCGAATCCTTGCAGCAGGTTTTGCGTAATCTGAAGATCGACGTCGCCAGTGGCGTACGGATCCAAATCGAAGAAACTGCTGTTGACGTGATAGTGACTGTAGGCGTATGTCCATTGCCAGGTCAATCCGAAGTCCCAGGTCTGCGCGTATTGCAATTGAAAAGCGCGCGTGTCCTGGACTAGAGCGTCGGTCCCGGTCAGGACGGTGTTGCTTTGCGGGATGCTGGCATGTTGGAAACTCGCCAAAGCGAACAGGGAGGGATCGAGCGACGGGATGTTGGGACCCAACTGCGTGACGATGCCTCCGCCGGAACTGACTCCGGTGCCGGAAGAAAGGGCAACCGAGCCGGAGTTGTTCACGCTGACGCCCTGCAGGCTGACGCTCTGCGGTCCGGCGGCTACGGCCGCTCCGACGCTGCGCAACGCTCCGCCGCCCTGGGCGCGCCGCAGCACCTCCTTGGCGAGTAGCGGCCCATAGCGCTGCACTTCGACATCGATGTTATTTTCGATGGCGAGCGCGACCACATCCGGCGCGGTCAGGTACAGGCTCCCCGCGCGGATGAGCGAATCCATGCGCGGCGAGTTGGTCAATCGAATCGGCGGAACGCTCCTCGGCTGATAGGGGTGCGTCAGCCAACCGAGACCTCCGGTGGCCGGCTGCACGCTGATTTCCGATTGAGCGGAGGCTTGGGCCGCAAAAAACAGAGGGACCAACACAGTCAAAAACGCGGTTTGGAATCGGCTCGACATAGGATTCTTTCAGTATCGCTGGAAGCGGCGCGGGGCAAGGCTCGCCCTGGGAAAGGATACGCTGAGCAGGCCTCGCCCGTTCCCTAGTTTTTCGCGGCTGTTATACAATACGCCCTTGGAACACATGATCCACGCCGCTTTCCGAGTTCCGTTGCTGCTGGCGATTCTTGCGCTCGCGGGCGCACCGGCATTCGCGCAGCGAGGCATGGGCTTTAATCCATCCGGGATGTGGACCGCGATGTACCACGAAGACGAGCTGGAGCGCACCGACCCGGGAGCGCCCGTGGGCGATTACCTCGGCATCCCGATCAATGACGATGCACGGCTGCGCGCCGATACGTGGGACGGCGATCTTGTTTCGGTACTGCAGCATCAGTGCATCCCGCACGCGGCCCCGTACGCCATGCGCGGGCCGACCGGTCTGAAGATCACGACCGTCAATGACCCGGCGTCCGGACAGATCATCGCCTTCATCATCGATGGAAGTTATACCGGCCCGAGAACCATCTGGATGGATGGCCGCGCGCATCCCTCGCAATTCGCGCCGCACACCTGGGCCGGATTCTCGACGGGCGTTTGGGAGGGGGACACGCTGCGTATTGAGACGACGCACATCAAAGCGGGCTATTTGCGGCGCAACGGCATCGCGTTTACCGATCAAGCGACGCTAACCGAATTTTTCGACCTGCACGATAAGTATCTGACGTTGACCACCATCACCGAAGACCCGAACTATTTGACAGAGCCGCTGGTGCGGACCGAGAGCTGGGTCTGGAATCCCTACCAGGTTTTCACGCCGATCGCCGGCTACGGCTCCTGCCTGCCCGTCCCCGAGATTCCGCGTCCGTATGGCTGGGTGCCGCACCACTTGCCGGGGACCAACACCGTGCTCCAGGAGTTCTCCTCAGAATATGGCGTGCCGTTCGAGGCGAGCCGCGGCGGAGCGGAGACCATGTATCCGGAATACCGCAAAAAATTGAAGCAGATGGTGATCCCGCACGCCAAGGTGTTTGAAGTACAGTTCGAGCAGGAGCACCAGAAGAAGGCGCCGGATTCGAGCGGAGCCAAGCAATGAAGATCGCCTGCCTGTTCGCAGCTCTCGCCGCATCGCTAGTCTCGGCACAGGAACTACAGCAGGCCGCTGGAGTCCCATACGAAGTGCGGCACGTGCAAGGCAACGTGTATATGTTCGCCAGCACGCTGGGAAACATCGCGATACAAGTGGGGAAAGACCCCGGCCACGACGGCGTGTTGCTGGTGGACACGGGACCCGCACGGCTGCGGAATACGATTCTCGGCGAGATCCGCAAGCTATCCAGCGAGCCGGTTCGTTTCATGATCGTTACCAGCCCGGACGCGGATCACAACGGTGCTAACGAAGTCTTATTAAAGCCCGCCTCCTCGCGGAATTTTCAGACACAGTCGGATATCGCATTGTTCGCGCAGGACAACATCCTGCAACGGTTCAGCCGCGCTGGATCGGGCGTTCCCTCCGACGCTTGGCCGACGCTCACGTTTCTGGATGAGAAGAGCTTCGCGTTCAATGGAGAAGCGATTCAGATTATCGCCGAGAAGAATGCGCACACCGATGGCGATAGCATTGTCTTGTTTCGCGGCTCGAATGTGATCGCGGCCGGAGACATCTTTCTCACCACCGGCTATCCCGTGATTGACGTGCAACGAGGCGGGAGCATCGAGGGAGAAGTGAAGGCCCTCAACCATATCCTGGACTTGACCGTGCCGCGCTCCATGCAGGAAGGCGGCACCATGGTAATTCCCGGCCATGGCCGCCTGTGCGATGAAGCCGATGTGACCGACTACAGGGACATGCTCACGATTATTCGCGACCGCGTTCAGGACATGCTGCGAAAGGGCAAGACGCTGGAAGAGGTCCAGGCGGCGCGCTTGAGCCGCGACTACGACCGGCGCTACAGCACCAGCTCGTGGAGCGGAGACATGTTCGTGGAGGCTGTCTATAGGAGCCTGAAAAGCAAATGATGTTGCGGTGGATCGCGATTGGATTTGCGCTCGCAGGGGTCGGCCTGAAAGCCCAAGCGCCGGCGACACCACAGGTAAATGCTCCGATCGACGTCACCGGCTACTGGGTTTCCTTGGTGACGGAAGACTGGCGCTATCGCATGTTAAACGCACCGAAGGGCGACTATTACAGCATTCCACTGAATGCCGAAGGCAAACGCGTGGCCGATACGTGGGACCCCGCCAAGGACGTCGCAGAGGGCAAACAATGCATGAGCTACGGCGCTCCGAATATCATGCGGGAGCCCGCGCGGCTGCACATCAGTTGGGCAGGCGATGCCACGCTTAAGGTGGAGATCGACGCGGGAAAACAGACACGCCTGTTTCTATTTGCCGCGACCCCGCCCGGGGGTGAACCGTCGCTGCAAGGAATCTCAACCGCCCAATGGCAGACGCCGCAAACGATACGAGCCTACACGTCGAAGATCTCGGCGCAAGATCCGAACACACCGGGATTCGCGGCCGCCAGCATGGCCTCGCCACCTCCGCCGCCGGACACGCGCAGGCTGGGCGGAACTTTGAAGGTGGTAACCACTCGCATCAAGCCCGGCTATCTCCGCAACAACGGAGTGCCGTTCAGCGCGAACGCGGTGCTGACGGAGTATTACGACCTTCATAAGAGCAATGGCGCCGAGTATCTGGTACAGACGCAAATTCTGGAAGATCCGCGCTACCTGGACGCGCCCTGGGTGGTCAGCAATCATTATCGGCGTGAGCCGGATGGATCGAAATGGGATCCCGAGCCTTGCGAACTGGTGCTGCCAAGTCACTAGTCAGGCAAGATCTTCGGAACTGAAATACCGTTTCACTCGTAGGAGTGTCAGGACCAAACAATGAACTATCTTTGGCAGGACGTTCGGTACGGATTTCGGATGCTCGCGAGCAAGCCCGGATTCACAGCGGCCGCGGTGCTGGTATTGGCTCTTGGGATCGGCGCCAACAGCGCGGTTTTCAGCCTGGTGAACGCCTTTCTGCTGAAACCGCTGCAGGTGCAGAAGCCGGAAGAGTTGGCCGGCCTTTTCAGCCGCGACACCAAGCGTCCCGACACGTATCGGGCGTTCTCTTATCCCAACTACGTCGACATTCGCGACCACAACCAGGCGTTTTCGAGCCTGGCGGCGCTGAATGCGGCGCTGGTTGGCGTTCAAGAAGGCGACGCCACGCGGCAGACATTGGCCATCATAGTCTCATCCAACTACTTCTCCACGCTCGGGGTAACGATGCTGAAGGGCCGGGCGTTCCGGACGGAAGAGGATAAGCCGGGGGCGGAGTTGACCGCTATCGTGACCTATTCCTACTTCAAGAAAAACGGCGAAGATCCGCAACTGGTGGGCAAGGCAGTGCGCATCAACGGCCACCCATTCACGATCGTTGGCATCACGCCCCGAGGATTCACCGGAACCATGGTGCTGGTGAGCCCGGAGATTCTTGTGCCGCTGGGCGCCAACAGCATCGTGATGAATGATTTTGACGGAGTTGTCCGGCCGCTAGCAGCACGCGACAACAATGTCCTCATCCTGGTCGGTCGGTTCAAGCCGGGCGTCACGCCGCAATCCGCCGATGCATCGCTGGCGGTCATCGCCTCGCAACTGGAGAAGGCGTATCCATTGGAGAACAAGGACCAGAGCCTTATGGTGCATCCGCTCTCGCGCACCGGCATCTCGACTCAGCCCGAAAGCGGCAGCGGTCTGCGGGTACCGGCGATCATGCTGCTTTCCCTCGCCGGCGTGGTGCTGCTGATCGCTTCGTTGAACCTGGCGAATATGATGATGGCCAAAGGCACGGCACGGCGCAAAGAAATCGCGATCCGGTTGGCCATTGGCGGAAACCGCCGGCGCATCGTGCGTCAACTGGTCACGGAAGGACTGATGCTGGCAATTCTCGGCGGCGCCGCTGGCCTGGTGGTCGCTTCCTGGAGCACAACACTGCTGATTCAATCGATGTCCAGGTTGGTTCCCTTGGAGATTGTTTACGACGCTGCGCCGGACGCGCGGGTGCTGGGGTTCACACTGCTGTTCTGCGTATTGAGCACGGTGGTCTTCGGATTGTTCCCGGCCTGGAAGCTTTCGAAACCCGACGTGTGGATTGATCTCAAAGAGAATACGGGCGAGGATGTGGCGGGCCGCCGGCGCCGCCTGTTTTCGCGCGGCAATGTGCTGGTAATGGCGCAACTGTCGCTCTCGCTCGCGATGCTAACCGCGGCCGGCCTGTTCATCCACAGCGCAGTGCGAGCGGCCAACATCCAGCCTGGCTTCTCGCTCGGAAACCAGGTACTGGCTGAAGTGGATGCCAGCCTGATCGCGTACGACCAAGCCCGTGGCAGCCAATTCTACGCGACGCTGAAGGACCGGCTGCGCCGGGTGCCCGGCGTTCAATCGGTGGCAATCGCGGCAACGGTTCCGTTTGGAACAACGCGGCTGGGCAAGAACGTCACACCCTTCGGCACAACCGTTTCCAAAGAGCACCCGGCACTGCAAGCGCGATATAACATCGTGAGTGAAGATTATTTTCAGACGCTCGGGATTCCGATTCTGCGGGGGCGTCCCTTTACGTCCGCGGAGAGCACGCCCGGATCGAAAAGCAAGATTGCGATTATCGACAAGCTCACGGCCGAGAAGCTGTGGCCCGGCAGCGATGCGCTGGGAAAGCACATTCAAATAGACAAGCTGACGCCAGACGCCGAGATCGTGGGCGTGGTGGGCAATATTCGCGAAGAAATCATTGGCGGGAACATGGAGCCACATCTCTATGTTCCTTTCGGGCCGGCCTATCAGGCGGACGTCACTTTCCACCTGAAAATGGCCGGGGGCAATGTGGCAGGGGGCGGCCCGGAAGCGGAGAACCGAATGCTTAAAACGGTCAGGCGAGAGATTCTCGCCAGCGACGAACGGTTGCCGCTACTCGCGCTCAAGACCATGCGTGGGCATCTGGACTCCAGCATTGATATCTGGATCGTTCGCACCGGCGCACACATGCTTGAGATATTCGGCGGCGTGGCGCTGTTCCTGGCCGTGATCGGCCTGTACGCCCTGAATTCTTATACCGTGGCGCGGCGGACGCGCGAGATCGGCATACGGATGGCCCTCGGCGCGGATAATGCATCCACGCTGCGCATGATCTTGGGCGAGGCACTAAAAGTGACGCTGGTTGGCATGGGAGCGGGACTCCTTTTGGCGCTGGGACTAGGTCAGGTGTTGGCGGGCTTTCTCTATGACCTGCGGGGCTTCGATCCGTTGGTCGTCGGAGGAGCTATCGCGCTACTGACGCTGGTCGCTTTATTCGCCTGCTATATGCCCGCCCGAAGAGCTGCGCGGGTCGATCCGATGATCGCGCTGCGGTATGAGTAAAGCTGCGGTCAATGCGCCGCTGAGGGCCAGTGGGCGTCGATCGGTTTCGCCGGGTCGGCGGTGATCTGCAACACCGCGCAGTGGTGGTAGAAATAACCGCCGGGGTGATTGTAGCCGTGTTCGGCCATGAATTCGATAATCTGGAGCGTACATTTGTCGCAGCTGATGTTGGGGAGCTGGACGTCGGTCTCAAAGGGGCTGGTCTGGCGCGTGGTATGGACAAACAGGCCGTCCGCAAGCACCGGGATGTTAGGCTGGCTGGCAATGGGCGACGAAACCGACCACGGACCTTTGTCGGTATCGCGTGTCTTTACGTCCGGATCGGGCGGAAGCTCATCGCGCGAATTGACCGCCATGGCGACGCGATAGTGTCCCGGATGGAAGATGGTCTCCTGCAGCTTGATGTGCAGCATCTGACCGCCCTTTAGCCTCGCGACTGCGTTGGTGGGCGTCCCGACGTCGGCCGAGGTGCCGCCGCACGGCCCGAGTTTCTGCGGATCGCCAAGATTGTTCTCCACCAGCCAGCCCTGCGGCTCGAGCAATCTGAAATGTGCGCCTGCGTAGGGCGTCACCACCGCCAGGGCGCCAAGCGCCAGTAACCATCCGCCACGAAGTTTCATGCAGTCACCTCTCTCAAGATGTTACGCCAGACGGCCGCTCCGTTACCGGCCGATCGGTCCGTGGCGGCAAAACCGATTTTGCGCCGCCGTTTTTCTCGGCATGCAGCAAAGCCTCCAAGCTTGGATAGGCGTAGATCGTCGGCGCGTGGTTCTGCATTAGTCCTCCGGTGTCGGCCGTCGGCCCATAGGTGCTGTGCAAGTCATGACCGAGCATGCGGAGCATTGCCAATAATTGGCCGCGATGCTGCGCGGTGTGAGTCATCCTGCGCGTCATCACCCAGGCACGAGAGCGGCGCACATTGAAGAACGACACCAGCTCTTCCCACCAAGGCTCGGCAGCCTTTTGCAACACAGCCAAGCGCCTGGCGCTGTCCTCGGCATATTGCGCCATGAACTCCCAACGAGTCTCGCGAGGCGGCAAGGGAGGCGCGTTCACGTCGATGCCGAGGATGGTCCGAAACCAAAAATCCTCGCTGACGCATTGATGCACCATCTGCTCGTGCACGCTACGCCCGCGCGCGTCCAATAGATTCGACGGCGCATTTGGCCGGACGCGCAGATCTTCGTCGCGGAACATGCTCCAAACGCTCACCACTTTCAACCGCTCCGTGGCGTAGCTATCGATGAGGAAATTGTATTTCATAATGGGTAGACCGCTATTCCATGCTGGGCTCCATACAAGAACATATCGAGTTTCTGCTGCTCGCCTTCAGTTCGATATTTTTTATTGTCGATCCCATCGCTTGCATCCCGACCTTCCTGGCGCTGACGGCGGATGACGAGCTGGCCGAGCGCCGGCACATGGCGAAACGCGCGGCCTGGACCTGTTTCGTCGTCCTATCGGCCTTCGCATTGGGCGGCACGCTGATCTTCAAGATGTTCGGAATCACTCTTCCGGCGTTTCGCATCGCCGGAGGATTGATCATGATCCTGATCGGGCTCGACATGGTGCAGGCGCGCCGGTCACTGACCAAGGAAACCGCATCCGAGACCCAGCAGGCCATGGAGAAGGAGGACGTCGGGATCATCCCGCTGGGCGTTCCCATGCTCGCGGGGCCAGGATCGATTTCCACTGTCATGGCGCTAATGGCGCAATCGGCGACCTGGCAACACAGCGTGTCGATCATTATCGTCGTCGCTCTGACGTCGTTTCTCTCCTACTGGATTCTGGCCGCCGCCGACCGCGTGGGCCGGCGCATGGGCGATACGGGCATCCGCATCCTGACGCGCTTCATGGGACTGCTGCTCATGGCCATTGCCGTTCAGTTTATTCTTAGCGGCCTTACCGCGGCGGGATTTGGGGCTGGTCAACGCTGAGTCGGTAAATGTCGCGGGCAGGTGTCGAGCACTCGTCACCACCGGTCAAGGCGGCCGCCTCGTCGCCTGCGTTTTCAAGGCGTTACGCGTGGCAATAAAGATGCTTTTAGTCGCTTCGGAACAAGCGACATGCCGAATCAACAGGAATTCACCGAACTACTGCAACCCAACTTACGCCCGCTGAGCCGCTTCGTCCTCAGAATGGTCGGCAATCATTTTGACGCCGAGGACATCGTGCAGGAGACGGTCATAAAAGCGTTCGTCCATTTTGCCGACTTCCGGGCCGAGTCCAAATTCAAGACCTGGCTGATGAGCATCGCCGTGAACGAGGTCCGCACCAGGCGTAGGAAGGAGTTCCGCTCGCGCACCTCTTACTTCGATTTCGATCAACTGGAGCGGCTCGCTAGCCCCAACACCAACGATTCACCCTTCCGCCAGTATCAAGAGATGGAGACAACCCGAGTGGTTCAGAATGCCATTGTGTCGCTGCATCCGACGTACCAGGAGATGATCCGCCTCCGGGCGATCGATGGCTTGAATATTGCCGACACGGCCCGGCAGCTTTCGATTTCCGTCGCTGCCGCCAAGACGCGTTATTATCGAGCCGTTCATCGCCTGTCTCGTACCCTCGCGCGGCAGACGCGAAAACCGCTCCGGCGGTCCGCAGCAGTAGCCGACGCCGCTTAAGCCGTCCCGGGCAGATTCATCATTTTTGCCAGCTTGGGCCAGCGCGGGCTGGCGCGCAGGGGTTCGAGGAATCCGGCTGAGGCCAAGTGGGCGGCGCCTGGCTCGCGCAGTTCGATATCCCGTTCATACCAATCGATGGCGGCATCGATCTCCGAACACACCAGGTGATAAACGATCATGCCTGACGGCATCGTGCCGCAGAGTTCGAGCAACTTCCCGGCCCGCTCTTTTTCACCTGCTTGCACCAGAAGGCCGGCCAGGAGTCCAACGACCAGAGGGTTCCACGGCGCTGCGCGGAAGGCTTCTTCCGCCGACTGCCGCGCCTCGGCGAGCTGCGCCTGGAAGAAATAGCTGAGGGCGATTGCCAGGTGAGCGCCTCTGCTTCCGTCCTCGGGCTCCAGCGCCTTCCGCGCTTCGACAATTGCAGCTTCGTACATTTCCGCGCAAAGCAGCGTCCACGACTGACGCGCGCGCCAAGTAGAATTCAGCGGGTCCTGTGCAATGGCTTTCGCACCCTCCTGCAGAGCTTCTTCGAATCGTCCCAACGGCAATAAGTAAAAAACCGCATACCCCGTGCGAACATCTGGCGGAAGAGACTCGGATGTCCTGGCCAGCCTGAACTGTTCTTCGGCCTCTTTCCAATCGTAGTCATGCAGAGCCGCGACTCCGCCGAGTACGGCATGCGCCATCGGCTCGGACGGAAGAAGCTGCAGCGCTTTCCGGGCTTCGGCGCGAGCGAGCGGCATCATTTCGCCGGTCGGGCGCAGTCCGTAGAACCCGAGGGCAAGATATTGACGGCCCAAGTAAGAATGAGGATCGGCCCACTCCGAGTCCAATCCAATCGCCTGCTGGAAGCACTCTTCAGCGCGCGAAAATGACTCCGGCGAGGTTTTGTAATAGTGGTGCCTGCCCCTCAGAAAGGCTTCATAGGCGGACAGATTCGGCTCGTGCGGCCGCGCCGACGCTGGCTTGCCAGTCAGCTTTACCTTTAACGCTGCAACGATGGCTGCCGCGATCTCATCCTGCACCGCGAACACATCCGTCAGCTCGCGATCGTAGCGCTGGGACCACAGATGGGTGCCGTCGGCGGCGTGGATCAATTGCGCGGTGACGCGGAGCCGGCTGCCGGCTCGGCGGACGCTGCCCTCCAAAACATTCGTCACTCCGAGCGCCTCGGCGATCCTGCGAATGTCCTCGTTCTTGCCCTTGAATGCGAAGGCCGACGTGCGCGCGATCACCTTGAGTCCCGCGATTTGCGTCAAGGCGTTGATGATCTCTTCCGCCAGGCCGTCCGAGAAATATTCGTCATCGGCGTCGCGGCTCATGTTGGCGAAAGGCAGAACCGCGATGGAGGGCGTCTTTTCGATTGGGCTCGCAATCGCCGACTCGAGCGCAGCCTTCACCTCCGTGATGGTCGGGAACCGTTGGCCGGGTTGCTTGGCCAAGCATCGCAGCACTAGGTTCTCTAACGCCGGCGGCGGCTTCGGATCGTCACGCAGCACCGAAGCCATGCCGTCGAAGGCGCGGCTGCCGGCGAGCATTTCGTACAGGACTGCGCCGAAACTGAACACGTCGGATCGCGCGTCGCAGGGCTTACCTTCAATCTGTTCTGGCGCCATATAGGCGGCAGTGCCCATCACCGTTCCTTCGACCGTCTTCGTGAGATCGGAATCGGAACCCGCCGTCAACTTCGCCAGTCCAAAATCGAGCAGCTTCGCAGTACCCTTCGCGGTCACCAGGATATTCGCCGGCTTCAGATCGCGATGCAAAATGCCTCGGCCGTGGGCCTCTTCCAGCGCACTCGTAATCTGGAGCGCCAACCGCACGGCTTCTTCCACAGGCAGTGGCCCCTGTAGCGGCTTGCCGTCGATATACTCCAGCACCAGATAATCCGGCCCGATGTCGAAGATCTGGCAGATATGGGGATGATTCAGCGCCGCAATCGCGCGCGCTTCCTGTTCAAACCGCTCGCCATGCGGGCCGTGCAGCCGCTTGATCGCGACGATGCGCCCCAGCCGTGTGTCGCGCGCCTTCCACACTTCGCCCATGCCGCCCGAGCCGATCGGCGCGAGGATCTCGTAGGGTCCCAACTGAGTTCCGGGAGCCAGAGGCATGAGGCGTTAGCTGATTCTAACGCAACGCAGTAGAATATCCAGTGAACGAGAGGTCTCGATGACGGATCGCTATTGGTTGTCCTTTTTGCTGCCTGCCGTGCTGGCTCTGGGGTCAGTTGCTCCTGTTTGCGCGCAGGGACAGCCGGATCTGGAAGGCGTCTGGGATGCCGCCAGCATGACTCCGCTGGAGCGTCCCGTGGCGCTGGGCAACCAGGAATTCTACACACCCGAAGAAATGGCGGCGTATGAGAAGCAACGCGCCCATGAACTCAATCGCGACCGCCGCGACGGTTCGGCCGACGCCGATCTCGGCCGCGCCTACAACGACGGTTGGTTTGACCGCGGCGCGCACTTGGCCAGCGACCGGCGCACGTCGCGCCTCATCGATCCTCCCAATGGCAGATTCCCCGCGATGACGCCCGAGGCTGCGAAAAAATACCATGAAATGCACGCCTGGCTTGTCCAGCATGCCGATGACGGTCCCGAAACACGCATGCTGCCCGACCGGTGCCTGGTATTTTCGCAATCCGGTCCGCCGTTCCTTCCCGGGAATTACAACAACTATTATCAGATCGTGCAGGCTCCCGGCGTGGTGGCGATTCTTTCAGAAATGGGCCACCAAGCCCGTACGATTCCGGTGGCCCACGCAGCGGAAGACCGGCCGCGCCTGCCGCCGAGCGTGAGGCAATGGCAAGGTGATTCAGTGGGCCACTGGGAAGGGCAAACGCTAGTGATTGAGACCACCAACTTCCGTGCCAGCGACCAAAGCCGCTTTGGCGTTCAATATGACGGCATGAGCGATGAAAACTTGCGTGTCACCGAACGCTTGACACGCACGGGTCCGAACACCATTACTTATCGCGCCACCGTCGTTGACCCCAGCGTGTACACACAGCCCTGGACAGTGGAGTTCCCACTGGAAAAGACGGCGAGCCCGCTATACGAATACGCGTGCCACGAAGGCAACTACGGCCTGGCGGGGATTCTGTCCGGTGCACGCGCGAAGGAAAAGGCCGCGAAGTAGCTTATCGCCTGGGCTCAGCGGCATGGTTCAAGATATTCTATCGCAACGCGTACGCACTGAATGCGGCGCGAAAACCGTCAGTATCCGAGCTTCAGCACGCCCGCTTCCATGCCGTTCACGGTGCTCTTTGTTAACCACTCCGCCGAGGCTTTGAACAGAAGCAGATGATTCTTCTCCCACATGGCATTGTGCGACGAGCAAGCCAAATCCACGAAGACCTTGTGCGCGGCCCCGAGATCCTCATACAATTCGCGGACCCGCTCCGGGGGCACTTGTTTGTCATGTACGCCCGTTACCATCAGGGTCGGCGTCTGCGTTTTGGCCACAGCCGCTGAAGTCCAGCCCCAAGACGTGACCTGCGGGGCGCGCCGCACGCCGGTTCCCCAGGTTGCTCCCACCGGATCGGAAACGATCATCTGCTCCCACACGGAATCGCTCGCAGCCGGGTCCACTTGATCGGAGCAGCCGGTTTGACGGGCCCAATTCGCGGTGAACTCGTCGTGGGATTGCGTGGTCATGGCTGCGCCGTCAGCCGGCACTTGCGGCGGCGGACCGGCCGAGGCCGCGCGATTATAGGCCGGCGCCAGCAGGACCATCTGCCGCACCTTCTCCGGATGCCCGGAGGCATAGCCGGCGGCTCGCGGCCCGCCGAGCGACCAGCCCAGCAAGCTCACGCGATCCACGTGACGCAGCGCGAGCAGGTAGTCCACCACGGCTCCAATATCGTTCCAGTCCGAAGCGAGCGTGGTGAGCTGATGCGGATAGCTGGGCGAGCATGGCGCGGAAATCAATGCCGGAATGAAGCCGGTCTGCTGCTCTCGCGAGAGATTGCAAGGGTCGTTCATGGGCGCTGGACGCGTGGACCGCCCGTAACCGGTCATGTCCATGGAAAATGCATCGAAGCCCGCGCGCGCCAGATACGCCATCCAACTGTAGTCCTGGAAGGGAACGTCGAAGGCAACTTCGGCGGGAGTGCCCGCGCCGTGAACGAACAATGCGACGCGATCCGCCGCTGGTCCGCGCAGCGCGACGCCAGCCTGCACCACCTCCCGCACGTAGATCTGGGTAGTTTGCCCGGCGATGGCGGGAACGCTGGAATGCACGCGGACGTAATGATCCACGCGGAGCAACCGCGCGCTGTCGTCGGCAAAGGATAACTGACCCAACCACAGTCCGGCGAAAAAAGACAGCGAGAATCGAGCGGCTGTTCGCATCCGTATTAGTATACGGGAGTGTCAAAGCGAAACGCGGGCTGGTACACGGCCCACGCCGCGCAGAAATCCTAGATCGGCCGGGGTCTTACCTCACTTTTTTCCAAGCACGCCCGCCGAGAACGCGTCGCAGCCGAGCCCTGCGCAGGCTCCTACTGGGCCATTGGCGGGATCAAAACTCAGGAAGAAGGCGGGAGAGTCGAGGTACGAGGCGTCAAGCGGCTCGGTCGGCCCGAAAGCGTTTACGGGCGTGGTGTTAATGTATTCGACGTCACTTTCAAAGAATACGCCGTCACAATAAGGGTCGGCTGTATTCGTACATATGGGAACCACGATCATCCAGTATGAGCCGGCCGTCAGCTCGATGCTCAGCCCTGTCACTTGGATCGTGTATTCGCTCGTATCAAAAGCCGCGCGGCCCGTCGGGGTACTGGTGGCAGGGGATGTGCCGGAATCGATCACGATTCCAGCGTTACCCGGGAAGATTTCTTCATTGATCGACCAGTAGGCCACAGACGTGGGTTCGACTCCCTGGTCGAGGACGCCAAACGACGAAAGATTGTTGGTGAAGAGTCCCTTCACATCCCATTTCTCACCGGCGGGCACCGTGAACGGAACCCACGTTGCGGCCCCGTACGGGGTTCCGGGTACCAACACAGTACTCTCGTTGGCCAAGCCATTGGCGACCGTCGGGCCGAGGGGATTATTGAGAAAGTCGCCGCCGTAGAACAAACAGGCTTTAGCCGGATTGCCGCACGTCCCGGTAGCAGGTATCGTGGCGCTGGTGGTGGTTTGCTGAGTGCGGACGTTTCCATTCGATCCATAATCTCGGATCGTGGGCTTAGGTGTTCCCTTGTAGTTCTGTGCTACCGCCGGTTGCACGAGAGCAATCGCGGCAGCCGCCAGCGTTATCGAAAAAAATCCTCTTTTTATCATTGTGTCCTTGTGTCCTCCTAGTGAATTTCCCCCAAAGGGGGTCGTACGTGAATCCTGTTTCTTGAGATCCTCTGTGCCGCCGATCCGAATTCATTTCTTTCTTAATTGAGCACGTCGAGTGTGACCTGAGTCGTGCGCGGCACTCCCGCGCCCGTGGCGTTTATAGTGATCGTGTGGTCTCCGAGCGCGACTCCCTTGCCCACTGTGACCTTCATGGTCGACGTCCCCGAGCCCGGCGCTTTTATGGTGGCAGGGCTGAAAGCCACGGTGACGCCTTCTGGGTAGCCAGTCGCCGATAAGGAAATGGAGGAGTCAAAGCCGCCGGAAACCACTGTGGTGATGGTGGACGTTCCGGAGCTGCCCCTGGCAATGCTAAGTGAGCTGGGCGATGCGCTGATGGTGTAGCCAGAAGGCGGTTTGCCGACTGTTAAGGTGACGGTAACAATTTCGGTGATGCCGCCGGAGGTTCCCGTGACCTTAATCCTATAGGTGCCAACGGCTGCAGACGAGGCTACGGTGATCGTCATGGTTGAAGTTCCAGCGCCGCTGATCGACTTTGGTCCCAAGACGACGGTCACGCCGGCGGGCTGGCCCGTCGCAGACAAGGAAATGGAAGAGTCAAAACCGTTCGTGCCCGTGCTGGAAATCGTGGACGTTCCCGAGCCGCCCTGCGTCACTGAGACCGCAGTGGGCGAGGCTGTAAGGCCGAAGCCAGGAGCGTTCACTGAGGTGATCAGCCCGCTGACTAGGCCGCTTCCGTTCGGACTGCCCCAGCCAGTCGCCAGGTCGTAGCCGGTTGTGGCCGGATCGCCATTGCTGCCAGTGGTGATGTCGTGGAAATCGGCGTCATAGCTGGAGCTTAAACCGATGTCATAAAGGGCCGGATTGATGAAGCCCAGCGTGGGCTTACTTTCAGCCACTGCCTGTTGATTGACGAGAGCCAGGTAGCCAGCCCACATGGGCGCCGCGAAACTGGTTCCACCCCACATGTTAGCCGTGCAGGCGGATTGATCGGCGCAGACGTAAAAGGTGAAGTTCGCATTGGCCGCAACGTCCGGGCCGTTCCGATAGGTGTTGGAGCAATTGGAGCAACCGCTGGCGGTTGTCGTCTGCCAGAAGGGGATCGCAAAATGGTCCGGCGAAATGCCGCCGCCGCCGTCAGCCCAAGCCGTTTCCGAACTCCAGGGACCGCCGGGGGAACTGGTCTCTAAGTCTGTCCCGCCGACCGACGTGAGAAACAGGTTATCCGCCGGGTAGATGGTGGAAGACGACGACCACGCACCGCCGTCGCCTGCCGCCTGAAACAGATTCTGACCCTGCGCCGCGAACTCCTGAAAGTACGGATTGTCGGTGCCGGGGTCGGCCGGGCTCCAGGTCCACGAAGAGCTCAATTGCGCGTTCAGCGGATCGGCCGTGGCCATGGCGTTAAAAATGGCCGCATCGGTCGATCCGACGTACATCACGAGGCTCGCCAGGCCTGGGGCCATCCCGAGCGCCTGAGTCATGTCGATGGTCTGTTCGAGGTCATCACAATTGGGGTAGGTGCAACTCGTGCTGGTCCCGTCGGTGGAGAGCAGCGTTATCGGCACATTGTTGGTTTGACCGGCGTTCGTAAAGTAGGTGTCCAGGTCGGTCAAATCGGTGCCCGCGTATTCGAGCAACCCGACCGACTGGCCGTGGCCGGTGAGAGCTGTTCCCCCGTAATAGGCCGCTCTCATGTCACTGCCGCAGAAGGATTGGCTAGGACAGGAGCCCGTCGTGGCCTGGGGCGTCACGCCTTGCGGTATATGGATCACGGTGGTATGCGGGATCGAATAGTTGTCCAGGCCCGCGATGTGCCATAGCCGGAAAGGCAGGTCCACTGTGGGCTCGCGGTCCGGCGCATAGAAGGTGCGGTTTTCGGTGGGGTGCTGGTAGAGACCCATGTTCAGATGGAAGGCTGTGTCGATGGTGGCCACCGATCCCGTCACATCCACGTTCCTGCGATTGCGGGAAGTGCCAACCACCGTGAAGCCCTTGGCTTCCGCCCAACCAACGACGGTGTCGTAGTCCTGCTGGCTGGGACCAAACATCCTGGTGAACTCGTCTACCGTGATGTACTGACGGTAAGACCGGCTGGAAGGATTGTAGAGGTCCTTCAAAAATTGATCCAAGCCTGCCTGATCGTGGAGCGGCAGGACAAGCACCAGTCGCATGCGCTGCTCTGCCGGAAGTCGTCCGGCGGACCGCGCCTGCCCATCGAGAGTCACTTCACGCACGTGATGGGTCAACAGCGGCTGAGACTGCGCATAGCAAATACTCACGACCGACGCAAGCATGAAGACTGTAAACAGAGATGTAACGAACCTTCGAGTCATAATGTCTCTCTTTCCCCGGTATCGAAATCTACGCCTTCGGTATGGCCTCGGATTGTAGCACATGCAAAGTAGCGCGACGGATGCAACATGGTATTCGATCTTCTTTAAGCCGCGAAGTACACCTGCTCTGGCGTCTGTTAGGCGAACGCCGGACCTTATACTCTGGTCTGAATATTGGGGTGCCCCTCACTCAGGTATTCTGCTAAGTCAACCTGAGGCCCCTAATGGATAGTACGATCACACCAGAAAGGCTATGCTGGAGCAGAAGTGATGTTGAATCTGAGGCGATCATGGCTGCAAGTAGCTGCTGGCGCGCTGCTGGCGTTCCCGTCAGCTCTTCGGGCACAGAGCGGCGTTCTCACGTGGCATAACGACGCGGCCAGGACCGGTCAGAACCTGCTGGAGACGATCTTAACGCCTGCCAACGTAAAAAGCGCCAGCTTCGGCAAGCTCTTTACGCTCTCCGTGGACGGGAAAGTGGACGCACAGCCGCTGTATGTGCCGTCGGTCGCGATTCCTTCCCAAGGAACTCACAACGTGCTGTACGTCGTTACCGAGAACGACAGCGTCTATGCGTTCGATGCCGATACCGGAACATCGCTTTGGCAGGTATCGCTCCTGTTGAACGGAGAAACGCCCTCCGACAGCCGTGGCTGCGGTCAAGTGACGCCGGAAATTGGCATTACTTCCACTCCGGCAATTGACCTCACGAGCGGCCCCCACGGGACCATGTATGCCGTGGCAATGTCGCTCGATGGCTCTGGCAACTATCATCAGCGTTTGCACGCGCTGGATCTGACTACTGGCGTTGAAGAATTTGGCGGCCCGATGGCGGTGCAGGCCACATTTCCTGGGACGGGTGCGGCAAGCTCGGGAGGAATCAGCACGTTCGATCCAAAGCAATACAAGGATCGCGCGGCGTTGCTCATTTCCAACGGGCTTGTGTACATATCTTTCGCCTCCCATTGCGACGACCCGCCGTACAATGCCTGGGTCATGGGATACAACGAAAGCAGCCTGGCGCAAGTCAGCGTGGTAAACCTGACGCCCGACGGCAACGATGGCTCGGTGTGGCAGGCTGGGGCCGGGCCGGCGGTGGATGCCGGGGGCAACTTGTTTTTCCTGATAGCCAACGGGACCTTCGATACAACTTTGACCGCCGGCGGATTTCCAGTCCTGGGGGATTACGGGAACGCGTTCATGAACCTTTCCACCATCTCCGGACTGTTGGTGGCGGATTACTTCACCATGGACAATACGGTGTCCGAGTCGAACGGCGATGTTGATTTGGGATCGGGTGGTGCGATGCTTCTGCCAACGCTGATCGACTCACAAGGGAACCAGCGCGCGCTCGCTGTCGGGGCCGGAAAAGATGGCAATGGCTATGTGGTTGACCGGAACAACATGGGCAAGTTCAACGTGAGCAGCAATGCTGTTTTCCAGCAGCTCTCGTTGGGCGGAAGCGTATTCTCCAGCCCGGCGTGGTTCAACAACACGCTATACTACGGCCCTTCTGGTGCGCGGCTGGAAGCGTTCCCGTTCGCGAGCGGTGTATTTGCCACGTCGCCCTCATCGCAGAGCTCGACCAGCTTTGAGTATCCCGGCGCCACACCGTCCATCTCCGCCAACGGATCGGCTAACGGAATTGTGTGGGCGGCGGAGAACTCGACGCTGGCGGTGCTGCATGCTTACAATGCGGCGAATCTGTCCGATGAACTCTACAATAGCAATCAGGCGCCGGGTTCCCGAGACCAATTCGGCGACGGAAATAAGTACATCACTCCCACGGTCGCGAACGGCAAGGTGTACGTTGGCACTACCACTGGAGTGGGTGTGTTTGGGCTGCTAAATTGCACCTTTAGCATTAGTTCGAGCTCCCAGAGCCTCAGCGCCAGCGCGGGCGGAAATGGAGTCAGCGTCACCGCGCCCGCCGGTTGCTCCTGGAGCGTGGCCAATCCCTCGAACTTCATCACGGTCACGGAAGGGGCATCCGGAAGCGGAAATGGCGTGGTGTCGTTCACCGTTCCCGCGAATCTTGGGACCAGCCGGAACGGCGCTCTCGTGATCGCCGGCCACTTGTTCACACTTACCCAGGCTGGCCAAACGACAACCCCCGGCCTGGCATTCTATCCGCTGACGCCCTGCCGCATCGCCGACACGCGGTCGGTGGGAGGCAGTGGGAAAACCGGAGCATTCGGTCCTCCGTTCCTAGCGGCCGATGCTACGCGAAATTTCCCGATTCCTGCGAGCTTTTGCAGCGTACCGGCTAGGGCACAGGCCTATTCGTTAAACTTCGGAGCACTGCCGCACGCACCGCTGGGGTTCTTGACCACTTGGCCGTCCGGTTCGCCGTTGCCGGAAGCCGCGACGCTGGGTTCTCCCAGCGGCCAGGAGGTCAGTGATGCCGCACTCGTGCCGGCCGGGACAAATGCTTCCATTAGCCTGTTTGCCAACAGCGCCACGGATGTCATCATTGACATCAATGGTTATTTTGCGCCACCGAATGAGCCACA
>PMUP01000004.1 GCA_003166865.1 Bryobacterales bacterium
AAAATGACCGGGGCTGAGGAACGACTCGCCGCGATGGTGGATCGGATGAACCGCGAGATCTATCGCCTCGGGCGAGCCCAGCAGGCCCAGTTTGCTTTCATGGACAGTCTCGCCAAGATTCTTCTGACCTGTATTCCCGAACCGGACGGACGCGCGTTGGAAGCAGCCGTCGCCACTGCGCAAGGGCGGCACGCCCGACTTTTGAAGAGCGCGGGCCTGGCGATGGGGGACGAGTCGCGGCTAGCACTGCAGGAGTTGGTACAACATGGCGAGCGATGACGAGCGGGAGTTTCGGCTTCGGCCGCGGAAGCCAGTCGTGCGGCGCGAGCGCCGGGTTCTGGCTACGGCGTACAAGACGATCATGCATTATGCCCGCATGAGCGGTGTGCGCAAGCGCCGCTCTTCGGCCGGCGCCGGGCCGAGTCGCGTTCGGCCTTACCACCAGCGCTGCGCGGTCCGCGTCGTCTACTCCAAGAACACGTCGAGGGGGCAATGGCGAGCACACGGGCGATACCTGGTTCGCGAGAGCGTGGCGTTTGACGGTGGGTCCAGGGGCATTGGGTTTGATGAGAAGGGTGAAGCAGCCGATATCCCTCAGCGGCTTGAAAGCTGGCAGCGCGCCCACGATGAACGCATTTGGAAGATCATCATTTCGCCAGAATTTGGCGACAGGGCCGATCTGAAGAAGCTGACGCGCGATCTGCTGTTGGCGATGGCGAAGGATCTTGCAACCCCACTCGAATGGGCGGCGGTGGCGCACTACAATACTGAGCACCCGCATATTCACGTTGCGATTCGAGGTGTTCGTGCGGACGGTAGCCCACTTCGCATGAGCCGGGACTATATTCGCGAGGCCATTCGCGAAAGCGCACAAAACCTGTGCACACGCCAGCTGGGTTACCGCTCGGAGCTCGACGCCATGGACTCCCGGCGTAGCGAGGTACAGCAGCATCGGTATACTTCTCTAGACGCGGCCATCAAGCGTGACGGAATGTCCACAGAGGACAGGACGTTTCTCACCGTCCCAATGGACCCGACTCAGGGGAGTGAATACAGCAGGCTATTGAAACAACACATGACGGAGAGATTGCTGGTGCTCAAAACCATGGGCCTGGCCGAGCACTCCGGTCCGAACCTATGGCGGGTGCGGGCAGATTTTGAGGAGGTTCTCCGAGCCATGCAACGGACCGCCGATCGCCAGAAGACGCTGGCAGCGCATGGGGCGCTGATGTCTGATGAACGACTCCGAGTTGTTGTGACGGACCTTCGCGATCTCACAACACTGGAAGGCAGGATCTTGGTGCATGGGGAGGAGGAGTCCTCTGGCCGCACTTACCTCATGCTGGAAGGAACCGACGCGCGAGTCCATTATCACTACTACACGCCGGAGATGGAAGCGGCACGGAATCGCGGAAGCTTGCGAACGAATTCGTTCATTCGGCTTCGAAAGCTCTTCACGGAGGGCCGCCCAGCGCTGGAGATCGATGACATGGGCGATTCAGAGGCGATCTTGAGCAACAGGCGCCACCTTCGCGAGACAGCGCAACGTCTTATCCGGCGCGGCATACTCCCAAAGGAGGATGGCTGGAAAGGATGGCTCGGGCGCTACCAAAAGGCCGTCCGAGACGCGGCGGCAACTCTTCAGGTCCAAGAAACGACGAAGCCTGAACGGCACAAGAGCCGGGACCGCGGTCGCTAAAGCTAAGACATCCTTCTCACGGTGCCAGCTTCGATTCGCGCAGGCCCTAGAAGGGTAACGTGCCTCAATAAAGGCATGAATAAGCCATCGAGAACAGAGAAATCAAAAGCGATACTTGCTTCCGTGGAGGAAACGGTTCAGCCTCCGGTCAGGGCGTTGTTGGAAAACGGGCTCGTTCCTGCTCTAGTCAAGCAATATCTAACCGCCAACGCCATAGCCGGGGAGATCACTGGATCGAATCATGAGCGGAGCCGCAAGAAACAGAAAGTAAGAACGCCAGATGTCGACGGGCAAATCAAAAAGTCGAAGCGGAGTTGATCTTTCCCGCCGATTTTCGGGAACCACAGTGTTCTCCGGTTAGGGTAATCGTCCGTTTCAGAATTGCCGATAACACTAGCCGATTTGTTAGGTCTGAAACGAATGAAAGGCGTCCCGGTCTCAGAGGCTAGGACGCCTTTTCGTTTTCTTGAAGCCGTAAGCCGACCCAGCCATCAATTCATCTCCACCACGGTCACCCGAACGCCCTTGGGCATGATCGTCTTGGCCAGCACCCTCACTTCCCGCTGCAACTTTCTGAGCGCCGCATAGGTTTCTTTATCGTTGTGATCGGTGGGAACCCAAATCTCAATGTACAACCCTAGATACGAAAGCATTTTCTTCATGCGGAATCGTAGCCCATTCGCCGGAAAAGCACCACGTGCAAAACAGCCGGGGTTGACAAATATGGTAGAATCCAGGCGATATACAGGTGCGGAGCGCCAACAGGCTGGAACCCGTTGACGCCCCTAACTCAACATGAAAGGGCTACTTTCACGTGAGCTTACGCCAGTCTAACATCCGGGATCGGGTTGATCCCATTTCCCTATCCAAGGCAACGTGGAGAGCACGTCTAGAAGTGTCTCTCCACGTCTCTTTTAGGAACGGATGCTTCGGTCGTGAAAGACGGGTCGGGGATCGGGTTGATACAGGTCGTACAGCTTCACCGTCAGGACTTCTATGATAATCCCCTTCCCGCCATGCGACTATCCTCCGCCCCTGGACCCGATTTCCTGGTGGTGTACCTTGGCTCTCCTGATCCTTCAGGTGCTTGCCATTTGTGGCGTCATCCGGGATGCGGCACATCGGATCAAGAAAGAAAATACTGACTCACAGGAGTAAACTTCAATGCCCAGCAAACAGACAGCGGATCTCGAATACCAGTCACCCGCTGAACGGGCTTGCATGAATGATCGAGATTCTGAGATTGGGATGCTACTAGACGCCCAAGAGGACGGCAAAATAGTTGCATGGAGCATCGTCCATAACGGCAAGTTTTTCCTGGTCACTGTGCAGCATACAATTGATGCCGTCCCTACCAAATCACGGAGCCTCATGCTTCTCCCAGCAATGAAAAGAGCACTAGCCAAAGGATCGTTTTGATATGCCAAACAACCAGGCCAAACTCAAACTCACCTATCCCCAAATCTTGATCGAACTGTGGGCACCACCAAGCCAAACTCTTGACGAAATTGAACACTTTCGTGAGATGCTAATTGACGACATCAAACATGCAGCCAAGCATCTGCCAGCCGATTGGAAGATCAAGGTTGCGGATATAGATGATTCGGCGCAACCTATCGAAGAAGCATTGGAACGTTTCGGCGATGCGGTTGTGACTCTGACAAGAGCAACAAAACCGAAGCGCACGGCTGCACGAAAAGTTGGTTGAGCACAGCACTAGGAGAACAAGATGAGCAAAAGGCTTGAAGAGCTTTCCGAAGGTTACTTCCTGACTGTTAATGGTGAAGGCCCTGATGAGAGACATCTGACTACAGAAGAGTTAGAGCCTTGTTCCAAGCACGATAACCCACGTGATTACGAGCTTGGTGAGCGGGTGACCTGCCTCGATTCTTTCAACCAGTCATAACTGAGGATTTCAAGATCGCCGCGAACTCGTTTGGCGTCCGATAGCCCAGGCTACTATGCGGTCGTTCGCCATTGTACTCCTCGCGCCAGGCACCGATCTTCGCCCGAGCGTCCATTAGAATACGAAACCAGTTTGCGTTTAAGCAT
>PMUP01000039.1 GCA_003166865.1 Bryobacterales bacterium
AGCTTCTTGGCGGTCCAATAGATCTTTTCTCCAAACCGGTACGACACGTAGCCCGAGAGATTTGCCGCCAATTTCACTTCATGGAGCTTCGCAAAGTCCACGTTGGTGTAGTTGGCCCGCACGTCCGGTCTGAGCATGGCCAGCTTAGCTTCGTCCACGGTCTTCGCGCCGCCCGGCACGATGGAGTAGGGAAATACTTTCCGTGTTTCTTCCTCAAGGACCACGGTTCTTCGATAGACAATGTTGCGTTTGGATCGGGCCAGAAGTTGCAGCGGACTCCGGTGAGATTGTAAGCCCTGATGCCGCACCACCCCCACCGCGAGCAAGGCTGACACAACGCCAAGCGCAGCAACGCAAAGCCCCGCAAAATTCCAAACGCGGTGCAGTTTGCTCACTGCCGCGGGAAAGATCAATTGCTGCAACCCGCAAGAGGGACAGAGTGCGGCCTCATCGACAATCCCCGATTGACATGCCCGGCAGGACCTAACCACGTTCTGAGAGATTATCTCCTCTTCTGACATGGAACTCAACTATCTGCTATATCCTAACCGTTACGGCCTATCCGAATTGGAGTGGACAATACGTGCGCTTCCCTCACCGATAGAATGGGTTAGTGCCATCCCGGGTAGAAAATTCGCGCGCCAATTTGCGGGACGTTAGAGCTCTAAGATCGGATGATTGTAGCAAAAACTGAGCGGCTGATTCTTCGGCGTTGGCGCGAATCCGACTGGAAGCCATTCGCCATGCTGAATGCCGACGCGCGTGTCTTGGAATTCTTCCCCCGATTGCTTTCCGCGGACGAGAGCGATGCTTTGGTGAACCAGATCGAGGCTGATTTTGAGCAGCACGGTTTCGGACTCTGCGCCGCGGAGCTGAGTCACGATCATTCTTTTGTCGGTTTCATTGGCTTAGCCGTTCCACGGTTTCCCTCGCACTTCACACCGTGCGTCGAGATCGGCTGGAGGCTCTCTGCCGCCTACTGGGGCCAGGGACTTGCAACCGAGGGCGCCCGAGAGATCGTTCGGCAGGCGTTCGACGTGCTTGGGTTGGAAGAATTGGTGTCGTTCACTGTTCCCGCCAACGTCCGATCCCGGCGTGTAATGGAGAAGCTGGGGATGACGCGCAACACAGCCGATGACTTCGACCATCCCAAATTACCGGAAGGCCATCCGTTGCGCCGTCACGTGCTCTATCGATTGCGGCGGCCGTGATACATTCGGCCTTCATGATACATTCGTCTAGAGTTGGGCCCTTAGCTCAGCGGTTAGAGCAGNNCGGACTCATAATCCGTTGGTCGAAGGTTCAAATCCTTCAGGGCCCACCAATTCGCGACCGCGCTTTGTCCTGCGGCATCGGTGATAATAGACTCATGCGAAGTGCCATCCGGAACTGGTGGCGAGGCTGGCTGGCTTGCCTGCTGCCGCTAGCCCCGGGGCTTGCCACCCTGCAGGCCGGTTCGCTCCCGGACGCTCCCGGCGTACCCAACTTCCATCAGGTGGACGAACACATCTACCGCGGCGCGCAGCCGCGCGGCCAGGGCTTCGCGAGTCTGGCCAAGCTCGGAATCAAAACCGTCATCGATCTGCGCGGCGAGCATTCCGAAGAGAGCGCCGTCCAGAGCGCCGGTATGCGCTATGTGCGTCTGCCCTGGCGCGAGTTCAAGGCCCCGACCGATTCACAAATCGCGGAGGTACTTTCGCTGCTCAACGACAGCTCCGAGTGGCCCGTTTTCGTCCACTGCAGGCGCGGCGCGGACCGCACTGGCACAGCCATCGCCTGTTATCGCATCGCGAACGATCATTGGTCCAATCGGCAGGCGCTTGCTGAGGCCAAGCGTTTCGGCATGAGTTCGCTGGAAACCGGAATGCAGCGCTACATCTTGAATTTTGGAGCGCCCGCGGCGAATTCGAACACGGCGTCCGGCGGGAGGTGATCGCCATGTGGCCTCCCCGAGCAGCTATTCTTCCCGCGCTTTTGTTTTCCTGCTTGGCCCTCGGCCACGCGCAAGAATCAATGATGCTGCCCGAGAACTCCGTGACCCGCGTGTCCGAACACGTCTACGCGATCGTCGGGTTTCCCAACATCGG
This sequence comes from Bryobacterales bacterium, assembly GCA_003166865.1. GTDB lineage: Bacteria > Acidobacteriota > Terriglobia > Bryobacterales > Bryobacteraceae > Palsa-89. The sequence goes on from PMUP01000039.1 coordinate 2,088, forward strand.
CATTGTGGTGGGCAACCGCGCCACGCTCGTCATCGATACCGGACTCGGGGCGCGCAACGGAGCCATCGTCGTCAAGCAGGCCGAAAAGCTCGCCAAAGCGCCCAACCTGTACCTGACCACCACCCATTTTCATCCCGAGCACGCCATGGGCGAGCAGGCCTTTCCACCGCGGACCTTGATCATCCGTCCGGCCGTCCAGCAGGACGAAATGAACCAGCACGCCACCGAGCTGATGGATCTCTTTCGCGGCTTCTCGGCGCAGAGTAAAGAGCTGCTGGCGGACGTGAAGCTTCGCCCGCCCGACATCATCTTCGACAAGGAGATCAAGCTCGACCTGGGCGGCGTCACCGCGCGCCTGTTCTGGTTGGGACCCGCGCACACACGAGGCGACGAGCTGATCTTCGTGGTGGAGGACAGCGTTCTGATTCCGGGCGATATCGTGCAGGACAAAATCGTCCCCAACATACCCAGCGATGATGCGAGCGTGAAAGGCTGGCTCGCGATTCTGGACCAACTGGAGCCGCTGAAGCCGCGTTTTGTTGTGCCCGATCACGGCGCGCTGGGAGACGGATCGCTGATCGCGAAAGAACGTGCGTTTCTCCTGGATCTCGAAACCCGCTCGCTCGAACTGAAGCGCCAAGGCAAGTCCGCCGACGAAGCCAGCGTAATCGTCGCCGCCGAGTTCAAGACCAAGTATGCCGGCTGGCAGACCATGGGGCCGGTCTCGAACGTGGTCAAGCGCGTCTACGCCGAGAACCCGTGACCTAGAAGTGGAACCCGATCGTCCCGCTCACCGTTCTCGGAGTCACGTAGTGCGTTCCGCTGAACGTTGAAAGGAAGTTGTAGAGCGCATATTCATTGGCCATGTTCACCACCGAAACGCGCGCGCTCCATTTGTACTTATCGCCGTGAAAGAGGTTGTCGTGGCCCACGGCAAGATCAAACAGATTGCGGCGCGCGATGCGCGGGGGATTGTGGTCGTCGTTCTCCGTGCCGGCCGCCGGTATCTGTAGCAAGGCGGACCCGTACTGCGATGCGGCGCACAGGCCAGTGGGACTGATCGGGGTGGTCTCAGTCGCGTGCACGCTCCCGCAATAGAGCCCGCCTTGGAACTGCTGATCCGGCGACAAACCGGAAACATCCACGATTGAATCGGACCCGTTCGGACCATTTACGCAATCTCCGCCTGCACATGGCACCTGGCCGGCCACCTGGCCGCTGTCGTAGTGCCAGTTGAAGCCAAGCCACGGCCCCTTTTGCCAGGGCTGGTACTGCAAATGAGTGGTGGCGTTGAAAACCTCATCATGGTCGATGCGGAACACTTCGCACCCGGTCGACGGTGGGCAAGATGGCGTGGCGCCAATTCCGCTGATCTGCGGTTCAAAGAAGCGCGCCGACACGTGCGAGAGCACGATGAACGCCGAGAGTCCGCGGAAGTTCGGCATGGTGCCGCGGACCGCAAAGCCGGGGATCTTCGAGCTCGACCACTCGATCGGAAAAGTGATCGGTGTGTCGCCCAGCACGCTGAAGTCATAGGCCTTGTGCGTGTATTTCCAGATGTACTCGCCATCCAGCACAAAGTATTTTCCGAAGGCCTGTTGGAGACCGGCGTGGAATTCATTGCGCCAGCCCGGACTCAGTGGCGTGGTTGTCACGCAAGGGCTGACCGTACTCGACTCGATGGCATTGACCACCGGGTTGCTGCATCCGATGCTCGAAAGGACCAGATTCTCGTTGAACGGCGTTTCGAGCGTCCGGGCGTAGGAGAGACGCAGCACGGTGTTGGTGGGCTTGATGTTGTAGGCGACGCCGAGACGGGGCTCCGCTTGTTTTGCGCTGGTAATGCCATCGTAATAATCGAACCGGAGTCCCAGATTGAAGGTCCAGTTCTTAATGGTGATCGAGTCCTGAAAGAACAGCGCCAGTTCCCGGATGTCAGCGTGGCCGTTAAAAGTGTACCGGCCGCTGGTTGAACCCGGGCAAGCGTCGGATGCCGGCAGGGCGGATGTTCTGGTTAAGTCGTAACAGGCCAGGAGCGGATTGAAGGTCGGATTCACTTGCAGCGCGCCACACTGGCTGGGATCAGTCAGGCCTGGGTTTGTGTCCGGGCTCCCATCCGGATTCAAACAGACCGCGTTCAATGCCGGATCCACAATCCCGAAACTGTCCTTTTCCGTGAGGATCGTGTCCTGATACGTGATTCCCGCCTTGATGTTGTGAATGCCTTTGATGTACGACACATTCGTGCGAAGCCCAAGATCCGTCAGCCTGCGACTCTGGCCGATGCTCTGGAGCTGAAGGTCGGGTTGGAGGTCGGAGAAGGGATTGTCGCTCGGATAATAGTTATATTGATCCTGCCGCGCGAAACCTCCGAACGTAAGGACGGTGTTCGGATTAAGCAGTCGCGTCCAGGTGGGCGCGATGTTGAAGGATTTGATTTGCGAGCGCTGATCGGTGGGACCTACCGGCAAGCCATTGGGACCGAGGCCGCCATTGTTTACCACTAGTCCGGACCATGCGTCCGCGGTTTGCGCGTCAAATGAGTTGGGAGTCTGGAACCAGGAGCGTGTAAAGCTGAAGTTGAGATTGATGCTGTCTGGCTGAGAGGGCTTAAAGTCGACGCGATCGAAGACGCTCTCTTCATTACCGTGGTCGTGATAGACCTGGAATTCTGGAGTATCCAGAAACCGGCCAGTATCCAGCCCGTTTACCACAATGAAATTGCCCCAGTTTTGTCTTCCATAGGCGAGGTCGAAGCTGCCGTTGGACGATCCAAAGGTGCCATAGGAAGCCGTGATATCGCCGCGCGGCTGCATGACACCCAGGCCGGAGCGCGTTGTGACATCGATGACGACGCTGGTCTTGTCGCCATATTCGGCCGGAGGCGCGCCTTCGATTACTTCCATCGATTGCACTGCTTCGGTCGGGATTGAATTGGAGAAGACCTTGCTTTGCTGGTCCGAAATGGGTTGCCCATCCAAGGAGAACGAATTCGATGCATGATCTCCGAGGCCGTGCATCATACCGTTTGAGTCAGCGGAAATCCCCGGCGACGCCAGCGTCACCAGCGAGCTCAACGACGAAGACTGGCTTTCGAGTGGCAGCTTATCAAACATCGACCGATCGATATCCGTGTGGGAGGTGGAATCGGTTTCTATCAGATCGCCGGCCTCTTGCACGGTCACGCTAGATACCGCCGTACCGATGGTCAGGCTGATCTTCACGGGGACCGGGATCGGCGAGCGCACATCCACGTCTTGTTTCGCGGCCTGGAACCCGGACGCATTCGCAGTTAGGTGGTAGTTGTTATACGGAACGTTCTTCAGTTCAAAGTTTCCCTGGGCGTCGGTCTGCGCAGTCTGCGTGTAGTGCGACACAGGGTTCTCAATCTCCACGGTCGCACCCATGATCACTGCTCCCGAAGGATCGAGCACCGTGCCTCGAACCGTGCCTGAGTTGCTGCCGGTGGATTGCGCGTACGTCGCGACGGACGAGGCGAAGCACGCGGCAAGCAGGACACCAATAATCGCAGGACGGCTCATCTTCTCATTGTGGAGGGTGGAAAGGGCCATACCTATGAGAATCTCATCGGCGGCGGGAGTTTCACCGTGAGCGAACTATTTTTGACGGTGAACGGGCTGGCGTTACCGACGCGACCGCGCCCTATTAGAGGGCCGATGCCCTGTTAAGGGCCAAGGGAGTCGGTCCCTAGAAATGGAACCCGAGCGTGGCGGTTATGGCCCGTGGCGAAACATAGTGGGTACCGCTGAACGTGGAAAGGAAGTTGTAGAGCGCTTCTTTGTTGGTCAGATTGACCACCGTCAGACGGGCGCTCCATTTGTATTTGTCGCCGCGGAAGATGTTGTCGTGCCCGACGCCAAGGTCGAAGAGATTGCGGGGCGCGATGCGCTGCGGGTTGTGATCGTTGTTCTCAGTACCCGGAGCGGGAATCGATACCAGCGAGGAACCGTACATGCTCGCCGGACAGAGACCATTGGGACTGATCGGAGTGGTGGGCGTCGCGTGGACCGTCCCGCAGTAGAGCCCCCTCGAACTGTTGGTCGGGCGTGATGTTGGAGACCGTCGTCGAAGGAACCGAGTTCATCGCGCAATACCTTCCGCGCTACCGGCTCGTCGTCCACTATCAGCGTTCTCAAGGGCATGCCTGAGCCAAAGCTCAGATACTTTTAGCACACCGGAGTTGATGGTCGAACAAGTTTTCTACGAGCGGGCTCGAGAGAGAAGTAAGTGATCTGAAGAAGTAGATGGGCGGACAGCGGCTACCACCCTATTTGGGGTCACGGGATCGCGATCAGTAAACCGCCGGTAATGCCGAGCGACTGCTCATGCCCGCTCCCAAAGTTGTAATCGTAGCCGGGCTCGAGGTACCAGCCGAATCTATGCTTCCCAGAGGGCCAGAACATAAAATCCAGCACGGCCGCAACGGCGGCCGAATTCGTCGTCATGCCGTACTTGCTCGTGTGAACCCACTCCGGGCCAACGCCGAACATGAACTCCGCTTTTTTCGAGAGCGTCCAAGGCTTCTTGAATAGAAGGTCGGCATCCCATTCAGTCGAGTGACGGCGGAAAAGCGGCGTGACGCCCGCTTCAAGTTCCAGCCAGTTCTCGATCGGCGTAATTTCAGCCGCGATGTCCGCGCCGAAACTCGATCCGCCTTTAAGATTGCAGCTGCCGGCGCCCCCCAACTCTCAGGCTCCTGATCGACCGGCTGCGCGAAGGCAGTCCCAGAGCAAATAATCAGGCACGCGATCAAAAACGAGTGCATTACCAGCTCAGGAGCTCGCGGACGCTGCGCGCCTGCCTCCTGCTCGCGATGAATTCCTGATCATTGGCGAGCGTGATCAACCATCGCTGGCTGCTCAGCGCGCTCATCTTCCGCACGTGATTGACGTTGACCAGCGCACTTCGATGGATGCGGCGGAAACTGGTGTTCTCCAGGCGAAGCTCCAGCTCCTTGAGCGTCTGCGTGGCCAAGTACCTGCGCTTCGCGCCCACGATCCACACCAGGTCCCCGTCGGCTTGGAACGCATAAATCTCGTCGGTGCTCAGCAGGAAATACTCCTCGCCGATCTTGCCCACGATTCTCCGGGTGCGCGGGCCGGCCGCCGGATCGGCGATCTCCTGAAGCTGCGCGATCCGTTCAGTAGCCTGGCGCCCTGTCAGGCGTTTGGCGCGGTCCACGGCTTCAGACAACCGTTCCTGCCGCACCGGCTTGAGCAGATAATCGATCGCCCCCGCTTCAAAGGCATTGAGAGCATGCTCGTCATGGGCGGTCACCACAACGATCACCGGCATGTGTTTCCCATGCTTCAGTTGGCGCACCACCTCCAGCCCGCCCATGGCCGGCATCTGCAGATCCAGAAGAACGAGATCGGGATGCTCGCGGCCGATTTTGGCCAGTGCCGTTGCGCCGTCTTCCGCCTCGCCCACGATCTGGACGCCGCGGATCGATTCTAATCCCTCGCGCAGAACCTTGCGGGCGATGGGTTCATCATCAACGATCAAGGTCTTCAGAGTCATGCTGGCAAAGCCTTCAGTGGCAGTAGGAAACCGACCGTCGTGACGCCATCCTCCACCTCCGCGAGAAAACTGGATTCTTCGCCATAATGCAGTTCTAGCCGGCGGCGGACGTTGGCTAAGCCGATTCCTCCGTCAGCGCGGGCGGCCGTCAGAGCACTCGAGTCACATTCCCCGGAGTTGGAAACCGTCACCGAAAGCATGTCCGGCTGGGCGGTAATGTCGAGACGCACGAACCCCGTGCCCGTCCGCGGCGCTACCCCGTGCTTCACGGCGTTCTCCACCAGCGGCTGCACCGAGAGTAGAGGAATCATCGCGCGCAGGGCTGCTTCATCCACGTTGATTTCGGTCCGCAGCTTGGCGCCGAGCCGCAGCTGCTCGATCTCCAAGTACGCACGGACAATGCGCAACTCCTCTTCGATTTCGATCAGGGTCCGATCCGAACGCAAGAGATACCGGAACACGTCCGCGAGATTCAGCACCAGGCGCCGGGCATCGGCATTGCCGCGGTCGATGGTTCCATAGAGAGTGTTCAGAGCGTTAAAGAAGAAGTGGGGATTGATCTGGGCCTGCAGCGCCTTCAACTCCGCCTGCGATACCAGCCCTTGCATCTGAATGCCGCGCAGTTGCTCCACGTGCTCCACCACGGCAGCCCCCAGCCGCATCAGCGCCGCAAAATCCTCGCTCAAATAACGCCGGCCGCCCTCCCGGGGACCAAGCAGCAAGTACCGGGCATCGCCGCGCGAGAAGCGCAATGGAACCTCGGCTTGCACCCACGCTGGCAGTTCCCCTTGCGGAGCCCGCTCGGTCAACTCAAAACGCGCCGTCCGCACGAACACCGCAATCACTTCCGCCGCGGGGGGCAGGTAGGCGGATTCATCCTGAGCCGCGCGAACCAGTTTGAGAAGCTGCTCCAGCGCGGCCTCGACATTCGACCGCAAGAAAACCACGCTCGTCAGCCAGCTTTGGATTCCATTGCGAACGTATACGAACAAGGTCAGCAGCAGGCAGCCGCCCGCAAAGATCAGCCCGGCATCGAAGGGATGCATGCGCAGCGCGCCATGGTCCGCCGATTCCACAATGCGGATCGACGCCAGCACTGCCACCGCCGCAAGCGTGGCGTTCACTACAAATCGCAGGAAGGCATCCAGCAAAAGAAAGCGATAGTTCTGGAGCAGCACGAACAAAGCCAGGGGGATGCCGGCATGATGCAGCGCGATCTCTCTGGACCACACCTGATGGCCATGTTCTGCTCCGAAGTGCGTGAACGAAATCGCGAACAAGAATAGCACCATGGCGCCAACCAATCGCGAGGTCGCCGCGCGGTTCTTCTGCCGGAGCTCGAAGAGCACCGAGATTGCGGTCAGTACGGCGAAACCGATGGTCACCAGGAGTAACGCGGCGAAATGCAGCGACGGCCTCCCCGTGGCCAGGTCGGCGATATGCAGGATGATGGCGCCGGAGCTGAGAACGTACCCGCTGATCCAGATCGGCCGGTGATGTGGGTTGGTTTCCAAAGAGATATGCAGCAGCACCGCCGGCAGCAGGCTGAGCACCGAAAAGCTGGCCGCGACAATAATGTCGGGCGCCATCCCGCCGCGCGGACCCGTCCCCAGGGCAACCAGCGAGCCGATGTTCCATAGGAAGGCTAGCGCAGCGGCTAAGACGGGCAGCTTAGCCCGTTCCTCACGCCCGCGCCGCCAGTTGGCCAGAAAGAAATACAGTAGCATCCCAAAGATGACCGCGCCGCCGCAGTGCCCGATGGTGTTTACCAGGATGGGTTCGTGAATACTGAGCCAGTCCGGCATGTTGTCTAACGATAGCTGATTTCCGCAGGCAGGGGCCATCCGGCCCATCCTTGCGGCTGACCATATTTGGTCGCTTGGCCAGATTTCACCATTGGGGCAACGGCGGCTCGCAAAGGCGGCTCAACCGTATCTAGATGAAAACACATCTCTTGTTTGGCAAACATCGAGAGTCCTTGGCGGCGGAATCCCATCTGCCTTACGTTTTCGATTGGGATCGCGAAAATGATTTGCAGAGTGAGCTGCTCGATCTTCTTATTGGCTTCGGCTGCCATGGCCCAGGAGCTGATACCCGGTACGCTGGCATCCTCCTCGAGTAGCAGCGACGCGCGCCAGCCCATCACCGGCCAACAGCGGATCCAGTGGGCGGTGCAGAACACCATCGGCACGGGCGCACTGTTAAGCGCCGGATGGGGCACGCTGTTCGACATCCCGAAGGCGTACGGGACGCATTGGGAGGGATTTGGCGAACGCTATGGCCTGCGCCTCAGCGCACTCGCTGTGAGTAACACGATGGAAGCAGGGCTGGGCGCAATTTGGGGTGAGGATCCGCGCTACACGCGCGACGCCGGAGCGCCGTTCAAGAATCGCATCGGACACGCGGTCAAGATGACCTTCATGGCCGAGAATCGCGATGGCAACCTGATGCCCGCCTATGCCCGCTTCATCGCGATCCCGAGCAGCAACTTCCTTTCCAACAGCTGGCGCCCCGACAGCGACGCGACCCTTAGCCACGCCTCGATCCGGACCGGGTTCAGATTCCTCGGCAGGCTGGGTTGCAACACCTTCCATGAGTTTTGGCCGGACGTTCGGCAGAAGCTATTTCATCGCGCGGGCGATCAGGCCCATAATTAGCCGGCATCGCCCGTCGACAACCTTAGGCGAAAAATGCGCGGTCTGTGCGTTTCCTACCGGCAGAACCCTGAGCCGTGAACGGCGCTCCAGGCGCATCCAAATGAATACGTGCCTTGCCCGGCAAACTCGGCGCTGCCGAGCGATGGAACCCAATGTGCAATAGGTTTCCTCGTGTGGGGGCGGAAATGATTTGCAAAGTGAGTTGCTCGATGCTGTTATTGGCTTCGGCCGCAATGGCGCAGAAGGTTATGCCGGGAACGCTAGCGTCCACTGCGGGGCCTGACTCGTACGAGGGCGCTTCGGCCAGCACCTTCAACCCGGCTTCGTCGAGCAGTAGCGATGCGCGACAGCCGATCACCCCGCAGGAGCGAATCCAGTGGGTGGTCAATGGCACGATTGGCCCGGAAGGCCTCGCCGGGGAGCTACTTGGGGCCGGATGGGGCACGCTATTCAACAGCCCGAAAGCGTATGGAACACACTGGGAAGGATTTGGCGACCGCTTGGGCATGAGCGTTGCCGGAAACTTGACGAGTAACACGATAGAAGCGGGCCTGGGCGCCGCCTGGGGTGAGGATCCGCGCTATATTCGCGACGGCGGGGCGTCATTTGGTCATCGGCTCGGACACGCGGCCAAGATGACGTTCATGGCGCAGGACCGCGATGGCAACTCGATACCGGCTTACGCCCGCTTCATCGCCATTCCGGGCAGTAACTTCCTTTCCAACGCCTGGCGCGCCCCTGGCGACGACACCGCCAGCCGCGCGACGATCCGCACTGGTCTCGGATTCCTCGGCCGCTTCGGCGACAACACCTTCGACGAATTTTGGCCCGATGTTAAGCAGAAGCTATTTCATCGCAGGGCCGAGCAGGCCCGTAACTAGCGGGTCAAAACAGCTTGCCGATCGATCGCTGCAGCTCGCGAAAAATCTGATCCGGCGTTTTCGTCGCATCGACAACCACGAAATTGTAGCGCTTGGCCATGCGATCCAGCGCATGAATCACGCGCGATTGGTACTTGACGAAGCTGTCGTGCATGTCGGCGCCGAAACGCATATCCATGCCGCTCTCCCAATGGTCGAATGCGCCGCGCCCCAGCACCACGCGCGGCACCAAGTCGCGGACCTCGGCTCGCAGGTAATAAATGGCATGCGGAACCAGCGCGAAGCTGGCCACCCGTTCGATCCAAGCCCGGTCCTCGCCGCGGGCGATCGCGCGAGCCATCAGCGAAAAAATGTAGCGGTCCGTCAGCACCACGAAGCCGGCGCGCAGCGCGGGGACGATTTCATTCTCCAGGCGATCGGCGAAATCGGTGGCGTAGAACAGCGTCATCGTGATCGGCCCTAGGGTGTTGCCTTCCTTGGCTTGCGAAATTCCCTTCCCGGCCAGCGCGCCACGCGCCAGACCGGTGTCCAGCACCGCGTGCCCTTGATGTTCCAGCCAGGTGCGCAAGCGCGCCACTTGCGTCGAACGGCCCACCGAATCCGGCCCTTCGATCACGATCAGCTTGCCTTGCAGTTCGCCGCGATCGACGCCGGCGAGCGATTCGCTATAGAATTCAAGGGGCTGCTTGAGCAGCATCCACTTCTCCTCGCCCGGCGCGCAGCACGCCGTTGCGCAGGCTATCGCCCAACTCCCGCATCACGATGTCGCGCATCTGTTGTTGCTGTTCTTCGATGGATCCGGTGGCATCGATCACATGAAAGCCCACCTCCTGAATCATGGCTTCATATTCGTCCAGGATGCGTCCCTGAAATATCCGGAAGCTCTCTTCCACATTGCGGCTGAGCCCCATATCCATGCCCGCTTCATAGAATTTGATCGCGTTCCGGCCGCCCAAGATGCGCCCGATCGCCACTTCCAGCGGCACGCGAAAGTAGAACGCGAGATTCGGCCGCAGGGCGAACCGGTATAGGTTGCGCACCCATCGCCGGCTCACGCCCCGCACCACATCGCGTGCAAAGGCCGTATAGGCATAGCGATCCGCGCATACCACGGCGCCGGCCTTGACCAGCGGGACGATATAGCGCTCCAGGCGATCCGCGAAATCGGTGGCGTGGATCAGGCTGAANNCCAGCGGCGAAGAATTCCATTCGCTGAACGCCACGGCAAGGCATTGCGCCCGCAGCCACTGGCTCAGTAGGGAGAGCTGCGTGGATTTTCCGGACCCGTCAATCCCCTCCACCACGATGAGCTTGCCGCGATGACGATTCGGAACCAGCAGGGGCATATGGGGGAGGCGCAGCATCATTATAACGTTTCAGTGAATTCTTGGGGCGGAAAGCCAAACTTTGGCGGAAATCCGCGAGGGCCACGATACTATGGAAACATGCCGCGTTACGCCGCCATCGACATTGGCAGCAACTCCATCCGCATGCAGGCCGCCGAGACCGGAGACGGCATGGCCACCAAGATCCTGGCGGCCGAGCGGCAAGTGACCCACCTGGGAGCGGGCGTGTTCCAGGACGGGCGCATCACCGCCGACGCGCTTGAATTTGTGTGCACGAGTCTGGCGCGCATGGCGCAGATCTATCAAAAGCTGGACGTCATCGGCGTGCGTGCGGTGGCGACCAGCGCCGTGCGGGACGCGAGCAATCAACAGACGTTTCTGGAGCGCGCGTCCAAAGCCTTGGGTGCTCCCATCGAAATCATCTCCGGGCAAGAAGAAGCCCGGCTCATCCACTTGGGAGTGCAAGCTCGCTGGCCCCAACCCGGCAAGCGAGTGTTGATGATCGACGTCGGCGGCGGCAGCGCCGAAGTGATTCTATCCGATCACGGAGTCTTGTCGGAGGCGTTCTCCAAGCCCCTGGGCGCGGTTCGCTTAACGGAGGTTTTCCTGCGTACGGATCCGCCGGCGCCCATCGACCTGCATCGACTGAATGAATACATCGAGGAGAAACTCTCCGGACCATTGAACAAAATCGGGCCGGGGCCGTTCGATCGCGCCATCGCAACCTCAGCCACCGCGGCGGCGATTGTATGCGCGGTGAACCGTGTGGCCCGGTCGCGGCGCGACGAGGCGGACCGGCTCAAAGCCTCGGCCGCGCAGATCCGCAGATTCTACCGCGATGTGTCGGTGCTCGATTCGAACGGCCGTCGCAAGATTCAAGGCATCGGTCCCAACCGCGCGGAGCTGATCGTGGCTGGCGCGGCCGTTTTCCGGCGCATGCTGGAGTTGTTCCAGCAGCCGGCGTTGCACTATTCGGCGGCCGGCGTGCGCGACGGAATCATCGCGGACCTCGCGGCTCGGGGCGTAGGACGGGAGTTGAGCATGCTCAGCCGGGATCAGCGCCGCGCGGTGGAACAAATGGCGCGCCGCTACGGAGTGCAGCTCTCGCATGCGCGTAACGTAGCGGATTTGGCGCACCGGCTCTTTCAGTCGCTGCAGCCGCTGCACCGGCTTCCCCCGGCGTTGGGCAAACTGCTGGAAGCCGCCGCCTACCTGCACGATATCGGGCATTTCGTCAGCGATACCAGCCATCACAAGCACTCCTACTATCTGGTCCTGCACTCCGATTTGCCGGGCTTTACCGACAGCGAGCGGCAAATGATCGCCTTGCTCTGCCGGTATCATAGAAAGTCTATGCCCACCCCCAGGCATTCCCCGTTTCAAACCGTCGACCCCGATTCGCGGCGCGCCATCAACCTGCTGGTTCCTCTGCTGCGCATCGCCGATAGCCTGGACCGGAGCCACGAGCAGCGCATCGGCGATCTCCAAGTGCAGTTCCGCAATGGATCCGTCATACTCGCGCTGGATTCCAAACCCGATCCGGACCTGGAAATCTGGGCCGCGGAACGCGTGGCCGAGGCGTTTCATGAAACCTATCAAGTGCAGCTCCAGTTGACGCGGGTGCGGCCGTGACCGCCAAAACCAGCATTCATGACTACGCCATCGAGCAGATGAATCGTTTGCTCACAACGCTGGCCTATCAAGTACACCGGGCCGCCAAGAAGCCTGGACCGGACGAGATTCACGATTTGCGCGTCAGCGTGCGGCGCTTCGCGCAAGGACTGGAATTGTTCGGGGATTTCTTTCCCAAGTTGGAAGTCAAGAAAATTCGCAGAATGCTGAAGCGCGTGATGCGCGTCACTTCGGCGATTCGAGATCGGGACATCACGCTCGATTTCTTGGCCGGGACCCGGCATGCCCCGCACCGGCCACGCGTGGAAAAAGAGCGCCTGGCGTATCAGCGCCAATTCTCCGAAATGTTGCGCCGCTGGAGCTCGCGGGATTTCTCAACCAAGTGGCGCAACGGACTGTCGCTCCGCAGCGTATGAAACTGAAACCTGGACACAGCGCCGCCGCGAACGCACGGGAGCTGCTTCCCAAGATGGCGCGGAAGTATTTCCAGGCCGGCCGCGAAGCGGTCGGTGCGAAGCTGCCGCCCAATGAGCTGCACGGATTCCGTTTGGAAACCAAGCGCTTCCGCTACACTCTGGAGTTGTTTCGGCCGGTCTATGGTCCGCAATTGGATCGTTACCTGAAGGCGCTGCACGAATTGCAGGGAGCGCTCGGGAAGTTGAGCGATTATGAGGCGATCCAGCGTGTGGTGCACGGCGATCATGCGCTCGATGCCCACATCCGCCACGCGCTGAAGAGAAAGGTGAGGGACCTAAGGCGCGATTGGCGAGCCTTTGACTCCGCGGGCGAACTCAAGCGCTGGCGGACCTACCTGGCTGGCGACCATTCCAAGCCCAGAATCCCTCGCACGCATCGCACGGCCGCGAAAAAGACCGCGGCCAGCAAGCGCGGTTAGCAATTCGGACGCCGATGCTAGAATGGTGGCGACACCCTTTTAGTGCAGAATCGCGCTGAAGGCTCCTTGCTGGGAGGTCGTCTAATGGTAAGACTGCAGACTCTGGATCTGCGTATCGGGGTTCGAGTCCCTGCCTCCCAGCCAACGTAAGTTGATATCCTAAGGATGAGTTTCGATCTAAAGACTATGAGAACTCTCGCCCTCTCCTTACTACTGCTGGTGTCCGGCCTACTGGGGCTCGCTCAGGACTCGACGGAGCTGCTAGATAAAGCGCCTGCGCCCATCGACGAAGCGTTGCGCGCTCGCGTCGACCAGTTCTATCAAGCGTTCGTGGCGGGAAAGTACAAGGACGCCTACTTGCTGGTGGACGATGAGTCCCAGAATGCTTTCCTGGAGGGAGACAAGCAGCAGTACAAGGGCTGCGAGACGCTCAAGATTCGCTATTCGGACAACTTCACGAAAGCCGTTGTTGTCGAAAGCTGCAAGGGCGAATGGAAATGGCACGGCGCGGTTCTGCCCAGGAGCTTCCCGATCACGAGCTCTTGGAAGATCGAGGATGGCAAGTGGTGCTGGTCCTACGTGAAACCCACCCAGATGGCATTCCCGTTCTCTCCCACCGGATTTGTCCCGCTGCCTCCAGCCGAGACCGCGGAGAAGCCCACGGAGAACAAGGATCGCCCAGCTATACCGGCCGATCTGAGGGGCGCCGCGCATAGTATCCTGGCGAAGGTGAGCCTGGATAAGCAGACCGTCCGTCTGCGGCCGGTTGAATCGTCGCGGGACCTGATTCACGTCCGCAATGAAATGCCCGGAGCGATCACGCTCACGTTGGATCAGTTCAGCATGCCGGGGCTGAAGATCTCGCTTGGCAAGACCCAATTGCAGGCGCATGAAGAAACCACCATCGTCTTTGAGTGGCGGCTGGACGACCCCGCAATCCTGTGCCCGGATTGCGCAAAGAGCACAACCGGCAGTACCACGGTTCAGTTGCATATCGCGCCGACTGGGCAGGTTTTTCCCCTCAGCATTGCTTTCGAGCACGCTGTTCAGACCGACCATCCTGTTCCCCCTCAAGTCTCCCCGCCACCTCAGAAGTAGCGGCCTTCCCCGTGCATTGATTCAACGCGGAGGAACGGAGAATGCTGATCTTGCGGGGAGGCTCGGCCCATTCGGCATATGATCCGGCTCATACTCTGGCAGGATCCCTTGCCCTGTTGGGAAAATGCCGTGTTAGGAAAAGGGGGCAGGTAAGGAGCCTGCCCCCAGGAAGCCAATCACTGAATGGAAATGTAGGTAGGGTTAGCGAAATAGGCGTTGCCCGCGGAATCAAACATGATGACGCCCAGCGGTTGGTGTGACCCGGTCTTGGTGTTCGCAGGAACCTGAAGTGTGATCACATAGACGCCGACCATGCCTGGGGCGTAGTCCGCGGAGATCACCGGCACGCCGCCGTTGTTCAGCCCAACGATTAGCGGCAGCGCCCCCTTAGTATTGGGAACTATAGACTGACCAGGAATGCCTGCGTCGCCGGTTGCGGTAGCCGGTGTGACTGGACCAAGACCGGTGACATACACACTGATGTCCTCACCTAGTTGCGCGGGGTTGGTGGGGCTCACAAAACTTCCGTCCGGCCGCAACGCTACCGGATAGATTTGGCCGCTGTAGACTGTGGTGAAAACGCCTGGTGCAAAAAGCTTGACGGTAATCATTATGGTAGTGGAGCCGCCGTTGGCAACGCTCACGGTTAAGGGCACTGACGATCCGGGCTGGACGTCAAAGGGAACCTGCACCGTCACTTGGTCGGTTCCGTTGGCGCTTAGGACGTAGTAAATGGGCACGGGAGTAGCGGCAGCGCCGAAAGTAACGGTCACGCCGCCCAGGGTGGTGGCAAGCGGACCGACAATATTATCGGCCGTCACCAATCCCTGGACACCCGTCAGAAACCCGGTGCCGGTGATGGTGGCGATTCCGCCCGGCGAGATGCCGGTGCCCGGAGAGAAGCTCGCCCCGTTCACGATGCTGATGAGGTGCGGACCGGGAAGCAGCGCGGTTAGAGTGAAGGTCACGCTGAAACTGGCTGACGTCGCCTTTACTGTTATCGTTCCTCCAGTGCCGTCGGCGGTCACGGCGGTGGAAGCCTGCCCGTTTGAACCCGTAGTGGTTGAAGGAGAGCCCAGTGTGGCCACCCCGGAGGTCACCTGGAAGCTCACTGGCGCCCCGGGGACGGCGGCGCCGTTCGAATTCACAACCTCCACCGTCAGTGGCAACGCGAAGGCGGTGTTGATCGGCGCGTTTTGCTGATCGCCGGATACTTTCTGAATACCGGCCGACGGGATATTGACGGTCAAATTGAAGGTCGCAACAGCGGTGCCGACAGTGACCTGCACTTGCGCAACGCCGCCAGTGTTCCCGAGAGTGGCGAGGGCGCCAGCTATCCCGGCGCTGTTGGTGGTGGCCGAGACGTTGCTGAGAGTCACCGCGCCGGCCGGGATGACTTGCCAAGTGACCGCTGCGCCCGTGACCGTATTGCCTCCTGAATCCGTGACCTGGACTTCAAAAGCCAGGGGCAGCGTCTGTCCCGCATTGCCAACTTGATTGTTGCCTTGGGTGATTTTGACGACGGCGGCTGTGCCGGCCGTAACCGTAAATGGAATTGAGAACGAAGGGTGGGTATATCCGATCGAGGGAGTGAAGGTCCCCGATCCAACGCGAGGACCGAACAAAACACCGCAGCTAGCTACACCGTTCGTGTTGGTGAGAACGACGCCTCCGTTTCCGTTGCAGGACACGGTGGGATAGATGCTGGGATCGAGATTTCCATCATTCAGAGTCAGCGATACGTTTGGTATTCCAAAGCCATCGGTGGAGTTAACCTGGGCGGTAACTGCGCCCGGCAGTATGCTTCCCGCAGTCCCCGTCAATCGAGCGGGAGAAGTTGGCGACAGGAAAAACACCGCGGGGGCTGGGAGTTGGTTCACCGTGGTGATGTAGAAGATGACAGGGTTGGTGGCCTGCCCGTTTACCGCAGCGCTCACCGTAACCGAGGTTTGAATAAACCCAGTGCTGTTGCTGGGAGGAAGAGACGTGGTGAGAAAATTCACTTGGGCTGTCCCATTGGCGCTGGTGTTGATCATCTGGATAGCAGCCCCGCTACCATTCGCGAGGATGGAACCACCAGAAGCTGGCACGCTGAAAGTAACCGGAACGCCGGCCAGCGGGTTTCCGTTGGAGTCCGTTACCAAGATTTCTAAAGGTGATCCGAACGTCGGCCCGAGGCCGGTATTCGTATTGGCATTCACCAGCTGCCCTTGGCCCGCCAGGATGCTTAGGATGGGACTCGTGGCGCCTCCGGCTGAGCTATTCACATCAATTTTGAAAACCGCATTCAACGAGCCCACGCTGGCAGTTACCGTTATCGGTCCGGTGGCAGCGGGGGCGGTCAAGTAGATTAGTGCATAACCATTGGCTAGCGTGAGGGCGGAGGGGGAGGATAGCGTGGCGAAGTTGGAGCTGCTCTGAAATTGAACGGGCACACCCATGATGGGGTGGTTGTTGACGTCCAAGACCTGGACAACCAGCGGCTCGCTACTGGCATTGGGCAGAATGGATTGGTTCGTGCCGTAAGTAAGCAGTGAGGCGACGCGCGTCTGTGCAGTGGTCAGTGTGGGCGCAGCGAACGAGACGGCCCCCGCGCCGATGGAATTCTGCAGCGGAAACTCACTAGTAATGCTGTTCGTCGCCGCATTAATCCGGTAAATGTCGGTGGCAGTTGCCGCGAATAGGCTCTGGACCGTGGCGATTGTGGCCGCGGGAACTTCGTTGGAGGCGGTGAGCCCCGCAACGCCGAAGCCGGGAATTTGGAATTGTGTGACGGAAATAGGATTAGAGACCGTAATTTGAACGATGTTTTGGCCTGTGAACCCACTGACGGTGTCTATGCCGGTGGTTTGGAGGCCGCTGAGTAGCGGCAAGACTACGTTCGGCGCGCTGACGGTGTGTGTGCCTAGCGCGACGATCAAGAGAGTAGAACTGGCGAAGGGGTATTGATTAATGGCTACAGCATATTGCCCGTCCGGGGTGAAAACCAAGGGGCCAGGCGTGCCGGTGATGTCCATCGTACCACCCGCGGTGGGCTGCAGTGTCCGCGGATCCAGCTCCAGGATTTCGTTCGGGAGGCCCACGTATACCAGTCCATTCGGACCAACCCTAACCGCCGTGGCAACCTCGGGGAATGTCATGCTCGCCGAGGCAGAACTTGTTGCAATGTTGAAAGCGGTCAAGTGGCTGGTCCCCGCGCTGGTGGAACCTAGCGCAAAGAGCGAGCTCGCATCCAGACTGGCCGCCACGTCAAAAGTACTGATGCCACTTCCCTGACTCAGACCTCCGGGCACGGTCTCGTTACCGGTGGTGGTATTGAACAAATGCAGGGTGCCGGCTGCCACGGCGAGCAGATTTCCGTCCGGAGTCATGACTGCCGCGCTGGGGGCAACCGAAAGATTGGCCACGGTAACCGTGGCGGAGAACTGGGCGTTGGTGGACGTGATGGCATTCGCAGTCGAGTCCGCGATGACGTAGAAGGTCGTTAAGTTCAACGTCGGCAGAACGAGGAACGAGCCATCTCCGGCCTCTAAGGTGGTGATCTCGTCAATCGGATTGGCAGTGAAAGCTGCCACCAACCCGCTACTGGATCCCGCGCCGGGGAGCACGAATATGTCCTGCGCCTGGAGCAACACGGCTCCCAGGGCAAGACCGAGGGCGCAAAGCGCCGATACTCTCGTGAGCATGACTATAGAACCTCTTTGGTTTTCTTGGACGCGGGGGGGAAATGCAGTAACAGCGTACCACAATGCGCCCGCCGGATTCCTCGATTATTCTTCTCGGAAAGACCAGCGGCGCACAAATACTTACCCGTCAAATAAAAGTGGGGGAGCCGAAGCTCCCCCTTTTTGTTTCTAACTAACTGACGATGGCTCTAGTGGCCCTCGTTCTCGCCGAATTGACCTGTCCGGTTGAGACCTGGAGCGTCAAGGCTAAGCGCCAGATAACCTTCGCCAAGCCTTACCGCGTCCTGGTCGGTGATGGCGGCGAAGCCGTGACAGTACTGGAAGTTGGCTTGAGCGATGATGTAGCCCTGGAAGCCCGGAGTCGCGGGAACCACGATGGCTGGCGATCCGTTAGGACCAGGATTACCACCGCCGGAAAATAGTGTGAAGACAAGCTCTGTGCCAGGCGCGACAGCCGCTTGTGTAATGTACATGGGTGGGGGGGGGCCGTTGCCGGGGGTGCCACCGTAGTAGGTCAAGGTTATGGTACCAGTCTGGCCCGTGGTTCCGTAGGGATCCACGGTGGTGTTGGCGATTGCAATGCCTGTGTCAAAGCCTGATTGGGCCGAAACGAACGGGAACAGCAGGTTGCAAGTGCATGGCGCAATGGTGAAGAGCGTGATTGCCGGATGGGGCTGGCAGAAGCGTGGAATCGGTCCGGTGGTGGCCCCTATGGCCGTGGAAAGCGGCGCGAAGTTAATCTGAACGCTTGCCACACCATTAGCCGGATTGGTGGCGCTGGTAGTAGTGTACGCGGCATACACCGGTATGCTGAGCGACTCAACGGCAGAGGGATTCGGGAAGTAGATCGCATAGGTTGCGGACGCAGCGCCTGCGATGGGGGTGAGCTGGGTCTGGCCTGTGGTGAACGCCGACGGGTTGTAATCAAATGAGCCGCCGGTCACAAGGTTCGCGAATCCGGTGGCACCAAAGCCCGACAAATCCTCACCATTCGGGACAAACAGGCTAACCCCGAGTGGTATGCCAGTGAAGGCGAACGTAATTTCTGTTGGCGTATCAGCTAAGCCGATGACGCGGCCAGTCTGATCCAGCCCCGACACGTTAAACGGTATCCATCCGGATTCAGTGAAGTATGTGTACCCTAACACATCCTGCTCAGGTACCGCACCATTGAGGTAGGACACCCCCTTGAAGGCTGAGGGATTGTTCGGTGCCTCGGATGCCGTAAGTTCGACTAGCAGCGCGTTTGTGGTATTTGCTCCCAGCGAGGTGAGTAAGTTAAAGTTCAGGTTGTTGCACTGCTGGTAGATGGGCGACGGAAAACCCCCGTTTACCGAGGTAACCAGACCCGTCTCCGCATAAGCAACCGTCACCACTGGGTTATTGATGGTGATGGGCTGAGAACCGGTGAGGGCGATTGACGCTGTGACCGGGAAAGGTATCAGCGATGTTCCGCCAGTCAGGCTGCACATGTTCGCGCGAACATTGGTGATGCGGATGATGCGCGTGACAGCGGTTCCAGGAGCGTCAATCGGCACGCCGAACCAGTTGATCTGTCCGGTGGGCGCGATCGGGCTCACCTGACCCTGGAAGACGTTGGGGTGACCACACCCGGGTGCGGTGAAGTCCTGGCCACCACAATTACCTGATGAGCCATTGTATGTGCCACTGTTTCCAAAGCCGGGTCCAAGGCTTACAACGCTCAGGCAGGCGTCAACGCCGTCCGCGATGCAACCGAGTTGAGTGGTGGCAGCCCCAGTCTGCGGCGTAGCGCTGGGCGGGAACGGAGTCTGGCCGCTGGCGTCGGGACCTGGAAAGGGCTCGTCGATCGAAAGAACCGCTTCCGAATCCGCACTACCAGGCGCACCCACGAGCCGGCTAGTGACGTAGGTACCTGACAAATTAAGTTGTACCTGGGTCCCCGTATTGGTAAACGGGCCTATTACCGTGCCAGCGGGTGTAACTGTCCCACCCACACAGTTCAGAACCACATCGCCAACCAATTCCGCGACGCCCTCGGACCGAACGATATGCGGGTTGGCGAACGCGGTGCAACTAAAACTCTGTGCGTATGCCGAGCTACCCAAGCCGAACAGCAGGGCCGCTGCGGCAAACGCCATTAGGCATTTGCGAAAATCTACCATTTCCTTCTCCTTGTGAAAGTCTGAAATTGAATTGATGGAAGTTCTCTTTTTCAACCTGAGCCTCGAGTAAATGCTCGTCATGAAGATTTTGATGTCACCCGATCAAACCCAGCGCCATTGGACGCCTGGCGGCCGCTGCTGCCTTGCTTGCTCGATCTTGCTTCATTGTCTCCATCCAGCTCAACTTGCTTTTTTAAACTTCTCGTTATCTTCTTTTGTGCTCGCGGGATTCATGCGTCAAAGAATGAATGCCGCCTAACCTGTTCGGACGCAGTCAACCATTCATAACACTACCTGCCGGAACAAGTCAAGCGTAAAGTGTTGATCTGACAACCCGCTGGTTCCCCAAAGCTGAAGTTTGCCAGCGAACCATTAGATCATAAGCGGCATGCCAAGTCAATCATTTACAGCCAACGGCAAAAGACGCATGTCGAATGGCGAGGAAGCGGGGTTATTGGGGGATTCGAGCCGTCCAGGCGGGCGAGGTCGCCCCAGCGGTTCTATTTGTTTGTTGCACTTAGTGTTGGCCGGGACCTTGGCGCAGCCTTACTCCTTGACGTCCTTGCGGAGCAGCTTAATCTTGTCCCGTAACTCGTCGGTGGCGTCGATCATCTGGTTGCTGTCGAAGATGACGTGCGGCGTAAGGAACATAATTAACTCGGTGCGCTCCTTGCCGTACGACCGGGAACCAAAGAACGCGCCGATAACCGGAATTCGATCCAACAAAGGAATTCCAGCCAGGGATGAGGTGGTGCTCTCTTGGATCTGGCCGCCGATGGCGATGGTGTCCCCGTCCTGCACGGTGACCTGCGTGGAGATTGACTTAGTAGCGAAAGAAGGGGATGCAATGCTGCTTCCCGAAGTTGTGGAATTGGTTGCCTCGGGATCGCTTATGTTCTGATTGATGATCATCGTCACGATTCCACTGGGGGTCACACGGGCCACGATACTGAGTCCGATTCCGGTGCTGGTGTTGGAAACGCCGGTCGTCACCGAGCCTGTGATACCGCTGGCGGTTGAGCTGGACAGCGTGGGAACCGTGGTGCCAACGCTGATGGAAGCAGGAATACTGTCGGTAGCGATGATGGCGGGAGCGGAGAGAACCTTGGCGCGGCTCTCCGATTCCATTAATGTCACTGTGCCCAGGAGTTGGCGGCTCTTGCCGACCAGCATGGCAGCCGACAGACCGACGCCGCCGCCAGCGGTAAGCCCTGACATCAACGAAGCCGCTGTGGTGGCGACCGACCCGGTTGCGGTAAGCGACTGCAACGAGGCCGTGATGTCGCTGGAGAAGGCATAGGTCAAATCGATGGAATAGATCTTCGCTTCAATGAGCACCTGGCGCGGCGGGACATCCAGTTCCCTGATCAATTCCTCGATGCTCTCGTATTCTTGCGCG
>PMUP01000078.1 GCA_003166865.1 Bryobacterales bacterium
CATGGAATCTCCATTGTACGCGGCGTCGGTTAGGATGAGTAGGAGGAATCCGTTCGAGTGAAACGCGCCGCTCCAATTATCACCGCTCTCCAAGAGGCCGCGCGCAGTTTGAATTCGATCTGTTCTACTTCGTATCCAGATAAAATCCAGCTTGCCATCGACCTGCTGGTCGAGCGCTTATCGGCGGGCAACAAGTTGCTGGTTTGCGGCAATGGCGGGTCCGCGGCGGACGCCCTGCACATCTGCGCGGAACTTGTCGGCCGCTTTCTCCGCGATCGCCGTCCCCTGCCTGCCATCGCGCTAAATGCCAATCAGTCCATTCTGACGGCCTTGAGCAACGATTATTCCTATGAATCCGTATTCTCGCGCCAGGTGGAAGCTCTCGCGAAACCCGGAGACGTGGTGTGGGGCATCTCGACCAGCGGCAATTCGAAGAACGTAGTGGAAGCGCTCCGAACGGCCCATACGCTGGGAGCTTATACCATCGGTTTGACGGGAGAAAGCGGCGGCGCCATGGCCGAACACGCGGACGTGCTGCTGGCTGTGCCACTCTCGGCGACCCCGCGGATTCAGGAAATCCACGTGGTTACGTACCACGTTATCTGTGAAGCGTTGGAGGTTGCCGTCTGCGACGCACGGCCGCCGGCGATCGACGTACCGAACCGTCCCTGACACTGGATACCCGGCCAACATCTGCTTGGCCACGGGCGCGCGATTCCCTTGCACATTGTTTGTTACACTTTCACCGTGCCCGCTCCAGCCACTCAGCAGGCCTACTCGCGCGAAGAGGTTCGCCGGCGGCTGGGCGTCTCCAAGCGTCAACTCGGGAGCTGGGAGAAACAGAACCTGCTCTCCTCCGGCGGTTCCTCAGGCGATTCCTTCAGCTTTTCCGACATCGTGGCTCTCAGAACTCTGGTCGGTCTCCGCAAGAGCAAGGTCTCGGCGGTGCAGATCCGCAAGGCCATTCTGGCAATGCGAAAGCATCTCCGTGAAGGGGAGAACCCTCTCACCGAGCTAAAGATCTACTCGCAGGGTAAGAAGCTTGAAGTCCAATTCGGCGGCCAGAAGATGGAGCCTATCTCGGGTCAGTTGCTCCTGAATTTTGACGCCGCCGAGATCACCAAGCTGCTGTCGTTCCCCGGACAAACCGAAGGCGCATCAGCGGCGTCACGGGCATTGAAGGCGCGCCGCGAGGCGGAGAACTGGTTTGAAAAAGGGCTCGACCTGGAACAGACTGGCGCGCCCATCGAAGAGGTAATCGCGGCCTATCTCAAGGCCTCCGAAATCGATCCAACCTCGGCTGGCGCTTTGGTCAATTTAGGAACCGTTTATTTCAACGCCAAGGACTGGAAGGAAGCAGAGCGCTATTATCGCAAGGCGGTGGAGGTGGATCCCGAATATGCGCTGGCCCACTTCAATCTGGGCAATCTGTACGATGAACGTGGCGACCGGCCGGCGGCCTTGGATCACTACATCGCCGCGATTCGCATTCATCCCAGGTACGCGGACGCGCACTATAATATCGCGCTGCTGTATCAATCGCTGGGACAGCCGCTGAAGGCGGTGCGCCATTGGACGGCGTACCTTACGATGGACCCAGGCAGCGCATGGGCGGCGATCGCGCGCCGCGAACTGGCGCGGATTAAAGAGACTGCCATTCTGCGCGGCCCGCAGCAAGGTTAGCGAAGGTTTTCGGCAAACCAGTCTCGCGCCAGCGTGGCGACCTCCGCTAGAGCGCCGGGCTCCTCGAACAAATGACCGGCGCCCGGAATGACATGCAAATGTTTCACGCAATTCATCTGTGCCAAGGCCTGGCGATTCAAATCGAGGACCACCGGATCAGCGCCACCAACGATCGCAAGCGTGGGCGCTTCCACCCGTTCGAGCGCGTCTCCCGCGAGATCGGGCCTACCCCCGCGCGACACCACTGCGTGAATCAGCCGTGGGAGCCCCGCTGCAGCGACTAACGCCGCGCCTGCGCCGGTACTGGCGCCGAAGTAACCAATCTTCAGACGTCGCATCTGCGGCTGATCGCGCATCCATTGCGTGATCGCGGCCAAACGGGCCGCCAGGAACAGGATGTCGAACCGGAGCTGCGCGGTTTCGAGATCGAGCGCCTGCTCATCGGCGTTGAGCAAATCGATGAGCAACGTCGCGAGCCCTCCTTCATTGAGGACGCCGGCTACGTAGCGATTGCGCGGGCTGTGGCGCGAGCTGCCGCTGCCGTGCGCGAAGATCACCACACCGGTCGCAGCGGCCGGCACATTCAACTCGCCCTCAAGCCCCGCCGCCTGGACCCTCACCGCGAATAAGCCGCGTGCGAAGCAGACTCCAGCAGGTGCCGCACTTCTTCATCGCTGATTTGCGAGAAGTCTTGGTACCACGTGCTGACGGCCTGAAACTCGGCGGGCGTACTCAGGCAAACGACGTCGGCTTCCTCCCCCAAACTGCGCACGGTTTCAGACGCTGCCACCGGCGCCGCGATGATGATTCGTTGCGGACCCCTTTGCCCGAGCGCCCGTACCGCGGCCCTCATCGTGGAGCCTGTTGCCAGCCCATCATCGACTACAATGACGGTCCGGCCAGCCAATTCGGGAAACGGTACGTTACCGCGATAGGCCCGCTGCTGACGTTCCAGCTCCAGCAATTCTCTGGCGGCGACCGATTCCACCTCAGCCGGTGAGATTCTCAAACCGACGGTTACATCCGCATTGAGAACGCGCAGTCCTCCGCTTGCGATGGCGCCCATGGCCAGCTCGCGATGACCGGGCACGCCGAGTTTGCGGACCACCAACACATCGAGCGGCGCATGCAGCGCCCGAGCCACTTCATAGGCGACCGGCACCCCTCCTCGCGGCAAGCCCAGCACCAGAACGCTGGGATCGTCAGCGTAGCCGGCGAGTTTCGCAGCCAGCTGTTTTCCTGCGTCACGGCGATCCTGAAATTGCATCGATAGGAGCAGTGTATCGTAGCGGGTCCGCTGCGCCGAAATAAACCGCGCCGTTACGCGTTTCGGTGGGGCCTGCGCAAGCCGCGGTAGCCAAAAAATAGGCCTATGCAGGCCAATCCGGCGACGGTGAGCAGGATCGACGGGGGCACCGGAGTAGTTGGAGTAGTGGGCGCAGGGGCGCCACTGATGCCCGCTGTCGTGATGCCGAACGTCAGTCCCGCACCTGCTTGTTCGAGATCGCTATAAAACACTTTGAGCGTGTGGCTGCCCGCGGTGAGCGTGCCGGAGGTACAACTGCCCGGGGAGTCGCCATGCACACCACCGAGTTGGCAAACGACGCTCCCATCCAGATAAACAAATGCGGCGTCGTCGGAACCAACATTGAAGGTGATCGATTCAGCCGACGGAACGCTCAAGGTGGTGGAAAACACAGCCGCCTGGAATCCGGACACATCATTCGGCCCCGTCCCGTTTGGCGGGTAGAAATTCGGATTGTTGAAGGGCAGAGTTATTACCGCGGTCCCAGTCTGGACCACGTCGGATACCCCGCCGCTCCCTCCCTTGTTCAGACTGGGGCTCCACCAGGTGATCTCGCCGCTCGCGGTCACATCCGCTGGGAGGGGCGTGTTTGTGAAACAGCCCGACAGACAGCCATACGCCGCCGTATTCAGAACGGGTAGACCGTCCGGTCCCAATCTGCTTTGCACTTCGTTGGTGAAGATACCGTGGGCCACATGGTCCATGTCCTGATCGGTTTCAGCGATCGTATAGTAGGTGACTGACATGGTGACGGTGCCAGCGCCCGCCGCCAAGGGTGCGAGAGCCATCGCGGCGGCCACCATTGGAGCAATGCGATTTCGAAACGCTTTCATGATGTGCCCCCTGTTCCGAACAGGTTTTTGTGCGGACCGGCTAAAAACCGTTTTACGCCACATGCTCCATGTCGGTGCCCAGCCCAATGCGATCTCTGGAGCAGCAGGGGAGGATGTATTTTGTCCTGAATTACCTTTTATGGCAGTATACACTAGTCGCCGGATTGGATCGCTGGGTTTAATCGTGGCGCAGAGCGACTGCCGGATGGACGCGCATCGCACGCAGCGCCGGGATATCTTGGCGCGCCGATCTCGACGCTGCCCCTTGCCAGTTGGAGCGGGCGTTGATCCCGATTTCGGTGAGGCTGGCTACGCGTCCTGGCGCTCACGCCGATCGATCCCGCGCCCGATTAGTGTAAGTTCTCGTTCAGGAGTTTGGCTAAGCGCGCGCCGGCCAGAGCGATGCGATCTTTGGCATCTTGCATCGCAGTGGTGTAATAACCCTGTGTGATTGTATAGGAGGACACGCTCGGCGGCGTTGGGCCTTGGCCGATTGGCGTCATATACGCGTCCTTCTGAGCTAAGGTCAGTGACTCCATGGCCCAATCGTTTGGATCGGCGTCGCCAACGCCATCCTGCGCCGCTGGAAGCGCCTTTGCAAACGTCACTGCGATGGGCAGGACCGGAGCTGGCTGACCCTCACCTGGAAGATCGTCCCAAAACGCGTGCAGCTCGGTCGGCGCGCTCGTCGATAGGGTGCCTTCGAATTGCTTCTTCATCGCCGTTGGCAACTTAATTTTGACTGTGTTGCCGCCTGCATCTCCCGTGCTCATGTAGAAACGGACCGTTCCATGAAGGGGCTGATGAACATCGCCGACCAGATGTTCTAGCCAGACCAGTTCGTAAGACTTCAAAAGATCGGGATTGGTGGACGCAATTGCGCTGCGCAGGGCGGCGATCTCGGTTGCTGCGTTCGGCACGGGGGTGTTGGGCACCTTGGATTTATCCGATGCGAATCCAGCATCCACGAAATGCCAGTACCCGTGGCTGGCGGTGTCGGTGAAGCCAATGATGGTATCGGTCGGCCCACTATTCGCCGGAGGCGTGTCGGAGTCCTTTAACCATTGGTGCTTAATCGTGTCAGGCCAAGTGGCGGCCCGCATGAACAGATAGAGATTCTGCTGATCCTGCGAGAGTCCTGCCGGAAGGTCCGCCACCCAATCCGCGTAGCCGGGAATTGATTTCGTATTATCCGAATTATGTAATGTCGGCACCAGCATCAGAAGCTCAATGACGCGTTTTTTCGTGGCCGAGTTCATCTGTTGCCAGGCAATGTAGGCAACAGCCTCATGGCCGGCGTTCCCCCACGCGCAGATCTGCTGTGGAGACGCGAGAGCTAGCACAAGCAGCCAAGGCAGGATTACACGCCGTAGATTTCCGGAGAGACAAGTTTGTGCGTCTTGAAGGACCATAAAACCACCCCTTTAACTAGTTCTATTTTTCGAGCTCAATTGTGACTTCCCGAACTCTTTCGCCGTCGCGCTCCATGGTTTGTGAGACTGGGCCTCGATCCCTCTAAAACAGCACATACGATAAGATTGTTCAAACCGCTATGCCCCAGGTTAAAGCAAACCCGAAGACCTACGACGTCGTTATCGTCGGGTCCGGCGCCGGCGGTGGCGTCGCGGCCCATGTGCTGGCTCTCTCCGGCGCGAAAGTCTGCATGCTCGAGGCGGGCGACTGGTTCGACTGCACGAAGCAGTCCGACATGTTTCAGTGGCCCTACAACGCGCCTCACCGCGCCGCCCGCAGTAAGGCAAAACCCTTCGGCTATTTCGATGCCACACTCGTCGGAGGCTGGCAGGTCCCCGGCGAACCCTACACCAACGCGCCCGGCAGCGACTGGCTCTGGTGGCGTGCCCGCATGCTCGGCGGGCGCACCAACCACTACGGCCGAATCTCGCTGCGCATGGGTCCATACGATTTCAAAACCTATAGCCGCGACGGCAAAGGCTTCGATTGGCCCATCACCTATGAGGACCTGGCGCCCTACTACGATAAAGCCGAGGAACTGATCGGCGTCTTCGGAACAAGTGAAGGCCTCGAAAACACGCCCGACGGTAAGTTTCAGCCTGCGCCCGCGCCGCGCGGCTATGAGCGCGTGATCAAGATCGCTTCAGACAAGCTGGGAATCCCTTGTATCCCTTCGCGTCTGGCTATCCTGACCCAGCCGCTCAACGGACGGTCCGCTTGCCACTACTGCGCGCAATGCGGCCGCTCTTGCAGCGCGAACGCGAACTTCAATTCGCCGGGTGTCCATATCTTCCCGGCCATGAAGACCGGAAACCTCGAGGTTCGCACCGGCGCCATGGCGCGCGAGGTGGTAGTGGGTCCCGATGGTTTGGCCCGCGGGGTCGCATATGTCGACAGAAAGACCAGGCGCGATGAGGCTGTCTATGCCAAGATCGTTGTGCTCGCGGCCAGTTGCTGCGAGACGGCGCGCATCATGCTCAACTCCAAGAGCAGCATGTTTCCGAACGGGATCGCGAACTCCGGCGGTTTAGTCGGGCGCTACCTCATGGATACCGTCGGCTCCCCGGTGGGAGGCCATCTCCCGCTGCTGGAGGATCTGCCGCCGCAGAACGAGGATGGCGTCGGCGGCATGCACATGTACATGCCTTGGTGGCTCTATCAGCAGCAGAAGGCGGGTAAGCTGCCGTTCGCCCGTGGCTACCACATCGAACTTGGCGGCGGCCGCGGACTCCCCGGATCCGGCGCATTAGGCGGGTCTGACCGCATCCTCGGCGGCGGCTACGGTCTCGAGCTGAAACGCAATCTGCGCAAGATCTACGGCGCGAACATCTACCTGGATGGGCGCGGCGAGATGATCCCGAATGAAGATAGCTATTGTGAAATCGATCCCGACACTGTCGATCAATGGGGCATCCCGGTACTCCGTTTTAACTTCAAGTGGAGCGAGGACGAAATACTCCAAGCCAGGCACATGCAGGAAACCTTCCAGCAGATCATTGAAGCCGCGGGCGGAAAGGTACTCTATAAGTCCGGCCCTGAAGACAATTGGGGCATTTCGAAAGGCGGTGAGATCATTCACGAGGTGGGAGCGGCCAAGATGGGCGACAATCCGAAAACCTCCGTGCTGAATCAGTACTGCCAGGCCTGGGATTGCAAGAATCTTTTCATTACCGACGCCGCGCCGTTTGTCAGTAATGCGGACAAGAACCCTACGCTGACCATCACCGCGCTGGGCTGGCGCACGTCGGAATACATTGCCGATCAGGTGAAAAAGCGGAATCTCGCTGTCTAGAACAAGGGGGAATTCATGAAGGACATAAGCCGGCGCAGCGTTTTTCAGATCATTGGTTCAGTGCCCGTAGTTGCAGCGCTGACGGACCAAACGGCCTCCGCCGCGAGTGCACCTTATCAGCGCAAGGTCTTCGACGATCGCCAGTGGCGCACGGTCCATGTGCTTTGCGATCTCATCGTTCCCGCCGATGAAGTGAGTGGCAGCGCCACGGCTGCCGGCGTTCCTGAGTTCATCGACGACTGGCTGGATTTCCGGAATCGCGAGGATGGAAACCACAATTTCACGGCCCAGATTCTGGGCGGACTGCAATGGCTGGATCTCGAATCGAACCGGTTGTTTCAGACTGCCTTCGCCGGCGCCACTCGCGATCAGCAGAAACAAATCCTGGACCGGATCGCCTGGCCGGCGCGCGCCGCTGCAGCCGACCATCCCTGGGTTACCTTCTTTTCCAAGTTCCGGGATCTGACCGTCAGCGGCTTTTTCTCGAGCAAGATTGGAGTCGCCGATCTGCCCTATCTCGGAAATAGAGCTGTCGCCGAGTGGAAAGGTTGCGATCCGAAGGTCTGGGCCATTATCGAGGAGCGGATGAAGAATGGCTACCAAGGCTTGGGTGGGGAGGTCAAGCCGCTCCTCTCGTGAGCTGCGTGTTCTTCGAAAACGGCTCGGTGCATAGCCCAAATTACCGTGGAAGCCTGGGCCATCCCAGGCAGGCGGCGATGTTGCTCGGCGGCCTGGACAGCGCGGCGCAAGGGCGGAACGATCAAGCCACCTCGCCCCGGATTGGAGTACTCTAAATAGCAAATTGTTTTCAAGGAGGCTGTATGTCCTCGACAGCGAAGGTGGTCATCGCTCTCTCGCAGTGCTTTCTCTTGGCCTCGCAGGCGTCCGCCGCGTCGCTTACGATCT
The DNA here is from genome assembly GCA_003166865.1 of Bryobacterales bacterium. Taxonomy (GTDB): domain Bacteria; phylum Acidobacteriota; class Terriglobia; order Bryobacterales; family Bryobacteraceae; genus Palsa-89. Next base: position 7,994 of record PMUP01000078.1, read on the forward strand.
CCAGACCGGAGGAGGCGGGGCTCTCCGCGGAGCGCCTGAAGCGTATCCACTCCGTCGTTCAAAGCCACATTGACGCCAAGGACTTTGCGGGCGCAGTAACGCTGGTGGCCCGCAAGGGCAAAGTGGTGCACCTTGAAGCGCAAGGCACCACCGATCTGGAATCGGGCAAGCCTATGCGGACCGATACATTGTTCCGCATGGCCTCGATGACCAAACCCATCACTGCCGTGGCCGTGCTGATGATGATGGAAGAAGGCAAGCTGGTGTTGAGCGATCCGGTTTCCAAGTTCATTCCCGAGTTTAAGAATCCGAAAGTGGCTATGTGGAATCTCCCGAATGATCCAAGGGGTGCGGGAGTCAGAATCGTTAGCGCGGACCGCGAAGTGACGCTACAGCACATCCTCACTCACACTGCCGGATTGGCCGTGAGCACGGAAGGTCCAGCGGGCGAATTCTATCGCAAAGCGAGCCTGGATCAAGAGCCGATTTCGCTTGCCGAGTTCAGCAAACGCGTGGGCGCGCTGCCCCTGAACTTCCAGCCGGGGACGCAGTGGCAGTACACCTCAGGGGTCGGCTTTGCTGTCCTTGGCCGTGTGGTAGAGATTGTCAGCGGCATGAACCTTGATCAATTCTTCAAGCAGCGCATCTTCACGCCACTGACCATGAACAACACCTTCTTCAATATTCCGGCGGACCGCCTAGGCGATGTGGCAACTGTTTATAGGCGTACCGAACAGGGTTTGGCGAAGCAGAATCCCCCGCCGCCACGTCCGCCGGGCATCGAGTTTTTCTCCGGCGCGGGCGGCTTGACAGGATCGGCGGAAGACTATCTGCAGTTCTGCCAAATGCTGTTGAACGGCGGGCAATTGAACAGCGCAAGGCTGCTTAGCCGCAAGTCAGTCGAGCTGATGACCGACAACGCAATTGGCAATCTGGACCTGGCCAACTATTCGGAGCAAGGGCTGGCGCTGGAGCAAAACCTGCGCGGCTACGGCTTCGGCCTGGGTGTACGCGTTCGTAAAAGCACCGGCGCCAGCGGCTGGCTTGGTAGTCCAGGGGATTACGGCTGGGCGGGCGCCAACGGCACGTATTTCTGGGTTGACCCTAAAGAACAGTTGATTGGCATTATCCTGATGGCAACGCGCGTGGGAATTCTGCGGACGGAGTTCCCCAACGCGGTGTACCAGGCGATTGTCGATTGAATGCTTTTGGCCAAATGAGGATCTTCATCCTCGTGTGGCGCCCACGCGTCCAGGACCGGCGGGTCTACTTCGCGGAAGTGTCGAGCCCGCGGGAGATGTGACTTGCCCCAGAGCCTACCGCAATGAATTTGCACCGTCAGAATTGACTTGAACCGGTTCGCTCGTCCGGGTAACATGTCCCCGATGAAAACAGTCGGCTACGTTCGTATTTCCGGAGATTAAGAAGCTCAACTGGCAGGCTGCCTTGAAGAAGTGAACGCTTGAACCTAGCCCAGGATTGCCCGCCGCCACCGCCGACCTTCCCTGGGTTTGGGTGGCGAGGCGAAGCCTCTCCTCTCGTGAGCTACTTGTTGTTCGAAAGCTCTACCGCCAGCGTGCTTTACACTCTGGCTTATAATTGGGCAGGTGAAACTGCACGATTCAGGTGATATCATGCGACCTCCCGCACCATTCACAGCAATCGGCTACCGGCTGTTGATCGGACTGTACGGTCTGGCGTTGCTGGCTGCGACAGCGCCTGATGGGCGGCAAATTACCGACCCGAAGTCTTTGGTATCGGCCACGAATCCGTCGGCAGGTCCAGTCCCTGTCTCCCAGCTATATTACACTCGGACCACCTCTGGTCCCGCATGGTCTCCGGATGGTCGCGACGTGGTCCTCACCACCAATTTGACGGGACGATCCAATCTCTGGAAGGTCTCGTCTTCAGGAGGATGGCCTATTCAACTGCTGACATCCGACGACCGCCAATCGGGCGCCGTCTGGTCTCCGGATGGAAAATGGATCGTGTTCGAGCAAGACTTTGGCGGAGGTGAGATCTACGACCTCTTCGCAGTCTCCAGAGACGGAGCCGAATTGATCAACATCACCAGTACCGCGGAGGTGTCTGAGAGTGACGCGCACTGGTCTCCGGACGGCCGCTTGCTGGCGATTTCTTACAAACCCAAGACCTCATCGACACAAGATATCGCGTTGCTCGACTGGAAGACGAGAAAGGTCCGCAAACTCACCAATGAGCAAACCAAGAACCGCCGGTGGTCTTCATCAATGTGGAGCGCAGATGGAAAGACGATCTACGCTGACCGTGCGAATGCTGGCTTCACGGACTCCGACGTTTATCGCATCGACATAGCAACCGGCAAGTTGGAAAATCTTACTCCCCACCAGGGTGATGTAATCTACAGCCTCTCGTCTGTTTCTCCCGACGGCCGGACATTGCTCATCACTTCCAACGAGAAAGGTGGATACGAGAACGTCGCTTTAGTAGACATCGCCAGCAAGGAACGAACCTGGGTAACCGACTTGAAGTGGGAAGCCAAGGCCGGAACTTTCGCTCCCGATGGTAAGAGTTTCACCTACACACTGAACGAGGACGGACGTACCGACGTTTATTTGTCTGACGGCCAGTCCGGCCACACGACGAAGCTGCCCTTTCCTCAAGGAATCACTCTTCCGGCTGGCAATCCTACGGCGTTCTCGCCCTCCAGCGATCGCCTGCTCGTTTCGCACCAAAGCTCCACCGAGCCTGCTGACCTGTGGGCGTATGATCTGGCCACCCACCAATCGCGGCAACTGACTTTTTCGGCGATTGCCAGCCTGAACCCCACGCGCCTGCCTTCTTCTCAGTTAGTGCACTACAAAACTTTTGACGGAAAAACAGTTAGCGCGTTTCTCTGGGTCCCGTTCAACCTGAAACGGGATGGTAGCAACCCGGGAATCGTGCTCCCCCACGGGGGGCCCACAAGTCAGACGGTCGACAATTTCAACAAGACTGCGGCAGCACTCGCCTCGCGTGGTTATGTCTGTATAGCACCGAATGTTCGCGGGTCCACCGGCTATGGAATGGAATTTCAAAAAGCGAACTACAAAGATTTGGGCGGCGGCGATCTTCAGGACGAAGTATATGCAGCGCGGTTCCTTGCCGCTACAGGCTTCGTTGATCCCAGCAAGATTGGCATTACAGGGGGCTCTTATGGCGGATACATGGCAATGATTGCCATTGGCAGGACGCCAGACGTCTGGGCAGCGTCGGTCGAACTCTTCGGGATTACCGACTGGTTGACAGAACAGGAGCATGAAGAGCCCACGCTCCAGCAATACGACCAGTCGATCCTAGGAGACCCGGTGAAGGACCGCCAGTCTTATGAAGATGCGTCGCCCATCAAGTACTTCAAGAATGCCAAAGCGCCTCTGTTGATCTTGCAGGGAGCCAACGACATTCGCGACCCTAAAGAGGAAGCAGAACAGGCAGAGACGATCCTGAAGAAGGAAGGCAAAATTGTGGCGGCCCATTACTATCCCGATGAAGGCCACGGGTTCGCTAAACGTGAAAATCAGATCGATGCCATGCAACGAACCATCGACTGGTTTGATCGCTATCTGAAGAACAAACCGTGATCGGGCGACAGATTGAGTCGTCCGCGCTCCGATCCCGAGTCCTGTGTTGTCCCCAAACCGGCGAGTGAGAATCTTTGGCCGGGTCCGGTTTCTCAATGGAAGGCGGAGCGTAGAATGGGCTCATGAAGTGCAAACTAGCAATCGCTGTAGTAGCAGTGACAACTGGGCTTCTGGCGCAAACGTCGCCCGTGGAGCAGACCAAGGCGCCCACCGGTTACACCGATACCCCATTTCTTCCGGGCAGCAAATGGCGTGTCCATGACGACGCGCGTCCGCGTCCACCGGTGATCACGCCGGGCACGTTTAGTACGCCACAGACTCCCGGCCAGCCGCCGTCGGACGCGGTGGTGTTGTTCGACGGTACCAGTCTCGCCGCCTGGCGCACCGAAAAGGGAGAGCCCGCGAAGTGGAAAGTGGGAAACGGATACATGGAAGTGTTGCGTGGCAGCGGCGACATTCTTACGCGCGGCGAATTCGGCGATAGCCAGCTTCACATCGAGTGGAGCGCTCCATCACCGCCTAAAGGCGATAGCCAAGAGCGCGGCAACAGCGGCGTATTCCTGCTGGGACTCTACGAGGTGCAGGTGCTCGATTGTTTCAACAATCTCACCTACGCCGATGGCCAGGCAGCAGCGATCTATGGCCAATCGCCGCCGCTGGTCAATGCATGCCGGCCGCCGGGCGAGTGGCAACAGTATGACATCGTGTACAGCGCGCCGCGGTTCAAAGACGGCAAGATCGAGGTGCCTGGATTCGTTACCGTATTCCATAACGGCATCGTGGTGCAGAACCACACCCGGATTCTGGGAACCACCGTGCATCGCGCGCTTCCCCAACTCGTCGTGCATGAACCTAAGGGTCCGCTGAGATTGCAGGATCACGGGGATCCGGTGCGCTTCCGGAATATCTGGATTCGCCCGTTGGGCGAGGTTGCTACCATGACTCATGCGAAGTAACGTAGCGGCGACCCTGTTCTTCGGCATCCTCGGCGTCCTTTCCGCAGCCCCGCCGATCCCGATCAAGGTCGTCATCGTGACCATGTTCGAAGCCGGCGCCGACACCGGTGACCGCCCCGGCGAGCTGCAGTATTGGGTGGAACGCAATCATCTCGACAAGATCCTTCCGTTTCCCCAGGCCTACCACGACCTGCGCATGAATCGCGACGGAGTCCTTGCCGTGCTCACTGGCGTGGGGACAGCCAAAGCCGCCGGCAGCATCATGGCGCTCGGACTCGACCCGCGCTTCGATCTGCGCAAGGCCTACTGGATCGTCGCGGGCATCGCTGGCGTCAATCCCGCGGATGCATCGCTGGGTTCGGCCGCGTGGGCCGAATGGGTGGTGGACGGCGACCTGGGTTACGAAATCGACGGCCGCGAGATCCCCGCCGATTGGCCCACCGGCTTCGTGCCGCTGGGCAAGTCCAAGCCCTACGAACCCCCGCGCGCCGACTGGGGTGAGATGTATCATCTGAATGCCACGCTTGCCGATTGGGCCTTCCATCTGACCGAGCACGTGGACCTCGGCGACACGCCTGAGATGCAGAAGGACCGCGCCGCGTACGCTTCCGCCAACGCCCGCCGTCCTCCCTTCGTGTTGAAAGGCGATACGATCTCCTCCAGCACTTTTTTCAGCGGCGTCAAGCTGAGCGAATGGGCCAACCAGTGGGTCAAGTATCACACCGGAGGCAAAGGCAACTACGTCACCACAGGGATGGAGGACACCGGCACTCTCTCTTCGTTGCAGATGCTGGCCAAAGCCAGCCGCGTGGATTGGAATCGCATCATGGTTCTGCGTACCGCCAGCGACTTCGATCAACCCCCGCCCGGCGTGACCGCCGCGGAAAATCTAGCCCGCAACAGCGGACGACAATACGTGGGCTACCTGCCCGCGCTCGAATCCGCCTGGCGCGTCGGCAACACCGTGGTCCAGGAAATCACCACTCACTGGAACAAATACAAGTGATTGTCTCCGTGCAACAGCCAATCCCCAACAACCAATCCCTTATCGCCCCGGTCCAGCGTGTATCCTAAGCTAGAGGGGCTAGAGGATCATTTTGAGCAGGATTGTACTTGCGTTCCGTAGTTTTTTCGCCATTCTCTTTTCCGGCAAGCTGCCTGCCGACATCGCGCAGGACCTCGGGTTTTCGCAACGAAAAGCGCAGCCTGCGACTACTAAGCCCACTCCCGCCACGCGGTCCGCTCAGCCTTCCGACGGGGCGCTCCAAATCCTCGGGATCTTGCAGCGCGACGCGCGTCTCATCGATTTCCTGATGGAAGACATCAGCGCATATTCAGACGATCAGGTGGGCGCGGCCGCGCGAAGTTTGCACGGACAGTGCCACGATTCGCTCAATCGCTACCTGCGCTTGGCGCCCGTGATCGACGGCGTGGAGGGAAGTTTTACCAAGCTCGATTCGAACGATCCGGCAACCGTAAAACTTTTGGGCAACGTCCCGGCCAATGGCAAAGCGCCGGGCGGCGTGCTGCGCCACAGAGGCTGGAAAGCCGAGAAGATCGATCTGCCCCCGCTTGCGCCGGGTTCGAGCTCAATCGTTATTGCACCCGCCGAGATCGAAATCGAATAGGTAGCGATGAACATCGGCATCGACCTGGGCACCACCAACTCGGCCCTCGCCTACATCGAAGAAATTCACGGCGAACTGCCGGACTATCCCGAGATCAAAGTGCTCGCGATACCGCAATACATCGCGCCAGGGCAGTTGGAATCTCGGCGCACGTTGCCGTCGTTTCTGTTTCTGGGCGATCAAACCTACGTAGGCGCGTACGCGCGAGAACAGGGCGCGCTGGTCCCGACTCGGTCCGTCCATTCGGCCAAGTCCTGGCTCTCGAATCCGGAAGTGGATCGCACAGCGAAGATTCTGCCGTGGGACGCGCAGGAGGGCGGCCGCGTGCTCTCGCCGGTGGATGTATCTGCTTCGATTTTGACAACCATTCGCGATGCCTGGAATCAGACGCATCCCAGCAGTCCGCTGGCGTCGCAAGATATCGTTCTCACGGTGCCGGCTTCGTTCGACGAAGAAGCGCGCGAGTTGACCGTGCAGGCGGCGCGCGAAGCGGGAATCGAGAAGTTGACGCTGGTGGAAGAGCCGGCGGCCGCGTTTTATTCGTGGATCGCGAACCACCTCGCGCAGTCGCAAAAAAGCCTCTTCGACGGCCAGTTGGTGCTGGTGTGCGACGTCGGCGGCGGCACCAGCGATTTCACTTTGATCCGCGTGCATCGCGACGGCGACCGCATCGAGTTTACGCGCACCGCGGTTGGTAAGCACCTGCTGTTGGGAGGCGACAACCTCGACCTGACACTCGCATGGCTGGTGGAATCGAAACTTGGAACGCAGTTGTCAATTCGACAACGTACCGCTCTCCGGCGGCAGTGCGCGGCGGCGAAAGAGCGCATACTCGCTGATCCGACCTTGAAGAGCGTCGAGATTACGGTGCTTGGCGCGGGGTCGTCGCTGGTGGGAGGAACGCTCAAGACCGAGATCACCCGCGAAGAAGCGCTCGAACTGACACTCGAAGGTTTCCTGCCGTTCTGCAACATCAACGACCAGCCTTCCGAGGAAAAGCGCAGCCTGTTTCGTGAGCTGGGCCTGCCGTATGTTTCCGACCCCGCGGTCACTCGACACCTGGCAGCATTCTTGAGCGCCAATGAAGACGCCAAGCCCGACGCGGTTCTGTTCAACGGCGGCTTTTTTATTCCCGAGATCTGTCAGCAGCGCGTCGCCGACGTGATGGAGCGCTGGTACGGCCGGCGGCCGTTGATCCTGGAAAATCGCGATCTGGACCTCGCGGTCGCGGTCGGTGCGGCCTACTACTCGTACGTGAAAGCAACCGGAGCGGGTCTGCTGGTGCGCGGCGGACTCCCGCGATCCTATTACGTCGGCGTGGGCGACAACGAAGCTGTTTGCCTGGTGCCGCGAGGCGCCGAAGAAGGCCAAACGCTCGAGCTCGATAGCCAAGATCTTCATTTGGTCGCCAACCGGCCGGTCTCGTTCCGGCTGTACAGCTCGCTGACGCGCGTGGACGATTCGGTTGGCCAATTGATCGGAAAGTCCGACGCTGTTGATTTGCATCTGCATGCTCCGCTGAACGCGGTGATCCGTTTCGGCAAAACGGGTGAGCGGTTGGTGCCGGTAAAGCTGCGCGCGCATTTGACCGAAGTCGGCACACTCGAAGTTTGGGCCGATTCGAAAATCAGCGAGCATCACTGGCGGCTCCAGTTTGAGCTGCGCAAAACGGCAGACGCGCGCACCAGCGGCAAGCCCGCAGCGGTGGTGAGCGATGAAGCCGTTTCAAATGCGGAGGCGTTGATCGAGGGCGCGTTTCGTGCCGGAACGCTCGCGCCGGAGGAGCTTCCCGGCAAGCTGGAACAGACACTGGCGCTAGGCCGTAACTCCTGGCCCCTGAGCGCAATCCGCCGATTAAGCGATCGTTTACTTGAGCTGGCCGAAACTCGCCGTAAATCCCCTGCCCTCGAGATGCGCTGGCTCAATCTGTGCGGGTTCGCGCTGCGTCCGGGCTTCGGATTTCCGGGCGACGATTTTAGGATCGAGCAGGCCCGCCGCATTTATGCCGGTGGACTGCAGTTCGCGAATCAGGTTCAGAACGAGATCGACTGGTGGATTTTTTGGGGTCGCGTCGCGGGTGGTTTGAACAAGAATCAACAGGTGGATATTTTCCAGCGCCTTTCTCCGATGCTCCTCCCACGAGGCAGCAAACGGCCGCGCATCAACAACAGCTTGTTGCGCGAGATGTGGCGCACCGGTGCGAGCCTGGAGCTGCTTCCGTTGCAGACCAAGACCCAGCTCGGCGACGCGCTGATCGCGCAGGTGAAGAAAGGCGAGATGGTGGAAACCGGCTTGTGGTGCCTCTCGCGGATCGGTGCGCGGAAGCTGTTCTACGGGCCAATCAATCAAGTGCTACCGGCAACGACCGCGACGCGCTGGATCGAAGCTTTGCTCAAAATACCGAAGACAGAGGACGCGGTGGTCGCGATCGCGCGGCGCACGGGCGATTCCACGCGCGATTTGAATCCTGCGACCATCGAGACAATTCGGAAAAGGATCCCGGAAGCTCTCTTGCCCACACTGGAAGGCGAAGTGGAAGAGGATCTCGGCAAAGTGTTTGGCGAGGAGCTGCCGTCGGGCTTGGTGGCTGCGACTCCGTGACAGAGGACAGCATTACCCGCAAGCTTCGCCGGCGTGCTCCACTGATCGGCGACGATTGCGCTGTGATCCAGCCGCCGGCCGGCCAGGATTTGCTCTTCACCGCCGATCTCAGCATCGAGGGTGTGCATTTCACTCGGGAATCGAGCGCTGAACAGATCGGCGCTCGAGCGGTTGCTCGCAGTTTGAGCGACATCGCCGCGATGGGTGGAACGCCACTGTACTGCCTGGTGTCGATGGCGCTCGCGCCCTGGACTGACGAGCGCTGGATCGACGGATTCTATCGCGGCATCTTCAAGTTGCTGCGAAAAGCAAAGGCATCAGTTGCAGGCGGCGACATTTCTCACGCAGGCCAGTTCGTGTGCGACATCATGATTTGCGGCTCTGTCGCCAAAGGCAAAGCGCTGCTTCGCTCGGGCGCGCGCCCAGGCGACATGTTGTACGTTTCCGGGCCGCTCGGTGGATGGAAGCACAAGCGCGTGATCGTGCCCCGGCTGGACTTCGGCCGTGAATTGGTGGGCGTCGCGACGGCGTGCATGGACATCAGCGACGGCCTGGCGCTCGATCTCCATCGTCTGTGCCGGGAATCGGGCGTGGCGGCGGAATTGGATGACGTGCCTCTGCTCAAGGGCGCGACGCTCGATCAGGCGTTGCACGATGGCGAGGATTACGAACTTCTGTACACGGCTCCTCCGCGGATCAAAGCCCCCGGCATGCCGATCGGCCGGATTATCAAAGGCAAGCCTGGGGCAGTGCGTTTTCAAGGTCGCGCAGTCAGGCCAATAGGCTATGACCACGCCCGACTGATGTGACCGCACTCACGAGGCGAACGAAGCGCTGTACCCCAGCGTAATCGCGGGCGATTTCCTCATGGACCCTCAAGGAGCTTCCGCCGCAGGACCATCGGTCGAAGGCTCGACCTTGCCATGCTTGCGTGTTCGGCCCCCGGTGGCTGGCTCCGAGCCCTTCGGCATACTGGCTCCCGCGATCCGGTCAAGGCCTTCCAGTAGGATTCGGATCTCATTCTCTGCGAAGGATTGACAATCCGAATAGAGTTTCGTCAACAGCTCTGGCAAGGCCCCTCGGATCGCGGGCAGGATTTGTTCTAGTTCTGGAAAGGCGGCACGAAAGGAACGTATTCTCTCCGAGTTCTCGCGCAGCCGCGTCCTGCGCTCCGTCTCGTCATTCCATATGCCGCTCCAATACCTACAGGTTAGACACGACGGAGCGCACCTTGTTCCGTCGTGAGACAGAAATGACGCCCAGCCGGACTCAGCTAGCGATAGAGTCTTCGCCGAATCGTCGCGACGTTTTTCGCCGTTGCACCTCCTGCACGCGACCAAGACATTTCCGGCGACATGAAGGCCCGCGCGGTAGCGGTTCATGCCATCGAGGTGTTCGATCACTGGCTGGCCATCAGCGAGAGGGCGAGAGCAGTACGGGCATTTGTTGTTGAACCATTCCCGGACCAGCTTCCCGTACTCCTCGCCGTCGATTCTGAATTTCCAGTGCTCGGCAATTCTCCGGCTCAGTTCGTGGAGGAACATGCTAACGATCTTATTCGCAACGTCGGATTTGGCCCGTCTCGTCGCCGACCGCAGTTGAGAGGTTGGGTCCTTCATCTCTCGTCTCCGAACAGCCAGTTGACGTGAACGCCCAGTGCAGCCGCGAGCGCCTTCAGCTCATAATCGAGAACTCGTCGGTGGTTGTTCTCGATCTTGGCGATCGCAGCTCGGTCGAGCTGAATTCCTAGCCGCGCTACCCTCCCCGACAGGGCGTCCTGCGTAATTGATGGTCGAAGTAGGTTGCGCGCTTCGGCAACGCGCCGTCCGACGATGTTCTTACCTCTCGGACCTTTGGGCACACGACGAGCGTAACGTCTTGCTCGTTGTGAGAGTGTTCTATAATAGAACACGATCGAGTCGGAAAATCATGGATCAGAAACCGAAAAGGCCTGTGCGAACGACGGGGGCTTGGCCTTGCAGGGCTTGTCGTCCACGGCGAATCCCCCGAGACGAGGCTCAGAGTGGGGCCGCCACCGTCCGAGGGCGGTGCAGTGTGTGCGGCCGATCGGTTGAGAGGCATGGGGTTGTGCTAATCGCCGTTCGCTATGTCTCGCGCGAACGGGAGGGCAGCAACAACTCGGAGGATCTGCGATTAATCTGTGCAGAGTGCAACGCTGGGAGGGAGGATGGTCTCAAACTCCCTGAACCAGCATGGATCGGTGCCGTGATGGCTCACAGAAGTGTCCACATGCGGCTTGGAGAAACGCTGAAGGAGTTCCAAGGGCAGCCCGTTGCAGCAGCGACGCTCAAGTTCGTGGCTAATCAAGACGCTTGGCAGGCGCGGGTTCGGGAGCTTCGGTACCTGGGCTGGAACATCGCCACGTTCAACCGGAGGTTGCCTAGCGGACGCGTGTCGTCGTTCTATCGATTGAACAAATCAACGCCATGGCCGCCAGACCCAACCGGGACTATCAGACAGTATGAGAGAGAACGCGCGCGACGAAATAAATCAAGGAAATGATTAGGCTCAAATCACATCCGCGAAGCTTTTTCGCAGACGGTAGAACCACACGTGACCGAGGAAAAACAAAACCAACGCGATCACCCAGAGCTTGAGCAACGGATATAATTCCGGGGCGCGGCCTTCGAGAAAGACCTCGCGATACAATCGCACCAAAATGTACAGCGGATTCTGGCGCATCACCGCCGAGATTGCGGGCGATAGCTTGGCCGACTCGGGATAACAAATGGGAGTGATGAAGAACCACAGCGTAAGGACCAGCGCCATGATCTGGCCCAGATCGCGCATGTAGACACCGAGCGCCGCCAGAAACCAGCAGACTCCCAGCGTAAACAGAAGTTGCGGAATTACCAGCACGGGCAACCACAGTACGGTTGCCGGGACCGCGTGGCGGACAATCAGTAGCCCCGCGATGAACACCGCCGCGCCGAACAGCTCGGTCACCAATCCCGACACCACTTGATTCACCGGCAGCGTGTCCAGCGGGAATACCAATTTCTTGACGAAATTGCGATGATCCAGGATGACGTACGCCGCGCGGCCCACGGGCTCGGAAAATGCGAGCCAGGGCAGCATCCCCGCGAGAAAATAAAGCGCGAAGCTGGTGCGGCTCTGGTCGGGTCCGAAGCGCGTCTGCAAGACGATGCCGAAGACGAAAAAATAAGTCGCCATGAGCAGCAGAGGGTTCAGGACAGTCCAGAAGACGTCGCCGAACGAACCACGATAACGCGCCAGGATGTCGCGGCGCGCCATGGAGCGGATCAGGCGACGGTTTTGGACGACGGTGCGCACGGGACTGGCAACCAGTTTCGGAAGCGCCGCCCACATCCGCCGCCAGCGCAACGAGCGGACGGTTGTGATCTCGTGTGCCAGAATGCGAAGTTGGCCCTCACGTGCCTCTACGCCGACGCGCAAGAATCGCTCACCGCGCGCGTAGCCCCAGCCGTCGGGCTGCTGAATGGGGGAAAGATAAACTTCGTACTCGCCGGAATCGGGCAGAAACGGAATTGCTATGTCGAACCGGGCGCTGGCGCCCGGAGGAACATCGGCGGCGACGGGCGTCCAGGCGCCTTCTTCGATGAACACACTCGACCGCGGATCGTATAATTGCCAGCCGAGCGAAAAGTTGTCAGGCGTCCACGTATGGCGCGAATTGTTTTCGACGACGACCGAGATTTCCAGCACGGTCGCTTGCACGCGGAGCTGGACGTTCATTGATACAACCAGTCCGGATAGCGCTCGCGCACCGGCCCCCGCTTGCGGCCGACGGCGTAGATTCCGTCGCCGCGCAGGTCCGCCGGCATTTCATAACGAGCGATCATATGCTTCACCCACTCGTGTTCGGGCTTGGGCTCATCGCGGAAGGGTCCGGTTTCAAGCAGCGTCATCTCGAACCCGGCGTAATGGAACAAAAGCACAATCTCGCGAGCCGTATACTCGCGATTATGGCGCGCCTCGGGCTCCTCGCCGGCCACCCGCGGCCGAATGTAGGCAGGAAAAAAACCTGGATGATAGCCCGACAAAATAGCGGCGATCGCGCGCAGTGAACCGATGTTCGGCGTGGTGAGGACGAGGTGGCCATCCGGCCGCAGGATCCGGTTGATCTCGGACATCATATGCATGGGGTCTTCGGTGAGATGTTCCACCAGCTCGCAGCACAGGACCGTAGAAAAATAACCGTCGTCATAAGGGAAGCGGTCTTTTTCAGCGTCGAAGAGCTCCAGCGCGCAATCAAATTGCTCACTGTCGATGGATTGCACGCTGTGATTGTCAATCTGGCCGGCTGGTCCGTAGTAGCAGCCGCGCACTTCGCCATAGCCGAGACGCGTCTTCAGCGCGGGCGTGATCTGAAGGTACGAGCCCATTTCTAAAACGCGGTCTTCGGGTCCGCCGGGCGGCGTAATCGCGAGCGTCTTCTCGAAGCGGCTCAGGTGCGTTTCGATATAGCCTCGGGCGGCTTCATCGGGTGCCCAGGACAGAATGTATTCCGGCTCAACGCGGACCACGGCCGGCGGACTTTCGGGCTCGGTGCTTTTGCTTGGAGTGGAAAAATCAAACGCGCCGTTGTGAGCCACGTGTTCCAGGAACTCGGCATAACGCTGGGCGACCTGGGGCCACGTACATTCGGTCTGCACCCACTCGCGCGCGCGCGCTCCCAACGCTTTCCGGACTTCCGGACGGCTGACCAGGAGATTGAGGTACTCAAACAGGTGATCTTCCTCAGTGGCGTCCACCGGCGCCTTCAGGCAGATCGCCGCGGGCAATTCGGCGAACGATCCGACTTCGGAAACGACCACGGCCTTGCCCAATCCAAGGGCGCGCATCAACGTTCCGGAGTTCTCTCCAACCGTGGGATGGCGGAGATTGAGGATGATATCGCAGGCCGCCAGGTATCCGACAAACTCGTCGATCGGGCGAAAGCCAAGCACTCGCACGTGCGAGCCGAGCTCCAGCGATTGGATCAGCGAGTGCAACTGCAGCTCGGGATGCGGCTCGCCGACCAGAACCATCTTGGCCGCCGGATGGACACGCACTAGACGCCGGAACGCACGCAGCGACTCGGCGATGCGCTTGTACGGTTTCAGAAATCCGAAGACGCCGATGAGCGGGGTGGATTCGTCGATTCCCAGGCGATCGCGAAATTCGGAACGGCTGGCGTCGGGAATCCATGCGCCATGCGGGATGCGAGCCACGGGACCGGAAAATCCCGCGCCACGCAATTCGGCCTCGACGCAGCCACTGTGAACGATGGCCGCCTTGGAGCGATCCAGCAATTGCCGCAGCATCGGCAGACCCTCGTAATCCGGGCCAACTTCGAGCTCTCGCACCCGGCGCGCATATGCCAGCGCTTGGGGACCACCCTCGTGCTCCGCGGCCCGCATGTAAGCGTCCCAATCGTCACGCTTGATGGTGATGTCAGCGATCAAGTGGTGCAGGTTCGCTTCGTGCACAACGACCACGCCCGGATAATCCAGCGCCATCTCATAGCAGAAATCGTGATGGGCGTTGTTGCCTACCTGGTAGAGCGCGACATCGAAGTCCGCCGGATTGAACGAGGGCGGCTTGGACGCGAACACTCGCACGTCCACCAACCTTTGCAGCTCGTCCAACAATGCGGCGGAATAGTCGGCGATGCCACTGCGCGCCGGCGGAAGCGGGGAAAAAAAGGCGACCTTGAGTGGCACGTGGTCCGTTGGAGGGAGCTATTTCACCAGTTCCATCGAGAATGTGCCCAGAGCCAGCGGCACCCGCACGACCGCGAGCGTGCGAGCCGGGTCCTTCAGGAACAACATTTCAAAGCTGATGCTGGAGGATGGCCCGCTCACGGACGCGGTGATGCGTTCCGCGTCCACGGAAGCGCCTCCGATTTTGATGCTTTCGGTTCCCGCGGAATTCAGCCGCACTTCATAGGGCGCGCCAAAATACACGGTCTCCTCTTGAGGAATGCGTCCCTGACTCAATTCCTGGCGCAGGAAATACAGAAATGTCAGGGCGTCCTTGCTGCAGGTGGAGGCGTCCAATTCGGACTGCCCGGAGCCCGATCCGCGCGTGACCGCACCGGTCTTGGAATCGAATGTTTCTTTCTCGTCGGTTTTCTTCGACCCATGCGAGGTCGATTTATCAAACTCAGAGGAGCAGAAGCTGCCAGACGCATCGGAGCCGAAATGGTCGCTCACAGTAAACGCAGGCACGGCCGCATCCAAGTTGAATTGGAAATGCATGTGCGCAGCCGAGCTGGAGGCGCTCAACTGGGCTTCTCCCAAACTCACGCCGGTGGGCCAGTTGATGCTGTACCGCAAGGTTTCATTGGGAAGCGTGGACTCGGCGGCGATGGCGGTGAGCGCCAGCAGAAGGACAGAGGAAATGAGATTTAGCTTCGTCACCTTGAGTACATCACCGGGGAACAGCGGAAATGGACTTGCGCAGCACTCCGGGCGCGCTCTTGGCACGCCCACCAACAGCATAATACAAATCGAGCGTCATGGCGGCGGTCCTCTCCCAACTAAACAAAGCCGCGCGCTGCGCGCCCAAACGCTCCATGCGCAAGCGCAATTCGGGATTGAGCAACAAGTCGCGCATGGAAGTGACGAGATCCTGTTGGGAGCAGGGATCGAAAAGAATGGCCGCGGAATCGGCCACCTCCGGCATCGCCGAGGTGTTGGAGCAGGCCACCGCTCGTCCGCACGCCATGGCCTCCAGGATCGGCAATCCGAAACCTTCATAGAAGGACGGATAAACCATCAGGTCGCAAGCGCCATACAGGCGATGCAACTGATCGTCGTCCACGAAGCCGGCAAAGTGAATGCGATCGTGCACCAACGACTTCCTGGCAGCCGCGCGGATGGTGGACGCGTACCATGTTTCCTTGCCTACAATGACCAAGTGGTGCGGCAATTGCGGGTAACTCCGCACCAGCTCCTCAAAGGCGCGAATAAGCCCTAAGTGATTCTTGCGCGGCTGCAGATCGCCAACCGTCAGGATAAACGGAAATGGCACGTTGAATGACGCTGGCACGCTCCGCCGCGCAGCCTCCCGCGCCACCGGGCGAAAGGCCGAGCTGACGCCGTTCGGCAACGCGATCACTTTTTCCTCTTCGAGGCGGTAGGCCTCCAGAATTCGACGCTTGGAGAATTCGCTGGGCGTGAGTACGCAGGCGGCCGATCTGATCGTACGCTGCACGGTCAAGCGCAATTGCAAGGCGCGGAACGGAGTGAAGTACTCCGGATGTTCCAGAAAACTGACGTCATGCACGCTCACTACAATCGGCGCCGCGCACCGGATGGGGGCGGTATATTGCACATGCAAGAGGCTCGGCCGGTCTTCGGCGACGCGTCTCGGAAGATCATAGCCGAGCCGCACATACGGATTGATCGCGACGCGCTTCTTCTGAAACCGATCGGGAACCTGATCAAAAGCGTCCGGGCGCGAAATGTAAGCTACAAAGTCGGCTTGTCCATCCAAAACGGCGAAACAATTCATTAGATTTCTAATGTATGTTTCGTTCCCCGTCAAGTGTTGGCCGACTGCATGGGCGTCCACCGCAAAGCGCATCACCATCTCCAGTATAGAGCGTTTCCCGTCGCAGACGGGCTCTTTCACAAAACGTTTACAGGCTGTGAACGCGTTGCTCCATGGGTTAGACCGTTCTCACGGTTATCCGTTACCGGCGAGAGCGGAATCTAAAGCTTTCCAAGCAGCTTGCCAAGTATAGCGCTCTTCATAGAGGCGGCGTCCAGCGGCTCCGATGCGGGCGCGATCGTCCGGCAGCGCGAGCAGTTCGGATACCGCGGTGATGAAGCTTTCGGGATCATCAGCGAGAAGCAGGTGCTCGCGATCGCGGCATTCCAGCCCCTGGGCTCCGAGACTGGTGGAAACCACCGGCGTTCGCGCGGCCCAAGCCTCCAGAATCTTGATTCGGGTGCCGCTTCCAGCCAGCACTGGCACGATGGCCACCTGCGATTGCGCGATGACGGCAACGGCGTCTTCCACAAATCCGGTGATCTCGATGCTGGGATCATTGGCGGACAAATCGCGGAAGCCTCCCGGGTTCTTGCCCAATATCTTCCACCTCAGCCCAGGCCAGCGCGACTGCAGCGCGGGCCATACCTGGCGATGAAAGAATCGGACCGCGGCGATGTTAGGCGCATATTCGAGATTGCCGCTGAAAATGATTTCGAGGCGGTCCGAGCGGGGTGGGGGAACAATGAGGGGCAGCGCGTTGGGATAAACCGTCACGTTGGTATCCGTCGCAATTGCTCGCACGAGTTTTGCATCGCTGCACGAGGTGGTCAAAATGCAATCGAACCGGGGGAACCAGGAGCGCTCCAACTCCAGCGACGCTTGCGCGAATCGGCCGTAGCTCCAGGCCAGCAAGCCGCTGCTGGAATCAGCCATGCTGCGGTGCCACACCGAGTCGATATCGTAAAGATTCAGAAACACGCGCTCGGCGGCCGGACGCAGTTGCTGGACGTAGGGAGCGCACCAGAAATGCTCGATGAATGCGGCCTCGTAGCGCTGGCCGGATACGCAGCGCGCGATTTGTGCCTGGAATCCCGAGAAGCGATCGACCAGCGGCGGGCGATTGCGGGCCATTCGCGCAGTGTTGCGCAGTACGCGCGCGAGCGGACGCTTGGAGTGAAACGGCAGGCCGACCACGTCCACGCGATCCACCCGGCCGGGCGGAATGGCGGCCGCGGGATGGGGCGCTCCGGGTTCGCGGAAGAAAATGGCATGCACGGAAAATCGCTGTGCCAGGTATTCGAGCACGGAGGCCGCGCGAATGGGCCCTCCACCGGTCATCGGATAGGGGGCCTCGGGGGACAGGAACAGGGCCGCAGGCTTATTTGCGGAAGACCTATTTGCGAAATCTGTGGATGGCCTGTTCATACACGGCTTTCGTCAACTTGGCGGTTTTTGTCCACGAGAATTGCCCGGATCGAGTGACGGCGCGCTCGCGCCAGACACGCATTTCATTGGGCTGCGTGATGGCCGACCGAAGCGCCTCCAGCCAAGCGCTGCGATCTCGGACGTCCAGCAGAATCGCGCCGGCGCCGGCAACTTCCTGGATGGACGGATCGTTTGAGGCGATCACAACAGCTCCACACTGCATTGCTTCGAGCACTGGCAGACCGAACCCTTCATAGTAAGACGGATAAAGACAGGCGACGGCGCCGGAGTACAAACCCGGCAACTCTTCCTCGGGCGTGAGACCCATCAGGTGCAAGCCCGGCTCCGGCGGGATCTCGGGAAAATCCGCGCGGCGTCGGCCGGCCAGGATCAACTCGATGGGATGTTCGCGCCGCAGTTCGCGCCACAGGTCGAGCACCAGGCCGATGTTCTTTCTCGGTTCGAGAGTGCCGACATATAAGAGGTATGGCGGGTTGTGCTCTGGCGCTGGTATGGGACGAAACGAAGCGGCAGCGGCGTGCGGCACGGTAATCACGCGATCATGCTGCAAGTGAAAACGCCCGATGGCGGCGCGGCGCACGGCGTCGGAAGGCGTGATCACCATGGTGGCCAGACCTAACCGCAGTAACATCGGAGTTCGAGTGCGCACTCGATCGGATTGCGCGTGCCAGCCGGCCTCCATCCAGGGCGAAAGATCGTGCAGGGTCATGACGCTGGGGCGAAGCGGGAGGTACGGCACCGCGAAGTCGGTCCCATGAAAGATGTCAATGCCCAAGCGTGAGATCTCGCCCTGCAGGCCCCACGACCACCAGCGGCGTTCGAGCATGTTGCGGGGGCCCTGGCCGATTTTAACATTGGACCGCGAGAATGGCGGGGCGAAACTTTGATCGGATAACAGCCAGAACTGGTCGTCGGGGAAGGTTTGCGCCAAGGCCCGGCTCAACTCCTCGGTGTAGCGGCGCACTCCGCCGCTTGGAACCGTCAACGGGGTCGCGTCGAGCGCGATCTTCATCATTCGATGATACGGGAAGAAGTCAGAAGGCAGAATTCAGAATGCAGAATCCAGAACACTCAGAAACCAATTAGAATCAAACATGACCAAAGAAGAGATCCTGCTTGCTCAGAGCGAACACCTTTTCCCCTGCGTGTTCCATTACTATAAGCAGCCGCTGGTAATTTCGCACGCCAAGAACCAATACGTTTGGGACGCGGATGGCAATCAATACCTGGACTTTTTCGGCGGCATCGTGACCGTGAGCGTGGGCCACTGCAACGATGCGGTCAACAAGAAAGTGCACGCGCAGATGGATCGTTTACAGCACGTGTCCACGGTCTTCGCCAATGAACCCCAAGCGGCGCTGGCGAAGAAGCTGGCGCAAATCACGCCGGGCGGCAAGCTCACCAAGTCGTTCTTCACCAGCAGCGGCACGGAAGCCAACGAAACGGCAATCCTTGCGGCGCGTTGCTACACGGGGTCGACTGAAATCGTCGCGCTGCGTTATGCCTATCATGGCCGGTCGTCACTCGCCATGGGCCTGACTGCGCAATCTGCCTGGAGGCTGGGCCCGGTGACGCAAGCCGGAATCGTTCACGCGGTGAACGCTTATTGCTATCGCTGTCCCTATGGGCTTTCGTATCCCTCTTGTGAGGTGCGCTGCGCGCAGGACGTGGGAGAAGTGATCCGCACCACGACCTCCGGCCGCATTGCCGGATTCATCGCCGAACCGATTCAAGGCGTGGGCGGATTTATCACGCCTCCCAAAGAATACTTTCCGATCGTGGCGGAGACCGTCAAGAAACACGGCGGCGTGTTCATCAGCGACGAAGTGCAGACCGGCTGGGGACGCACGGGCGGCAAGTGGTTTGGTATCGAGCAATGGGGCGTGCAGCCGGACATCATTACCAGCGCCAAGGGATTAGCCAACGGCACCCCGATCGGCTTGACGATCGCGCGTCCGGAGATCGCGGACTCGGTGAAGGGCGCCACCATTTCAACGTTTGGCGGCAATCCGGTTGCGACCACCGCCGCCAAAGCCGTGATCGACTTCATCGAGGAGCAGAATCTGTCGATCAACGCGGCCGAGGTAGGCGCCTATTTCCGCGAAAAGCTGCTGGAGCTGCAGGCCAAGCATTCCATCATCGGCGACGTGCGCGGCATGGGATTGTTGCAGGCCGTCGAGCTGGTGGAGGATCCGATAAGTAAGACACCGGCGGCGGCGCAAACGACAGCCATCATGGAAGCGGCGCGCGAAAACGGAATTTTGCTCGGCAAGGGCGGACTGCACGGCAACGTGCTGCGCTTCTCGCCCCCGATGAACATCGGCAAATCCGATGTGGACGAATTTGCGCGGCTTCTGGACGCCAGTTTGGTGAGAGCGTCCTCGCTGGCCGCGGTCAGGTAAGGAAGAATCCATGGACGAAAAAGCATTTTACAAAGAATCCCGAACGACGAAGCCGATCACGTTGAACTGCCCCTTTTGCCGGAGCGCGGAGGCTTACGATCTGCCGTGGCTGGTACGAACCAAGGTGGACCGGCTGCCGGGGAACGCCGACGAGCGCGATCGCGCGAAGTTCAAGAAGGCCGCCAGCTACATGGTGCTGCTGGAAGACAAGGTGATGTGCAAGAACATGCGCTGCCGGAAACGGTTTGACGTTTCGGGGATTAAGACCACTGCGTTTATTTGAGATTGTTGTAGAAAGTGAGCCTTATGGACTTGGCGGACAAGCTTCTGGACGCTGTAAAGGCGATGGAGCCTCTCATTCGCGAACACGCCGCCGAGGCAGAAAGAGAGCGGCGTCTCTCCACGGTCGTGGTCAACGCGATGAGAGATGCGGGCCTGTACAAGATGTTCCGCGCCAAAGCCCGTGGCGGCCTTGAGGCCGACCCGGTGACCGGCTTCCGCGTGGTTGAGGAGGTCTCACGCATCGATAGCGCCGCAGGATGGAATCTGGGGCTGTCGATCGGGGTCGACATGTTTGGTCCGTGGTTCTCCGACAGTACGACCGAGCAGGTGTTCGGCCCTGAGGAGACCATATTAGGTGGAAGCTTCAATCCGCCACGAAAAGCGGTTCCCGTGCCGGGTGGATATCGCGTGACTGGCCGCACGTCGTTTGTGAGCGGAGCGCATAGCGATACGATGTTCGTTGGTTTGGCCAATATCTATGACGAAGCCGATGTAATGCGCAAGGGAGCAAACGGCGCGCCCATCACACTCATGACTGTGGTGCCGGCGGCGCAAGGGGAAATCATTGACAATTGGAACACGCTTGGCATGTCGGGCACTGGAAGCCATGACGTCGCTCTGAACGACGTCTTCGTCCCGGAGGAGCGCGCCGTGCCTTTTGTTCCTGTGAAGGCTCCGAGCGCGGCTTACAGCGGACCGCTGTATCGATTGACCGTTTGGCCCGCCGTCGCGACGGTCGCGCCGCCGGCACTTGGCATCGCCCGCGCCGCCATTGACGAGCTCATCGAGCTTGCAACGAAGAAGACCCCGGCCTACACCGTGAAGTCGCTTCGGGATCGTTCCGTGGTCCAGTCGCAGCTTGGGCACGCAGAAGCCAAGCTGGGTGCCGCGCGGGCCTACCTACATGACGTTTTCGACAGGGCCTATGCCGACGCCGTGGACGGCAAATCCATCACGATGGAGTACAAGTGCAAGGCTCAGCTCGCATCGACGCACGCCATTCTGGCCGCAGCCGAGGCGGTGGACCTTGTTCACGCCGCCGTCGGCGCGTCTGGGATTCGGCGCGAGTATCATTTCGAGAAATACTTCCGCGACGTGCACGTAATTACTCAGCACGCTTTTGCGAGCGCGAGCCGCCTCGAGTCGGTTGGACAAATCCTGATGGGCCTCGGGCCGGAGTGGCCGTTCTTCGCGTTTTAGTCATGCAGGGCGGAACGAGCTTCCCGCCGGGGTATTCGTCAGTCTCCGTGGGGAAGATATCGCTGTAACCGGTGGGACTGGCCAAGCGATCGGCGTTACGGTGAGTCTGTCAGACGAAACGGTTCCCTGACTCCCTGTGCATGACTCGCCCTTGACGATGCCGTCGCGAACGTGGCCGCGCGCCGGNNGGGCGTCCGGCGCGGTCCGGGGGGACGGCCCCACTCTTTTCAAGGCTGTTTTTTGGGCGGCAGCTGGTCGGCATCCCCAAAGCGGACGCTTGAATCCGCCGTGAACTTGCTGTAATTGTCGTAGTCCACGTCGTTCTTGACCAGCACTTTGCCCTGGCGCGAGCGCAGCTCGAACGTGAGCGGCAAAAGATAATCGGCGTCGCCGATGCGCGTGTAGTCGTAGTCGAGCATGAGGCTTACGTCCTGAATCGGGTAGGTCCGCGGAATGCCGTCGGCGTGCATCGTGATCCGGTGCACGTAGTGCTTGCGGTCGTCGATGAAGATCAGACCGTGATAAGCCGGCACCAGATCCAAGGATTGCCCCGGCACCACGATGTGGTAATCCGAATGAGCCGCCGTAACACTGTAAGCGTACACGTGCATCTTTTGGCCCCGTAGCGTAAACCAAGTCTGCCAGTGGAATTCAGTCGCGGAAGCCGCGGAAAAAATTCCCTTCATGACGGACCCAAATTCGCCCGACGAAGAAGCGCCGCCCAATTGATCGTGCTCGAGGCCGGAAGGCAGGCCATTAATCTCGAGCACTTTATAGTCTTCGTGGTGTTCGAAGTAGGTGAGCCGTTCGACGATGATGTCCAGGGGATGCCATTCCTCGCGGCCGGAAAAATCCTCGAAACGCCGCGTGGTTTGGGTGCAGATGAAGTTCGGGAGGGCTCGTTCGTGATTGGTAGCGTAATCGGTGGCGTCGGCCAGTACCCTCTGTTGCTCAGCCGGCTCGGGCGTCTGCGCAATGGCGCCGCCCCAGGACGCCGCGGCCAGCAGGACAATAATGGTGAAGCGGGTCAACGTCGAATACGGCTCAGATATGAATATAGAGATTCGGACCCTCGGAGCGCAAGATGCCGAGGCGTTCTGGCGCGTGCGTCTGGAGGCTCTTGAAACCGAACCCCGCGCCTTTGGCTCATCCGCGGAGGAACATCGCGAGACATCCTTGGAAGTCTTCCGCGGACGCCTGGCGGCCGCGAGCGATGAAAACTTCGTGCTGGGCGCCTTTGCCAGCGGCGCCCTCGTGGGAACCACCGGTTTCGGGCGCAACACGCGCCTCAAGGAACGGCATAAGGGCAGAATCTGGGGAGTTTTTGTACAGGGAGAATATCGTGGCCAGGGAATCGCGCGGCGCTTGATGGCGGAAGTATTGCGGCGAGCGGGAACACTCGTTGGGCTCGAACAAATCATCCTCACAGTGGGCGATCAACAGGCCGCGGCCAAGAAGCTCTATGCGACGCTTGGGTTCACGGTCTTCGGGCGCGAACCGGCGGCGCTCAAGATCGGTGAAGTGACCGTCGATGAGGATCATATGTTGTACAGAGTCCCGAGGAATACATAGGGAGACGGGGAATACAAGGAATACGAGGGGAGGCGCCGGGTCCGGCAAATTTTTCCCGTCCAGAAATTCTTGCCCGGCGCGAGGATTCGCGGACCACTCCAATCCCCAGTCTGTAACCATAAGAATATAAACCTCTTCACTATCAGAGACCCGGAGAATCCAGTATGGTACTCCAACTGCAAATCTTATGAAACGAAAAGCCGAGAAGGCAATATTTCTCCAAGGGAGCTTAGCTGAAATGACCTGTGAAGAATACGGCAACGCATACAAAAAAGGCTACAACCTGACGGTCCGGTTTCTTGTATCGCGAGGCCTCACTTACGATGGCGCGCAAGAGACTGCGCAAGCCGCTTGGGTGAAAGGGTGGGAGCGGCTGGCCCAATTGCGCGACGCCAACATGGTGCTCACCTGGATGAATAGTATCGCGCTCAACATTCATCGGAGCTGCGTGCGCCGCGAGCCATTCCTGCAAACGCTTCCCGAACTCTCCACGCCGCCCAAGGTGAACCTGGCCGGGATCGATGTCCGCCGGATTCTCCAGACTTGCAAGAAGAACGACCGCTTGGTTCTGCAGCGGCATTATCTGGAAGGCTACAAAGTGCAAGAGATCGCGCGGGCACATGGCTGGACCGAAACCGCTGTCCGCATCCGATTACTGCGTGCACGCCGCGCCGCCGGCAAACGCTTCGCGGCATAGTTGCAATCGGCTCCCTACTGTCGCGGTTCTGCAACAGCGAAAACTTTCAGGCGAGTTTTAGCGTAGTTCAAATTACACTCAAACTCGCCTGATAATATTTTTTGCAATCCTAGCGCAATTTGATGTAGCATGGTGGGTCAACAGGACTCGAAAACTGGATGGCCCAGCTCTTCCACCGAAGCGCAAATAGCATTTCGAAGATCAGCCTCGCCGCCGCTGTTATCGGAGCCGGGGGATTGCTCGCTTTTGCCTACATGATGGACCGTGGTAACTACATCACGGACGTCAAGGTAGTCAAAGAGCAGCCCGTCCCCTTCAGCCACAAGCATCACGTCTCAGACGACGGCATCGATTGCCGGTACTGTCACACGTCGGTGGAAACGTCTTCGTTCGCCGGTATTCCGGCCACTGAGATTTGCATGAGTTGTCACTCGCAGATCTGGGCGAACGCGGAGATTCTGGAGCCGGTGCGCGCCAGTTTCCGCACGGGCGAATCGCTCCAATGGACGCGGGTAAACGCTCTACCCGATTTCGTATACTTCAACCACAGCATCCACATCTACAAGGGCGTGGGATGCGCCACCTGCCACGGGCACGTGGATCAGATGCCGCTGATGTACAAGGAAAACACGCTGTACATGAACTGGTGCGTGAACTGTCACCGCAACCCCGAGAAATATGTGCGTCCGCGCGATCAGGTGTTCAACATGGCCTATGAGGCGCCGAGTAATCAAGAAGAGCTCGGCCAAAAGCTCGTCCAGGAGTACCACATTCAAAGTTTGACGGATTGCTACACTTGCCACCGATGAACGAGAAGAAAGCCGCTCTTGACAACGAGAAACCCGCTCTCGATTTAGACAAGATTCGGGCTCGGCTGGAATCAGCCCAGGGACCACGGTACTGGAAGAGCCTCGAAGAGCTGGCGGAAACGAAAGAGTTTCAGGCTTTCGTCGACGATGAATTCGCCGACCGGACGCCGAATTGGCTGGACCCAGCCAATCGCCGCAATTTTCTGAAGCTGGCTGCCGCGTCGCTGGCGATGGCCGGTGTTACCGCGTGCACCAAGCTGCCCAAGGAGTTGATCGTTCCCTACGTTCGCCAGCCGGAAGAGTTCGTCCCCGGCGTTCCGTTGTATTTCGCCACAGCGATGCAGATGGGCGGCGTAGGCACGGGACTGCTGGTTACCAGCCACCTGGGCCGGCCCACCAAGATCGACGGCAATCCGGATCATCCCGGCAGCCTGGGCGCGTCGGACTACTTCCAGCAAGCATCGCTGCTGACGATGTACGATCCGGATCGGGCGCAGGCCGTTAGCCACAAGGAGCTGATCAGCAGTTGGGTCGCCTTCCAGGGCGCGCTGGCCGCGCGACGCGAACGGGCGCTGGTGAATAAGGGCGACGGGCTTCGGATTCTGACCGAAACGGTGACGTCGCCGACGCTGGCTGCGGGCATCAACGGTATCTTAAAAGAGATGCCGGGCGCCAAGTGGCATCAATATGAAGCTTGTGGGCGCCACAATGCGTACAAGGGTGCGGTGCTGGCGTTCGGCAAACCCGTCAACACCATCTACCATTTCGACCAAGCCGATGTCGTGGTATCGCTGGATGCCGATTTTCTAGCCTGCGGTCCCGGCAATCTGAGGCACGCGCGGAATTTTGCGGACAAACGCCGGGTGGCGACCAACGTCACGCACTCGCCGCAACCCAAGGAAAATTGGCAGGAGGGTTACCAGGAAGGGTCTATTCCACTCCGCACCAATCAATCCGCCCAATACGCGGCGGATAATCGCGGGCCGTTGCATTTGCCGGCACAGGTGCAAGCCGAAGGAAAGCCGGTCAGCGAAACGGTGCTGAATCGCTTGTACGTGGTGGAGCCGTCGCCATCACCGACCGCCAGCATGGCGGATCACCACTTTGTGCTCGGAGCGAGCGAGGTGGAAGGCTGGGCTCGGGATCTGGCAGCAGCGTTGGGGCTGGGCGGGCAATCCAGCGGCAAATACAAAGAAGTAGCGGCGATTGCGCGCGATTTGCAGGCGCACAAAGGCGCTTCGATCGTCATCGCGGGCGAGCATCAATCCGGGGAAATACACGCGCTCGCGCACGCCATCAACCAGGCGCTAGGTAACATCGGGAAGACCGTCACCTACACGGAGCCGGTGGAAGGAAATCCGGCGGATCAACCGGAATCGCTGCGACAACTGGTGGCCGATATGAACGCCGGCAAAGTGGGTACGCTGGTGATTCTCGGCGGCAATCCCGTTTACAATGCGCCAGTAGATTTAGATTTCGCCGGTGCATTGAGAAAAGTCGCTTGGAAAGCCTACCTGGGACTGTATTCTGACGAGACCGCCAGGCAATGCGTCTGGAGCGTGCCCGAGGCGCACTTCCTTGAATCCTGGGGCGACGTTCGCGCTTTTGACGGCACCGTAAGTTTCGTCCAACCTTTGATTGCTCCGCTCTATGGCGGCAAAACGGCTTTGGAAGTGATCGCGACATTGGGCGGACAGCCCGACAAATCGGATCATGACCTGGTGCAGGAATACTGGAGAAGCCGGGCCAAGGTTGCCAACTTCGACATCTTCTGGCAGAAGGCGCTGCACGATGGCGTAGTTCCGAACACCGCGCTCGCCGCGATCAACGTAACGGCGAAAACGCCCGCTGCATCGCCAGCCAAGTCGGCCCAGGGTCTCGAAATCATGTTGCGGCCCGATCCGACCATTTGGGATGGATCCTTCTCGAACAACGGCTGGTTGCAAGAGCTGCCCAAGCCGCAGAGCAAAATGACTTGGGACAATGCGGTCTGGATCAGCCCGGCCACGGCGCAACAGCACAATCTCAATACCGGCGACATGGCCGAGTTGAAGTACCAGGGCCGCAGCATCACGGGACCGGTGTGGATCATGCCGGGCCACGCCAATGACAGCGTGACGGTACATCTTGGTTTTGGCAGAACATACGCCGGGCACGTGGGCAATGAAGTCGGGTTCAATGCGTACTTGCTGCGCACCTCGGCGGAACCGGACGGCGGCTATGGCCTGGAGCTGAACAAAGCCGGCGGGAGCCACGAGTTCGCGACTACGCAGCACACGCAAACGATGGAAGAGGGCGAGCCGATTCGCATCGCCACGCTCGAGGAGTACAAGAAGACTCCGCAGTTCGCGGATCAGGAGGAATTGCAAAAGCCGCTTCCTCCGAAACTCACGTTGTATCCCGACTACCGCTACGAAGGCTACAAATGGGGCATGACTATCGACCTGAATGCCTGCGTGGGCTGCGGTTCGTGCATGACGGCATGCCAGGCGGAGAACAACATCGCGGTGGTCGGCAAGATCGAGGTGGCACGCGGACGGCACATGAATTGGCTGCGCGTGGACCGCTATTTCAAGGGCAATTGGGACAATCCCGAACTGTATTTCCAACCGGTGCCGTGCATGCAGTGCGAAAACGCCCCGTGCGAACTGGTTTGTCCCGTGGCCGCCACGGTGCATAGCGGCGACGGCCTCAACCAGATGGTTTACAACCGCTGCGTGGGTACACGTTACTGTTCCAACAACTGCCCATACAAAGTGCGGCGTTTCAATTTCTTCCTGTATTCCGATTGGGGCACGCCCAGCGAGTACGGCATGCGCAATCCGAACGTGACGGTCCGCAGCCGAGGCGTGATGGAAAAGTGCACCTATTGCATCCAGCGCATCAGCGCGGCGAAAATCGAATCCGAGAAGCAGAACCGGCGCATCGCGGACGGCGAAATCACGCCGGCTTGCGCTCAAGCATGTCCCACTCAGGCCATCGTTTTCGGCGACATCAACGATCCCAAGAGCCGCTTGGCGGGGCTCAAAGCGCAAGCGCGCAATTACAGCTTGCTGGAAGACTTGAACGTGCGGCCGCGCACCACCTATCTGGGCCGCCTGCGTAATCCGAACCCGGAGATCGGCAATGCCTAGCTTGAACACCGAGGAATTAGAGCCGAAAGTAATCGACCCCGGCCCGGACAAGATCATTGCGCCGGGATTCAATTACACTACCGTCACCGACAAGATCGCCAACGTCGTCCTGAAACCCATCGAGACGACGCCGAAGCCGTGGTTCATCAGCCTGTTTTTGGCTTTCGTCGCGATGCAAGGCTTGCTGGCGGGCGCCTTGTGGCTGTTCTACAAAGGCGTCGGCGTTTGGGGCATCGTTATCCCGGTGGCGTGGGGATTTGCGATCGTCAACTTCGTATGGTGGATCGGTATCGGCCACGCGGGAACGCTAATTTCGGCGATTCTGCTGCTGCTCAAGCAGGACTGGCGCACTTCGATCAACCGGTTCTCGGAAGCAATGACGCTGTTTGCCGTCGCGCAGGCCGGCATGTTCCCGATCCTGCATTTGGGCCGGCCGTGGCTGGGATACTGGTTGATTCCCTACCCCAGCTCCATGTGGCTGTGGCCCAACCCGCGCAGCCCGCTGGTCTGGGACGTATTCGCGGTTACCACTTACCTGACCGTCTCGCTGATTTTCTGGTTCATCGGCTTAGTGCCTGATCTGGCGACTATGCGCGATCGAGCCAAGCAGAAGTGGCAGAAGGTCATCTTCGGTATGCTCGGCATGGGCTGGCGCGGATCGGCTAAACATTGGGCGCGCTATCAGATGGCCTACCTATTGTTAGGCGGCCTGGCGACGCCGCTGGTTGTGTCCGTACACACCGTGGTCAGTTTCGATTTTGCGATCAGCTTGCTGCCCGGCTGGCACACCACGATCTTCCCGCCCTACTTCGTGGCCGGCGCAATTTATTCCGGCTTTGCCATGGTGGTCACGCTCGCGATCCCCGCAAGAAAATGGTTCCATCTGGAAGATCTGATCACCATGCGCCACCTGGATTGCATGGCCAAGCTGATGCTCGGCACGGGTCTGATTGTCGGCTACGGCTACATGATGGAAGCGTTCATGTCATGGTACAGCGGCAATCCGCACGAAATGTTCATGTACATGACGCGCGCCACGGGACCCTATCGCTATTTCTTCTGGAGCCTGATTCTCTGCAATATTCTCATTCCTCAGTCGCTCTGGTTGGCGAGCGTCCGGCAAAGCATCCCGCGCCTGTTTATTGTGGCGATCGTCGTGAACATCGGCATGTGGCTGGAGCGCTTTATTATCGTCATCACCAGCCTGGCTCGCGACTTTCTGCCATCCTCCTGGGGCATGTATTATCCGACGCAATGGGATTGGGCAGTGTGGGTCGGAACTCTTGGATTCTTCCTGGTGCTGATGATTCTGTTCGTTCGCGTGCTTCCGTCCATCTCGATCTTCGAGGTGCGCGAAGTCCTGCATCACCTGGCGCCGAACGTCGCCGATGATGGTCCAGCGCCGGCGCCGGCGCACGGAGACTANNTATGGGGTCATGGCGCAGTTTGAAACCCCCGAGCATCTGCTGGCAGCCGCAAACCGCGCCTATGCGGCGGGCTATCGCAACATGGACGCCTATTCGCCCATGCCCATCGACGGCCTAGCCGAGGCGGTCGGTTTCCGCCGCAACTGGGTGGCGCCCATCGTTCTCTTCATGGGGCTGTGTGGTTGCATAGGAGGCTTTTCGCTGTTGTGGTGGATCTCGGTGATCGCCTATCCGCACAATGTCGGCGGACGGCCGTTCGATAGCTGGCCGGCTTATATTCCAATCACCTTTGAGTGCACGGTCCTGCTGGCCGCGCTCAGCGCCGTCATCGGGATGCTGGCGCTCAACAAGCTGCCGATGCCCTATCATCCAGTGTTCAATGTGGAGAGCTTTTCCAAGCGCGCGTCCGTCGACCGTTTTTTCTTGTGCATTGAGGCGTCGGATCCTAAGTTCGAGATCGCGAAGACCAAGGCGTTCCTCCAGCAACTCAACCCCGAAGAGGTGGCCGAAGTTGAAAAATAGAATTTACTTCGGCGCGGGGGCGCTGGCTTTCCTTACGCTGACTGCGTGCCGCCAGGACATGCACACTGAGCCGCGCTACCAGCCATTGGCGGAAAGCGAGTTTTTTTCCGATCACCGCTCAGCGCGGCCGCAGGTGGAAGGAACCGTGGCGCGAGGGCATTTGCGCATCGACGAAGCGCGCTATACGGGCAAGATTGACGGCGAGGACATCGATCAATTTCCGATTCCAATCGCCAAGGAAGATATCGAGCGCGGCCAGAATCGCTTCAACATCTATTGCACGCCCTGCCACGGCCACTTGGGCGACGGTAACGGCATGGTGGTAATGCGAGGTTTTCGCCAGCCTCCATCGTATTACTCGGACAGACTGATGAATGCTCCGGTGGGGCATTTCTTCGACGCGGCCACCAACGGATTTGGCGCCATGCCGAGTTACGCCTCGCGCATCCAAACGGATGACCGCTGGCGCATAATTGCCTACATTCGCGCGTTGCAATTGAGCGAGTCGGCGAACTTAAACGACGTGCCCGCGGATCAGCGTCAAAATCTGCCTGTGGAGCCACCGCCGCGCGTCGCCGGACAGAGCTCGGGTACGGCCGCGCAAGGAGCCAACAACCAATGACGCCGAGCGCGACTACCCTCGGCCAACAAATGGAGCGCGTGCAGCGGAACGCCTTGTTCATAGGCTTGGTGGCTCTTCTGGTCAGTCTGATCGGGCTCTTCATGGACCCATCGCATTTCTGGCAATCCTATCTGTTCGCCTATATTTTCTGGGCCGGGCTGGCCCTGGGTTGCCTGGGCGTCTTTTTCCTGCACAACGTGGTTGGCGGTAACTGGGGCGTGGCGATCCGCCGCTTGATGGAGGCCGGCCTCCAGACGCTCTGGATGTTCGTGCTGTTCGCAATCCCGATCTTCTTCGCGCTCGGCTTCATATATAAATGGACGGACGCCAGCTATCGGGCCGAACATTTCGCCGTTGGCCACAAAGCCGCTTATCTGAACCCCACCTGGTTCATTATCCGAACCCTGCTGTATTTTGCGATCTGGCTCTTCTCCGGCCTCCGCATCCTGAAAATGGCTAACGAGCACGATCGCACCGGCGATCCGGCGCTCTTTAAGCGAATCAAGGCGCGTAGCGCTCCCGCGCTGCTGGTCTTTGTGATCACCACCACCTACGCGTTCATCGACTGGATCATGTCGCTGGAACCCGACTGGTACTCCACCATCTACGGCTGGATGTTCACGGTCGGCGAAGTGCTGTTGACGTTTTCGTTCCTGGTGGCCGTGCTGGTGCTGTTGTCGAAGCGGGAGCCGTTCGCTAGCTTCCTGACGCGGCAGCATTACCACGATATCGGCAACCTCATGCTGGCCTTCACCATGCTGTGGGCCTACATGTCGTTCGCGCAGTTCCTGATTATCTGGGCCGAGAATCTGCCGGATGAAATCCCCTGGTACGTTCGCCGCTTCAGCGGTGGATGGGGCTACATCGCGTGGACGATTTCGATCTTTCAGTTCTGCGTGCCCTTCTTCCTGCTCCTGTTGCGTTTCGTGAAGAAGAATCCCACCCGGCTGCGCACCCTGGCGATCTGGATCATCATCATGCGGATGCTGGATGTATTCTGGATAGTTGCACCGGCGTTTCGCCAACGGGGGCTGGAAGTTTACTGGACCGATCTGGTCGCGCTGATCGGCTTGGGCGGTATCTGGCTGGCTTACTTTATCAGGAATCTGAAGGCCCGTCCGTTGCTTGCGTCGAATGATCCCCGGGACACTTATTCCCTGCTCAAAGCGCACGGACACGGACACTGACATGGAACAGACGGTACATCACAGCCCGAACGGAGCCGGCCACGAGCAGAGCGAGGTCAGCGTACGGCTCATCGTGGTGTCGCTGGCCGGTCTCGCGGTTGTAGCGTTAATCGTTTTTGTATTGGTAGTCGGCATCTTCCGCTATTTCTACGACACCGATAAAACCGGCGAGGCTCTGAGGCAGGGTGTGATCCCGCCCGAGCCGCGCATAGAAGTGGCGCCCTATGAGCAACTACAGCAATTGCGGGTGCACGAAGATCACATTCTGAATAGCTACGCCTGGGTGGACAAAAACGCGGGCACCGTGCGCGTGCCCATCGACCGGGCCATCGACCTGCTGGCCGCTAAAGGCCTCCCATCGCACAATTATCTGGACGACATTCTGGCGGGCAAGAAGTCGCCCGCACCAGCCAAACAGCCGGAGGCGGGAGTAAAACAAGGAAGTAGCAATGCGAAGTAATAAATTCTTGAGACCAAGTCTTATAGGCGGCCTGATATCCGTGGCGTTTTCGAGCGTGGCCGCGGCGCAGACCTATGGTCTTCCCTCGGGCAGCGTGCCCCCGATGCTGCAGGGCATCGGCATCGATCAAAACCTGAACGCGCAGATCCCGCTGGAACTGACATTCAAGGACGAGACCGGACAGGCCGTTCGCCTGGGCCAGTATTTCCGCGACAAGCCGGTGGTGCTGGCGCTGGTCTACTACGAATGCCCCGGCCTGTGCGACCTGATCCTGAATGGCCTCACCCACGCCATGCAGCAGGTCTCGTTGAATGTAGGTTCGGACTATGACGTGGTCACGGTCAGCTTCAATCCCGAAGAAACCTGGCAACTCGCCGGAGCAAAAAAGAGCAACTACATCGAGAAGTACAATCGCCCGGGCGCCCAAGCAAGTGTCAAAGCCGGATGGCATTTTCTGACTGGCAAACCGGATGCGATCAAGAGCCTCGCCGACAGCGTGGGTTTCCATTACAAATACGACCCCATCAGCAAGCAGTTCGCCCACGCGAGCGCGATCATGATTCTGACGCCGGAGGGCAAGATCGCGCGCTACTTCTACGGAATCGAATACAAGCCACGAGACTTCCGTCTGGGTCTGGTTGAAGCTTCGGCTAATAAGATCGGCACCACCGCGGACCAAGTGATGCTGTTCTGTTATCACTACGATCCCATGACAGGAAAATACGGGGTCATCATCGCGCAGGTCACCCGGGTGCTGGGCACGGCGACAGTCCTGGCCTTGGGGGCGTTCGTATTCATCATGCTCCGGCGAGACCGGCATGCCGCCGCCGGGAGGTCAGCCTAGCCTATGCAGCTTCCACTTTGGCCCGAAGCAGCTTCCGCGGTCGCCGATGATATCGATCACTTGTACATCTATCTGACCTTGGTGAGCGTCGTGATGTCGGTGCTCATCTTCGGCACCATCTTCGTTTTTGCGATCAAGTACCGCCGCCGCTCCGAGGATGAAGTTCCGAAGCCCATCCACGGCTCCTGGCAACTGGAAGTCACTTGGTCTGTGATCCCGTTCCTGGTCATGCTCACCTTCTTTTGGTGGGGCGCCAAGATCTACTTCCTGAACGCCACTCCGCCGCCCGAGTCGATGGATGTCTACGCGGTGGGCAAACAATGGATGTGGAAGATCCAGTATCCGGAGGGCCAGCGCGAGATTAACGAACTCCACGTTCCGATTGGCCGTCCTGTCAAAATCACGCTGGCGTCGGAAGACGTGATCCACAGCTTCTTCATTCCCGCGCTGCGCATTAAGCACGATGTGGTGCCGGGCCATTACGACACCATGTGGTTCAACGCCACCAAGCCCGGCCGCTATCATCTTTTCTGCGCCGAGTATTGCGGAACCGAGCACTCGGGGATGGTCGGATGGGTCACCGTGATGGAACCGGCGGATTATGAGAACTGGCTCGCGGGCGGCGGGTCGACTGGCACCATGGCGCAGCAGGGCGAGCGCCTGTTCGAGCAGTTGGGTTGCTCCACCTGCCACCTGCTGGACCGCCAGGGCCGCTGCCCGACTCTGCGCGGCGTGTACGGGTCGCGCGTGCAACTGGCGGACGGCAAAACCGTGCTGGCCGATGACGCCTACATTCGCGAGTCGATCCTGAATCCCAATGCAAAAGTGGTGGCCGGATATAAACCGAACGTGATGCCGAGTTTCCAGGGCCAGATCAGCGAAGAAGGAATTTTGCAGTTGGTCATCTACATCAAGTCGCTCGGAATCATTAACGCGCCGGGCGCACCCACTGCGGCGCTAACCCAGCAAGATGGCGGTAAACAATGAGTACAGTTCTACAAGATCCTCAAACTACCGAAACCCCGAATTACTTGAACGCGGAGTACGGCTGGAAGTCGTGGCTGTTGACCACGGACCACAAGCGCATCGCCCTGCTCTATCTGATTTCCATCAGCGTGATGTTCGCCTTGGGTGGCGTATTTGCCATGCTGATACGGGTGGAGTTGCTGACGCCGGAGGGCGATCTAGTCAACTCCGACACCTACAACAAGTTGTTCACCATGCACGGCGTGGTGATGGTCTTCTTCTTCCTGGTCCCGTCGATTCCCGCCACGCTTGGAAACTTCCTGATACCGATGATGATCGGCGCCAAGGATCTCGCGTTCCCGCGCATCAACCTTCTGAGCTGGTACATCTACGTCGCCGGAGCGCTCTTCGCGATAGCCGCCATCGTGATGGGCGGCGTAGACACCGGCTGGACTTTCTACACTCCGTTCAGCTCCACCTATTCGAACACGTTTGTGATTACCGCGGCGGTGGGCGTGTTCATTTCGGGCTTCTCGTCGATTACGACGGGGCTGAACTTCATCGTTACCATCCACAAGATGCGCGCGCCCGGCATGACTTGGGGGCGCCTGCCTCTGTTCGTTTGGGCCAACTACGCCACCTCCCTGATTCAGGTGCTGGGCACGCCGGTGGTCGCCATTACGCTTGCGCTACTCGCTTTAGAGCGCGGCTTCCACATCGGCATCTTCGACCCCGCCATCGGCGGCGATCCCATTCTGTTCCAGCACATGTTCTGGTTCTATTCGCATCCCGCGGTCTACATCATGATTCTTCCGGGCATGGGCGTCATCAGCGAAGTGGTGCCCTGTTTCTCCCGCAAGGGCATCTTCGGATATTCGTTCATCGCTGCCTCCAGCCTGGGCATCGCCATCGTCGGCTTTCTGGTGTGGGGCCATCACCTGTTCGTCACCGGCATGTCGATGTATGCGGGTCTGTACTTCTCGTTGTTGTCGATGCTAGTGGCGGTTCCCTCCGCCATCAAGGTTTTCAACTGGACGGCCACCATGTACCGCGGCTCTATCAGCTACGCAACGCCGATGCTATATGCATTTGGATTTATTGGCCTGTTCACCATCGGCGGTTTGACGGGACTGTTTCTTGCCACGCTCGGCGTGGACGTCCATCTGACCGACACCTACTTCGTGATCGCGCACTTCCACTACGTCATGGTGGGCGGCATGGTGGTGGCTTACCTGGGCGGTTTGCATTTCTGGTGGCCCAAGATCACCGGCAGAATGTATCCGGAGGGTTGGGGCAAATTCTCCGCGCTGCTAGTGTTCGTGGGATTCAATGTGACCTTTTTTCCGCAGTTCATCACGGGCTATCTGGGCCAGCCGCGCCGCTATCACGCGTATGCGCCGGAGTTCCAGGTGCTGAACGTGATGTCTACCGCGGGCGCATCCATTCTGGCCCTTGGCTACATCATCCCGCTGATCTACTTCATTTGGTCGCTGCGCTATGGCAAGCCGGCCGGAAACAATCCCTGGGGCGCAACGGGGCTGGAATGGACCACCCAATCGCCGCCCACAACTTTCAATTTTGATGTGACCCCGATAGTCACCGAAGAAGCCTACGCATACGCAAAACACGAGGAGGCGCACGTTGGCTGACACGCACGCGGTAGCGACCGGACATTCGACCGATCATTCGCCGCACTTACGTCATCACTTCGATGACATGGACCAGCAGTTCGATTCGGCCACCTTTGGAATGTGGGTGTTCCTGCTGACGGAAATCATGTTCTTCGGCGGAATGTTTGGCGCCTATACCGTGTACCGCAACATGTACCCGGAGGCCTTCGCCAGCACCAGTGCTTACATGAACCCGCTCTACGGCGCCTTGAACACCGCGGTCCTGATCGTGAGCAGCTTGAGCATGGCGCTGGCGGTAAGGGCAGCCCATCTGGGCCAGCAGAAGGCCCTGCAAATCTGCCTGCTCATCACGATGTTCTTCGGCATCTGCTTCCTGGTGATCAAGGGTTTCGAATATCACGAGCACTGGGTGGACATGAAAGTTCCCTTGTTCGGCGGCCACTGGAACTACAGTGAAGCTCCGCAGTTCGCCCACCAGGCCCAGATTCTGTTTTGCTTTTATTTCTTTATGACCGGATTTCACGCCGTCCATATGTTGGTGGGCCTGGGAATCATGACTACGATTTTCATGATGGCGCGAAAGGGAACCTTCAGCCCCACCTATTACACGCCCGTCGAAGTATCCGGTCTCTATTGGCATTTCGTCGATATCGTGTGGATTTTCCTGTTTCCGTTGCTCTACTTGATCGGTCACACGAGGCACCTGGTCTAATATGCACTCCGTAACTCCGGTTCGCACGTATGTCTTGATCTGGGTCGTTCTGACGATCATGACCTTTGTCACCTACGGTGTCGCACAGATCGACTTAGGCCCCTTCAACATCGTGATCGCGCTCGCGATCGCAGCCTTCAAGATGACGCTGGTGATCTGGTTCTTCATGCACGTCAGGACCGACAGTCCGCTGACCAAGCTGTTTGTCTTCGCTGGATTTTTCTGGATGGCGATCCTGTTTGTGTTCACGCTGGGCGACTACGTCTCGCGCGCCTGGATGCCCGGCGGCAAGTTCTGGTAGCCTGAGGTTTGATGTCTCTGACAGCTGCGACCGGCGTGTTGCTGGGGGTGGCGGCTATTCCGTTCATTTACTATCTCCTGGTGCTCTACAGCTCTGTGCGATTCTTCCTGCACTCACCGCGCGCGGGCGCCGCAGAATCGGATTTCACTCCGCCAGTCAGCATCTTGAAGCCCGTCCGAGGGCTGGATCCCGAGGCGTACGAGAACTTCGCCAGCTTCTGCCGCCAAGACTACCCTGAATACGAGCTGATTTTCTGCCTGGGGACCGCGGATGACCCAGCCCTTCCAGTGATTCAACAGTTGCAGCGCGATTTTCCCGGCCGTCCTATCCGAGTGATTTACCGCTCCGACAGAAGCGCCGTGAATGATAAGGTAGCCAAACTCGACCGGCTGGTAAGCGCAGCTCATTACGAACACCTGGTGATTAACGATAGTGGCGTTCGAGTGGCGCCTGATTACATCCGGACTGTCATTGCTCCTCTAGCGCGGCCCACCGTCGGAGCCGCGACTTGCTTTTACGTTTCGGCGGGGGAGAAGAGCGTCGTGGATGGTCTTCAAACCATCGGGATGATCTCTGATTTCTACGCCGGCGTTATAGTCGCCCGGCAGCTGGATGGGGTCAAATTCGCGCTGGGAGAAACCATAGTGACCACGCGCGCCCGCCTGGCCCAGTTTGGTGGTTACCGTGCACTCGAGAACCGCCCGGCCGACGATCTACTGGTAGGCCGCCTGATCGCTGAGCAAGGCTATGAGGTTGAGCTTCTGCCGTACGCGGTGCGGTCGGTCGACGACTACGGCTCCTTGCGCGAGCTCTTCGTCAAACGCCTGCGATGGATGGTAGTGATGCGGCACATGCGCCCGTGGGGACACCTCGGCTTGCTCCTCACGCAGGGCTTACCTTGGTCGATCG
Organism: Bryobacterales bacterium; assembly: GCA_003166865.1. Lineage (GTDB taxonomy): Bacteria > Acidobacteriota > Terriglobia > Bryobacterales > Bryobacteraceae > Palsa-89. The sequence continues at coordinate 45,386 of PMUP01000078.1, forward strand.
CGGCCATTGCGATGCACCCATCGCTCCCGGTGGCGCTGAGTTATCTCGGCACGTATTTTGCGCTTCGGATCGCGATGACTTGGACCATAGGCATTTTGGGCCTGAAACAATCATCGCCATGGAAATATATGCCGCTTCTTCCGGTATGGGACGCCATGGCATTCGTCATATGGCTAGCTAGTTTTCTGCAGAACAGCATTCGCTGGCGCGGCGATGAATATAACATCCGAGATGGAATGCTAGTGCTGGCGTCACGCTCAACCGGCGAGTGATCGGGATATTCACGCCCCCATATGCGACGTAGACAATAAACCCGCCTGACGAGTCTGCCGCGCGAAGATTTCCTTCGCACGCCTGTAAAGTTCGACATCGGCTGGCCGATACTTTTCCACCGCTTTTCGAACGTCGTGGTCGATCGGATAATCCGCCCCCTGATGGTCCGGATTGACGTTGAGAAAGCTGTGGCCGCGCAGATTGCAGCCGAAAGTGGAATTGAAGAGATCCACGCTTCTGTAGAACTCTTCTGAAAGCCCGACCATCGCAAAGTCGTCGATGGAAACGCTGCCGAGATATTGGGATTGCTGATTGTGAAAGGCGTCCCACGCCAAGTAATCGTGCAGCGTCATCTTGGCGTCGTGGAGCATCTTCTCTTCGGGATGTTCGCGCTGGGGATTGCGCACCAGAAACCAGTAATGCGATAACGCCTGTTGATACGGGTCTCGAAAGAATGCGACGAAATCTTCAACCGGAAACAGCCCTAAATACTTATCCGCGATGAAATGACCGTGAATCGCGTCGTATTTGTCTGAAAGCTCGTCGCGGCGGCTGCGCATCTCTAGCGTACGGATGTTACGGCGCTGGTTGGCTGCGGGAACATCGAACCCAGCCCAATCGCCATAATCCAACATCAGCCGCTCGCCGAACTCGCCATCCATTAACGCGCGAAATGAGTTTCCGGCCGCCTTGGGAACGTGAATTGAGAGGATCACTGTATGTACGACTTGGACGATTAGGGCTTCTTCACCAATCGCATGATCTCTAAAGTGGAGCCGTCTGTCAAGACGGGTTCCAAACGCGCCGTTGCGCGATGCCCGGCGGCAGACCCCATGTCCACCGCGTATTACAGCTTCGCTTCGTATACCAGATTGAACGGCGTCTCCGTTGCCCGGCGGAACTTGGTGAAGCCTCCGTCCATTACCACCTTGCGCATGCGCGCTTCGCCAGACTGTGCGCCCAGGCACAGCCCGACCTCCTGCGCCCGCGAGGCCGGCGTGCAGATCATGGTGGACGCCGAATAGAAGACCCGCCCAACTGGCGTGAGGTTGTCTTCGAGCTTGTCGTTGGCGAACGGTTCCACGATCATCCAGGCGCCGTCCGGATTCAGCATTTCGTGCACGTGACGTGAGGCGCCCACCGGATCGCCCATGTNNGTCGTGCAGGCAATCGAAGAAGGCCACTAGATCGTACTTGGCCCCGTGGAAATCCTTGGCGGTGGCCACCTCGAAGGCCGCATTGTTCGCACCGGACTTGGCCGCCGCGCGACGTGCCGAATCTACCGAAGGACCGTGATAGTCGAACCCGACAAACTGAGAATTTGGATAGGCCTGCGCCATCAAGATGGTCGAAGCGCCGTGGCCGCATCCCACATCGGCCACTCGCGCGCCCCCCTTCAACTTCTCTTCAACGCCACTCAGCGACGGAATCCAGGAGCTGACCAGATTGGCCGCATAGTTCGGTCGGAAAAACTTTTCGGTGCCTTCGAAGAGCGACACATCATGTTGGTCCCAACCCACGCCTTGGCCCGTGCGAAAGGCTTCCACCAGCTTCGGCTCGTCCTTGAGCATCGAGCTCACGATGTGGAACGCGCCCGGAAGGTACGCCGGACTATCTTCCATGGCCAGCGCGAAGGCCTGCTCGTCGGGTAGCTGAAACTTCTGCTTGGCCGGATCGTATGTTACGTAGCCTCCAGCCGCCTGTGCCGAAAGCCATTCCCGCACGTACCGCTCGTCGGTATTAGTTTTCTTGGCGAGTTCCGAGGCCGTCATTGGCCCTGCGCCAGCCATTGCTTTGTACAATCCCAGCTTTTCGCCGATAAGCACCAGAGCGGCATTCATCGCCGCTCCAAGCTCACCGACTACCTGCCCTAAGAACCGTTCCAGTTTCGCTTGATCGATCTGCATGTGCTCGGAGTATACACCCAGACGCAGGGCAAGCGAGAGTGGCAGAGAACGGCAGGGCGGAGCTGATCGAATATCGCGCTAAGTTCGCAGATCGATCAGATCCGTGGCCAGCGCATCTCGATTGCACAAGCCGCCTCCCGGCGTTACCCTTAAGTGTATGGCTGATGCTCAAACCGATCCGATGGTTTCCAACAACGAGGAAGCCGAGGTGGACGCGGGAGTCGGTGCCGCCATCGAGCGGGGCATCCGCGCCGCCGATCAAGGCCAGGTTGTCTCAAGCGACCAGGTTCGCAAGCTAGTTCCCCAGTGGATTTCCAAGTTTTCTACACGGAACCAGCATTAGCTGACCTGGAAGAGGTCATGCATTGGTCCTGGCAGAACTACCCAGGGACGACTGAGCGCTTCGCCGATGGGCTTCTCAATCATGTTGATTTGTTGAGAGACTTCCTATATCTGGGCGCGCGCTATGCGTGGCTACCCAGGCGTCAGGCGCCTTCAGCATTCGCCATTGCATGTGTATTATAGGGTTCTGCCGGAGTCTAGAAAGGTCGAGATTTTGCACTTCTGGCATGAAGCCAGAACGCACCCCTCGTTTTGACCTATAGGGCGGAGGATAAAACTAGCGGGTGCCGCGCAATGTTCGTAGGTCGCTTAAATCCGTGTCTGACCCCCGGAGGCCGGTGAATGTTGTGGGTCGCGCGCAAATTCCCGGCTCGGGTACTCTTAGAAGGTGCTGAAACATACGCTTCTTTGTCCACATCGCGCACAACGCAGCG
>PMUP01000069.1 GCA_003166865.1 Bryobacterales bacterium
GCCGCAACGTACGAGATTGGCGGCGAACAGTACATTGCCATCGCGGCTGGAGGGAGCCGGGACGGCTCAACGGAAGCTAGAGGCGATCTGGTCTGGAGTTTCAAGCTCGGGGGACGGTTGAATCCGCTCAACGGGCCACCTCCTCCCAAGACAATCGCGGGTCCGGGAGGCGTTCGCATAAATGGCGAGCCGCAATAAAGCGGAACTCGCGAGATTTGCTGGTCACCTACTTCTTGCGGGCGAAGTACCGATCGCCTTCCACCCAGTGCTGGATCATCGCGGTGACCGCGCCGTTTGCATCCTTGACGAAATCCACACCGGTTCCCTCCATGGTGAAGCTGGTTTCCGAGTGCGCGACGAGCGGGATCTTCCCACCTCCGCCCGTATTGATCGTAAAACTGCTCCCGTCCAAGGAGACTACTATGTCGGCAGGCGATGCGGGTGATCCGTACGCGCCGGCGTACTGAGCCAGGGCCTCGCGAGGAACGCGAAACTCCTCCCCGCTCTTGCCGACCAGGTGTGGCGCATCGCGCTCGTTTTCACAGACGTACTCAATCAGTTCCCCATCCGGCATCAGATCGAGCTCGATAGGAAGCGTCCACGATCTGGTGTACGCCTTGGGATCGTCGAGTGTCACCTGGAGGTCGATATGGCCAACATCGCGGCGGCGGAAGCGTTCCGTGACGCGCAATGCTTCCGTGTGGGGATGCCCGCCCAGATCGAGCGTGGTCCGGTCATTATAGCCAGCGGTTGTGACTACCAAGGTATCTCCGTCCCAGTGTCCGATCGAGTAGCCCATCCAGGTCGGGTTGGGATCTTCGGGCAGGGCACGGCCATCGGTAAAAATCTGGCGATAAATGACCTCATATTCGTAAAGGACCACGACCAGGTTGGATGTTTGAACGATCTTCATCGGGAAAGCGAGTCCCGAAATGCCGGCCTTCGGGCCTGGCGGGAGACAAGCGATTCCGTCTGAGTCCTTGCGATAATCATCCGCACGCTGTTTGTACAGCGCCGCGGCCCAGGGCCGTATCTCTTCCGGTTTGAGGTCCGAGGTGACGTAGGTCAGATAACTTGATTGCTTTACCCGCCAGACTCCGGACAAGTCCGGCTTGCCGTCCGCGGATCGCGGGGCGGCGGCCGAGAGGTCGGGCTTACCGTCGGGTGCTTGGGGCAATCCCGGGGTTCGGTGATTCGGCCACTGCGCTGTGAGAGAAACGCTCATCGCGCACAGGATCATCGCGACCTTATGCATCTGTCCTCCCTCTCGTCTCGTCCATCAAATTATCCCACGGGCCGCCGCAGTTACGCTCACTGTTTCAGCGCGTACACCAGCAACGAACTACCGGCGGTCACCGAGATATACTGCCTCCCGTTGACCGCATAAGAGATCGGGCCTGAGGCCACACCGCCGCCTACGTTGGCCTTCCACAGTAACTCGCCGTTGCGCCCATCCAGCGCATAGAAGTATCCCTCGCGCCCGCCCGAAAACAACAGATCAGAGGCCGTGGTCAGGACGCCGGCATCAGTAACATCCAGCATCTTGAACTCCCACTTCTGCTCGCCGGTCTTGGGATCGATGGCGCGAATCGCGCCGTAGCCTTCTTCCTCTTTACGCTGATTGACGGCCGCGCCTTGCAGCCCCACCACCGATCTGGGCGACGTCCCCACATAGCGCCTCCCCTCCGTGTAATCGGTGGGAACCTTCACGAATACCGACGAATATTTGTCCCACGATGGAATGTAGAACAACCCGGTCCGCGGGCTGTAGGATGGCGAATACCAGTTGGTGGCGCCCTGTACGCCGGGGTAGACTTGCTGGCCTTCCGCGGTCGGCTCCATTCCCTTCACCTTCATCGGCCGGCCGGATTCGTCCAGACCCTTGGCCCAATTTACGGTGCTGAACGGCTTGCCGGTTAAAAACTTCCCGGTGGTGCGATCCAGGACGTAGTAGAACCCGTTGCGATTGGCCCACAGCATCACTTTGCGCGACTGGCCCTGCCACTCCATATCCGCCAGGACGGGAACCTGCACTGAATCGTAATCGAGAGTGTCGTGCGGAGTGAACTGGAAATACCATTTCAGCTTTCCAGTATCCGGGTCCAGCGCTACCACGCAATCGCTGTAAAGGTTGTCGCCATCGCGTTCGTCTCCGTTCCAATCCGGGCCCGGATTCCCAATCCCCCAGTACGTCAGATTCAGCGCCGGATCGTACGACCCGGTCACCCACACCGACGCGCCGCCGTGCTGCCAGGAATCGCCCTTCCAGGTCTCGTTGCCGGGCTCGCCCTTGCCGGGGATGGTGTAGAAACGCCAGGCTTCCTTGCCGGTTTTCACGTCGTATGCGGCGATGAAGCCTCGAATCCCGTACTCGCCTCCCGCAGTCCCCACAATCACTTTGTCCTTGATCACCAGCGGGGCGTGGGTAAGCGCATAGCCCCCTGCGGCTTTCGCGACGGTCACGTTCCAGATCGGCTTCCCGCTCTTGGCGTCCAACGCAACCAGGTGCGCATCGATGGTGCCCATGAAAAGCGTGTCGCCCAGAATCGCCAGCCCGCGATTTACCTGCCCGCAGCAGGGACGCGCTGCCCGCTCCGGCACGTAAGCATACGTCCAGAAAACGCGCCCTGTCACGGCATCCAACGCAACCACGTTATTCGGCGCCTGCACGGTGTACAGGATGCCATCCACCACCAGCGGCGTGGCCTCGAATTTCTCGAGCGACCGCGCCTGGAACATCCACTGCAATTCGAGGTTCTTTACGTTTTCGGGCGTGATTTGATTCAGCGTGCTGTAGCGCTGGCTCATGGTTGAGCCGGAGTAGGTGAGCCAGTTTTGCGGCTCGTTGCCGGCCGCCAGAATCCGGTCGAAGGATACTTGGCCCCACGCGGCCAAGTTCATACCCGCAGCCAGCCAAAAGATTAAAAGTGCGCGTCGCTTCATGACCTAGAACCCTTTCAACGAAGCCAGGTAGGTGATCACATCGTCTCTTTCCGCTTTACTCAGCTTGTCCCGGTAGGATGGCATCGGCGATTCACTCAAGAATCCAGCCGTGCGGAGATCCGTCCGTTGGAGCGACAGCAGCCGCTCCTTGGTATCCAGGATCTGTATCGAGAACGAGTCCTCGTTCAGCAGCCGTCCCGTGATGGTTTCGCCGCTCTTGGTCGTCACGCGATAGTAGCGATTTTGTGCCAGCACTTCCGCGTTCGGATCCAGGATCGAAAGTTCGATCTCGGCCACGCGCCGTAACGCTCCGATGTCGCTTAAATCCGGTCCAACTCGCGATCCAACTCCATAGATGCGATGGCAGCCCGTGCATCCGCCGTTGCCTTCGAAGATGGCCTTGCCCCGCGCCGCGTCTCCATTGGGCAACGCGGTCCGGCCGCTCGAGGCAACCGAGCGCAGATACGCCAGAATGGTTCCGGCCTGAAAATCGCTGAAGTTGTTCGGCGGCATGGCCGTTCCCGGAATGCCGTCTTGAATGATCCGAATCACCCCGTCTTCAGTGGACGCCCGGCGGAACTTGCCGTGCCCCAAATCCACTCCGTCCACCAGTGTGCCTTCCGGGCCATGGCAGGAGACGCAGTTGGTGCGGAACAGCTTTCCGCCATCCTCAATGTCCGCGGGGCCGTAGCTGTGTTGAGCAGCCAGCGGGATCACCATCCACGCCGCCGCCGCTCCAAGGGCGAATAGCAACCGCACTCTAGACATAAAATATCCTGGCTTATGAATTGCCGGGGGTCATCATATCAAATAAACCCGTTCGAGCATATCAGACAGGTATCACTGGAGGTCCGGAGTTTGCAGCAAAGGATTATGCCAGGCGCGCAGCCGGACGTGGGTTCGCGATTTGATCCGCCAACCTGCGGCGGTTTTGAGGTACACGTCTTCGTAGCCCCCGTCACGTTGTAGGGAGCCGGGCCCGGTCATTCCGAGCATCAACAAGTAGACCCGGCCGGTAGCGCCTTCCCTCGCCGGCGTGATCACGTGATTGACCATGACGTGGCTCCATCCGTTCCACGCGACCGGACCATCGCCGGGGGTCGCCGTGGGTCCCTTGGCGGGCCTTTTGCAGCCGAACGATCCACCGCCAACCACTTCCGCCAGTTGCTCGCGGCCCTTCGCGAGAACCACGCCGCCTTTCGCGAAGCCGTTCGGAGTTATTTTGTCGATGAAGACGCCGTCGGGCGTGTACAAGTCCGCGTAGTCGTAACCGTTGTTGGAACACGTATCGATCGCTTGGCCATAACGATTGACCACCTGCCCAATCTCCGCGTAGTCCAGAGCCGTCAGAGTCGCCGTCTTTGCCGCTGCGTCGGCGCGCTTCTGTTGCGACAGCATCAGCACTGCAACCACCAGGCCGAGGCTAAGAGCCGCGACCGCCGTCTTCCACTTGAACATACCGATCTCCTTTTGCCGTGGGGCTCGATGTCGTCCACGCACGGCACATTCTATCCCACTCGCGTAAGCGTATACTCTGAGGAGAACCGATGCGACAGCTACTATTAATCTCACTTCTCTGGCCCGCCATCGCGATGTGCCAGACCGCCCAGGCCCCTGCAACACCACCGACGCCGGCGGCCCGCGATAAGCAATGCCAGGACATTTTAGACAAGGCCCTGAAGGACAAGAACCCGGAGACGCGTAAGCAGGCAGCCATCGCGCTGAGCCTGGTGGGTTCGATCGAGCCCTACCCATCCCAATTGGAATCCTTGCTGGACGATAAGGACGTGGAAGTGCGGCTGGCGGCCATCGCGAGTCTCACGGACGTGAAGAACGATCGGACCGTTCCGGCGCTGCACAAGGCCCTGAACGACGACGTTCCAGAGGTCAGCTTCGCTGCCGCGCGATCGTTGTTTGCGCTGAACGATCCGGACGGCAAGAATGCCCTGCTTTCAATCGTCAGCGGCGAGTCCAAGGCAGATTCCGGTTACTTTGCCAAGCAGAAGCGCGACGCTTTGCGCATGATGCACATGCCGAAAACCATGTTTCTGTTCGCGGTGCGAACCGGAGCTAGTATCGCGCCGGTGCCGGGACTCGGTGCGGGTGTGTCTTCCATGCAGGCCCTGCTGTCCGATCCAGCGGTGTCAGGCCGCGCGGCCGCCGTGCTGCTGCTTGAAAAGGACAAGGACGCTCAAACGTTGAGCGCGCAGAAAGATGCGCTGCAGGCCAAGGAGTGGTCGGTAAGGGCCGCCGGCGTTCATGCTTTGGTGCTGCGAGACGATCCTGCGTTCCAGAGCGACATCGTGCCGCTGCTCGATGACAAGAACGACGCGGTGAAGCTGCGCGCCGCGGCCGGATACTTGCGTCTGGAGACCATCAAGAACACGCCCAAGCCGGAAGCGAAGCCGGCGCGAAAGCGGCCCGTGAAGAAGGCGCCACCGAAGCCGCAGGCGTAGTCAAGAACTGGATCAGCGCAAAATAGGCGCGAGAACGGAGAATTGGCCGTCGATGCCGGAGGGCACGGTTAGACCCAAAATGTGCGCGATCAGCGGGTAGATGTGGATATTTTGAAACTCTTCCACGGTCAGGCCGGCTTTCAGATCGGGACCCGCGGCGAAGAAGATGCCGCGCATTTCGGGCATCCGGGCAACGTCGTAACCATGCATGCCTTTGGGTTGAGTCTGTCCGGGCCTCGAAGCCAGGTGCAAGACCACGGGTTCGGTCGCGAGCGCTACCAGGTCGCCAATTCGCTGATTGTCTGAGTAGTGCAGCCGCTCCGGAATCTGGCTGCGGCGGTAGACCTCGATGCGCGGATCTCTGCCGTGAAGTTCGGCGTAGAGCCGATCGATTCTCTTGGGATCGCTCGAGTAAAACTTGAAGTCGGTGCTGTTCGGCGTCGTCTCCACGCCATTCAGATCGGCCAATTTCGAGATGTCGACGTCCCCTGTGACCGCCGCCATGCCGTGGTCGGAGACCACGAAGATGTCGAGGGGAACGCCCAGAGCCCGCACTTCACCGAACAGCTTGCCGAGCACAGCGTCCACCGCTCTCACCGCATCACGTGTTTGCGGCGAATCCGGGCCGAAGGTGTGGCCTTCATGATCGACATCGGAAAAATATAGCGTGATGAAGTGCGGCCGCTCCGGTTTCGGCAGCTTCAGCCATTCGATAACTTGCGCGACGCGCCGCTCATTCGGAATTTTTGCGTCATATTTGTAGAAATACGTTGGGCGCGTATGTTGAATGTCTGCGTCGCTGCCCGGCCAGAAGAATGACGCCGCGCGCATCCCTTGTTGTTCCGCCAGAACCCAGAGGGGAGTTCCACCCCACCAACTGCCGTCGGTAGTTGCTGCGGAGTTGCTGATTTTGAATTCGGCTTGCCGCGCCGGATCCCAAAACGAGTTATCGACGATGCCGTGATGAGCGGGATATAAACCGGTAACGATGGTGTAGTGATTCGGGAAAGTAGTGGTGGGGAACGACGGGATCAGGGCCTTCGCCGTGACGCCGCCATGCCCCAAGGCCAGCAGATTGGTGGCGTGATCACGCTCGGCGTAGTCATAGCGGAATCCGTCGAGAGAAATCAGCAAGACATACGGTTTATCCTGCTGCGCGGGCGCGTTCGGAGGATGTGCGGGCTGGCCGAGGCAGATCCCTAAGAAGAGAAATAGGACGAACAGGCGCCTAGTGTTTATCTTCGAATTGCGCATAGGGTCCCGATGCATAAACAATCTTACCGCCCACCATGGTCAGCAGCGATTCGATCCCGCCGATCTGTTCCTCAGGCACGGTCATGTAGTCCTTCGTCAGCACCGCGAGATCAGCGAGCTTCCCGGGTTCGAGCGAACCGCGCTCGGCGTCATCATGCGAAAACCAGGCGCTACCTAAAGTGTAAAGCCGCAGTGCTTCGCCGCGTGCGATGTTGCCTTCCGCAAACTGTTGCAAGGCGGTAAATGGATTGTACGATGCCACGCGATGAGCGTCAGTGCCCGCGCCCACCACGACCCCGATCTCTTTGGCAGTCTCGACGGGCGGCACGCTTCGCCCGGGCTGCGCGGTCCAGCCGACGCCCAGCGCCTGCATGCGCCGCAGGTTCTGGGGCGAGGCGTCATTCAAGTGCGCGATGGACCATCGCAGGTTCGCGATCGGAACTTCTTTATTCACGCGCTCGAAGATGTCCAACAAAAGGCCGGCGGAGTCGTCCCGCGGCCAGTGCATGGTGAGCGACATGCCACGCTCGGCGGCCCAGCGCGCGATCTCGTAGTACTTTTCGCGCTCGGCTTCAGTGGGCTTGTTGTTGTTATTCATGGCCCAAGTGATCCGTTCGCCGATGCCGTTGAAGCGCAGCATGGCGTCGCCGAAGCCCATCGGCAATAACTGCGTCAAGTCCTTCAATTCCTCAAATTCCTTGCCGGGCGTGATGCCGCACAAGCTGTAAGCGACGCGCACGGTAAGCTCGCCTCCACGCCAAACCTTGAACAGCGCCTGATACGATTCCGGCGTCATATTGTTTCCGCCCGGATCGACGACGCCGGTGAGGCCCAGGCGATTGAGCTCGCGGAAAAACTTCTTCGTTCCTTCCACCTCTTGTTCGGGAGTGGGCACGGGCAGCCGGTCGAACAAGGCGATAATGGCGTTCTGCGCTCCGCTGATTCCGCCTGTGAGCTTACCGTCCGAATCGCGTTCCAACTTGCCGCCCGCAGGGAGATCGGCGTCGTTCGCGATATGCAGCTTCTCGAGCGCCTTCGGCGTCATGACCGCCCAGCCGTAGCCCAACTGCACGTACACCGGATTTTCCGGCGCGGCCGCCACCAATTCGGCCTCCGTTGGCCGGCGGTTTTCCCGGAACTGCTGCACGTTCCAGCCGCCCGCCACGATCAGCCAGGCGCCCGGCGGCATGCTGTGCGATGCCGCGCGAATGCGATCCAGAGCTTCGGCCAGCGAACGCGCGCCGATCCAATTCACTTCCGTGCTGAAGCTCAGCGCGGCGCGAATCGCGTGCATATGGGAATCGATCAGGCCCGGGATCACCGTGCGGCCTTCGAGATCGATCAGCCGCCCTTGTTTTCCCGCCAGTTTCCCCAGGTCACTATTGCGCAAAGCAGTGGACGGGCCAGTGGCGACGATGCGGCCATCGCGGATCGCCACGGCTTCGGCCGTAGAGAACTTGGGATCGACCGTGAGGATTTTGCCGTTGAGCAATACCGTGGTGATGTTCTCAGCCTGCAACAAGCCTGCTGCCAGGAGCGCAGGTAGCAGTACTATGGGGCGCAAGGACAAATTATACAAGGTCAGCCTACCAATCACTTTATTGAACGACCTCCATAAAGACAATTGATGGGATCAGCTATTGCGAAGCGAGGTCCGCTCATTGAAAATGGAGGGTCGGCTTCATGCAAAGAGAGATCAATGACTACTGAATTGCAAAACTTTCTAGAACTGCCTTATGGCGAGCTTGAAGAACTGAATCTGCATGCCAAGGAACAGCGCATGAAGCGCGTTCCGATCGGAAAGATTCAGGAAGAACGTCTCAAGTACCTGACCGACGAGAAACGAATCAAGGCTGTAACGCTGTTGTTCAGCGATCTCGAAGGCCGGCTGCACATGCTCGACTACGACAAGAAATTCCTTGTCAAGAATTCGGACAACCTGACGTTTGACGGGTCGTCCATCCGCGGATTCACGGCGCAGAAGGAAAGCGATCTGCGGCTCGGCGTGGACTGGAGCGCGTTCTACTGGGGGCCTTCGGATTATTTTGGAGCGGGCAAAGTCCTGGTATTCGGCGAGGTGATCGACAAGAACGGCGGTCCCTACGCCGGCGACCTGCGCGCCATGCTGAAGGAGTATGCGGCCAAGCTCTACGAGAAGGACGGGCTGACCCTCAACGCCGCCAACGAAATCGAGGGATTCGTGTTTAAGGGCGTGGACGCGGAAAAACATTACGTTCATTCCGGTAAGTTCGAATATGTCAGTACCGGCGGCTATTATCATTCGTTGCCCAACGACACGCTGCGGCTGTTCATCGACAAGAGCGCTGAAGTGCAGCGCGCCATGGGTTTCCAGAACGAGAAGGATCACCCGGAAGTGGCGCCGTCGCAGTTTGAGATCAACTATGGCTACGCCGAAGTGGTGGCGGCGGCCGACCAGATCCAGCTCTACAAGCTGATCTGCCGCCAGGTGGCGACCAAGATGGGGCTTACCGCGTGCTTCCTGCCGAAACCGGTGGTGGGCGTGAACGGCAGTGGCATGCATACCAACGTCTCGGTGATGAAAGACGGAAAGAACATCTTCTGGGATCCGCAGGGCTTGGAGAAGATGAGCGAGTACTCCTGGAAATTCGTCGACCGGATTCTCTCGCACGGCAACGATATCTGTCTGCTGATGAATCCCAGCGTGAACGCCTACCGGCGTCTCGATCCGCACTTCGAAGCGCCCAATCAGCTCAAGGCGTCCCCCACGGACCGTGGTTCGATGGTCCGCATCCCGATCGGCAACGAGAAGAGCGCGCGCGTGGAAGTCCGCGCGGTGGCGCCGGATGCCAGTCCTTATGCGGTACTGTTCGCCGTGTTCCGCACCGGAATCGAGGGCGACATCCTGCCAATCGAAAATCTTCGAGGCGCCCCGCGGTATTTGCCGGATAACATTTACGATGCGCTCGAAAACTTCCGCAAAGCGGAATGGACCACCAAGTTGCTCGGCGAAGATGTGAAGGGCCGGTACGCCGACCTGAAGCAGGCCTCGGCCGACCGTTGCCCTCGGCTGCTCGGCACCGTCGTGAAGCCGGCGGAGGTGCAGTTCCATCACGAAATTTACAACCAGTACCTCTGGAATCAGTTCTAGAAATCCGAATTCTCGCCGCTTCCGTATTACTCAATGGACGCGCCACTAGGGCGCTAAAACCAAGGGAGAAATATGCGGAAATACACTTTACTGGCGCTCGCGACCGGCTTGCTTGCGCTCACGCCGTTGTCACAAGCGGCCGGCAATGACGCGCTTTACAAGAGCCTGGGTGGCAAGAAAGCCATTGTGGCCGTGGTGGATGACTTCGTTGGACGTGTCGCCGCCGACAATCGCATCAACAGCTTCTTCAAGGCCACTGCGTCCAACCCCAAACGGCTCGCCAAGTTCAAGAGGAATCTGGTCGACCAGATCTGCGAAGCAGCCGGCGGACCCTGCAAGTACACAGGCAAAGATATGAAGACCGCTCACGCCGGCATGGGGATCGCGAGCGGCGACTTCGATGCCTTGGTACAGGATTTGGTGGCCGCGCTGGACAAGTTCTCGGTGAAGGACGGCGACAAGCAGGCGCTGCTGGGCGTGCTCGGGCCCATGAAGAAAGATATTGTAGAGAAGTGACGCCGACTGGGCTGTTCTAGCAGGATGCTGAAAAACCGAGCCGCGACCGTAAGGAAGCCGGTATAGGCGTGATTCTCCCGCTTATTCTGGCGGTGTACTCAGGTCCCGAGGACCGGGCGCTGGTCGAGCGCCTGAAGCGCCGGGATCCGCAGGCTCTGGCCGAGCTCTACGATCGTTACGGCCGGCTGTCTTATTCACTGGTTCTGCGGGTGGTCCGGGACAAGGCGATCGCGGAGGATTTGGTTCAAGAAACGTTTCTTCGCGTTTGGAATCGAGTGCACTCCATCGACTCCGAGAGAGGGGCGATTGGTCCGTGGTTGCTGGCCATTGCCCGCCATCGCGCGATCGATTATTTGCGTTCCTCGGCGGGGCGCGATCGGAACACGGCGGTGGAGCTGGATGAGACCGATCACGCGCCGTTGTATCGCGAGATGGAAGCCGGCATTCTCATCTCCGATCAGGTTCGCCGCGTGAAGGCGGCCATGGAGAAGCTTGCGCCCAATCACCGGACCGTAGTGGAGCTGGCCTATTTTGAAGGCCTGTCGCAGTCGGAAATGTCGGCCAAGATGGGACAGCCTCTGGGCACCATCAAAACCTGGGTGCGCACAGCGTTGCAGAGCCTGCGCGATGAGCTGGGCGTGGCGGTGTCGTCCTCATGAACTGCGACCAACTCCGCGAGCACTATGAACTATACGCTTTGGGCATTGCCGAAGAACCAGAGCGCGGCGAAATCCGCGATCACATCAACCGTGGATGCGAGGTCTGCGGGGCCGGCGTGAAGCGCGCATTGGAAACCGCGGCGCTTCTGGGAGCCTCGGCGCCCGCGGCACAGCCGTCCCCGCAGCTCCGCCACCGGATTCTGGCGTCGGTAGGATCCGAGCAGCGCCGTTTCGGCTTCGCTTGGGTGCCTGTTTTTGCAATGGCCGCGCTACTGCTGGTGGTGGCGGCGTACTTCGCGGTCAGTAACCGCCGCTACGCCGACGATGCCGCCCGGCTGCGAAGCCAGTCGGCCCGGCTGCGAGTCCAGATGCGCGCGCAAGCCGCCGAAATCGTCCGTCTCACCGAGGCATTCGCGATTCTCTCCGGCCCCAGTACGACGGAAGCTTCCTTCGGCGGCAAGCAGCCCCAGCCACCCCGCGGTAAGGTGTTCGTAAATCCGTCGCGCGGCGTTCTGCTAATCGCGTCCAACCTGCCTCGGACCCCGGCGGACAAGATCTACGAAATGTGGATCATTCCAAAAGGCGCTAAACCGGTTCCGGCGGGCTTGTTTCAATCGCAGGACGATGGCAGCGCCATGCATGTCCGGCCTGGAATGGTGGACCTGGCGTCCACCGCCGCCGTGGCTGTCACGGTGGAGAACGAAGCCGGCGCCGACCAGCCCACCACAACGCCGTTGATCGTCGCTGCTCTGGCTCCCTAGTGACGTTTGAAATACTGCACCTCGCGCTCGTGTGGCTCTGCTGCTCCTCGTGTGGAGAAGGTTCCCAGATTCTTGCGGCGGCCGGTCTTGGCGTCCGTCTTCCGCGAATACAGCCGGTACTGACCGGACTTTAGTTTTCGGATCATGGCTTCGTCCCTCCAAACCATAAGGACGCTCCCGGCGATTTTCTGTTGCCTGGCCCGCGAAGTTACAATGGAAATCCCAGCCCTGAACCGCGGGACCATTTGTGCCGATGGATAACCGGAGCGATTTTCCTTGAGACTGGCAGCACTCTTGGGCTTTAGACCCCGCCAATCCCCCGCGTTGCCGCGCGGTGCGACACGCACGGCGAGGAAGACGATCGCGCTCTGTCATGGCCTGCTGTCCGAACGCGGCGAGGTTTCGGGAAGCCGCTTGGCAGCCGAGGCTTTGGATACCTATCGGTCGCTGGACGCTCGGGGCCGCCTGGCATTCTTTGATTTGCTGCTCAAGGAGTTCTCGCCGGATCCGGAAGAGGTGGGCCGGGCGGGCGACGCTTATCGCAGGGAACCCTCGCCGGAGAACCTCGCTCGCCTGCAACGTGTGGTAGAGCCGCCCCGCCAGGAGCTCTTCCGCCGGTTGAACCTGGCGCCCAACGGCACGCGAATCTTGGTGGAAATGCGGAGTGAGGTGCTGCGCGAAGCGGACCGGAATGCGCGGCTCAAAGCCATCTCCGCGGATCTGTCGCACCTGTTCACGTCCTGGTTCAATCGCGGCTTTCTGGTGCTGCGGCGGATCGACTGGCGGACCTCGGCCGTGATTCTCGAGAAGCTGATCCAATATGAAGCCGTGCATCAGATCCACGGCTGGCATGATCTGCGGCGGCGCCTGGAAGCGGACCGCCGGTGCTACGCCTTCTTCCATCCAGCCTTGCCGGACGAACCGATTATCTTCATCGAAGTGGCGCTGACGCGCGGGCTGAGCGATAACGTGCAGGTGCTGCTCGATCCGGATTCGCCTGTCCTCGACACTCTTTCGGCCGAGTGGGCCATCTTCTACTCGATCACCAATTGCCAGGAGGGCCTGCGCGGCGTCCCGTTTGGCAGCTTCCTGATCAAACAAGTGGTGGAGGATGTGAGTAAGGATTTTCCGCGCATCCGGAAATTCGCAACGGTTTCGCCGGTGCCGGGGTTCCGCCGGTGGCTGGCCGAAAAGGCGGATGCACTCAGCCGCTCGCCGAAGCTCGCGCCGTTCGCGAGCGCCCTGGCGAAACTCGACGATCCCGAGTGGATGCATCAGTACATACAAGATGAGTCGTTACACGCGGAGCTGGAGCGGCATCTGTCGTCGCTGTGCGCGTACTATCTTCTGCATGCCAAACAAGGGCAGGAGCCGCTCGATCCGGTGGCGCGTTTTCATCTCAAGAACGGCGCCCGCTTGGAGCGCATCAATTGGCTCGGCGATACTTCCGCCGCCGGGCTGCAGCGCTCCGCTGGATTTTCGGCCAACTACGTCTACAAGCTGCCGGACGTCGAGCGCAATCACGAGCTGTACGTGCGCGAGCACAAGGTGCGGGCATCACGCGAGATCGAAGCGTTGGCCAAACGGTTCGTGCCACCGGCGCGATTCTAAAATCGCGAGCCTATTTCGCGAGGCGGACTATTTCCAGAGTTTCAAGCATGCGGACCGACCGCGCGCCTTCGTGGTCGTTCGGGCAGACCAGGCGAAACGGCCCCTGCTTGTCACCCAATGGCTTGCCGTCCCGCTTATCAGCGACCAGGATGGTTTCGTTGCCGAACTCGGGATCCAATTCGCCCAGCGTGAAAACCACTTGGTAGCCGTCCATCGCCTTCGCGAGCACGTAGGTGGAGAGGACCTTGCCGCGCAGTTGCTTGCCGAATGGCGCACCGGCCTTCTGCAAGACCGCGAGCAGCGTGACGCCTTCATAAACAATCTTGGTCCCATCCGGGGCAGGCAAGGAAACGGTCTCGCGAGGCATTTTGGCGAGATCGTCAGCCGTCAGCGACAAAGGCGATGCGATGTCGCCTTGAACCGCTAGAACCGCGGCCGGCGGGGCCTGAGCCCAGACAGGAGCAAAGGCTACGGCAGTCGCGAGGACCAGCGCCGGCAGCAAGCGCGTGTAATTCATAAGGGTCAGTGTATCTTGTATCCGTAGCGAGCCAGGATTGCGCGGCCTGGGTCGCCCAGCACGAAACGACTGAACTTTTTCGCATCGTCGATATGTTGTGACCGCGCCACAATTCCCAACTTCTGTACGATCGGCTGATGCAAGGCCTCGTCAACTTGAATCACCTTGCCAGCCTCCTTCAACACCAACGAATACGCAGTGAACACGGCGTCAGCGTTCTTGGACGTGCCGTATTCTTTCGCCATGTTGATGTTCTCCGCATACACGATCTTGGCCATCACCGCATCCCAGATGCCCGCGTGCTGCAAGGTTTCCACAGTGGCCGCCCCATAGGGCGCCAACTTCGGGTTCGCTACGGCGATCACCTTTACATCGCTCGCTTTTAGGTCTTCGAGCTTGCTGATGTGCGCCTTGCCGCCGGGCGGAATCCACAAAGCCAGGACTCCGACCGCATACACCGCGCTGCTGCCCGGCGCGAGGAGTCCTTCGTGGTCAAGTTTGTCGACATGTTCCGCGTCCGCAGCCAGGAAAACATCGAACGGCGCCGAGTTCTCGATCTGAGTGGTCAACTGCGCCGTCGATCCCATGCTGAAGACCGGATGGACTTTGGTTTGCGCTTCGAATTCCGAGCCGAGGGTTTGAGCCACTTCGGTCAAGTTGGCGGCAGCCGCCACGGTGATTTCAGCCGGCGCCGAAAAGGCGAACTGGCAGGCAGTAGCCCAAAACGCTACGATGATCAACAGGGCTCTGGTTCGGGACTTCATCGAGCAGACCAAATTGAGCAAACCACCGATGTTAATGTAACACGACAGAGTTGCGTATACCATGCCAGAAATCGAGAATCACTTAGGAACGATGCGGCAAAAGCGCGGCATTTCCGCCGCGCAGCTCGCGCGGACCGTCGGAGTCACCAGGCAAACCATCTACGCCATGGAAGCGGGCAGCTATGTCCCGAACACGGCCGTAGCGCTGCGGTTGGCACAAGCTCTCGAAGTGAAGGTGGAAGATCTTTTCGCGCTTCCCCCGGCCGAACCCACCGGTCTCCGATCGGAAGAAGCCACGCTGCTGCCTGGATCCGAACCGCCGCATCCCGGCCAGCCAGTGCAACTCTGCCGCGTGAACAAGCGCCTGGTCGCTTCACCGCCCTCGCCCGTGCCCTGGTATTTTCCTGTCAGCGATGCCGTGGTCGCCTCCGCTTCAGCGCCCGGCAAGCTTTCGAAGAACGGCCGGACCGATGTTCAGGTCTTCGACGCCGCTGACGATTTTCGCAATCGGGTTCTCATCGCCGGATGCGATCCCGGGATCTCGGTGCTGGCGCACCATCTACAGGCCTCCGGAATCGAGCTGGTTCTCGCGCATCGCAATAGTTCGCAATCGCTCAAGTTGCTGAAGGAAGGCTGCGTACATATCGCGGGCACCCACCTGCGCGATGAATCGAGCGGCGAATCGAATCTTCCCGAGATCGGCCGCTTGTTTCCCAAGAACGCCGTGGCCGTGATCTCTTTCGCTGTCTGGGAGGAAGGGATCGTGACCGCGGCCGGCAATCCCAAGAGCATCAAGACCGTTGAAGACCTGGTGCGGCGCGATGTCACCATCGTCAATCGCGAGAAAGGGGCCGGCAGCCGGGCATTGCTTGACTCGGCGCTGAAGCGCCTTAAGCTCGATTCGAAGAAGATCCGGGGCTACGACCGCATCGCGCCCGGGCACTTGCCCGCGGCTTGGCAAGTGCAGTCCGGTCAAGCTGACTGCTGCATCGCGACGCGAGCCGCTGCGCGCGTGTTCGGCCTGGGCTTCATTCCGCTGGTCAGTGAGCGCTACGACTTGGCCATTCGCCGCCAGCACCTCGACATGCCCGGCATTCAAGCGGTTTTGGACACACTGAGCCGCTCGAACTACCGACGGGAACTCGAAAGCCTGGGCGGTTACGACACTCGCGCCGCGGGCCAGCGGCTGCTGTGACGAGCGTTGATTGGCCGGCCGTTCGCCGCGAGTTCCCAGCGCTTGCGAATTGGACCTATCTCAATACCGCCACGTTCGGCCAATTGCCGCGGCGTGCGACTGAAGCGGTCGCCAGGCACTTCGCTCATCGCGATGAACTAGCCTGTTGGGACTTTCTCGCGTGGTATGACGACGCCGATCGCATTCGCGCCAAGATTGCCCGGCTGATCGGCTGCTCGCCCGGTGACATCGCGTTCGTTCCGAATGCTTCCACCGCTCTCGGCCTGCTGCTTGCGGGGCTCGATTGGTATTCCGGCGATCGCGTCCTCACGCTCGAGCACGAATTCCCGAACAATCTCTACGCGCCCGGCTTGCTCCAACGCTTCGGCGTGGAGATGATCGCGTGCCCTTGGGAGCGCTTCTACGAATCCGTGAACGCCAGCACGCGCCTGGTGGTTCTGAGCTCGGTGAACTACAACACCGGCTTCGCGCCGCCGCTCGCTGAGTTGGCGGACTTCCTCCGTGCCCGCGGCATCCTGCTGTTCATCGACGGCACGCAGAGCCTGGGCGCATTGCGTTTCGACGTCCGCCGGATTCAGCCGGACATGTTCGCAGTCCACGGCTACAAGTGGCTGCTCTCGCCAAACGGCGCGGGCTTTTTCTATATCGCGCCACAACTGCGCGAGCGGCTTCAGCCCAACGTGGTCGGCTGGCGCAGCCATCGCGACTGGCGCAACGTCGACAATCTGCATCATGGAGCCCCAGAATTTCCGTCCACGGCCGAGAAGTATGAGGGCGGCTCGGTCTCCTTTGCGCTGTTGTACGCCATGGAAGCTTCCATCGATCTGCTGCTCGAGATCGGCCCCGAAGCCATCGAGCAGCGAGTGCTCGGTTTAGCAGCCGCGGCGCGCCGTATTCTGTGCGAACTTGGTGGATCGGTGGCGGATGGCTCTTCGCCAATTGTCGCCGCCCGGTTCGAGAATCGCGATGTTTCAGCGCTGGCGCGCGCTCTCAAGGAACAGCGCGTGTTGGTCGCCGCCCGGCGCGGTCATCTGCGCGTGTCGCCGCACCTCTACAACAACGAACAAGATTTGGAAGTGTTCGACCGGGCGCTGCGGGCCCTGCTGTAGGTCAGCGTTTCTAAATCAGCCCGGCAATCGGAACGCCACGTTGCGCTCGCGATTCAATTTCTCGCTGAGAACGCGATCAATCGAAGTCAACGGCGATTGCTTCTGCTCGTGATCCATGGTGACGTAGTGGACCGCAGGCCCGTCCGCCCAATACGAAAGCACCGCGCGAATCGTGCCATCTCGCATCGCGAGCAGGTACAGGGGTTCTCCGTATTTTTGCGCCTGTGGAGCTTGGGGCGCCGGCTGCGGAGCCGGGTATTCGCGCAATACAGGCGCGGCTGGCGCTTCCGGAGCGTACGCATATCCCGAGTCTGCGTACCCGTACGAAGGATCGTTATTGTAGTACGGGTCGACATAGCTGGAGTCCCCGAAGAAAGGATCGTAGTAGCCGCCGTAAAATCCCGGGTAGGAATAGGGCCAGCCATAGTAGCCGCGGAAGCCGAAGCCGTTGCGGAAACCGTAGCTCCCGCGGAGTCCGCCGCCACGAACTACTCCGCCACGAAATCCTCCGCCGCCACGGAACGCGGCCGCGCCTCGGTATCCTCCGCCCGAAGAACCCCCGCGGAAACCAGCCGAACCGCCGCGCATGCCTCCGCCACTAACATGCCCGCCACCACCGCCGCCACGTCCGCCACCACCACCGCCATGCCCGCCCCTTTGCGCTAGCACCGGGACAGCCAGCAGAAGACAACCGAATACTACCGGCAAAATTCGCCGCATAATGCCCCTCCCCAATGTACCGCGCGTACAGATTTCGCGCCACGCCGGCGCCGGTTTGATATTCTGAGCAGACCATGACCGCACACAGCCCGATTCTTGCACTCGCGGCGCTTTCCGCTGCTGGCCCAGCCTGGGCTCAGCAAGCCTGTGAGAGCCTCGCATCCGCGCAGATACCCGGCATCACGATCAACTCCGCTGCCTCTGTGCCGGAGGGTTCCTTCACATTGCCCGGGGGCGCGGCGCCTGGCGGCGGACCTGGGGCAACTGTTCGGGTGCCGGCATTCTGCCGCGTGGCGGCGACGGTGAGCAAGGAAGTCCGCATGGAGTTGTGGATGCCGCAGCGGTGGAATCACAAACTGCTGGGTGTCGGAAACGGCGGTATGGCGGGCTCGATCAGCTACCTGCCGATGGTGAAACCTTTGCAACAGGGTTACGCGACCAGCAGCACGGATACCGGTCATCAGGGTAGGGGGACCGACGGCGAATGGGCGTTGGGAAACTACGAACGCATCGTCAATTTTGCCGATCGCGGTACCCATCTGATGGCGGAAGCCGACAAACTGATCCTCCAGGCGTTCTACGGCGCGCAACCGGCTCGTTCCTATTTCAGTGGATGTTCCCAAGGTGGCCACGAAGCGATGATCGAAGCACAGAGATATCCGGCCGATTTTGACGGCATCATCGCGGGCGACCCGGCCAACAACTGGACCCACCACTATATCGGCGGCCATCTCTGGTCGGCCCTGGCGATGGATGGCGACGGTTATATCCCGTCCAACAAAGTTCACATCCTGGCGGACGCCGTGAACGCGCAGTGCGACGCCTTGGATGGGATCAAGGATGGCGTGTTGAATGATCCACGCCGCTGCAACTTTAACCCTGAAATGCTGCTCTGCAAGGGATCGGATACGTCGGAGTGCCTCACGGGCGCGCAGGTGGCGGCTGTACAGAAGCTCTGGGCCGGTCTCCGGACGGCCGAGGGTCAGGTGATCTATCCCGGATTCGTGCCCGGCGGCGAAGCCGGCCCGGGAGGCTGGGCCGGCTACATCACCGGCGATGCGCCAGGCAAGGGCCGCCATACCGTTCTCGGTGTTCCATTCTTCAAATTCATGGTGTTCGACGATCCAAACTGGGACTACAAGACTTTCAAGTTCAATGCCGCCGGCGGATTCGACAGCGACATCGATTACACGGATTCGAAACTTGCCGCTCTATTCAATGCCGTGAATCCGGATCTCAGCGGATTCAAGGCGCGCGGTGGCAAGCTGATTCACTATCACGGCTGGAGCGACCCCGACATTACGCCGCTCAACAGCATTAACTATTACGAGAGCGTGATGGCGGCGCAGGGCGGCGATGTACACGGATTACAAAACACGGTGGAGTTTTACAGGCTCTTCATGGTGCCTGGGATGCAGCATTGCCAGGGCGGACCGGGGGCCACGGCTTTCGACATGATCGAACCACTGGATAAGTGGAGGGATCAGGGCGTCGCGCCGGCCAAAGTCATCGCCTCGCATCTAACAAACGGCGTCGTCGACCGGACGCGGCCGTTGTGTCCATACCCACAGGAAGCGCAATGGAACGGCGCCGGAAGCACCGACGACGCGGCGAACTTTGTCTGCGCTTTGCCGAAGTAGTATCCGGAGTCTAGTCCCCGGTATTGCTAAGATAATTATGTGGGCAATATCGAATTTGCCTGGGATCGCCGTAAGGCTCGATCCAACCTAGTAAAGCACGGCGTGTCTTTTGAGGAAGCGCAGACTGTTTTTCTGGACGAGAACGCCCGGCTGATCGACGATCCGGATCACTCAGCCGACGAAGAACGCTTCGTGTTGCTAGGCTTCAGCTTTCAGGCGCGCTGTCTGATCGTCAGCCATTGCTATTGGGAAACCGGCTCCGTGATCCGGCTGATCTCGGCGCGGCGCGCGAGTGTACAGGAAGAACAAATGTATTGGAGATTCCGATGAGAAGCGAATACGATTTTTCGAAATCCCGCAAGAATCCCTATGCCAAGCAGCTCAAGCGCCAGGTCACTATTCGCCTGGATACAGCGGCTGTTGACTACTTCAAGAAAATGGCGGCCGAGATGGGGATGCCGTATCAAAACCTCATCAATCTATTTTTGAGGGACTGCGCCATTCAGAAACGCCGGCCGCTCATTCAATGGCGGCCGGAGAAGCCGTAACGGCAGACTACGCGTCCCCACTATGCGCCGCCAGTCAAGAACGGTAGCGTCCTCTTTCCCCGTACTGGATGCGAGGCCGCGCGGCGTATTTCGCTATTCCCCGGAATTCACTATCCTCCATGCGCCGTTCTCCTTTATCAGCTCGGTCCTGTCGTAGGGAAAGCCGCCGCCGTTCCTGAGGCGGACGTTCGCGACGACCGTCGCGCCCTCCCCCCTCGTCTCCTCGCTCCTTATCTCGACGCTAGTCATGGTCCCATTCCCGGTCGATTTGTCGCAGGTCCCCTTGACGCCCCCTAAGACCGCCCCGATACCCCCGTCCATCGAGCCCTGGGCGCCCTTCGAGAGGAGTCCCCTCGCTTTTGAATACTCGCCTGCGTTGCACGCACTGAGGTACGCCTTCACCACGTCGGACGGACCGGAAGGCGCGTCGCCTGCGGAGCCGCCGACCCCTGAACATCCGTCCAACATAATGCACAAAAACGCTCCGTATGAAACTGATGTGTCGTCCCATAGTCCCCCGCCTTTTCAAGAATCACGCAATTTTAACTCAATAGTCTCTCCTGTGCATAGTCTGTTGCCATTTTCCGGCTTACGCCTATGATTAATCCCAAATGGAAGCACTCGTCGCAACAGCAGCCCGCCGAATAGACAAGCGATCCGTCACCGAAAGCTCCAATGTCGCCTACGCGCCGATGTAGCGCGCATACAAGCTTCGCGCCACGCCGATGTCGGTGGTTCCCTTGATAATGGCGCGGCCGTCCGGAAAGATCGTCAACAAGTACGGTGGCACCTCAAATCGGAGCGCGAATTCGTTCGACCGGACCGCGCCGAGCGGGGCAAGCCTAACCGCCAGATCGCGCAATTCTAGCGGCCGTGCCCGCTCGTGAATCTGCACCGCATTGTGCCCGCACAGGCTCACTGGCGCACGGCGCTCGCCGTTGAGATAGGGGAACTCACGCCGTCCGCACGCCGGACAATCCGCCACTGGCCCCGGCTGCGCCACCTGCCGGATCTCGCCCGTCCAAACGTCCACGGTTGTGATCTTGCGCGTGGGCCGCGCGCCGCACAGAATCTTGACCGCCTCGGCCACTTGCAGGCTCGCGATCAACGCGGTCACCGGGCCCAACACGCCCGCGGTCTCGCAGGTTGGTTGCGCGCCCGCCGGAGGATCGGGATAGATGCACCGCAAGCACGCACTCTCGCCCGGCGTCACGGCCATCACGATCCCGTAACTGCCGACGGCCGCGCCATAAATCCAGGGATGATTGCTCCGGACGGCGAAATCATTCATCAGATACCTTGTTTCAAAGTTATCGGTCCCGTCCAGCACCAGGTCCACGTCACCCAGCAGATCTTCCACGTTAGAAGGGGTTAAATCCGCCACCACCGGCTCCACGCACACGTCCGAATTCAAACTTACCATCTTGCGCGCCGCCGCCACCGCCTTCGGCAAGCTTTGCTCCGCGTCCGATTCATCGAACAGCCACTGCCGCTGGAGATTGCTGAGCTCCACGTAATCGCGATCGATGATGCGTATGAAGCCAACGCCGGCCCGAGCCAGTGCGCCTGCCTGAAAGCTCCCCAAAGCGCCGCAACCAGCTACCGCCACGCGCGCGTCCAACAGTTGTTGCTGGCCCTTTTCACCGATGCCCGCAAACAAGATCTGCCGCGAATAGCGCTCGCGATCTCGCGGGCTCATAGAATTGGACTCATTCACCCAGATGGTACCAGCGGTTGCGCTAAGATGGTCGTTTGTGTTGACCCGCCTGGGCTGGTGGATCGGTGTGTCTACGCTTGCCGCCCTCTGCACGGTGTCACCCGCAGCGGCGGCCGATCCGTACGAGGGCAAGCTGATCGCCGGCGTTAAATTCGATCCTGAACGGCAGCCGCTGACGTCTGATCAGCTCCTGGCCATGATTCCGCTCCGCGTGGGGCAACCACTGCGCGCTGCCGATCTGCGCGATTCCATCCAGCGTCTGTATCAGACCGGCGAATACGCCGATATCGCCGTGGATGCCACGCTCGAGACCGGCGGCGTCGCTCTGAAATTCATCACCAAGCCGGCGTTCTTCATTGGCTACGTCGAAGTGGAAGGTGTTCCCGAGCCGCCCAATGAAGGGCAGCTTTTGGTGGCCAGCAAGCTCGCGCTTGGCGCCCCTTACGTGCCCGACCAGACCAGCGCGGCGGTGAGCCGTATTGTCGATCTCCTGAAGCGGAACGGCTTTTATAGCGCCGGAATCGAGCCTGCCACGGCCACGCGCGAAGCCACGCAACAGGTGCAAATCGATTTTCATGTCGGCGCTGAGCAGCGCGCGAAATTCGATGGGCTGATGGTCAGCGGCAACAACTTGCGTCCCGAGGAGAGTCTCCTTCATTCCAGCCGCTGGAAGCGGTGGCCTGGCTGGTTAGGCTGGCATCCCTTGACCGAAACGCGCTTGCAGAACGGCGTGGACAACCTCCGCTCCTGGTATCCCAAGCACGATCACCTGCTGGCGCAAGTGACGCTGGTGAAGCTGGACTTTCATCCCGCCACCAACACCGTTACGCCGGTGCTCAAAATCGATAGCGGCCCTCCGGTGCTCGTGCGGCTGCGGGGCGCCAAGCTCTCCTCCGGCAAACTACGCAGCCTCCTGCCGATCTATGAGGAGCGTTCCATCGACCGCGATCTGCTCGAGGAAGGATCGCGCGACCTGGCCTCGTACTTTCAAACCCAGGGCTATTTCGACGCCACAGCCAACTACCGCATGGCATCGCCTCCCAACGGCGAGCAACTGATCGACTACTACGTCAACACCGGCGTGCGCCACAAGATCGCCAAAGTCGAAGTGCAAGGCAATCATTATTTCGACGGCCCCACCATCCGCGAGCGCATGTCCGTCATGGCCGCTACCTTCATCCGCTACCGGAACGGCAGCTATAGCCGCAACCAGATGGATCGCGATCTGGAGGCCATTCGCGACCTGTATCGCAGCAACGGGTTTCGCGACGTCATGGTCACCTCCCGGGTGCTGGACGACTACAATGGACAGACGGCTCACATCGCCATCTTCATCGACATCACCGAAGGACCGCAGTGGTTTGTCTCGAAGCTCGCGTTCGAGGGCGTTTCCGACGATTTTCGCGCCGCACTGCTCTTGATCTTGCACTCCACCGCCGGCCAGCCCTACAGCGATCTAAACATCGCAAACGATCGCGATAGCATCCTCGACTACTACTTCAATAGCGGTTACCCGCAGGCCAAGTTCGATTTCACGTCCATGCCCGCCGCCGAAGCCGATCAGATGAACCTCACCTTCATCGTGACGCCCGGACCGCGCGTGTACGTGCGTGACATTCTGGTGGCAGGGTTGAAGCGGACGCAACCCGATCTGGTTCGGGACCGCATCAGCCTGGATCCAGGCGATCCGCTCTCGCAGAGCCAGATCAATCAAAGCCAGCGCCGCCTCTACGATCTCGGCATTTTCACTCGCGTGGACGCCGCCATTCAAAATCCCGATGGCGACGAGCCTGACAAGTATGTCCTGTATTCGCTCGAAGAGGCGGGACGCTATTCCATGAATGTGGGCGTCGGCGCCGAGATTGGGAGCATCGGAGGCGGCAGTACGTCGCTCGATTCACCCGCCGGGGTCACTGGCTTCAGCCCGCGCTTTTCCTTCGGCATCAGCCGCCTGAATGTCTTTGGATTGGGGCACACTATAAGCCTGCAGACGCTGGTCTCCACGCTGGAGCAGCGCGCTCTGCTCACCTACGTGGCGCCGCAATTCCTGGGCAATCCCAAACTGAGCTGGCAGGTCTCCGGATTGTTCGACATTTCTCACGATATTCGCACGTTCTCTTCCCGCCGCGAGGAAGGTTCGGTGCAACTGTCACAGAAGCTGTCGCGCGCCAATACGCTGCAATATCGATATACCTATCGCGACGTGGATATCCTGGGAAAGCTCCTGATTAGTCCCGATTTGGTTCCCCTGCTCTCACAACCTGTCCACGTTGGATTCTTTTCGATGAGCTTCATTCAGGACAAACGCGACGACCCCTTCGACTCTCACCATGGTATGTACACCAGCATCGATCTCGCGCTGGCTTCGAACGTATTCGGTTCGCAAATCGGCTTCGGCCGTGTGGTGGCGCGCAATTCCACCTATTACTCGCTCAGCAAGAATCTGGTGCTGGCGCGCACCACCGATTTCGGAATGATCGAGCAATATTCAGGAGCGACCCCCTTTCCGCTGGCCGAGAGATTTTTTGGCGGCGGCACATTCTCCAACCGCGCCTTCCCGGATTTCCAGGCCGGTCCGCGCGATCCCCTCACCGGTTTCCCCGTCGGCGGCAACGCGCTGTTGATGAATACAGTCGAGTTGCGATTCCCGCTCATCGGCGATAACTTGGGCGGCGTGCTGTTCAACGACATGGGCAACGTCTATTCCGCGGTGAATAAGATCAATTTGGAATTCCGGCAACCCAATCTGAAGGACTTCGACTACGCCGTCCAAGGCTTCGGCTTCGGGCTCCGCTATCGCACGCCGATTGGTCCGGTGCGCGTGGATTTTTCGCTTAGCCCCGACACGCCCCGCTTCTTTGGCTGCGAAGGCTCCATCAACCAGTTGATTTACTGCGGCGTTAAGGGATCGGACGTGCCGCGGACGGACCAGCGCATCAACGTTTTCCAATTCCACTTTTCGCTCGGGCAGGCCTTCTAAATGTACACGCGCAAAACGGAGTGCGGCGCGGGTAGGTCCTCGGAAGGTTTAGCGGCGCGCGCCGCACCCTTTGCGCTTCTGCGGGTGTTTTCTAGTCTCTGCCTGCTGCTGGCCGCTGGCCTCTCGCCGCTTTCCGCCGAGATCATCGACCGCATCGCGATCACCGTGGCTAACCAAGTGATCACCGAGTCCCAAATCGACGAAGAGATCCGCATCACGGCCTTCCTGAACCGCGACAAGCTGGATGTAAGCGCTGACGCGAGAAAGCAAGCCGCCAGTCGATTGATCCAGCAAGCGCTCGTTAAGCGCGAAATGGATTTGAGCCACTACCCATTTCCGCAGGCCGTCGACGCCAGCGCTGCTCTTGCCGGTATCAAGGCCACCTATCCGAACCAGGCCGATTTCGCCGCCGCCCTCGAGTCCTATGGCATTAGCGAGGCGGATCTCACGGGGCGTCTGCTGTGGCAATTCACGCTGCTGCGCTTCATCGACTACCGATTCCGGCCTGGCATTCAAATTCCCGACGCCGATGTGCAAACATATTATCGGCAGCAGGTTTCCGGCTGGGAACAACAAGGGATCAAGCCGATCCCAACCCTGGAAGATTCGCGCGACCAGATTGAGGAGATCCTGACGCAAAAAAGAATTGATCAAGCTCTGGATCAGTGGATGGCCGACACCCGCAAGCAGGTGCCGGTTACCTACCACGACGCGACTCTCGCCGACCGCGATGCGGCTAAGCAATGACCCGGCGCTCCAAAATCATCGCAACCACCTTGCTCGGCGCCGCGGGCCTCGTAATCGCGGTGTTGGCCGCGGGCGTGGTGCTGGCGCAATCCAACTGGTTCAAGAACAAGATTCGAGAAAAGATCGTGTCGGTGACCGAACGCGCCACCGGCGGCCGTGTCGAAATCGGTAGTTTCTCCTATGACTGGCGCGATCTGACTGCGGAGGTTTCTCCTTTCGTCCTGCATGGCACGGAGCCGGCCTCCGCTCCGCCCTTGCTGCGTGCGGACAAGATCACAATTCGATTGCGAATTATCTCGCTCTTCGAGAAAAAAGTGGACGTCGCGTCGCTCGTCTTCGAAAGCCCGCGCCTGGCTGTCACCATCGCGCCGGATGGATCGACGAACGTTCCGCAGCCCAAGCTTGCCGTGCAACGCAACGGCTTCTTGGAACAGCTTCTCGATCTCAAAGTGCAGCACGTCGAGCTTCGCCACGGAGAGGCGAACTACAATTCCTGGAAGGTTCCTCTCGACGCGGCGGGCGAGCACTTGGAGGTGTCCCTGCGCTACGAAGCCGGCTCACCCAATGGCGCCCCGCGCTACATATGCACTATTTCGTCAACCGATGCCCGGATCACTTCTCCGGCACTGCGGGGTCCGGCCGAGTTTGGCCTGGATGTCCAGGTGGCACTCGCCAGGAACGCGATTGAAGTTTTGTCCGGGAATCTCATCTCCGGCGGGATGAAGCTGCGAGCGTCGGGCGCCATAGGCGACCTTTCCGCGCCGCATGGAGAGTTCGATCTAACCGCCGCCCTTCCGATCGAGGAACTGAGCAAAATGTTCCGGCTGCCGATCGAGCCACGCGGTACCGTAGAGTTCCAGGGCCACGCCAGCGCCGGCGGCAGCGCCCCTTACCGGCTTACCGGCAAGCTCACGGCAAGAGGGCTCGGGTACGTCCATCAAGGCGTGGAAGTATCCGGAATTTCGGTGGCCACTCACGCCGATCTGAGCCCCAGCAGCATTCGTTTGCTGGACCTTGACGTCTCCACGCCGCAGGGCCGCTTCCACGGAACGGCGCAAGTTGCCGCCTTCCAGCGCTTGACTGTGCAAGGCGCAATCGACGGCGTCTCCATCGCTGAAGTGGGCCGCCTCGCGGGGAGGGAAACGGGTGCCCTCAGCGGAACTCTGAGCGGTCCCTTGCAATTGGAGGGACTGCTGTCCGCCTCCGGCCTGGCAGGCGTCGTGGCGGGCGCCGATCTGGTTCTAAAACCCGGCGACGGTGCTCTCCCGGTTCGAGGCGCTGTCGCGGTGAATTACGATCAGCGCACGGGCAAAATCACGCTCGGCAACTCGCAGATCGCCGTCGGGACGTCCGAAGCAAGCTTGTCCGGAACGCTTGGCGGGATCTTAGCGGTGCATGTCGTTTCCAGAAATATGAATGATGTGATTCCCGTGCTGCGCGCCCTGGGAGCAACGCCTCCCGCCCGCTGGCCAGTGGAACTGCACAATGGCGTGGCGCGCGTTGATGCGTCGATCACCGGATCGCTCGAAAACGCCAGAGTCTCCGGGAAAGCCGATTTTGAAAAATTGAAACTGGATGACCCTGAGCTGGGCGCCCAACTGGACGGCCGTGAAGCGGACAGCCTCGTCACCACGTTCGACCTCGATCGATCCAGCGCCAATCTGCTGACCGTCAGTGTTCAGCAAGGCAAGCTGCGATTGGAAGGCCAAGGGCGCGCCGGCCTGCACAATTGGAAGCTCGACGGGAGCAGCCCCATATCCGCGTTAGCCACCCTGCGCTCGGCCGACCTCCAGACCTTGGCGGCCGAAGCGGGAATGGCGTCTCCCCCCGCCAGTGGCGCGATTTCCGCGACACTACGGATCACCGGTTCGCTGGAATCGCCGCTGCTCAGCGGCAACCTGACACTGGATGATCTCACCGCCTACGGCGAGCATTTCACCGCAGCGCGGGCCAGTGTCACTCTTACGGCCACGGCGCTGGAACTATCGAATGGAGAAGCCCGCAACGGCGCGGCCCGTGTCACACTCAGCGGCGGCTACAATCACCCGGCCAACGATTGGAAAGATGGTTCGCTGCGCTTCGACCTGGCTACCAGCGGCGTCGATCTGGCCCAGCTCAAGCACGTGCAGGAATTCGAAAGCGGTCTCGGCGGTCGGCTCGATCTGACAGCCAGCGGCGCGGCCAAAATCGTCAATGGCCTGGTCGATCTCACCTCCCTCAACGGCCAACTCTCGGTGCGCAACGCGATACTCGACGGCCGCACCTACGGCAATCTGGATGTCACGGCGGCCACCAGACTGCCGGTCCTCACGCTCACTGCCAGCGCAACCGTCGAGGGTTATCAGATCCGCGGAAGCGGCGAATGGCGCATGGAAGGCGACTATAGCGGCCAGGCTCACGTCCAAATCCCGCGCATCTCTTTTGCCACCCTCCACGATCTCTCGCCGGGCAAGCACCTCCGCAAGGACCTTCCTTTCGGTGGATTCGTCGAGGGTGAGGCGGCCATCACGGGTTCACTCAATCAGCCGTCCCTGATGAAAGCGACCGTGACGCTTTCCACGGTTCAAT
This sequence comes from Bryobacterales bacterium, assembly GCA_003166865.1. Taxonomy (GTDB): domain Bacteria; phylum Acidobacteriota; class Terriglobia; order Bryobacterales; family Bryobacteraceae; genus Palsa-89. The sequence continues at coordinate 27,836 of PMUP01000069.1, forward strand.
TTAACCCGAGCCCCAATACGCGGCCTCTGGCCGGCGTCCAATTGCAGGATCTGGTGTTGAAGAACGCGCAGCCCATCCACATCGAAGCTTCCACCGGCGCCATCGACATCGGCCACGCCAGCTTTATCGCCAAGGACACCACGCTCGAGGCCTCCGGGCGCCTGGCGCTCAATTCGAGAACTCCCTGGGATCTGACGATCCAGGGCCGCGTCAATTTCTCCATTCTCGAGCTCTTCAATCCGGACCTGCTTGGTTCCGGCGCCTCGATTGTGAACGTAGCCATCCACGGACCTCTCATGGAACCTCAGGTGGAGGGCCGTCTGGAGCTGCGCAATGCTTCCTTGTTCCTGCGCGATGTTCCCAATGGCATCGATCAAGCCAACGGTCTGATCCTGTTCGATCGCAATCGCGCCACCGTGCAGAATCTGAGCGCGCAGACCGGCGGCGGCGATATCCAGTTTGAAAGCGGCAGCTTCGTCGGTTTCCGGGGAACCGCGCTGGTCTATCGTCTGCAAGCCGCGGCGCACAATGTTCGCTACCGTTCCCCGGAAGGAGCCAGCCTGACAATGGATGGCTCCCTCGCTTTAGTGGGCACTTCCGAGAATAGCGTTCTATCCGGTTCCGTCTCGGTTACGCGCGCCGCGTTCAATCCCCGGGCCGACCTCGGGGCCATGCTTGCGTCCACCGCCAAGCCGGTCGCCGAGGCAGATCCGAACGACTACCTCAGCGGGGTACAATTCGACGTTCATATCGTCAGCGCCCGCACCCTCGAAATCGAGACATCGCTTAGCCGCAATATTCAGGCGGACGCCGACGTGCGCTTGCGCGGCACGCCTGACCGCCCGGTCCTCCTGGGCCAGGTCACGGTAAACTCCGGCCAGATGGAGTTTTTCGGTAACAAGTACAGCATCAATCGCGGCGAAATCAATTTCGACAATCCCGCCAAAATCGAGCCCAACATCAATATGGATCTCTCCACCGAGGAGCGCGGCATCACGGTGGACATCGCCTTCTCGGGCACTCTCAACAAACTGAACTTCTCCTATCGCTCTGATCCTCCGCTCCAAGCGTCCGACATCATCGCGTTGCTGGCGGTGGGCCGGACTCCCGCTGCCGCTGGTCCCTTGGCCTCTCCGCAAGCCGTCAATAACCTGAACAGCAGCTATCTCGGCACCGGCGCCGCCGACAATTCGCTGCTGTCCCAGGCCATCGCGCCCGACTCGGGGCGCTTGCAGCAATTCTTCGGCGTCAGCCACATCAAGATTGATCCGCAATTGACCGACATCACTATCGTTCCCCAAGCCCGCCTCACCATGGAGCAGCAGGTCTCGTCCAACATCACGCTCACCTATATCACCAATCTCGCGGTCGCCAATCAACAGATCGTTCGCGTGGAGTATGACTTCAGCAAGAAATGGGCGGCCGTCGCGTTGCGCGATGAAAACGGCGCTTTCAGCATCGATTTTCAGTACCGCAAGCGCTTCAAATAGGCCGCCGTGCGACTTCGCAAGATCCAGGGAAAACTTAAGGTGGAACACAGCATTCTGGATGGAGTGCGCGATGTGCTGGAACGCCTGCTCGAAGGCAACCCTGAAATCCGATCCGTCATTCCCGGGGTCATTCGCCCGGTGCGCGACGCCAGGGGAGAGGTCAGAATCCGCGTGACAGTGCCGACCACCAATGGTTGGAAGGCCATCGCGCTCAGCGCCGGGGCGCGCCAGGAGCTGTTCATCAGCACCAGTTTTTCCAAGGATCAACTGGAGCAAGCCATTCGCCGGGCCGTATCCGGGATGGAATGAGAGGGCGCGTGAGCAAGTGGTAGCCTATGCGCGGGCCAAGTACTAAAGCGATCCACCTCAGGTTCCTCTCGAAGTTCCGTACACCGCGATCAGCATCACCTTAACTGCCACTACCGCGCTAACGTTACCCGGCCTTCCGGCCGATGACACATTAGATTCCCGTGAATCCTAAATCTAGATCCCTGGAAATTCGGTGAAAATTCTAATCGCGGATGACAGCGTTGTTTCGCGGCATTTGCTGGAAGCTACCTTGCGCAAATGGGGTTATGACGTGACGGTGGCCTGCGATGGCGCCGAGGCGTTGCAGGTTCTGGAGCGCCCGGATGCCCCGGCGCTTATCATTCTCGACTGGATGATGCCGGGAATGACCGGCCTCGAGGTTTGCCAGAGGATCCGGCAACGCGGCAGCGAGCCGTACACTTACATTCTGCTGCTCACTTCCAAGAGCCAGAAGGAAGATTTGATTGAAGGCATGGACGCGGGCGCGGACGACTACATCGCCAAGCCGTTCGACCAAAGCGAGCTGCAAGTCCGGCTGCGTGCCGGCACCCGGCTGGTGGGCCTGCAAGCCGATCTGCTTGCGGCCCGCGAGGCCCTGCGCGAACAAGCCACGCGGGACTCGCTGACGCGCCTGTGGAACCGCAGTTCCATCCTCGACGCGCTGTCGCGCGAGTTGGCGCGGGCCTGGCGCGAATCTTCTCCGCTCGGCGTCGTGATGGTGGACCTGGATCACTTCAAGTACATCAACGACAATCACGGGCATCCGGCCGGGGACGCAGTGCTGCGCGAAGCCGCCCGGCGCATGCAAAACGGCGTTCGCCAGTATGATTCCGTCGGGCGCTATGGCGGCGAAGAGTTCCTCATTCTGCTACCCAACTGCGGTGAAGCGGAGAGCTGCTCGCAGGCCGAGCGTTTGCGCAAACAGCTAACTCATACCGACATCCGCATCGATGACACCTCACTCTGGATCACGGCCAGCTTCGGCGTCACTGCCGCCCTCCCCGGCGAGCCCTGGACCGCGGAAGGGCTCATCCGCAAGGCCGACGAAGCGCTGTATGTCGCGAAAAAGTCCGGACGCAACCGCGTGGAGATTTTGGCTTATCACGCTGAGCCGGCGCCCGCTGCCGCGCCCTCGGAAACTGCCGTCGCCACCTAATCGTTAATGCCGCTGAGCGACCTGGAAATGGCTCAACGAGCTGGCATAACTCGATAGCCCCTTATACAGCGCTTCGGCCGTGCGCTGGCGATAGTCCTCGCGCCGCATGATGCTCTCGTCGTGCGCGTTGCTGATGAACCCGATCTCAGCTAGCACCGAAGGCATCGAAGCTCCAATCAGCACTACAAACGGAGCCTTCTTGACGCCGCGATCCTTGGACCGTGCATCGGCCGGCCGCGCCGATAAGGTGTAGAGCGCGGACTGCACCCGCGAGGCAAACTCGCGCGACTCCTCTACTTTGTCCTTGAGCGCGATCTTCTCCAGCAAGGCCTGCAGTTCATAGACGCTCATCTGTGAGCCGGCGTTTTCCCGCGCCGCCAGGTCCAGCGCGCTCTTCGAGGTGGTGAAGTTCAAATAGAACGTCTCCACGCCCGCGGCCGTGCGCAACGTGGAGGAATTCGCGTGGATCGACAGGAACAGGTCCGCCTTGGCTTCGTTCGCGATTTCGGTGCGCCGCTCCAGCGGAACAAACGTATCGTCGGAGCGCGTGTAGATCACCTCGCTCCCCATCTTTTCCTCGATCAAACGGCCCAACCGCTGCGCGACGTCCAACACCAGGTCCTTTTCGCGCAAACCCGCCGGTCCAACCGTGCCGGTATCGTGGCCGCCGTGTCCCGGATCCAGGACCACGCGCCCGACCTTGAGCCCCAACACCCGAATCATCGAGCGCTCTCCTGAAGAGTTGCGCTTGGCCGGGAGAGCGGTCTCGGCCGGAGGAGCAGACGCGTTCCCAGCTGAACTGGTCACAACCGGCAGTATCGGCTTCGCCAGCACGGCTGTGGAGGTGGGACCCGGCGGAACCGGCCCGGGAACCGGCCCGGGCTTGTAATTGAGAGCAATGCTGGCCGGCGGGGGCAAGGCGGCTGTTTTCGGCGCCAATTCCGGGGGCGGATCGAATGCGGCTTCTTGCGCCCGCACTGGCGCTGCGGAGGGTAGCGCTACCGGCGGAGGCGCGAACTGCCGATGCTCCACTGGTCGCGCCGCAGGCGTTGGCTCTACAAGCGCTGGCGTTTGGACCGGCACCGGAGGCGTTTTCACAGGTGCTTTTGTGGTTTCCGGGGCTCCGCCACCAGGCGCCCGCAGTGCGCCGCCCGGAGCCCGCAGTTCAATGATCAGCCGATCGGGATTTTCCAGGCGCGAAGTTGTAGCCTCCACCGCTGTCTCCAGGTCCAAAACCACGCGCGTGACGTTACGCTGCGGCTCGGCCACCCGGATTTGTTTGACAAACCGATCGGAGACGGGAATCACGGTCAGCGACTTATGCGTCAACGTGGGCTTGGTGCCGGCCAGATCGAAAAAGATCCGGTTTGGATTGTCCAGATGATCCGTCTTCACCTGAAAATCGCCGTCGGTTTGAATCGCGATGCGTGTCACTCCGCCCAGCGACCAAAACCGGACGGCAGTGACGTGGTGCGGCTCCGCAAGGTCAGCCGCGATCGCGCCGGTCATCCCCATTAACAATAGTGTCAATAGCAACAACGCGCCCGTACGCCGCCATGCGCCTGAGCATAGCTCCCCCTCCTGCTTCCGGGGGAGGTGTAGCATGGGCGTCTTACCGGGTTGCGATGTGCAGCTTGCCCTCTGGATCGACATACGCAAGAATGTGCCGCGGCGCCTCTTCAGCCGTCTTCGGCTCCTCGGCATTCTTCGCTTCGTTCTTGACCTGATTGTCCTTGACTTGGCCGTCCGTGCCGGCCGCGCGCTTTGCCTGGCCGTATTTCTTGCCTACTTTGGCGACGTAATCGATGGTCTCCGGGTACGGCGGTACGTCCCGGTACTTCGCTACTGCCTTTTCGCCCGCATTGTACGCCGCAATCGCCAGCCGGTCGTCCTGGAACGTATCCTGCAATAGCTTGAGATAGCGAACACCCGCCTCGATGTTCTGCTTGGGATCGAAGCTGTCCGTCACGCCGAACCGCTGCGCGGTGGCGGGCATCAGTTGCATCAGCCCCTGCGCGCCTTTGGGTGAAACCGCCAACGGATTGTAGTTGCTTTCCACTTGGATCACTGAATCCACCAGCATTGGATTCACGTCGAAATTTTTCGCCGCATCGGCGATCAGTCCGCGAACGTCGGGATTCGTCTCCCGGGTTCTGGTTGCATCCGGATTGGTTGCGGCCACCAGGTTCCTTACAAGTTTGCCCGTGCGTGTGTCCACTTTAACCACCCACACCCCACGTAGCTCGCTGGCTTTGACGTCTGCCGTTGCCACCGTTCCTAAAACCAAAGCCGCTATAACAAGTTCCAAACAAAATCGCATCCGTTTGTTCTATCCGATTATAACCGGATTGCCTCCATCCGCAAGTCTTTCGTTCTTTCGTGCGCCGGCGGTCTTTTCTGCGTCGGAAGGTTGCATGGCGATGCTAATGCTATTATTCTCTCATGCAAGCCTCCGGGTTTGTGCTGGCGGGCGGCGGAAGCACGCGCATGGGCCGGAACAAGGCGCTGCTGCCCTTTCGCGGAATGACCCTGGTGGAGCACGTTGCCGGAATGGTCCGCCAGGCAGCCGGCTCGGTGACGCTGATCGGCGATCCCGTCCAACTCGCTCACCTCGGCTTGCCCGTCGTTCCCGATAAACTGCCGGCCTCGGGTCCGGCTAGCGGGATCTACACCGCTTTGACCATCACATCCAGCGACTGGAATCTGATCGCCGGTTGCGACATGCCCGCCATCACGTCCGGCATCCTGCTCAACCTGCTGCGCCGCGCGGCTGTGACGTCCGCTGATTGCGTTGCGGCCGCCGGACCGGATGGCGAGCCTGAGCCCTTGTGTGCGGTCTACCATCGGCGCTGCCTGGCTGCCGTGGATCGAGCGATTCGGGAAAGCCGATTGAAAATGAAGCACTTATTGGCGGAACTCGGCACGGAAACGCTGCCCGTTGACCCGTCCGCCCTGGCCAACGTCAATACCCCCGCCGAATGGGCCGAATTCGAGGCGAAGCTGCCATTCGAGGCGAAGCTCCCATGACTGACAAGCTCAACTACATCGAGTTTCGTCATGTGTATAAGACGTTCGATCGCCCCGTTTTAGTCGATGCCAGCTTTTACGCGGCTGCGGGCGAAACGCTGGCCATCATCGGGCGGAGCGGCGTGGGCAAGTCCGTCAGCCTGGGTCACATCATGGGCTTTATCAAGCCCGACCAGGGCCAGATCTTTGTCGCCTATCAGGACATCACCGCCTACGCGGAAGCCGAGCTGCGGGAAATCCGCAAGAAGGTCACCATGGTGTTTCAGAGCGGCGCGTTGTTCGACTCGCTGACCGTCGGCGAAAACATTCTGTTCTCGCTCGAGCTCCGCAGCGACTACGACGAGCACAATAAGGAAGACGTCGTCGACGGGCTGCTCTCCATGGTGGACATGCTGCAATTCAAGGACGCCTATCCGGCCGACCTCTCCACTGGATACAAACGCGCCGTCGCGATCGCTCGCGCTTTGGCGGCCCAGCCCGAGTGCATCCTCTATGACGAGCCCACCACCATGGTGGATCCCATCATGTCGAATACCCTGAGCGAGCTCATGCTCAAATTGAAGCGCGAGCTCAGGCTGACCGCGGTGGTGGTGACGCACGACCTGAATCTGATGCGCAAAGTGGCCGATAGCGTGGTGGTCCTGTACAAAGGACAGGCGATTTACTTCGGGCCGGTGGCCGATTTAGACAAGTCCGATCATCCGCATATCCGCGCGTTTCTCGCGATGGACCGCGTGGAACTAGTGACGGGCGGCGTCGAGTAGTGCAACGATCGCTCCACAACGGTTACGGCTCCGATGACGGTCAAGGCTCCGATTTCTTTTCGAAATCCAGCGCCGCCGAATTCATGCAGTAGCGCTGATGCGTCGGCCGGGGCCCGTCGTCGAACAGGTGGCCCAGGTGCGCGTCGCACTTCGCGCACAGCACTTCCACGCGCCGCATGCCGTGGCTGGCGTCGGTCTCGGTCTTGATGCTTCCGGGGCCGATGGGCGACCAGAAGCTCGGCCAGCCAGTCCCCGAATCGTATTTCGATTCGGACTTGAACAAGGGTGTCCCGCAGCAGACGCAGCGATAGACGCCGGGATCGTGATTGTCCCAGTACTTGCCCGTGAACGCGGGCTCCGTGCCCTTGTGCCGCGTTACGGCGTATTGATCGGGCGTCAATTGCTTGCGCCACTCTTCATCGGTTTTCTTGATTTCCGCCATATTCGTCACCAAATGGATCGCCGGTAATGCCGGCGAATTCGTTCATCTCTTGTGATAAGCGACGCGTCGTTAACGCGAGCTTGGGCCACGATCAGACGGTCAAACGGGTCGCGCGTCCAAGCCTGATCCAGAGCATGTTCAACAACAGATGCAAACGGGAGCCGGCACACCGCCAAGCCGATCTCCGCCGACAGACGCTCTATCACTTTCAGAGCCGTCGTCTTGGCCCTCTTAATCTCGTGGAGCAACTGGAGCTCAAGCACTACTGCGGGCGATACCAGGATCTCCTCCGCTTCCCGAATTCCTGCAGCTGCGGTTTTACTCAGCTTGTCGGTCTCGCCGCCAAAAAGCCACACCACGACGCAGGTATCGAGGTACGTCACTTCAGTTCGTTCCACTCCTTAAGCCAGTCGATGCGGAGAACATCATCCGAGTCACCCACGAAGTAGTCCCGCTTTTTCAAGCGGCTGAGCTTGTCTGGCTTGGAATCGGGAACAATTCTGAGAATACGTCCCTTGCGCACCACCTCAACGGGGACGCCTGTCTTGAGAGTCTCGTCAAGAATGTTATAGATGTCCGACCGGAGTTTAGAGGCAGTCATTTTCATAACCCTATCCTACCACGAACGTACGATTAGCACCTGAAGGACGTACGTCTATTGCTGTATCGTCACGATGGGCTGCGACGCCGCCAGTACGGCTTCGGCTTCCTCGGCGGTGAACTGTTCGGTTTTAGCCGAGTGGTTCATCGAGCAGAACTTCGGACCGCACATGGAGCAGAAGGCCGCGTCCTTGAAGCCCTCCTCCGGCAGCGTTTCATCGTGCATGGATTGGGCCGTTTCTGGATCCAGCGACAACTCGAACTGCTTGCGCCAATCAAAGCGATAGCGGGCCCGCGACAGCTCATCGTCGCGATCGCGCGCGCCCGGCCGGTGACGCGCAATATCGGCCGCATGGGCGGCAATCTTGTACGCGATAATGCCTTGCTTGACGTCCTCGCGGTTCGGCAGCCCCAGGTGCTCTTTGGGCGTCACGTAGCACAGCATGGACGCGCCGTACCAGCCGATCATGGCCGCCCCGATGGCCGACGTGATGTGGTCGTAGCCCGGCGCGAAGTCCGTCACCAAGGGCCCCAGCGTGTAGAAGGGCGCCTCGTGGCACATCTCCAGTTCTTTCTCCACCTGCATCTGGATCTGGTCCATCGGAATGTGGCCGGGACCCTCGATCATCACCTGGACATCGTGGTCCCAGGCCTTCCTGGTCAGCTCGCCCAGCGTTTTCAATTCCGCGAACTGCGCCGCGTCGCTGGCATCGGCCACGCAGCCCGGCCGCAATCCGTCGCCCAGCGAGAAGCTGACGTCGTGCTTCTGGAAGATCTTGCAGATCTCGTCATAGTGCTCGTAGAGAAAATTCTGCTTGTGGTTCTTGACCATCCATTCGGCCAAAATCGCCCCGCCGCGGCTCACAATGCCGGTGATGCGCTTAGTCGTCAGAGGAACGTACTGCACCAGCACGCCGGCGTGAATGGTCATGTAATCCACGCCCTGCTCGGCCTGCTCCTCGATCACTTCGAGCATCACGTTGATGTTCAGATCCTCGACGCGCCGCACGCGGCCGAGGGCTTCGTAGATCGGCACCGTGCCCACTGGAATCGGCGAGGCGTCGATGATGGCTTGGCGGATGCGGGGGATATCGCCGCCGGTGGAAAGATCCATGATCGTGTCGGCGCCGTACTTCACCGCGTAATGCAGCTTCGCGACCTCTTCGTCGATGTTCGACGTGGTGGACGAGTTCCCGATGTTGGCGTTGATCTTGCAGCTGGACGCCACGCCAATGCACATCGGCTCCAGATTGGTGTGATGGATGTTGGCCGGAATGATCATCCGGCCCCGCGCGACTTCGGATCGGATCAACTCCGGCGTAACGTGCTCGCGCTTGGCGATATATTCCATTTCCTGGGTGACGACATCCCGCCGCGCGTAATGTATCTGCGTCCGGATCGGATCGTTCAATCGGGGGGAAATCCATGGGCTGCGCATACCGGCCATTTTAGCGCAGTAATCTAGACCGCTCGCGCGAATGCTAGACCAGCTCTATCGTTACGCGGCGTCCCACGATCGCCGCCGCCCGCTGCAGGCTCGAAAGCGTGATGTCGTTCTTCGGATCAAGAAGCCGGTCAACCTGGGTACGGCTGGTCTTGAGCAGCGTGGCCATCTTGTTCTTGGAGATTTTCTGTTTCTTCATGGCCTCGGCGAGCTGCCACGCGACGACCTCCTTGACGGCTTGCGCTTGAGCTTCCTCGAAGATTCCCTCCTCTTTGAGGAAGTCGTCAATGCTCGATCCCATATGTTTCTTGCTCATTGTTCCAACTCCTTCTTGCGCTTCCGCGCCAATGCCAAGTCATTATCCGGCGTCGTGCGCTCGGGACGCGAAAAAACCGCTCCCTGACGGTCACGGCTCAGAATCCCAAAACCGAGCCGCGCGCCAGCAGTACACTCGGAGACGACCGGAGGTCGTGCACGGGAGAACATTGACTCGAAGAAGACCGGACGGGTGGCGCGTTAGCAAGCCACTCCCGTACAGGCTCGCTTCCCGGCTGCGAGCAATAGAAAATCAGCGGGATTTTTTGTGGCTCGGAGTCTTCCGCCACCCTGCACCTTATATAGTACTACTGTACCTTAAAATGTGCGTCGCCCACCGGGCGCATCTCCAAACCGGGTTGCCCTGAGTCCCGCGTTATCATGATGCTATGTCCACCGCTTCTCCGGTCCCCGTTTTACCGGGCAATGACGAAACCGGCGCTCTCGACCGCGTGCGCGCACTGGAGAGCGAGTATTTGCTCCAGACTTACGCCCGCTATCCGCTGGTTCTCGATCGCGGCAAGGGCTGCTACGTTTTCGATCCCTCCGGCAAGCGCTATCTGGATTTCATCACCGGCATCGGCGTCAACGCATTGGGCCACGCGCACCCGCGACTGGTGAAAGTGATCCGCGAGCAGGCCGGACGCCTGCTGCACTCTTCGAATTTGTATTACAACGCGTACCAAGGTCCGCTCGCCGAGCGCCTGGCCAAAGCCAGCGGTCTCCAGCGTACGTTCTTCTGTAACTCCGGTGCCGAGTCCATGGAAGGCGCACTCAAAATGGTGCGCGCGCACGGCCGTAAGATCCATCCCGACAAGTACGAAACCGTTGCGCTGCATAATTCCTTCCACGGCCGCACGTTCGGCGCGCTGTCGATCACCGGGCAAGAAAAATACCGTCTGGATTTCGAGCCGCTCCTTCCCGGTGCACGCTTCGTTCCGCCCAACGACGAGGTAGCTCTCGAGCAAGTGGTCAGCGATCGCACGGCCGGCATCGTCATTGAATTGATCCAGGGCGAGGGCGGCATCTTCCCGATGTCCACCGAGTACGTCCGCAAGGCTCGCGAGCTGGCCGACCGATACGACGCGCTGCTGGTCTTCGACGAAATCCAATGCGGCGTCGGCCGCGTGGGCAGGCACTTCGCCTATCAGCTCTCCGACCCCATCGTGCTTCCCGATGTCATGGTAGCTGCGAAGCCGCTGGCCTGCGGCATCCCCTTGGGCGTCATTATCGCCAATGAGCGAGCCGCAAAATCGATCGGCCCCGGCATGCACGGCTCAACCTTCGGCGGCGGACCGCTGGCTTGCCGCGTCGCCATCGAGTTCATGGATATTCTCGACGGACTTCTGCCTCACATCGAAAACATGGGCCGCTACTTCCGCGCGCAATTGCACGACCTCCAGCGGAAGTTTTCCTTCATCCGCGAGGTCCGCGGCCAAGGCCTCATGATCGGCGTCGAATTGAGCTTTCCCGGCAAGCAGCTGGTCCTCGATGCCATCGAGCAGGGGCTGCTCATCAATTGCACGCACGACACCGTGCTGCGCTTCTTGCCGCCATACATCGCGACCGAGAAGGAGATCGACCGCGCGGTCGGGATTCTCAAGCGCGTGTTCAAGCTTGCGTCCAAACGCGCCGATGTCCACCCGGGCGATGTCCACCAGAATTGAAGAGTGGGACCAACGTTATCGCACCGGCCAGCAAGTTTTTGAGACGCCCGCGCCGTTGGTGGTTCAGTTCGCGGGTGGCCTCGCTCCTGGCTCGGCGCTCGACCTGGCTTCCGGACCCGGCCGCAATGCCATCTATCTCGCCGAGCGCGGCTGGATCGTCACTGCCGTGGACGGTTCGTCCATTGCCATTGAGCTGCTGCGCGCAAGTAACCCGTCCATCGACGCGCGCGTGGCCGATCTAGAAAGCGATGGATTCGCTATCGCGATCGAGGCCTTTGATCTGGTTCTCTCCTGCTACTATTTCCAGCGCAGTTTGATTCCGCGGGTGAAGTCGGCGCTGCGGCCGGGCGGCCTGCTCATCATGATTGTGCATCTAGCCGGCGCCGATCAGCCGCAAGGCACACCCACGCGCGCCTGCCCTGATGAGTTACGTGCGTTCTTCTCGGACTGGGCGATCATGCATTACCGTGAGGGCGAGCCCGGCGAATCCGGCCATCGGCACGCTGTAGCCGAGCTGGTGGCGAAGAAGCCCCATTAGCGCACAGCGTGGGACGCGCTCCCGTAGGGAAGAAAATAATCGCGGCCCGCTGCGTTGTGC
>PMUP01000107.1 GCA_003166865.1 Bryobacterales bacterium
ATGCAGACTCGTAGCGGAGCGCATACGACGGTTGGCAGCCCAGCGCCGTAGGAGTACATCACGCGGCCGTCGGGACCTGGCGATGGCGCGTTTTTCTCCCCTTGCCAGCTCTCGCTCACACGTACGGCTTCGAGCGCTGTCGCCGTGAGTGGTATATCCGATTTTGGTCGGTAATCCTTCGGCACAGCTCCACTGGGAAGCCCAGGCGTGGCGAGTTCCGGCTTTACGTCGGCAGGTAAACTGCCGGAATCTTCCAATGTCCGCAGTTGGCTGCCGAAGTCGTACTGTTGCAAGAGTGGCGGTACGCTCGCGGGCGGAGGTGGGACACGCTTCAATCCGGTTGGGGGCTGGCCAGACAGGATCGGCAGAACAACGAGAGTGAGTGCGACGATCATTTTGGATTGCATTTCATTGCTCCTTTCATAGAACCTTTGCCCAACTTGCGTTCGTGATGTAAACACCGAGCGGATTGATGCGAGCTTGGCGCTCGTCCTTAGGCGGGTTGACCGCAATCGCGAAGTATCCTTTCCAGCGGTCCGTCGCCTTGACCGTGCCGTAGAGATCCCGCGTTGTTTCCACCCATTCGATTTCATAGGTTCGGTCACTCGTGGGCAGGACGGACTTCACGTCGACCGAGACCGTCTCAGTTTCGGCGCGCTTAAAGGGCGGATCACCGCGATAGAATTCGCTGATGAACGTCTGAGCCGCGCTGCCGCTTGCGATCTGTGCGTACACGCGATCAATCGCTTTTCGCTGCGACACGCCGTCCGTCGTGACGGTCCGCAGATTTTCGACCCAGTTGAAAATGTTCGATCGCCTGAGCCGATCATCGTTCAATGACGTTTGGTCTGCGACACCCGAGGCAACCGGCCGGCCGAGGTTGTCTACCAGAACGACGAACGGAATAACGCGCGAACGCGCCGATAGCCACACGATTCCCACCGTCGCCACTAACGCGACGAGTGAAGAGAACGCCGCCATCGTGCGCCAATTCTTCGCGCGCGTAATGAGATCTCCATACCGCTCGTCCCATTCGCGGCGAGCAGCCAGATAGGGGTTATGGGGAGAGTTCATGAGCTATTCCTCGTGATCGATTGGAATCCGTGGAGGCGTGGCGTGCGGCGCGGCATCGGATGGCAGCGATCTGAGTCTGCGACGCAAGCCCCTTACCTGATCAACAGCGCGAGTCAGCGGATTCTGTCGTATCGCTGGCGGCTGTTGCGGACTCGCTGGACCCGCGCTTCCTACCGGCGCGACATCGGGCACAATCCCAGAGCTGTCCGGGCTGGTTAAGTTGGACGGCGCAACCCCTTCACCATCACCACTCGTTCCACCGCGCACGGCCAAAGGCGACGCACTAGGCCCCGCGGCAGAGGTTTGCTCGCTCGCTGTAACCGACATATGCGCGAAGCCCCGCTGAGGCCGCTCTGTCTCAAACCCGGAACCCTCCAATGACTCGCCTCCGATCGACGAAAGCGCCGATGAAATCGACGGACGCAAACCGCTCGATGGCGGGTCCGGCTGCCTGCGTTCAGCAACGCCATTCCCAGCGAAACCGGAAGACGGTGACGAAGGCGGCGACACCGAATCTCCGGCAGACGAATTGGCCCCTACCGTTCCGACGCTGGCAACCGCAGTTGTCGTCTTGGAGCCAGTTCCTCCTGCGCCCCCTGCGGAACCGGCGCCAGCCGCCGCGCCGGCACCAACGCCCGCCAAGGCGGTTACTCCGGCAACGGCCACACGTCCCGCCGCAAGGGCTGCACCGCCGACAACGGCCGTCGTGGCGATAAGATCTCCACCAGTCAAGGCCGGAGATCCCCCGATCACGGCCGCAAACAGCTTCGGAATCTGCCAGCAGCACATCATGAAGATCAATGCGCCGCCCATCACATCGAAAGCCGTCATGGCGGGCCGGGCTGAAGTCGAGATCCCCTGTGCCTCATTGAGCCAGCCGAGGCTCAGGTCGAATCCTGCGGCGATCAAGCAGTACAACAGCACGATCTTGATACCAATCGAAACCGCCAGGCCGATGTAGCGTTCCGTGTACGGAGCGGTCCATCGGCTGCCGCCGAACCCCAGGAAGATGAAGCCCACAGAAACGACCAAGTAACTCTCGACGAGCGTCACGATGAAGTTAATTGTGATTAGCGTGTACGAAATAACGATCAGGAGGGCCGCAAACGCCAGTGCCAGCGATGTCCCCGGATTTGTAAAGAAGGCCGACGTGCTCGCGCCGTCCATCAGCGCTCCTGCAAGGCGGAGGCCCTGCATGAAAACGTCGCTGGGCGACAGCGCCCCAAGCCCAGCGGCGTTCTGTCCGATTTGCGTAAAGCTATCGATGATCGCAGGTATCCAAACTCTGCCATTCAAAAGCAGCGCATAGAACGCTCCGATCCACATGAGCTTGCGGATCAGCGCCGAGGTCCAGGCTTGGAGGTCGCTCTTCTCGAGAAGCATGACGGCCGCGCTCCACGCGAACTCGATCACCGCGAGAATCCCGAAGAGCGCGTTTGCGTAGATGAATACGTTGGCGGTCCACTGAGCTCGTTCGCTGCGGAACTGGTCCATGATCTGGCTAGGGACCGTAGTATGGAACGGAGGCCCAACCTGAGCGAAGGCCGCCGGCACGAACAGAGCGGCGATGGCTATGAGCGGCAGCCAGGGTCTCAACGATTTATGAATTCGCTTCCGCACCACACACCTCATTGGAGACCTGGCAGGTAGGTCTTTCCGTCGCTAGTCACTGGCCCGCCGATGAAAAACCATTGGGCTGCGGCCTGATCGGCAGCCTGTTCTTGGATGATGGCCGCCTGGTACGCTTGCTTGCTCGACATGTCAGCCATCATGAGCTCCCGGAGCTTCATGAGCTGTTGGACCTGTTGATCGCTGATCTCGCCGAGCACGTTCAGCGCCTGCATCTGCCCATCCGCAGTCTCGGACATGAATTCAAGCGAGCCGACAATCGATTCCTCACTCGCCATCTGCTGGTTCTGTAGTCCGGCGGCGCGCAGTGCTCCGAGCGTGGTGTCGAGAGATGTCTGCGACCATCTTTGATAGTTCTGGTAGTAGACCGTTGGATTCGTGGCGTAACCGGGATAAGTCGAACGGAACACCTGATCGAGGTTGCCGAGTGAATATGCCAACGCCTGGCCGCCTTGCACGATTTGCGCGAGAGCGTTGATGTCCGCCACGATCTGGCCGAACGTCTGGGGCGAGAGATTCTTCGTGTTGCGCAGCATGTTGGCGTACATCGCTAGTTCGTTCTCTAGCTGCAAACCCTCCCGGATGTACATCAGAATAAGCTGGGCGTGGTTCAACAACTGCGTAACTTCGGTTGCGAAAGCGCCGGCTTCCACCTTTTGCGGGGTGTCCGCTGAAACACCGAGCAAGATCAAGAGTGCGAATGCAAATTTGCGCATACAGATTCCTCGATTCCACGTTCTTCGAGCGAGCGTAGATACTCCGCCCACTTTTCCAAGCCCCGCAAGCGGAGCCACTCGCCCCTCCATCCGTCCCCAAACTGTTCCATTACGGCTTCGCCAATCTGACGTTCTTCGCGGCCGTTGACGCCGACCCAAGCGAGCGCTACCTTCCCGACGCCAAGATCAACCAGGCGCCGGCCGAGCTTGCTGACCACATAGTAATGCTGCTTGGGCACGCTGACTTGCAGGATGTCGAGTTCGCGCTCATTCAATCCGATGCGTTCGTAGAAGGCGCGCGAGCCTGGATTCTTTGATTCCGCATTCGGGAGGAGAATCTTGGTCGGGCAGTTTTCGAGAACAACGTCAGCGATGTCTGAGTTTGCAATGTCGCTGATCTGTTGCGTGGCCATGACGACCACGGCGTTTTTCCGCCGCATCGTCTTCAGCCAGTCCCTCAGGCGATTGCGGAAAAGCGTGTGCTGCAAGTACGACCAAGCTTCATCCAGGAGCACCAAGGTAGGCGATCCGTCGAGCCGTTGCTCGATGCGGCGGAACAGGTACAACAAAACCGGGATCACGGCCTTGTCATCCAGCTGCATCAGATTCTCGGTCTCGAAGCTCAAGAAGCGTCCATTGCCCAGCATGTCGTGATCGGCATCAAGCAGCGATCCCATCGGACCCATGACGGTGAAGTGCTGCAACGCATCCCGGATGTCCGTGTCTTGCACGTTGGCCGACAGCTCCGTCAGTGTCCTGGTGGGTGAAAGCTGCAATCGCGTCACGGCTTCCACGACGGCATTGCGATGCTTCGGGCCGAACTTCAGGCCATTCAGTTCGCAGAGAACCTCGATCCATCCGGCGGCCCACTGCACGTCCGACTCGCCATCGATATCCTTGAGCGGGCAGAAGGCAAGATCCGTCTTGGGGCCGGCCAGGTCGTAGAAGGCTCCCCCTGCGGCTTCCGTTAGCATCCAGACGGAGTAGCCTCGATCAAACGCGAAGACCTGTGCGCGTGGATACCGGAACCATTGAGCAGCGATCAAACCCAGGGCGGTAGACTTGCCCGCGCCGGAAGGTCCGACGACGAGGGTGTGACCGAGATCCGAAACGTGCAAGTTGACGCGGAACGGCGTAGCCCCGCTCGTCGCAGCGAAGAGCAGCGGCGGACTATGCTTCGGCATCATCGCAGATGGATTCTCTCGGAGGCCGGCCCAAACCGAAGTGATCGGCAGCATATCGGCCAGGTTCAGCGTGTGCAGCATGATCCGGCGGACGTTCGAGTAGCCATCCCCAGGGAGTGATCCACGCCAGGCCTCGACCGCATTGATCGTCTCGATTCGGCAGGAGAACCCGAGGTTTTGGATGGTCTTCATCACCGCTCGCGTGTTCTCGTAGAGACAGTTCGGGTCTTCGTCGAGGCAAATGACGTTCGCCGAGTATTGCGCAAACTGGACATCGCCCGAAGCGGCGACGCCCATAGCCTCTTCGGCGTCCGTGGCCATTTGCTGCGCGTGGATATCAATCGCGCCCGACTGCGTTTTGAAGATTTGGTCCTTCCACCCGCGAATCTTCGAGCGCCACTTCTTACGGTGCATGTCGAGCATGCCGCGCGCCTCTTCAGGATCGATCAGGATCGCCCGCGTGTTCCAGCGGTATTCAATGGGCAGGTTGTCTAACTCGCGCAGAATGCCCGGCGAGCTCATCTTTGGGAACCCGTCGATGGCGATAACGCGCATGTGCTTCCGTCCGATGCACGGTTCGATGCCACCGTAGAAGTCCTCGCATGCGAGAAGTTCGTTTAGATAGCAGGGGATGTCCGGCAATACGAACGGATGATCTTCCCCGCTCACGCAACGCCGTAGAAAACGCAGAAGGCCATCCTGAACGTTTGAGAAGCCGTGCTCGTCGCTAGCTGTCAGCCGCTTCAGCCGGTCCGTTTGGAATAACTGGCCAAACACGTTTTCGAATACGTCCACCCGATTCGAGAAGCGGTCAAGGATCTGCTCCGCCGTCCGATTGGCGCTGCGAGTTGCTCCACCCTCGAACATCCAGCCCTTCATTCGTTCCTCGACTTCGAGCGGAGGAAGGTAGGTCAGAGTCAGGAAGTACTCGGACTCGTAGTGTGCGCCCTCCTGCATGAACTGTTGCCGCCGCTCGTCGTCGATGACGCGCGTCACGCAATCGGGAAATGCGCCTTGCTCGGGATAGCCAGGCGCACGCGAGCGGATGGAATCGCATTGGACCATCCAGCCCGTCCCCAACCGCAACACTGAATTCAATCTCGCGCTGAGGGCATCCATTTCGGCTGGCGCCGCGGACATCATGTCAGGACCGCGATAGGTCCAGCCAGTCAGCAACGAACCGTCCTGCTGGAGCAGAATCCCGTCATCAACGAGCGCATAGGGTAAAAGGAGATCCGCCAGACCGCGAGGCTGAGATCGATGTTCATTCCGTTGCATGGATCACCTCCAGTTCCTTGGGATAGGCACGCAACGCGACAGCAGCCCGCTTTTCGCGGGATAGAACGCCTTGTACCGGATATGCCGTATGTAAATCTGTCGGAGCAGTGGATCGGCCTTCCCCATTCGTTGAAGCACCGCCACTGCTCCGACCCA
>PMUP01000036.1 GCA_003166865.1 Bryobacterales bacterium
CTCGCAAAGGGTAAGTTTCGGGACGAACGCGGAAGGCCCTGAAATCAGGGACTTGCACGTCTCAAAAGTCTGTCTCAAAAAGGCGCGGTTATCCAGATCCATCACCCGTTATTACGCGCTGGACCGCCGTCGCAAAAGTCGGTCTCAAAACCGTGCCGGGGGCCGTTTCAAAACCGGTAAGTTTGCATCATGCGTGGAAGGCCCGAAAATATTGGCCCTTGTGTGGCGGGTCTGCGCGATGAAACGAAAACATCGCGCCTGCCAGCCATTCTCAGTTCGCTTTGCTGAGAAGGTTTGGCGGGCGGAAAACCTTCCGGTAATACGAATTAACGGGTCTCTTCCTGGAACGCGGTTGGCACTTCTACGCATAGCCGACAAACCAGCCAAGTAGATTGTCTTTCTGGCTTGGGCGAAGTCGAGATTGAAGAACCCAGTCCCCATGAACTGCGATCATGTGGATAAGCGATAAGGAGGACTTGTGACACCGACGCTCTCGGACTACATGGACCTGATCCGACGATACCTGAACGTGGAAGAAGCGGATTTCCGCCATCTGCCGTTTCAAAAACCTGTACGTCCTTTTTGACGGCCAGCAGCTCTTCCAGATGATTGAAGCGTTCGGTGAATGGCGTAGCGATGGTCTCCGCGATGATGCGGGCCAGCTCTTCCTGGGCTTCATCGATCCGGCCAATGAGCCGCTGTTCCATGGCTCCGAGACTCGCGTCTAGGTGTTTCTTCGTAGCCAAGCCTTCAACAACTTGGTCGAAATCTTGGTGAGTTCCATGGCGTGTGAAATTTGATAGTGAGGGAATCGCCCAGGGCCGGAATCCGTCAAGACTGGTCGTCGGCAACGACCGAGCGCGATCATCCAAGCCGTTCTTGCGATTTGCCAGCCTTCGATTTTGAGGCTTCACGGGTGGCATGGCTGCATGGTGACCAGTTTGGAAGTAGGCCATACTAACACTGATGAAGCTATTTTGCGCCGTGACGCTGGCGCTCTCGCTTATCGTGTCTGTCGCGACGCCCCAACCAAGCATAGGCGGAGGTTCCGTTACGGGGAGGGTTGTCTGCGAGGACACCCAGGGCCCTGCCCGTCGCGCCAATGTTTTTCTGCAAGCGCCAATCGATCCCAGAGCGCGGGTCTACACTCCTGGAGAGGGGTTCTCCACAACAACCGATTTAGACGGTTCGTTTACGATCTCAAACGTCACGCCGGGCGCATACAAGGTATGAGGGTATATCTCTCCCGACGATTACGTCTTTCCCGGCGCCTTGTCGCCACAATTGAGCGGCAAACCGGAGCCATTGCCGTCGTTTGTGCAACTCGTAGCGATTGTGTCCGGCGAGAGCAAGCGTGTCGAAATCCATCTCAAACGAGGGGGCTCTATCAGTGGGTCCGTCACCACGAGCGATGGCACTCCCGTTCCCTACGTTGCTCTTACTTCAAAAGTCAAACTCAGCAACGGCACCTTCACCGACTTGGGGGGAGCCAGCCATACCGACGGTGCCGGCCACTACCGCATCGACGAATTGCCAGACGCTTCGTACATCATTCTTGGCGCGATGGAAGGCGGTACGGTACCGGTCTTCGGCGGCGCTGGGATCGGTGGCAGCGGCTTGATGATTTTCGCTGGCGGCGGAATGCGGCCCACCAAAGCCCGAGTAGTCACTGTAACGGCCCCAAACGAGTACGAGGGAGTTGACATTATGATTCCGCTGACCGGAACACATTCGGTAAGTGGGGATGTGAAGGCGTCAGATGGACATCGCATAGACCATGCCCTGATTCGTCTTTATCCGACCAGGGAGCCGCGGTTTTCTCTTGCGACTCCCCTGCCGTCGATGGGACCTTCAGCTTTCAGCGAGTTGCCCCGACAGCTACACGCTCCGCGTGGAGGAGTATGAAGATCAATCGTTTGTGCAGAGTTTGGGCACTGGGTCTGTAGATATCAACGTTGCCGGCATTGACTTAACCAACGTGTCGCTCACCGTTTCGCCAACCCGGTGAGCGGCACAGGCGCACTCGCGGAAGGAATGCCACCTGCGCCTTCCGCGTCTGCGTCATCTGGGGGCAAACGGCCAGGAATCGGCGGCACTCAGAGAAACTCCAAGATTCAACAGGGCCGCAATCGCGTCCGGCATCAGGCCTTCGCCGCAAGCTTTGTCCGCGGGAGGAAAGATGCCATCGGCTACGATCACGCGGCAACCTTTCCTACGCATCGCGATCGCCGCAGCCAGACCTGCGGGTCCCCCGCCGCAAATGAAAACATCCGTCTTTACCACCGCGACAACACCAGTTGGTAGCGGAATACCGAACCCAT
This sequence comes from Bryobacterales bacterium, assembly GCA_003166865.1. Lineage (GTDB taxonomy): Bacteria > Acidobacteriota > Terriglobia > Bryobacterales > Bryobacteraceae > Palsa-89. The sequence goes on from PMUP01000036.1 coordinate 2,322, forward strand.
CGCCGCCGGACGCCGCTCCGGATGATTCCTTCAAGAACCACCAGCACAGGAGCGAAGCCGGCGCCGCCGCTAAGATTGTTGCAGTCCGCAAGGACGCCACTAGGCGAGTTAGGCCGGCAGCCCATGGCAGGCTTGTTTCGGCATTGGGTTTAGGCTATGCTTACACGCAAATCTCTTTAAAGGAAAACAAAATGAACATTTCGCTACGTCATGTGTTCATCCGAAGCGCTTTCGCACTTGCTTGTGCAACGCTGGCCTTCGCTCATATCAGGATCGCTCCCACCGAATCTGCGCCAGGCGCTCGCGAGAAGTACACTATGCGAGTCCCGAATGAGAAGCAGGTGAACACGATTCGGGTGGAAGGCGAATTCCCCGCCGGACTTCAGATTTACGACTTCGAATTCAAACCGGGCTGGAAAATCGATTTCAAGAAGGACGACAGCGGCAAGATCGTGGGTGCGACCTGGACCGGGAAGGTCCAGCCCTATGAATTCGTCGAGTTCGGGATGCTTGGCATAAATTCGAAGGAAGAAACGAATCTGGTGTGGAAGTTCGTCCAGTACTACGAGGACGGATCAAAGGAGGAATTCACCGGGCCCGTCGGGTCGAGGCTGCCTTCACCTGTTACGATTCTCAAGAAGCCTGAAACCACGGCAAGCGGCTCCAAGTAATTGCGTTTGCCGGTCAGTGGTATTTCACTAACGCCTTAAACCCAAAGTCCATGTGCTGCTGCATATGGCAGTGAACTAAAGATGGACCTGCGTTATCGGCGATAAAATCCACTTCAACGGTGCTGCTCTTCGGGACGTTGATCGTGTCTTTGATGATGCCTGCCGTCGGCTTGCCCCCGACGCTGGTTACTTCGAAGCTATGGCGATGAAGGTGGAGCGGATGGCTATCTTCCATCCCATTGTGAAATGCCATCCGGTAGCGCTTGCCCTTCTTAACCATGAGCGGATCGACATTAGGCCACATTTGGTCATTAACCATCCAACGGTTGAACGGTTTGCCTTCATCGGACATCATCATGAACTTCATATCGAACCTGCCATCGGGTTCACGGGTCTTCGCATCTGTCCCAAAAACCGTGTAATCCCAAACCACGCTCTTGTCCGGCGACTTCCACTGAGGCTCGCCTTTGCGGTCGGCGTATTCAATCACAACTCCCATCCCGATGTTCCGGTCTTCATCGCGCGTGGAACCCAAGACCCAGACGCCGGGCTCATTCATTTCCACGATCGCATCCACTCGTTCGGCCACCGCCAGCGTGAGAAGCTCCACTGCTGTGGGTCTCGGAACTGGATTACCATCCAACGCGATTACCTGAAACTTATGGCCAGGAAGCGCCAGGTTGAGTTGCCGTGTAGCATCGGCATTAAGGATACGGAAAAGAACTCTCTGGCCCTGGCGCACCCGGATGGGTTCGCCGTTGGCTAGCGCTCTGTCAGCCAGAGAGCAAAGGTTGTAGCTCACAGTCCAATCATTATTGGGCGCTCCGCGATGGACAATGGACGGATCCCAGTGCCGTCCCGCGAGAAAAACTTCCTGGTCGTAGTTACCAGGGTGACTGTTGGGCTCTACGAGAAGAAATCCGTACTGGCCGGAGTATGCGCCACGAGTGAGATCAGTCATCGCCATGGCGTGTGTGTGATACCAACGAGTACCTGCAGGACGCGGTGTGAAGCTGATCTGCATATGTCCCTTCGGAGGTACAAACGGACTGCCTTCCTCTTCCGCTCCATCAGCCTCAGCGGATACTTGCTGTCCATGCCAGTGGACCAACTCCGGGACGTCGGTATCATTGAAAACGTCAACCCTGGTCGGCTTGCCTTCTTTCATCCGCAAAACAGGGCCTGGCACCGTGCCGTTATACGCAATCGTCTGGATGGTCTTGCCAGCGGCTAATTCCACAGAAAGCGGAGCGATCCGAATTGTGAAATCAGCTTTGGTGGTGGCCGAAAGGCGCATAGGGCCACTTAGATCCGAGATCGCGTTTAGAGCAACCCCTCCCGCAGCCAGTAAAAAGTCTCGGCGCTGCATCAACCCACCTCCTTGGATATTGTACTTCGGGAGTTCCTCGCGGCCCCGTGATCTCGACAGCCGATACAACCTTTAGAGTTGACACGATGGACGAAGAGAGATGTGACGCGCCCAGAATGGCGGGGCTAGCGAAACCCGTCGTACACCAAGGCGGCACCTTTTACTTCTGGTATCATGAAGCCTCCTCAAATCCCGGTACGAGGCCGAGTCGGCCCGCGAGGGCCTGCCAGCCGAGGGCGCAACACCCGGTTCCACCACATGAGCACGCCGGTCACGGCCATCGCCGCGGGCGCCAGTCCGAATACCGCCCAAATCGCCTTCGTCGCCTGGTCGCACAGCCCGGGGCCGCTACAAGGAATCCCTATGCCGTTTATGCGGCCGAAATGCAAGTACGCGAGCCAATAGATAACCTGGTCGCCGATGCGTACTCCGGCATTAGTGGCAGCGGGAGGCTCAAGTTGATCGGCGAGGTCCAGAAACGGCTGGGGAATACCGAGATAGATCCCGCTTACGGCGAACACCAACACGAATCCAAAGCTCCAGAAGCCGACCATGCTGTGCAAGTGCCAGGTCCAGCGCTTCCATCCCACGCCGCGATGCAGTAGCAGGCTGCGATGCCATGTTTTGATGCCTGGCCACCAGATCGCCAAACCCGTGACAGCAACTGCGAGTATCGCGACTGCGCCCCCGCCGTTCACTTTCCTGCCGGTTGGTCCGGCGAGCAGATTGTCGTGCAGATCGGATAGCTTTGATACGAGCCAGATACCGGTTGGTACCGAATCACCAAGATCGCTGCCCCTCCGAGGATCGAACAGCCGCTTCTTGATCGCGTCGCCCCGACTTAGCCAGACGTCTACCGCCTGATCGAGATCCAGCGCACGACCGAGCCTCTCCACCCGGTAGCCGGGATACAACCGCTTGGCAGCGTCCTTGAGCTGGTCGTCGGTCAATCGGGGCTCTAAACTCTTCGAGATGATTGGTTCGGCCGTCGCAGCTCTGTAGAGCTCATTCCGATAGACAAGCACGCTGCCGGTCACGCTAACTATTAGAATGTAGAGCCCTACGGTGATGCCGCTCCATAAGTGCACTTGGAAAAGCGCCCTTCGTAACCAGGTCTTCTGAGGCTGCTGAACCCAGTGGCGCCAGAAGGTCAGATGAGTGCTCCCGCTCACTGCGACAGGCTACAACACACCGTCGATTGGGTCAACTCTTGGTTTCTTCAAGAACTTCGAGCCTCGCGGCAAGTGGTTACTCGCGTATCATCATCTCGGAAACTTTGCTTTCGGAGAGGGCCCGTTAAAATGCTAAGGATTCTATCCGCCGTGCTCCGGCGGTCAATACTGGTGGAACGAACCAAGATCATGGCAGGAGCATTGCGGATAGAATGCGTTGAACTGAGCCGGACCCGATCTATGGGGATTGAATAGTTTTCGGGCTGCCAGATGCGCGGCAGGCCTCGCGCCTGGGAGGCCGGGACGGAGACTTAGGATCTTTGCCGGCGCTTTGTGATTCAGATCGAGCAGGCATTGGGGCAGGAGTCTTAGGCAGCAAGAGCGGCGCTAGACATAGTTCTCCCTCAGCCTGAAGGAAGGCTGTTTGAATACAACGGCCGGTCGTGCCGCGATTCTTCACGACGAATCTTGCCGCGGCGATGGCAAAGCCAGGTGGTGTGCGGGAATCATCGCGATTAGCACCAGGCGGCCAATTTTACAGGCGGGGCAGCGTTTGCCATCCTGCTGTGCAACCTTGCTGATGTTGTTGGGTGGGACGGCGCCGAGCAGTGCGCGACAGAGCGCCAGTTTCTTTCCGCGCGCGCGATTGGCTAGAAAGCCGAACTGCCGGATGCGCACAAAGCCGCGGGGCAGGATATGCAGTAGGAAACGCCGGATGAACTCCGTTGCTTCCAGAGTCATGACCTTGCTCTGGTTGCCGTCGGCGTAGTCCTTGTACGCAAACGTCACGCGGCCCTCTTGCATCGACAACAGCCGCCGATTGGAGATGGCGACTCGATGCGTGTAGCGCGCTAGATACCTCAAGACCTGCTCTGGCCCGCCAAAGGGCGGCTTCACAAAGACGACCCATTGAATCCGCCGAGCTTGTCGGCACAAGGCTTCGAACGCGGCTGGCTGGGCGAGTCCAGCCAGCTCGCCATGGAACTTCAGTCTGCCGGCCCGAAATGCTTTCCGCAGATAAATCAGGAACAGATTCCGAAAGCGGCTGCTCAAAACCTTCACCGGGAGAAAGAATGACTGTTTCTTACATCCCATCCAGCGAACGCCATCCGGGCTGATGCCGCCGCCGGGAACCACGCAATGCACGTGAGGATGTAAATGGAGATTCTGCCCCCAGGTGTGCAGCACAGCTAAGAATCCGATCGCCGCTCCCAGACGCCGGGGATCGGCGGCGATGGTCAACAACGTTTCCGATGCCGCGCGAAACAGGATGCGGTAGATCTCGCGCGCATTCTGCAGCGCCAAGGCGCCTATCTTGTGCGGCAGCGTAAAGACGACGTGGAAGTAGGGAACCGGCAACAGGTCGCCTTCCCTTTCGTCCAGCCATGCAAACGCGCGCCATGGCTTGGCATTTAGGGCAATGTCGGTCACGGCACGAATTATAGGAGATGGCGCGATGCCCGCACGTATCGCACTGCTCCACGTACTCCACATGGCCGCCCAGAGCGGCCGTACGGCAGTCGCGGATCGCTTCGAAAGCTTTTCGCTGATGAGCGCCCAGTACATGGCCCCATTTCGCGAAGAACTCTTTTTCGTACGTGCGGAAGACATCGGCTACTTCGAGCCGATGTTCTCTCATCGTTCCGGTGGAATGGCGGTCGCGGAGCGCACCAGATCGAGTGAGCCCAACGTTTCCAGCGGGCTTCTGGTGGAACGAATGGCGCTCTCGGAGAGGTGAAGATAGTGGGCCGTGGTTTTGAGGTGCGCGTGCCCGAGCAGTGTCTGAATCACCAGCAGGTTCACTCCTTCGTCTAGCAAGTGGGTTGCGAATGCGTGGCGCAGCGAATGCGGATGAATCGGTTTCGTGATTCCAGCCTTGCGTGCTGCTGCCACGCAAGCTTTGAAAACGCTATTGGTCGCGATTGGGTAATCCGGCTTGTTGCCGGGAAACAGCCAGGCAGTTGGATGCTTCCAGCGCCAGTACGCTGCGAGTAACTCGCGCAGAGTTTCCGCCAGCATCACTTGCCTGTCCTTGTGGCCTTTGCCGCCGCGGACCCCGATGACATGCCGTTCGCGATCGAGATCGGAGATCTTGAGGCTGGCCACTTCCGATACGCGGAGTCCGGCGCCGTACATCGTTGCGAGCATGGCCCGGTGTTTGAGATTCCTCGGAGCTTCGAGTAGCGCCTTTACCTCGGCCTTGCTCAGAATGACCGGCAGCTTCTTTTCATAGCGCGGCAAGGGAATCCGGTCGATGTCGATTCTCCGGTGCAGTGTGTTCTGGTAAAAGAATCGGAGTGCGCAGACGGCCTGAATGTACGTGGAGAGCTTTACCCGCTTTTCATTGAGCAGGAACAACTGCCACGACCGGATCTCTTCCGGGCCGAGTTGGTCGGGCGGTTTGTTGAAGTGTTGGGCGAACTCGGCGACGGAGCGGATGTAGCATGCTACGGTCGTCGGGGCGTAGTTGCGAATGCGGAGATCTTCCAGCATCCGCTGTCTGAGTGCAGTCATCGGTGAAACCTCCGTCACCGATGAAAACATCAACTGCCGCGATCACGACGGCTCGCGCCCGCCCGCAGAGCAAACCACCGTTTAACGAAAAGCAAATCCGAAGCCGGAACGCCACTCAAACTGCCGCTCGCGGCTTAGTTCAATGGGCATTATCGGCCACCTGAACTTTAGCTCCGCGTAGCGCGTACATCAAGGCAAATTCGCGACAGTTTGCGTCAATTTGGGGGATGTGAGCAGCGCATAATGACACTGCGCGCTGCGAGGCTTCCGTGACCGGCGTATCACGGGAGAAATCCAGCATCACGGCCCGCGCCCACGCTGACCGCCCCGCCAGGATTCTCCGAGTGGCGCGTCACACGGGACGTGGGCATGTCTGCGGGAGTAAAATTGTTCAACACTCATGACCCTCGCCGCTGGCACGCGCTTGGGACCTTACGAGATCCTTGCGCCCATCGGCGCGGGCGGCATGGGCGAGGTGTATCGCGCTCGCGACACGCGGCTGGGGCGTGACGTTGCGCTGAAAATTCTCCCGGCTGCCTTCGCCAGCGATCCCGATCGCGTGCGCCGGTTTGAACAAGAGGGACGCGCGGCGGCCGCGCTCAATCATCCGAACATCGTAGTTATCTACGATGTCGGCTCCCAGGACGGCATGTTTTACGTCGTCACCGAGTTGCTCGAAGGCGAGACGTTGCGTGAGCGGCTGGCCGGTCCCGCGCTCCCTGTTCGCAAGGCTATCGATTATGCCGTCCAAATCGCGCGCGGGTTGGCGGCGGCGCACGCGAAAGGAATTACACACCGCGATCTGAAGCCAGAGAACCTGTTCCTCACTAAAGACGGCTTGGTCAAGATTCTGGACTTCGGTCTGGCGAGGTATTCAATAACAAAATCGGCGGGAACACATCCCACGGAGCTCGCCACGCAACCGATTGAAACCGATCCAGGCAAGGTGCTCGGGACGGTTGGCTACATGTCGCCGGAGCAGGTTCGCGGGCAGGTGGCCGACGCACGCTCAGACCTGTTCAGCTTGGGCGTGGTGCTATACGAGATGGTATCGGGAAAGCGGGCGTTTACCGGCGACTCCGGCGTGGAAGTGATGAACGCGATTCTGAAGCACGAGCCTCCGGAGCTGGACGCCGCGCTGCCTCCGGTGCTGGATCGGATGATTCGCCGGTGCCTGGAGAAGAAGCCGGAGGAGCGTTTCGAATCGGCACGGGATCTGGCGTTTGCGCTGGAATCGGTTTCCGGGACGACGTCCTCCGGGACCCAGCGGATTCCCGAAAAACCTCGTCGGCGATATGCGTGGATGATCGGACTGGCTGCGGGCGCTCTCCTGTTGGTGGCAGCGGGTGTTGTATTGGGGCGCCGATTGACCCCGCGCACTTCCTCGCTATCCTTCCAGCGGATCAGCTACCGGCGCGGCATGGTTGACAACGGGCGGTTTGCCAATGGCGGCCGGACAATCGCGTACTCGGCGGCGTGGGATGGCAATCAGTCCCGCGTATATTCCACCCAAGTGGAAAGCCCGGAATCTCGGGATCTTGGAATAATAAACGGGCATTTACTTGGCGTCTCGCCTTCGGATGAAATGGCGCTCGCTCTTACGCCGCACCTGGGGATAGTGGGAGTACCCGCCGGAACCCTGGCTCGCGCTCCGATCTCGGGCGGAACACCGCGAGAAATGGCGGACGACATTGGTGCCGCCGATTGGACATCCGATGGCAAGCGCCTCGCGGTGGTGCGGGTCAGACCAGGATTTCAGCAGCTCGAGTTTCCCGTTGGCACCGTTCTGTACCAGACCACGGGTGGCATTGGCAGTCCGCGAATTTCTCCCAAAGGCGATTTGATCGCTTTCTTAGATCAGCCGCTCGGGAGTAGCGGCTCGTTGGGCACCGTAGCGACGGTGGACTTGAAAGGTAACAAGAAGACGCTTACGCAGTTCTGGTTGGGCAGCCTCACTGGGCTCGCATGGTCGTCCTCCGGCGACGAGATTCTGTTCGCTGCCTCAGCTTATGGTGTCGCAAGTTCGGTGTACGCCGTAAATCCCTCGGGACGCCAGCGCCTCATCGCACACCTTCCGGGAACCTTTTCCGTGCTCGATGTCGCTCCTGACGGCCGGCTTCTGATGACGCGCGCAGTTCTTTCGAGCGCGATGTTCTATCAACCAACCCTGGATTCGAAAGAGACCGATATGTATTGGCACGATTTGTCCTGGGTCACCGATATTTCCCGCGATGGCAAAGCTCTATTGTTTTCTGAGGGGGGGGACGCGACCCGGAGTGGTGAGGATTATGTGGCTTATATCCGCCGCACTGATGGCTCGGCTGCCGTTCGGCTTGGCCCTGGATTGCCGCTTGAGATCTCTCCCGACGGCAGGTGGGCGCTTGTACTGGGATCTTCGCGCGCACCGTCCCAGTTATTGTTTCTGCCTACTGGAACCGGAGACGCGCGGCCCCTGACCCACGATGGAATCCATCACCTGGGCGCTGGCTGGACGCCCGATGGCAAGCGGATCGTATTCGTGGGCAATGAACCCGGTCATCGCATCCGATACTATGTTCAGAGCGTTGATGGCGGTCCGCCTCGGGCGATCACGCCTGAGAACGTCAACTTTAGCAACTCCGACCCGGTCGCCGTTTCCCCCGACGGAAGGTTTGTGGCGGTTGCCGGTCTGGACGGGAAGATTGTGCTTTACCCTTTGGATGACCGCGCACCGCGTACCGTTCCCAAACTAGCCGACGGTTTCGCTCCGTTGCGCTGGTGCCCGGGAAACTCGCTCATGGTGTATGAGGGAGGAGATGTGCCCGTGAAGATCATTCGAGTGGACGTCGAAACCGGCGCGCAGACTCTGTGGAAGGAGTTGGCTCCGACCAACAGAACGGGACTCCCCAATATCCCCTATATACGGGTCAGTGCGGATTGTCAGAGTTCAGCCTACTCGGCCACATACAGTGCTGTGGACTTGTGGATCGTCGATGGCCTGCGCTAGGTTAAGCCACTCCATTTTGACGGGTATATATAAATAAGGGCCGGTAGCCCCCAATCTGCCCCTGATGGCCCGCTGCAAAGCAGACGTTCAGAATGCCTCCCCGGATTCCATCGAATTGAGTATCCGGCGCACCGTGTCGTCCACGCAGATCCTAAGCCCTTGGTCGCTTTCACAGCGCATTTGTTCGCCATGCGTGCCACGCGCCCTATGGTGACCTCGTGCCGCAGCCGGTCTTCGAGAGAATCGGCTCGACGCGACGGACAGGCGAGCGCCTTCCTAAGTAGCGGCACCGCAATGTGATGGGCCAGCCAAAATGGGAATAGATATCCCAGATCTACGGGCTTGTATTGCTCAAGGCCGAATAGGCTCCGCGCTGCTAGGCCCGTTCACGGAGCCAGGCGAGACTACCGATAATACGAATTAACGGCCCTCTCTATGAGGCGCTGCTGGCATTTCCGCGCATAGCCGACGACACCTCCAGGTGGCTGTTCCGCAAAAAGTAACTTCCGAGTGGACGACCATACAGCCAGAAGCCTCTAAGTAGGTCGTTGCGACAATGGTGGATTCTTTGAACTGCGAGTGAGGCTACGGCAGCGAGGACGTGTGACAATTGCGGAAAACTCGGCACTCGTGCAGCAAGCCTTGACCGTTTGGTAGCCTCATGAATAATATGCTCCTGATTAGCCCAGCAACCCGTTTGTTGCCATTTCGATGGCTGATCTGGCTCCCAGCAGTCCCTGAATTTGCGGGTGCAGAGGAGGGTCGATGAAACGTGTCGTGTTGATCGGTCTTGATCCTGCGACGGTGGACTTTTCGGATCCAGCGCTGCCGCCGGGCATGACCGCGGAGAAGATCCACGCTGGGGTCGAACTTGCGCTGGCCGATTTCGCAGCGCGGGGCTGGCATGCCCAAAACTGCTTCATCAACCCCGACAAGACTGCGGTCCCGACGGTTGAACGCTGCCTGGCCGGTCACGTCTACGACTGCGTAGTGATTGGCGCGGGTCTCCGCCTGCCACCCAGTCGGCTGGTTCTGTTTGAAGCGGTGGTCAACGCCATCCATCGTGCCGCGCCACAAGCGGCCATCGCCTTCAACACCCGCCCTGAGGATAGCGGTGCGGCAGCGGCGCGCTGTGTCTGACACGCGAGTTCGCGACCGGACTCGTCACGGACCGTCTGCGTTAGGCTATCTACCTGTTGAACCAAGTAACGATCAGTCGCACGGGATTTAGGGTCGCTGTCGGATGACGGCGCATCCGTCACCTACTTTTTCAAATTCGGCGTTTGGCATGGGTTCGAGGCTCCGCAGAAACCTCTGACAGCCCTGCGTCTCGTCCTATAGATAAAAGATGGCCAAAACGCTCAATCACATACATTCCCGAGAGCCCCTGCCCCCCCGCAGTAGCTCACGTCCTGAATCTGCATCAATATACCGTCGGGATCGGTGAAGTAGAGTTCCGGAGTGCCGTCCCTGGATCCGCCGCGGTCTTCCATGCGCAGGGTGACGTAGTACATCAGTGGGCCCAGCGGACTATCGGCTCCGCCGCGGGGCTTGAGGCCGAACTCGGCCAATTTCTTCAACACCGCGTCGGGCCGGAAGCCTTCGATCGTGAAGCAGCCGTGGTTTATCCGGGGCGGCCTTCCCGTGCTGTTCAAGAAGACGAACTGGCGGCGGGAGCCTACTGCCAAGCCAATACCGTTGGGACCCTGGCGGTTGAGAATCGGCATCCCGAACACTTCCCGATAAAACGTTGTTGAGCGCGGTCCGTCAGATACGTCCAAAGTGAAGTGGCTGAGATCGCGGACATTGATAAGGCCTCTTGAGGGCGCAGGCTCGGGCGGTTTGCACGCGTTCCCCAACGCTCCTCCTCCGCCGCAGTAACTGACATCCTGCAGTTGAATATTGATCCCATTGGGATCACCGAAATACAACTCGGGTGTGCCTTCAGCAGCACCATTGGCCTCGGGACCGCGCATCCTCACCCAGGTCTTCATCGCGCCTGAGTCGCCTTTCGTCACGCCATGATCACCCAGAGCCTTCGTGATACCCTCTACGCTGAAGTTTTCGACGGTCATGCAGAAGTGGGCGACGCCAGGTTTGGCGTTAGGGCCTCCTTGCGACAGGCTGATGTATTGTGGACCAGGCCCAATCCGGAGACCGATGGAATTTCCCTGGCGATGTTGCACGGGCAGCCCGAACAGACCCTGGTAAAATTGCACCGAGCGCTTCCGGTCTGAAACCGTGAGGGTCATGTGGCTGAGTGAGCGTACACGGGTCGGTTGCTTACTCGATTGCGCCAGCAGACTCGATGCCGCGCCGAGCGCGGGCAGCGAAAGAAGCGCCTGTCTTCGTGTGATTGAATCGGCTCTCATGACTCGCCTATTCTACTGCGGGAACGCCCCCAGCTTTCGCGCCGCGACTGCTCTGTTCTATCGCTCTGCCAAAACTAGATCCTCGATGACGGCGTACCCGTCCACTACCTCGAACTATTGCATGATCGTTTGGCGGTCGAGGAGGACCGCTGACGATGGCAAACAAACGTTCCGGCAGGAAACGGCGGCCCGCCCCAAAGACCGTCTTGCGCCTGCCGGATCTCGACCAAGCAAAATCAGCCGTTCTGAACAGCCTGAGTTCTCGTGACGCTCAGCGTGGATACCGCCACTCGATGGATGAGTTCATTGAATGGTATTGCCCTGAGCCGAGACTTTCGTTCAACAGAACCGTTGTTGTCCGTTATCGCATGCATCTGGAATCCCGGAAGCTGGCTCCGGGAACCGTTAATCTACGCCTCGGGGCCATGCGGAGGCTCGCGTACGAAGCCGCCGATTGCGGTCTCCTTAGCCCGGATCTCGCCTCCGGTATTCGCCGAGTGAAAGGCGTTAAGAAACTCGGAGTGCGTTTGGGCAACTGGTTGACTGCCGAACAAGGCGAAACCCTCTGGCAGTCTCCCGATACCGAGCGACTGAAGGGCAAACGGGACCGTGCTCTTCTGGCTGTGTTGCTCGCCTGTGGCTTGAGGCGGCACGAAGCCGTGGAACTGAACTTCACCCCGTAAGGTCAAATAATTCATGCGGCGCGGCGATAGTACTTCAGCAGACCTCCGAGCCGGTGGCGACACTCAACGGTGCGGCGGCGCAGTTTGGGTTCATCGCCAGCCTCTGGGAAAAGCAATTTGTTTCCTTTCCCTTGATGGTTTCTTTCGCCGTGATAATGAGCGCTGAATTCGGCCAGAGCCCGCGACAGAGGACGCTCGCCGAACAGGATCAACCTCGACAGACACTCCTGCTTGGCGGAGCGGACCCAACGTTCCGCAAAAGCGTTCAGATTCGGGCTCCTGGCCGGAAGCGGAATGGCTCTCACGCCGCCTGCCGCCAGCACCGACCGAAACGAGGCGCAGAACTTCGTGTCGCGATCATGCAGAACATAGCGGCAGGGATGAAGATAGCCCCAAGTCTCCTGGATCGCGCTGCGAGCGATCTGCTCCATCCACTCTTGATCCGGATGTCTGGTGATACCCGCCACGCTGACGCGGCGGCTTTCCAGATGAATGAAAAACAACACATAGTAAGTCACCAAGCCCCGCCAACTCAGCACCTCCACGGTGAAGAAGTCAGCGCCGGCCAGGACATTCAGGTGAGCGGCGATAAAATCCTTCCACGAAGTCGTCTGGCTTCGCTTCGGAGCCGGAGCAATGCCATGGCGTCGCAGAATGTTTCCCACCGTCTGATCGGACAAGCGGTGACCCAAATTGGCCAGCGCTCCGACGATGCGGTCATATCCCCAGCCCGAATTCTCGCGCGCCATTCGCACCACCAATGCTTCCACTTCGGGTTGGACCTTGGGGCGGCCTGGATATTGTCGGTATTTGGAATCGTCGAACTTCTTGGCGATGAGCCGTCGATACCAGGCCAAGATAGTATCGGGTTTGGCGACGCAGGCGACCTCTCGAAGAGCTTTGCGTCCCACACGCTTTCCGATCTCAGCGAGGGTAGCGCGCTCGGGATCGCTCAACCGCAATCTCGAGGGCAGCTTCGCCCGTAGAATACGGTTCTCCGCGACCAGATATTCATTCTGCAGGAGAAGCTCCTGGTTCACCGATCCCGTCACGTACGCTAGCAGTCGCAACCACTTCTTGTTCCTCATGCCGACTGCCTATCTTACTCTGGCCACGGTCGTTTCAGTTTTTTGACCATTCGGGAAAGACAAACGCCGCAATAAAATAGGCGAGCGAGAGCAGCAACAGGCCCGCCGCGCAGGCCATGCCGATGGCGGTCACGAGCCAGACGGTGGCGGCGGTCGTCAGTCCCTGGACCCGATCCTCACGGACAAAGATGAGACCCGCGCCGATAAAGCCGATGCCGGTGACGATCTGTGCGGCGACACGGGATGGGTCGAGAACGACGAGATCTTACGGGTTGCCGACCATCCATTCGGAGTCGCAACGAGTAAGAAGGCGAAAGCCCAACTGACGGGAAATGATGAGCCAGACGGTCCCCTTCTTGGCCGCCACAGTCCAATCCGGGTTAGAATACGTCCAAACCGGAATCACTATGGCGTACCAGGCGTTCATCAGTTATGGACACGAGGATAAGCTCGTGGCGGATGCTACGTGCGCTCGGCTCGAAGCGCGGGGCATCCGGTGCTGGATCGCCCCTCGCGACGTTCTGCCGGGCGAATCCTACGGCGAGGCCATCAGTGTTGCAATCCGGGCGTGCCGGGTTCTTGTGCTTGTTTTCTCGAATCACGCCAATATATCCGAGCACGTCTCTAAGGAAGTAGAACGCGCCGTCAGCCACGGTATTCCCGTTGTGCCTCTTCGCATTGAAAACGTGATGCCAACCGGCGCGCTGGACTACTTCATCGGCTCCGTGCATTGGCTCGATGCACTCACTCGACCCATTGACGATCATCTGGAGCGGCTCGCCGATGCGATCCAAAGGCTTTTGGGTACAACTCCAGAGCCGCATCATTTCCCGGTCCCCCCAGCCCCCGTGCGAAAGCCGGTTGGGTTGATCATAGGTTTGGCCGCGCTGGCTGTGGTTCTGCTCGCCGTCGGCGTCTGGCTGTTCAGCCGATCGAATGGGGGCGTAGTTGCGAACGCTCGAATTACGAACACTCTTCCAATTCCGGCGACGGACAACAGTCTGCGGGCTGCGGCCGCCGCAGCGCCGATAGGCATCGTCGGCTGCTGGCTCTGGTTCAACAACGCCACTTTGCGGATGGAACCCGACGGGAGGATCTCAGGCACTCCTTTTAATGCGCACTGGCGTGCGGAGGGGGGCAACCGCTACTCCTTGCACTGGCCGATGATTATTGAATCCATCGTGCTGGCTCCAGACGGAAGATCCGCGGGCGGCACCAACAACTTTGGGTGGCCCATGAATGGACACCGCGTGTCATTCACGTCGCGTGGGACGCAGAGTCTGGCCGGGGTTTGGCAATGGAACGGCGGCCTTGCAACATTTAGCGACAACCGTTCAATCGTCCTTGGACCCTTCCATGGCATCTGGACGGAGAACGGGGGCTCGACGTTTTCCGTTACGTGGCCGAATGACCCTCCTGTGGACGAGCTCACCCTTTCGGCCGGGGTGCGCTTGGCGGGACAAAATCAGTTTGGCATCAAGATCAGCGGGAACAAGATAGCCTGCGCGAACTAGAGGGACTAGCCAAACCATTCGGCTTCGATCATCAAGCGCATCCATTCGCACAGATCCGCTTCGAGGACCTGTTCGCAGAAACCAAGCTCACAATAGACCGCCTGTAGAACCTTGACGTCTCTCACTTCATGAGGGGTCATTGTTTCCAGGACTTGATGGGTTTGCACGGTCGTTGGGAGTCAATCTGGAGATCGACGTGACACGACAGATCGAATCCCGCAACGAGGGCTTCCGAGCGCATCTTCGGGGGAAGGCGGGCTCGCGATTGAGGGTCCAGGGAGCTTGGATTGAGCATGCGTGATGAAGGACGCCGAGGCCGCGACCAGAATCACGGCGCACCGGCGCGAGTATGGGGAAAGGGTCATTTGTGTTTGCTCCTCCGTTGATTCTACTTCCTGAGCTGGAAACGGCGTTAAGCTCCGCAACGGGCCTTTCTAACGCCTACGTGGTCTCGCAGCCATCGCTACCTTCAAAGTGTGATAATTTCCATACGCGCCGTTAGCCGGGAATCAATGCACTCCACCGTTCCGGGGCTTGCTAATTCGGGATTCCCGCATTCCCAGTAAGATGTGATGAGCACCCGCTTTCCGGCTACCGGCAAGGGAGATGAGTGGGCCTCTTCAAGTAAGGAGCACAATATGCCACGCACTAACACAATGCGAAGCCAGACAATGTGGGACAAGCTCGCCACGTTCAGTGCCGTCGTGGGCGCCGCGATGCTGATGGCCGCGGTTGCGATGCCCGCCCGCGCCCAAGCGTTCGCCGACCTAAAGACCGCACTCGTAGACTACTCCCAGGCAGATCTAGTGCCACGTAAGTACAAGCGGGCCGCTTCAGCTTGATCCGGGCGACGGATCGCTGCTCAGCTATTCACAGACGAGTCCATTCGTTACAGAAGTGAAGCTTCAGGTTCCTTCGTCCACGGCTATTTTGTCCTGCCAGGCCAAGGTGTGCGTGGCGAGCTTTGAGGTATACGATCTCGCATCTTATCTCGGTGGTCCGGCACCGGGCGCCTCAAGCGGATTAAAGTTCTTAGGCGAGTACTACGTTGCCCAAACTCCTTAGCGCGAAGATCTAAGCCAGCACGGCGTGCGGCAGCGCTCCAAAGTTCGGGTGGCCGAGCACTTCGACTCTAAAAGAAGGAGCATCGGTCTAACGATCGAGAGCTTTAGTTGTTTCGCGTGCTACTTAAGAATCGTCCCTATTTGGAACTGCGGGCGTGGTGTCGTGCCGGCCTATTGTAGCGTCGACCGGATGAGGCGTGCGAAGTGATCGCTCAGGAACCGCAAGTAATCGCCGCCACCACTGCTCCACCATCAGCGCTCCACCCCAGGGGGACCGACGGGTTGCAAGTGTTTGAAAAGTTTGGCTCCCCAGCATCGTTTCGAACAAAGATTCACGCTACGACACTGTCGCCGGTGAGCTATGAACCGTGGTTCGAATCGCAGCCGGCCCCCTAGAACGGTTTAAAGGAAAAACGAGCTAAGTCTTGTGCTATGAGGTTAGCTGTGGTCCGGGTCGGACGGAACGCCTCCCTTACCCTTCGATTCACACTCGCGATTCGTCCAAAATCCTGTAAATCTGCGCTGCGTACTTCTCCACCAGCTTGATTCCGATGCCCGGAATGGCGAGCAACTCGGCTGCTGTCGCCGGCTCGTTCTCCGCGATCGCCAGAAGCACCCTGTCGGACATTACACGGAATGCCGGCACGCCTTGCTTCGCCGCCACGGCACGTCGCCAGGCTTTCAGTTTCGCTGCCGCCGCTGAACCTTGGGATCTTTCCGTTTTGTGAGATTTCTGTTTCGCCGGCAGTAGGGACCTCTTCTTGCGGCTCTTCTTCCCACTTCGATCTACGAAGGGAGCCGCGGTCTCGCGAATCTTCAGCTCGAACGACGCGTCTGCATCTACACGCTCCCCATAGCCCGCCAAACTCGCCAGTCGAAATGGAATCTGCTTCCCATCCTTTTCGAAAACCGAATCCACCAGGCTTATTAACCCCGCGCGGGCCATCGAACCTATCAGTTCCTCGAACGCGCCGCGGTCCATGCCGTTCTTCGTACACAATTCCGCGTGCAGCTTTCCGACTGACCTGCGAGTCCCCAGAAGAGCACGGATGACATCGCGGGCCACAAACTGCTCCTTCTGGGAGGCATCGCGAAACTGCTGGGCGACGCAGCTTTCCGGCGCGCAGAAATCACAAATGCCACAAGCCTTCTGGCTGTCCGCCGTGTCGCCGAAGTGCCGAACCAGGCTCGACATCCGGCACTGATTGCTCTGCGCATAACGGATCATCGCTTCAATCTGCGACTGCTTTTGATCACCCTGCGCACTGTAGGAATCGCGCCAATCTTCGGTGCCGCGGCTCAAATCGTCCTCCGCATCGATGATCACGCCGCTGTGCGTCCACAGCTTTTCCAGCGCTTTCTCGAACACAGCGGAAGCGACCCTGCTCTGTTTTTGGACGAACTCGCGAGGCTGCGGTTCCAGGCCAAGGCGCGCATAAATCTGGTCCAGAACTCTTACGTCGGGATAATCGCGCTCGAAAAAGAAATCGTGCGTGTAGCGGTCCGCGTAGGAATGCATCAGGATCGCGCGGCTCGGCTCGCCATCGCGTCCCGCGCGCCCGATCTCCTGGTAGTAGGCTTCGATGCTCCCTGGCAACCCGGTATGGATGACGGATCGGATATTCGCTTTGTCGATGCCCATGCCGAATGCGATGGTCGCGACGATCACTTCTAGTTTGCCATTGAGGAATCCGTCCTGCACGCGCCGCCGCCGTTCGGCATCGAGGCCTGCGTGATACGCCGCAGTGGTAAAGTCCTGCGCGAGCAACGCCGCTATGCTCTCGGCCTGCTTGCGGCTGGGCGTATAGATAATAGCAGGACGATGCTGGGGATCGGATAACAACTCGCGCGCGAGGTTGGGACGCTGAGACGGGCTGGTTTCCACCACCTCAATCGCGATGTTGGCTCGGCGAAAACCATGGATGAAGCTCGCCTGGTGATCGAGACCCAGTTGACTGCAGATGTCGCGCTGCACCACCGCCGTGGCAGTGGCTGTCAGAGCAATCACCGGCGCCGGGCGTAACCTGGGTAGATAACCGCCCAGGAGCCGGTAATCGGGCCGGAAATCGTGCCCCCATTGCGAAATACAATGCGCTTCGTCGATCGCGACGAGCGCCGGTTTCCTTTTCGCGAGCATCTCCGGGAAACCACGCACGCGCAGGCGTTCGGGCGCGATGAAGAGGAATTGCAGCTTGCCGTTCAGGTAGTCGATGCAAGCCTGGCGGGAGGCCGCGCGATCGCGTCCGGAATGGATGCATTCCACCGCGAAGCCGCGGTCGCGCAGCTTTCGGAACTGGTCTTCCATCAGCGCAATCAGCGGACTGATCACCAGCGTTGTCCCGCCACGCGCAAGTCCGGGAAGTTGATAACAGAGCGATTTACCCGCTCCCGTTGGCATCACCAACAGCGCGTCGCGACCGGCTATTACCGTTTGGCAGACTTCCTGCTGATTCGCGCGGAAAGTTTCGAAGCCGAAGGCCCGGTGCAGCAGCCCGTCCAATGATTCGTTCGGCTGTGCAGCCAGGGGGGGAGGAACGGCTTGCCCGCCGGTCACGACGGGCGGACTGTTTGGGGCCGGCGCGCCCGCCTGGGAGTCGACCGCCGCAGCTCGTGCGCTCGCTCCGTTTACGCCGCCATTGCGAGTGTGCGGCGTAGCGGGAATCTGACCCACTTTGCCGATCACGTCCCGTACGTAATCTTCGATGCTGTGCAGAAATGGCTCCAACTTCGCCTCGCCACGCTGTATGCGCCTCAGATAGGCTTCCCACTGGCCCGTCATCGCAGGGCTCTTTACTTCAGGATGCACTACCTCAATCAGTTGGATGCCCTTGTCGGTAGCTTCCAGGTTCTTGCCGTTGCGCACAATATATTCGCGCTTCAGCAAAACTTCAATGATGGAAGCGCGGGTGGCGGGCGTGCCCAACCCGGATTCCTTCATGGCGTCGGAAAGCTCTTTCTCATCGAGCGTCCTGCCTGCCGTCTCCATCGCGGTCAGCAGGGTGGCCTCGGTCAATCGCTTCGGCGCGTGCGTCTTTTTTCGGATCGCTTCGGCCCCCAGTACTTGCTGGGCTTGGCCGCGGGCAAGGCCGGCGGGCAAAGCTTGCTCTTCGTCGGACGGTTCCTCTCCAGCTTTCGCCTTGCGACTGCTCGCCTTCTTCTTGTCGGTCTGGAAATCCAGGACTTTCCAACCTGCCTGCTGAATCGCCTTGCCGGACGAGTGATAGCGATCGATCACTTCGGCATTCGCGATTGCTGTGCTCACTGTGGTTACCGACCATACATGATCCTCATGCCAGCAGGCTAGCAACCGGCGGCAGACGAGATCATAAATCTTCCTTTCATCCGGAGAGAGATCCACACGATCCGGTGAAGTTAGGGTGGGGATGATCGCGTGGTGATCGCTGACCTTCGCATCATCCACATACCTGCGCCCCAGCGGCTTCACGCCAGTACCCGGCGCCAGATATTCGCGATAGGGGTCCGACACCGT
The DNA here is from genome assembly GCA_003166865.1 of Bryobacterales bacterium. Lineage (GTDB taxonomy): Bacteria > Acidobacteriota > Terriglobia > Bryobacterales > Bryobacteraceae > Palsa-89. The sequence goes on from PMUP01000036.1 coordinate 21,245, forward strand.
CTGCACGATCCGGGGCAATGTCCCAGCCACATCCTGCGAAAGATGCCGGCTGTCCGTACGCGGGTAACTGATCAACTTGTGCCGCTCATAGAGAGTCTGGGCTATGTCAAGCGTGTGCTGCGCACTGAACCCGAAGAGACGGTTGGCATGCCGCTGCAACTCGGTGAGATCGTACAAAAGCGGCGGCCCCATGCGCTGCGTCTCGGCCGTCACCGATTCAATGGCAGCGCTGCCAGTTTTTGCGCGCGCCGCAATTTGACCGGCTTCCAAACCATCCGCTGGCAGCCGCGACGATTTCTGTATTTCCTTCACGTCACGGACCCAGGTGCCCTTATAAGACTCAGAGTCTGGCCTCGTCGATGGTCGAAAGGTCGCGATCACTTCCAAATAGTCTTGCGGCACGAAGCGTCGCACCGCCAGTTCACGCTCCACCACCATGGCGAGCGTCGGGGTCTGCACGCGTCCCACGCTTAGTTCATCGCCATAGGTGAGCGTGTAGGCGCGCGAGAGATTCATGCCCACCAGCCAGTCGGCCCGGCTGCGCCCCCGTGCGGCGTCGGCCAGCGGCTCGTAGTCCTCGCCCGGCTGGATGGCGTCGAAGCCTTTGCGGATGGCCTCTGGCGTGAGCGAGGAGATCCACAGGCGGCTGATGGGCTTCGAACATCCCGCCGCCTCATAGATGTATCGGAAAATCAGCTCACCTTCGCGACCCGCGTCCGTCGCGCAGATCACGCGCCCCACGCGCGGCGAAGACAGAATCTTGCGCACCACCTCGAACTGATCTTTGGTTTTTTCATAGACCACGAGAGGCCATCTTTCCGGCAGCATCGGCAGCGTCTCGCGCCGCCAGAATTTCCACTCGGGATGAATTTCGTGCGGCTGTGCGAGGGACGCTAGATGCCCGATGGCCCACGTAACGACGAAGCCATTACCATGCGAGTAGCCTTCGCCCTTGGTGGTCGCTCCCAGGACCTTCGCGATGTCGCGCGCTACCGACGGCTTTTCGGCCAGAACCGCCACCACCCCGGACTCTGCTGGCGCTTCGCTCAAACAACCAGTTTAGTGTTTCGTGTGCCTTAAGCGACTATTTCCCGAGTGACCCAGTCGCATGGCTCCGCAAACAGGTCACCAATAGCGCTTCAGCCACCAAAGGATTCTATCGCCGGTAGTTCTCAATGCTCATGTGCTATCATCAGCGAAAGTTTTTTGACATGGCCAGGTTTTCGGAGGTTTCAAGATGCCTTATTGGCGGCTGCTTGTTCTGTTCGCGCTCTTTTCTACTGGCGCACACGCGCAATGGCTGAACTTTCCCGTGCCAGGAACGCCCCGAACGCGCGACGGCAAGCCCAACCTCGCCGCGCCAGCGCCTCACGCCGCAAACGGAAAGCCGGATCTATCCGGTGTTTGGCACGTCGAACCCAATCCCCTCGCTGAGATGAAGCGCCTCTTCGGAGACGGTGTCGATACCATCGACGTGCCCGGAATGGAGGCGGACACTATTTCCAAGTACGGTGTTAATATCCTGCAGGACTTCAAGCCTGAAGAAGCGCCGCTGCGGCCTGCAGCGTTGGAAGTGATGCACCAACGAGCGGGGAGCGATTGATTGATCCGAGGGAAAGCAAGTCACCACACGCGCGAAAGCCGCTTCCGGACCGCACGGCCGTGGCGGCGCGATCTAAGCCCGGCGCCTAACTTGCTCTTTTCTCATGCAACAGCATATCGAGCGCGTGTTCCATGGACCCGGCGAGAGCGATGCCTCCGGAGTTCACGAAGAAGATCTGGTCGACCTTGTCGATGGTGTTGAGGCGGTGCGCGATGATGACCTTGGTGGTTTGCGCGGGCAGCCTGGCCAGAATCTCTTCCAGAAGCTGCTCGGTAACCGTGTCGATGTTGGCTGTGGCTTCGTCCAGGATTAGAAGCTCGGGACTTCGCAGGGTAGCGCGCATGAATGCAATCAACTGTTTTTGGCCTAGGCTGATGCTGTTGCCGCTGCTGGCCACTTTCGTTTCCAAACCTTCCGGGAAGCGCGAGAGCAGGCTCGATAGATTGGACTTCACCAGCACAGCAGCAAGCTGCTCGGTCGAGCAATTCGCGTAATCTTCGTTCCCGTACACGATGTTGTCGCGAACCGTCCCGGTGAACAGGAAGGGCTCCTGCGGAATCACACCGATCTTGCGCGCGCGGTCGGCCGGAGGAAGCGATCGGATGTC
>PMUP01000028.1 GCA_003166865.1 Bryobacterales bacterium
GTCAGCATTCTTGCATTGGCTGAGCCGTGCGGCTCGTGACACGCCTGGCAGCCTTCAAAGCGCACTGGAGCATGTTCGAACGTGAACGGACCGCGCTTATCGCCGTGACATTTGAAGCAACCAGGCTCGTTCCCGGCGAAGCTCTGAAGCATTACTGGACGGATACTGCCGTGCGGATTGTGGCAATCCACGCAGCTCATATCGCCTTCGGGAAGCTTGTGATGAAACGGCCGCTGGAATTGGGCCCACTCGTTTAAGTGACAGCTTGCGCACAGCTTATTGGTTGCCTCCGCCTTGCGAACCACCAGCGGTTCGCTCCCGTGCACTTTATGGCAAGCGGTGCAGGAAATCTGATTGTGGGCGTGGCTGCTTTCCAACCGGCCGATCTGCGTCGGCTGATTCAGATGACAGGTGAGACAGATTTTGTCGGCCGCCGCGGCCGCGAGGTTTGCGGGATTTCGGATCAGCGCGGGGTCTGCGGCTTCGGCGTGCTTCTGGCCGGGGCCGTGACAGGCTTCGCACGCGCGCCCGTTCCATCCGCGCTTGGCGTCCACATCCACGTGGTGATGCGGGCTCTTCGCAAAAGCCTTCGCCAGGTCGGCGTGACATCCCGCACAGTTCTCCGATCCTACGTAGCCGGGCGGAAGCGTTTGCGCGGCTGGCTGTGAACGCGCCATCGCCGCTATCGACAAACCGAGCACGACTACGTGCCAACGCATTTAGGGAGTGTGTTCCGCGTCAACCGCGAACTGCGCGCCGGCGGAATGGCATACGCTGCAGCTCTCTCCCAACGAGTCCGTATTTGCCAGAAAGTGCGACGCCTCGTCCTTGGAAACGTGACATCCGCTACAAGCCGAAGAAATGGGTCCCACCGGATTGATCCAGCCCTGCGGATCAATCACCTGATTCAGATTGCCCATCAGCGGCAGGTCGTTTTGCTCCGTGCTATTGACGTGGCACATCGCGCAGTTCTGCATGTAGGTGGCGTCTCCCGAGGGACTCATCACTGGGAAGAGTATGCCCGAGAAGTTGTTAATGCTTCCGCCATAACCCACGACAATGTAAGGATTCTTGGGGCTATCGGCGGCGGCATTCACGCCGTCGTGAATGCGATGCACCAGCAGATTGAAATTGATGCCCTGGGGAGGCAGCGCTTTATCCGACGCGATCACCGCGTTGGGGCGTTGGCTGGCATCCGTGTTCGACGGATTGTGGCACAACACGCAGTACTCGTTGTTGTTGCGTAGGGCGCCGTGCTGCGAAAGAAAGACGTGGCAGTTATTGCAATTGCTGAGCGCGACCACCGTGCGCCGCGGCGCTACCGCCGAGCCGTCCACCGAGAAGTTGACCACCGGGTTGCTGGCGCCCACCTCGAAAGTCTGCGCGGATTCAGTGCCCGCCAACACCGTCACACTTTCGCGCGCCTCGCCGCCGATGGTGTACGTTCCGGTGGCGCCCTTCGGAACGGCATGCGTGAAAGTGTACGCGCAAGCGCCGCTGGAACCACAGGCCGCCTCCAAAGCGCTTTCGGTCACATAGCCCGGAGTGCTGGCGGTGCCGGCTCCGAAACTAGTGTAGCCGTAGTCGGTGGTCGGACCGGCCATGGTGAAATTCAGGGTGTCGGGCTGCGATAAGGGAACATTGTTGCCCTTGTTGTCCCGCAACGTGAAGTTGACCGTGGGCGTTTTCCCGGCGGAAGTATTGGCCACGCTGGTAATGGCGAGATTGATACCAGCCAGCAGCGTATCCGGATTCGGCGGGTAATTGGCGGGGGTATCGGCGGGCACCACGTGCGCGCCCAGGATAGAGGCATCGAAGGGCATCTCGCCCTGCGGAATGTGGCAGTTGTGGCACTCGCTGTCGTTTGGCTGGGGCCCGCCGGGGTGGTTGACCTCCGGACCATTGGAAAAGCCCGTGGCGAAATTGAGGTCGTCGTGACAGGCGCCGCAGGCAGCCCGGCTGGGCTGGCTCAAAAAGGCAGTGGCTTGCTTCGCACCAGTGGTCTGGCTGTGGCAAACTTCGCAACGGCGCGGATCGGCGGGATCGATCACCGTGGAAAAGTTGCTGATGATGTTCATGTAGCCCGCAACCTCGAATGGAACGCCGGGGTTAGTTTTGGTGCCAACAACGCTCGGCAACTGCGACCCCATGTGGATCTTGTGAAAGAACACCTTGGCGTCTAGTGTGTTGCCGGTAACCGGATCGGCGTTTTGCGGCTGATGGCAGAGCACGCACATCGGCATGCCGTGCGCATAACCGCCGTGAAAAGCCAATTGGTAGTGGCAAGTATTGCAGCTCTCGGTTTCGATGACGTCGCGCGTGACGATAACCGGCGAGCCATTGGGGACGAAGTTGAAGGTAGTGCCGGCGTAGCTGGTGCCCAGGTCGAATGGCGTGAGATCGCGGTTGCCGTCGACCGCGACCGTAGTGGTCACGGTGGGGTCAAATCCCGATGGGGCGTGAGCGATGAAAGTGTACTTGTAGTGGCCCGGGCCGATTTGCGTGGCTGTTCCGCCCAACTCAAAATTCGGGCGGGTGATGGTGCCCAGCACTGCGCCGGTCACCTGCGAGGTCGTGTACGCAACATATTGTGTCTGACCCTTGGGAATGTAGGAAGCCACGTATGCCAACGAAACTACGCCCGGAGTGGTGGCGCCGGTGGCATCCAGGGGCAAGCCATTGGGATCGGTCAGCGTATAGGAAACCGTGATCGTGCCATTGGCCGCGATGGCGGCCGAGTTAATAGTGATCACCAAGCCTGAGGTCACGAAATCAAGGAAAGTAGCCTTGTCGCGCAGTGTATGCGGTTGCTTCTTGGTCTGGCCAGTCAGGCAGAGAGCCAGCAGTGCGGCAAGCGCCGTCAGACGTATCCAGAGAGAGGGCCGCTTCATGAGGGTCCTTTTCGCTTCATATGACTGCGTCTATATTTACGAGCAACGCTTCAGAGGCGTATTGTACGTTAGCACGCAAGTTTCGGGCTGTCTGTTCAAAAGCGCTCACTTTCATCCGCGAGCCTCTCGGCGAAGATAAAACCCACCGCTATCGGTCGCGGCTGGTCAGGCTTCGCCATCCGTTTCCGTGCCTGGATGGAGCGCGGCTTCGCCAAGGTACATTTCATCCCGGACTTCGTCACGGTACCGGCGCCAGCCGCCCATGACCGCTGGGGCGGGGGCGGCTCTTGCCGTCTAGGTCGGCCCCGGCAGGGATCGTCTCCACCTTCCGGGCGCGTGGTCGTCCACTGGGACATCCCGCACCGCCCCGGCTGGGCCGATCGCGCCGCCCGCCATGAAGGTAGACCCAATGCGCTGTGCCATGAAGCTCCGGCCAAGCGCTCGGCAGCTGCGACGCCTTCTTAGACCGCAGAGAGCGCACTGATCGTAACGTAATATCCGTCGGGATCTCGGAGCGAGAACTCCTTGGTTTGAGTGTTCGGATTTACGTGTGGCTCCTCTTCGAGCCGAGTGACGAGTGAGAGGGCCCTTTGGAGCGCCAGGTCGAAATCATCGACACGGAAGAACAATAGGAGACCGTTGCCGGGTGTTGCGGGATCGGGGCTCATCAATGAGGGATGCCCATGGGCGCCCCACTCGTGGAGGCAGAGCAAGACAGTTCCATCTGAATCGAGAATTTGCCCGAAGTCGTGATGGGCAGGAAGGGTAGCGGGCTGACCGAACAGCACCTGATACCATTTGAAGCTGCCTGGGACGTCGCCTACCCCTATGATCGTCCAAGTGCGCTTCATCGGCTCCCCCTCTGCATACTAATTCTGGTTTAGACCGACCTGGATATGACTGGACGGCCCAAAATGAAGTTCTTTCTCCCTTCTACCATATCCCAGAACTTCCACGACCTTGCCTCGTTCCACCAGCATTGATCGCCGGAGCGCCACGGATAGAATCCTAAACGTTATCGTCTGCCATCTCGACATTCGAGACGCCCGACATCGCCTTACCTAGGTCGGAGTCGGACGGGCCGACGGTCCCGTTGTGCCATCACCATTGTTGAGCTGTGGAGTCCGCGTGGAGTCCAGACACCCAGAAGCCGCCCCGCGGCGTCCACTGGCGTCCAAATCGCCTCTTGCTAAGTCTTTTGTTTTGCCCCAAAATGTCTGTACGTGATTGATATTTCTTAAATGGCATGGAAGAGGTCGTCAGTTCGAACCCGACCAGGTCCACCAAAAAAGCGCTTCCGAACCGTCCACCATCATGCGTAGGCTTGTTGAAATTCTTGCGCTCGCNNTTTTGCCACCCCGCGGATTCCTGGAACTTGAACGATGCCGGCAAGTACTACCGCGATCACAAGTATTCGCTGCAGGGCTACGTGCCGCCGGCGCCGGCCAAGCCCGGCAAGAGCTAGCTAAGTACCAGCCCGCGAATCAGGGATGAATCTTTTCTTCCCTCTCCAGCATTTCAATAAACTGCTGAATCTTCCGGGCCCGAGTCTCCGCTTTCTTCACCGTTTGAATTCGCCACAGAACCGCATACCGGTTCGCCCGGTCAAGGGTTTTGAAAAATACCGCGGCCCGCTGATTCGCGTCCAGCGCAGCCTGAAAGTCGCTCGGAACGGTTGCTCCGCTGGGCGAATCATAGGCTGAGTCCCATCGTCCGTTTTTCTTGGCGTTCTCGATGGCCTCCAGCCCAGCGGGTTTCATCTCGCCGCTCGCAACCAGCGCCAGCGCTTTTTCCCGGTTGATCTTCGACCAGATGCTCGGGCCCGAACGCGAAACAAATCTTTGCAGCCAGGCCTGCTCACTTTCCGGCCGCTTCTGCCCGTCAATCCATCCGTAGCACAGCGCGACTTCGAGCGCTTCCTTATATGACACCGACCGCAAGCCCGCGTCCTTCTTCGCCAGCCGAAGCCACAGGCCAGTGCTCTTGCCATGGTTCTTCTCCAGCCAGGCAGCCCAGTCCTTTTTGGACTTGAACAGCCGCACCGGCGAACTATCCGGCGTATTCGTCTTCACCAGAGCAGGTTATCGTAGGTGAAGGTCCTGTGAAAACTCTCGTAATCAACGGCGGCTCCAGCACTTTCAAATGCTGGTTTCAGGATGTACCTGCCTCGCCTTCCGCGACGCGCTTGGAACCATTGTGGAGCGCCCGGGCGGACTGGGGTCAGCATTCAGGGAACGCTGAGGTAAAGATCAGCCGCTCGGACGGCAAAAGCACCACCAGCACCATCCAAGGCGACACACCGGCCGCCATCCTGGAACCGGTCCTCGGTGCGCTGTGGCAAGGTGAGACCAAAGCGATCGATTCGCTCGCGGAGATCGCCGTCGTGGGACATCGCATCGTCCACGGCGGGCCCAAGTATCGCGCCAGCGTTTTGATCACGCCCGAAGTTCGCTCTGGGATAGCCGAACAGGCTCAATTCGCTCCCGCGCACAACCGTGCTCAACTGGAAGCAATCCGCACGGTGGACCGCGTGGTGGGAACGGACGTGCCGCAAGTCGCAGTCTTCGACACCGCGTTCCACTCCACGTTGCAGCCGCCGGCTTACGTCTATGCCGGCCCCTATTCCTGGCTCGAAGAGGGAATCCGGCGCTATGGATTCCACGGGATCAGCGTTCAATACGCAACACGGCGCAGCGCGGAATTGCTGAACACGTCCGCGAGCGCGCCGCGGCTCATCGTCTGCCATCTCGGCAACGGCGCGTCGGTCACCGCGGTCGCCGGCGGCAGGAGCGTGGACACCAGCATGGGCCTCACGCCGCTAGAAGGGCTCATGATGGGCACGCGCTCCGGCTCCATCGACCCCAGCATCCTGGTGTATTTGATCCGGCGCCATGGTTATACCGCCGATCAACTTGATGACATCCTGAACCGGCAGTCCGGACTTCTGGGCGTATCCGGCTCGTCCGGCGACATGCGCGAGATTCTGCAGGCGATCCAGGACCGCAACCAGCGGGCACGGCTGGCGTACGACATCTATGCGCATCGCCTGGTGCGCGAGATCGGCGCGATGCTGGCGGTCCTGGGCGGCGTGGACGCCATCGTCTTCACTGGCGGAGTCGGCGAGAATTGCGCCCCGCTGCGCAAGGACGTGTGCGACCAATTTGGTTTCCTCGGGCTCAGGCTTGATCCCGCGAAAAACGCCGCCCCCGATCTCGATCAAAACATTGCCACCCATGATTCGTCAGTTCAGGTGCTCGTGATCCGCGCCGACGAAGACTGGGAGATCGCGTGCGAGTGCAACCGGCTGGTGAAGCCGGCCCGCGCGTAACGCAACACGTTTTTACGAAAGGTTTACAACTCGGCAACGACACACACCCGCCATTCCGCCGAAGCTGGAGGTCGAGAACAAGGAGCAAGTCTTGGACGTCTCGGGAGAAACCCTCCGGTTGCGCAGCGTCGGACCTTATACCCTCAGTGAGAACCTCTATCCCAGCGGATTGGTGCTCTCCAAGCACTCGCATGAGCGTGCGTACCTCACCTTCGTGATCGAAGGCGCCTTCCGCGAACGCTACGCGACGCGGACTATTCTGTGCCGTACCGGCATGATCCGCTTCCTGCCGGCGGGCGAAGTGCACGAGAACGAAGTCCAAGCGCGTTCGCGATGCCTCCACATCAGCGCGGAGGCTTCCGCATTCGAGCAACTGCGCCAGAGTCCCGATGTTCCTCGCAAGCCGGCCGAGATCAACGGACTCACCACCACCTGGCTCGCGAACCGGCTCTACGCCGAGTTCTCGCGTCAGGACACGGCGTCGGCCATGGCCATCAAGGGACTGGTGCTGGAGATCCTGGCCGAGTTCGCGCGCGCGGAAGGGCCCGATGCATCGCTGCGCGCGCCCCACTGGCTGAAGCGCGCTACTGAAATCGTGGAATCGCGGTTCCTGGAACGGCTCAGCCTGGCGGACATCGCCTCCCAAGTCGGCGTCCACTACGTGCATCTTGCGCGGCAATTCCACAGATACAATCGTTGCACCGTCGGCGAGCTGATCCGGCGGCGGCGGGTTCAGTACGCGTCGCACTTGCTCGCGCATTCACACACGCCACTGGCTGAAATCGCACTCACCTGCGGCTTCTCGGACCAAAGCCACCTGTCGTTCCTCTTCAAGCGCTACATGGGGCTCAGCCCATCGAAATTCCGCAGACTCGCAGCGTCGAATGGGGAGCAGGACGAGGCTGGCGCTTCGCTGCCTTAGCCCGGAATTTCGCCCGCCGCGATTTCATCCACGTAGCACCAGATCCAGCGCTCGCCCGGCTCAATCGACCGTATCAGCGGATGGCGCGAAGAATGAAAATGCTTGGTCGCGTGTTTATTCTTCGAAGAATCGCAGCAGCCCACGTTGCCGCACTCCAGGCACATCCGCAGGTGCACCCACGAATCTCCCAGCTTGACGCATTCCTCGCAAACATGTTTCGAGGGCTTGGTAAATTTGATCTGATTTAAGTGCGTACACTGTTTCGCCATGCTAGCCTCCCGTTATCGCTCGATTCTCGCTTGGTCTTTCGAGCGCGGCTCGATCCCACTTCGCCAGATTTGCTCCGGCCTCGTAGGTCGTTTGTAAAAACTCCATGAGCTCGCTTGCCGGCCTTCCCAATTCGGATGCCGCCGCGCCGCGGATGTCATCGTACATCAGAAGGAACTCCCCGATGCCAGTGTGATAGAACGCCGGCTTCGGAAGAACCGCATACGTTTTGAACCCGGCCGGCTCGGGCACCGTGTAGGAGTAGAACGCGGGACCCTTGATATCGCCTCCACCCGGCCAGAATCCGGCGCTGCTCACCTCGTGCGAATAGGCCTCTTCCATCATCCGTTGCAGTTGGGGATCGGACCGCGGCGGAGCAAGCCGCCCCGAGAATCGCGTTACCGCGATATCGAAGCTGCCCCAGAAGAAATGCACCGGGCTGCACTTGCCAATGAATCGGGCGCGAAAGTCCTTCAGCACTTTGTCCACCGAAATCAGCACGCGCCGGAACCGGTCGACGTATTCCCGATCATAGGACTTGTGCGTGCGATCGTCGGCGAACGGAATCGGATTCGCGACTTCGTCCGGATGCGCGTGAATCTGTACGTCTATCTTGAGCGCTGCCAGCGTGCTCATTACTTCTGAATAGAAATCCGCGACTGTGCGCGGCGCAAGGTCCAGAGTTCGAACATCGCCCTCGCTGGTTTCGATCACCAGCTTGTGCGCAATGAAATCGAAGTCGATCTGGAAGATTCCTCGCGGATAAGGAATCGGCGACGTGGTCAGCCCGCGCGCGCTTACATACAACGTCGCGTTCCAATAGTGATTGATCAGCGGCGTCAGCGTCATGCGAATCTTGCCGACAATCTGAGTCCACATGTGCAGCGTGTCGTAGGTGTCCTGCCAGGCGGACAGCGGAAGTTCCGGCCAGGCGGCGAGATGCGGATTCATTACTTCAATTCTACGCGGCAACGGCCCGACTGGTAAGTTAGGAAAACATACATGCGAACTCAAGTTGGTATCGTCGGCGCGGGACCCGCCGGGCTGATGCTCTCGCACCTGCTGCACTTGCGCGGCATCGAATCCATCATTCTCGAGTGCCGCGGCCGCCAGTACATCGAGGAGCGTGTGCGTGCGGGCGTGCTCGAACAAGGCACCGTCGACCTGATGATCGAGACCGGCGTGGGCGAGCGCCTGCAGCGTGAAGGATTGCGGCACGATGGCGTCTGGTTCAGCTTCGGCGGGCGCAGGCACCGCATCAACATGGCCGAGCTCACCGGTGGGCGCGCGATCACGGTCTACGCGCAGCATGAAGTGGTAAAGGATCTGGTCCAGGCGCGGCTCGCCGCCGGCGGACAGATTGTTTTTGAGGTCGACGATCTCTCCGTGCACGATCTTGATTCGCCGCTCCCCAAAATTCGCTATCGCAAGGACGGCGTTGCGCACGAACTCGTGTGCGACTTCATCGCCGGCTGCGACGGTTTCCACGGCGTTTCGCGGTCGTCCGTGCCCGCGGGAGTCATCGCTGCCTACGAGCGCGTTTATCCCTTCGCGTGGCTCGGCATCCTGGCCGAGGCTGCACCCACGTCCGAGGAACTAGTCTACACCTATCACCAGCGCGGGTTCGCGCTCTTCAGCATGCGATCGCCCGGCGTCACGCGCTTGTATCTGCAATGCACGCCCGACGAAGATCTCAGTGCATGGCCCGACGATCGCGTGTGGGAAGAGCTGTGCGCGCGCATGCGAACCGAGGATGGTTGGGCGCCCGCCGCCGGTCCCGTGATTCAGAAAGGTGTCACCGGGATGCGCAGTTTTGTGATCGAGCCGATGCAGTTCGGGCGGCTATTCCTGGCCGGCGACGCAGCGCACATCGTGCCGCCCACCGGCGCCAAGGGCCTGAACCTCGCGATCTCGGACGTGCGCGTGCTTGCCCGGGCCCTGGAGGCCTTCTACCAATCCGGCCGCCACGATCTTCTCGATCAATATTCCACGAAGTGTCTCCGCCGCGTCTGGAAAGTGCAGCGCTTCTCCTGGTGGATGACTTCCATGCTGCATCTCTTTCCAGGCGACGACGGATTCGATCATCGCCGTCAGCTCGCCGAGCTCGATTACATCACCAGCTCCCGCGCCGGGATGGCCGCGCTCGCGGAGAATTACGCCGGCCTGCCGCTAGATTAGTAGCGGCATGATAAAATCCATGCCTAGATGAAAAATCCGCTGCGCTCGGTCGCGAGTTCCCTGCTCCTCCTTTGGTCCGCCCCCTTTGTCTCCGCACAAGTCGGAGCTACCCTGTACCAGCGCAGTTGCGCGCCTTGCCACGACGCCGGAGCGGAACGCGCTCCCACTCACGAAGCTCTGCACGCCATGACGCCCGAGAGGGTTCTGGCGGCCATGGAATCCGGCCCCATGATCTCGATGGCCAACCGCCGCTCGGCCGCCGATCGCCGCGCCATCGCCGAATTCATCACGGGCAAATCCTTCGAGCACCCCCTGGATACGGCGCCCGCAACGGCCGCCATGTGTACCGAACCGGCGCCTGACTTCACCAATCCCACCGCTGGCCCGCAGTGGAACGGCTGGGGCCTGGATCTCCTGAACACGCGCTTTCAAACCGCCGCGCAAGCTGGAATCAGCCCCACGAATGTTAGCCAATTGAAGGTCAAGTGGGCCTTCGGATTTCCGGCCACGTTGGACGCCAACGCCCACCCGGCCCTCGCCAGCGGACGCATTTTTATCGGCAGCACCAGCGGCACGGTTTATTCGATCGATGCCGCGTCGGGCTGCATTCGCTGGTTCTTCAACGCGGCCGGGGGCGTGCGCGCAGCTATCAGCATCGGCCGCGTCCAAACCGAATTCGGCCCACGCTATGCCGCACTCTTCGGCGACGGCAGCGCGTTCGTCTACGCCGTGGATGCCATGACCGGCAAGCAGCTTTGGAAAACCAAGGTGGAAACTTTTCCCGCCGGGCATATCACCGGCTCACCGATCTTCTACAACAATCGCCTTTACGTGCCCGTCGCATCGGGCGAAGAAGGAGCGGGCGCGTCACCTGATTATGAGTGTTGCCGCTTCCGCGGAAGTATCGTCGCGCTGGACGCTTCTACCGGCAAGCAGCTCTGGAAAACCTACACCATCCCCGAGCAAGCGCACAAAACGAAGAAGAACAAGAGTGGCACGCAACTATGGGGACCCTCGGGCGCGCCCATTTGGAGCAGCCCCGCGATCGACGTCATACACAACGTCCTCTACGCCACCACCGGCGACAACTACAGCGATCCCACCAGCCGCATGAGTGACGCGTTCGTCGCCTTCGCTCTGGACACCGGCAAAATTCTTTGGTCGCGTCAGATGACGCCATCGGATGCCTACACCGCCGCCTGCCGTCTGCCCGACAAAACCAATTGCCCCGAATCGAACGGCCCCGACTTCGACTTCAGCTCCGGGCCCATTCTCGTGACGCTCGCCAACGGCAAACGCGCGCTGGTGGCGGGGCAGAAGTCCGGCCTGGTGCACGCCGTCGATCCCGATAATCAAGGTGAAGTGCGATGGAGCGTGCGCGTCGGCAAGGGCGGCACCAACGGTGGAGTGCAGTGGGGCTCGGCTACCGACGGTTCCAACGTTTATGTGGCGCTGGCGGATCTCGGCCGCGTCGTCGTCCCTTTCAGCCTCAGCACCGATGTCGATCCGACCAAGGGCGGCGGCATGTTCGCGCTGAGTCTCGATACCGGCAAACAGGTTTGGTACACGCCACCGGCGGAGTGCGGCGATCGCAAGCGATGCAGTCCCGCGCAATCGGCCGCGGTCACCGCGATTCCCGGCATCGCGTTCTCCGGCTCTGTCGACGGCCATCTGCGCGCCTACTCCACCACCGATGGCTCCATTCTTTGGGACGCCGACACCATCAAACCATATGAGACCGTGAACGGCGTGGAAGGGCACGGCGGCTCCATGGACGGCCCCGGCCCTGTGATCGGCGGCGGCATGCTGTTCGTCAACTCCGGGTACTCGGCCGGCGGCGGCATGCCCGGCAACGTGCTGCTCGCGTTTTCCGTTGACGGAAAATGATTCTGACTTCTGAATTCTGAATTCTTCTTAGCATGCGCCTTTCGAACCGCTGCTTCGCTGTCACGGGCCTCGGCTATCGGGCGCCCTGGAGCGTGAACGCTGGCTTTATCACCGGCGATGAAACCACGCTCATCATCGATACCGGCGCCAACGCCGCCGCGGCGGCCACCATTCACGGCTACGCCACTACGGCGCGCCCTTCCAACCGCCTGCTGGCGCTCGACACTGAGCGCCACTTCGATCACATCGGCGGCAACGGCTACTTCCGCGCGCGCGGCATCGATGTTTACGGACACGCGAGCATCCAGCGAACGGAGGACGAATTTCGCGCGGAAATTTCTGAGTTCAACGGCGAAATTTCCAACCCAGCGCGCCGCTCGCGCCAGGAATCGCAAGTCTTCTACCACGGAGCGAGCTTGGCCAATCCGAATCGCCCCATCACCGAAGACTTCCGCATGGAGCTCGGCAATTGCGAAATTGAAGTTCTACTCACGCCCGGCCACACGCCCAGCAACATTTCCGTATATGCGCCGTCCGATGGCGCGCTGTATTGCGGCGACTGTCTGACCAATGGCTATCTGCCGAATCTCGACGCCGGCCCCATCGACGATTGGCGCGTATGGCTGAAGTCGCTGGAGCGCATCGCGGAGCTTGCCCCGCGCATCATCGTGACAGGCCATGGACCGGTGGCCACTGGCGATGAAGTGCCGCGCATGCTTGAGAGGGTCCGCGAAATCTTGCAGCAATCGATCGAAGCCGGGCGATCGCCGACCAGTTAGCCCCGAGCTAGCTTTTGGCCAGAACCGTCCCGTAGCCCTTCGCCTGCCCGCTCAGACCAAGCAGCCTGACGCTGGCCCACAACGCGTGTGGAGTGCTCGATACCACCGGCGCTTTGCAGCGTTGCTCCAGAGGCACGATCAGATCCAGCGTCTTCAAGGCGCCGCAGGAAATAACCAGCGCATCCGCTTTCGGCGCGCCCTCATACACGCTCGCGCTGAAGTTGAGCAACTCGTCGGGCGTCACCGGCCCTCTGTCTTTGAAGCTGACGATGCCGAGCCCCTTCACCGATACCACCTCAAATCCCGACTCTTCCAGAAACACCTTCAGCCGGTGGCTCACGTCCTCGTCGTAGGCGGTGGCCACCGCGACCCTGCGCGCGCTCACGGCCTTCAGGCCTTCGACGATTCCCGTGCTCATGGTGGTGGACGGCAGTCCGGTCGCCTTGGTCACTTGCACTTTCAACTGATGCTCATACTCGGCGCCTTTATAAAAGGTCAGCGACGTCCCCATCACCGAGATTGCGTTCGCGCCCTGCTTGGCCAGCTTTTCCGCAGCCGGAAGGATGCGGCCAAACACCCGATCGTATTCTTCCGCGGTCATCTTCTCCAGGCCGACGCCTTCCGCCAGGAACCGCACGCCCGATGGATACAGCAGCGTCGCTTCGGGAGGCACCGGGTAGTTGGCCGGCGGAAAGATCATGCCGAGCGTGGGGACGTCCGCGGCATGGAGGGCCGTGCCAAGCGCCGCGCCCGTTACGCTCGCGGACGCGATCTGCAGAAACTGCCGGCGGGAACTGGTCACGACATCACCTCAGGCTATCCGCGCACGTCGATGCGGCTGTTGTTGTGGAAAGAAATGCGAATCGTCCCGGCCACCGGACGGCCAAAGGTGGTCGCCGGCCAAAACTCGGTGAACAACAAGCTGTTCTCGATGCCGTGCCGTAACTCCTCGCTCTGTTGGCCAGGCGAGCTGACGATGGAATAGTTGATGATCATGCCCCGATCATCCAGTTGCAAATCCACCACCGCGTCGCCGTCGGCGAACGCGACCGGAGCCGTATCCTTGAGCATCGGCTCGGTGACCAGCATGGTCGGCACATCGCCCGCTAACCCGCCCATCGCGTATGCCGACTTGAACATCGGCACCAGCGTACTGAACAGAAATACGGCTGAGCACAGCCCGCCCACGGCCGGCAGCGCCAGCGGACGCATCAAGTGATGCAGCGATAATTCCAAACGGTTGAGCCAGCGGTTCCACCGGCTAGGCCCACCAGCGGACTCCATTCTGATCTTGGAAGCGGCCACTCGCAAGCGCATCGTCAACTCCGGCGGCGGCAGCAGGCGCGGCAACGACCGCAGCTTCTCGCGCAGACCGGAGTACCGTTCCGTTTCGAGGGTGCACTCCCGGCAATTGTTCAAGTGACGCTCCATCAGCCGCCCCTCCTCCGCCGAAACGGCGTCGTCCACATAAGCCGACGCTCTTTGTCTAACGCTCCAGCATTCCATACTATTCAGTCACCGGTTCGGAGGACCAACGCACGTTCGGCTCCGGCTCCAGTCGGCCTTCTAGAATCTTCCGCAATGCCTCGCGGCCCCGCATGATGCGCGACTTCACGGTGCCGAGCGAAACGTTCAGAACCGTCGCGATATCCTCGTAACTCAAATCTTCGATGTCGCGCAGCACCACCGCCGCGCGAAATTTCGGGTTCAACTTTTCCAGCGCCTGTTCCACCAGCGCGCGTGTTTCGTGATCCGCCGCCTGCTCAAATGGCGACCGCCCCGGATCGGCCATGGTGTCCGCGTGATTGGGCGCGCCTTCTTCTGAACCTAGCGCCACTTCCTGACGCTGGTGCCGGCAAAACCATCGGCGATGATTGTAGGCTTCGTTGACCGCGATTCTGTAAATCCAGGTCTTCAAACTGCTGTTGCCGCGGAATGCGCCGACACTACGGAACACTTTCAGAAACACCTCTTGCACGATATCCGGCGCGTCGCTGGGATCGTTCATCAGGCGGCACACCAAGCTGTACACCGGCTGCTGATAGCGCTGGATCAGGATTTCGTACGCGTCTTCCGCCCCCTGGCCGAGCGCCGAGACGAGTGCGTCTTCCTCCGCGTCGGAGAAAAGGCACCCCTCTATATGTAGACCAACAGTAGTGTCTGCCACGGTCGTCTACCCAAATTCTAGCCCCAAACGACGAGTCCTGCTAGCCAGATAGACCCCGGAGGGGCGGGAAAAGTTCCCGCGAGCCTGGTTCTTCGTCTAAAAGTGCCCCGCGCGGCTGTCGACTCCACAGTGCCGTTTCTTCCGATTCGGCCTCCTCCCGCCTTGCTTGCGTGATTTCTTAGGGTTTGCAAGTTCCGGGCTCATCGTACGCGAGGCCGGGAACGCTTTTTCGTAGTTGTACCTAACGAATTCCGCCCGCCGATCGCTTTCGGAGAGTATTTATACACCCACCTCTAAGTGATTGTTTTAATTGCTGTTATATGACAGCAAAAATCAACCCTACGAGGCGAGCGCCTTCAGCGCTCGGTTTTGTCGAGAAATACCTTTTGAGCCGTGGCCAGCGGCAGATACAACGTTCGAGGCTGGCCGACGGCCGGCCGGAAGAGGTAGCGCTGATAGAAAGCCACAGCCTGGTCGTTCTTCGCATCCACCAGGAGCGCATAGACCGCTGGCGGAGATTGCAAGGTCCGGCGCGTGGCATCCACCAGAAGAGCACCGCCAAGGCCGCGATCCTGAAACCTCTGGTCCACGGCCAGACGGCCGATCCGCACCGCAGGCAAGGTGGGATAACGAGGCAATCGCTTCACCTCTTCCGGCGGGAGATCGACCAGAGGGATGCTCGCAGCGGCGATCGTGTAATACGCGGCTAGCTGGCCGCTCGCGACATCGACGGCCACGAAGCAATTTGCAATGCGGCGGCGGATGTCCTGCGTAGCTTGCGTTTGAAAATACCGGTCCAGCGGTTCCGCTCCGCAGTGAAACGAACCACGGTCATGTTCGGCGCCGAGCGGCGCTAGGCGGAAAGGGGCTTCGGTCATCCCTCGCCGAACAGCTCACGATATCGTTTAGCGGCTTTCTTCCAGGCTTTGTTCGGCGCAGGAGGATTTAGAATCGCTTCAGCGATTTGCCGCTGGCCCTCAAGAGAAAGACGAATGATTTCCGTTTGCTCAATGGCCCGGCACGCGGCTTCATCCGCCGCAGCCACAACGAAATCCGTGAGTGTGCGTCCCTGAATTTCCGAAGCGCGTTTCAGACGCACCATAACCTCATTCGGCAGGCGAGCCTCCAGGCGGGCCGTCGCTGTAGCTGTAGAGGACTTCATGCCCCCCACTATACGGCAGTTTGCCGTACCAAGTCAACCCGGGGGCTACGGGGCTCCCCTACTTCAGCTCCATCATCATCGCGCTTCCCGTCCCTCGCTCCAGCAACTCGGTATGCGTCCGGTCGCGCTTGTTGAACCGAATATCGAACGCTTTGTAATCGTTCAGCGTCTTCTTGCCGTCGGGCGTCGTGGACGTCAGAGCCGTATCTTCCAGGTAAACCACGACCACATCCTTGTCGTGGAAATGCATGGGCGTCGGTTCTCCCAGATTCCAACGGTACGACCACACGATCACGCGATCGTTCTCCAGCAGCTTCTTCACGTGCGGGCGCGGGAAAGCCAGCGGATATCCGGTCTTGTTCTCAAGCGGAGGCACCGGATGATCCTTCAGATCGATGACCAGCCATCGCTCACCGATGCTGCCGCCTTGTTGATTACGCTCGCTGCCTTTCGCGCTAAAGCTGGCAGTCCCGGCGTTGGCCCCCGTCAACCGCATGAAGACAGCGTCGCGATCGGGTGCGGCTGGATAGGTTGCGCCTTTGGTCCACGTCACGTCCCATACTGTGACTCGCTCGTTATCGATTACCGGCTTCGCCTCCTGACCGTTAAGCGCGGCCGCCATCAATGCCACCACAATTAATTTAATCCTTGCCATTTGCGACCACCTCTTCATAATATTTCTCATACTGCGGAATAATCAGCGAACTCGCGAACCGCTCCACCGCCGTCCGCCGCGCCGCCTCCGCCATGGTCCGGTGCAGCGGCTCATTGGTCAGCAACTCGATCACCCGCCGCGACTGCGCCGCGATATCGCCCACCGGCTCGAGAAACCCGTCCACTCCATCCGTCACCAGCTCCGGCAGCCCGCCCACGCGCGTCGCCACCGGCGGAACCCCGCACGCCATCCCTTCCAGCGCGCCCAAGCCGAACGACTCCATCTCGCTCGGCATCAGCAGCACGTGCATCCGCGGAAACAGCCGCTCCACGTGATCCTGCTTGCCCAGAAACGTCACCTGCCGCTCCACGCCCAACTCGCGCGCCAGCCGATGGGCTTCAGGACGGTCGGGTCCATCCCCGACCATATACAAATGAGCCGGCGTCGCCTTCACCACTTCCGCCAAAATCCGCACGCAATCCGTCACGCGCTTCACCGGCCGGAAGTTCGAGATGTGCATCAAGCGCTTTTCATCGTTGGGACGATCTTCCATCGGGCGGTAAATTTCGGTGTTCACGAAATTGTAGATCACGCGGATCTCGTTCTTGACGCCGAATACCTCGTACGTCTCGCGGCGCACGTCCTGGCTTACGCCGGTAATCCCATCGGACTTCTCAATCGAGAACTTGGTGATCGGGAAGTAGGACCGGTCCATACCGACGATACTGACATCGGTGCCATGCAGCGTGGTGATGAAGGGAAGGCGGCGCCGGGCGGCCAGCATCTGCTGAGCCAGCATCGCGGCGGTGGAATGCGGAATCGCGTAGTGCACGTGCAGCAGGTCGAGTTCGTAATCTTCGGCAACCTCGGCCATCCGCGACGCCAGGGCCAGGCAGTACGGCGGGTATTGAAACAGCGGATAGTTCGACACTTCCACTTCGTGATAATGGATGCGCGGCGTCCCCGGGTCCAGCCGGATGGGATTCGCGTAAGTGATGAAATGTACTTCGTGCCCGCGCGTGGCCAGTTCCAAGCCGAGTTCAGTCGCGACGATGCCGCTGCCGCCATACGTGGGATAGCAGGTGATTCCGATCCGCATGCTTGCTAGATTCCGCCCCAGGCCTTCCCGACTCTAGTTTCTCTCGGCGGTCAGTGTCGCCAATCCTATCTCTCCATCGATGTTCTGGTCCGGCCGCGCCACATCGCCGCCACCGAACCATACTGTAACTTGATCGCCGTTCGTGATCACGGTCGGGTCGCAGATCACCTTGGAATCCCACGCCTGCTCGCCCGCCATCACCATCGCTAGTTTCTCCCAGTGGACTCCGTCGCGCGATCGCGCCAGGCCTAACCTCCGCAACTCACCGCCATCGCGCCCCGTGTACAGCATCCAGTAATATCCGCGCGAGACCCACACGGCCGGCTCGCCGAGTCCATTTGCATCGAACGCCCCGTACTCGCCCATCTCCAGAACCGGATTGCTCCGCAGCTTGTACCAGCTCACGCCATCCTCGGACGCCGCCACGCCCAGCCTCTGCCGCTGTGCGCGATCCATGCCCAGATAAAACATGTAATAGCCACGCCCGGCGCGAATCACATACGGATCAGCCACGCCGCGCTCGTCCCAACTTCCGTACGGTCCGGTAGTGAGAACCGGCGCTCCGTTACGCTGCCATTGATGCCCGTTGCGCGACCGCGCCAGCCCGATCTGCGGCGGTTCCCCGGCTTGGTAGTAATACAGGATGCCGCTGTCGTCCGTAATGGCTGAACCATTCGTTGCCCACGCGCTGCCCTCCCAGGTGCCGGGATCCGGTGACAGAATCTTGCCTTCCTTGTGCCAGGTGACGCCGTCGCCTGAAACCGCCAGGCCCGTGTGCCACGTCTTGCCGTCGTAACCGGAGAAGAAATTGTAGTAGGCGTCGCCCTGCCGGATCACGGAAGGATTCAGAACATCCACCGCGTCCCATTCGCCGCGCCCGCCACGCTGCAGGACCGGCTCTGCACGGGCTTGCCATTTCCATTGAACGGAAGGACCGCCCGGCTGCTCAGGCAACGTGAAATCGCGGTATTTCCCGCAGCCACCAAGAACGAAAAGGCCGAGGACCACGCAAAACGGCGCGGGCGCCGTCAAGTCGCGAGCCTTATTTTCAGCCCCGCGCCCTGGCCGGGTTTGGAGTCCAGCACCATGTCGCCTCCCAGCGTTCGCACGCGGCGCTTGATGCTCATCGGCCCCAGCCGNNCCGCTGAATGGAAAGCCGTTGCCGTTGTCTTCCACCAGGATCTCGAGCACGGTGTCCGATTTTGCGATGCTTACCGCCACGCGAGTGGCCGAGGAATGCTTCTGCACGTTGTACAACGCTTCACGCACGATCTGCAGCAGCTCGAGTGAGATCTCGGGCTCGGACGGCTCCAGAAACTCGGCGCTCACAAACGTCGCCGGAATGCCGCTGTCTTTCTGGAACTGCTCCACCACCCGGCGCAGCGTCGCGTTCAGACTGCCTTCCACGTCCACCGGCCGCATGCTCCGCACGAACGCCCGCAGCTCGTTGACCTGGCTTTTGCACAAATCCTGAAGCTGCAACAGCTCCTCGGTGGCCGCCGTCAAATCGCGCGTCAGCAACTTGCGGATGATCTCCAGACGCATCTGAAAACTGATGAAGCTCTGCAGCGGGCCGTCGTGAAAGTCGGCCGCGATGCGCTGCCGCTCGCTCTCGCGCGCCTTCTCGGCGTCATACCGGTACAACACCGTCTGGCGCGAGCTGTTCGAAAGCCGCTCCTCCAGATACTCGCGCTGNNGAATGCAGCGTCGGCAACACATACAACAGTGCGATCGCCGCCACCGCCACCAGCATCGTCTTCCACCAGGGATGCAGCATCACCGCCGCCAGCAACACGTAGGCGTAGAATACCGAGCTGATCCAATACCCGTAGGCCGCGCCGGTGATGGCCGCGATAAAGAAGAACGCAAAATCCACGATCAGCGCCAGCGTCGGAAACCCGGAGTCCTCCAGTCCTCGCCAGAACAATGCGACGCACGCATAAATGATGTAGACCGCGAACAGAATGGCCGTGTCGGTCCAGACGAAGCTCGATGAAATTAGCTGCGTTGCCAGGCAGCTCATCCCCAGCAGAATGCGGATGAGACTGAGCAGCCGCCGCCAGGAAGTGGGAAGCATTAGTCCACCGAACCGCGCGCGTGACCTAGCGAGCCGCGACCGTGCGCCCTGTTAAAGGGCCGAGGGAGCGGGCACCGCGCGCTATTGTTCCACATACAATCGCACACGATTGCTCTGCTGCCCTTCTGCCTCGATGTATAGCTCGGCTGGGCCCGTGTCCGCGATCCGCGGCAGTTGGATCTCGATCAAATAGAACCCGATCAATCCCCGCGCGAGCGACGCCTCGGTCACCTCCACCGGCGATCCGTCCAGATATGCGTGGACTGTCGCGGCCACGCGCGGCGGATCGTTCATCGGCGCTGCCAACCCGGTGGGCCAATCCGGCTTCACTTGCCCCAAGCCCGTTGCCAGCACCTGTATGCGCGAGCTGGCGTGCGCCGGCGTGCTCGCGTCCAACAGCACGCCGCTCAAGGCGTCCATGATGAGCGGGGTTCCGTCCGGATCCACGAAGATGGCCGGTGAAGCGCTCTTCAATTGCACGCCAAACGTCAGCGGCCCCGACGCCGCCATAAGCGACAGCGACAGCGTGTCGCCCTTGGCCTCGAATGGCACCTGGATCTGCGAAGCCGTTTCGGTGGCGTCCAGGACCGGCGCCGCGACATCCTCGCTGTGGGCGGATTCCACGCGCGCTCCCAATACACTCAGCAATGCGCCCGGAGCCGTGGCACGCGCGCTGTAGTCCGCCGCATTCACGATCCGGGCATCGCGCAAACGGTGGGGCGCGATGGTGGTATACACTCCGAAGCCCTCCAACACCGCGAATAGCTGATTTCCGCCCGCATCCAGCTTTACATCGGTGACGGCCGCCGCCGCGGGCAAATGTTCGCTCAGCGAGCTCCAAACCGTCGGCCGGCCCGCCGACCCAAGATCCGTCGTGGTGTAAAACAACCCGGCATCGGTGGCGACATAAATCGCGCCGCTCCCGCGATCGGCCGCTACCCCGTGCGCCGCCGCGTTCTCCGGAAGATTGGCCGTGATGTCGTCCCAGAAGCTGCCGCCGTTCATGGTGCGCAGCACGTACGCAGGTTTGGCTGAACCCGCCCCGCTGCTTCGCCCGCCCAACACCGCTACCGCAACGCGCGGATCGGCGGCGTCCACCCAGATCGCGTCTACCTTACCTTGCTCCCCCACTTTGCCCTGATCGCCCAACTTAAACACCGGGCCCCAGCTCACCCCGGCGTCAGCGGAAACCTGAAGCCGTCCCTCACTATCGCCCGCATAGATGTAATCCTCCGCCGCCGCGATCGCGGTAACCGAATGCTTCAACACCTGCGATAGCGCGCCTTTCAGATTCTGCTCGCGCTCCACATCGGCCGCATCCATCGGCTTCCACGCCGACTTCTCGCCGGGCGCCCACTCCACCTCCCGCGCGACGCCGGCCAACTCCAGCCGCACTCCGCGCGTGCCGCTCGGCAATCCCAATAAATGCACGGCCGGCAGATTGGGAAGGAACTGGTTCAGGCCGGTCCAGGAAACCCCGCCATCCAGCGATCGCCAAACGCCCGCATCCGAAGCCACCACCACGTCGTCGGGATCCTCCGGCGAGACCGTGGCAGCCCGCAGCCCCGGCCCCAGCAGGCAAGCGCCTTTGTAGCTCGTTAAATTGACCCAGCGCACCCCGGCGTCGTCCGACCGGTAGACATCATTCCCGATGCCGTACAATCTCCCAGCGGCAGCGGCGGGAGATCCAGAAGGCGTCGCGAGCTTGAACGCGAGCTCCGGCGTGCTCGGAGCCGCAGCCTCGTCAGCGGCCGGCGGCGTTGCCCTGCCGTCCGTCACCAACTGCCATTGCTCGAAGTCTCCAGTCCGAAAAACGCGCCCCGAAGCGGTCTTCGCGAACAAGCTTAATCCGTCCGGGGAGTACCAGACCCGATCCACCGGACCTGTGGCCGCCGAAGGCAGCGTCCCCAGTTGGATGGCCGAATTCCCCAGGTGCCGCCAGCCGGAGCCAGTTTCTTGGCCCCAAGCCAGTCCCAAAACGCACCACGGCAGCGCCGCCAGACCGAGGCAACCTACCGCCCGTATTGTGGCCCTCCGACACATCAAACGAGTCTATTGTATCCCTTCAGCAGGTTTCCCTTCCCCTCAAGTACACTGAATCTATACAGGTTGCTTCCGAATGGCCCGATAGGATATCGTCTTGCTGAGCACTTTTGATGGTAGACTGTTTTGTTAAGACTTGGGGCAGTAATACACCACATAGTACTTTAGTGTGGAATCGGCTAGGCTTCTCGTTAACTTTATGAAGCGAAGCGGCACCATCGTCGGCGGGGGCGTTCACAAGTGGCTCGGCGCTCTGCTGATGCTTGCAGCCGCAGGGACTTGCTCGGCCCAGTTGTTCCCCAAATCGTCCGACGACGCGGCGAAAGTGGTCTCCTTGACCGGGGAAGTCTCCGTGCTGCGCGATTCCCAGCCTTGGTCCCTTAACGTGGGCGACCTGGTCCAGACCCAGCAGGTGATCCTCACTGGCCCCGACGGCTACGCCAAGTTCCAGACATTTGATGGCAGCTCCTTCGAGGTCTATCCGAGTTCCAACGTCATTTTCCGGAAGAATCCCGGCAGTCTTCAGGACCTCTTGGATCTCTTCGTCGGCCGCGTCAAAATTCATATCCAGCGCTTGGGCGGCCAGCCCAATCCGAAC
This sequence comes from Bryobacterales bacterium, assembly GCA_003166865.1. Lineage (GTDB taxonomy): Bacteria > Acidobacteriota > Terriglobia > Bryobacterales > Bryobacteraceae > Palsa-89. Next base: position 22,054 of record PMUP01000028.1, read on the forward strand.
CGCATCATGACTCCCACCGCGGTGATCTCGGTCCGCGGCACCACTTTCGACGTCAGCACCAACGACGACGACGGGACCACGATCGTTTCAGTAGAAGAGGGTTCCGTGGAAGTGCGGCACGCGCTGAAGCCCGGTGCCGCCAAAGTCGTGAATGCCGGCGAATCGCTGCACGTCTATCGGGATCAGCCGCTGGCACAAAGCGTTATCGACAAGAATGAACTGATCCACCGCATCCTGCGCGGCTTGGAAGACGCCGCCTATCGCATAGCCATCAGTCCCCATGGAGGCATCGGCGGCATTACCGTCCCTACTGGTCCCACAACAGGCGACCATGCACCGCCGGGTCCGCCCTCAGCGCCTCCTCCCCCGTAGGCACGCGGGTCCGCCCCATCCCACCGGCCCCAAGGTCTCCAAGGCCATCCGCGCGAACTGTGCCAAACTAGCCTTAGGGAAGGTCGCCATGAAGTTCGCCTTAGGTTCCAGTCTGTTTCTTATTTGTATCTTCTCGGCCCTCGGGCAAACCTCTGAGCCCAGCCCGGCTACTGATAAAGGTGTCGCATCCGAGTGGGACACCCGCAAACTCCTGGATTCCCTCTCCCAGCAAGCTGAACGCTTGAAGCCGGTCATCGACCAGGTGCAGCCTGCCAGCTGGCAATCCAAGGGCGCTTCGGAAACCTATATCGCCCAGGCGAACTCCGTGCAGGCCCAGCTCAAGTACCTGCTCGCTTCCACCGACGCGTTCTCCAGGCAGCCGGAACGCCTTCCCCTGGGCCTCGACGCCTATTTCCGCATGCAAGCCCTGGAATCCAACCTCGGTTCGCTGGTGGAGGGCGTGCGTAAATATCAGAACCCGGCGCTGGCAAACCTGATGCAATCCCTGCTCGCGGAAAACAGCACCAATCGCGACCGCTTGCGCCAATACTTGCAAGATCTCGCGACGCAAAAAGAACAGGAATTCGAAGTGGCCGACCGCGAAGCCCAACGCTGCCGCGCCGCGCTCCTCCAGCAGCCCGCGCCCAAGACCAAAAAGGTCTCTCATCCATGATTGTCAACGCAGGGATCGTCCACGCGGCCGTTTTCACTTGCAGCATCTGCGGCGAGCCCTCCACGAACATTTGCGCCTATTGCACCAAGGACGCCTGCGCCAATCATCGCTGCGAGCGCTGCAAACGGTGTAGCGACTGCTGCGAATGCGACGTGCCGCTGTCGGCCGAAGAAGCTGTACCCGAGCTCGTGGCCGAAGCGCCTGCCGAGGTTTCTCCTCCCGTGGAGCCGAGCGTCTTCACCGAACCGCTCGAGCCAACCGATCTACAAGACCCGACCGACCTTCCCGATTTGGGCGAGCCGAACGATCCGACCGAGCCGCTCGATCCAACCGATCTGCATGATCCGACCGAACCCCGCGATCCTACCGAGCCGCTCGATCCTTCTGAGCGCGCGTGAGCAAGCGGTCTCCTCCGCACTCATCCTTGAGGTCAGTCATGAAACCGTTCGCCTGCGACCCGTTTGCTCTCACACCCGAGGCACGGAAGCAGCACTTCGATGAACTGGGCCCGGCGTTGCGAGCCCGCAAGAAAAGCATCCGTGAGCTGGGCGATGGCTTTGAGTTCGAATTTCCATCTGACGCCGCCACGGCTCAACTGGTCTCGGAATGGGTCGCTGGTGAACGCCTGTGCTGTCCCTTCTTTGACATCGACGTGCATGTCGAACGCGACGGCGGCAGCCTGTGGTTGCGCCTCACCGGCCGCGAAGGCGTGAAGCAGTTCATCCAGGCCGATCTCGCTCGCTGGTTTGAAGGCTAATGCGCTCTGGCGTTGGCCCAGAAGCTGCTAGCCGTTTGCCAATGCGTGCCGCCGCTGCACTCCTCATTTTTACTAGCAGCGCCTGCGCGCAGTTCAAAAGCACCGTTCCATTGGTAGTTGCGCCTACCACCATTACCGATTCCAAAGGGCACAACATCGACGGCCTGATGCCCGACGACCTGATCCTCTACGACAACAATGTGCCGCAGAAGACACAGATGGATTGGATGAAGTATCCCATCGATTTGGTGGTCGCGGTTCAAACTAGCGAGAATTCCGGAGCGGTGATCGATAAGCTGGGTGGCAGCGGCATTCTGTTCACCGACTTGCTGGCTGCGGACGCCGGCGAAACCGCCGTGATCTCGTTCAGCGACGAGGTGAAGATCCACCAGGAGTTCACCAGCAACCCGGATTTCGTGATTCACTCGCTGCGCATGCTGCGCAAGGAAGGCGACGACGCACACATCCTGGACGCCATGCGCCAAGCGCTCTTGATGCTCGAACATCGGCCTCCCGGGCGCCGGCGAATCATCCTCATGATTGCCGAGCGGCGCGACCGTTCAAGCAAGACGAAGCTGCCTGAGGTAGTGGCGCAAGTGCAGCGGCAAAATGCCGCGGTTTATTGGTTGACCTATTCACCGTTTCTGGAACCGTTCACGGTGAAGAACAAGACCGCCGAGGATCTCAAACCGGAAGCTGAGCGCATCAAGGTCCAGACGTGCGCTCTCTGCCCCGCCCCCGACGACACTCCAGTTCCTTTCGATGTTGGACCGGGCAGTTATTTATATGCGATCCAAGAACTGATCCGGTTGCACAAGGCGGATCTTTCCAGCCTGTTCACGGAGACCACCGGCGGGCGGTCGCTAAGTTTCCTGAAGAAGAGCGCTCTGGAACGGGCCATTCAACTGGTGAGTGAAGAGGTCCATCGCGAATATATTCTCAGCTTCGAACCAAAAGGTGGCGATCCCGGGACGTTTCATGCGATCCGAGTCGCGGTGAAGAACCGGCCGGAGCTCCGGGTCAAAACTCGCGAGGGATATTGGGTTGTCGAGTGAACGTCAAAGCGTCAGTTCCCACGTTTCGCCTACCAGCTTGTGACCGAAACTCTCGTGCCGCTCACGCTTCACTACGTGAAATCCATTCTTACGATAAATGGCCCGCGCCGAGTCCAGCATAGACTGCGTCCACAGCGTGATCTTGCGGTACCCTGCTTGCCTGGCGAACCGGACGCATTCCTCCACCAACCGCCCGCCGATCCCGAGCCCGCGCGCCGACGGCTCCACCAGCAGCAGCCGCAGCTTCGCCACGCGATCCGATTTTTTCACCAGCACCACCGACCCCACCATCGCGCCGTCTCTTTCGGCAATCCAACAGCGCTCGCGCTTCGGATCGAACGTTTCAATGAATTCGGCGGCAATCCGCGCCACCAGCGCCTCGAAGCGCTCGTCAAATCCGTATTCGTCCGCGTACAGCACGCTGTGCCGGTGAATCACCCATCCCATGTCCCCAGGTTGGTGGGTTCGCAGCAGATACGGCGACTTCGGCTCGGCCGGTTCGTCGAGCAAGGCCTCGATCGTCCCCATCGCAGCAGTTAATCGATTTTGTTCTGCCGCCGACAAGCCTTTGATCATCGCACCCACTTCGGCTTCCGACTTCGCCTCCAACCCGGCGAACGCGGCGCGGCCTTTCTTGGTCAGCAAGAGATGGTTCCGTCGCGCGTCCTTCTCGGACGCCTTCCGCGCCAGATACCCGCGCCTGCGAAAGCTCAGCAGCATGCGGCTCAAATACCCCGCATCCAATCCGAGTGCTTTCGCGACTTCGGCAGCCGCCGGCGACTCCCGATGCGCCAGCTCATACAACACGCGCACCTCGGCCAGCGTGAATGGGCTATCCAGGTATCCCTTGCCGAGCAACCCGATCTGCCGCGTATAGAAACGATTGAAGCGGCGCACCACGCCGATCCGATCCTTAGCGCCTTGCATATTGACAGTGTCAATGACTTACTTGACTAATGTCAACTACTTATCCGCGACTGGCCGCCACCGCGTCCTCGATCGCTTCGAACACTACTTCCGGCTGAATCGGCTTGCTGATGTAAGCGTCCATGCCCGCGCTCAGGCAGCGATCGCGATCGCCCTGCATGGCATGCGCCGTCATGGCGATGATGGGCGCCCGCACGCCACGCTCGCGCAGGATCCGCGTGGCCTCCAGCCCGTCCATCTCCGGCATCTGGACGTCCATGAGAATGACGTCGAAATTCTCTCGCTCGGCTTCGGCCACGGCCGCCCGCCCGTCGCCGGCCACAGTCACATCGTGACCTCGCCCTTCGAGCAATCGCACCACCAGCAACTGATTTACGCGATTGTCCTCCGCTAACAATACGCGGAATCTTCCCGCGCCGGCGCCACCGCGCACCTTCTTCGCTGCTCGCTTCGCGGCCGCCTCATCCTCGCCGGAATGAATCGGGCAGTTCATCGAGAATGAGAACGTGCTTCCCTTCCCCGGCGCGCTGTTGACCGAAATCCTCCCGCCCATCAAGTCCGCCAGCTTCGAGCAGATCGCCAAGCCCAAACCCGTGCCGCCATAGCGCCGCGTCACCGATCCGTCCGCTTGCCGGAACGGCTCGAAAATCAGCTTCTGTTGCTCGGCCGATAGCCCGATTCCGGTGTCCGTCACCTCAAAGCGAATTATCGCCCGGCCGTCCCGCTGTTCTTCCAGCAGCGCTCGCGCCCGCACCGAACCCGCGGCCGTGAACTTTACGGCGTTGTTGATCAGATTCAGCAGCACCTGCCGCAGCCGGTTCGGATCGCCCAGCAGGGAATCGGGAACGCCGGCGTCCACCAGCCAGGAAAGCGTCAGCCCCTTTTCGCGCGCCATGAACTCCAGCGTCCGCACCGCCCCCGCCAGGCACTCGCGCACCGAAAATGGAATCGACTCCAGCTCCATGCGCCCGGCTTCGATCTTGGAAAAATCCAGAATGTCGTTCAGCAGTCCCAGCAAAGAGTCGGCCGACGTCTTGGCGATATGCAAGTATTCCCGCTGCTCCTGATGCAGCTCCGTGTTCAGCACCAGCCCCATCATGCCTAGCACGCCATTCATGGGCGTCCGAATTTCGTGGCTCATGTTGGCCAGGAATTCGCTTTTGGCGCGGCTGGCATCCTCTGCCTTGGCCTTGGCCTCCGCCAGCTCCGCGGTGCGATCCCGCACCTTATGATCCAGATCCTGTAGCAAGGCCGCCATCTCGCCGTTCAAGCGCTCGCGATCCAGCAGCGCCACGTGCAGTTCCGTGTAGGATTCCCGCAGCCGCACCGACATCCCGTCGAAATCCTTCACCAGTTGCGCCACCTCGGCGGGCGCCTGAGCGGGTAACTCGATCCGCTTCCGCCAGTCCCCCTGCATCGAAAACTCACGCACGCGCTTCACTAATTGCTCCAGCGGCGACGTCACGCCCGAATCCACCGCCCGCGAAAGCAGCAGCGACAGCAGGATGGCGCCCACCAGCCATGCCACCGTCATCAGGTAATAACGCTCGGTCTGCAGATGGAGCCGTGAAAGCGGTTGCTCGATGAGAACGCTCCAGCCCGTGAGCCCGCTCTCGGCGTGGCTCGCCAGATACCTGGCATTGTGCTGATGCGCATCGGTGTGATCCACCAGAAACGCCGCGCCGGCCTCTTCGGCTCCCTTCACCAGCGGCGAGCCTGCCATCGATTCCAGCGGACGATAGGCCGCGCCCCGGTTCGAATAGATCACGCGGTCGTGCAAATCCAGGATGAAGATTCCGGCCCCGTCCAGCGTTCCGAAGGTTCGCGCGGTATGCTCGAAAGACGATAAATCCAGCGTGCCCGCGATCACGCCAAACAAATCGCCGCCCCCGGTGAAGATCGGCGCTGTAACGGCCACCGCCGGCAGCCGGACCGTACGGCTGACAAATACATCCGAGATCACCGATTGGCGCAAGGCCTTGGTGCGAATGAAGTACTCCCGGTCGCGCATCGTGGCGCTATCCGGCACCACATCGCCCGGCTTGTTGCTGAGCACTTTTCCGAGCCCGGGCACTTCTTGTGGATCCACCGCGATCGGGAAACCATCCGCATTGCCGATCGTAATCGATTGAAAACCGCTGTAAATCTGCCGGGTCTGCCGCAGCCATCCGTTCAGCGCATCCAGGTCGAAGCGGCCCTGCCTGGTGATGGAGCGCGACAGCTCCCGCACCGCCAGTTGATGCTGGGTCACATGATCTTCCAGATCCTCGCGGATCGCCCTGGCCGCCTCCTCCAGCCGCTGCCCGCCTTCGCTCTCCCGCCGCTCCGCGTAATTCTCGCCGTTCACGATGTTCAGCAGCAGCAGCGGCAGCGTTGCCACCAGCAGAAACCCGTGCGATAGATAAGCCCGCAACGTTCGCCGTTCCACCAGCCGTCCCGGCACGCCCCATAATTTCTGCAGCGCCGGAATGCTGATCAGCAACTCCGCGAGCATCACGTTCAACAGCCCGTTCGCCGGATACTTCACCACCATGACCCAGCCGTAGGGCGCCGGATAGCTGTAGAGGACCAGATAGAACAGCCCCGCCAGCGGTGTTCCGATTACTGCCCAGTAGATCAGGTCCGCCATGGCCGGATGAAAGCGCCGCCGCGCCAGCCACCCCACCGTGAGCGCCTCGGCCACCAGGATGCAACCGGTCTCGGGATGCCCCCACAGCACGATCGACGGAAGCGCGCTAATCAATGCTGCAACGCCCCCGTACATTGGACCGTACATCAGCGCTACGCCCAAATAGAACACGCCCCCAAACAGCAGGCTGGTTCCATTGAAAATGGTGATTTGCGGCAGGTTGACGAGGATACCCAAGAGCCCGAACGCAAGGGTGACCGCGAAGCTGCGGTTCAGCTTTAAGGGCATACTTGACTTTCGTCTGAAGTACTAGTCTTCTTTAGAACCCGTCGATTAACGGTCGTCCGCCGGGCCAAGCAAGGCCTAGTATCATTGAGGTCAGCATGGAGGTTAGGATGCAGCTCAATGTGTTTTTGGCGGGGCTCCTCTGCGGCGCCTCTCTATTTGCCTCGGCTCCGCGCGCGGATTTGATCTCCACGGCGCCGGTGATTTTCGAACCCGCGGACAGCAATCCGGCGCCCGCGCGGTACATCGCCAAAGGCCTGGGTTATCACATCGAGATCCAGCCGCGGACTAATACCCTGACCTGGAAGGATTCCGGCACCAAAGTTTCCGTTCGCACTCAGTTTCTTCGCGCGCGGCGCGACGCGCATCTTCAGCCGCTCGAACAGCTCTCGTCACATACCAACTATTTCATTGGAAATTCGCCGCGCCGCTGGCGCACCAATGTGCCCAACTTCGCTGAGCTCCGCGTGGATGGTCTTTACGCCGGAATCGACCTGGTATACCGCGCCGCTCGCGGAACGTTGGAATACGATTTCGTGCTGCACCCTGGTGCCGACCCGCGAGCCATCGAGTTTGAGGTCGGCGCCGACACTGCCCGAGTCGACTCAACCGGCGATCTGGTTCTGCTCGCTTTCGGCGACCATGTCCGATGGAAGGCGCCGCAGCTCTACCAGGACCGGGATGGAACACGGGTGCCTGTTAAAGGTGGTTTTGAGGTGAGCGGGCGGCGTGTTCGGTTCCGCGTGGATGCGTATGACCGTTCGCGTCCACTGGTGATCGATCCGACCCTGAGCTACTCTTCCTACCTCGGCGGCAGCGCCAACGAGGAGGCCAGACAAGTCACCACCGATTCGCAGGGCAATATTTATCTGGCTGGCACCACCACCTCTTCGAATTTTTCCCTCCCCGGCGGGTTCCAGATTGCGCTGGGAGGTCCGTCCAACGCATTTGTCGCAAAGTTTAACGCCGCCGGCAAACTGGTCTACCTGTCTTACCTGGGCGGAAACCAGTACGACGTCGGCACGTCCGTCGCAGTGGACGCAGCGGGAAATATCTACGTGGGGGGGATGACCAGCTCTTTCAACTTCCCGGTCACCAAGGGCGCTTTTCAGACCACCTATGGCGGCGGCGGGGGCAACGCCTGTGAAGCGGCCGGCGATGCGTTCGTCACCAAACTCAACCCGACCGGCTCCGCGCTCATCTATTCCACCTACGTAGGCGGAAGCTTGGACGAATTCGGATCTGCTCTCACCATCGATGCCGCCGGGGACGCCTACATTACGGGCTATACACTTTCCAGCAATTTCCCGGTGACCCCGGGCGCCTTCCAGACCACCTACCACGGCAGCGGCGGACAGCGCAGCAAGCCGGTGTGCAATGGTGTGACTCAGGCCGTCCCTCAGCCTTGGTTCGTTACCGGCGACGCATTCGTCACAAAATTGAACCCCTCCGGTACGGGACTGGTATTCTCCACCTACCTGGGCGGTTCGCTGGACGATGTTGGGTTGAGCATCGCGCTCGATGCATCGGATAACGTCTTGGTCGGCGGTTTTACTCTATCGCTGAACTTCCCCGTCACCGCGGGGGCGGTCGATAACGCTTTCGGCGGCAGCGAGGCCCAGAACGAATTCTTTACCTCTGGCGATGGCTTCGTCAGCAAGCTGGCTGCTTCCGGTGCATCGCTGATCTTTTCCACTTACCTGGGCGGAACTGGTGACGACGCCGTCACGTCCGTGAGCGCCGCTGCCGACGGAACATCCTGGGCAACCGGATTTACCAGTTCGCTGAACTTCCCCGTCACCAGCAATGCGCTGCAACCGAGATACGCCGGCTATTACACCCTGCCGTTCTTGATTGAGGACCTGGTCGGCGATGCCTTTGCCACCGGCATCAATGCCACCGGCACCGCGCTCGTCTACTCCACCTACTTGGGCGGAAACGCAAACGATATGGGAACGTCGATCGCCGTGGATCCCACCGGCCTGGTGTACGTCGTCGGCTTCTCCGATTCCCAAAACTTTCCGGTGAGCGCGAATGCCCTGCAACCGAGATTCGCGGGCGATGGCGGGCAGGCGCCTTATTTCCACTACGGCGATGGATTCGTCGCCGTCATCGATCCCGTGGCTTCCAAACTCATCTACAGCAGCTATTTCGGCGGCGCCGAGGACGATCAATTTTGGGGCCTCGCGTTGGACGGAGCGGGCGGCTTTTGGGCTACCGGGAATACCATGTCAACGAACCTTCCGGTTACCGCCAACGCGTGGCAGCCGGCCTATGGCGGATACGTGCAAACCGACTTTCCCAAGGGCGATTCCATCTTGGTTCACTTTACGGGCTTCGGCCCGGCCCCCACCTTGGTTAGTGTGCTGAACGGCGCGAGCTTCGCCAGCGCACCCGTGGCCCCAGGATCGCTGATCACGATTTTCGGGACCTTTCCTGGAACCAGCACTACATCGGCGCCCGGCCTGCCTCTTCCGCCAAACTTGGGCGGTGCGTCGGTGATGATTAACGACGCGGCAGCACCGCTAAACTTCGTGAATGCGACGCAGATCAACACGCAGGTCCCGTGGGACACACCGCCCGGGCCGGCGACAGCCGTCGTAACGTCAGGCGGTGTAGCGTCGGCTCCTTTTCAGTTCACCGTGGGTGCGACGAATCCCGGAATCTTCACGTTTGGCACTAACCACGCGCTGGCGCAGAACCACGACTACACTCTGAACAACACCGGCAATGGGGCCGCAGTGGGTAGTTTCGTCATCGTGTATATGACGGGAGGAGGCGCCGTAGATCCCACCATCGCGACCGGCGCCGCCAGCCCGCCCTCGCCGGCATCTTACGTGACGGCCCACTCCAGCGCGACCATCGGCGATAAGCCGGCCGACATTCTGTTTCTGGGTATGGCGCCGTATTTCGTCGGCATTGTCCAGGCGAACGTGAAAATCCCTTCCTTGAGCGCGGGCGATTATCCGGTGGTGATCACCATTGGAGGGGCCGAGAGCAACGCGCCGCTGCTGACTGTGTCCGGAAAGTGAGGACGGAGTTCTGCCGGCCGGGAGCAGCGCCTTTCTCCGCACTGCTTCTTTAGTTGGCCCCGATTAGTGGCTGGCCGTGGGCCGGACCCGCGTCCGCCGCGGCCCGCGTTCGCTGCGGCCCTGGTCCGGCTTGCTATCGCACCGCGTCCCTAACACCAATCCAACTAACATCAATCCTACCTATATTCCCATCGATAGCTGTGCTAAACTTCCGTCACAGTAAGCGCGTCTAGAAGCTTTCTCTTGGAGGCCCGATGCGGATCGTCTTTTTCCTGCTAGCCGCCGTGGCCATTCCCGCCTCGGCCCAGCCGTTGATTTTTCATCGGGGGATTGTGAATGCCGCCAGCGTGATGCAAGCTGGCCTGCCCGCTGGTCACATCGCCCAAGGCTCGTTGTTCTCGATCTTCGGCGCTAACCTTGGTCCGCCTTCCAGCCCCAAAGTGACTTTCCCGTTTTCCACCATTCTCGGGGGCGTGTCGGTACAAATCACTCAAGGCGGAACCACCGTCGCAGCCTATCCTATTTTCGTCAGTGCCGGACAAGTCAACGCAATCATGCCCTCCAATGCTCCAGTAGGCCTCGTGTCTGTATCTGTCAAGTACAACTATGGCATCAGCCCTCCGGAACCCTTGCTTGTCGTGACCGACAGCTTCGGCGTCTTCACTGTTGATAGTAGCGGCATTGGTCCCGGTGCGGTGCAGAATCTCGTGGACGGGCACTTGCCCCTGAATACTCTGTCCATTGCCGCCCAGTCGGGCCAAACGATCGTTCTTTACGGCACCGGACTCGGCGCCGCCCTCAGTCCGGACAATCAGCCTCCGGTAACCGGCGATCTTCCGACCAAGGTGGAACTCTTCGTCGGCGGACAGGCGGCTTCGGTTGGCTACAGCGGACGCACTGGCTGCTGCGCGGGTATGGACCAGATCAACTTCACCGTGCCTTCCAACGTGCCCTTCGGCTGCTGGGTGCCCCTGCAAGTGCGGACTTCCGGCATCACCGTCAGCAACACCATTACGATGGCCATCTCAGCAAGTGGATCGCCTTGCTCGGACTCCGCCAACGCGCTCAGCGCGCCTTTCCGCGCTGGCAAGAGCCTGGGCTTAATTGCACTGCTGCGCAGCGACATCCTGGAAGATACCGGACTCCAAACGCCGGGCGAAGTCACCACGGACGCGTCCATGGTCACGTTCCAGCAAGAGAATCCGATTCCACCGGTGCCCTTCAATGCCATCTTGTCTTTGCCACCGCCGGGCACCTGCACGGCCTATACAGCCGCTGGCGATCTCCTGGACGGCGACTCGGTTCCAGGCTCGGACGACTTGGGCGCCACGTTCCTCAACGCCGGCACACCGCTCAGCATATCCGGCCCGGGCCGCCAGATCAACAGTGCGAGACCGGCCAACAACGTTCGCAATTACCAGCCCCTGGGCTTCACCTACACTGGGTCGCTGCTTCCCTCCTCGCTGTTCCTCAACCCGGGCACCTATACTGTCACTGGACCCGGCGGCGCCAATGTCGGCGCCTTCAAAGCCTCCGTCAACAACCCGACCGGCCTCACTTGGACCAATCGCGCGCAGACCGAGATCATCGTCCGTAGCCAGGGTTTCACCGTGAATTGGACCGGCGCGCCAGCGGGTCAATCGGTCATCATCTTCGGAGGCGGCGTGGACCTGCCCACCAACTCCTCCGCCGTATTCGCCTGCATCGCGCCACCGGGATCGTCCAGCTTCACGGTTCCGCCGCAGATCCTCGCGAATATGCCTCCCACCTGGGACAATCTACTGCGCTCGAAGGATGCAGTCTACGTCGGCGCGCTGGCAACCACCAGCCCCGCCACGTTTGCCGCCAGCGGCCTCGACATAGGCGCGCTGGTTGCCGGTACATTCGTCGGGAAGACGGTCATCTTTCAATAGGAGGCGTCATGAGGTTTTCCTGCCGCACTTTTCTGGTTCTGATTGCCTTGGTTTCGATCGCCGCCCCGCGCCTGCACAGCGGAGGTCCACCTAGAACGCGGGATATTCCTCTGCCAGATCCCTACGATCCCCAAGATCCGTCGAATCTTCCGCCTCTGCCTGATCCCTTCGATCTTCCGAATGATCCGCCAGACCCGTTTGACAATCCGTTCAATCCCAGCGACTTGCCGCCCCTGCCCGACCCCTTTGACGACCCGTTCCCTCCGGACGCGGACTTGCCTCCTTTGCCGGACCCATTTGATCTCCCCGACCCACCAGACCTTCCGGACCCATTTGATGACGGCGAGCCATCTCTATTCCCGGATCCGTTCGACTATATTCCCGACACGTTCGATGATCTTCCGCCCCCGATACCTTTCCCCGTGGGCCCTCTGGCGAAACCCCGCGCAACCGCGGCAGCCGGAACTGCCACCAACGTGCCCGCCAAGCTGATGCCCTTCCCCAGGCCGATTCTGTTTCCGGTGCACCTAACCGTCTCCGCTGGTGCAACCAAGCCCCCGTGCGATCCCAACTTCTCCAGCACCGTCCTCATTCCGGAAACCGGCGCCAATTTCACCGGCAACACCCTCGCGTTCCTGGCCACCTGCCCGCCTGCGATCACGACTCGCGTGGTCGTTGGAAACGCGCCAGTGAGCGTAACCGTCGCGCGGGACGGACAGAACGCCTGGGTCGCCAATTCCGTCGACGGGACCGTCTCGGTGGTCAACCTTGCCAGCATGACTGTGACCCAAACTATCTCTCTCACGGCGCCCGATGGATCGCAACCAACGCCGAATCAGACTGTCTTTCTCCCCAACGGTACGCTGGCCTATGTGTCCGATCACTACTGCAACGTCGATAGTGGCTCATACATTTTCATGATCGATACATCGACGTACCAAACCGTCGGCACCATCCCGACCGGGTGCTATCCGTCATCCATGGCCGTGACCCCGGACGGTGCGCAGCTCTGGATTTCACAGCGCCTCAGTAATCGCGTAGATGTCATTGACACTCTCACCAACAAGGATCTATTCGGCTTCGAGGTTCCGTCCGCAACCGGAATCGGGTTTAACCCCAGTGGCACTTTCGCTTACCTCGCCTCCGGCACTAGCCCAGGCTACATCCAAGTTGTCAATATGCAGAACTACCAGCAGGTCACCCAGATCACCGTTGGAAACTTGCCGCACGTGGTCGCCGTCACGCCCACCGGCAAGCATGTCTTCGTGACCAACTTGGGGGATGTCACGATCTCGCAAATCGACACCGCCACCAGCACCGTGCTGCGGACCCTTACACTTCCTAACGGCGACAACCACCCGTTGGGCCTGAACTTTATTCACTAACCAGGCCACCCGGTGGTGGCCCGCTCGGTGCTCAGCCCTTCTCCGCGGCGCCCTCCTTGCAGTACGCTGGTATGTGACTGCTGATGGACGAAAAGAAGATACTGGAAAACTTGCGCGAAATCTGTTTAGCTCTGCCGAAAACCAGTGAAACCACTACTTTCGGCCACCCCACCTTTCAGGTGGGCACCAAAACTTTTACGGTGCTGGAAACCTACAAGGGCGTGCTCTCAATATGCGTGAAAGTGGGTAAGAAGATGCAGCCCGTCTTCCTTGAGGACGACCGCTTCTATCGAACCCCCTACGTCGGCCAGCACGGCTGGGTCTCGCTCCGCGCGAACACCAAACTGAATTGGGTCGAAATCCGCGGCCTGGTGGAAGGCAGCTACCAACTGGTCCACGTCCAGAAGAGGCGTAGGTGATCGGAGAGTCCGAGTGACCGCCGAACTCGCTGGCCGTCGCATCGCGATTACCAGCATGCTGGTCAGCGCTGGACTGGCGGTCTCGAAGATTACCATTGGTCTCCACGCCCAGTCCACTGCCACCGTTTCCGACGGCTTTGAATCCGCCGGCGATGTCCTGGCCTCCGGACTCGTCCTGCTCGGTCTGATCATCGCCGCCAAGCCGCCCGATTCAGAGCATCCCTACGGTCACGGACGGCTCGAAACACTCAGCGCCCTCGCGGTGGGAATGCTGCTGGTCGCCACCGGCGCGCTCATCGCGTTCGAGTCGCTCCACCTGACTCATGGCGGCGGCCGCACCCCGTCCGCGTATGCCGTCTGGCCGCTCATCGCGTCCATCGCGATCAAATCCATCATGAGCGCCGCGAAATGGCGCTACGGCCGCCGAATTCAGAGCTCCGGATTGATCGCCGACGCCTGGAACGATACCGTCGACATTCTCTCCGGAACCACGGCGTTGGCCGGCCTCGGCCTGACCTTGCTCAATCCCGACAGGTTCTCGGCAGCCGACCGTATCGGCGGCTCCGCGGTTGGCGTCATCGTCATCTTCCTGGGTGTCCGCGTCGTGCACGACACCGTCGTCCAGCTCATGGACACCATGCCGGACCCGGAAGCCATGGACCGCATTCGTATGGCCGGCCTCACCGTCCCTGGCGTCCTCGGCATTGAAAAATGTTTCGCGCGCAAGACCGGCTTGAAGTGGCACGTCGACCTGCACCTGGAAGTGGAGCCCGCCATGACCGTCTACGAATCCCACGAAATCGCCACGCACGTCAGGGAAAAGATCCGCGCCGAAGTCGACTGGGTCGCCGACGTGCTGGTTCACGTCGAGCCACACATGCTGGGTACAATCTCAGTCGGGCCACGCGGCCTGAGCTCAAAATAAGACGCATGGAAAATCGTGAATTCGCGCGGGTGCTGGCCGAAACCGCGGACCTGATGGAGATTGCCGGCGAGGACGGCTTCCGCATCCGCTCCTATCGCAACGCCGCGTCGGCCATCGAAGGCTATCCGGAGCGCGTCGACGACATCCTGGCCAACCCCGAGCGCAAAGTCACCGACATTCCGGGCGTCGGCAAGGGCCTGGCCAGCGTTCTTGAAGAACTCAGCCGTCGCGGATCGTTCGAAAAGCGCGATGCGCTGCTGGCACAGTTTCCGCCCACGCTTCTCGATCTGTTCAAGATCCAAGGCCTCGGCCCGAAGGGCATCGCGCTGGTCTACCAACACTACAAAGTCGCCACCATCGACGAGCTGGAGCGCATCTGCAAGGAGCAAAAACTGCGCGAGCTTCCCCGCATGGGCGCCAAGCTGGAGGAAAAGGTGCTCAAGTCCATCGCGCAATACCGCCAGCGCACCGGACGGTTTCTGCTCAGCTTCGGCCAGAAGGTCGCAGGCGAGTTGATTCCCTATCTCTCCGAAACCGGAGGCATCGAAAAGATCGCCGCCGCCGGCAGCCTGCGCCGCGGCAAAGACACCATCGGCGATCTCGATCTGCTGGTCACCGGACCCGGCGCCGCGGATGCGCTCGATCGATTCGTCCAGCATCCCAAGGCGCACACGGTGCTCGGCAAAGGCCCCAACAAGGCCAGCATTCAATATGGACTCGAGGGCCTCCAAGTGGATCTCCGCGCGCTTCCGCATGAAAGCTATGGCGCAGCCATGCAATATTTCACCGGCAGCAAGGAGCACAATATCCTGTTGCGCAGCCGCGCGTTGAAGCTTGGCGTCACGCTGAATGAATACGGGCTGTTCCGCGTTGACGATCAGCAGCGCGTGGCCGGCGAGACCGAAGAAGAAGTCTACGCCGCTCTCGGCCTCGCCTGGATTCCACCCGAGCTGCGCGAAAACTGCGGCGAAATCGAAGCCTCACTCGAAGGCCGCCTGCCCGCGCTCATCGAGCTCTCCGACATCCGTGGCGATCTGCACATGCACACCACCGAAACCGACGGCCGCGCCACGCTTGAAGAAATGGCCGAAGCCGCGCACGCGCTCGGCTATCAATACATCGCCATCACGGATCATTCCAAAGCGCTCGCCATGGCCAACGGCCTGGATGAAAAACGCGCCGTGGCTTTCGCCAAACAGGTCCGCGATCTGAATCGGAGCGGCCTCCCGCTTCGCATTTTCTCTGGGCTCGAATGCGACATCAAGCGTAACGGTGAAATGGATTTGGCCGAAGACGCGCTGGCCGAACTCGACATCGTAATCGGCAGCGTTCATAGCCACATGAATCTCGAAGCCACCGAAATGACCGATCGTCTGATGCGCGCGCTCGAATCGCCTTCGATGCGCGTCATGGGCCATCCCACCGGCCGCATTTTGCTGAATCGCGATCCGTTTCCATTTGACTTTGAACGCGTCGCCTCCCAAGCCGCGCGCCGCAACGTCTATCTCGAAATCAACGGCAGCCCCGAACGGCTGGATCTCAGTGGCGCCATGGTCCGCACGGCCAAAGCGCTCGGCGCAAAGTTCGCCATCTCCACTGACTCGCACCAGACCAAGCACCTCGGCATCAACATGCCGTTCGGCGTATCGATGGCCCGCCGAGGGTGGCTCGAAGCCCGCGACGTCCTGAACACGCTGCCGCTCGCTGAGTTCGAAAAGGCTATTCACAAATCATGAAAATCGTTTCTTCAGTTGAAAAATACACCAACCGCCTGTTCACCGTCTCGGAGGACCATGCGGTCGAGCCCGGCGGGTTTCAAATCAAGCGCGCCATAGTCCACCATCGCGGATCGGCCGTCATGATGCCGGTCGACGATCGCAAGCGTGTTTTGCTGGTCCGCCAATATCGTCTGCCAGCCCAGCGCTTCCTATGGGAGCTACCCGCCGGCTCGGTGGACGCAGGCGAGAAGCCGCTCCAAACCGCCAAGCGCGAGTTGAAAGAGGAAACCGGCTACCGCGCGAAGAATTGGAAAAAGCTGATTTCGTTTTTCCCCAGCCCCGGCTTCCTGACCGAGAAGATGACCATCTTTCTCGCCACCGGACTCACCGCCGGCCAAGCTACGCCCATGGACGACGAGCGCATCACGACCCGCTGGTTCACCGCGAAAGAAATCGAAGCCGCCATCGACGCGGGCGATATCGTCGACGCCAAGACCATGCTCGGCTACTTCTTCTGGAAACGTTCCCTGCGAAAAGGCTGAACCTTAACTAGCGATTCGGTTACAATCGGCGGTTTGCAGGCAGCGTGGGCAGCGAAGCGGCCTGAAGCTTGCTCCGGCGGAATCGCGAACTGTTGCTACGCAGGCGCTAGAATGAGCCTTATGTCGGCCGCAAAGGCAAGGAACGCGAAGGAGACAGCGCTCCTTGCAGTGTCCGCGCCTCGCTCTAGGCATATCAAGGCGACTGAACAGATAGCAGCGTTTCTGAATTGGATAGTGGTTTCGGCAATACACCTGGATAGCAGGGTCAGAGAAATGGCGAAATCGGAACGCAGATCTGGACGCATGGGTGAGGGTCTGCGCAGAGAACTCGCTGTCGGCGCCGGAGCAAGCAGGAAAATCTGGGTGTATTACCGTCTCATGACGGAGATGGCTCTCTGCCGGGCGGTGGACAGCTATCTCGTGTACCTGACGGAGTTCCTTTCATTGATCTTCCGAGCGAGCCCGGAGAGCCTTCGATCTGGCGAGGAGGTACGATTGGACTTCGTGCTTGCTCACTCCTCGCGGGCTGGCTTAATCAAGGCAATTATCGATCGAAAGATCAACTAGCTCTCATACCAGGGCATGAGAGACCTCGGACAGTTCCTTTCAAAAAGGTTAGGCTTCGACCTATTCCGCGACAAGAAATCTCTTGAACGTGCAGTCCTTCTTGTCGAGATCCGCAACGTTATCGTGCATGCGAGGGGAATTGTCAATGACACCTTTATCCAACGAGTTGCAAAGCCACCAATCCCCCGAGGCAAGCAAATAAAACTAACGATTCACGACGTTCAAGATCACCTCAAATTCTTGGCCGATTCCGTGTCCGACATCGAAGGTCGAGCTCACGACAAATTCGGTATCAAACTACCTTACAAGGTCCCGAGTCAGTCAGGCAGCACGAGGAAGTGAACGAACGATGGCCGGCGAACGGCAATCCAGGCGAGAAGCCGATCCAAACCGCCATGCGTGCGTTGAAAGAGGAGACCGGCTGGCGCGCGAAGAACCGGAAAACTGGCCCCGGCGTCTTAACCGAAAAGGTGACCATCTCATCGCCACCGGCCTTACCGCGGGTGTCGCCACGCCCATGGGCGATGAGCGCATCTCCACCCGCTGGTTCACCGCGAAGGAAATCGAAGCCGCCATCGACGCGGGCGAAATCGTCGACGCGAAAACCACGCTCAGCTACTTTTTCTGGAAACGTTCCCAGCGAAAGCTCTGAGCCAAGGGCTCGTTAGGCGCAGCGCAATGGCGTATTATGGCCCTGCATGCCAATGAAGGTGCGCGAGGTGATTCGCTTATTGGAGCAGAATGGATGGGTTGCGATGCGTTCCAAGGGAGCCATCGCCATTTCAAGCATCCGAAAGAGGCCGTCGTTGTCACGGTGCCCGGAAATCCAGGAAAGGAACTCGCCACCGGTACGCTGAACGCTATACTCAAAAAGGCAGGTCTGAAATGAGCATGAGACGTTATCCGGTAATCATTGAGCAAACGCGGACGGGCTATTCCGCCTACTCGCCAGACGTTCCCGGATGCGTAGCGGCCGGCGANNTCGGTCGACTATGTGGAAGTCGCCGCATAGTTCCATCGAAAGCCACATGCGCACCGCCTCCGGCTTCCTCCTCACCATTCTCGCCGCAGGCTCGAGCATCGCTCTTGCCCAATCGGTTCCCGCAGCCATCTACACCGATCCTCCAGCCGATGCCGCGCATCCGGCTACGATGACGGTGCTTCACATTCCCAGCCACGGCCTGATCATCAACGGCCTGGTTTACTCGCCACCGGGAGCCGGGCCGCATCCAACCATCGTCATCTGCCATGGCCTGCCGGGAAACGAGAAGAATCTCGATCTGGCGCAAGCTCTGCGGCGCGCGGGTTGGAACGCAGTCACGTTCAACTACCGCGGATCTTGGGGCAGCCCGGGTAACTTCCGGTTTGCTCAGACTCTGGAAGATGCTGTCGCAGTGCTCGCGTATCTGCGCGATCCCGCCAACGCCACAAGACTCGGCATCGATACGCGCCGGATCGCGATGGCTGGTCATAGTATGGGCGGCTGGGTGACCGCACTCACGGCGGCGAACGATCACGCGCTCATCGGAGCCATCTTGATTTCCGCCGGCGACATGGGCGCCGTAGGCGATGCTTCGCGCGATCGCACGGTGGCTGCAATGGCCGACGACATGGAATCGCTGGCCGGCGTCACTGCCGAAAGCATGGCCGACGAAGCACGAGCCAATGCCAAAGCCTTCCGCATGGAAAACGCCGCAGCCGGCCTAGCCCCAATGCCTCTGCTCGCGCTCACGTCTGACGACGGTCTCGCCCCCGGTACGGATGCCTTAGTCCGGGCCATCCAAGCAACGGGCGGGCATAAAGTAACAGCCGTGCATGTCGCTACCGATCACAGTTGGTCGGATCGCCGCATCGCGCTGGAAAGCGAGATTATCAAATGGCTGACCGCATTGCATTAACCGGCGACGATCCCTACCGCCTACGCTCGAACTTCACCAACCCATCGCGATAATCAATCGTCAGTGTGAATAAATCCAAGACCGGCAGTCCCAGGAAGCCCGAAATCTCAGTCCCCATCCGATGGCTCATCTCCCAGGTGTCGATCGCCGTCGCCCCCAGATTCTTCTGCGCGAATCCAGCGAACTCCAGCACCAGATTCCCAGTCTTATACACGTCCCCCACCTTGCCGCTCAGCCCGCGGACCGTCGTCCGGTCGTCGCGATTGAGGTTGCTCGCCTCCGCCGCCAGATCGTACGACATCATCGTGCTCGCCGCCCCAGTGTCCACCACGAAAAGTCCTTCGTGCGAATTCGCCCGGACCGGCAGCAACAGGATATGGCCGAACCGGTACACGCGTGCGGCGTCTCGCATCTCGGGACTTTCCACTCGATCCTGCAACTCATCGCCGGGGCGATAGCCGGGCAGCGGGTCCAACCGCAGTTTCCCACCCACGAAATCCAGCGTGATCAGAAACTCGGAAAATACATTCGATCCGATCAAGCCGTCTTCGATGCCCTCCATGTTTTGCCCCGCCACGCTGATTAACGCATTGCGATATTCCACATCACCGATCCGAAAGTGCTCGGCGAGAGCGCGATAGCCGTCCGTCCCCTTGGCGTTGTCGCCGATGCCTCTCAGGGTGCCATCGGCAATCCGCGCCATTCCCGCCCTCTCGGCCGCCGGGCGCGACAACACAATTCCCGCCGCTCCCGTATCCAGCACCAGCTTCACGGGAGTGCCGTTCACCAGCACCTCCAGGCCGTACGTGCGCGTGTGCGTGGCGTTCTCGAACCCCCGCAGCGGAATCTCGGCTGCGTGATAGGGACTGGCAAGCACCGTAACCTCGCGGCCATCCAGCGCCTTCGCAAGCTCCATCCGCTGGCGCAGCTCGTTCGATTCGGTTGAGTCACCCACCATTGCCGCGTAGGCTTCCAGAGCGGCGGCGCGCTCCCGGCCCTGCAGCCGCGGAATCCAAGCAGCCAGAATTCGCGAATCCTTGGGATTCAACTCGTACGCGCGATGAAAATCCTCCACCGCGGTCTTGTTCATCGACGCGCACGCAGCCACGCGCCCCAGGCCCCACCACGCCAGCGCAAAACGCGGGTCCAGCCCGACGGCGTTCTTGAACTCGGCGTCCGCTTGCGGGAACTGCCCGCGCCGAAACAAAACCTCACCCGCGAACTCGTGCGCCGCCGCGGAATCCGGAGCGTCCCCGAGCGCCTTCTGCGCCAGCTTCCAGGCCGTTGCGACGCCATCGTGCTCCAGCGCCTTGCGTCCCGTGGCCAGGGTGTCCTCGAGCGGCCCCGCGCACAACAGGACCGAACTCAGAACGAACAGAGCTTGCAGTCGCACCTAAAATAAGTCTATCGCGCTGCCCACCGAGAGCTGATCTCTCGGCCAACCTCATATAATTGTCTGTGGTCCCTCGCGCGCTCGTTCACTCCCGCTCCAACGCCACGCTGCTCGATCGCGCCGCCGCCTTCCTCGCCGCAAAAGACCCGCACAGCGAAATCTTGATCATCGCGCCCACGCGAGCCGCCGCCGCGGAACTCGCCATCCGCGCTTTTCCGTCCGGTTGCCAGGGTGTTCACGCACTGACGCTCACGCAACTTGCCGCGAACCTCGCCGCTCAACCCATGGGCCGCCTCGCGCTGGCGCCCATCTCCCGCCTTGGCATCGAAGCGCTGGCAGCGCGCATCGTTCACGCCGCCACAACCGCGAAAGACCTGCCCTATTTCGCGCCCGTCGCCCAAACACCCGGTTTCGCGCGCGCTCTGGCGAAGACCATCACCGAACTCCGTCTGCACAATGTGACGCCGTCTGATGTAACTCCAGCCGACCGCGACCTCGCACACCTCCTCACGCTCTACGAACAAGAGCTCGCGGCACGTTCGGTTGCGGACTTGCCGCTGCTCCTCCGTCTTGCAACCGAAGAAACCACGCACACCGATCATCGCTTCACGCGCTTGCCTTTAGTTTTGCTCGGCCTCGCCATTGAATCCGCGGCGCATGAGCGGTTACTTGCAACCTTGGTGCGGCGATCGCCCAGCGTCTTAGCCACGGCTACGTCGGCCGACGACGACATTCGATCCCTCGAACGCATTCTCGGAGTATCCGTCGAAAATCTCGACAACACGCCGGCCGTGGCAACGCTCGACCGCGTTCGCACCTGGCTATTTTCTTCCGATCCGCCGCCATCCGCGCCGCCCGATGCGTCGTTGCTCTTTTCCGCGCCGGGCGAAAGCTTCGAGTGCGTCGAGATCGCGCGCCGTATCCGCGGGCTCGCCGAGCGAGGCACGCCATTCGATCGCATCGCTATTCTTCTTCGCAATGTCGACCAGTATCAGCCGCTGGTTGAAGAAGCTCTGCGCCGCGCCGGCATCGATCATTACTTCAGCCGGGGAGCGTCGCGTCCCGATCCCGCTGGCCGCGCCTTTCTCGCACTGCTGGCCTGCGCAAGCGATGGCTGCTCCGCATCGCGCTTCGCTGAATATCTTTCGCTTGGGCAAGTGCCGCCGCTGGATGCCGATGGCGCGCCGCGGGCCCGCCCGGCGCAGTGGGTCCCAGCGGATGACGAGATCCTCGGGACTTTTGAGACGACGACGCCAATCCCCGATGACCACCTTGAGTTCGACGGCGCGCTGGATGTTCCCATCGGCTGGGAGAAACTCCTCGTGGATGCCGCCGTCATTGGCGGCCGCGACCGCTGGGCTCGCCGTTTGCGCGGCCTCCGCGCTGAGTTCCAGGCGCAATTACGCGATCTCGAAAGAGAAGACGAAACGCATCGCGACCACATCGAACGCCGGATCCAGCAGCTCGTCCGTTTAGAACATTTTGCGCTCCCTTTGATTGACGCGCTCGGATCGCTTCCCGCGGCCGAACGCTGGGGTGTCTGGCTCGATAGCCTGGCAGCCCTCGCGCAAGTGGCCCTGCGCCGGCCAGAGTCGGTACTGGCCATCCTGAGCGAGCTCGATCCCATGAGCGAAGTTGGCCCTGTTTCGCTCGATGAAGTCTACGACGTGCTTTCCGAACGCCTCGGCATTCTTCGCGCTGAGCCGCCCAAGCGCCGCTACGGCCGTGTGTTCGTCGGCTCCATCGAGGAGGGTCGCGGACGCAGCTTTGATGTCGTCTTCCTGCCGGGCCTCGCCGAAGGACTGTTCCCGCGCCGCGCTCTCGAAGATCCGCTGTTGTTAGACGAACACCGCACCGGACTCGGTTTGGACAAGCAGGACGAGCGTGTCGCCCGCGAACGCATGCTGCTTCGTTCCGCCGCGGCCGCCGCGGGCAGCAGTTTCATCGTGTCGTATCCGCGCATGGACGTCGCGCAAGCCCGCGCCCGCGTGCCGTCGTTCTATGCACTGGAAGTGGTGCGCGCCGCCGAAGGCCGTCTTCCTTCGTTGCGCGAGTTTGAGAAGCGTGCCGCCGCGAGCGCCCCAGCCCGTCTCGATTGGCCGGCGCCAGCCAACTCGCGCGAAGCCATCGACGATGCCGAATACGATCTCGCGGCGCTCAACGCATCGCTGAAGCTGCGGGGAGCCGCGGCCTCAGGCAGCGCGCGCTACCTGATGCAATCGAACGAAGCGCTCACGCGATCGCTGCGTACACGCGGCCGGCGCTGGCGCAACTTCTGGTCCAGTGCCGACGGCCTGGTGGATCCCGACGCGGCCACGCTCCAGGCTCTCGAAACGCACCGCCTCGCCAAGCGCAGCTATTCGCCGTCGTCACTGCAGCAGTTTGCCGCCTGTCCGTATCGCTTTTTGTTGCACGCCGTTTTTCAACTGCGCCCTCGCGAACATCCCGCTCGCCTGGAACAAATGGACCCGCTTACTCGCGGCGCGCTATTTCACTCGGCGCAATTTGAACTCTTTCGCGAGCTCACTCGCGCGGATCTGCTTCCGGTGACTCAGCCTCACCTGCCCCAGACACTCGACCTCGCGGACCGGGTGCTGGATCGCGTCGCGGCCCGGTATGAAGACGAACTCGCCCCGGCCATACCGCGCGTCTGGAAGAGCGAAATCGAAAACCTCCGTACCGATCTGCGCGGCTGGCTGCAACATGTCGCCGCCACGGAATCCGAGTGGCTCCCGGCTCATTTTGAATTTGGCTTCGGCCTTGCGCTCGATCCCGATCGCGACCCCGCCAGCACCGCCGAAGAAGCTCTCATATTGGACCATGTGCGCCTGCGCGGCTCCATCGATCTGATCGAGCGCCACGCGACGCGCAACGCTCTTCGCATTACCGATCACAAGACCGGAAAAGCGCCGCAAAACCGTCCGCAGTACGTGGGCGGCGGCGCGATGCTCCAGCCCTTGCTTTACTCACTCGCGGCCGAAACTTTGCTGGGAGAATCGGTGGAATCGGGCCGGCTGTTTTACTGCACTCAGCGCGGCGACTTCTCCGCCGTCGACATTTCGCTCAACGACGAAGGGCGCGGCCGTCTGGGCCGCATACTTCAAACCATTGACCATTCCATTGCGGAAGGTTTTCTCCCTGCCGCTCCGCAGACTGGCGCTTGCGCCATGTGCGACTACACCGCAGTCTGCGGCCCGTATGAAGAGTCTCGCGTGAAACGCAAGCAGTCCGATCGCCTGGATCCGCTGATTGAAATTCGCCATTCGCCATGACTCCTGTAATTGATACGCGAGTTGATGACCGCGCCGCGCGCGAACGCATTCGCACTTCGCTGGTCGAAAGCCTGGTTGTGGAAGCCTCGGCTGGGACCGGAAAGACTACTGAATTGATCGCGCGCATTGTCGCCGTACTGGCCAATGGGCTGACCACGATCAGTCATATCGTTGCTGTCACGTTCACCAACAAAGCCGCGGGCGAGCTGAAGCTTCGTTTGCGCCAGGAGTTGGATCGCGCACGCAGCTCCGCGATCACGCCCTTGGAGAGATCGAATATCGAGGATGCTCTCGAACACTTGGAAGAAGCCTCCATCGGAACCATCCATTCGTTTTGCGCGCAGATTCTGCGCGAGCGTCCGGTGGAAGCGGTTGTCGATCCAGCGTTCGAGGAGCTTTCCGAGCAGCAGGCTTCCCGCATTTACGAGCGAGCGTTTCGCGCCTGGATTCAGCGCAAACTCGGCGAGGGTGCACCCGGCCTGCGCCGCGCTCTGGTCCGTCTGGCCTGGCGCGATTCCTTCGATGGCGCTTCGCCGATCGAGCAACTGCAATACGCGGCATGGAAGCTGATTGAGTGGCGCGACCATCCAGCACCCTGGCGCACAGTCGCCTTCGATCGCGAGAAAGAAGTCAATCGATTGACGGAACAAGTCCGGCTGATCGCGGAAGCGGCCTCCCGGTGCTCCAAGCGCAACGACAATCTAGTGAAATCGCTGCGGCCGGCGCAAGCGCTCGTCACCTGGATTGAACGCGCCGAGGCAGCTCGCGCCCGCGATTATGATGCGCTTGAAAGCCTGCTCATCAAGCTGATCCGCGATATCAAGAAGAATCCTCAAAAGGGATCCGGCTTCTTCGCCGAGGGAGTTCCGCGCGAACAGGTGGTGCAAGCGCGGCAGCATTTGCTGGATCAACTGGAAGCCTTCCAACATGCCGCCGATGCCGATCTCGCGGCCGTTCTTCGCGGCGAAATGTGGGACCTGGTGGATCAGTACGATCGGCTCAAGCGGCGCGCCGGCAAACTAGACTTTGTGGACTTGCTGTTGCTCGCGCGCGATCTGGTGCGCGACAAAGCCGACGTACGCCGCTACCTGCAAGACCGCTTCACACACATCTTCATCGACGAATTTCAGGACACCGATCCGCTGCAGGCGGAGATCCTGCTACTCCTCGCCGCCGACGATCCGGCCGAAGCGGACTGGCGCAGTGTCGCACCGAAGCCGGGAAAGCTGTTTGTGGTTGGAGATCCGAAGCAGTCCGTGTATCAATTCCGGCGAGCCGATGTGGTGCTCTACCGTGAGATTCGCGATGGGCTGGCGCAGCGCGGCGCCGGAATCGTGCAATTGACCACCAGTTTTCGGGCATTGCGTCCCATTCAGCAATGTGTCAACGCGGCATTCGATTCCGAAATGCAGGATGATGCCGTAGCCGGACAAGCGGCCTATGCTTCGCTGCACGGAGACACGCCCGCGATCGAAGGACAACCCAGCGTCATCGCGCTGCCCGCGCCTCGTCCCTATGGAAGCATGCGAATCTCCCGCCAGGCGATCGACGCCTGTCTGCCGGAGACCATCGTGGCTTTTTGCGACTGGCTGGTGCGCGCCAGCGGCTGGAAGGTTCGCGATCCCGAGGATCCGGCGACGCTCATGCCGCTCGCTTCGCGGCACATTTGTTTGCTGTTTCGCAGGTTCACCAACTACGGCAGAGACATTACCCGCGATTATGTTCGGGGGTTGGAAGCTCGAGAGATCCCGCACTTGCTGGCCGGATCGAAATCGTTTCACAGCCGTGAGGAAGTGGAGACGCTGCGCGCAGCGCTCACCGCCACCGAATGGCCGGATGACGAGCTATCGGTTTTCGCAACGTTGAAAGGTTCGCTGTTCGCTATCCCGGACGATATGCTGCTGCGCTTCCATCACGAGGTTGGGCGGCTGCATCCGTTCCGCGAACTACCCTCCGACCTCACACAAGTGTTCCAACCGATCGCGGAAGCGCTTCGCCTGCTGGCGGATCTGCATCGCGGCCGCAATCGAAGGCCGATCGCCGACACCGTGAATGCGCTGCTGGAAGCCACTCGCGCGCACGCCGGATTCGCATTGCGCCCGGCCGGACACCAAGTGCTCGCCAACGCTCATCGCATCGCGGATCTGGCCAGGAGTTTTGAACTATCGGGCGGAGTTTCGTTTCGCGGATTCGTGGAGGAGCTGGAGACGCAGTCGGAAAAAGCCGA
Source organism: Bryobacterales bacterium (assembly GCA_003166865.1). GTDB lineage: Bacteria > Acidobacteriota > Terriglobia > Bryobacterales > Bryobacteraceae > Palsa-89. The sequence continues at coordinate 48,043 of PMUP01000028.1, forward strand.
GTCGGCCGAAGCGCCGGTGCTGGAAGAAGGCGCCGAAGGAGTGCGCTTGATGACCGTACACGGGGCCAAGGGTCTTGAGTTTCCGGTTGTGATTCTGGCCGACATGACCGCCAATCTCGCAGCCGGCGATCCGGACCGGTACGTGAATGCGCGCGAGCGGCTGTGCGCGACACGGTTGCTGCGGTGCGCTCCGTGGGAATTGCGCGAGCACGAAGCCGAAGAGCGTTTGCGCGAGCGCGCCGAAGGAGTGCGGGTGGCTTATGTCGCGGCCACGCGAGCTCGCGACCTGCTGGTGATTCCGAGCGTGGGCGATGAAGAGCTGGAGGGATGGCTTGGCCCCCTGAACAAGGCCATCTATCCGGCGCACGACCGTTATCGCCATGCGACGCGCGCCGAGGGATGCCCGAACTTTGGCGATGCTTCGGTGGTGGACCGGCCATTCTTCGCGCACGACGAACCTTCCGTGCAGCCTGGCTTGCATTCGCCACAACTGGGAAATCATCAAGTGGTTTGGTGGGATCCGCGGACATTGACATTGGCGCCGCCCGCAAATCTGGGATTGCGGCAGGAAGAGATTTTGAAGGGCGATCCGAACGACGAAGACTCGCCGAGCTTGACGGCTTATCGCGAATGGAAAGAGCAACGCGACAAAACCATCGCGAGTGGCGGGGAAAAGCAGTTCGACATTTTCACCGCCACCGAGGCCCCGGATTCGCCGGCAGCCACACCGGTGCAATTTGAAACCGTCCAAAAGTTCAGTAGCCGCTCGATGGGACCGCGATTTGGAACGCTGGTGCACACGATTCTCCGCGACGTTGCGCTCGACGGCGAGCACGTTGACGAACTGGCGAGGGTTCATGGGCGGGTTTTCGGCGCGACGGATCAAGAAATTGAAGACGCCACGGGCGCCGTTGCCGCCGCTTTGCAGCACCCGCTATTGGAGCGAGCGCGAAAGTCGAAACTCTGCCGGCGAGAATTGCCGATCCTTTTAAGGCTCGATGGCAACCGGATTCTAGAGGGCGTGATCGATCTGGCGTTTGAAGAAAACGGAACCTGGCACGTGGTGGATTTCAAAACCGACGCCGAGATCGGCGTCGAACTTGGGACTACGCGAAAGCGTTATGAAAACCAGCTTCGATGGTACAGTCTAGCGCTGGCACGCTTGAACAACGCGCCCGTGAATGCGTACCTTCTCAGCGTCTAGCTACTTCTTGGGACGCGATTCGGGCGGGACCATGCCGTTGTTGCGGTAATAGACCACAAGCTGGCCGTAATGTTCTCCGGCGTGCTCGATCACATCGAGCCAAGGTTCGACGTCCTTGGTGAAGCGATCCTCGGGAGTAGCTTTCAACGTGGCAGTGGCATCCGTGATTGTCTTTTCAAGAAGGGCGACGGCGGCGGCCTTGGTGGTGTAGCCCTTGGGATCGATCTCGTCCCACTTTGCTTTTTCGCCCCGGCCCGCTTTGGCGGCGTAAGCATTTCCGGAGGCGACGTGAACGACGATTTCGCCAAACGACCGGACGTCTTTGGTGGCGCGATAGCCGTACTTGTCCTCGGGGAAATCCTTGGCCATGGCGAGCAGGCGGCGATTGACATCCTCAAACTGAGCCGTGAAAGACTTGGCTGGTATTGATGGTGTTTGCGCGGCCGCAAACAGAGATGCTGAGAGGAACAGAATAGCGAGTCGGGTCATTGAAATAGTTTACCGCTTGAGTCACCCAAAGAGTCGATGGGAACGCCCATCTGGTCCAGCAAAGACAGGTGCAGGTTGTTCATGGGAGTCTCGTCGGGATAGGTGATGTGCTGACCGCCGGATTTGCCGGCGACCAGGACCGGGAGATTGTTGTGCTGGTGCCGGTTGCCGTCGCTCAAGCCGCTGCCGTAGACGATGAGCGAGTGATCGAGCAGCGTGCCGTCGCCATCGGGTGCGGATTTCAACCTGGCGAGGAAATACGCGAGTTGCTCCACGTGGTAGGTGTTGATGCGCGCGACCTTTTCGATTAATTCCGGATCGCCGCGGTGATGCGTGATGGGGTGGTGGGCGTCGGAGATTCCAATTTCGCGGTAAGCGCGAGTGCTGCCTTCGCGGCCGAGCATGAAGGTGGAGACGCGTGTGGCGCCGGTTTGAAAGGCGGCGGCCATCAGATCGAACATCAACTGGGCGTAGCCGGCGAAGTCGGCGGGAACGCCGCTGGGCTTTTCGATAGACGGGGCAGGCTGCCCGCCGTCGTTTTCGGCAAGTTGGATGCGGCGCTCGATTTCGCGGACGGAGGTGAGGTATTCATCGATTTTTCCGCGATCGGAGGGGCCGAGCTGGGCGCCCAGGCGTCGAGTATCGTCCAAAACATAATCGAGAATACTGGTCTCATCGCGCTGCCGCTTGAGGCGGTCCCTGGAGTTTTCGTCGATGGCGCCAAACAGCCGCTCGAAGACGGCGCGTGGATTCACTTCGGACGGCAAGGGCGAGGTAGGCGTGCGCCAGGATAGCGTGTTGCTGTAGGCGCAGCTATAACCGGAATCGCAGTTGCCTACCAGGCGGCCGTCTTCGCAGGCCAGCTCGATGGAAGGAAATCGGGCAGAAGCGCCGACGTGACTGGCAGCCATCTGATCCACCGAAATTCCAGCACAGATGCCAGCGCCATTGGTCTTCTTGGGATGCACGCCGGTGAGGTAGGTAGCGGAGGCGCGCGCGTGGTCGCCTTCGGCGTCGCCGAGAGCACGCCCGGTGTTTTGCGTGAGACCCGAGAGCACGAGGAGGTTCTCACGATGGGGCGCGAGGGGCGCCAGGATACGGGGAAGATCGCGGGGAAGATCGAAATCGGCGCCATCGGTTGGGGGAGTCCAGTGGTCCATAAGGATGCCGTTCGGCGCGTAGATGAAGGCGAGGCGGAGCGGAGCGGCGGCAGTGGATGGCGAAGCGAAAGCCGGGACCATGGCGTCGAGCAAAGGCAGAGAGATGGCTGCGCCGAGGCCTCGTAGGATGGTGCGGCGGCTGAGGTGTTTATTCATGAGCGCCATTCGTCACGATTTCTTCGACGAGTTGCGAGAAGCTCTCGTTACCGCGAGCCGATGGCCATGACGCTTTGCGGCCCAGAGCGTAGGTCATCAACTTGGAGGCCAGGCAACGCGCGAATCTGTCTTGATCCTTTAACAGGAGCTGCTTCAGGGCTTCGGGGCCATCGCCCGAGTCGACTGGAAAACTGCCGTCCTGAGTGCGCCATTGGCCGATGGCGTCGTAGTTTTCAAGACTGAAGCCAAGCGGGTCCATGCGAGCGTGGCAACCGAGGCAGGCCGGATTGGCGCGATGCTGCTCGAGCTGCTGGCGCATGCTCATGGTTGCGCCGATGGCCTTCTCGTCGAGGTTGGGGACGTTGGATGGCGGCGGAGGCGGCGCGGAGTCGAGCAGATTTTGGAGAATCCACTTGCCACGAAGAACGGGAGATGTGCGCGCCGGATAGGACGAGACCGTGAGCACGCTGGCTTGGGTGAGGATGCCGCCGCGGTGCGAATCAGGCGGTAAGTCGACGCGCCGGAACTGGCGGCCTTGGACGCCGGGGATTCCGTAAAACGAAGCCAGACGATCGTTCAAGAAGGTGTAGTTGGCGCCGAGGAAGTCGGCGATGGCGTGGTCTTCCTGGATGACGGATTGAAAGAAGAGCTGGGTCTCAAGCTGCATATCGCGCCGCAGAGAGGCGTCGAACTGAGGGAACTTTCCGGGATCCGGCTGGATGCTCGCGAGGTTGCGAGTTTGGAGCCATTGGCCGCCGAAGTTTTCGACCAGAGCGCGCGATTTGGGGTCGAGCAACATGCGGTGGATCTGGGAATGGAGAACTTCGGGAGCGCGGAGGCGATGCGCGAGCGCGAGTTGGAACAGTTCATCGTCGGGCAGGCTGCTCCAGAGGAAATAGGAAAGGCGCGAGGCAAATTGGAAGTCGTCTAGCGCGTTGGAAGAGGGCTCGATGCGGAAGAGGAAGCGCGGCGAAACGAGGATGGCTTCGAGAGCGATCTGCATGCCATGGTCGATGGTATCGCCCTGTTGCTGGGCGTTTTCCACAAAATGCAGGAGACCCTCGGCCTCAGCGTCGGTCACCGGCCGACGGTACGCCCGGCGCGCGAGGTCCCGGAGATTGGTGCGAGCGCAGGCAAGGGTGTGATGCCCGGGCGCGTGGCCGCAGCGAAAAACTCGGGCGTAGCTTTCAGGAAGAGGCGGAGGAGTAGGATTATAAGCGCCACGAATTTCGACGTAGCGCAGGCCGGCGCCGGAAGGGGTCAGTTCAACGGAGAGCTCCGGGTTGCCTCGGCCGAGGTGCAGGCGGAATTGGACGGCGCGCATGCCTTCGGGAGCGTCGTCGATAG
>PMUP01000031.1 GCA_003166865.1 Bryobacterales bacterium
ATTCTTATAGGCGAGGACGAGTCGTTGCGGCATGTTTCTTCTGAGGAGCTCTTGGATACCCCGATCGTAAATTATGGTGGCGCGAATCCAAGAGCGCGATTGGTTCAACCGTTTGAAAAGCGGTCAGAAGAAAATCGTCGAGCATGGTGACGCCGAGAATTGCCGCGGCGGTCAGAGCGTGACATTGCCAACGACGGCTGGGGTAAACTAGCTTTTGACCCCATGAAAATTCATGAATACCAGGCCAAGGCGATCTTGGCCAAGTACGGAGTCCCTGTGCCTCGGGGCGAAGTTGCATTCACCGTGGATGAGGCGGAAGCGGCGGCCAAGAAGATCGGCGGCAGCGTGGTCGTCAAAGCTCAGATTCACGCGGGCGGGCGCGGCAAGGGCGGCGGCGTCAAAGTCGCCAAGGATGCGCTGGAAGCGGCCGAGATCGCAAAGAAGATGCTGGGCATGCGGCTGGTGACGCACCAAACCGGGCCCGAAGGCCGCATCGTGCAACGCTTGTTGGTGGAGGAGACGTTGCCGATCGCGCGCGAGTTGTACTTGGGCATCGTGCTGGATCGCGCGCAAGGCAAGCCGGTGTTCATGGCGTCGTCGGCGGGCGGCGTGGATATCGAAGAGGTGGCGGCGAAGTCGCCCGAGTCGATTTTGAAGGAAGCATTGGAGCCGGGCTATGGGCTTGCGCCGTTTCAAGCGCGCAGCATGGCGTTCGGGATGGGCGTGGAGTCGGAAAGCGCGAGCGGCGCGGTGGCTGCCATGATTGGACTCGCAAAAGCGTACGACGCGATCGATGCGTCGCTGGCGGAGATCAATCCGTTCATTGTTAGCGAGGACGGCAAGGTGTACGCGCTGGACGCCAAGTTCACATTGGACGACAACGCGCTTTACCGGCACAAGGACTTGCTGGATTTGCGCGATTTAAACGAAGAGGATCCGCTGGAAGTGGAGGCGTCGCGCTTCAGCCTGAACTACATCAAGCTGGATGGCGACATCGCGTGCATGGTAAACGGCGCGGGCCTGGCGATGGCGACCATGGACATCGTGAAGTACGCCGGGGGCAGTCCCGCGAATTTTCTGGATGTCGGCGGCGGCGCGAACGCCGAGCAGATCAAGAACGCATTCCGCATTTTGCTGTCGGATGCAGGCGTAAAGGCGGTGCTGATTAATATCTTTGGCGGCATCCTGCGCTGCGACGTGCTGGCCACCGGCGTAGTGAACGCGGCGCGAGAGCTCAACGTGAAGGCGCCGATCGTGGTTCGCATGGAAGGGACCAACGTCGAGAAGGGACAAGAAATCTTGAGGACGTCGGGTTTCAACTTCACCGTCGCGGATGGGATGCGCGATGCGGCCGAGAAGGTGGTCCAAGCGGCGCGGGGCGTGAAGGCATGAGCGTCCTGGTGGATCAAAACACGCGGGTTCTGTTTCAGGGGTTCACCGGACGCGAGGCCAGTTTCCACGCACAAGCATCCATCGATTACGGGACCAAGGTGGTTGGCGGCGTAACGCCGGGCAAAGGCGGGCTGATGCATCTGGGACTGCCCGTGTTCAACACCATGGCGGACGCCGTGAAGCACACCGGCGCCAACGCTTCGGTGATTTTCGTCCCTCCTCCGTATGCCGCGGACGCGATCATGGAGGCCGTGGCCGCGGGTGTGCCGCTGGTAGTCTGCATCACGGAGGGAATCCCGACCGAAGATATGGTGCAGGCGCGCGAATTCATGCGAGGCAAGCCGTCGCGCTTGATCGGCCCGAATTGTCCGGGCATTATTTCGCCCGGAAAATGCAAAATTGGGATCATGCCCGCGTCGATTCACAAGGCGGGCAACGTGGGCGTGGTGTCGCGCTCGGGCACGCTGACGTACGAAGCGGTGGGGCAACTGACCAAGCTCGGGATCGGCCAGTCGACGTGCATCGGGATCGGCGGAGATCCGATTATTGGCACCACGTTCCTGGACGCGATCGAGCTGTTCAATGCCGACCCGGATACGCACGCCATCGTAATGATCGGCGAGATTGGCGGCAGCGCGGAGGAGACGGCCGCGGAGTACATCCAGGCGAACGTCAAGAAGCCGGTGGTGGGTTTTATCGCCGGACAGACCGCGCCGCCGGGACGCCGCATGGGCCACGCCGGAGCGATTATCTCGGGCGGATCAGGGAAAGCAGAAGACAAAATGAAGGCGATGAAAGCGGCCGGCATCACCGTGTGCGCGACTCCCGCCGAAATCGGAGAAAAGGTCAAGAGCCGTCTGTAGCCGGGCCTGGTTGCAACAAGACTGGGCCTGAGGCGTCGGCGCGCGATATTCAATATGGCAATCGAACAGACATTTGCAATCATCAAGCCGGATGCAACGGCGGCGGGTCATGCGGGTCAGATTCTCGGCATGATCGAAAAGGCCGGGTTCCGCATTCGGGGCTTGAAGATGATACGGCTATCCAAACAGCAGGCGGAAGGCTTCTACGACGTACACCGTGAGAGGCCGTTTTTCAGCGGACTGGTGACGTTCATGACGGAGGGCCCGGTGATCGTGCTGGCGATGGAGCGCGAGGACGCCATTAAACAGTGGCGTGAGCTGATGGGCGCGACCAATCCGGAGAAAGCGGCGGAAGGCACCATCCGGAAGAAGTTCGCGCACAACATCGAGCGCAACGCGGTGCATGGGTCGGACGCACCGGAGACCGCGGCGATTGAGATTCCGTTTTTCTTCAGCCTGGCGGAGTTGCTCTAACTCGCTATCTTCAACCGCGCCACAGCCGCGCCAATACTTAGAGACGCATCCAGCAGACGCCGCGCCGCGATCGGTCCCACCTTTTCGTTTGTGATCCAGTGCAGCGCCGAGCTAATCGCGCAGCCGCATTCCGAGCAGTCCGGATCGCCGCCGAACACGCAAGGCTCAACGCGCGTGCGAAGATCGGCTGTGTAGTTCGCGGACACGCGAGCGAAGGCGCAGTCCGCGGGGCTGGCGGGCGGCTGCATGATAGCCCGCGCCATTCCTGGCTTGATGAGAAACTTCGGATACTTCGCAGCCAGCCACGGAATCGCTTTCGCCAAGCGCGCCCGGTCTTCCATCGAAAGCCGTTCCGCGCTTTGCTCGCCGCGCTGCGGAGTATACACGCTCATCCAGATACGATGGACTTCCTCGCGCGCGCTCCAGAACTCCAGGTAGCGCTCGGCATAATTGAGATCCTGCACATGCGCCCGCACGGCTGTCCAATGAATGTAGACTCGCCGGCCTTCAATATTGCGCAGAATCCGTTCGTATGTGGCGGGTTTGCGGCGTTCGTCATGATGCTCGGGCAATCCGTCCACGGAAACTGCAATGGTTACGCGCGGGAGCGATGTCCATTCCGCTGGAATCGGAATTACGCCGCTAGTGACCACCATCGTGTAGATACCGCGCTCGCTCAGGATCGGCAGCAACTGACTCAGCTCGCGATGGCGCATCATCGGCTCGCCGCCAACCAAGCTCAATTGCATCGGATCGTGCTGATCCACCAGCCTTAGAATGCCCTGCACGAGAGTCTCGCCGCGCGAATCGGATAGCTGCGTCAGTGTGACGCCGCCGCCCAGGTGCCGGTCGCCGTAAGCGTAACAACCCGGGCAACTCAGCGGGCACTCGCTAGTGATTTCAATGGAAAGCAGCGGCAGTTTGCCGCGCAGAATTTTGCCCCACCCCGAAATGATGTCTCCACCACGCATATAACTGAGACGCCGCGGACGCCAAGCAGGTGTACAGTAACCGTTAGCTCTGGATGGCGCCGGCGGCGAAGCTGAGCAAATCCCCCTGTGCACGCGCCAGTTCCTTGAGCCGCTCGGAATCGCCCGCGAGTTGGCAGAGCTGGAACAGGGTCGGACAGGCGAGCTGCGTTGGATCGACGCTGCTCAGATGTTGAATCGAAATTTGGATCGCTTCCTGGTAGCGCTCACGCCGTACCAGCAATCCGACCAGCACCTGCGCGGATTGGATCGCCCGCATCGGGTCGTCTTGAGCAACGATCTTCGCTTTGAAATGCTCGATGGCCCCCTCCATGCCCTCGCCGAGAAGCGCATGCAAGTAGATGGCATGATCCGTGTATATGTCTTCAAATGGCGGCTCGCCTCGCATCTTGAACTGCGGAGACAAGTGCGCGCCGTATTCGCATAGCTCCAGCGCCAGACGGATGGCTTCCTGATCCTGCAAGTCTTGATTTGGCAAATCCAGCGCAAACCGAACGACGTTGATCACGTGCGAGGTGTCGACATAAGCATCGAACTCGCCGAAGAGCCAAGCGCGGCCGGCCATCAGTTCGGGGATGCTGTTACCGGTGGGCGCTCGGCCCTCGCGCTGGACAATCGCGCTCTTCAGATTCGCAACCAGTTCTGAGTGCAGCGTGCGGACCAGCAGGATCAAGCACTCCTCGCGGCGATCGAGGTCCGGAAACTGCTCGAAGTAGGTAATCGCCCGGCAGATGCCATGTTGCGCGATCACCAACTCCAGGCCTTTGGGCGGATGTACGCGCTCGCCGAGCGCGATGTCGATCAAAGCGTCGATTTGTTCGTTTGGTTCCGCTTGCTCGATTGCCGAAGCAACCGTTTCGCGATCGCCGACAGCGCGGAAATAGGGCCAGGCCCTCGCGATGTCACCCTCAGCCAGGAACAATGCGCCGGCCTCGCGGGCCGCTTCACGCACGCCGCTCTCATACTGGGCGCGCGCCGGTTCCGGCAACGTGTCGATCGCGCCCAACTGGATCAATGGCAGGCCCAATTCCAGTCGCTTCTCCATCAGGCGCGTTTCAAACAGCCGGGGATATTGTTTCTCGGCGAGGAATTTTCGCGCCAGCAGATCCAGAGCGGAAGCAGCACCGCCGGAGGCCACAGCCTCCTCGATTTGATCAAACGGCTGGTCGTTCATGCCGGGCCTGCGCGCGGATGCGGCTAGCCCCCGATCGCGTACATCGGACGCGGCGGAGCGACAAACTTCGCACTGTTGATCTCGTGCCCCAGCCACTTCTTGTGCACTGTTTCGCGGATGGTCGCGGCAATCTCGGCATCCGGCGCGCCGTTGCGGAGCAACGCCCGGACGTCGGTCTCTTCGATCGCGAACAGGCAATACCGCAGCTTGCCGTCGCTGGTAAGGCGGACGCGATTGCAGTTCAAGCAGAACGGGCGGGTGACGGAAGCGATGAAGCCGACCGATCCGATTCCGTCGGCAAAACGGTATTCAGTGGCCGGCGCCCGCGGATCGCGATCCGCTATTTCGACCAGCGGCGAGATTTCGCGCGACAACGTCTCGATGATTTCGTCCGCCGACAGAACGTTCTCGCGCGACCAGAGTCCCTGCGAATCCAGCGGCATGAACTCGATGAAACGGACTTCGATGCCACGCTCGCGCCCATATTGCACCAGCGGAACGATTTCAGGCTCCACCAGATTCTTCACCGCGACCGCATTGATCTTGATCGGGCCGAATCCAATCTGCTGCGCAATGTCGATGCCATCCAGCACCTTGTCCAAATCATCGCGGCGGGTAATTTGGTGGAAGCACTCGCGATCCAGAGTGTCCAGATGCACATTCAGCCGGCGCAAGCCCGCGTCGTACAAAGCTTGCGCGTGGCGGGCCAACAGCACGCCGTTGGTGGTGAGCGCGATGTCGCGCACGCCTGGAATCGCGCATAGCTTTCCGATCAGAACCGGGAGATCCTTGCGCACCAACGGCTCGCCGCCGGTCACCCGAATTTTCGTGACGCCCAGCGACACCGCGACCCGCGCGAAGCGCTCGATTTCCTCAAACGAGAGGATCTCCTCGCGCGGCACATAGGTCACGTTGTCTTCCGGCATGCAGTAAAAACAACGGATGTTGCAGCGATCCGTCACACTGATCCGGAGATTGTCGTGCAGGCGGCCGAACGTGTCCACCAGGGGCTGATTACTAATAACCGGCAGATCGGCGATAGAAGTTAGCGCGGTCATAAGCAAGGAGGAAAGTATGGCGAGTCTGTTTTATTGTAACAAGGCGGGTATACATGTATAATCAAAACCGCCCCGTCCTGAGTAATCCTTCCGAAAGGTTGTACCCATGCTTCGCCTGTTGTTCGCCTGTTCTTCACTCTTGATGGTTGCCGCTGTACTTCCAGCCAGCCCCATAACCTGCATCACGACTGCTACGCCCACCATAGTGCATGGAGAAGGCATAACCGAAAGGGCCGGCGACATCGTCTTCACGTGTTCCGGCGGCAGTCCGAACGCGGCCATGACAGTGGATCTCTCCATCTTTCTAAACGTCAATATCACCAATCGCCTGGCGTCGGCTTCCTCGAACGCTTTACTGGACATTATATTCACGGCAGACAACGGCACCGGGCCGCAACCGATCGCCGCGACACCCATACTCACCGGGCAAGCATCTCTGGAGTTTAATGGCGCAACCTTCACGTTGTCGCCGACCGGTTCGGTCACTCTGCGGCTGGCCAACATTCGAGGCGCGGCTAACCAATTAAACTTCGCAGCCAACAGTACGCTGCAAGCATTGATCGGTAGCGGTGCCAATGCCTCCATGGCGCTTACGTCCAGCCAAGTCACCGTGGGAGTTCCGGAGCATGGCCTGTACGATGCTTTTTCTGACAAGATCCTGTGCAGCCAACAGGGATCGCGGCTGCCGGCCAACCCAGGGAGCTTCGCCAGCTTCCGTGCGGCCGGCTCCGCATTCGCCTCCACTCGGGTGACCGAGGGTTTCGCGGATTCGTTCGCGCCGCTCAGCGATCCGTCAAACCTGGGCGCCGATACCGGCACGCGTATCATCGTGCAGTATTCTGGATTCCCGCAGGGTGCGCAGATTTTTGTTCCCACCGTGGTTGCAGGATCGGATGCCACACAGCCGACGGCGGGAGGCGACCTCGGTTTAGCCGCCTCCGGCGGCAAGTACACACCCGGCAATTCAACTCTGCTGCTCTCGCTCGTGCAGTACACGGACGCTAATGGCGCCGGTGGAATGCCTCTCTATACTCCCGGAGCGCCGGGATCCGGAACAGTGAGCTTCGATTCGATGAGCCCGGTTACACTGACCAGCGGCGCGGGAATCGCGGTTTACCAAGTGATGGATGCGAATCCGTCGATTCAGGAGAGCGCCCAGTTCCCAACTTTTCTCGCGCTTGCGCCGTCGGACAACGGCACTTCAGTTCAAACCGAGGAAACGGTTTCGCTCGCGCCCATTTCCACAGTCTATACGGCCACCGCGACAGATCCTATTCCTCGCTTTCAGCAAGTCCCGATTCCCGACGATTGTACGATCGTCGGCGATTGCGATGCCAGGTATTTCCCCCGATTGTCGGTGTCCGTATCTTCGCTGAGCTACACCGCGTCGGCCGGCGCTCTGGCGCAGGCGCAATACGTCCCGATCCAGAATGCATCCGGTGGCGTCTTGCAGTGGACTGCGTCCGTCACGTACACCAACGGCAGCGGCTGGCTGGTTGTGTCGCCGACGCAAGGGGAAAACAATTCAACTATTCGCATCGATGCGGTTCCCGGCACACTCACGCCGGGTACTTACACTGCCACGTTGACCATCAACGCCGGACCGATCGTCGGATCGGCCAACGTGGCAATCACGCTGCTGATCACGGATCCCACGGCGCCCGCGGTTCAGCCGCCCTCCGTGCAAACGCTGGTCAATGGAGCCACCTTCGCGGCGGGCGCGGTTGCTCCCGGCTCCATGGCGACTCTCGGCGGAACCCAGCTCTCTGGCAAAGTTGTGACCGTGACGTTTGACAGCCTGGATGCCCAAGTACTCTTCGCTAACGATACTCAGATCAATGTGATCGTGCCGGCGGGCCTGGGCGCGAAGACATCCGTGCAGGTCGTGGTCACGGTCGACGGCACGGCCAGCGCGCCGCTCACNNCGCTTGGCAGCATCATCCAAATCTACGCCACCGGTTTGTCCGGAACGGGCGTGATTACGGCCAAGATCGGGAGCCAGGTGGTCACGCACCCTTACTATGGAGGCCAGGCGCCCGGAACCCCCGGGATGCAACAGATCGATCTGATCCTGCCGTCGGACCTGACCGGCAGCACCGTCAATGTGTCCGTGTGCGGTGGACCGACGGCCGCGAAGGTGGTGTGCAGCCCGCCGGTTCCCGTGGCTCTCGCGAAGTAGATGAATCGGCGCTAACGTTACCAGACGTTCATGCATCGAAACCTATCGCATGATTCTCCTCATCTCACTTGGTGAGGAGAATTACTGCGATGAAATCGGCAGTTCTGACGGGGATTCTTTTAGCGTCGTCCGCGATGGTGGCCTGTGGGCCCCCGCGTGTGGCGGTCGTCGTGCCTGCGCCGCCGGCGCCTTATGTCGTCGGCGCCGTGGGATATGCGCCAGGCCCAGGCTATGTTTGGGTGGATGGCTTCTGGAATTTGAATGGAGGCCGCTGGGTTTGGGCCAATGGACGATGGGCCGTGCCGCCGCGTGGACACGCGGTCTGGGTAGCCGACCGTTGGGAGCGCCATGGCAATGGCTGGCGCTATCGTCGCGGGCATTGGCGGTAGTCCGCGGGCTCTGGCGATAATGAGTATGCATGGCCGAGCCCGCTTTTGACGCCCTTCTGGTGCTGTCCTTCGGAGGCCCCGAAAAACCGGACGACGTCATTCCGTTTCTCGAGAACGTGCTGCGCGGGCGCAATGTTCCTCGGGAACGAATGCTCGCGGTTGCCGAGCATTATTACCACTTCGGCGGCAAGAGCCCGATCAACGATCAAGCCCGCGCGTTGATCGCGGGGCTTCGCGAAGAGCTTGACGCCCACGGGCTTCGGCTCCCCATTTACTGGGGCAATCGCAATTGGCATCCATTCCTCGCCGACACGCTGCGCGAGATGAAGACTGACGGCGTGCGCAGAGCGCTCGCGTTCGTCACGTCGATTTTCAGTTCGTATTCCGGATGCCGGCAGTACCTGGAAGACATCGAGCGTGCGCGATCGCAAGTAGACGGCGCGCCGGAAATCCGGAAGCTGCGGTCCTTCTATAACCATCCGTTGTTTATCGAGGCGCAAGCCGATCGAGTTCGCGACGCGCTCAGCGGGCGTCAGGCAAGCATCATCTACACCGCACACAGCGTGCCCCTCGCGATGGCCGAAACCAGCGATTATCAAAAGCAGCTTCAGGAATCGTGCCGCTTGGTCTCGGAGCGGCTCGGGTCGAGCGAGTGGCGGCTGGTTTATCAGAGCCGCAGCGGACCTCCCTCACAGCCTTGGCTCCAACCGGACATCGGGGATGTGTTGCGCGGACTGGATCGCGGCGCCGACGTGGTTGTGGTGCCCATCGGATTCGTCTCCGATCACATGGAAGTGATCTACGATCTCGACATCGAAGCGCAAGCTCTGGCCCGCGAGCGTGGCGTGAACATGCTGCGAGCCGGCACCGTCGGCGTACATCCCAAGTTTCTGCGGATGATTCGCGAGCTGATCGGCGACCCGCGGAGTCACGCTGCTTGCCCTGCCGATTGTTGTCCCGCGCCCGTGCGCCGCGCCACACCACAGGTCATCGCTGGCTGAGTTTCTGATACACCTCGCGCTTCGACAAGCCCCGCTCGCGCGCCACGGTCTTCATCGCCTCCATGCGCGGTACACCCGCCTCCAGGAGCTTATCGAACGCCGCTTCAATCGGCGTCGCGTCCGCGGCCAGTGCCTCTGCCTTGCCGATGATGAGCGTGATCTCGCCTTTGATCGACGGGCGTTTTGCCAAAGCCTCCCGCAAATCCGACGGCTCTCCCACCAGAAACTCTTCGTGAATCTTGGTCAGCTCGCGCCCTAGCGTGACCCGCCGCGGCCCCAGGACTTCCGCGATATCTTCCAAGGCTTCCAGAATTCGGTGCGGCGTTTCATAGAAGACCAACGTTGCCGGATAGCGCTTCACCTCTTCCAGAGTTTTCCTGCGCTGGGTTTTCTTCGCTGGTAAAAACCCGCCAAAGAAAAATGCATCGGTCGTGAGGCCGGACGCGCTCAACGCCGTCAGTACCGCCGATGGGCCGGGAATCGGAGAGACGGCGATCCCCTGCGCCCGCGCCTGCGCCACCAGCCGGTAGCCGGGATCGGCGATCAATGGCGTCCCCGCATCCGAGACCAGTGCGATATTAGCGCCCGCCGCGAGTTCCCGCAGCAGTTCCTCGGCGCGCGCCTGCTCGTTGTGCTCGTGATAGCTCACCAGTGGCTTCGAGATGCCGTGGCGGTCCAGCAGCTTGCGCGTCTGCCGCGTGTCTTCGCACGCGATCCGGTCCACTTCCCGCAAAATCCGGATAGCGCGCAGCGTGATGTCGTCCAGGTTGCCGATCGGGGTCGCAACAACGTACAGTGTTCCGCTCACGGACTACGATGATAGCGAACGCGGCTGGCCTGTTTCCCGTACTCTAACAATGAGTGCGCCCAGGCAAACCAAGCCGCACCGCCCAGTTCGTCGCGTTGAATCGCGCCTTGGGCAATCTTGCGCCTCAAGTGCCAGGCTTCTCCGATCCTTCCGCCGTTCAATTTCTGCCCGAGAAGTGGCAGAGGAGAGTGGAGCGAACTCGCGCATCGCTTGCGAGCGGCGCCCGCACGTCGCCGTATCCGTTTTGGCAGCGCCCCATGGGCACGTACCTTCAGTTCCGCACCGTGATCCTGGACGGCGCCCTGGCTGCGTCGCCGCCCGTGGAGCAGTTGGTTATCCTCGGCGCCGGCCTCGACAGCCGGGCCTGGCGACTGGATTCTCTCAAGGACACCATCGTCTTTGAGGTCGACTTTCCGAGCAGCCAGGCGTGGAAGCGCGAACGCGCCGCGTCCATTCCGTTTCCAGCCAAGGACGTGCGTTTTGTCGCCATCGATTTCGAGCGCGATCAACTCGCTCCGCTCCTTCGAGCCGCTGGATTCGATCCAACGAAGCCAAGCTTCTGGCTTTGGGAGGGCGTCACGATGTACCTCCGCCCCGAATCAGTGTCGGCCAATCTTGGTGCAATCGCGGCTCTGTCCGCGCCCGGCAGCCGGATCGCCTTCACCTACTTGCGCAAGAAAAACGGACGGATGCCGCGCAGCCTGGTTCTCTCGTTGTTGGGCGAGCCGTTGCGCTCGGCGTTTTCGCCCGCCGAGATCACGGACTTGGCCAAATCGGATGGTTGGAGGCGCATCCAGGACTCGAATGTCCAAGATTGGCTGAAGGAAACTCCCGGATTGAAGCTCACGCGGCGCCGGATTGGCCTGCAATGGCTGGAATCGATTTGGGTCGGTGAAATCGCGTGATCACGGAGCCAACAGTTTTATCTTTCGCGCCATGAGAATCACTTAGCAATATTGGGCAGGCTGTTGCCCCGCGTCCCGGCCGTACTCTGGCGATGAAGGGGAACAGCATGAAACCAGAAGAGCTCCACAAGATCGCCGCAATTCTCCAAAAGTCACATCACCAGCATCTCGGCGTTACTTCCCACCCGCCCAAGCCGCCGCACGCACCCGCGGCCCGGCGCCTGGAACGAGGCGACCTTCTTTCCTTCACCCATGCTCTCGACAACGCGCGCGATCAGTGGCCGGGCAGCGATCTCTGCTTGATCGGCGCGGATGGCGCGCTGGCGCCCACCAATATCGACGATCCCTCCGATACACTCCCGCCGGGCTTCTTGCAATTCCTGGATCCCGAAATGTTGATTCGCATCCCGATCGGCGACCCTGAGGACCAGGACGATCAGATCGACTAGCCCTCAGGCAACTAGCGTATCAACGGGAGCACTCGCGCCCTGAGCTCCTTCAGAAACGCGTCCTGCTTTGTGAACACGGCAAAATGACCGGCCCCGTCGATCGTGACGAAAGCTTTGCGAGGAGCATGCAGTGAGTTCACATAGGCTTTGGCCAGACTTGTCGGTGTGGTGAAATCCTCGGCGCCCTGGATGACGAACACGGGCACGGCGAATTCGCCTCCGAGAAGCTTGGGGTCGAGCACCGAGGTCTGGGGGACGAGCTGCTCGGCGCTGACGCCCTGTCCGTCAAACCAGTCGTTGATGTCGCCCAGCGAGTACCCGGGCGCAGTCAGCGCGAACCCCAGGGTGGATGCAAGAAACACGTCCGCTCCTTCAAACAGATTCGACCATTTGCGTTGGACCGCGAAGCCCTTTCCGTCCTTGTACGGCGGAGGCCCAACTTCATTCAGTTCCCCAAGAGCCCGAGAATTGCCGTCGCGGGCCGCCCGATCAACCAGGGCTGCGTATGCGACGGCGTAGTTTCGCGTAGGATCGGCAACCTGACCCGTACCCACAAATGCATAGAAAAGTTCGGGCCGCGCCTTCGCCATGAAAACTCCCAGGATGGAGCCCCAGGAATGCCCGACGAGAACGATTTTGTCCTTCTGCAACCTCTTCGACAACAGTTCCGCAAGCTCGACGCCATCCTGAACCATCCTCTCGACGGTGATGGTGGAGGCGGCCGCCGCTCCATTTCGTCCGAAGGTTCTTCCGGTGCCCCGCTGATCCCATTGGACGACGGTGAAATACTTCAGCCAGTTGCGAAAACCTGCGTACCCCCAGGGATTGGTCGCATCGCCGGGTCCTCCATGTAAGAACAACAGCACAGGGTTCCTGCGGTCTTCGCCGCGAATCGTGATCCATTGCTCGAGTCCGCCGACCTTCACATAGTTCGCTTCGTCGATTCCGTTTGGAGTGGTAACCGCATAGTCCCGCGCGTTGCGCGTGCGCAAGAACTTCACCACAGGGTCCAATTTCTGGAATTCGCCGGCTTCCGATCGCCCGGTGGATGGTTCCTGCGCGATCAACGAGGCAACGGCGGCGCCGCAAATGAACACCAGCGTGGCGGAGCGCAACGTCAGGGAAGGATTGACAATCATACTAATGGTTATACGAACTGATTGCCGTTCAGTGAGCAGAGAGTGATCCGTTTCATCGAGGTAAGACTCGGTGTGGCACTATGGAGGTGTCTATGACGCCTTCTCAGCCCGCGCCGAAGTTCCAGTTGGTCAACACACCCGAGTACCGCGAATCCTATGCCAACAGCGTGCAAATTCGCGTGAATCTGTGGGACTTCTTCCTGATGTTCGGCATCGTAAACCAAACCGCGCCCGACAGCGTGACCATCCATAATTTTCAAGGCGTGTACGTGAGCCCGCAGCAGGCCAAGGCCCTGTTGAACGTGCTGACGCAGAACGTTTCCCAGTACGAAGCGACTTTCGGTGAAATCAAGCTGGAGCCTCACCCTGGCAAGCCCGGCGCCATCCAGTGAAGGCCCGGCGCACGATCGCAACTTTCCCGGCGCCTTTGCGCTATTGCTCCTGGCCGTCTTCGCGCTAATCGTTTTCCTCGCGCATCTTCCGTACTTGGGCTTGCCCTACTTTTGGGATGAGCTCGGCCAATTTGTTCCGGCGGCGCTCGACATCTATCACGACGGCGCATGGATTCCGCATTCCACCGTCCCCAACGCGCACCCGCCCGCCGTGATGGCGTACCTGGCGCTGGTCTGGCGAACGTTCGGTTATTCCATCGCTGCCACGCGATCGGCGATGCTGGCGCAAGCGAGCCTGGCGGTGTTTTTCACGTTCCTGCTCGGACGGCAAATCGGTCGAACCCGCGCGCCCGCCGTGGTTGCCGCTTTGTTCCTGCTGCTCGACCCGCTCTTCTACACGCAGGGGATGATGGCGCAGCTCGATATGCCGGCCATGTTGTTCACCGTCCTCGCGCTGGGTTTGTTCTTTAGGGACCGCCACGCCGCTGCGGCCGCCGCCTGCACCGCGCTGGTGCTGGCGAAAGAAACGGGCGCGCTTCTGCCGCTGATCCTTGGCCTGGTTCTGTTCTTTGATCCCACCCGTTCCAAGTACACTGCCTACTATCTCGCGCCCTTTGCCGCTCTCGGCATCTGGTTCCTGACGCTCTGGCGCATCACCGGCCACATCTTCGGCGATCCCGGCTTCACGCAATACAACACACTGTACTCACTGAATCCGGTGCGCGCGTCGCTGACCCTGCTGCGCCGCCTCTACTACTTGTTCCTGGATGACTTCCGCTGGGTGGGAACAATCGCGATCCTGCTCGCATGGAGGCGTGAGCGCCTCTACACCACGCGCGCGTGGAAAATCGTTTGGTGCTTCATCGCCGCCCATGTGCTTCTGGTCAGCCTGCTGGGAGGGGCTGGGCTGGAGCGCTATCTGCTGCCCGTGCTTCCGCTGGTTTACATCGCGATGGCCGCCGCGTTTGCGGTCATGGATCCGCCGTGGCGTATCTTCGGCGCTTCCCTCATGGCCGTGGGACTTCTTGCGGGATTATTCCTAAACCCGCCGTTTCCAATGCCCTTCGAGAACAATCTCGCGATGGCCGATTTCGTCGAGCTGCATCGCGATGCCGCGCAGTTCCTCGAAAAATCATATCCGGAGAAAACCATCTACACTGCCTGGCCCCTGACGCAGGCGCTGCGCGATCCGGCGTTTGGCTACGTGGATAAGAAACTCTCAGCCGCCGAGACATCCGATCTGCGCGTCTCCACTCTGAACGCTATTAACCCGAAAGGCGTGGATGTGCTGGTGCTCTATTCACGCACCTGGGAGCCCGGCTGGGGCGTGTTGCAGTGGGTGCCCGCCCGGGATTTCCTGCAGCGCTTCTATGAATACGAGCGCGAGATGACGCCCGCCGAAGTTCACCAGCATTTCGGACTGGTTCCGGTTCAACGCTGGGCTCGCCGCGGGCAGTGGATCGAAGTCTACGCGCGCCCGTGACGCGCGGCATCTCTTCAAAGAGGCGTCACCGTACGCCAAACGGCGCTTCCACAAACCCATCCATGCCTACCCTTGTTCGGGCCTCGCGTGATATGGGCCTTCAGCCAGGCGTTTTCTTTGAAATCATATAGTTTGCCGGAGCACGCGCACTCCGTTTCACTTCGAATCTTGCAGTACGTCTGGGCCTTGACGGCGAAAGTGCTCTGACGCGCGAATTGCGTCACAAGAGCCGGGCAGACATACCGATTGTTGCGAGCAGCTAATGCCATTGCCGTCAGCTCCTGAGTATCTGCGACAACTTCGGTGTCGAGCCTGAGGACAGCTAAGTCGCACATCGATTCGTCCCAAGGATGGTAGTCCTGTTCAATAAACAGCCCGATCGGAAACAGGAAGATCGAGGCTACGGCGACCGCTGCCAAAATGATTATCGTGTGCTTCCTAATCCTCATTTCCAGTCGAATATTTCTCCCACGCTGCTGCGCTCGCGACCCTGGCTGGCGACCTGAGCGTACATTGCATCCGGCGCCAGATCGATCTCGCCGGGCCAAGCTACTGCCCCGCAATCAATGAAGACTTGCTCAAAAAACTGCGCGTCCAGCAGGGGCGCGAGCGCACCCGTCAGATCTTCTCGCCGCAACTGCACACGTCCAGCGAGCCCGTCCTTGAATCGGACGAAGAGGCGATATTCGGGCGCCGCCTTTACTTCAACTACGTCCCAATACATGGAAACAATACTCCGCCCGGCGCGCCTTTGAGCCAACTGCCTTGCCCTCTGCTAGAATTTTCGGTAACTATGACCCGGAGCAATCTTCCATTGCTAGTCCTCTTGGCTGGTTTGCTGGCTGGCTCGCTCGCTGGCCAGACGGCTCAGAATCCGCTACCGAATTCCGACCTGAAAGATCCGGACGGGCAAAAAGTTCAGTTTAAGTTCCAGACGCTCCCCAACAGCGTTCAAGTCTATACTTGTAGGCAAAACGATCAAGGCTTCGCTTGGTTAGGGCCCGATCCCGATGCGATCCTGACGAACTCTGAGCACACGCTGACTGTCCACCATTACAAAGGACCGACCTGGGAAGCTACCGATGGCAGCATGCTCCGGAGCGATGGCCGGCTGGCGAAGCATTTTCTGGCGAATAATAAAGACGCGGTTCATTGGCTGGAGTTACCCGCCAAAGACGCGACCAAGCAGTTTGGGAAAGTCACATTCATTCATAGAATCGATACCACAGGCGGACTTCCACCTTCTGAAAAGGCCTGCGATGCACAACAGTTCGGCGACCAGGAGCGCGTGAATTACTCCGCTACCTATCTGTTCTACGTTCCGAAGTAGCCGATAACATCGCAATTTCCACTTTCTTTCATTCCCCCTCATCACCTTACACACCCCACTCGCGCTGGCCAACTTTCTCGCGGGTTATTCTTCCATCAGAATGACGAGCATCCACCTACTAGCCACTTGGCACCAATCACCAGCCACAGTTCCCGCGTTGCTCGCGCCTAACCTGAAAAAAAACGCGACTAAACACAAAAGTAGGCCACTTGCGCCACCCGCGCCTGTAACGCCCTAGTTTTCATAAGCGTCCGGCCATTTTTCGCGCCTGAAATGTGCGCCTTACTTAG
This sequence comes from Bryobacterales bacterium, assembly GCA_003166865.1. Taxonomy (GTDB): domain Bacteria; phylum Acidobacteriota; class Terriglobia; order Bryobacterales; family Bryobacteraceae; genus Palsa-89. The sequence goes on from PMUP01000031.1 coordinate 16,316, forward strand.
TCGGAACTAAGGTTTTTTAAGTCTGGTCTTACTCGCTCGAAGCCCCTAGCATGGGAATAGGGGGAGATTATCCATGCGCTCACTCGCGCTCATCGCGCTCGGAAGTTTTATTGCATCCACTAGCTTGACTGGTCAAAGCCTGGCCGAACACGCCGCTGCCGCCGGCGGCGCCACCGTGGGCACTGCCGCCGGGAAGCCGCTTGGCACCGCGCTCGGCAAAATCTTGGGCGGCGTGGACAATAGCACCTCCAACGCAGCTGGCGCAAAAGTGGTCAAGCCCGCCGAGCCGAAGGCCGAAGTCACCACCGCACCGGCTTTAGCGCCAGCTTCTTCGGGAGTGTCCGGAGGGGCCGGTGGATCCGGCGGATCGGGCGGCGCCTCGGGCGGTGGACGGAGTGCCCTTGCTTCCTCTCGCCGCGCGGCTCGCCGGCGCGAATCGGCCGCCGCTGATGAATCCCAGGCTTCTGCTGTGATCCCGCCTCCCATCACGCCAATCGTCGCCCAGCCGGTGGTCAAGGAACCTTCGGTTGAAGAGATCGCCGCCGTCAAGGTCGGCGCCACAGCCAACGAACTCGAAGCCACCCTCGGCCCGCCCGAGTCGCGTGTCAGCATACCCGATGATGATGGTCACCTGCTCGAGATCTGCCAGTATTGGTCGAAAGGGCAGGCGCTCGGAACGGTTCACCTGGACAACGGCCGCGTGGTGAGCGTCCAAACCCGCTCCTACTAGGACTGAGGATCGTCAGTCCGCCTCACTGACCCGGCACCCGCTCGCTTACACTGATAGTGTGCGTGTCCTGCCCGTCCTGCTTCTGCTTGCAGCAATAACACGCGGCGGCCTTGCGGCCAGCGCAGCCGCGGTGGGCGATCAGATCGAGCACATCTCCCTTGACGCCAATGAGTGCTACCGCGTCCTCGACCTCAACTTCGCCAAGGAAGATATCAAAATATACCTGGCTTCCGGTTACTTGATTTTCGCCAAGCCGATCGGCGGGGCCCATCTTGGGGCCATTTTCGTTAGCAGCGCGGATGCCGGCGACGCCGATCTGCTGCTGATGCCGCCCACCCGCAGCGAGCGCTCCTCACTGGCGAAGTTCACCAACTCGCCCACCATGGACGAGCACTTCAAAACCGCGGCGTTCATCTTCACCGATGGAACCGGCGACCAGCTGCTCGATCAGCTGAGGAACCCTGCCGCGGCGGCGAAGAAAAGCCCCGATATGGGCGGCCTCATCGTCGAGCGCTGGACCTCTGTCCTGGCGAATCTGGTCGCGAGTTTTGAAACCCGCGTGGTATACGACATCCTCTCGGACCGGCGTGATACCGGCCTCTTTTACATGGCGGTCGCGGGCGACAAGCTCGACAATTTCGACGTATTGTACGACCCCGCGGCGCAGGACCAGATCCAGGTGGGCAAGCTGGCCGACCGCGACAATCGAATGTATTTCGATACCTGGACCAGTTTTCAGGCGCGCTCCTTTCGCAGCCCCGCGGCATCAGGTAGCGCCGCGGCATCAGGTAGCGTAGCGCCCCCACGCGGCGTGCATTTCGCGCTGGACAACTTTCGCATCGAGGCTACCATCGCGCCTGATCTCATGATGCAGGCTGTCACCCGCGGCACGCTAAGGTTTCACGATGACGAGCAGGGGCCGAGGTTCGTGGTTCCCTTTAGCCTCTCGCCCAAGATGCGAATCACGGCCGCGAGCGTCGACGGCCGCCCAGTGGAAGTTTTCGATCGCGAGTCCATGCGCTTCGATCTCATTTCCAACCAGGAAGATCGCCAATTTCTGCTGATCTCGGAATCCGCGCTGGATCCTTCCATGCCGCACGAGATCGAGATCCACCATGCAGGCGCGGTCATACGCAATGCGGGAAACGACGTCTACTACGTCGGCTCGCGCGGCACCTGGTACCCGCGGAGCGGCGGCGATCTGGCCAGGTACGACTTGACCTTCCGCTATCCGAAAACGCTGACCATTGCCGCCACCGGGAAGGTCTTGGAGGATGGCGCCGATGGAGACTGGCGCGTTACTCGGTTGAAGACCGACACGCCCGTCCGCTTTGCCGGCTTTAATCTCGGGGATTTCCAGTCCGTGGTGGTTGAGCGGAACGGATACACCATCAGTCTCTATGCGAACCGGCGTTTGGAGAGCGCGCTCGCGCCCAAGCTAGCGCCTGCGCCCATGACTGTTCCGCAAGATCAATTTCGCCCGCGGCATTCCCTCACGCCCACGCCGGCTAGTTTAGCTCAGCAGACCAATCCGCCCGATCCCGCGCCTCGGATCGAAAACCTGACCAAAGACGTGGTCGACACGCTCGATTTCATGACGGAAGAATTCGGCCCGGCGCCCATCCGCAACCTCGCGATCACGCCCATCCCCGGTGGATTCGGCCAAGGCTTCCCGGGCTTGGTTTATCTTTCCACTCTCGCCTATCTCGATCCAGCCCAACTCCCCGCGAAGCTCCGCGAGCGTGGCGAGGAGACCTTCTTTTCGGAGCTCCTGGAAGCCCACGAAGTGGCTCACCAATGGTGGGGCAATATGGTGGTTCCGGTGAGCTATCACGATGACTGGCTCATTGAATCCTTAGCCAATTATTCGGCTCTGCTGCTGCTTGAGCGCAAGAAGGGGAGCAAGGCCCTGGACGCCGTGCTGGACGACTACCGCATCCACCTGCTGTCGAAAACTGCCAGCGGCGGCTCGCTCGAATCCGCGGGGCCGATTGTCTGGGGATATCGCCTGGAATCTTCACTTGCTCCGAATGCCTGGCGCACAGTCACCTACGAGAAGGGAACTTGGATCATCCACATGTTGCGCCGCCGCCTGGGCGACGAAAAGTTCCTGAGCCTGCTGCGCGACGTTTCGAGTCACTATCATTCCATCAGCACGGACCAGTTTCGCGAGCTGGCGAGCCACTACGCGCCGGCCTCGCCCGATCCGGATCTTAAAACCTTCTTCGACAATTGGGTTTACGGAACCGGCATCCCAGCCGTGAAGTTATCCTACTCCTGGCGCGCCATGAAATTGTCCGGAACGTTGTCCGGAACGTTGTCCGGAACGTTGATCCAGCGGGACGTTGATGACTCATTCACCGCGTTCGTGCCCGTGGAAGTGCAAACCGGAAGTAAGAGCAATGTTTATTGGCTCGCGACCGGCGCCGACCCGGCGTCGTTTTCCATTCCCCTGAAATCGCCGCCCACGAAAGTGACTCTGCTGGCCGCCGACTGCCTGATGACAACTTCGAAGTGAGACCCGTTAGCAACCCATGCCCATTGCCAGCAAACGCAGAGTAGAAGCGCACAAGGCCGCGCCGATTATTACCGCCGAGCCCGCGCCCCGGCTCGAGGAGATCGATCTTCCGCCCGCGATTCGCGTTACCGCGCTCATATTTTCGTATGACAGCGCGCCCGCGCTGCGCCGCTGCCTCTCCGCGCTGGAAGGTTCCAACGACCGCCCTTCCATCGAGATCCTGGTGGTGGACTGCGGCTCGCACGACGAAAGCGCCCAGCTCGATTCCGAGTTCTCGGGCATCACCATGCTCCGCTTGCCGCGCTACTTCGGCCGCACCAAAGCGCTCAACATCGGTACCCGCAGCGCCGCCGGAGAATACTTGTTCTTCATGACCCCGGAAGTGGAGGTGCTCCCCACCACCATCCCGTCCTTGATGGCTCAACTGGAAACCGACCCTGAAACCGTCGCGGTTTGCCCGTTGCTGCTGGACACCGAAACGCGCCTGGCGCCCCAGTTCTTCCGGCTGCCTACACCCGCCACGGGGCTCGATCTTACGCCCTTGACCGTGGATAAAACCGCCCAAGTCTTTCCCGTGGAGTATGCGACGTTTCACGCCTTCCTGGTCCGCAAATTCTTTGTTAAGGGTCTAAACTACTTAGACGAACGCTATGGCGATTCCTGGGCCGACGCCGAGCTCTGCTTCCAGATCCGGCGCGTGTCGCGAAAGACGCTGGCGCTGCCCCAGGTCGCGGCACTATACACTCCAGGTGCGGCCTACGCCGAATCCGCCCGCACCGTTCTCGCCGCGGACCGCATCCACGGCGCCGCCGTCTTTTTCGGCAAACACTACGGTTTCATGGCTGGAGTGCTCTTTCGGATCAAGGCTATCCTCAAGGCGCTCTTTACTTTCCGGCTCCCCCTGTTCGCAGCCTTGCTCTCCGGCGGCAAGATCGACGGGTCCCAGTCCACGATTTTATGAACCCTCTTACAGAACCGCGCGCGTAAGCAAGCGGCATTCGCCAGCCAGTACCTAACGTTTCAGCAGCCTACTGCCGATAGATGACCGGTATGCAGATAGACGCCGTGTTGTGGATTCTATTGCCCGTCTTCATTGCCGCGGGTTCCGCCTTGCTCTCGTTCTACATCATGCAAGCGCGCATGGAAGTCGCCGTCTCCAAGGAGCGCGAGGTGATCGCCGAAGCGCGCGCCGAAGTCCGCCTGCAAAAGAACACCATGGAAGAACGCATTCGCGCCACTGAGCACGAAATTCGGCGCCGCGCTCTGGACGAATTCATGCAGGATTTGCGAGTGGAAGAGCGCCACTATTTCCGTGAAAACAAGTCGCTTGCGGAGCGGCAGAAATCCATGATTCTGCAGGAGCGGCTCTACTTCCGCAACATCCCATTGTCCAGTTGGGTGGAGCACGAAATGGTGGTGGAACAAGAGATGGCGGATGCGCAGCACATAGCCAAAGGCCGCTCTATTTTCAGCACCAAGTCGCTGTCGGAAGACAGTAATGCCGCCGTCTCCCGGCTGCTCGAACAAGCTGCGGCGTCCACTGGTACGGCTCAGCTTGCCAGCGCGCTTCAAAACGGCCACGGCAGCGAACTCGCTACGCCGCGCGGCTAACGAGTACCTGCCAAATACACCTGATCAATTTTCGCCGCCATCACGAAATCGCTCTCGGTGAGCCCGCGAATTTTGTGGGTATAAATCTCGACACCAACCTTCCCCCACGCCAGGCACAGATCCGGATGGTGCCCTTGCTCTTCGGCCACCGCGCCCACCTGGTTCACGAAGGCGAGCCCCGTCTTGAAGTCGGGAAACAGAAAACTCTTGGCGAGGTGATGCTCTTCGATGATCTTCCAGTCCGGCAGTTGCTCGGCGTAAGGAAGCAGCTCGGCGCCCTGTAGCGGCGGTACGCCTCCGCGGCACGGCACGCACTGCTTTTCAGCCAGTTTGTTCATGGGATTTGCTCTTTTTCACGGCAAGGCTCGCCCGCCATTGTACACTGGCACTTGCAGCCCCGCAGTTCGAGGTTAGACACTTCCACCCCGCTCAAGTACGTCAAAGGCGTCGGACCCGCCCGCGCCGAGATGCTCGAAACCAAGGGCCTGGTCACGGTGGAGGACCTGCTCGCCTACGCTCCCTTCCGCTACGAAGACCGCACCAACATAAAGACCATCGCGCAGCTAGCGCCGGGCGAGATGGCGACGGTGGTGGCCGACTTGCAGTCCGCGCATCTGCGTGGTTTTCGCCGCCGGAACATCGGACTCTTCGAGGCCATCTTCAAGGACGCGTCGAAGGAGCGCCTGCTCACCAAATGGTTTCACGGCGGCTATCTTGTCGATCGTTTTCTGCCTGGAGTGCGGGCTGCGCTTTACGGCAAGATCGAGCTCGACAATTACACCGGCGATCTGCTGATGATGCATCCGGAGTTTGAGATTCTTACGAGCGACGATTCCGACGGCGATGCCGCGCTAGACGCCTCCCTGCACACGGGCCGTATCGTGCCGGTCTACGAAGCTGCAGGCAAGGTAACGACACGTGCCTTCCGGTCGCTGGTTCATCGCGTGCTCGAATCGATCGCACCACTTGAGGATGACCTGCCGGCCGCCCTGCGCGAGCGGCTGAAGCTGCCCGATCGCTGGACCGCCATCCGCTCATTGCATTTCCCTTCGCCCGGCACCGACTTGCGCCTGCTCAACAACTACCGCACGCCCGCGCAATGGCGGCTGATCTTCGAAGAATTCTTCTGGCTCGAGTGCGGCCTGTCGCTCAAGCGCGCCAAAGCGCGGCTGCAGCCGGGAATTTCGTTCGAGCTCAACGAACGCGTGCGCGAAAAGATCAAAGCCATGCTGCCGTTCAAACCCACCGGCGCACAAAAGCGCGTGCTTGGGGAAATCGCGGAAGATATGAAGGCGCCGCATCCCATGAGCCGTCTGCTGCAGGGCGATGTAGGCAGCGGCAAAACGCTGGTGGCCGCGGAAGCAGCGGTGATTGCGATCGAGAACGGCTATCAGGCCGCGGTGCTCGCCCCCACCGAAATTTTAGCCAGCCAGCACTATTTCTATTTCAAGAATCTGTTCCAGAAAATGGGCTACGTGCCCGCGCTGCTCACCGGATCTAATACGCCGCGGGAAAAATCCCAGCTGAAGAAATTACTTGCGCAAGGCTTCGTCCATATCGGCATTGGAACGCACGCGCTGATTGAAGAAGACGTGGAATGGAAGAAGCTCGGCTTGGCCATTGTGGACGAGCAGCATCGCTTCGGCGTGATGCAGCGGCTGCGCCTGGTATCGAAAGCCAAGCATCCCGATGTTCTGGTGATGACCGCCACTCCCATCCCACGCACACTCGCGCTCACCATTTACGGCGATCTCGACATTTCGATCATCGACGAGCTGCCGCCCGGCCGCCAGCCGATCGAGACCAGGAACGTCACCGACGATCACGTCGAAAGCGTATACAGCTTCATGAAGCAGCAGATCGCGCAGGGACGGCAGGCGTATGTCGTGTACCCGGTGATCGAAGAATCGGAGGCCATGAAGGCCGCCCAGCAGATGTACCAGCACCTGTCCCAGAAGGTGTTTCCGGATATTCGCGTAGGGCTGCTGCATGGAAAACTGAAGGCCGACGAGAAGGAAACGGCGATGGATCAGTTTCGCCGAGGGGACGTGAAGATCCTGGTGTCGACCACGGTAATCGAGGTCGGTGTGGACGTTCCGAACGCTACCGTGATGGTCATCGAACAAGCGGAGCGCTTTGGACTGGCGCAATTGCATCAACTGCGCGGCCGCGTGGGGCGGGGAGCTGAACAGAGCCACTGCATCCTGGTCACAGGCAAGCTCGGCGACTCCGCGCGGGAACGCATTCGCACCCTGGTGGATTCGAGCGACGGCTTCTACATCGCCGAAATGGATTTGAAGTTGCGTGGTCCGGGGGAGTTTTTTGGGACCAAGCAATCCGGCCTGCCGGCCTTGCGTATTGCGAATATCATTCGCGATCAGGACATCCTCGAGTTGGCGCGCGGAGAAGCCCAGGCATTCATAACCAATCCGCCGACGCCCGAGGAATTGCGGCGCGCCGTGACCTATCTTCGCGAACACTGGCAGCGCCGCTACGGCCTGGTTCAAGTCGGTTAGGCATGCGTGTCATCGGGGGTGAGTTTCGCAGCCGCAGGTTGAAGAGTCTGCCTGGTTTGGAGACCCGTCCCACGCCGGATCGTCTGCGCGAGGCGCTGTTCAACGTGCTCGCCACGCGTATCGACGATTGCGTTTTCCTGGATGTCTACGCCGGAACTGGCGCCGTCGGCATCGAAGCGCTGAGCCGGGGCGCTCGCCGTTGCGTGTTCATCGAGAAGAGCCGCCGGGCCGTGGAAGTGATTCACGAAAACCTCGCGACGCTGGGCCTCGAAAGCCGCGCCGAAGTTTTCGCCAGCAAAGCCGCGGCAGTGCTCGAACGCATGCGCGTTGACATCGCGTTTCTAGACCCGCCATACGAAATATCGAAGGAATACGATGCCGCGATGTCCGCTCTGGACCGATCCGAGACTCCCCTCGTGATTGTCCAGCATTCATCGCGCTTCACCCCGCTGGAAGAATGTGGACATTTGCGGCTCTATCGCGTGATCAAACAAGGAGACAACTCGCTGAGTTTTTATGAACGATAACGCAGCGCCAGATTCACCGCGACCATCACCAGCGACATTCCCGGCAACACGAGTAGTGCTTTTTTCAGGCGCGCGGGGTCGCCCGCGGCGATCAAGCCGATCACGCGAGAGCTGACTGCCAGACCGATCCAACCGGATGTGATGGCGATGCCGATTGCGGTCCCGGTCATGCGAGGAAACGCGTCGCCAATCAGCGCAACAGTAGTCGGGAATATCGGCGCCATGGACATTCCCGCGAGAAACGTGAGAATCCATGCCACGGTCGGGCTGCGAGTTCGAAGCATCAGGAAGGTGGTGACCGCCATCAGGATGGATGCGGCCAGCGTGACGTTGAGCCCGCTAACTGAGATCAGGATTTCAGAGGCGCCCAGGCGGCCGAACAGCAATCCCAACGCAAAGCCGAACGAAAGAACATTCAGCGCGCGGACCTGAGGCACGCCTTGCGCGATCAGGTGTTGCACCAGCCAGTTCCAGACGCCCACTTCGCATGCGACGTACAGGAACAACAGCAGCGCGGAAAGCCACAGGTACGGACGGCCGAGCACGCTGCCGACATCCGAGAACACGAAGCTTTGAGCGCTGGTAGGCGGTGGAATGGGCGCGACGAAACTGACGGCGACGGCCACCACCGCAAACACCGCGATCAGATAACAGAGCCGTGTGGAGTTTTTGCCGAGCAGGTTGGCGGAAACGAAGGGAGTGGCAAAACCGCCGAGCCCGAAGAAGATATTCAGAAGATTCAGCGCCGTTGCGCGATGGTCCGGCGTCACGTCGCTGCCGAGAGCATTGGCCGCGGTAACGATGATGCCGCCGCCGATTCCGAGCAAGAACAGATGCGTTGCGATAGAGCGAAAACCGTTGGATCGGGGCAGAAGGGCGACGGCCAGCGCGCTCAGAGCCAGCCCCAGAACCAATCCGACTTTCTTGCCTTCGTAGTCGATGAGCGGGCCCACGCCGATGGAGGCCAGGATCAAGCCCAAAGCCTGGCAAAACGCGATGGTCCCATTTTGTTTGGGCGTTAAGTGGAAACGGGTGGAGAGATCGGGCAGGATGGTGCCGAGCGTCGCGGCGGTCATGCCATAGACGAAGATCGCCAGACTGGCTGCGAGAATAAGCATCAGCAATCAGGTATAGCAGAGCGCCGAAGTGGGTGTGGGGTCCGGGTGCGATAGAATGGGGCGTCCGCTAAACTTAAATCATCGGGCTGTGGCGCAGCCTGGCTAGCGCGCCTGCTTGGGGTGCAGGAGGTCCCGGGTTCAAATCCCGGCAGCCCGACCAGCCAACATCACGCTCCGGCGGACTTGCCGTAGCTTTTCACCGCCTTCTGCATACCCTTTACTCCCGCCGCGAGATCTTGCGAGTTCATCGCAGGACGAACTGTGACCTTGGCGTTGAAAGCGATGAACCAAGGCTCGGCAATTGCCGTTAGCTCGGAGGAATTCTTCATGTCGAAGAAGATATATCCAGTTCGCTCTCCGCCATCTTCGGCGAAATAGGCAGCTTCGGGTTTGAGATCGGCGACGATTTGCTGAATAGTTGTGCCGAGAGTGCCGTTCGCGACGGCGGCATTGCCGGCTTCCACCGGGATCGAAACCTTGAGTAACATTCGCATGTTGATTTACCCTTCCTTTGGGGCAACATAAAGCATACAGCAAAGCTGATAGGCTGTTACCAAGATCCCAATCGCTTCCCGGGGAGGCTGCGCCGGATGGCCAGTGGACTCAAAATCAAAGTCAACGAACGCGAGTGGAGTGTCTCCGCGTCGCCCGACACGCCGCTGTTGTACGTCCTCTCGAATGAGCTGATGCTACAAGGCCCGCGGTTTGGCTGTGGGCTCGCCCAGTGCGGCTCCTGCTCGGTGCTGGTGAATGGCGTTGAAACGCGCTCCTGCGTGACGCCGGTGTCGGCGGTGGTGGGGAAGTCGGTTACCACGCTCGAGGGTCTGCCTGCCTGGTACGCAGTGCAAAAGAAATTGGCTGAGACGCCGGCGCTGCATCCGATGCAGCAAGCCGTGATCGACGAGCAAGCGCTGCAGTGCGGCTATTGCTACAACGGCATGATCGTGAAGGCGTCCGAGTTTCTCTCGAAAACGCCGCGGCCGACCGAAGCGCAAATCCGCACGGCGATGAACGGCCACCTGTGCCGCTGCGGGACTTATCCTCGCATTATTCAAGCGGTGCAACGGGCAGCGCGCGCGATGTCGGAGGTGAAAGCGTGACGTTGCGCCGCGATTTCCTGAAAGCGGGAGGCGCACTCGTCATCGGTTTTCGTTTGCGCGACGATCTACTTGGGCAGGAGAAGGCCGCGCCGGCGCGTGGCACCATGGCTGGTCCGCCCGATGCGAAGCAGGTGGATACTTGGCTCGCCATCCATTCGGACAACACGGCCACGGTTTACATCGGATTCGCGGAGCTGGGACAAGGTAACTCGACCGCGCTGCTGCAAGTGGCGGCGGAGGAATTGGATTTTGATATGAGCCAGCTCCAGACAGTGCGGCTGGATACCAACGTCACTCCCAATCAAGGTGGCACGTATTCGAGCGCGTCCATCCAACGCGGCGGGCCGCAGGTTCGCACGGCCGCGGCCGAGGCTCGGCAAGCGCTGCTGCAACTCGCGTCGAAGAAGCTGGATGCGCCGGTGAATAGCCTTTCGGTTTCGAAGGGTGTAGTCGCGGTGGTTGGCGAGGCCTCGCGCTCGGTCACATATGGCGAGCTGGTGGGAGATCAGCCATTCCATCTGGCCTTCACGGGCTCGGCTCCGGTGAAGACGCCGGCGGAGTATAAGATCGTAGCCACCGCGGTGCCGCGCAACGACATGCCGGACAAGGTCAGCGGCAAGTACGTCTACATGCAGCACGTGCGCGTGCCTGGCATGCTGCACGGCCGGGTGGTTCGCCCGCGTGGGCAAGGCGCATACGGAGCGGGCGCAAAAGTTCTGGCGCTGGATGAAAGCTCCATCCGAAATATTTCCGGTGCGCGCGTGCTGCGCAAGGGCGATTTTATTGGCGTCGTAGCCGAGAGCGAGTGGGACGCGATTCGCGCCGCCCGGCAATTGAAAATCACGTGGGACTCCACGCCGTCGCTTTCCGGCAGCGATGGCCTTTATGAAGCGATGCGCGCCGCGAAGACGGACGACCGGATTGTCCTGCAGCGGGGCAACGCGGCGGACGCGATCGGAGCGGCTCCGCACAAAGTCGCCTACAGTTGCCGTTCTCCCTATCAGGCGCATGCTCCATTTGGGCCGAATTGCGCGCTCGCGGACGTCGGACCGGATTCGGCGCTGGTGATGTGCTCGACCCAAGACGTCTATGCCACACGCAGCACGCTGGCGGGGATCTTGGGCCTCGCGGTGGCCAAAGTCCGCGTGCAGTATTACGAAGGCTCGGGCACCTATGGGCACAGTTGCTACGACGATGTGGCGCAAGCGGCGGCGCTGCTGTCGCAGTTAGCCGGAAAGCCGGTCCGCCTGCAATTCATGCGCTGGGACGAGCATGGGTGGGACAACTACGGGCCCTCGCACCTGGGCGAAGTTCGTGCCGCTGCCGGCGCCGACGGAAAGATCGTGGGGTATGAGTACGAGGGCTGGCAGCATCATTGGAGCAACGTGGAAACGTCCGAGCAACTCGCGCTCGGTAAGCCCGCCGCGGAATGGCAGCCCAACCCCGCCATGCAGGTGAATCCGCTGTGTTGCGGAGGGATGTACGACATTCCGAACCTGCGCTTGGTGAATCATCACGTGCCCGGTCTCGGATATTTGAAGTGCGCATGGCTTCGCTCGCCGCTGGATCTGTCGTTTTCGTTCACCTCCGAACAGGCCATCGATCAACTGGCGTTCCTGTTGAAGCTGGACCCTTATGAGTTTCGTCAGCGCAACATCAAGGATGCCCGATGGCTGGGCGTGTTGGATGCTGCGGCGAAAGCGGCCAACTGGGCTCCGCGAACGGCGGCTTCGAATCTGGCGAAGGCCAATACCGTGGCCAATATAGTCGGAGGGCGCGGCATCGGAATGGGAACGCATCTGGCGTCTTATGGCGCGGCCGTGGCCGAAATCGAAGTCAATCGAGAAACCGGCAAGGTGGTCGCGAAGCATCTGTACGGCGCGGTGGACGCGGGTCTGGTGGTCAATCCCGGAAATGTCGAGAGCCAGATCAGCGGACAGTTGGTGCAAACCGCGAGCCGCATGTTCCACGAGGAAGTGACGTTCACGCGGACCAACGTCACGAGTCTCGATTGGGCAAGCTATCCGATTCTGCGCTTCGAGGAATGCCCGCAGGTGACACCGGTGGTGGTGCAGCGGCTGAACGAGCGCTCGACGGGCGCGGGCGAAGAGGTGATGGCAGCGGCCGCGGGCGCCATCGCGAACGCATTTTTTGACGCGACCGGCGTACGGATGAACGAATTTCCGTTCACGCCGAAACGTGTTCTGGCGGCGCTCAAGCGCGGATAATTAAACCACGGATAATTGAGGTAGGGAGGGAATCCTAATGTCTCGGCTGACGAAAGTCGACCACGTCACGTTTGTTGTCGACCCTGGAACTATTCGCAAGTGGGCCTGGTTTTACCTTGAGGTGATGGGCGGCAAAATGATCCTGCGGAAGGACGACACCAATCCTGGGGAAAAATCCAGCATGATGCTGTGGTGCATCGATTTTGGCGAATTCGGGATCGCGCTCGCGGCCGGAATCGACCGGGAAGAAAAATCGCACGTGACCGCGTTTCTGGAGAAGCACGGCGATCATGCAGTTCAGCACGTCGCTTTTCTGGTGCAGGATCTGTCGGGGTTTCGCACGCAGGTGATGGAGTTTGGAGTGAACCTCCTGGGGCCGATTCTGCAGCGCCACGACGGATTCGGATACGTGCGGCAGGTCTTCGCTCGGGGTTATCACGACGACACGAATTCGGCTGAAGTCGGATTTCCCGAATTTGTCGAGCGGCCCGTGCATAAGGGAGCGGCGTTTCCGGAAGTTTCGTTCTCCGCCGAGGCCGGCACGAATCTTTACCGGCAGGCGCAGGATGCCATGGATCGGAACGAGCGGCAGCCGTTGATGGATTTTTCCAAGATGCCGCCGAATTGGGAGCCGCCGCTCAAGTAGCTCAGATGCTCAGCACCGGGCACGGCGAGTCGCGAATGATCGAATAAAGGTGCGACCACAGCCGGCTGAAGGTTCCAGTCGCGTGGCCACGGCCGGTGATGAGCAGGTCGGCTTTCCTTCGAACAACTTCTTGGTGTATGCCATCGGCCAACAGACTGTCGATCACGGTATGCGGCGCGTCCACGCCGAGCTTGGCCTTCAGCTCCCGCAGCTTGAATTGAGAAGCTTCATCGAGTTGCTTGGTGTGTTCTTCAAGGTCGACATCCGGATAGGCGGGCGGCGTTGGCACGACATGCAAAATCCACAGTTGCGCGCGATACGCCGAGGCGATGGAGGCGGCCGCGCGCAGCACGGCCTCGGCTTCGTTACTTTCGTCCAAGGCGCACACGATCGATTGGTACGGAATTCTCACCGGATGGTCCGGCAGCGCGGCTCCCGCGCCGGTCCACACCGCGGCGCTGAGGTCGTGAAGCACTTTGGCCGTGACTGAACCCAGCAAGAACCGCCGCACCGGGCCGTGGCCGCGCGTGGCCAGCATCACCAGGTCGGCTCGTTGCTCCTGGGCCAGTTTGTCGATGATACTGCCCGGTTCTCCCAATTGAGCGAAGCATTCCACTGCCTGGCCTGGGAAGACCTGGCAGACAAACTGCCGCAGCCGGTCTTCTTCCATGGCGTGTGACTTGGCCTGCAAATCAGGGTCAGTGATCAGCAGTTCGCTCTGTGAACCGCGCACAACGGCACCAAACGCCTGTGCGCTGTGCGCAATTGCATCCAAGGGCGCGTAGGCGTGCACTGCCGTCAGCTCGGCGGAATAGCGCGCTGTCATGTCTAAGACGTAAGGCGCCACCGCCTGGCAGGGTTCGGAATAGTCAACCGGGAAAACAATCTTGCGGAAAGGCAACATGCTTGATACTTACACGGAACGGCAGACGCCGATCACGGACCGGGGTATAATTTAACACAAGTCTCCCCCTGGTCCGTGGATGCTAGAGGGCACCGTTGGCCGCCTAATGTTTTGAGCCACTATGGCGATCCGCGTCGCGCTGCATCACAGGACCATTTATCATTACGATCGGCTGGTCGGATTGTCTCCGCAAACCATCCGGCTGCGGCCCGCGCCTCATTGCCGCACGCCCGTCACGGCGTATTCGCTGAAGATCGAACCAAAGCCCCATTTCGTCAACTGGCAACAGGACCCGCAGAGTAACTTCCTGGCTCGCGTGGTGTTCCCGCAGCCGGTGCGGTACTTCTCCGTTGATGTCGACTTGATCGCGGAAATGACCGTGATCAATCCCTTCGATTTCTTTCTGGAACCGTACGCCGAAAAATACCCATTCTGCTATGAGGCCGCGCTCGAGCGCGAGCTGGCGCCTTTCCGCGAAGTCCACGCACCCGGGCCCAAGCTGGCAGCATATCTGAAAACAGTGAATCTGTCCGAGCGGCGTTCGATCGATTTTCTGGTCGATCTGAATTCGCAGTTGCAGCATAAGGTCGGCTACCTGATCCGGATGGCGCCGGGTGTGCAGTCCAGCGAGGAGACCTTGACGCTGGCCAGCGGTTCTTGCCGTGATAGTGCCTGGTTATTGGTTGAAATCCTCCGACACCTTGGGCTCGCTGCGCGCTTCGTGTCCGGCTACCTGATCCAGTTGAAGCCCGACCTGAAACCGCTGGACGGCCAGCCCGGGCCTGGACAAGACTTCACGGATCTGCACGCCTGGACCGAAGTGTATCTCCCCGGCGCCGGCTGGATCGGTCTCGATCCGACGTCTGGTTTACTTGCGGGCGAAGGCCACATTCCGTTGGCGGCGACTCCGGAATCTTCCTCCGCCGCGCCAATCTCGGGCGCCGTCGACGAGTGCGAAGTAACCTTCACGCACGAGATGTCGGTGACGCGGATCTACGAAGATCCGCGCGTCACGCTGCCTTACACGGATTCCCAGTGGCAGCGAATCCACGCGCTGGGTTGCCGTATCGATCAAGACATTTGCACTGGGGACATTCGCCTCACCATGGGCGGCGAACCCACCTTCGTCTCCATCGATAACATGGACGGCCCGGAGTGGAACATCGCCGCGCTGGGTCCGGAAAAGCGAGCGCTCGCCGAGCGCTTGTTGGATCGTCTGCGAAAACGCTTTGCTCCCGGCGGGCTGCTGCACTATGGCCAGGGCAAGTGGTATCCCGGCGAGCCGCTGCCGCGCTGGGCGCTCACCTGCTATTGGCGTGCCGATGGTGTTCCGCTGTGGAACGATCGCGCGCTGCTCGCGCAAGAACAGCTTGGTAACGACTTCGGTCCGCTCGAAGCGCGGCACTTCGCGGAAACCTTGGCGCGGCGGTTGGGGCTCGATCCCGAGTACGTCAATCCCGCGTTCGAAGATCCTTTTTACTACTTGCAGAAAGAGCGCCAACTGCCCGTCAACGTGGATCCCGTAGACAGCCGATTAAGTGACGCGGGCGAACGCGAGCGTCTCCGGCGCGTCTTCGAGCGCGGACTCGATACGCCCACCGGCTTCGTGCTTCCCGTGCAGCGCGTCGCCGGTCTGAATGGTCCTGAGTGGCAGACTGGGCTATGGATGCTGCGCGGCCAGAACTTGTTCTTGATGCCCGGCGATTCTCCGGTCGGCCTGCGTCTTCCGTTGCCGAGCCTGCCTTGGGTGGCGCCATCGGAAGCTCCCGTGGCCTATCCCGTGGATCCCATGGCGAATCGCGCGCCGCTGCCCGTTCCACCCCGATTTACTCCGTCGGATGGCCCGCGCTTGCAATCGCAAAAGCCGTCATATCGAGATAAGCCGCGCGATCGGAAACCGACAGTGGGCGAATCCGCGCCCTGGATCGTGCGCACGGCTTTGTGCGTGGAGGCGCGCGAGGGGCGTTTAAATGTGTTCATGCCGCCAGCGACTTCGGCCGAAGACTATGTGGATTTGCTGGCCGCCATCGAGGACACGGCCGCGCATCTTGAAATGCCCGTGGTCATCGAAGGCTATCCGCCGCCCGACGATCCGCGCTTGCGCCAGATCAAAGTAACGCCCGACCCGGGCGTCATCGAAGTGAACGTGCACCCGGCCGCCAACTGGCAGGAGTTGGTGGCGAACACGACCGCGCTTTATGATGACGCGCGCCAATCGCGCCTGGGCGCCGAGAAGTTCATGCTGGACGGCCGTCACACCGGCACCGGCGGAGGCAATCATTTCGTGCTGGGCGGACCGACGGCGGCCGACAGTCCTTTCCTTCGCCGGCCCGATCTGTTGCGCAGCATGATTGCGTATTGGTTGAACCATCCTTCGCTCTCGTATGCTTTTTCGACCATCTTCATTGGACCAACCAGTCAAGCTCCGCGCGTGGACGAAACGCGTGCGGACAGTTTGTATGAGTTGGAGATTGCGTTCAGCTTGATTTCGGGGCCGGAGCAAGGCCCGGTTCCTGCCTGGCTGGTGGATCGGATCTTACGGCACATCCTGGTGGACGTCACCGGCAACACGCACCGCGCCGAGTTTTGTATCGACAAATTGTACTCACCCGATTCGTCGACCGGCCGCCTCGGTCTGCTCGAGTTGCGCGGGTTTGAAATGCCACCGCACGCGCGCATGAGCCTGACCCAGCAGTTGCTGGTCCGCGCGCTGATCGCCCGGTTCTGGAATGAGCCCTACACCGAGAGCCCCATCCATTGGGGGACGCGATTGCACGATCAATTCATGCTGCCGCACTTTGTGGCGCAGGATTTCCGAGGCGTGCTGCGCGATCTGAACCAGGCTGGCTATGAATTCGCAGCCGAATGGTTCGCTCCGCATTTCGAGTTTCGTTATCCAGTCTTCGGCCACGCGCATCACGCCGGCATCGATATTGAAGTTCGGCAGGCGACCGAGCCTTGGTACGTGCTCGGCGAGGAGGGCAGTCCGGGCGGCACGGCGCGCTATGTCGATTCGTCGGTCGACCGGTTGCAGATCAAAACGGAGGGTCTGGTGGAGGGCCGCTACGTGATCGCGTGCAACGGGCGGCGTCTGCCGCTGCATTCCACGGGCAAGCAGGGCGAGTGGGTGGCTGGCGTGCGATATCGCGGCTGGCAGCCGGCGTCGTGCCTGCACCCGACCATCCCCGTGCATACGCCGCTGACTTTTGATGTCGTGGATACCTGGACGGGGCGATCGATCGGTGGTTGTGCATATCACGTGTCGCATCCTGGTGGGCGCAGCTTCGAGACCTTTCCGGTGAACGCGAACGAAGCGGAAGCGCGCCGCGCGTCACGGTTTTTCCCATTCGGACACACGGCCGGCCCGATGCGCGTGCCGCCCGCGGAGGAGAATCCCGAGTTTCCGCTGACCCTCGACTTGCGGAGACCGCCACCCAGCGCCGCGGACGGCGCATTATGAACTTCTCACAAATATGTGGCGCACGCACTCTTGCGTGCCATGTCGAGACTCATCTCGACACCATTCGGGAAACTTCGGGATGACTCGCAAGCTCACAGCGGCGCATACCCACTTGGATTCCGTGTGGAGCTACGAAGCTACTCCCGGCTTCTACGACGAAGTGCTCGGTTCCGGCACGCAACTTCGCCCGCACTGGCGCGAGCTTGCGGAATCCCTGACTTCGATGGGGCACGCCGGGGTCGAGCGTCGCTGGCGCGAAGGCCAGCGGCTGATCCACGACAACGGCATCACCTACAACGTCTATAGCGATCCCGAGACTACCACGCGCCCGTGGCCGCTGGATCCGGTTCCGCTGATGATGGACCCCGCCGAGTGGAAGACCATCGAAGCCGCAGTCATCCAGCGCGCGACGTTGTTCAACTCCGTTCTGGCCGATCTCTACGGCCCGCAGCGTTTGCTGCGCGAAAAGATGCTCCCGCCCGAACTGGTATTTTCCAACCCCGCGTTCTTGCGGCCGTGCTGGGGGATCGAACCGCCGGGCGGCGTGTTCCTGCACATGTACGCCGCCGACCTTGCGCGATCGCCCGATGGCCAATGGTGGGTGCTGGCCGATCGCACGCAAGCGCCGTCTGGCGCGGGCTACGCGCTTGAGAACCGGCTGGTGACCACGCGGGTGTTGCCGGATGTCTTCCGTGCTTCGAACGTGCGCCGCCTCGCCAATTTCTTCCAAACCTACCGCGATGCGCTGCAGCGTCTGGTGCCCGCCAATCGCGAAAACCCGCGCATCGTGCTCCTGACGCCCGGCCCTTACAACGAGACGTATTTCGAGCACGCCTTTCTGGCCCGCTATCTCGGCTACACACTGGTGGAAGGCGGCGACCTGACCGTGCGCGACAATCGCGTCTACCTGAAGACGCTAGGCGGGCTGCTCCCGGTGGACGTGATCGTACGCCGCCAAGACGATCAGTTTTGCGATCCGCTCGAGCTGCGCGGCGATTCCATGCTGGGCGTTCCTGGCCTGCTGCAAGCGGTGCGCTCGGGCAATGTCGCGATCGCCAACGCGCTCGGCTCCGGGCTCGCGGAGTCGCCTGCGTATGCTGCATTTCTTCCAGGGCTCAGCCATCTGTTGCTCAAGGAGGATTTGAAAATTCCCACCGTCGCCACCTGGTGGTGCGGCCAGGAAGAGCCGCTTCAATATGTGCTCGATCACTTAGGCGAACTGGTGCTGAAGCCCACTTTCCCCGCCACGCGCGGCGATCCCATCTTCGGCGCGGCTCTAGGCAACAAGGAGCGCGCGAAGCTGCTCGACAAAGTGCGAGCCGAGCCCGGCCGTTACGTGGCGCAGGCGCGCGTGGCGCTTTCCACGGTGCCGGTATGGGAAGCTGGACCGCTCAATCCGCGCCACATGGTGGTTCGCGTATATGCGGTGCCTTCGGGCGGAAGCTACACCGTGATGCCGGGGGGCCTGACGCGGGTCTCCACTTCGCTCGACAGCATGGTGGTGTCCATCCAGCGCGGCGGCGGCAGCAAGGATACCTGGGTGTTGGGCGATGGGCCCGCGCCTCC
>PMUP01000017.1 GCA_003166865.1 Bryobacterales bacterium
TTCCGAATTGCAGCCGGGCACCCAGCGTTCAGGCTAGTTCCGTCAAAAAAAGCCAATTAGTTCAGCGGGGAGCCAAATAACTTGTGTCCGGACATCTCCGCAACCGTGAGGTCTGTTTTCGAGGATGAGGATCGCTTCGTCGAGTAGATCCGTTCCGGATTATTGGCCCGGTCCAAATAATCACGGTGAGATTGACGGTCCAGACTGCGGGCGAGGCTCCCCCGCAGGTCTTCCGCCGGGAGCGCATGCGGGGCGCACTATGTCAGGGGAGGAAGATCGGGGTAGCGCTTGTTGAACTCGATCTTGCGGACCTCTTCGTCAGGAATGGCACCATATTCGCTTAGAGCGCGAGACAGCGCCGCCCAAAAGGTGTCGGGCAGTGGATACGTTGCAGCAGCATTGGGAAAGAACACAACTTCCGGGTCGGAGCTTGGCTGCGTTCCTTCAAAGTACCAACTGTAATTGGTCGCGACGACGCCACTCACCGGCTCGTGTTCCTTTGGCTTGGCAAGGCTTTGTTCGTTGAGGAATGTAGTGACTTCCTGAAACCAAGCCGGAGGGGTCTGAGGTGAAAATGGTAGGTTTACATCGATAAAGATCAGGAATGGACCTGTCCCTGGATTCTGCTCCATTGCCTCCCGGATCAGACGACCGACATCGGCGCGCAGGGGACCGGCGGCCGCATCGGAAAGTGGGCCCCTATGACGGCTCTTTGCCTCTACCGCCAACGTCGCACTGCCGTCTTTTGCCTTACCTGTGACATCCGGAGCTTTTCGCGTCTTATCGTCAACGAAGTCCACTTCATACCCGCACCTGGCAATCAGACTTGCCGTAAAGACTTCGTACCTGGCGCCCTGGAAGGTGCGGGAATCTCGCAGGCGCTTAAGAATCGGCTTATCTGGCGTGCTGAAAACATGGGCTAGCTGATACATGTCGTCTACGAAGGTCAAGACCGCCGCGGCAAAACCACTGGGGTGGAAGCTGCGGATCTCCCCGTAGCGAGCCTTGGGCGTAATGGTCTTCAGGGAATCGTTGGCGCCGCTTATCCACTGGAGTAAAGGATGCCGATCTGCAATCGGCTTTTGAGACTCGGAGTAATACCAGCGCTCCGAAAGAACCATGATGAGATGATTGACGAGAAACTGATGAAAGGTCTGCTTGCCCTCATGGGCGTATATGTTGTTCGCGACAGCGAAGAGGCGTTTGTCCTTGAAGTCAATCTGCACTTGGTGACCCGTCTGCAGGCGCATTGGGTTGTGCTGGTTTGACCGATCGAGAAATTGCTTCAACAAGCGCGGATTGATTGGAAATTTGCGAGGCACATTGGACACCAGCTTATCTCGGCAGCATTTCTTGTATTTCTTGCCAGAGCCGCATGTGCACGGGGCATTTGGGCCAGATTTGGCCATTTCTTTCAAGATAGCGCGTTAACTTGCAGCGGTCCGGTCGGCTCTCCAGAGCTTGGCCCGGACCATGCCCCAAGGTCCCGTGTTCACATGCGTGATGTATTAGTGGCGCAACGCACGTGGCGCTGCTATTGGCAGTTATGTTCTTATGCGTGAAACACCGTCACGGCCCAGGTTTCGAGGTTGCGGGCTTGGTGGCCGTGACGCGAGTCTCCCTCCCGCTCACGAACACCTTCATAGAGTTCTCGGTTTCGCCCGACTCGTCGGTGTATTCGTAGGAGTCCGCTGAAACAACCTTCATGATGTACCGGGCGTGATAAATCTTCCCGCCAAAAATGCTCTCCCCGAGCCAGGTCCATACGTCGCCGCTCACCGTACCAGTCTTGTTTTCTACTCCTCCTGAACTGTCGACTGCGTGGGATCGGTATGTCTTCGAGGTCGGATCGTAGTAGACGAAGGAAGCATCCGAGTATTTCCTTCCGGGTCTATAGAGGGCTGCCTCGCAAATCACAGCGAAGCCACCTGCCGTCCATCTGCAATCGTCAGTGCCACTGAATTTCGTCGCTGGCGAGTTCGTCCCCATTGCCCCGGCTGTCACTTCGTCTTCCACCGTGAACTTGCCGACCATTACTGCCAGCTTCTTCACTTCCGGGCCAGGCGTTGTCTGAGACTGAGCGCGAGCCACGGTCACGCTCGAAGCGCATGCCAGCACAAATGAGAGCAACGTTGTGAGATAACGCATTGGACTCTCCTTTCAGGGATGCCATGCACCGTCCTGCTCAGGGTAGCGTAACAGGGAGCCCAAACAGGCTGGTGGATTCCCACTCACTTCCGCGTTCATCATCCGCTCCGTTTCTCGGGCGGGTATCATCTGGCTCGGTTTTGGACCAGGAGAACTCATCCGCTATTGCCGAAGGCGTGCGCGATTATCCATCGAGCCAGAAAATCGAGACTGGGCTGGGTCCCCAGCATAGAGTCGAACCAGGGTTCACGCTACGACGCTTTCGCTGGTGAGCTATGAACCGTAGTTCGAATCGCAGGCGGGCCCCAGAACGATTTAGCACAAAACCGTGGTTCATGAGGAGCTACAGCCTCCAAGGCGACGCCGGTATGCCATTTTCCGCAATTAGTTCCCGGCGATGTGCGACTTGGTGGGGTCTTGCGGCTGAGTCTATTGGCAGCGATGCTCAATTTGGAGCTAGAACGGTCGGGCATGTGCTATTAGGGAACAGCCTCTTGCACTCGCCGGGCGTGAACTCACGTGTAAGCTCTTGGCGTGCAAAATCCACAGCGGAATTCAGAGTGAGAGGAATTCGGAGAACGCGACCAGAAGACTGCAGGACTACTAGGTCGCTGCCGTCGGGTGCTAGGGACAGCTCCTCCCATGGGCCGTCGATCTTCACCTCCTCCGGAGAAATCTTGTTCAGCTGTAAATTGGCACGGAGGAACCGTTGATCTTTGGATCCAGCAAGAACGACCATATCGCAAGAGCTTGACGTCGTAACTGTAAAGTCACTCCTGAAGTAGGGTTAGGGGTTGGGCTTGCTTCACGAGCGAAGTTTGCCAAGTGGAGACGACTTTGGTGCCGGAGTCGAACCAGACCTGGTTGCCGCTGCCTACGTCGCCAGGCTTTGGAGGCCGATCGAACACGATTCGCGGCCGCCTGCTTTTCGAGCTTTGCAGTTGCCGGACGAAAATCTCTTCCACATCGCGCCGGGTGTCGCCCCCCTCGACCAACCTAAACTGGTTTTAAATCTCGAATCTTTGCGCGCAGCCGATTCGCCCGCGCATTAATGTTCCAGTAGTGCTTGTCTTTTCTCTCCAGTTGCTCTTGCACTATCATCATCCAGGTGGCGAGTAGTTTCTTTTCTTCTTCGTCAAGCTCCAGCACGAAAGATATCGGTTGCATGGCCCATGGTAACTCTCAGGGAATGCGCGGCAGTCAGGCGTTAACAAATGGCCCGGCGAATCAGTCGAGGGAACTGGTTTGGCTCCCTGAGAGCGACATTACAAGAAATAGAAATTGGTGCGCGCAATTGTTACCTATGTCTCGGGCCGCACAATCAGTCTGTCGAAGGGTCAGCGACTTTGTCTCCTGGAAAGCTTCCAGGAGGATAATCTGTGCAACCCAGAGACTTGTATTCGGCCTCGTCCCAATAATTCCTGTCGCCGAAGCCGGCGTGAAAGAGCCCCGAGTAAAGTTGGCAGCGCACCTGGGGAGTCGGGATGGCGCTGTCGGCCCTCAGCCGCGCTTTGATGTCGGCGATACGCTCCTGTTCGTCAACCATGCGTAGACCGCCGTGATCGGGGGAATTCAGAATCATCAGCGACGGTCCAATCTCGCGCCACGGCTGCCAGACGGGATTCGCCGGATCGCCGCCATTGCCCGGCGCACCGCCGCGGGCAAAGCTGGCCCAATAGCCCATCATCGCGCGGGACAACGCGTCGCGGCCCGCACCGTTGGATTTCGAGCGCACCAACGGCAAGCCGGTGGTCACGTCGTCGCCGAAGACGAAATTGATCTCGATGCTGTGCGCCGCGCCCCAAAGATCGTGCAGATTGACGAGGCTGTAGGCCGGCTCGTCGTCCCAGTCGAAACGATAGGTATAAACCGTATCGCCTTGGCTCTTCTGCAGGACTGCCGCCAACTCGCCTCCCGCTTCGGCCCGCCATCGGGCGGAGTAATATCCCGTGATCCGATTGTAGGCGGCGAGATCACGGATTCGCGGCACGAAGCCGAGGCGCGTCGTCGTGAGATTCGGATCGGCCATCATGAACAGCTTGTACTCGTCGCGATTTCCGCCCAGCATCACTGGCACGGCGTTATACTGCGCCGGATCGTCGAAGTCCCTCATCATCGGCCTGTCGGGCACGCTGTAGCCATCGCGAATGATGACCGGCCAATCGTACATGCCGAAGCTGTCGCCCGTCACCACTTTGAGAAGTTGTTTCGGTGACTTGCCGCGCAGATAGGCCAGCAGCGCCCGGTCATCCACGGCCTGCTGCCGCGCTTTGGCGACGGCGCGGGTGGGGGCCCCATCGGCCATCAGCAACTGGTTGACGAACTCGCGCGTGCTGAACGGCAGACCCGCCTGGGCGTCGTCGCTATAGTTTTCGGCCTGCGAGCGCGGCGTCGCATGGACGCTGCCGCTCTCGGAAATGGCGCGCTGAAACAAACCTTTTGCCGGGGCCGACGCCAGCAGCGCTACCACGTCGTGGCCGCCGGAGCTTTCGCCGAAGATGGTCACATTGGCGGGATCGCCGCCGAAGGCAGCAATATTGTCATGTACCCATCGCAGTCCGGCGATCATGTCCAGCAGCCCGAAATTGCTGGATGCGTCGGCCGGCGTTGCCGCTGCGCTGCGCAGCGCGGGATGGCTGAACCAACCAAAAATCCCCAGGCGGTATTGCAACGACACGACGACCACCTGTTCGGCGCCGGCCAGGTGGCTTCCCGGGGTTGCTTCGGCGAGGCCCATGGTGTCGCCGCCGCCGTGAATCCACACCATCACCGGCAGGCGCTTGCCCGTAGCCTCATCCGCCGTCATGTGAGGCGTCCAGATATTGAGGTAGAGGCAGTCTTCGGAGCCTGTGGTCGCGTGCTTGTCAAGGAGGGCCAGAATTTTGAACTGGGCGCAAGGCGGGCTCATCGCCAGCACCGGGCGCACGTTCCGCCAGCGGGACAAAGGCCGCGGCGCCCGCCAGCGCAGATCGCCAACCGGGGCCTGGGCAAACGGAACACCCAGCCACGCGAAGGTGGCGTGCTGGTCCGCGAATCCGATGACGTCACCGGCCGGAGCATGCCGCAGCGCTCTATTGTCAGCCCGAGCTTTTGGAACCCACGGACGAAAGACGGCCAGGAGTATGACCATCGAAAGGATGGCGATGGCGACCACGAACTTTTTCATTTTGTTCCACCGAATTCTTATAGTAGGCCAACGCGAAGGACGGCCCGGATAAATATGACTCGTTCCACCTCTCGCCGAAGTGAAAACAACGACATCGGGAGGATGTCCCGATGTCGCGGCTGATGAAAGTGGACCACGTTAGCTTCGTTGTCGACCATGAAACCATTTGCAAGCGGGCCTGGTTTTACCTGGAGGTGATGGGCGGCTGAACCGTATTCCGAATTGCAGCCGGGCACCCGGACGCGATTCGGAACATGGTTCATAGACGGTTCACAGCTCACCTGGCGAAAGTGTCCCAGCGTGAACCTTGTTCCGAATCATGGGTGGGGAGCCGAACTTTTCAACGTCCGGCCCGGAGATGTTAGCGTGGCACCAACCAGTGTCACTCGTAATCAGCCAGCTTCTCCGAAGACCGTTGGAACCAATACCGGAGTCTCAGACGTAACTGCGGAGTATCCTCCTCTGCACGGGATGGTCCATCATCCAAACTTGCGATCGATATAACTGAGACCAATACATGAAGCTCACGTGGACCAAGACCGACGAGGCACTGAGATACCGTCGCCGGTCGGCAGGCAGATAAGCTGAGCAGTGTGAATGGCCTGCTCGAAGCCTGGCAGCCGACGAACAACTTCCTGGAGGTGGCTCATGACGTGGCTCTGGATGTCCATTGGGCCGCTGCACGCGACCGTTGCAAACCTCATCCTGAGGTGTTGTCCGTAGAATGAGATTAGTCATTAATGTCGAAAGAGGCACCGCCGCTCGATAACCGCACTTCGCGCACCGAGGAAGAGATCCGCGCTTACACCATCGGAGAACTGAAGCCATTGTCTAGCCGAATTCCGATTGTGGACTACGATCCGCACTGGCCGGAGCTGTTTACGCGTGAGGCTGACAGAATTCGGTCCGTGCTCGGGAGCCGGGCGCTGCGGATTGAGCATGCCGGCTCGACGTCGGTGCCAGGGCTTGCCGCGAAACCGATCATCGATCTACTGCTGGTGGTCGCTGACTCGGCGGAGGAAGATGCATACGCGCCGGCCCTAGGGGCGGCTGGCTATATGCTCCGGATTCGAGAGCCCAACTGGTACGAGCATCGGGTGTTCAAGGGGCCGGATACGGACATCAACCTGCACGTGTTTTCATCCGCCTGTCCGGAAGTCGACCGCATGCTGATGTTCCGGGATTGGCTGCGCAGCAATGCCGCCGATCGCGATCTGTACGCACGCACCAAGCTGGTCTTGGCCCAGAAGGACTGGAAGTATGTCCAGAATTACGCCGATGCCAAGACCGTCGTCATTGAGGAGATCATCGCACGGGTCCGCAGCGATCCGAAATGAAAACCATCAACGCACGGCCGGAGGTACAGTCTTGGCCTTTCACCACACGCTGCTAGGTTGCGACTGAGGAGAAAGCGATGAGCAGGACGATAACTACTATCCGATGCCGAACCATTGATTGACCTCCAGATGATGTGCGCTCGCGCGCGATTGCATCTATGGCGCCCCAGTTGACGGAATCGGTGAACCAGGAGCTTCTGCTGCAAAATGAATATCTGGCCGCGGAGAATCGTATCTTGAGGGCGAAGCTGCCATCAAGATTGCGGTTGAGTGATCCCGAGCGCGCTACCCTCGCTGAGATCGGAAAGCGTGTGGGACGCAAAGTGCTTCGAGAGCCTACGACAAGAATGCCGACACTTGGCAGTGGTCGATCGACAACGAGATGGGCGGCAAGATTCAGACTTTCGCACGGGTAAGACTGACGAGGACGTAGCCGACGTGCGCGAATCGAAATCCGGTTGCACGGGGAACCGCCAACGTGGCCTTCGTGACTTGCGGGACGATTCCTTCGCTCGGCATTATTTTTTACGAGTTGCTGGCAGACGTTCAGTGTATTGTCGAGCAGTGGAGCGATGGATTCCAGTCCCTCGCGTCTTACATCCTTATCCCTCACAGCGCTTTGCCGCCACCAATCCGAAGCGGGAGCCGTATGCGTAGACGCGCACGTACGGTTCTGTGCGGGGGGCGATCAGTAATGACCGGTCCCTACCGCAACAGCCAAACTTCAGGGTCAGGGTTCATCGCCGTCGTAACTCCGAATCGCTTCTTCGTCATGCCACATCGTTGAGTCGCATCCAGCCTTAGATTGGCCGTCGCCGCCAGGGAAGCGCCGACGACCGTTGCGCGGACGAGGAGGACGAGGATAAAGGTAGCTCTTGATAGCGGTCAGCCGTAAGAGCACATGGTGCAGACGAACTATTCGAACGGAACATGTGGCGCAGCGCCAGCCACCGCGCTACCGACTTCCTGGCCAGTCATTCGTTTGAATCGGGGCGGATTCATCGACGGATGGACGGCGACTAAGGACTCACGCGGAGCCAGCCTCTCCTCATATTGCGGCTCCGAAGCACCAGCGCTTCTCCGAAACCCCCAGTGATCTTCGCATGTCGTGTACTCTTAATGACTTTCATCTCGGATCTGATGATAACTCTGCTAGGACCGATAGAGCAGTTCTTTCAGCGCTGCGCTCTTTGCGGGGGCGATTCGGTAAATGATCTCCCAAATGGGATGCACTCCTCCGGTTGGTATCAAGCCATCCTTCTTCGCCACGAGGTTCCTATCCGTACATCGATCTAACCACGATCTTAGATCGGTACGTTACAGCCCAAGCGCTCGCCTGAGTGCATCAATCTCCTCTTGTGAGTTCGTAAACGGAACCATCTGCGTTGCGTTGTTAGGATAACGCCCACCACCAGCACGAGCGTCAACACAATCGCCACGACCAAGCCAAATCTGAGACCACTCGTCCTTGTTCGGAAACCGCATCGGAAACCACACCTATCGCTGCGTTGGGAATACTGGGAGCGGAGCGAAGGCGGGAGCACTCGACAACGCGGTGCTGCACACTGGTTTCGAAAGGCAGGTGACTGAGGGAAGGGGGAGTTGGGCCACTTGCCGGGATGGAAAAGTTGTTGTCGAGATGGAATAATTAAAAGAGGCTCCGAGGGAACCGGTGGGGTGTATACTGGTTCAAATTCTCAGGATGCGAAACTGGAAATCCTGGAATTAGGAGGACGTATGTCCGGTTTGAGCAAGGTTATTTCCACGGTGCTATCGTACCTGCTGCTGATGATTGGTCTGATGGCATCGGCCAAAGCAGATACAATCGAGATTCTGTCTTTTGACGGTTATGCTACCTGTGACGACTCGTTTTGTACCAGTTTCGGTAGCGGCTCTGTCTCAGGCACCTACGACCTAGATATCACGAACCAAACGATCGTTGGAGCGTGGTCGTTTTCCACACCCCTTGGGATAATCTCTTCCAGTGGTACGGGTGCGGATGGTTCCGTCGTCGACCGTTTCGGGGACATCAATCCTGGTTTTGCGCTAACCACTCCATTTGAGTTTATCCAGTTCTTTTTCCCAGCTGCTGATACACAGGAGATCGGTGCGCTGGCTACGAACATAAACTCGAACGCCTGCACTCCTATAACCGGAGAATTTGCCTGCCACCCTGACTACATAGTGACTGGTGTGAATCAAATAACAGGCACCATCACAACTCCAGAACCTTCAAGCCTGATATTTCTTGTGGTAGCCATGCTCGCCGTGCTGGGCTTCAGCCTAAAGAAGTCTTCTTTCGAATAGCTGAACCGTTCGAGCCGACACTTCCGAGCAGCCGATTCCGTCACGCCAGAAGGAGTTTTCGGGCCGCCAAAAATTGTGCCCAATTTTGTGCCCCACCCAGATCAAAAAGCATGGCATTTCGTCGCACTGGGGCACAGTGGACCTTGCCGACGCATCCCCTCAGCGTATTGATAATATTGCGGCATATCACTTCATCGCTGAGTTCGCCCTGACAGTTTCCATAGCTGTTAACCGAAGGGTTGTAGGTTCGAGTCCTACCTGAGGAGCCAAACTTTAAATTGTCCGACCCGGAGGCTATCCTAAAAGAAGAATGAGCTTCCTCGACAACCTGGAAAGCAATCTCAAGGCACTCGAATCACGGAATGAAAGAGACCCGGAAGCGCTGGCGCGCGAAGCGGCGGCGCGAGAAGCGACGCGATCGGTGGCATGCGGACTTTAATGGGGATGGCAATTTCGATGTCGCGTTCACAAGCCACGCAAGACCCCACCAAGTCTTAGTTCTAGGAGAGGAAGGAGAATATCATGAGGCAAGCGAAAATCGTTGCGATCGCGCTCGTATTCATTGCAGGCGCCGCTTCGGCACAATTTGTGGTCTCGGGCGACGATGCCAAGAAGGCCAAGGCGAAGAACGAGATCTCCGCGGACACGGCGGAAAAGATCACTCAGGCTTGTGTGGCCTTCGCGAAGGAAAAAAAGATCGCGGTGAGCGTTTTCATTCTCAGCCCAACGGGCCAGATCGTGCATGCACATCGGATGGACGGTCAGGTTCCCATTAACATCGAGACCGCATTGCTGAAGGCCAAGAGCGTGCTCTACACCAGGGATTCCACGCACACCCGTGCCAACATGGTCGCGAATAATCTGGCGCTGCAGTTACGGTGGTCCAGCATTGGCGTGTTCCCCACCTCAGGCGGCCTTCCCATTATGGTGGGCGATGAGATGATCGGCGCCATCGGCGTCGGTGGATCGAACCAGGACGAAGAGTGCGCTTATGCCGCGCTGACCAGTGTAGTGGGCCCGCAGCCCCCGCTGGCAGAGAAGCTCGCTCCACCACCGCCACGTCCGTAGGAGATGATGCATGGCGTACGAATTCAGCCGCAGATCCTTCTTGGGCGCCGCAGCCGCGCGGGTTTAGTTGGGTCCAGCGGTGCGCGAGCGCAGGTTTCAGGACTAACACCAGAGGCGATGACGTACATGCGGACGCTTTATGCCGGGACTTCGCCGCCATGAGGTCCGTAAAATACGCGCCACAGGGCCAAATCGTCGGAAGTGCCCTCAAATTGATGCTCGGTCCCAGCGGCCACGAACAGGATGTCGCCTGACTCGAACGAGTCCCGCTTGCTATCGTGAAGAAGGAATCCTCGCCCGCGAATGATGAAGTAAAGCTCGTCCTGTGCGTGCGGCGTCTGTTGGCTCGGGCGCTGAGGGAGGGAAAGGGCTACATCAAGAGGGCCACGCCGCAGGACCATAACGGCGCGCTCGCCCGCAGGGCCGGGGATATGCGCTTGACCATCGGCAAGACGCATAACGCAGCTACGATCTGACTTGCTCATGCTTCACTCCTTGGGCAGAAAATCAAAGGAGCAGGCGTGTTACGACAGGTGCATGCGGACGGGTCACTTGTTCACCCCCCGATGGCTGAATCTTGGTGAGTTAGTACAGAGTACGATGGAACACCCACGACCGTCAATCTTCAGAAGCGACCACGCGGACCATTAACGTCCAAACTGTCGTGAAGGGCAGGAGATAATGTTCATACCATGCTGATCGGCCTCGGGTGCGTACTCGCCCTTAGGGCGCGCTCCAGCAAAACGGATACCGCGTGGAA
>PMUP01000098.1 GCA_003166865.1 Bryobacterales bacterium
GACCTTCCAATTGTTCTTGACCGCCTCCAGTTTAGCGGCCGTCACGATGGCGTGCGCTTCCGCGGATGTTAGGCTGAATTTCTGACGCATGTTCTTATGATACTTCCCACTTCCATGGGTCCCTGGCAAGCAGTAGTCGCATTCGGCTCCGCCTTCGTGGCCGGGGCCATCAACTCCGTGGCGGGCGGCGGAACGCTACTCACGTTTCCCACTTTGATCTGGCTCGGGTTGCCTTCCATCAACGCGAACGCCACCAGCACAGTTGCGATCTGGCCTGGCACGGTTGGGACCATCTGGGGTTATCGCCAAGAACTGCGAACGTCCAGCCCCCGCATGCTGGCTCTAGCCGCGCCCAGTGTCGTCGGAGGCATTCTCGGCGCCCTGTTGCTGAATCACACGCCGCCGGCCGTCTTCGATGCGCTGGTGCCATTTCTGATCCTCTTCGCCACGCTGCTGTTCATGGTCCAGGAGCCGATTCAGAGGCGGCTGAAGATTTCAAATCCCGAGTCGCATATGTCATCGCACAAATCCACGCGGTGGCTCATGGGCGCGATGACGTTTCAGCTCTTCGTGGCGCTGTACGGCGGCTACTTCGGCGCGGGTATCGGCATTCTGATGCTGGCGGCGCTCAGCGTGCTCGGCTTCACCGACATTCATCAGATGAACGGGCTGAAAGCGCTGCTCGGCGCGAGCATCAACGGCGTGGCGGCAATCTATTTCATCTGGGCGCGCATGGTGTGCTGGCCCGAGTTCGTGGTGATGGTGATCGGCGCCATCATCGGCGGATACGGCGGCGCACTCATCGCGAGGCGGATCGGAGGGGCTGCCGTGCGGCGCATTGTCATCATCGTTGGCCTTTCGATGGCCGCGTCGATGTTTATAAAGTTCTTACGCTAGTGGCTTATTTCAGCTCCGCGATCATCCCCGGCACGCTCCATTGCTGTTGCAGGCTGCCCGGCGCCCATTTGTACTCGTCGGTCATCACCTTTGCGATCTCATCCTGGCTCTTGCCTTCATGCACCAGGCCGGTCACTCGATTGCGCAGCTTCTCCACATTGTTGCGATAGGTCAGCAGGCCCGCTTTGTTCGTCACCGCGCCATGGCCCGGAATCACCGTGTCGAAATCGAGCTTGAGCGCGGAATCTAGCGTCTTGGTCCACTCCACAACGCTCCCGCCGCCGTTATAGTCGATGAGCGGACTGGTACCCGCCATCAGATCGCCGGTGTGAAGCGTGCGCAGCGCCGGGAAGTAAATCACCGCGTCGCCATTGGTGTGGCCGCGCCCGAGGTAGTACGCACGCACTTCCTTGCCGCCCAAATAGACCGCGGTCTCGGTGGTGAAAGTGATCCGCGCGGGGCTCATGCCGGGCGCCGCGTTGGACTGTTTGTGCTCCAGGATGTTGGTCCGTGCCATCGCGGTGGAAATGATCTCAGCCGTCGGCAGAAACTTGGTGTTCCCGCCGCTGTGGTCCGAGTGATAGTGGGTATTGATGATGTACTTAATCGGCTGATTGGTGACGCTCTTCACCTGGTCCACGATGCCTTGATGATCCTGATCGAATTTGTCGTCGATCAGGATGACGCCTTCGTCGGTGATGTAGACCGCGACGTTGCCTCCATCGCCTTCGATCTCATAAAGATCGTCCTTCACTTTGTTGAGCGTGAGTTTCGCAGGCTGCGGCTGGTTCTGGGTGTATGCGATCCAGGCCAGCGTCAGGAACAGCACTGCGGCGGAAATGCGGGTAAGGAGTGTTCGGGACACATGTATTCGGATCATTGCCGGACACTATATCAAAATCACCGGGGCTGTATCAAAGCAGGCGGCTTCAGATTTTTCTCCAACAGATCGAAAATCCGTTTGTACTCGTCCGCCCAGCTCGACGGCTCAACGAATCCATGGTTCTCCACCGGATACACGGCCAGCTCCCAATTCTCCTTGTGCAGCTCGATCAGCTTCTGCGCCAGCTCCACGGTGTCCTGAAAGTGCACGTTTGTGTCCGCCATGCCGTGGCAGATGAGCAGCGCGCCTTTCAGACCCTGCGCGAAGTAAATTGGTGACGACCGTTTGTACGCTTCGGTATCCGTCTGCGGAAGATTCAAAATGTTCGAAGTGTATTCGTCGTTGTAATTCGCCCAGTTTGTAACCGGCCGCAGCGCCGCGCCCGCCGCGAACACATCCGGCTGGCTGAACATCGCCATCAGCGTGATAAAGCCGCCATAGCTGCCGCCGTAAATGCCGATGCGTCTCGGATCGGTGCCGTACTGCGACACCATCCAGCGCGCGGCATCGATGTTGTCGTCCAGATCCTTGCCGCCCATGTGCTGGTAGATCGCGGTGCGCCAGTCGCGCCCGTAGCCGGCGGATCCCCTGTAATCGACATCCGCAACAAGATAGCCGTGCTCCATCAACAGCTGGTGGAACATGTACTCGTGCGCGTAATACGACCACCAGCGGTGCACGTTTTGCAAATAACCCGCGCCATGTACGAAGACCACCGCCGGACCACCTTTGCGATAATTCGCCGGTTTGTAAACGTGCGCCCGTAACGTTGCACCATCACGCGCGGCAAACGTCGCGATGGGCGTGTCCAGCCATGGATACTCCCAGAACTCCGGCGCCGGCGACGACGTCAGCTTCTTGGCAGCGGCATCGACGCGCGTCTCCTGGACATAAAGCTCGGGCGGCTTGTTGGTGTACGAATACACGTCCGCAAACCAGCGATCATCCGGCGACGGCACGAACGAATGGCCGCCGGGAAGCGTGCTCAAGCGGGTTCGTGCGCCCCCCTCGGCGTTCATTTCATAAACATTTTGTTCCCCTGGGCCGGCCTCGTTAGTCACCAAGAAGAAGCGGCTCTTATCGCGGGATAAAATCGCGCTTTCCACTTCCCACGCACCCGACGTCAGCGCTTTCGCTTCTCCGCCCGCGAAGGGAGCGGCGTAGAGATGCGAAAAACCCGTGCGCTCCGATTGGAAATAGATTTCCCGATCGCCTTTCATCCAGCCGATCGTGACGGTTTTGGGTTCATCCAAGTCGACTAGCCCGGGGCCTCCCAGCCACGCGTCGTCATGATCATGCGCCACCACGCGCGTCTTTCCAGTCTCTTCGTCGAGAGCCAGTATCCAGCGGTCCTTGTTGTCGAGGGCGCGCGAATCCACCACTGCCATCGAGCCGTCGTCGGACCAAACAGGCTCGAAGAGGTGCACCTCGCGATCGACGGGGGTTTTCGCATCCGACGGCTGCAGGGAGGCACGCTGGCCGTGATCCACCCACTTCACTTCGCCAGTCTCCACGCTCAGGATCGCCAGCCGTGCCAACCGCTGCTTATCGCCCACCTTCTCGTACGAAGGGATGTCCTCCGTGTAACCCGATTCCGTCACGAAGCTCGGCACAACTGTGCGCTTGGCGCCCGTAGCAGGTTCATGAATGCTCGCGATGACGTACTTCTCGTCCGGCGTGAGCCGCAGCAGAGCTACCGTCTGCCCGGCTTGCAAAGTAAATGGCTTCCGCGGATGCTCACGCTTTCGCTTGGCCTCCAATTCCTCGCGTTCCGCCGCGCGTCGCCGGATGGCTTCAAAGAGATCCTTCTCTTCCTTCTTGAGCGCCTCCTGGCTCGCGGTGCCTTTTTCCTCTTGGCCCGGAGGCGGCGGACTTCCAGCGGGGCGAATATCCGTCAGCTCCTCGATCGCGCCACTATCCAGCGCTATCACATACAGATTGTCCGCCCGCGTGAACGCGACGCGTTTTTCATCGCGCGTGAAGTGTGGATCCGTCTCCGCGTCGCCGGTCTTAGTTATTTGCCGCGTGTTCCCCGTGGCCGCGTCGTAAAGAAAGATATCGCCACCGCGCGCGTATACTGTCCGCTGCTTGTCTCGGGTAGCATCTCCGGATGCCGGTGGTGCCGCGTTGGCCTCGGCATCTGATAACTTCCGCAGTCCCGCGCCATCCCGCTCCACCACGTAAGTATCCGGCTGCTTGATACGCGGATCGCTCGCCTGCTTCCATTGAAAATAGATTTGCCGTCCGTTGCCAGACCAGCGAACTTGCGAAGGCTCGTAGCCATACAACTCCGGCCCTCGCATGATGTTGTCGATGGTGAGTGCGAACTTCCCCGCGGGTGCAGCCTGGGACGCTAGCAGAATCGCGAGGAAAGGGATCGTGAACCGCTTCATTCCTCACATGCTAGCGCATGTCCAGGCGCAGTCTGACCCTACTTGCGAACAAAGTACAGTGTCGTCTCGGCGTGCTGGGTGTGAGTCGAACTTTCCTTGATCTCCAGCGTCATATGCTTTCCATCATCGGAGAGCGTATGAACCCAGTGCCCCTGCACCTGATCGCCTTTGATCTGCGCGGCCCAATCAGTCATCAGCTTGTTCCCATCTATGCTGCTCTTGAACGTTGCCATGAACGGCCCGATCTGGCTCTGCTGTTCCTGGCCGTCCGTAGTCAAATGCAACTTGTCGGTCATCACCCCGAGATATAGCAACGGCAGCACGCCATTGTCGGGCTCCTTAAACGTGGACTCAATCGTCAACCCGGAATTGTCCTGCTTGATTTTTGTCTCCATGTTGTTGGGCGCGTCGCCGGGCCGCGGACTGTGTTTGTCCAAAACCCACTTGCCCGAAAAGCTGTCGGCGTTCTCTTTGGCGCCCGCCAGGTTCAAAACCACGAAAGTAATTGTAAATAAAAGTATTACCGATTTGGCCAGTTTCACTACAGGTCTCCTCGCCAATAGGATGCAGTTCGGGGGCGAACGATTACATCTCTTGTGAGGTTTTTCGCGCCCGCCAAGCCCTCCGCCTGCCTCGGGCTACAAGCGCTCGAGGGCCAACGGTCGATCTTATCGGCTGCGTTCCGCGCCCACTAACGTGAAGGCGATGACGCAGTTCGCCGCGGACCGGTTGCGCCAGGCGTGGCGCGTTCCGTTTTGCACTACACAGTCTCCCGCCTTGATTAGAACCTCGGAGCCGTCATCGAGTTCGAGATAAACCTCACCCGAAATAACCACATCGAAGTCCACTGTATCCGTGGTGTGCATGCCCGGATTCTCCAGCTCCAGCACTTCGGCCATACCGGGTAATTTCTCCCGTAGCTCGCCGAACGCAGTCGCCAAATCAGCAGGCGCGAGCTCCGACTCTGCCTGAGGCGGTATGGTGAAAAATCCAAAACGGAATCCGGTCTTGGGCGGGAAGTAGCCTGAATGTGGCGGCCCTGCGCCATTGGAAGGGTGTCGAACGACCGATTCGCTCCCCCACAACCGGTGGAACTCGAAACCCGGAAGAAGAGCGAGCGTTACCGGCGCGACTGGCGCATCGCGGACAAATACCGATTTGCCGGATGTGTTTTGTCCTGTTACCACACAACGAATGTCCATGAGACCTCCTGGTCAGTGTACACAAGCCATATAGACGGCAATCCCTCGGCCCCAATCACCAATCCCTAACTCCGCCCTCCGCTATACTTGGGGCATCCCGAGATGTTGTTGACCACCGCGGCTTATTTCAGCTTTCTCGCCGCCGTTTTCTTCGCCTACTGGCTGGCCGCGCGATACCGTCTGGGCGCGCTCGCCGTCGTCCTCTTCGCCAATTATTTCTTCTACGCTCGCTGGGATCTCGCCTACCTCGCCATCATTCCCGCGGCGTCCACGTGCGATTTCTTCATCGGCCAAGCGCTCCACCGCTCCACGCACCCCGGCCTTCGACGGCTGATCGTGACACTCAGCATCGCGCTCAACATCGGCCTCATCGCGTCGGTGAAGTACTTGCCCGTGCTGCCGTGGGTGCTGCCCCTCGCGCTTTCCTTCTACGGCTTCCAATCGCTCACCTACACCATCGACATCTACCGCCGCGACGCGCAGCCGGCCGAGAGCTATCTCGCTTACCTCGCCTCCGCTAGCTTCTTCCCCACCACCGTCGCGGGGCCCATCACACGACTCTCGACACTATGGCCGCAGTGGTCCAAGCGCGAAATGCTCAGCGCGGAGAACGGAGGCAAGGCTCTCTTTCTCATTGGCCTCGGCCTGGTAAAGAAACTGCTGATCGCCGACTTCCTCGCCGAAAGCCTGGTGAATCGCGTCTTCGATTTGCCCAAACTGTACTCGGGCGCCGAAGTGCTGGCGGGCGCCTACGGCTATGCGCTCCAGCTTTACTACGATTTCTCCGGCTACACCGACATCGCGCTGGGCTCCGCCTTGCTGCTCGGCATCACGCTTCCGCCCAACTTCAATCGCCCCTACGCCGCCCAAAACATTTCCGACTTTTGGCGTCGCTGGCACATTTCCTTCTCCAACTGGCTCCGCGACTATTTGTATTTCTCGCTGCCAGGCCTGCGCTCGCGCTGGAAAGTCTTCGCGTATTTGAATCTCGTGATCACCATGATGCTCGGCGGCCTTTGGCACGGGGCTGGTTGGACGTTTCTGGTCTGGGGCGCCTGGCACGGAGTTGGCTTGGCCGTGCATCGCTGGTGGCAAACGCTGCGAGGTAAACGGACGCCAGCACCGGCCTTGGCGGCTCGCTTCGCCCGCGCGTTCCTCACGTTTCAC
This sequence comes from Bryobacterales bacterium, assembly GCA_003166865.1. Taxonomy (GTDB): domain Bacteria; phylum Acidobacteriota; class Terriglobia; order Bryobacterales; family Bryobacteraceae; genus Palsa-89. The sequence goes on from PMUP01000098.1 coordinate 6,543, forward strand.
TTCGTTCTGATCGGATGGATCTTCTTCCGCGCTTCCAGCCTGGACACCGCGCGCGATATCCTCTACCAGATCACCTCCGGCACAATCTCTTTTGTGAATATAACCCCGGCGTTCGTGCTAGTGGCTGTCTTTGCCGCTGCCGCACATTACATTCCGAAGCGCTGGTACGATGGCGGCCTACGGCTCTACTGCCAGTCGCCTTACTACGCGCAGGCTGCGGCCATCGCCGCCGTGGTGGTCGCAATTCGTTATGCCGGAGGCGCTAGTGCCGCGCCGTTCATCTACTCGCGGTTTTAAGCATGCTGCCTCCCATGTGGCCGAAGAAAGCCTCCCTCGCGATTGTCACCTTCGGCGTGCTGGTATTGCTGCTCGAGGTCGCGAAGTTCGCGCGTCCGTTCACAGCAGGCGAGGCTCTCGATTTCCGTCCGCGTAACACGCCCGCGATCGAACCGTTCGCTCCGATTCCGGCATTCAAAGCGCCGGCCGCCGCATCGAGGCGACCGATTCTGGAGCCCAATCTCATCGACCCGCACGATGCTCTCAGGGCGTTTTACCTCGCCCTGTGGCGTACCGAGGTAGGAGCGCCGGGCGCAGTCACGCGCGTGCTTCATTATGGCGATTCTCCTGTGACCGCCGATTCCATCACCGCCGACGTGCGTTCGCTTTTGCAGCAACACTTCGGCGACGCGGGCCACGGCTTCGTTCTCATCGCCAAACCCTGGGCTTGGTACGGCCATCGAGGCGTCGAGGTGCAAGGCAAAGGCTGGCACATTGCGGCCGCCACGCAAACCCGCGCTCGCGATGGATTCCACGGCCTCGGCGGTGTGAGCTTTGAAGGCGATACGGGCGCTTCTTCGCGGCTCGTGCTGGCCGAAGATCACGCTCAAATCGAGATTCAGTACCTGCGCCAGCCCGGCGGTGGCGTGCTAACGGTGGAAGCAGCAGGGCAGACGCTCGGCGACGTGGAAACCGAAGGCCCGGCAAAGGAACCCGGCTTCCAAACCTTTCCATTGCCCGCCGGCGCCCGCACCATCCAGCTCTCCGTCGAGCGCGGCCCCGTTCGCCTCTTCGGCGTCAGTTTCGAAAGAAACACGCCGGGCGTGATTTACAATAGTCTTGGGCTGAATGGCGGTCAAGTTCAAGTTGTGGTGCGCTATTTTGACAAGCCCCAGTGGACCGAAGAGTTGCGGCACCAGCATCCGGATCTGGTGGTGATCAATTACGGCACCAACGAAAGTATCTATGCCGACTACATCGAGCGTTACTATCCCGGCGAGTTGCGCCAAGTGATCGAGCGCGTAAAAGCGGCCGTCCCGGGCGCATCGATTCTGATCATGAGTCCCATGGATCGCGGACAGCGCGATTCCAATTCCCACATCACCACCGTTCCCGCCCTGCCGCGCCTGGTGGAGATCCAGCGCCAAACGGCGGCGGAAATGAACTGCGCGTTCTTCAACACATTTCAAGCTATGGGCGGCGAAGGAACCATGGCGCGCTGGTATGACAGCCAGCCGAGGCTGGTGAGCGCCGATTTCACTCATCCCCTGCCAGCCGGCGCGCGGAAAGTCGGCGTGTTGCTCGATCAGGCGCTCGAATCCGGCTACCGGCAATTCAAAGCTCGAGAGCAGCAACGGATTGCACAACGGGAGACGCACCAGTGACGCGGCTGGTGCTTATTTTAGCGGCGCTGCTTTCGGCTGTTCCGGCTCCCGCGGTAACCACTGCCGCAAAAAAGACGGCCAAGAAGAAGCCCCGCAAAAAACGTGTTCGCGTAGCCGTGGTTCACGTTTCGCCAGTGGTTCGAGGCGCAGCCTTGCGCGCAATTAGCGAACGAACCGCCCGGCCTGCCAGCGTTCTCGAAGGCGCCGGAGCTCTAGTGCCGTTCTTCGAGCAGCTCTCGCATCCTCCGGAAACCGGATCACTGCACATCCTGCAATATGGCGACTCGCACACCGCTTCCGATGACTGGGCCAATCAACTGCGCCAGGATTTTCAGGCTAAGTTCGGCGCCGGCGGCCCAGGATACACGCTGCCCGGCCATCCATTTCTTGGCTATCGCCGATTCGATAGCCATGGCAGCAATTCGCGAGGCTGGTACACCGGCGGCATCGTGACTCGCAAAGACGACGGAATCGACGGGCTCGGCGGAATCAGCCTGACTGCGCGATCCGCGGATGAGACGGTGACGCTGACTGTCGAGTGCGAGCAGCTCGAATTGCATTTCCTGCGCCAGCCCGGCGGGGGACAACTCGAATTTTCCGTGGATGGCGCTTTTGTCGCAACCGTCGATACTGATGGCGAAAGCGCGCCAGGAACCTATCAGTACGCAGCCACGCCCGGCGTGCACCAGTACACGCTGCGGACCCTCAGCGCCGCGCCTGTGCGGCTGTTCGGCTGGGTCGCTCAGAATCAAGCTGGCGTGACCTACGAGACGCTCGGCATCAACGGCGCACAGGCGAACCTGATACTCGATTGGAACCCGGACGTCCTCGCGGCGGAGCTGACGAGCCGCGATCCGGCCCTCATCGTTATCGCGTACGGCACGAACGAAGCTCTGAGCCGCACCTGGACCCCCGAAGGTTACCGCGCCGCGCTCACCGAGATCATACGGCGCCTGCGCGCCACAATTCCGGTCGCGAGTATTCTTCTGGTCGGACCGCCGGACTGCGAGCATCGCCTGCGCGGCCGCCTGGCGCCATTTCCGCATCTGGATCAGGTGATCGAAATCCAGCGTGAAGTGGCCCGCGATAACGGCTGCGCCTTTTGGGATTGGCGCGCTGCGATGGGCGGACCGGGATCCGTGCGCCAATGGGTGCAGGCCGGCCTCGGCCAAGGCGACTATACGCATCTTACCGGCGCTGGATATCGCACCATCGGCGGCACGCTCTTCGAAGATTTAATGGAGCAGTACAACCGCTTTGTCGCGATCCGCGCCGAAGGAACGCATGGACAATAAGGAGCGCATCCTCGCCATCGTGAGAAAGGTCTCCAATCAAACCGCCGCGCCCGATCCGGATGAATCTCTGTTCGATTCCGGTTTCCTGGACTCTTTCGCGCTGCCGGACATGGTGAGCGAACTGGAGCGCGAGTTCGGCATCAAGATCCCCGATTCCGATTTGAATCCCCGCAAATTTGAATCCATCGCGAAAATCCAAAGTTACATCGAGAGCAGGATGTAGCCGGTGGCGGCGATCAAGGCGTTCGGAGCCTACTTGCCGTCGCGTATCGTAACTAACAGCGAACTCGCTGCGCGATTGGATTGCGAACCGAATTGGATTCTGGATGTCTCTGGAATTGAGGAGCGGCGCTACGCGGTTCCGGATGAGTCCGTCGCGAGCATGGGCGTGGCCGCGGCCCGCGAGTGCCTGGATCACGCCGGACTGAAAGCCACCGATGTCGGAATGATTCTGGTGTCCTCGGGTTCATCGGAACGCCGCTTTCCTGGACCCGCATCGGCCATCGCACACGCTTTGAACAGGGATGGCATTCCATCAATCGATCTGCCTATCGCCAGCGCGGGCAGCTTGTTCGGCATGGCGATGGCCGCGCCGCTCTCTGCGATGCACGGCAATGTATTGGTAATCGCGTCCGAAAAAATGTCGGCCATCGCGATGCGCGAGCCCATGGAACGCGGCGTTGCGCCGCTCTTTGGTGATGGTGCGGGCGCCTGCCTGATCGGTCCCGCGATCGATCCAGGAGCCGGCTCCGCGCGAATTATCGATTACATCCTGCATTCCGACGGCGCTTTCGCCGACGATCTGCGCTTGGAGTTCGACGCGCCGCTCGCCATGAACGGCCGCTCGGTCATCCTGCAAGCGTCCCGCAAGGTCCCGTCCGCGATCGGCGAGTTGCTCGACAAAAATGGACGAACCGCTCAGTCCGTCAAAGTGTTCCTGATGCATCAAGCGAATCAAAACCTGATGGATCGCGTGGCGCGGGCGCTGGACGTGGAGGCGGCGCGGTTCTATTCCAACATCCGGCGTTACGGGAATACATCATCCGCATCCATGCTCATCGCCGCCGCGGAATGGTGGCGCGATCCAGGGCCTGCCGCCGGCGACCTGATCTGCTTCGCCGCATTCGGCGCTGGATTTAATTGGGGGGCTTTACTGGCCGGCTAATCGCCAGACGCCCGCTGCGGCGCGTGGTACGCAAAATAGGACGAGAGCGCGGCGCGCAATGTGCTCCAGCGCGTCCGGAGCAGGGAGATCCCGATCATGAACAGGATCACGATTACCGCTGCGATTCCGCACTGCACGTTGGTCAGCGATTCCTTCAGCCATCCGAACCAGCGGCCGTACACCAATTCGATGTGTACCCAATACACCAGCAGCGATGTGGTGCCGAGCTGCCGCACCCAGCTCCAAGACGCGCCCAGCGGAAACGCCGTCCACACATACGCGAAGCCGATCACCAGCAGGACCACGCCCAGCTTCATCACGATCAGCCCCGGGCTATCCAGCCAAAATTCCGACTTGGGGTAGAGCGAGTACGGGAGGTTGGAAAAATACTCGCCGCCGGCAATTAAGCCAAAGCCGAGCAACCCTCCCCACTGCATCACGCGATTCATTTGATCGGGTTTGACCAGGCGCAGCACGCTGCCGATGCTGAGTCCGAACGCGATAAACGACGCCCAGGGGAAGAATCCGAAGTATTGATAGCTGGGAACGAAGTACGCGGAAATACCGGACGGAAGCCAGCGCCAGTCGATTGCCGAGACCAGCGGCGCGGCCACGGCGATTGCGATACCCAATCCAGCGCACAAACGCACACGCTGGGCGGTAGTGAAAATGGCCATCACGGACATCAGGCCGATCGCGAATCCCATGCAATTCAGAATGTCGACTTTGAACAAGTCGGTCCATGGACTTTGGCCGAAGGCGAACGTCCAAAGCTGGAGACGGAACAGGAAAGCCAGCATGAACAGATAGGCGGCGCGCCGCAGCGCGGCTTTCCAACGGCCCATTGAGGGCAGTCCTTCGCGTTCGCGGCGGTCCATCAAGAAAGCCAGCGTGATGCCGGTGAGGACCAAGAAGATCGCGGGGCCGATGCCGCCGAAAAACTGCGAAAGCATATACGGGCCGCCGGCGCGCAAATCCGTTCGATTGAAAGAGTGAAACACGTGGCCCTGCAGCATGACCACGACTGCGGCGCCGCGCGCCCAATCCAGGAACGTTAAGCGCCCGCTCACGTCGCGATTGTTTGACGGCGTGGTCATTTACCCGGATACTCGGTCTTAACACCTGGCGGAGGCTTTAGTTGCAACGCATCCGGCTGGAGCGGAGGGTTGATTTTCTGATCGCTGTACGTCACCAGGATATAGTCGCCCGAGGGCTCGAAAATCTTTTCGCGCAGCGGATAGGGATCGCCTTGCTCGGGAATCCACAGCTCCAGCTTCTTCACGTACTGTTTGGCTTCCCCGTTCTTGGGTATCAACTGCAACCGGGTAAGAGTTTGTCCGTTGATAGTCTCGGACCCCGCAATCGTCACGTCGTAGTTCGTTGCAATTTCAGTGCCGGAAGTCCCGAAGCCGATCATGAGGAACTTGTCTAGTTGCTCGCCGTGCTTACCCAAGTCGAATATTTGCAGCGTCTTGATCTTCGGGAGATATTCTTGAACCCGGCGTTTCTCAATAGTGATGACCTTGGCGTCGGGTGAGGTGAAATCGAGCCGGCCCTGCACCTCGCCTGGCTGCACCTTTTTCATGATTACGGTGCCTGTCTCCGAACTGTCGTCGTTCAGAACGTCGGTGTGTGTTACGTGTGTAACCTGCGCGGTCATGGATTTGAACTCGCTGGCAGCCTTATCCATCCGGCTCAGAATTTCTTGCAAGTTGTCTTTCGCGATTCCGAGAGGAGCAAACACTCCGGCGAGGAACAGGCACACCGTCCAAGTCTTCATCAATAGTTGGGATTCCAGAAAGCGCCTTACGCTACGGCGTGGTGAACGCCATGAACCCCTTGATTTCTTGTTCGGAATCGACAATTGGCTCCAAACGGACAACATGGTATTTCTTGCCGGTCCGCGCCTGGAGCAAGGTACTGGCCTCGGTGTTCCGCGCGGCTTCCGGGGTGTTCGAAAGTTGCTCGGCATCCATCCAGAAGACCGTCTCGCCGTGTTCGGCGGGGAGCATCACGATGCTGTTGGCTCGGGGCTGATCGCGGAACCACTCCCTGGGCGTTAGAAAAATGAAGGCCACGATGAGCCCGACCATCACGTCGTACTGCCAGCCGGCGCGTGGATAATCCCAAAACAGAAAGCGCTTCACGCCGCTCATTGGGCTACTCATGCGACCACCAGTTTATCATGCGCCCGGTGTGCGCCTGAACCGCGCTACTTGTACTTGCGCAGGACGGCGAGCACTCGGCCCTGGATCTGCACCGAGGCTGCGTCGACAATGATGGGTTGCATCGCGGCATTGGCGGGTTGCAAGCGGATACGGCCAGCGGGCTCGTGATATAGACGTTTGAGTGTGGCTTCGCGCCCCTCGATGAGTGCCACCACGATTTCACCGTCCTGCGCTTGCCCGGTCCGCTCCACCAGAACATAGTCGCCGCTCAGGATGTGATCGTCGATCATGGATTCGCCGCTCACTTGAAGCGCAAAGGTATCGCCCTTGCCCGCGAAATCGGCGAACTGCAAAGTGTCCTGTCCTTGGATGGCTTCGACGGGCGAGCCCGCGGCGATTCGACCGGCGAGGGGAATCTCGGTGGATCTGGGGGTGGCGCGGCTCTTACGCCGCTCCTGAACGTATTTCGGCGAGACTTCGAGCGACCGGCTTTGGTTAAACAAGCGGTGCAGGTAATTGCGCGACTCCAGCGCTTGAATGTGCTTGTGCACGGTTGCCAGGGACGCCAGTTTCAGGCCGTGAGCCAGTTCCTCATAGCTGGGGCTGTAGCCGTTCTCTTCGACGAAGTCCGCGATGAAGTCGAGAACCTCTTTTTGCCGCTTGGTGAGAGCCATGCCTCCATTCTCAGGCGAAGAAAAGGGGAAGTCAAGACGCAGCGATGAATTGTGACTGGCGGTTGGTGGTTGGCGCGGATGGAGTAAAATGGTGTGCGCGGTCAAAAGTGGGCGGCTAGCTCAGCTGGGAGAGCGCTGCGTTCGCAATGCAGAGGTCGGGGGTTCGATCCCCCCGCCGTCCACCAAATTCGATTTGCATCCCGGGTGCCCGGATCATTTCATGTGCTCGAGGCCCACGGCCGGGTGGGCTGGCGTGTCATTGTCTTTACAGGGGGCCGCTTCCGGAGCGGCCGGAACGTCGATCAGGATCGTGTTGGTCGTCAGGGTGCCGGTCCAAGGTACACCAAAGCGCGACCACCGATCGGACAAACTTGCCTCGAGCGCGGCGGATAATTCCCGGTGCACAAACCGTAACTTGAGGTATACCCGGTGGCCTCGCAGATCGGGATACTTTTTGAACAGCCCCTCGCGGCTCACGGGCAAAGTAATCTCCTCCAATAGCGGCGGTGTCATCTCGCCGCCGGCCGGAATCACGGCGAAAACATCGTTTTTCGGAGTGACGGGACTGTCCGGGCTGACGTCGGCCGGAAGGTCCTCCATCGGCTTGAAGGTTGGATCGAACAGACCTATGCCTTCTTTAAATACGCTCATCGATCCTGGCTTGAGCGCGGTGTAGATGGTTCTTTCACGCTCCAGAGGCAGAATCAGCGGGCGGGTTCCGGGATTTCGATACGAAACCGTGACGTGAAGCCGAAGCACCAAATAGGCAGGCGGCTGGCGTCCGGGATCTAGGCCTCGCACCCGCGCGAAGCAGTAGCTTACACCGGCGTCGGCTGCGATGGCCGAGGGGTTGGCTATCCGCGAGTCCCGAAGCGTCGCGGCCTGACCAAAACCAAGACCAATGCAGATGAGCGCGCTCGCGGTTGCGAATTTCGTAGACAGCATCAGATTTCAAGTTTATCGAGAAATCGCACTTGAGCGGGATGAATGTGCTACCGCGCGCGGGGGTCGATGAGAGCGAGCCCCGTTTCTGGATCAAAGCGCTTCTGCATCGTTACGGGATCCACTGTCACCATCACTTCGAGCGTCGGGAAGACATGCGCTTCGATCAGATGGCCACCCTTGGCCGAGGCGTCATCCAGGCCCACCACGAGATGCGTATGCACCGCAGGTTTGCCTTCGAACATCGCCACGTCACCAATCATCGAAAGCACTTCCACCTGCTGAGGAATCGGAATTGCTTTGTAGCTTTTCTTTTCCCTGTCCATCCACGCCACCGTCACATCCTGTAAGGCCCCGACACCGGTGAAATGCGCGCTGGTCAGGTGGTAGCGTTGTGCGAACTCGATCAGGCCGGAGGCGACCTCATCGCCTTTTCCGAAGATGACCGCATATTGGCGCGGCTCCGCGCCCTCGCTCGTCAGCAGCTGCACTCGCATGCCTGGAGCCTTACCAAGCTCGGGGTGGTTTGCTACCGGAACATAGTATGCGCCAGGCGGGGAACACTCGATCAGATTCGGATTCATTTTTCAGCCTCCCTTCGTTAGACGCCGCTGGAGCGCTTTTTCGATCTACCCTGTGGTAACTTGAATCTCTATGGTTTTGTCCGATGTGGACATCCGGCGCTACCTGGCCGAGGGGAGAATAAAGATTTCTCCGGAGTTGCCGCCGGAGCAGTTTGGAAGTTGTTCGGTGGATTTCCGGCTGGGCCACGAGTTCAATGTCTTCGAGCACAGCCGTCACGCCTGCATCGATCTGCGCGACAGCAAAGGCATCGACGGGATCATGCGCAGCGTCGAGGTGCCGGCGGGCGAGCCGTTTATCCTACAGCCGCGCGAGTTTGTGCTGGCGATCACGGAAGAAACGCTCGAGCTGGCTGACGACGTGCTGGGGCGGCTGGAAGGCCGGTCGAGCCTCGGCCGCATCGGCATCATCGTGCATGGCACCGCCGGATTGTTCGATCCCGGTTGGGCGGGCAAAGCGACGCTCGAGTTGAGCAACCTGGGCCGCATGCCGGTGGCGCTGTATCCGGGGATGCGCATTTGCTCATTCACCTTCGAGCAACTGTCGACGCCCTCGTCGATGCCCTATCGCAAGAAGGCCGGCAACAAGTACGCTGGACAGACGCGTCCGCTCGCGAGCCGGCTGGCGGGCGAATTCAAGGGTTAATGACGCGTTCGACAACCCAGCGCGTAATCACGCTCGCGCCCCTGCCACCGGAGAAATGCGCATTTGCGCTGGCGCGCTACAGCCGGTCGCCTGATTCGATCCGCGATTCACTCGAGTGGGTGCGCACGCACGATTCGGCGAAGTTTCTGGAGAGCTTCTATTTCCAGTACGGGCACGCGTCGATCGCGGACCTGGGGCACGTGGTGCTGTGCTTTGAAGGCGTCTCGGAGCTGGCCGCCACCGAGATCGAAGATGAGCAGCTTTGGGATGGGCAGGCGCGATCATCACGTTACCAGGACTTTTCGAAATCGGGATTCGTGACGCCGCCGGAGTTCGATGCCGCGCAGGCGGCCACGTATCAAGAAGCCGCGGAGGCGTTGCTCGAAGGGTACAACGAAGTTCACGCAAAAGTGTTCGATCATCTCGCCGGAAAACTCCCGCGGCCGGAGGACATGCAACCGGAAGCCTATCAGCGCAATTTAAAAGCCCGGGCGTTCGACGTCGCGCGCTATCTGCTGTGCTTTGGCATTCCGACGGGAGTAGGGCAAGTGACCAGCATCCGAACGCTGGAGCGGCAGGTCCGGCGGCTGAAGGCTTCCGAGTATGCAGAGCTGCGCAGTCTGGCGTCGGAAATTGCAGTGGCATGCGCGGAGGAGCCGTGTTTGCGATGGGAGGCCGCGGGATCGGTTGAGGCGCCCGGTGAAGCAGTGGCGCCGACGCTGGCGCGGCATCTCGACGCCGATGAGCATGCCGAGCGGAGCCGCGACGATTTGCGGACCTGGGCCAAGCAGAATTTGCCGGTGCAGGAAGCGCCCGCGGCGACCGAAGACGTGGATTTGATGAAGCCGCCGGACACGTTGGCCGATATCGTGGCGACGTTGCTGTATCCGGTGACCGATTGGCCCTATCGGGAGCTGTATGAACTGGCCAGTTCGTGGAGCCCGGCGCGCAGGAACGAAGTGCTGGACGTCGCGTTGCAGTCGCGCAGCCGGCGTGATGAGTTATTGCGGAATTTCCGCGGCGCACCGTATGTGTACGACATCATCATGGACATTGGCGCGTATCGCGATCTTCATAGGCACCGGCGCTGCCAGCAGTTCCGGCAGAGTTACTCGGCACACTTGGGGTTTGAGACTCCGGCGTCGATTCGAGAGGCCGGGCTAAGCGCGAGATACGAGGCACTCATAACGCAAGCGCGGAATGTTTTGGCTTCGCTGCCCCAGCCGGGAGCGCAGTACCTGCTTCCTTTTGCGACCCGCTCGCGCTTTCTCTTCAAGATGGATTTTGCGGAAGCCGAATACATCGCGCGGTTGCGCTCCGGGGTGAAAGGGCACTTCAGCTATCGCAAAATTGCTTGGGAAATGAAGCAAAAGATGAGTGCGCTTGAGCCCGAGCTGGGCCGGCTCATGCAGGCCACTCCCCCTTGGGAGGAAGACCCGTTACAAAGATAGCCCAATTAAAGATAGCCCAATACTGTCCACCGGCCGTCACTCGCAGGCGCGAATACAGCCTCAATGGTAAAAGTTTCCACGTTACATCGGCTCGAAAACCAGCAATCTCATTGAGTTAGAACCGTTTTGATCTTTGGCACGCAAGCTGCCCTATGGTGCAGCAGGTTGTGGCCACGCGGTGGGCAGCCTGAATGACCGTGCGGTTGCCTGAAGCGATCGCGAAACGGCAATTTGCAAAGAAGGAGTTCAATCACATGAAACATTCACTACTCGCAGTGGCATCCATCGGATTGCTCGGAATCGCATTCGCACCGAGTGCGCCGGCGGATGAATGGAATAAGAAGACAATTTTGACGGTGAACGAGCCTATCCAAGTTCCCAACATGGTTTTGCCCGCGGGCACGTACGTTATCAAGCTGCTCGATTCGCCTTCGGACCGGCACATCGTGCAGATTTTCAATGCGGACGAAAATCACCTGTTCACGACAATTTTGGCGATACCGAACTACCGGCTTCAGCCCACGGGCAAGACCGTGGTCACGTTCTGGGAAACGCCTCCCGGACAGCCGAAGGCTATGAGGGCTTGGTTCTATCCGGGCGACAATTTCGGTCAGGAGTTCGCCTATCCGAAGTCGGCCGCCGCCCAGATCGCGGCAATATCTCGTCAAACGGTGCCGACCACCGAGGCAACGCAGGCGGCTGAACTGCCGCAGGCGGAAGTAACGCAAACGCAGCCCGAGCCACAGCAACCGCAGGAAGTGGCGCAGAACACGCCGCCTCCGCAGCCCGAAGCCGCACTGGCTCAGGAACCAACTCCGGTAGCCGCACTGGTTCCCCAGGAACTGCCGAAGACTGCCAGCCCATATCCGTTGATTGGTTTGGCGGGCGCATTCTCGTTGGGTCTCTTTGCACTAATCCGAGGCTTCCGTTTGTCGTAACATGATTGGGAGTTATGACCCGTGGCCGCGAAGTGGCTTGGCCGGTGAGCTTGCTGGTTCTCGCGAGCGCGGTGGGTTGGGGTCAACTGAAAGGCCCAGCCACCGCGAAAGTTGAAGAACCTAGCGATTTCACCATCCGGACTACTTCGCGGCTGGTTCTTTTGGATGTTAGCGTGAAGGATGCATCGGGCGGGTTCGTGTCCGGGCTGTCCAAGGACAATTTCAAGGTTTACGAGAACGGGCAGCCACAACCGGTCACGCAGTTCGCCAACGCCGACATTCCCGTGACGGTGGGGATTGCGGTGGATGAGAGCGGAAGCATGCGGCCCAAGCGTGCGGAAGTGGTCACGGCGGCGCTCGCGTTTAACCAAGCCAGCAATCCGATGGACGAAATGTTCATCATCAACTTCAATGAGAAACCCCGGCGCGGCTTGCCGGACGATGTGCTTTTTTCAGACGACGTCCAGCAACTGCGGCTGGCGCTGTACCAAGGCATTCCGGAGGGACGGACGGCGCTTTACGACGCGGTCGAGATGTCTCTCAATCAGCTCGAGTTTGGACGGCGCGATAAAAAGACGCTGGTGGTAATCAGCGACGGCGGGGACAATCACAGCCGGCACACGCTGGAAGACGTGACGCGCGAAGTGCTGAGGTCGGTGGCGACGATTTATACGGTCGGCCTTTATGACGAGGACGATCCAGAGAGCAATGAGGGCGTGCTCAAGAAGCTGGCGAATGTCAGCGGAGGCGTGTTCTACCATCCCAAGGCGCTGGACGAGATCATACCGATTTGCCGCCAGATCGCCAAGGACATTCGCACCAGATACACCATTGGCTATGTGCCGCCGGCTGAAGGCAAAGCGGAGCGGCATATCAAGGTAGTGGCGTCTTCGCCGGATCATACTAAACTGCTGGTGCGAACGCGAACGAGCTACGTGTTCTCGCCAGACAAGGTGTCCCAATGAGGGTTCGCTTGAGGGGAACGGAGCGGCGCGGCCTGCTGGTCGCCGAGTGGACCTTCCTGCTGCTGGGCCTCGTGGCGGTGGACTGCTTCGTGTGGATCACCACCAGCAGCGTGCTGTATCAGGCATACCAGGATTGGGCCTTCGATCAGAATCTGCGGGGATTGACGGCCAGCGTCGGCGGCTTTGTGAATGACGAGGCGCGCTGGTTATGGAGCAGGAGGAGCGACAGCGCGCCGCAGGCGGAAGCGCCATCCACGCCAGAGGCTGGGTCGAGTGAAGGGACGAATGAACCGCCGCCGAGTGGGCCGCCGAGCGAAGCCCAACCCGCCATGCGCTCAGTGATCGGCCGGCTCCAGATCCCGAGATTGAAGCTATCCGTGATGGTGCGGGAAGGCGCCGACGAGCGCACGTTGAGCCGGGCGGTGGGACATATACCCGGCACGGCGCTGCCTGGCAGGCTGGGGAACGTGGGATTGGCCGGGCATCGCGACACGTTTTTCCGTGCGCTGCGGAATATTCGAGAGGATGACGCGATCGAATTCGAGACCACCCAGGGCATGTACCGCTACGTTGTGAAATCCACCACGATTGTCGGTCCGCGCGACGTCAGCGTACTCGCGGCGTCTGGCGGCGAGAACTTGACGCTGGTGACCTGCTATCCGTTCTACTACGTCGGCTCGGCGCCCAAGCGCTTCATCGTGCGCGCGGCGCAGGTTTCGGCTATCGCGGCTATCCCGAAGCACCAACGGCAACCAGGCTCTTGAGCTTGGCGGTGAGCGTGGTACGTTTCAAGCCCAGCATTTCGGCCGCGAGTTTCTTGTTGCCGCGGGTCTTTCGCAAGGCCTGTTCCAGGATGTTCAACTCGATGCTCCCCACGGTGCGCTCGAAGTCCAGGCCGTGGTCGGGAAGCGCGATCAAAGGATGCGAACCCGGCGGGTAGGCGGCTGGATGCCGGCGCGGCGGAAGCGGAAAATCTCCCGGGAAAAGGACCGAACGTTCCCCGCTGAGTACGATGGCCTTTTCGACGGCGTTTTCCAGTTGACGGACGTTGCCGGGCCAGTCGTGCGCGGCCAGGCGGCCGAGCGTCTCCAGGGAGATTTGCTTGGCGGTAAGGTTTTCCTCCCGGCAAATTCTCTCGATAAAGTGCTGGACCAGAACCGGAATGTCGGAACTGTGCTCGCGCAGCGGCGGCATCGCGATGGGGACCACATTGAGCCGGTAGTACAAATCTTCACGGAACTTGCCTTGTTTGATCAGTCCGGCGAGATCGGCGTTGGTGGCGACGATCACCCGCGCGTCCACGCGGATGGTTTCCGAGCTGCCCAGCCGTTGGAACTCGCGCTCCTGGAGCACGCGCAGCAACTTGGCTTGCAGGCCGAACGGCAGGTCTCCAATTTCGTCTAAGAAGATGGTCCCGCGATGGGCCTCTTCGAACCGCCCGATGCGGTGGTTGACGGCGCCCGTGAATGCACCCTTGACGTGTCCGAACAGCTCGGCTTCGAGCAGAGCTTCGGGGAGCGCGCTGCAATTGACTGCCACCAGCGAGAAACGCTGGCGCGCGCTGGAGGCGTGGATGGAACGCGCGGCCAATTCCTTGCCAGTTCCGGTCTCACCGGTAATGAGGACAGTGGCGCGGCGCGGGGCCACTAAGCGGATTTGCTGAGCGATCTGCCGCATGGGACGGCTTTCGCCGATCAAGAGCCTGCGCCCGGCGTCGGATTCGACTGGAGCCACGCTGGCTTCCTGCGCCCACTTGGAATTGGCGGCGAAATATAGCAGGCTGGTGGCGTCACCATCCGCGTACACGTGGAAGGCGCCCAGCCGCAGCAAGCGCACCACCTCGGTTGCGGACGCCTGGGGAGCCCGCAGCACGATCGGCGTACCGGGCTGGGCTTGTTGTAACTCTTCCAGCAAACTGATCGGGCAAGCACAATTCGGCAGAGGGAGACTCACCAGTACGACATCGAAATCCTGATTGCTAAGAAGCTCCAGTCCGTCCTCCGCGCGCCGCACGGTCGTGGTGGATGCGGAGAGAATTCCGAAGGAAAATTCCTCCGGCTGTTCCGTGATGCATAGGATCTTGGGAGTTAGGCTGAGGGGCGTGATGGGTGGAAACCTCTGTTGCTCTTCCATCGGCAGCTTGGGGAGAAGGAACGGCGAAAAAATGCACTTAGTGCTATGAGGCGAGGAGAGATAGTGCTGGAGGTACACTAGAGCTTATGACCGATTCCGAGCGCATGTCGCGGCCGCTGTCCGCCGTCGACCCGGAGTTCCGCGAAGCAAGATAACGTAATCGTGATCATTCCGAGAGCACATGCCCAACAGGCTGAATTCGCCGCAGCGGTCGCGCAGGTGGAACGGTAACTCCACCCCAATGTTGTTCGCATCTACCATACGTTTGGAAACGACTGGACCGGTGAAGCGTCGGTATTTTTCATGGTCGTACTCTCCGATGCCGCCAGCCGGCGAGATCAACTCCTAAGTGTCACTAACGGTGTCTCGAACGCCATCGTGCAGCAAGTGGAGCCCCTGGAGCAGTGGGGCGTTCTCCCGTATTTCAAGTTCCGCAGCCAATCCGAGCAGGTCCTCCATAAAGAGGAAGTATGGACGTAACTAGATGTCCCTTCCAAGTGAGCTGTTGCCGCTAGCGAGCCATCTCGCAAATCTCGACGCGGAGGCGCATCGTCAAGCCAGCTTTAGGCGTGCGGTTTCCACTGCATACTACGCCCTCTTCCATCTCCTCGTTTCCGAAACCACGCTGAACTGGAGCCGGGACGAGACGCGCTCCGCGCTTGGCCGGCTATTTGAGCACCGAAAAATGAAAGGTGTTTGCGACAAGAAGGTTACCGAACTGAATAAGCTCCTCAAGGACAATCCGCAGGATAGCCCCGAGCTCACGGTTTCCAAACATTTGCTAACCATTGCCAATACTTTTGTGCAGGTCTTTCAAGAGCGAAACGACGCCGACTACGAGACCTCGAAGGGAATGGGACCGGACCAACGTGCTATGGCAAATTGACGCCGTCTCGGCTGCGTTCAAGAGTTAGGAAGCCATCAAACACGAACCGGCTGCCCAAGCGTTTCTATTCTCTCTGCTGGCTCGGGATCGATAAGCACGATCCAGTACACTAGAGTTTATGACCGATTCCGAGCGCATGTCGCGGCCGCTTTCCGCCGTCGACCCGGAGATCTACGAAGCCATCCAGCACGAAGCGGAGCGCCAGCATAGCCGGTTGGAACTGATCGCCAGCGAAAACTTCACCTCCGAGGCCGTGCTGCAGGCCACCGGCAGCGTGTTCACCAACAAATATGCGGAAGGCTACCCCGGGAAGCGCTATTACGGAGGATGCGAGTTCACCGATGTAGTGGAGACGCTGGCGCGCGAGCGCGCCAAGAAGCTTTTTGGGGCCGAGTATGTGAATGTGCAACCGCACTCCGGATCGCAGGCCAACCAGGCGGCGTACTCGGCGGTGATCCAGCCGGGGGACGTGATTCTGGGCATGAACCTGGCGCACGGCGGGCACTTGACGCATGGCCATCCGCTGAATTTTTCCGGCAAGACGTACCATGTGATTCCCTACGGCGTGACGCGCGAGGACGAGCGCATCGATTACGTGGAGCTCGCCCGGCTGGCCGAGGAGCACAAGCCCAAGCTGATCATCGCGGGCGGCAGTGCGTATCCACGGATCATCGATTTCGCGCGCTTCCGCAAGATCGCGGATTCGGTGGGGGCGATCTTCCTGGTGGACATGGCGCATATTTCGGGGCTGGTGGCCGCCGGGCTGCACCCGAATCCCGTTGAATATGCGGACATCGTGACGTCCACGACGCACAAGACACTGCGCGGTCCGCGTTCGGGGATCATTCTGGCCAAGGCGAAATATGGCGCGGCGATCGATAAAGCATTGTTCCCCGGCATCCAAGGCGGGCCGCTGGTGCATGTGATCGCGGCCAAGGCGGTGTGCTTCCTGGAGGCCATGACGCCCGAGTTTCGGACTTACTCCAAGCAAGTGATCGCAAACGCGCAGGCGCTGGCCGAAGGTTTGCAGCAGCAAGGTTTCCGCGTGGTGTCGGGCGGAACGGATACGCATTTGATGCTGGTGGACGTGTTCGCGAAAGGAGTGCGCGGCAAGGAAGCCGAGACGGCGCTGGACGAGGCCTACATCACGGTGAACAAGAACGCGATTCCGTTTGATGTGAATCCACCGCTGAATCCGAGCGGCATTCGGTTAGGAAGCCCGGCCGTGACCACGCGAGGTTTCCGAGAGAGCGAGATGCGGCAAGTGGCGGCGCTGATCGCGGAGGCGTTGAATGACGTGCAGTCGGCGGAGACGCTGCTCGCCGTGCGCCGGCGCGTGGCGGAATTGACGGAACGCTTCCCACTTTACGCGTGGAAGCTGGCGCGGGCCTCGGCTTAATTTGGACGGCTTAAGCGAGTAGCGCCGGATGCCACTTCAGATCGCGCTCGATACTCGCCGCATCGCCGATTTCGGCATCGGTACATACATCCGGAACCTGGTGCGGGCGCTGGCGCGGATTGACTCGGCCAATCAGTACACACTCATCACGACTGAGCAGCCAGTCCCGGAGTTTTCCGATCTGCCATCCAATTTCCGGACGGTGATCTTCGCGGGCCAAACCCGGACCGGCTTGGCGCAGGTGAGCTACGGGCTGTTCCTCGGAAAGCTCGGCGCCGATCTCTTTCACATTCCGCTGAACGCAGTGCCGCTCATGATGCCGAAGCCGTATCTGGTGACCGTCCATGACATGAGCACACTGCTGTTCGCCAGCCCGTCAGGCTACCGGAATCGCTTACGGCATTTTTATCTGCGGCGCGGCCTGTTGCGGGCCGATCGCGTGATGGCGGTCTCGATGGCGACTTGCCGCGACGTGGAGGTGCTGTTGGGGATTCCTGCCAGCCGCATCCGCGTGATCTACAACGCGCCGGATCCCGTCTTCGACGCACCCACCTTACACACACCCAGCGCGCCCGTCGAGGGCGAGGGGTCCGGCTATCCGCCTGAGATTCAGAGGGTCCTGGACCGCTATCGCATCCACTATCCGTTCCTGTTATACGTGGGACGCACCAATCCGCAAAAGAACATTCCCCGGCTGGTGGAAGCCTTCGCGGTGCTGCGCGGCGAGATCCAGGATCACCCGGTGTACCGGGATCTGCGGCTGCTGATCATCGGGGATGAGATCTCGCGCTACCCGGCGCTGCGTCACGCCGTGATCCAGAGCCGCGTTGAAGACACGGTGCGTTTCCTGGGCTTTGTGCCGATCGACACGCTGCGGTCCTTCTACCAAGCGGCTTCGGCCTTCGTCTTTCCGTCCTTATATGAAGGCTTTGGACTGCCGCCGCTGGAGGCCATGGCGTGCGGGACGCCGGTGGTGTGCTCGCACGTCAATTCACTGCCGGAAGTGGTGGGGGAGGCGGCGGAGGTGGTCAATCCGGAGAATGTGTTCGACATCGCGCGGGGGATGCGAGAAGTGCTGCTCAACGCTGAGCGGCGCAGGACGCTGGTGAAGCTGGGTTTTGAGCAAGCGCGGCGCTTCAGTTGGGAACGGACGGCGCAGCAGGTGCTGGAAGCCTATGAGGAAATCGGGTCGTACAAGAAGCGGCCGCGCTGAGGCAGCGCGTCCCGGTCGCACTCACGGCCGATCCATAGGACGCTGGCTTTTACGGCTGCGGCGAGTTCGGAAGCGGAAACCGGATAAGGCTCCCAATCAGCTGGAGTATCCAAAGTGGAATCGGTTGCCAGGTAATAGCCATGCGCGCCGGGCCGGATGTAGCGGATCACGGCTTCGAATCCGGCTTCAGTGCCGCGCTCGACCACGAAGAGACCTTGCGGCGCGAGTGTGGACGAGCGGCTCGGTGAGATATCCAGAAGAGCGACGTCCGACGAACCTAGCGTGGCGCGCATGGAGGGATCGGCGATGAGGCTGGCCATCACCAGGTTCGCGGGCGCGTCATTTTCGGGTGCACTGAGGGATGGGAACGGCAGCGGGAAGTTCTTGCGACGGTTCAGCCCCGCTGGCCAGGGCATTCCGGGACCGATGGGGCGGTCCAGGAATGGGACTTCGGCGGAACGCTGTGGCAGGCGTCGGCTTCGAAGATGAGCTTCGAGTTCGCCGGAGGGGGCCAGATCGAGCAAGGATAAGTGAAAGTATTTTAATGCGAGGTCGAAAATCTTCGGTGAGAAATTTCTGACGCCTTTCAGCACATTATGGACATGAGGCTGCGAGATGCCAATCAGCCTGGCGAATCCTCTCTCCGTCAACTCGCCATTACGAATTTGGCTCCGGACGTACATCAGCAACTTGAGCTGGGCGTCCTGGTAAGTCAAAATGACGCCTCCCCGTATTTCAGTTTGAAATAGGCTCCCGCGAGAATAAGAAAAAAACAGGAGTCGGGAAGCATTCACCTACTAAGTGGGCATTTCCGGCAAACCATCGTAAACAAATGACCGGCTTAGCCTTGTCGGACTCTCTCCTTAGCTCGGGAAGGAATTTTTTCCTAGTTGTTGCGCCCTTTCGCGTTGACGTGACTCGCGAGGGCCGTAAGACTGGAAAAATCACCCATAATAGACACGACTCGGTTGTTCTTCCGGGTTTGGAATTAAAAGGAAGAGGACGAAATGGAATGGACACGATCGGAAACGTTGGCGCTGGCGGCGCCGGCGTGCAACATTTGCCTGGGCTTAGGATTGCGAATCGGCCGAAGTGAGGCGACGCATCCGTGCAACTGTGTGCTACGAGCCATTTTCCGCGCATGTTTTGATCGCTTTCGCGACTGTGTGAGCCGTGAGAAGTACATGAGCAGGGTGACGCTGGATCCATTGCCCGGCAAGGAAAGAAGAGGTACCTGGGGGCGCAAAGACGAGGAATATTCGGCCGATTTTTGTCTGGTGAGTAAACGAACTTTGACGGAACTCGAACACCGCATTTTCCGCTATCACTTTCTGATGGGGGCGGATTGGAAGCTATGCTGCCACAGGTTGCAGATGGACCGCGGCAATTTTTTCCACGCGGTGTACCGAATTGAACAAAAATTGGGCCGAGTATTTCGAGAACTGGAGCCGTATGCCCTGTTTCCGGTCAATGAATATTTCCACGGACCGGCCAAGGGCGTTTCCAGTTGCCTGGAAGAACACGTGGTGCCGATCCGGCGGCCCTGCGGCCACGGCATTCACGTTTTCACGCAGCGCACGGCCTGAAGTTCATTCGAACTGTTTTTGGAATTCGGCGAACTGCTGCTTCAAGTCTTCAAGCTCGCGGCGCAATTGGGCGATTTCGGCTTCCAGAGCACCGATGCGGCTTTGAGGGGGCGGCGGCCCGGGCTCCGGTCCAGCCTCCGCTGCAGGTGGACTGGCGGCAGACACCGGCGGACCAGCGGAAATTGGCGCCTCGCCTGAGAGCAGATGCGCGTAGCGGGCTTCCTTTTCACCCGGACGGCGCGGAAGCTTGGTGACCAGCTCGGGCATGCGGTCGAGGACCGACTCCACCTCCGCGAGGTCGCCGAACGGGTGCATGCGTTCGGCGCGCGTGCGCAGCTCACCGAGCGTCTGCGGACCGCGCAGCAGCAATTCACAGAGGACGGCGAGCTCGCGGCGGCCCAGATTGAACTTTTCTGAAATGCGATGACCATACTTCGGGACGCGGCTGCCGGCGCCGGTGATGCTCACGAGCAGACCTTTGTCGCGCAGCGTATACAGGGCGCGATCGAGGGCCTGCTCATCCAGATGGACCACCGGGTTGCGATTCGACTTCTGATTGCAAGCGTTCAGCAAGCCGTTGAGGGAGAGCGGATAGTATTCGGGCGTGGTAATCTCTTTTTCGAGAAGCGATCCCAGGACCCGGATCTCTTCGGCATCGAGCGTTAGATCCATCGCTCCAGTTTTGCATGTTGGAGCCGAGCGGCTAGTCACGCACTCGCGCAAGGCGAATCCTTGAGACTGTCACGCAGCTGGGGTGCGGGCCAGACACATCCGCCCACAAATGGTCTAAACTAGAAGCACGCGGTTTGATCGCCCCCGCCGCTGTTGAGCTGGCAAGGGGATCGGCGCTTTCGAGCGTGCGACTGATCGAATCGACGGCCCGGAAGTAAACCCACGGGCCCGGACTACGCCGTGGGGACCCAACCACCTGTAATCGTGCGATTTCGATTCCCAAAGAATGGGACCGGTAACAAGCATGTCTGCACGAATTTTGATTGTCGAAGATGAGAGGATTACGGCTGAAGATCTGCGTGAGACCCTGACGGACCTCGGTTATACGGTGACGGCCTCGGTTTCGAATGGCGCGGACGCCATTGCGCAAGCGGAAGAGGACACCCCGGATCTGGCCCTGATGGACGTTCGCATCCAGGGAAATATGGACGGAACGGAAACGGCCCGCGTTTTGCGGGAGCGTTTCAACATCCCAGTGATCTACTTGACGGCGCACGCCGACAGCTTCACGGTGGCGCGAGCCAAGGATGCGGAGCCCTTGGGCTACATCACAAAACCATTTCAGGAAGCCGCGCTTCACGCCAGCATCGAAATCGCTCTGCACAAACATGGCGAAGAGCTGAAATCGCGCGGGAAGGAAGAGCTGCTGGTATCCACGCTGCGGGCGATCGCCGAAGGCGTAATTTCGGCGGATGCCACCGAAACGATCACGTTGTTCAACCCGGCAGCGGAGGCTTGGACGGGACGGCCGGCGAGCGAAGCATTGGGACGGCCGGTGAGCGACGTGTTTCAGGTGGTGTCGGCCGCAACGGGAGAGCTGCTGGCGCTGCCCTGGGCGCTGGTGTTCTCCGGCGGGAGGTTACGCGAGCTGCCCGGCAACGCTGTGCTGGTTTCGCGCACTGGCGAGAAGCGGGCCATCAGCGGCAGCATCGCTCCCATACATGATCATCACGGGGCGGTCTCGGGCGCCGTTTTGGTGTTCGGGCGCGCCCCGGAACAAGCCGAGGGGCATGCCGAGGAAGAACGCGCCGCGGACCCCGGGGAGTCCTTGGACAGCGCCTTGGACGATCAGGGAATCGGGCTGGGCGGTTTCAAGGTCGTGGCCGCGTCGCCGGTCATGAAGCAGGTTCTCAAGTTCGCGCGGCGGATAGCGCAAAGTGAAGTCTCCACCATTTTGTTGGAAGGCGAGAGTGGAACTGGGAAGGACGTCCTAGCGCAATTCCTCCACTACCACGGACGGCGCCACGAGGGACCGTTCGTCGCGTTGAATTGCGCCGCCATTCCCGAAACGCTGCTGGAGAGCGAGCTATTCGGCTATGAGAAGGGCGCCTTCACGGATGCGCGCGCGGCCAAGGCGGGAATTATGGAGATCGCTTCCGGCGGGTCCATCTTTTTGGATGAGATTGGCGAGATGCCTCTGACGGTGCAGGCGAAGTTGCTGCGCGTTCTGGAAGAGCAGACCTTCCGGCGGTTGGGCGGCGTTCGCGACATTCAAGTGGATGTACGGGTGATGGCGGCCACCAACCGGAAGCTGACGGAAGCGATTCACGAAGGCAAATTCAGACTGGACCTGTACTATCGGCTGAACGTGATTCAGGTGTCTCTGCCCGCTTTACGGGAGCGCAAGGAAGACATCCTGCCACTGGCCGAGCATTTCGTGCGGCTCTACAACACCAAGTTCAAACGCGACATCCAGGGCATCTCGCATCCGGCCGGGAAGCTTCTGCTGTCGCATGGCTGGCCGGGAAACGTGCGCGAACTGCGCAACGTAGTGGAGCGCGCCATGGTGCTGGAGGATGCGGACCGGATTCAAAGCGCGAGCTTGCAGATCAGCTCGAACGGCAACGGAATCCCGGAAGCGCTGCACGCGACGGTGGGGGACGCCGAGGCGCCGTTTCAGACCAGTCTGGAAGAGGCGGAAAAGAACCTCTTGACGCGGGCACTCGAAAAGTCAGGCGGCAATCAAACGCGCGCCGCCGTGCTGCTCGGCATCACTCGCGACACCTTGCGCTACAAGATGAAGAAGTTTAACTTGCACTAACCTCCCGCGATTGGCGCAGTTCAGGGCGCGATGGCGAAGTTCAAGGATTGGGTAACCAATCTCCTCGCGGCTGGTCTAACGAGGGGGGACAATGTGATCAATCGCCGTTTAGGCAGAACGGGTGAAACGGTTTCGGCCATTGGGCTCGGGGGGTTCCACCTGGGGATCCCGAAAGATCCCAACGACGCAGTCCGGATCGTGCGAAGCGCCATCGACCGCGGCGTTACGTTCCTGGACAATTGCTGGGATTACCACTTGGGCGAAAGCGAGCGGCGCATGGGAACGGCTCTGCGCGATGGATACCGCGATCGCGTATTCCTGATGACTAAGTTCGACGGGCGAACCAGGAAAGCGGCCGCCATGCAGATCGACGAATCGCTGCGGCGTCTCCAAACGGATCATGTGGATTTGATCCAATTCCACGAGAACATCCGTCTCGAGGATCCCGACCGTTTCTTCTCGGCCGGCGGCGCGCTGGAAGCGCTCCTCGAAGCCAAAAAGGCAGGCAAGATCCGCTTCATTGGATTCACCGGGCACAAAGATCCGTCGGTTCATCTGCGGATGTTGGAGCTGGCCGAGGAGCACAAATTTCATTTCGACACCTGCCAGATGCCGTTGAACGTGATGGACGCGCATTTCCGCAGCTTCTCGCACCACGTGCTCCCCAAGCTGGTGGAGCAGGGCATCGGAGTACTGGGGATGAAGCCAATGGGAGACGGCCACATCTTGAAATCCGGCGCCGTGACGGCGGTGGAGTGCCTGCACTACGCTTTGACTCTGCCAACCTCGGTGGTGATCACCGGCTGCGAAAGCATGGATCGCCTGGATCAGGCAATCGAGGCCGTGCAGAGTTTCCGGCCGCTAACGAACGATCAGATCACGAAGCTGCTGGCGAGGACACAACCCTACGCGGGCGGCAGATATGAGCCGTTCAAAACCACGTCAGCTTTCGATTCCACGGCGCGCAATCCGGATTGGTTGGGAGAAGCGGAGCAGATGTGAGGGGGATCGGCTCTAGTGGGTCATCGAATAGACGACGTAGTTGACACCGATACGAATGCCGAGCGCCGAGTACTTTTCCGGATACTCCGGATCGTCGGCCCACTCCCATGAGTCGCCGATGTCGGAGTTGAACGACATCGCCACCATCACTCGCCCATGGTCGTCCAGGATGCCGCGCCAGTAGGGTATCGCGCCATCGTTGCGATAGGTGGTTCCACGGCGGATGGCCCATTCGCCGGGGACCTGATAGCGGTCGTCGAGATCGTAGACGGTGTGAAAAATGGAGTCGGCGTCCGGGATCTCGATGATGGGACGATCGGGAAACACCAGCCGCATGCTTTCATAGAAGCGGTCCCATTCCTCGGTTCCCCAGAAGTCATCGAGCATCAGGAATCCGCCGCGCAGGAGATACTCGCGCAGCTTTGCCACCTGCGGGAGAGTTAGCTTCCAATCGCCCATTTCGCCGGCGTTCAGCCAGGGCCAATTGAAAACATCGTCGCCGTCATCCAGGTTGACGGGTTGTTCGACGGAGCGTGCCTGGATGCGCGTCAATCGCCGGAGCGCCAGGGAAAAATGGCGGTCGGCGCGCGGATAGTCCTGGCTCCAACTGGTGCCGCCCTCGAGCCATGTGGTGGAAGCGCCATATCCGAAGTAGCGGCCGAATCGGGCGTGCGGATGTTGAGGATACATCAAGCGGGCGAAGACCCATTCGGTTTTGTCCTGGTAGTCCGGCGGAAGCTCCACATTGTCGTAGGGCTCCAGGCTGCGATAGACGCGGAATGGCATCTGGAATCCCCATAGCGCGGCCGCGAGCGAAATTCCCACTCCCAGCCACAGCACATTCCGGAGAGTCATCGGACAACCTAGTGCGAGAATAGCACCACCAAGAGGCTGGACTAGCCGGGTGCCATCGCGGCCTTATCTGTGTTCCCTTGTTTAAGAAGGAGACAATTTCATGAATCTTAGCCGGTGCCTCACATTCGGTATGTTGTTTGCGAATCTTGCGCTGACCGCGGGCGCGCAGCGTTCAGCAACCCCGGCCGGTCCCGCGCAACCTCCCCTGCTGGGATCGCTCGCGGGTCACCCGAGCTGGCCTGCGGCAAAGAAAGCGAGCGATGTGGACACGGTGGATCACCTCCTGGCGTCGCTTTATGACGTGATCTCTGGGCCCGCCGGCAAGGCTCGCGACTGGGATCGATTCCGCTCGCTGTTCCTGCCCGATGGGCGGCTCGCGGTGATTCGCCCGGACATCCAAGCCACACGCGCCGACCCCGAGCGCAAAGGCGATGCTGTTTTCCTTAGCCCCGATATGTATGTCGAACGGGACGACACTTACTTCAAGACGCACGGGTTCTTCGAGCGCAGCATCGCGAATCGCGTCGAGGAGTTCGGCAACCTGGTGCACGTGTGGAGCACCTACGAGAGCCGGCGCGCGGAGCATGATCAGCCATTCGCGCGAGGCGTCAACTCCATCCAGATCGTGCATGCCCAGGGACGCTTCTGGCTTGCCAGCGTCCTGTGGGACGAAGAACGGTCCGGGCTGACACTGCCCGAGAAATATCTCAAATGACGCTGACCGGGGCGTTCACGCCGCTCCCTCAACGATCTTCCCCGCGCACCCAACGACATCCATCACCCGGCGTGCAAGATCGCTCTCCGCCCATGCAACAACCGCAATGGAGGTCTTCTTATGACAAACCCGATTCCAACGCCAATCCCTAATCCCAAATCCCCAACGCCCAACCGTTCCACCGGACCGCGCACCGCCGCCGGCAAACAGCGCTCTTCTCAGAACGCCATCACCCACGGCCTCACCAGCCGCTCCCCCGTCCTCGCGACCGAGGACCCCGCCGCCTACCAGCTCCACTGCCGCCAGTTCTTCGACGAATACCAACCCGCCACTCCCACCGAAACCCAGCTCACCCAGGAACTCGTCGACACCGCCTGGCGACTCAACCGCATCCCCCTGCTCGAAGCCGCCCTCCTCGACCGCGCCACCAACCCGCCCACCGAGCAAGCCCGCATCGACTTCGACATCGTCGACGCCCACCGCGCCCTCGCCACTCTCGGCCTGCACTACCAGCGACTCTCCCGCCAGTTCCAAAAGGCCGTTGACAAGCTCCGCGAAATCCAATCCGAGCGCCGCCACGAGCAAGAGCGCGACCTCAAGCGCGCCGCTGCCCTCCTGGAACTCCATAAACACAAAGGGCTCCCCTACGACCCCGCTCAAGATGGGTTCGTTTTTTCAAAAGACCAGGTCGAGGCCCACGCGCAACGCCTGATGCGCCTCAACGAGTCCCGCCAGTTCGAATATGTACTGTTCCAAATGCGCCCGCCCGCCCGCGCGACCAGCGCCTCTTCCTGAACCCGTTGCCCACGCGCTGCGGGCGCCTTGCGACTTCTCGTGAGGCTGCTACAATATTTTCAGTCGCGTCGATGCCAGGTTCTCCGCGACCCTTCCGAAGTCAGACAGGGGAAAGGAGAACCTATGCAGCCAACACAAATACTGATCGAAACTGCTAGAGAGATGGGCGAGATCGACCACGTTTCCGTGAGTGCTAACGGTCGATTGTTCGTCGTAGCCTACCCACCACGCGCCCGGCAGTTTCCGATCCCTGAGCGCCTCGACAACCAACAGGCATGGCAGATGCTTTCGGAAGCCGTGAAGTTCGTCAAGAACCAATAAGGAGCGGGTCCCTTATGGCGGAACGGTCGCCTTTTGAACGTTCCGCCCACAAGACTTCGTATCCGAAGAAAGGAGCCTGGAGGTGGCTACGACGTCGAGCCCGTGAGGGTCTGCTCGGCCGAATTCCTCGCCTCCTGGTCCGGCGAGTTTTCCTCCTGGTCCGGCGAGTTTTCCTGCTTGTGGACTCGCAAGATCCACGATGCGCACCGCACCTTAATGCCATCTGACAGTCAGTGCGATAATCTGCGCCTGACGACACGGTTGAAATCGGGCACGGGAGAAGACGACGATATCCGCTCACGGAGAAACGTTTTGTCGGGGTCCATGTGGAGCTGCAGGTTGTATCCTCCACTCTGAAGCCGAATCACTACAGCTTCAAACGGCCCCAATTCCTTCGTCGCAAGATTGTAGGCGGCCTTTAGCCCCGCCTCAACCTTGCGTCTCACGTCTTGACATACGATGTCATTTCCATTGGGCGTAGCTAACTTGCTCATATCAGTGATTTTACTACCCCAACGCACCGGGACGTTTGCTCCGTCCCCTGGCCAATGCGATATGCTTCAAGTAGCATCGTTGGCCGCGCCGATGGAGACTCAATGACTGCCCGCGAACAACTTCACGCCTACATCGCGCAACTGGAACAACGTCTGCGCTGGAGCACCGTGCTGCGCGGCGTTGCCATCCTCACTGGCGGCGCTTTGGTCGCCACGCTGGTGCTGGTCACCATCGCCAACGCCCTCGCCTTTTCGCAGGGGAGCGTCACCGCCGCCCGCTTCGCACTCATCTTGATTTTGGCCATCGCCGCCTCGGCCGGATTGGCGCTGCCCTTGCGCCGCTTGACCCGCCGCCGGGCCATCGGTACCGCAGAAGCCGCCTTCCCACAATTCCAGCAGCGCCTCACCACCTTCACTGAACGCGATGGACAAGATCCCTTCATCGAACTTTTGGCCGGAGACACACTCGGCATCGCCCAATCCGCCGAACCCACGCAATTGGTCACCGACCGCCGCCTCTGGATCTCGCTGGCCACCGGCGTCGGCGCCTTTGTCGTTCTGATCTGGATGATCGCCGCCGGCCCCGGCTTTCTTGGGTTTGGCGCCTCGCTGCTGTGGACCGGTCCGCATCGCGACAAGCCCGCGCTCTACGATCTGCGCGTCACTCCCGGCGACGCCGTTGTGCGCCGCCACGCCGACCAGATGGTTTCGGCCCTCCCCACCGGCCTGCGCTCCCCCAGCGTCAAAGTGCATGCCCGTTTTCAGAGCTCTTCCAAGTGGGAAGAGATTGCGATGCAGCCCAAGGCGTTCGGCAGTTTCGCCGGAGGCTACGAATTTCTCTTTGCCGGTTTGCCCGAGAACGTCGAGTATTATGTCACCGCCGGAGCGATGACCTCGAAGCACTTCAACATTCGCGTCACCGATTTGCCGACCGTGAAGCAGATTCGCGTCACCTACCATTACCCCACCTGGACCGGCATGCCGTCAGAAGTGGAGGAGCGCGGCGGCGATCTGCGCGCCGTCATCGGCACCCAGGCCGAACTCCAGGTCTCCACCGATCGCCCTCTTGCGGGCGGCCAGCTCCAACTCGACAACGGACAGCAGATCCAACTGACCAATTCACAGCAACTCTCCGGAGGCCAGAATAACGTCTATCACGCTGCCGTCAAGATGGATCGCGACGGCGTCTATCACGTCGCTGGCGTTGAGCAGGGCCAGCCCGTTCGCGTCAGCGAGGATTTTTTCATCGAGGCCCGCAAAGCCAATCCGCCTCAGATTTCGTTGGTGCGTCCCGGCCGGGGTGACTACCACGCCAGCCCCATCGAAGAGGTGACCGTCGCTGCCAAGGCTACCGGCGAGTACGGCCTCGCGGGCGTCGCACTGCATTATTCGGTCAACGGCGGCCCCGAGACTACGGTGGATCTTCTCCACAAAAAGGGCGAGAAACAAGCCGACGGCTCAACCACGCTCTCGCTGGAGAAATTCAAGCTCGTTCCGGGCGATCTGGTTAGCGTCTACGCCACCGCCAAGGATGCCAACGCCGAAGCCCACACCGACATGATGTTCATCCAGGCCGACCCGTTTGAGCGCGAGTTTTCGCAATCGCAGACTTCGGGCGGCGGAGGTGGTGGAGGCGGTGGTGGTGGCAATCCTTCCGCGGAAATCTCACAGCGGGAGAAGGAGATCATATCCGCCACCTTCAAGCAACAGGGAGACAAGAACTCGACTCAAAAGCAGGCCACCGATATCGCCAAGCTGCTGGCCCAATCGCAATCCACCCTGCGCGATCAGGCCATCTCCCTTTCCGAGCGCTTGCAGGCTCGCGAGTTGACCGATGAAGTGAAGGCCATCAGCGATTTCCAGAAGGATATGATCGCCGCCTCCGAGGCCATGGCGCCGGCCGCGCAACAATTGCAGCGGGAGAAGTGGAAGGACGCCATCCCCAACGAGCAGAAGGCTCTGCAATCCCTGCTGCGCGCCGAAGCCACCTTCCGGCAAATTGAGGTTGCGTTTGGAGCGCGCGGGGGTGGAGGCGGCAGCGGGGGCGGCGCGGCACGCGACTTGGCCCAGCTCTTCGAGCTCGAGCTCGACACCGAGAAAAATCAGTACGAGACCCGGCAAAGCGCGGCTACCAGCGATGAACAAAAGGCGCGAGAAATCGACGACGCGCTCAAGAAGCTCGACGAACTGGCCAAACGCGAGGAGGATCTAGCGCAGCAGCAGCGCAATGGCACCCAGACTGCCGAGCAAAAATGGCAACAGGAGATGTTAAAGCGCGAGGCGGAGCAGCTCCAGCAACAGATGGAGCAACAGCTTTCTCAAAGTGGCCGGCAAGGCCAGCAGAGCCAACAGGGGCAGCAGAGCCAACAGGGGCAGCAGAGCAGCCAGAGCGCTTCAGCCTCCGGGCAAAGCACTTCTGGGCAATCTAGCGGACAGCCGGGCCAACGCGGCAGTCAAGACAAGTCCCCGCAGTCCGCGGATCAAGCCGCCGACAGCCGCCAACAGTCCGCCCAACAGGCGCTCGACCGCTTGCGCCAAGCCAACCAGGACATGAAGCGCGCCGTCTCGCAGGGCGCCAGCGCCGCTGATTCCCGCCGCGCCGCCGACCGCTTGCGCGAAGCCACCGATCTGCTTGGCGGCATCGAGCAGCAGGACGCCGCTGGCCGCCTCAACTCGATGGCCCAAACGGCCGACCAATTGGCGGCCCGTCAAAAGCAGCAAGCCGATCACGTGCGCGACTTGATGACTCAACAGAATGCCGCTCGCGAGTCCGGCAAGCCGCAGACCTACCCGTCCCCTAAGGAAGTCGACAAAATGGTCAACGATCGCCAACAGGTGAGCGATGACTTGGCGCGCCTCACCCAGCAAATGCGCGGCGCGGCACGCGAGCTCGCGCCCACGCAACCGGCGGCTTCCACTAAATTGCGGAGCGCGCTCGATGGCATGGACGGAAACGATCTCGGCACCCGCATGCAACGCAGCTCGGATCAGCTGCGTAGCGGCCAGTTCTCCGATACCGCCGAAACCAACCTCACCAGCGATCTGCAAAAGCTGGGCCAGCAAGTCGGCGACGCGGCTCGCGCCTTGGGCAGTGCTCAGCACATTTCCGAGGACGCCGCGCTCAACCGCGCCATGGACGATCTATCCCGTCTGCGCGATCAACTCGCTAACACACTGAGCCGCGCGCGTGAGCAAGCGGGGTCCGGTGCAAGCGGCCAAGCCGGCCAAGCGGGCCAACAGCAGCAGAGTCAGCCCGGTCAACCAAGTCAGCAGCAAGCGCAAAACGGCCCGTTGGGTCCGGTAGGCAATCCGGCGGATGGCGGGACCAATCGCGATCGCAACGCGAGGGGCGGCTACGATACTGGCAATACGCGCATCTCCGGCCGGGCCGTGGCGCCTCAACAAGGTCCCAACCCGGTCGATACCCAGCGCCAGATTGACCAGGGACTGAATCTGCTCAACCAGGTTCGTGCCGTAGTGCAGGATAATCCCGAGGGGCGGCGCGAATTGCAGGCGCTGATCGATCAAATGCGCAATCTGGATCCCAGCCGTTTCCCCGGGAATCCCACGCTAGTCGAGCAGATGCACCAGCAACTCGTCAGCAGCGTGGACGCGCTGGAACTGCAACTGCGCCGTCAACTCGACGAAAAACGGGGCGGCACCATCCGCAACACCGACCCGGCCAAGGTCCCCGCCGGCTATCAGGACTCGGTCGCCGAGTACTACCGCAAACTCTCGAATACACACTGACCGCAAATCGCGATTGATGGATGAAAGTTTCGGTCCAGCAGAACCAGCGACCTCCTGGTCCCGAACCAGAAACTGACGCATTTTCAAAGATTTAGCAGGGGGCACAGCGGTTTATCGCCGTTGCGCAATGTTGCTAGTTGTCAAAGGCTCGGGCGACCTTTCAAGCCCAGCGCTAACAATGGCGCACAACGCTGCTATGCGTGGGGTGGGCACAAAAATGGGCACAGTTCCGTGGCCATAATCCCTGCTTGGTGCGCGCGGCTTCCCAAGAGAATCTGCTTCGCCCAGCCAGCGATTTGAGACCATGGGTGTTGCGCGCACTTCGCTGCGCGGAGAGCGGACAAATCCCCAGTGGCAGGACCCAAGAAACCTGTTTCTCACGACGCCGGAGGCCCGAGCGCCAGCCGAGGTCCGGCGTATCAGACATACTTCGCCGTGTATCAGACCCTGGAATTGATCGTTCGCCACTTCGCGGCGCCGCACAAGACTCTGGCTATCAGGATCGAACCGCGAATAGTTCATCGCGAGAGCGGTTCGGTAACGGCATGGGGCGTCTTGATCGAAGCCGACGCAATCGCCTGGGAGGCAAAGTTAGACGTCATTAACGGTGCCTATTCATCGGGAACCACGCTGGTCGCAGTCGCCTGTCCTCAACCCGTTGCGAGATTCTCCGTCAGTGATTTCATTCGAGTCATAATGCGAGAACGCCACCCGGTAATTGGCATCACCGACGGTGTAGTTCCAAGTTCCAATTGTCAGTCCGAACTCATCTTGATGGCGATTTAGAGCCGTAATGAGTTCAGGCGGTAAGTGCTCGGTTGGCTGCCCCAGCATAAGGCTGCCACCAGCAGGCCAGACACCGGTAGCGATGTTCCGCCAAGGTTGCCCCGTGAAATTCGGATCTCCAAAAGTAGATCTCGCATGCGTGCGCCCTTACCACGTTCGCATAAAGGACGTGCGGCTTAAACCATTAGCGTCGCGCGCCGGCACGGACGCGCAAAAGCCACTACATTCCGTCTATGATTGCGTTCAGCGTAACGCTGGGCCGCATCGCTGCGGCGCACTTAGCGTCGTCCGGGAAATAATACCCCCCGATGTCCACCGGCTTGCCCTGTGCCACCAACAACTCCTGAGCAATCTTGCCCGCGTTCGTCTCCAGCGCGGCGGCTACCGGAGTGAAGCGTTGCTTCAACTCCCCGTCCTCGTCCTGGGCGGCGAGTGCCTTTGCCCACGCCAACGCGAGATAGTACGTCGAGCCGCGGTTGTCGATCTCGTTCACCTTGCGCGAAGGCTCGCGGGCGTCTTCGAGGTACTGGCCGATGGCCTCGTCCAGCGTTTTCGAAAGCAGCGCCGCGCGCGGATTGCCGGTCTTCGTCGCCATCAACTCCAGCGAGGGCACCAGCGCACAGTATTCACCGAGCGAGTCCCAGCGCAGATGACCTTCTTTAACAAACTGCTGCACGTGCTTGGGTGCCGAACCGCCGGCCCCGGTTTCTAACAATGCGCCGCCTCTGAGCAGCGGCACGATCGAGAGCATGCGGGCGCTTGTCCCCAATTCCAGAATCGGGAACAGGTCGGTGAGATAGTCACGAAGCACGTTGCCCGTGACGGAGATGGTGTCCCCTCCGCTGCGAATTCGCTCTAGCGAGAATTTCATCGCGTCGACCGGCTTCATGGTATCCAGTCCCAAGACGCCTTCTTCCCGTAGGTAGGCCTTCACCTTGGGGATGATTTGCGCATCGTGGCCGCGATCCTCGTCGAGCCAGAACACCGCGGGTGCGCCGGTTGCCCGAAAGCGTGTCACAGCCAACTTTACCCAGTCGCGGATGGCCTCGTCTTTCGTCTGGCAGGCGCGGAAAATATCGCCGCGCTCGACGCTCTGTTCGAGCAGTGTTCTGCCTTCGGCATCGACGATGCGAATCGTGCCGTTGCCGGACGCGACAAACGTCTTGTCGTGCGAACCGTACTCTTCGGCCTTCTGCGCCATGAGCCCTATGTTGGACACGCTGCCCATGGTCGCCGGATCGAACTGTCCGTGCTTCTTGCAGTCCTCGATCACGGCCTGATATATGGTGGCGTAGCAGCGGTCCGGGATCATGGCTACCGTGTCTACGAGCGCGTCCTCTTTGTTCCACATCTTGCCGCCGTCTCGGATCACGACCGGCATCGATGCGTCGATGATCACGTCGTTGGGAACGTGCAGGTTGGTCTTACCTACCCGCGAATCGACCATCGCCAAACCGGGGCCCTGGTCGTAACAGGCTGCGATATCGGCCTCGATCTCGGCCTTCTTCTTGGCCGGAAGGTGGTTGAGTTTGTCGACGACGTCGGCCAGTCCGTTGTCGACGTTGGCGCCAATCTCCAGGATCGCGCCGGCGTGCTTCTCCAGGGCATCGGCGAAATACACCGCCACACAGTGCCCGAACATGATCGGATCGGAGATCTTCATCATCGTGCACTTCAGATGCAGTGACAACAGAGCATTGTCAGCTTTAGCGGCGGCCATCTGCTCCGCATAGAATCTCCGCAGCGCCGCCACGTTCATCACCGCGCAGTCGATGACTTCGCCCTCCAGCAGCGGGATGCTTTGCTTCAGCACCTTCACCGCGCCGGCTGAGTCCACGAATTCGACGCGCACGTTGGTTGCGGCACCGACCGTCGTGGATTTCTCGCTGCCGTAGAAGTCCTTGTCACTCATGTGGGCGACACGCGTCATGGAACCGGACTTCGGCCAGTTTTTCATCGTCTTGTTTGGATGCTTCCGCGCGAACGCTTTCACCGACTTCGAAGCACGACGGTCCGAATTGCCTTCGCGCAATACGGGGTTCACCGCCGAGCCCAAGACCACGGCAAAGCGGGCCTCGAGCGTACGCTCCTCCTCGGTCGACGGCTGCTCGGGATAGTCGGGTATGTTGTAGCCCTTTCCGCGGAGTTCCGCAATCGCTTCCCGGAGTTGCGGAATCGAGGCGCTGATGTTGGGGAGCTTAATGATGTTGGCCTCCGGTGTCTGCGCCAGCTTCCCCAGGCGGGTCAACTCGTCGGGAATCTTCTGGTCGTTCCGAAGACACTCAGGGAAGTTGGCGATAATACGTCCACCGAGCGAGATGTCAGCCGTTTCGATCTCCACCCCTGTCCCCTTGAAGTACGCTTGTAGGATGGGCAGCAGCGCGTACGACGCGAGTGCGGGTGCCTCGTCGGTCTTGGTCCACGTGAGCTTCATGTATTGGTCTTAGTGTGAATGAGTGTGGAGAGACGCGGTCGCAAAGCGGGACCGGTCCCAAACTGAAAGCGTAGGATAGCATGACTAACCAGTTGCCAGAACACGACGCTCACGCTGAGGATTTGGCCGCCTGATCGATTAAGCAGAAAGGGAGATTCCTCATGAACAATAGAAAATGCACTACCATCGGCAGGTTTTCACCATCGCCGCGCGGCCTTGACACTCGGGCTGGCGATCACACCCACGGCAAGCGCACAGTACAAAGGATGCTCGAACGCTAGTCTGCGGGGCAGCTTCTCGCAGACGGGCAGTGGCGTTACATCTCCACGGGACCAAGCCAGTCCCTTCGCCAGCGTCGGCACTCATCGCAACCTTTCTTCGCCATTGATAGCAACGGGGACGAGGTGAAAATCATCGTCACAGACCCGGGCTCCGTAATCACTTGCGTCGCGAAGAAGCTGTTTCCAGGAAGAGCCATTTGAAAGCCCGACCCGCTCGATTCGGGTGTCTCTGCCCTCCTCGCGAAAACGGTGCGGCGCTTTGGCTTTCGCCCCAACGCCGCGCTTCTTGGCTTCCCCGGGCCGCTCTCTCCGCATGTGGCCGCTGAACAGCGCCTTCCTGGACATTGGGCTACCCATGGGGGGCCTGCCTGGGGCAGCTGACTGGGACGAGGCTTTCACCTGTGATCGGACATTGTCGGTAGTCTCGCGGGGCTCCCTGAACCTGTCCAGCAAAGCGGAGCCGATTTGCCCCTGAGCGATACAAACTCGCAATTCATCCGTGCCTATGTCGAGGGATCGCGCCACTGTTTCAGCGAAGCTTTCATCATCGGTCCGGACGAAGGCGTGGTCGGCCAGAATACTTCGGACGGCCTCGCACCATAGGCCTGCGGGCCCGAGCGAGTCCAGCTCCGTTCTGATTTCGGAACAACGCGGGTCCTCGAGGCGTGCAGCGATGCGGAGCATTTCATCGCGCACAACCGCCATACCTCTCCAATCGTCCTCTTTGTCAGACCGAGCAGCGAACACCCGCTCAAGCTTCTGAAGTCGCTTGCGGGTCGTCTTCATCGCTCTATGCCAGACGGCTGGTTACCTCGCCTTGATGGCATCGTAAGCCTCAAGCGGAATCTTCTCGTCGATATTTTCTCCCTTCATCACTCGGTCGAGCTTCGCCATCCAATACTCCAGCCACTGCGCGGTATGGGGGACGAGGCCGCTGTTGCGGTCCCTTAGCCGTGCTTCGAGTTAGCCATCAGTCATCATCGCCCTTCGCATAATTGCATTCCTCGCCTCCATATCGTCGCCACAGGCCAGTTGCATAAGCTCTTCGGCGACGCACTCCAAGTCCCGATCTCTGAGCGAAGGGACCAAGGACTGAAGGGCGTCTTCAAAACTTGCACCCTTAAGGCGGGCGCGCTCCTCAGCGCGGGCCAGGAGAATGTCGGTCGTGATCGGAATCCGAATGGAGCGCTCCAGGACCGACATCCTGCGCTTGGTGCTGCTTAACATAAGGATCTCGCTGTGCTAGTTTCCTCCTAGCTCGTCCCTCGCCGATCTTCGCCAGAAAGAGCTTTGGATCGAAAAGCGGTCTTGTTTCCGTTTTCATTAGGAAGCCTAGCCAGACTTAAGCCCAGATTCCCATTTTGCCTTCTGGACGCCAAGTGTGCACCTAATCGTCTTCCAGCACGTTTTCAAAATCGAATGCGGGCGTCTGTTTCCGGTGAGCGTTCTTGAACAGACGGAACCGATGCTGACTTGATACGCTCGTTGCAGAGCAATTTTCACGGAGGAGAGCATGAAGTCAGTTGCCGCCAAGGGCAAGTTTCCCGAAGTGAAGGGCAAGACTAAGGAAGAGTCGGGAAAAGTGATGGATGATCCCACCTTGGAAGGCAAAGATGAAAATAAAGTTGGAAGAGTCCAAAGGAAAACCCGCCAGGCGGACAACGGCATCAAAAAGTGACAGGGCCGCCCGCTCCAGCCAAATGAAATCGAACTGCGACTAAGCCACTGGTGGCACTAGTTACGCGGGACTGACTTTCCGTAAACTTCGATCCCACCGAGTTGAATCCAGCCGCCGGTGCCGTGGCCGCTGCCTGGGATCAGGTCCGCAAAGCCAATTTCATCGACCTTGCTCAGATCCGGATTGGGAACCCAGATTTCGCCATTCGGATTGGCTGCGGCACGACCGCTATTCAGCGTGACCACTTTCTCCGGATCTAGCTTGATCCAATGTACGCTCGCCAGTGAGAATTGGCTCTGCGTGAGCATCGTGATTGAGGAGAATTCGGCGTCCCCCACCAGCATATTGCCGTTTGCCAGTTTCACTACCGGACGAACCACATGGAAACCCGAGGTCTTCGTGAACCACCGTATAGTGGCGAGTCCGGTCAGATCAATATAACTGTCCTTGAGCCTAAACGTCATCGCAAACGGCGCTGGGGCCGTTCCCGACCACACGCCATAGGGCGTGAGAGCGTTCCCGGGAGCGCCGGTTGTCAGTATCTGCTTGGCCGCTCCATAATATTTCATCTCCACGTTCGGATCGCCCACGTTTTCCTGGACTGGCGTATACCGGACTTTGGTATTCTCTTGGCTCGGCGGCCGCACCCAATCGACCTTAAAAGCAAGCGGCGCTACCATCGCGCGCGGCGGCGCTTCTCCTCCGGCTGCCGCTCCCTCTTCTCGCGGGGCCTGCTGAGCTAGCGCGCTGCACGTTATCGCCAATGCGAGAAATCCGACAGCCGTTCTCGGTGAAACACAACGCATCAAAAACGCTCCTTTTGCGCACATAGCCTTTTGTCATCTAAACGATTCGAAATAGATCGCGCGTCCATTGATTTTAATTGTTATTGATCACTTAGATTCACTGCCGGCGGCTATTTGCCGACATTGCCATCCCTGATGAGTTTGTTAAACTTAAACTCTTCGGACGGTACGCAATAAATCTGCTCGTCCCAGGTTTTGCCGCCCTCCCGATCCAGCTTCCAGATTTTGGTATCGCTACGGAATGGTTTCGAATAGTATTGCGGGTCGGTGATGGTCTCAACTAGCTCCAGGGTATCCGCATCCAGTCGGCGGTAACGCTCCTCCAGACGCATCTGGTCGGTATGCGGATATCCGTTGTGATCCAGCCAAGTTCTTTCGTCAAACCCGAGGGAGTTCACCACAAAGGTATTTCCTTCCCACTTGCCGACCGAATATCCGTTCCACCTGGGCTCAACTTCATCCAATTTCGGGAGTTGCCGCCCGTCCGTCCAAACCACCCGGTAATCGTGATGCCACTGGGAAAAGGTGAACATTCTGTCGGGAAGCTGAACCATTTCGATCGTGGCGTGTGGTCCTGCAACCTGGCCATTCAGCATGCGCGGCACACCCCACGGATCGCACATTGCCTGGGGGTCGTTCCCCAGCATGGGAGCTGTGATTCGTCGTCCATAGGAGGGGATATTCTTGTCAAACTTCGCCTTCCCCTCTGCCGTGAAAGGAGCTTCGGCTGTTTCCACGTCCAGCTTTTGCGGAGCGGGGGCTTGCCCCAGTATGTATGCCTGCAGTTCATTCGCACCGCCAGGCACATTGCTGTAGGTTTGGAAAGGGCTCACTCGGTTCCACTTGCCCGAGAGATCGTGGGGATCGAAGGCCCCGGTCTGGTCCTTTGCCGTTTTCTCTTTCGAAG
Organism: Bryobacterales bacterium; assembly: GCA_003166865.1. Lineage (GTDB taxonomy): Bacteria > Acidobacteriota > Terriglobia > Bryobacterales > Bryobacteraceae > Palsa-89. The sequence continues at coordinate 43,843 of PMUP01000098.1, forward strand.
CCGTTTGCGCGAACAGAAGAGGCGAAAAAAAGACGCCGGCTGAAATGACTGATATTGCTAAGCGCTGTCGCATCGTGTGGGTCCCTTCTTAGCAGCACATTCGCTGTCACCGCTGAACATCGGGTGCAAAAGTTGATGCTCCACGCCCCAGCCTGCCGCTGGCCCGCGAGTTATCGCGTCGGCCGAAGCCTATTCTTTACCTTGTGTCGGCGGCCTCCCACCACCCATTGGGAGCTTCTTTCCGTTAATGATGAGTTCCTTGGCAAGACAGGCAGTCGAACCGGGCACTCTATGAGGATTACAGGTTATTGTCACTGTGTCTCCAGGTTTGATCGAATCTCTGGTCCAACCTAGATTCATATTCTTCATCATCAAAGGAGTCGGCCCAAATTCTGAACCCCAGTGCTGAACGTTGCCGTCGGCGTCCTTCACATCGAAGTAGAGTTGAGGATGCGGGTAGGAGAACGAGAACTCAGTTACGATCCCCGTCATAGTGAGAGTCTTGTCCGTCTGGTACGTCACCGAAGTTCCGTGGTGGGCAAAGATTGGTGCGCCGCTGATTATGCCGAAGACCACATAGCTGATCAGTTGCTTTCCCATGCCTGAATCCTCCCAAATCGGAAATCCCAATCGACTCTACCGCTTTGCCTGGCGAGGTGTAAAGCGCAATTAACATATTTTTACAACTCGTCTCTTTACAACTCGTCCTGAGCAAGCATCGCAGCCGCGCGTCAGGAGGCCCGGACGCGCCTAAGGTTCACGGCGTTGCCTATTTGACGCGGTCCTTGATCTTGTTGAGGCCGGCTGTGGCGCAGACTTCGTCCTGATCCCCGCCCGCCGCGCCGCTGGCGCCGATTGCGCCAATGATCTCGCTTCCGGCCATTATTGGTACCGCGCCCTCCATGACGAACATGTTGGGAGTGACCCGGGCGAGCAAAGCTTTGTCCGTCTGCACAGCTGTGGCCGCTTTGGAGCTCGGCATCTTAAAGGTGAGTGCCACTAGCGCCTTTCGCACGGCGACGTAGACATGCCCGCCGTCAGACCCCTCGGCCTCCACCGCTGCCCGTGGCTGACCGGAAGTGTCTATGACGCCGGCACCGATATAGAAACCACCGGCTGCACAGGTGTCAACAGCCGCACGAGCCGCCTCGATGGCAAGGTCAAGAGCCGGCCCGCGAATCGACACAGGCGGGCGAGGAGTAGGGCGAGCGGCTCCTCCAGGCGGTCTTTGCGGTGGTGGCGTGAATTTCCCGCTGCTGTCCAGCATGCCGAAAGGCGGCAGCGTGTCGCCAGGAAGGCTGGCTGGCGAGGCCGGTTTATCGGGAGGCCGGTTTCCCGGCGCCTGAGCAAGTACAGAAGCGAAAAACGCGGCGAGAATGCATCCACCGCGAACTACCGTTTGAATCATACGCGACTTCATTTGTCCTCCACACCAAACGCGAGCAGTACATTTCCTGGCATGACCGGAAGGCGGGCGTAACCAGAGCTGGAAAAAACCATTCCTCCCGCGATAATCGGTCCGCTGCCGTTGATCGACCCACCGTGCGCCTTGATACCGTTCACGGTCGGGAACTGCTGGAGTGTATCGAAATCCCAAATAATGCCGCCGGCTGCACTTTCATAGGCCCGCAGATGTCCATCCAACGAGCCGGCAAACACAACCCCGGGCATTGCACTCACCGGGCTGGGCTGAGCCGCACTGCATCCCGGGGTTCCCAGGCAAGCAGGCTTCGGAGCAGGCGTTGACCATGCCGTCTTACCCGTGGCGATTTCGACGCCGAATACACCGCCTCCCGCTTCTGGTTTTCCCGGATCCCAATCGGACAGCGCCACGTAAGCGAATCTGTCATCCGCCGCGGAGCCCCACATGATTCCGCCTTGAGGGCCACCGGAACCAATCCGGCTGGACCAAACGATCTTCCCTTGATTCGCAGGATCGAGCGCATACAATATTCCAGACTTTGCGCCCACGATCAAGAGACTGCGCCGCCCCGCGATCGGCCGCAGGATGGGAGGCGTACCGATATCGAAGTCTTTGCCGGGGGGTTGCGGGCAGTTCGCCTGATCTGTGTTGCACCCGAAGTTGAAAACATCATCGGACAGCAATTGTCGCGACCACAATGGGCGGCCCGTGTCCATATCAAAAGCAAGGACTGCGTCGCTCGCGGGAGTTGGCGGATCAGAGTAGTTTACGCCGGTGCTGACATAAATGGCTTTGCGCGCAAGATCCACGGTAGGAGACGACCATAACGCGACGCCCGAGGGTCCCCACTTCGGTGTTCCGGCCGCGCTCTTTCCCGTCGGCTTCGCGGGCTCCGAAATTGTATAGGATTTCCAAATTTGTTTTCCGCTTGCGGCATCCAGTGCCACCAGGCTGCCTCGGAAGGTGCAGCATTCATACGTGGGGTTTCCGGCAGCCACCTGTTCAGCGCCACCCGAGACTGGGACATAGAGCCGACCCTTCTCTAGTTTTGGCGTTCCTGTGATCTCGGCGTACAGGTGCTCGTCAACTCGAGTTTTCCAAAGAAGAGCGCCGGTGTGGGCGTTGACGGCGTACATGTTGCCCTGCAAATCGCCGAAATAGGCAGCCCGGCCATTGTTCTCCACGAGGATCGCGGTTCGCACCCCCTCCGCTGCCTTATAGGTCCAATAGATGCATCCTGTTTGGGCATTGAGTGAATAGACTGTGCCATCCGCGCTCCCGACAAAAACCCTCCCTCCGAAAACGCTAGGAGCTGCAAAGGCGGTGGCTACTCCGGGAAATCCAAATGCCCATTTCAGCTTGAGTCTCGGAACATCCTCGCGAGTAAGACCGGCCGCTTTCGCGGTTTGGAATCGGGTGTTGCCCGGATCGGCTCCCCATCCGTTCCAACTGGCTGCATTGGTCGCAGGCTTGGTAGACGCAGAACATGTTGCAGAGAGCGGGATGACTTCTGCGTTCTCAGCTGTTCCCAAATACTTGGCTACTGCATTCCGCTGTGCGGGATTGAGTTGGGAGCCTTGCGATCTCATTTTTCCCGTTTCGAGAGCCGTGAGAATGGCCTGCGCCGGCAAGCGCCGCAGCGTCTCCGGCAGAGGCGCCTGTGTTGGACTCCCGGAGCGGTGACAGGTTGAGCAGTTATTGCGAAAGAGCTCGGCGCCGTCCTGCGCCCGCCCCGTGCCACAGGCCAGTAGAAGGTACGCAAAGACTTGGAGGGAATTCTTCGTCATGCTAAGAGCGCTACTTCAACTTGTCGGCGACCTTCGCCAGTCCGGCCTTCGCGCAGGCCTCGTCCATCTCCCAACCCGGGGCTCCGCTCACGGCAATAGCGCCAATGGTTTCCTGATCGACAATAATCGGAATCCCGCCGCCCATGTCGATGGTGCCTTCGATGGGTGGATTCGGCATGGTGCCTTCGAGCAACGGCACAGGCTCGGCGGTCTTCTTCGACCATCCCTCGACCACCTCCTTGGAGGGGCGCCGATAGACTAACGCGGTATAGGCCTTCTTGCGGGCTACGTCGAACCGATGCAGATTGGCTCCGTCATCCTGGAGCGCGATGATGGTTCGGCCCGTGGCGTCAAGCACCGTGACGGCGCACTTGTAGTGTAGCTCTCTGCATTTTTCAAGAGAGCCTTGAGTCATCGCCATCGCCATATCCAGCGAAAGCGCCTTATGGACGATGAGTCCTTGTTCGGAGCGCGCCACAGATGCGCCGGCGATTACCAGCGCAGTCACGGCCCCCCACGTAGCGAAATATTCTTTTGACATCGTTACTTCCTTCCTTTCGTTCCAGCTACTGCTCTTTACGGCGGGCGATCTGGGCGTCCATACACTCCGACATTACGTCCAGGAACTTCCCGTATTCGGCCTGACCCACGATGAATGGATTCGGTTCGCCCTTGCTCCTCGCCTTGAGCTTTTCCAGTTTCTCGGGAAGGCCATCCATCAGCGGGTGATTCTGAAGTTCCACATCCACTTTGGCCTTTTTCGTTTCTTCTTTGAAATGGGCGATCGACTTCAGGTATTGCTGCAGTCCTTCATCGGGAATGCGTCCGACCAGTAGGATGGTCCCTCCGAAAAGCGCGGCCATGTGGGTCTTGCCCTGGTCTTTCACCGGGAAGATGAATCCCATGGAACCCGCGGTATGTCCAGGGATGGCGAAGGGCATCACTTTCTCATCACCAAGCACGATGGGCTGGCCTTCAGTAATGACCATATCTTTTCGAGGCGGCGTGACGGGCGGGCCCGCGGGACCCTTGTTCGGGTTCGCTCCCGCCGGCGGCGCGGGGGGATGCAACATGAGATCCCAATCCACCGCCGACACGTAGATGCGCGCATTGTAGTGCTCTTGCAGATAGAACGATCCGCCAAAATGGTCGGCGTGACCGTGGGCGATGATAACGGTCTTGATTGTGGTGGGATCCAATCCGAGTTTCTGGAATCCAGGCAGAAGCAAAGTATCCACCTGATTGGCGCCCAAGGAATCGATCATCATCAACCCGGCGGATGTGCGAATCACATACGCAACCGTTCCCTGGTTTCCAATGGCATACACGTTGTCGAAAATCTTAGCCGGATCGATGGGAGGATCGGTCGGGCTATTGGGGCGCGGCGCTTCGCAGAAAAAGTGGGCCTCTCCCGCCCATTCCTCACCAGCGGTTTTCTTCGCTTTGTCGATCAGAGCTTTCACCGCGTCGGAGTCTGGTTTCGCGGGCGCAGCTTCGGGTGGCTGCGCGTGCAAGAGAACTGCGGAAACCACGCAGCACGGGAGAATATAGCGGTTCTTCTTCAACATGTCATTTCCTCTCATCTCTCTAAGGTCCTGCGATCGGGCCGATCATATCAACCTGCGGCCGGCCGTGCCTAGAGGGATTCGATTTTAACTCCAACGCCGCCTTCCGGATTGTTAAGACTTGTAATCATGCGGGCTTCTGCCTTGACTCCCCCAGGCCCCCAGCCTTAAACTCCAGGGCAGGTTTAAACTAAGGCAAGCGGATATGAAACAGATTAACCTCGGTATTGTTGGCACTGGTTGGTGCGGAGGCATCCGTGCCGTGGCTGCGGCGGCGAGCCCCTGGGTCAATGAACTGCACATCGCGGAGATTAAAGAGGACCGGCTCGCCGAAATCGCCGCGCTGGTCAAGCCGGTTACGGCCACAACGGAATATCGGAAGCTGATCGAAAATCCGTCCATCAGCGCCGTTATGATTTCGACCACACCCGAGCCGACCCACTACCCGATCGCGAAGGAAAGCCTCCTGGCCGGCAAACACGTTTTTCTCGAAAAGCCGATTGCCATGGAACTTGCGGAAGCGGATGAGCTGATCGCGCTGGCCGCCTCGAAAAAGCTGGCGTTTACCATCGGATATTCGCAAAGGTTCAATCCGAAGTTTGCGTACGTAAAACGCTCCATTGAAGACGGCACCATCGGCGAGCCTTGCAGCGCTTTAGTCAGCCGGCACATTACGCGGAACCTGGGCAAAAAGATCGGTGGCCGAGTGAAGCTTTCTCCTGCCGCCATGGAAGCTACGCATGACATCGACTTCGTCTTGTGGTGCCTTGCTCCGAGAAAGCCTGTCCGCGTCTATGCTCAGGAAGTTCACAAGATTATGAAGGGGCAGTACAACGTGCCAGACTGCGTGTGGATCGTTGTGACCATGGATGACGGGACCGCGTTCACGGTCGGTGCCGGCTGGGTGCTTCCTCCCGCGTATCCGAATTTCTCTTCTACTTGGATCGAGTTCGTCGGCACAGAAGGGGCGGTGATGGTGGACGACACGCATCGCGACGTGTACACCACCACGTTGCAGAAGGGCATTCANNCAACCGTTGGTGACCGGGGAACAGGCCAGGCTGGTGATGCAGGTTTACCAGGCCGCGGACCTTTCGGCGGAAACGGGACAACCGGTTGAGCTGGCCAGCCATGCGACTCCGAGGCTGGAACCGTCGTTCGCCTAAGGTCGGGAACGCATAGACCTACCTGCCAGGGGGAACGTGAATACTCATCGCACGGATGTGACCGAACTTGCTGCCGTTGCGGAGCACGTAACCGCCAAGCCGACAAAAACTCGCTGGTGGATCCTACTTCTGATCAGCCTGATGTACCTGATTGCGTACATGGATCGCAGCAACATTTCGGTGGCCCAGCCGGAAATTGCAAAGCAATTTGGAATGAGCAAAACCGCGATGGGGCTGGTCCTGGCAGCCTTTACGTGGGCCTACGCGTTAGGCCAGGTGCCAGCTGGGTGGCTGGGAGATCGCTTCGGACCTAAGAAAGTTCTGGCAGTGATCATGTCGTGGTGGGCGATCACGGCGGCCATGACTGGCGCCGCTGTGGGCCTGTATTCGCTCTTCAGTGCGCGCTTTCTTCTCGGCTTAGGTGAAGCCGGCGCCTTCCCGGTGGCCAGCCGGGGCATGCAGCTCTGGTTTCCAAGGTCGGAACGCGGGCGCATTCAAGGCACCACGCATTTCTTTAGCCGGTTCGCTGTGGCCGTGACACCGTTCGTCGCGGGGAGTATTATGCTCGCTTTCGGCTGGCGGGCCATTTTCTACATTTTCGGATCGCTCGGCGTAATCTGGGCCGTCGCTTTCTCCTTCTTCTATCGGAATTTACCGGAGGAGCACAAGAGCGTGAATCGCGCGGAACTCGCTCAGATCCGCGGCGTGAACCCGGATGGTACCGTTCGCGCCCCGAACACCACGCGGCAGTCCGCTCCGTGGAAGAGAATCTTGGGCTCGCCTAACATGTGGTACATCTCACTCGGCTACAGTTGTTTTTTTTTCGGAACCAATTTTTATCTAACGTGGTACCCCACGTATCTGCGGGAACATCGCCATCTTACGCTGCAGGCGCTAGGATTGATCGGCTCGCTACCTCTGTTCGCGGGCATGCTGGGAGACGTAACCGGAGGCTCTCTGAGCGATCTTTTCTTCAAGCGGACCGGCGACGCCAGGTTTGCGCGCCGCATCGTCGCGGCGCCGGGCTTCCTTCTGGCTGGAATTTTCGTGATTCCAGCGGCGATGACGCACAACGCTTTGGCCTCGGTTCTGTTTCTCGCCATCTCGTTTTTCTTTCTCGAGTTCGTCATTGGTCCTGCGTGGGCCGTTCCCATGGATGTCGGCGGCCAGTTCAGCGGCACGGTGACTGGCATTATGAACATGGCCGGCGCGTTGGCCGCGTCGCTGACCGCGATCGTGTATGGCGGCCTTTTTGACAGAGGTTACTGGATCGCTCCGTTCTTCGTCTCGGCCGGCGTGATGCTGCTCGGCGCCTTGATCTGGACATTCCTGATCGACCCGGAGCGATCGGTGGTTGATCCATGGGTCGAACCGCGATCTGGGGGGCAGTAGATGCGAAAACACTCGATGTGGTTGTGGCTTGCCGGGTTGGCAATCAACTTTGCGATCGGAGCGCCCCACGCCCATGCTCAGGCCGGCCAGTGGGTGAATTTGGCGCCTTTCCCCGAGCCACATGAGGAAGTCATAGGGCAAGGCGCGAACGGCAAGATGTACGTCTTTGCGGGTCTGGTTTCCGCGCCCATCTGGCTGCCCGTGGGCATGGTGTATGAATACGATCCGCCGGCCAACACTTGGACGAAGAGGAAGCCGATGGCTCTGCCCGCGCACCACCTGGCGCTGACCGAATTGAACGGCAAGATTTATGTGTTTGGAGGTTTCACGGCGGGGAAAATCGGAAACCTGGCGGCGTGGACCCCGATCAACAATGCGTTCGAGTACGACCCTGTCAACGACTCGTGGAAAGCCTTGGCGCCGATGCCGACCAAGCGCGGAGCCGCTGTGGCAGCGACAGTGGCGGGCAAGATGTACGTGATCGGCGGCGCCACCACGGCGCCCGGCGCAACCAATCCCTCTATCCATCCGACAGTCGCGCAGCGCGTGTTGAGCACAGTGGAGGAATACGATCCCCAGACCAATACATGGCGCACGCGCGACCCCATGCCGACTCCACGCAACCACACGGCCGCGGGAGTGGTGGACGGAAAGATCTACGTGATCGGCGGACGGATTGGAGCGGCGTTTATCGCAGCCTCGTCCGATCTCGCGAACGTCGAGGCCTACGATCCCGCAACCGACACCTGGGGCCGCCCACTGGCCAAGATGCCTACCGCACGCAGCGGTTTAGATGTCGGCGTTTACAAGGGACGGATTTATGTCGCCGGCGGAGAGAATCAGGATTTTTTTCAACACACTGCCTATCACGCCTTTGAAGCGTATGACCCAGCGACCAACACCTGGAGCATTCTTCCTCCCATGGCCATCGGCCGCCACGGCGTGGCTGGCGGCGTGGTCGGGAATCGCTTCTATGCCATCAGCGGCGATGTGCAGTCCTCCGGTACGGGCGTGATGGTCTCGACGCCGTCTGCCGACGCATTTGAGTTTGCTCCATAGGGGAAGCATCGTATGTCTGCTCTGGTGGTTGCCGTTACCGACTCCGTCTTTCCGAATTTAGATGCGGCTCGCGAGATCGTGTCGACTGTCGGGGCCGAATTGCTTCTCGCGAAGGCCGCTACGCCAGAGGCCATTCTGGAAGTTGCCACGACGGCTGATGCTGTGCTGACCACCTACGCTAAGGTGACTGCGGAGATGATCCAAAAGATGACGCGCTGCCGCATCATCTCCCGCTTCGGAATTGGCGTGGACAACGTGGATATCGCCACCGCAACCAGCCAGGGAATCGTGGTCACGAAAGTCCCTGACTACTGTATCGATGAAGTGTCCGATCACGCCATGGCGCTCCTGCTGGCGATCGTGCGAAAGATCCCCTTCTCGAACTCGCTGGTACACGCTGGACGCTGGGAGATGCCGGCCGTGGTTCCCATTCACCGGCTGCGGGGAGGGGTTCTCGGTTTGGTGGGTTTTGGCCGGATACCGCAGTTGGTCGCGCCCAAGGCGAAGGCCTTCGGCCTGCGGGTGGTCGCCAGCGATCCCTATATTCCGCGGAGCGTGTTTGCCAGCGCGGGCGTGGAGCAGGTGACCTTCGAAGAATTGGTGAGGATTTCCGATTACATTTCCCTACACTGCCCACTTACGCCGGAGACGCATCATCTGTTCGGCGCCGATGTATTCAGCCGGATGAAGCCAGGGTCCTACCTGGTCAACACCGGGCGAGGGCCGTTGGTGGACGAGGCGGTACTGGCCCGCGCGTTGGATCAACGCCAGTTGGCCGGGGCAGCTCTCGATGTTGTCGAAAAGGAACCACCTGCAGGTTCGCCCTTATTGGGCCGGAACAATGTAATTCTGACGCCCCATACAGCTTTTTATTCGGAAGAGTCCTTGCTCGAATTACAGACCAAGGCTGCCGAAGAAGTAGTCCGCGTCCTGAGCGGACAAGAGCCTAAGAACCCGGTAAATCCGGAAGTCTTGAAATCCGCCGCGACCAGCTAAACATTTTGTTGAAAGGATCCCTTTTATGCCTCAAGAACCCTGGAAAACCGACAAATGGTTTGTGAGCCCCTGGAACTTTGCCGCTCCAGTGCGCGAACAACTCCATTTCCCCGAGAAAGTTCAGTTTCACGACATCACTCTGCGCGACGGCGAGCAGCAGACCGGCGTGATCTTCACCAAAGACGAGAAGATCCGGATCGCTGAAGGCTTGGCCGAGGCGGGTGTACATCGAATCGAAGCCGGAATGCCCGTGGTGTCGCCCAGCGACGCGGCCGCGATCAAGGAAATCGTCAAGCGAAACCTCGGTCCTCAGGTCTTTGCCTTCTCCCGGTGCATGGTTGACGACGTGAAACGCGCGGTGGACTGCGGCGTGTCCGGGATTGTGATGGAAGTTCCGTCCAGCACGCACATCATCGAATACGCCTACAAGTGGCCGCTCGAGAAAGCCATTGACCTGTCGATTGAGTCGACCGCCTACGCGCACTCGCAAGGCCTCGAGATTGTCTTTTTCCCGATCGATTTCAGCCGCGCCGAAATGAACTGGGTGCTGGATTTGATCACGCGAGTCGCCAACGAGGGTCACATGGACGCCTTGGCGCTGGTCGATACATTCGGCGTGCTGGCGCCGCATGCCATGCAGTACCTGGTGCGGGAAGCCAAGAAACGCACCAACAAGCGGCTGGAAGCGCACTTCCACATGGACTTCGGCCTGGGGATCGCCAACACGATTCTGGCCGTCGCGGAAGGCGTCGAGGTCATCCATTCCACCGTCCTCGGACTAGGGGAGCGCGCCGGCAATATCCCCATGGAAGAAACCGCGATGGCGCTTCTTACGCTCTACGGGATCGACACCGGCTTGCGGGTCGACAAGTTGTATAGCCTGGCGCGCCTGGTCGAGCAGCTCTCCGGACACAAGGTTGCATCCAACCGGCCCGTAGTCGGCGAACAGCTGTTCCAGATCGAGTCCGGAATCATTGCCAGCTGGTGGCAGAACTGCGGAGCAGACCATCCCACGGAGTTGTTCCCCTTCCGCTGGGACGTGGTGGGCCAGCCGGCTCCGAAGGTGGTCATCGGAAAAGGCAGCGGGATCGATTCGATCAAGGCCAAATTGAAAGAGCTGGGCATCCAGACCAGTGAAGAAGAGGCCATGAGTGTGCTCGCGGCGGTGAAGCAGTATTCGCTCGAAACCAAAGCCTTGCTGACGGATCAAGAATTCCGCCAGGTTGTCAAAGCAACGCTTCCGCAGGCCGTCGGCGCCCGAGCGGAGGCTTCTACATGATGTCTGTGATGGAAGTTTGTAGGCTGCTGGATCGCAGCGCCATTGGCACCGATATCCGCGAGTCGTCCCTGTTGTTTCCGATCATTGAAGGCATTCACGTCCTGGCCCTCTCGTTGTCGGTGGGTCTCATTCTTATCACCGACCTGCGCCTCATGGGTGTTGTAATGCGCAATCGAGCGACTTCCGAGATTTGGTCGCAATTCTTCCCTTGGATGATGTCGGGCTTTGGAGTCATGTTTCTCACCGGCGCTCTTCTTTTTTGGTCGCATGCACTGTCGGCCTACCACAGCACCGCTTTCCGGGCGAAGCTGGTGCTGCTGATTCTGTCGGGCCTGAACGCGGCCATTTATCACTTCACCATCTATCGCAAAATGGACCAGTGGGACACTGCGCCCATTCCACCCATGCAGGCCCGGCTGGCGGGCTGGACGTCCCTGATCCTCTGGGCGGGAGTCATCACCATGGGACGCATCATGGCGTACACGTTCTAAGCTACGGGGAAGTTTGTTTGATTGTGGCTTCAATCTATCCCTTCTTTGCGTGGTGTGAACGCACCTGGCTCTGTAAGGAGATCACTGTCCATGAATCATTTTTTCCGGTGCTGGAGACGATTCATTTATTCGGACTGGTGTTTTTGCTGGGAACCATATTGATCCTCAGTTTGCGTCTGCTCGGACTCTTGATGCCGCACCAGCCCACACCGGACCTGGCCCGGGCGCTGGGACGTTATACCGCATTGGGGCTTGCGATCATGCTGCCTTCCGGTGTGCTTATGTTCATAGCGACGGCGGTCCGATGCTACGGCAACACTTCATTTTGGGTCAAGATGTGCTTCCTAGCCACAGCTCTCGTGTTTCACTTTACCTATTTCAAGACAGCGCTCCGCTCGCCGGATTCTCAAAACTCTCACCTGCGCGGCAGGCTCGCTGCTTTCGGGGCTTTGTTCTTATGGTTCGGCGTCGGGGCGGCGGGGCGATCGATCGGGTTCTTCGGTTAGCGCTCCGCACGCGGCGAGATTTGTAAAGTTTCGTTAAGCGGCTGGTCCTGGAACCGGTTTTGTGCAGTATCCGAGGGCGGTGGGGATGCGCTCGGCTGGGAACTGCGTCAAAATGGTGGGACTAGGTTCTTTCTGAAGTACGAGAGCGCATGTGCGAAGGAGCATCCCCGATCGATCCTCCTGATCGATGACGATATCCCGTTGTGTACCCTGATCGCGGAGTTCCTGTCGGCGCAAGAATTCCACGTCGACACCGTCCACACCGGACCCCGCGGCCTAGCCGGTGCCATCGAGGGCGCGTACGATCTGGTTCTGTTGGACGTGATGCTTCCGGTTCTCGATGGATTTCATGTTCTGCAGCGGCTCCGCCAGCGGACCATGGTACCGGTGATTATGCTGACGGCCCGCAACGATGAGTCCGACCGGATAGCCGGCCTAGACGCGGGCGCGGATGACTACATTGCGAAGCCCTTGCGACCGCATGAACTACTTGCGAGAGTGCGGGCCGTCTTGCGGCGAACTGCCAAGCGGCCCGTGGCGATGGAGTCCGTGATCGCCGTCGGCGACATCGAGTTGAAGCCGCACACTCGCGAGGTCTGGATGGACGGGGCCCCGATCGAGATGACGTCTTTCGAATTTGATATTCTTGACGTCCTCATGCGCATGGCGGGACGAGTCGTATCGCGCGATGAACTTGCGGCGGTCCTTTATCACAGGGAGGCGACGCCATATGAGCGCTCGATCGATGTTCATATTAGCCACCTGAGAAGAAAGCTGGAGACGGGCAGTGGCACGCTGATCCGAACTGTTCGCGGAGTAGGATACCAGTTCATCACCGCAGAGGAGGACGAGAAATGAGATCCGTTTATATCAAAGCGCTGCTGTGGTCGTTTGGAATCCTCATCTTCGCCTTGGCTGGATTTCTTGTTGTCTCCAGAATCATAACCTACCGGAGCTTCGGCAAGGGAACCCCCATTGGCCGAAATGCGGCCATGCAATTCGAGGAAGGCAGCCTGGAATATGAAAACGGCGGTCCAAAGGCCCTTTCGTCTTACCTCGACTGGCAGCGCTCATTCTACCCGGAACTTCACTTCTACTTCGCCAGAAAAGGGCGCGATCTGGTTACCGGCGTAGACCGCTCGCGACTGTTGAGCATGGCCCAATCGAGGTGGAGCTTCCTGGCGGTGACCAGCCCGATTGTCGTCGCCGTTCCGTCATCGAAGAGTGTGGATGCATTCATCATTGAGCTTCCACCCGAAAATGTGATGATCTATTTGGATTATTACTTGCTCCTGCTGGGTGCGATTACGATCCTTTGTTGGGGGCTGGCGATCCAATTTGCCTCTCCGCTGAATCAGCTCGCTGAAACCGTGCGGCGTTTTGGAGTAGGCGATCTGTCGGCAAGAGTCTACTCGAGACGGCACGACGGCATCGGCGATGTGGCCCGGGCCTTCGATCAAATGGCCGACCGGATGGAGAAGCTCCTTACAGCAGAGCGGCGGCTGTTACAGGACATTTCCCACGAGCTACGTTCTCCGTTGGCGCGACTGAGTTTTGCGGCCGAGCTGGCGCGCACTTCTCCGGATCGCGAAGCGGCGGCGATGCGAGTAAATAAAGAGATCGATCAGCTTACCGATTTGGTCCAGAGCCTGCTGCACGTAACTCGGGTAGAAGGCGATCTGAGTACCCGTAAGTTGGAGCCGGTGGCGCTCGATACTCTGGTGAGCCAACTTCTCGAGGATTGCGAAATCGAGGCCGCTGCCAGGGATTGCCGCCTGGTTTCCACGGGATCGAATCATGTCGAGCTACTGGCTGATCCCATGCTCCTGCGCCGCGCCATGGAGAACATTCTTCGAAATGCCATATGGCACGCTCCGCCCGGAAGCACGGTAGAAGTCGCGCTGGACATCACGGAGGGAAACGCTTCCGTTACGGTTCGTGATTATGGTCCTGGCGTTCCAGTGGGGGCCCTTACGCAAATCTTCAAGCCGTTCTTTCGCGTGGACAGTTCTCGCAACGCGGACAGCGGTGGCGTTGGTTTGGGTTTGGCCATTACACAGCGCGCCATCAATGTACATCACGGTCATGTTTGGGCGGAGAATGCCGAACCAGGGCTGCGGGTTTCGGTCGAACTTCCGCTGGACCGTCTCTCGGTGAAGAGTCGCTGGGCGCCCGGCGTCGTTCACGCTTCGAGCGACCATGGCGACACCATTGCCCCAGCAGCAATCTACGAACTGCAGCCCAGAACCACAGACCAATGACACTGCCGGATTGCATCACGGCGTTAACACTTCTTTACGATACGCACAACCCGAAAGATTGATCCACGAGAGCCCCGGCCACTACAATCAGGGATTGTTTCATACCATCGCCTTAGAGGGAGGATAGGATGGCCAATGTTGGCGCAGTAGGGTTGGATTGGCAAGAGCGCATCAA
>PMUP01000009.1 GCA_003166865.1 Bryobacterales bacterium
TGTCCGGTTATCCGACTAATCGGGACTTGGCGTTCCTTGATCTACTCGTCCATGCCAGCCCCGTAGCGGTTTGAAGGCCGTCTTCGGGGGACCAAACGAATCGACAACACCGGGGAGGTGCTGTAGCTTTGAGTTTCAGTTTTAGACCAGCCGCACCGTGGAAGTGCCGACATCGTGAGGCCGCCCGAAAGTGCCCATGCTTTCGGCCAAATGCTTCGACAGTTCGCGCACATTTAGAAGTTCTCCAGTAGCCACACATTTGCCTCGAAAGTTTGTTGGTTAAATGCCAGATGGAGCCCGTCCGCTGATGGGGCGATGTTGCCTAACCATGTATTCCTGGCGCGATCCAGAAGCACGGTAGTTTTCCCATCGAGCCCAATGCGGACGATTTGATAGTGAGGTCCCGCCACCGTTGCAAAAAGTCCATTGCCTTGTCTCGCCCAGCCAAGAGAGTAAACACGCCACTCCGGAGGCAACGGGACATCTCGTTGGACGCCATCTCCCAACCCAAGAACGGTGATCTGCTTCCCTCGCTGATTCACGTTCGGGACCGCGATATGCGACCCATCAGGTGAGATAGACCAGTTTTCGACGTTCGTCCGCTCAAACTTGGTTCTCGCGACTTCCCGGCCCTGGCCTTGAATGGGATCCAAAGCGTAAAAGACCAGGCGGCCCTGGTCCGAACGGCTGATGACGCATGAACCCAAAGGTTCAGTAGGACAATCAAAGACAAATGTGGCCAACCCGGGGACGCCTTGCACGCGCAGCACCTCCTCAGAGATTGCGCCTGCGGAGGTAGCCAATCGCATCAACCGCGTTGTCGGTGGCGAGTCATTCTCAGCGTACTGGGTGGAGTAATAGAGGATCCAGTGCCCGTCGGGAGTAGGCTGCGCACCCATCTGTTCATCCGAACCCGGAACAAGCGGATCGGCGCCGTCCTTTCCGAGCTGTTGCGTAAATATCTGACTTCTTCCGGTTCGATTTGAAAAAAATAGAACGGCCTTGCCATCGCGAGTCCACGTGCTCGGAAGGTCTTGGCTCTCGCTGAATGTCAATCGCCTCGGAGAATCCAGGCGAGTGCCCGTCTCATTGAGGTCGCCGATGTACACGTCGTTGCGATTCTGAAACTTGTCCACAACCAGACGCTTGCTGTCCTTGCTGACGGACACGTCTAACGGGTGGATCCCATACCAATTCGTAATTTTCCTAGGCTCGCCCGAAGGATTACCGGTTCCCGGATCAGCCGCGATCTGCCAGAGATTGGCTGCATCGATCTGACGCGGCTCATCTCGCGAAAATATCAACCGTCCGTCGTGCATCCAATACAAAACATCGCGGCCAAGGTGAACGTCAGTGAACACAACACTGGGAAGTCCGCCGTTCAGCGAGACGGTTTCGATGCTGCGCTTGCTTTGATTTTCACTCGAGTTTAAATTTCTTATGAAAGCGAGCCGCCGGCCCGTCGGAGACCAGGTCACATTGCCTAGCTGACCATCGCTCGTCAGGATTTTTTTCAGATTATCCCCACTCGCGTCCATCACCCATAGTTCATTGAGTTGTCCGCTGATAAAAGCGATCGATGAACCTTCGGGGGAAGTCGCTGCCGGCCACGCCCGCGCTCGCAGCTTGCGCGGACTGCCACCGAAAACGGAAGCTAGCCAAAGCACGTTGCCTTCTGCCTCAGTTCCAGTCCTGAGAAGGAGGTTCTCACCGTCCGAGAACCATTGAACGACCCAGAGTTTACTCACCATTTCTTCCGGGAGCGCGATGTCGTGGAGTTCGCCTGTATCGATGGCAAGCAAATGGAGTCCTTTCACATCTATAAATGCGACATGCTTGCCATCGGGCGAAATCGCACCGCCAAGGTTGCGGTTTTCAGGAGGATTGCGAGTTAGCTGCATCTCGCTAAGCGTCGCGCTTGGAGCGCGGGATTGATTTCTAAACCAGCGCCATCCTAGGCTAAGGGCCAGGGCAAAGATCGCGAACGCCGATCCCAGCAACACCCGCTGCAGCAGCACGTTGGACTTTTGCGGTGCGGAGTTTGCTTCCTCATCAATGGCGACGAGTTCTTCGCCATTCGCGGCGGTCATTTGCAGCAAATCGCTTCGTAACGGAACTTGCGGAACTAGAACTGGGCGTCTGGCAGAGCCAAGAGAGACCGAGGCGATAAAGCGATAGCCACGGCGCGGCAGGGTTTCAATGTACCGAGGGGTTTCAGCATCATCTCCCAGAGCGCCACGGATCTGATTGATACAGAAATTGATACCGCGTTCGTAATCCACGAAGGTGCTGTCGCTCCAAAGGCAATGCTGAATTTCGTTTCGGGTGACGATTTGCCCAGGTCGCTCCGCAAGAAGTACCAGGACGCGGAATGGTTGGGGATGAATCTTCAGGGACACACCGGCTTTGCGCAACTCGCCATTTGCGGCGTCCAGTTCGAAGGCGCCGAAACTAATGACGGGAGGGATGGGAGCGGAAGACGTCATGCATGAATACTCCAGACGGCCCTGACGCAGATTGTACCATCCGGCCAAGAGCTTCGCTGCGAAAAGCACGCTGAGACCCCACGGGAACTAAAGCGCTGCGGTTCAATAAGATAGGCTCTAACACGATGCAAAGATGAATCTCACAAGTCCTGTCATTGCCATTTCCATTGGCGAACGCTTAATTTCAGTCGTTGCAGAATTTCCATGCTGGGAAAAGCGGGATTTCGGTTAGACGTCACAGATTTCATCGACCAGGAGCCTACAAATGAAACCGAAACAAAAGACCGGAATTAAGCGCCTTAAGAAAGGAAAGAAGCTGAGTTCTACAAAAACTTTGAGCACGCTTGGAGGACGACGTTTGAACCCACAACCTCTCCCACCGTGATCAGGCTTCCGGGCAGCCCACGAATTTTCAAATTTCAAGGCGAGAGTGGAGGACAGATGCTAAAGCAAAGGTGGATGATGGTGATTGGTTTTTGCGTTTTCAGGGCGATATTTCCAGTGCCAGCGGTGACGCAGACAGCGAACCCGGTAGCGATCAATGCGACCAACTTTGCAATGATCGGAATCACGCGTGGGCAAACGTTGCAGATTAACGTGGTGGCGTTTCCGCCCGACCCGTGCTTCGCACAACTCGGTTTTCAGGATAGCAACAGCAATCCAATCGGCGCGACGAGCGCGGTGGCACTGCAGGCGGGCCAGTCGGCTTCACTGTCCATCAACGGCAACACGCTGGCTGGCTCAGTGGGCCAGCGAGTTGAGGTGCTGCCTACCGTCGTACCCACTGCCGTAGTGAGCTCGACGGCAACTCCGCCAAACCAGTGCGTCGCTTCGGCCGAGATCATCGACGACGTGTTAGGAGTCACGAGCGTTTTAATTCCGGGTTCAACCGGGTGGCCGCCCACTCCCATTTTCGGCACGCTAGGCGTTACTGAACTCGAGACGGTGCGGCTGAATGTGGTGGCGTTTCCGCCCGACCCGTGCATCGGACAGCTCAGTTTCGTCAACAGCGAAGGGATTCAGGTGGGAAACCCAATGCCGGTGCAACTGGTGCCGGGTCGAGCTGTGTCATTTGATTTGCCAGGGAGCACGGTGGTGACAAAGCTGGGACAGCGCGAGGAAGTGCGCCCGGTGGTGACGTCGTCTAGTGGAGCATGCGTGGCTTCCGCAGAGGTTTACGCGAATGGTCTCGGGATTACGGTGGTGTACTTCTCGCCCAACCCCTGCAACCAATTGAATTCAAGTTGTGCGGTGTTTTAAGCGGGAATGTGCAGGGAGAAAGCAAATGGTTCCGTTCGAATTTAAAGATGTGAGGAGAGGGCCGATGCAAAAGCAACGATGGATGGCGGTAATCGTTTTTTGTATTTGCGTGGCGGCATTTCCAGTGGCTGTCTTCGGTCAGACGCCAAGCGCGCCGCTTCAGAACGCGATCGCAGTTAGCATTCCGATCCTCGCAATGCCAGGTGAGTTCCTAGAGGTACATGCATTCGAATACGCCTCAGTCCAGCAAGTCACGGGGTCAGGCGGCGGGACAGTTGGGAAAAGGCCGCATTCAGTCGTGGTTATCGACGCCTCGACTTCTACGTTCCTAGCCCAAGCCACGCTCTCGTCGGGCCTTACCGGTGTGCAGTATACGGTTCCTATGAATGCGATGACGCCGAACGGGCCTGGCCAACTTATAGTCGTCGCCGTGATCGCCGACCCGCTGCCTAACTGCCCACTCTGCCCGGCGACGCCCCCTCCTTTCGCATTTACTGCTGGGGTGACTGTGTTCACTCCCGCCGCTGCCGCGAATACCGCGGCCGCAGGACCTACGAACGTTCGAACGTTTGCTGTAGCAATGGTTAACCCGTTAGGTTCGTTCGGCCCGTGCTCTGAATGAGGTGAGAGGCAGCGAGTACGAGAAGTTCGGGCAGTTATACCGAGTTTGGTCATCCGAACCCAGGCCAGAAATTACTTAAAGCATTAAAGGAACAAGATATGAAATCAAAATGGCTCAAGCAGTTCATCGTGGTCGCATCACTTGTTGCGCTGACAATTCCAATGCCGCTGTCTGGCCGAAAAAATCAGTCGGATCAGACAGGTAATGAGAAAGAAGAACCGTTCGTGCTGACCAGCACCACGTTTACAGACGGTGGAAGCCTACCGGTCAGCATGGCTCTCAACCAAAGCGGCTGCGCTCCCGATATCAATAATAATGGCGGGATTGGCGGAGACGAGTCGCCGCAAATGTCTTGGACGCGTCCCAAGCACGGCACGCGCAGTTTTGTCGTGGTCCTGTTTGACCGCACAGCTGGTTTCACGCACTGGGGGATGTACAAAATCTCTTCAGATGCGACCGGCCTTCCAGAGGGCACCGCTGGCATGGCTGGAAGTTCGTTTGGCCAACAAGTGGACAATGACTTCGGCCTCGGTGAGCAATATGACGGTCCATGCCCGCCTACGAGTCTCACTCCCGCAACGCATGAGTATGTTCTCACCGTATATGCACTCGACGTCGAACTGACTTTGCCAAATGGATCGGCCGATTTCCCTCCTGACGGTGAGATCCTATTCCGGAAGTTGATTGAAGTTGGACGCGAAGGACACATATTGCAAAGCGCAAGCATCCGCGGCTTTTTCTCGGCGGCGACTTAGCCAGCCTGCCGTCGCAGGCTCACCCAGACCGATAGCTAGCTGTCGATTGGACAAGGGAAGAGACAGCGCGGAGAACCAATCCATAACGCAAGAAAAGGAAAAATCAGATGAACAAATTAAAATGCTTTGTGTTGACGGCAATGCTTGCCCTCGGTGCAAGTGCCGCGCGTGCGGACAGCTCGTCATCATTCGTCGGTACGCTCGCCAGCCCGGAAGATTTTTTCTCGGTTACGGTTTCCATTCCATCCGATACTGATGTCACGCTTCAGACCTACGGGTTCGGCGGTGGCATTAACCAGGCCGGCACTGTGATCGCCCCGGGTGGCACCGACCCTCTCGTCGGCCTGTTCCTCGGCACGGGCGATGGCGCCACCTTTATTAACGGCACTTCGCTCGACCTGACAAACTATTCTTCGTTTATCGGCTGCCCGCCCGCAAACTCCGTCTCCAATTTCGGGGGAACCACTTGCGGCGACGTCACCATGTTGTTTCCGTCGCTCGCAGCCGGCACCTACACCGTTCTGCTTAGCGACGGCCAGTTTATTCCTAACGCCGCCGTCGGTGCGGGCACGACCCTTGGCGACGGCTTCTCCGATCTCACTGGTGGCCAGTTCTGCAATATAGCGGACTTCACCAATGGCGTCGAAACCGATTGCCCCAACACTTCCGGAGCCTACGCGCTCGACATAACCACCAACTCCTCGTCGCCCACCGTCCCCGAACCGTCAAGCCTGCTACTTCTCACGACTGGTTTGTTGAGCGCGGTCGGAATTCGCCGGCGCGCTTTTAATTCAAATTGTAAGGAGAGCGTCCGATGAACATTTTG
Source organism: Bryobacterales bacterium (assembly GCA_003166865.1). Lineage (GTDB taxonomy): Bacteria > Acidobacteriota > Terriglobia > Bryobacterales > Bryobacteraceae > Palsa-89. The sequence goes on from PMUP01000009.1 coordinate 5,950, forward strand.
CGCAAAGCAGTGACAACCCTCGGCGGCGTTTTCCTTGCGGCATTGCTGATTACAGCCGTCGCGCCAAAAGAAGCTCGCGGAGTAGCTGCGGCGCTGGTGCAAGTCACCAACACGTCCTCCAATCCTGTACCGGTCAACGACTCTCGCCACTCCGCCTCCAATTTCATCACTCTAGAAACTCAGGGTTCGTCTTCGTCGCTAGGATCCACATGGGTCCAGCTCCTTCCAAACGGGTTATTTGCGTTTTCAACGTATGTCCTTCCAGCGGGAGAGCAACTCGTCGTGACTGACGTGAACGTGGCCGCCGTTTGCCAGGGCACGTGCCCGAAAGCTGGATCTCAGGCATCCGTTGTTTTCTTCGCTAACAATGTTGGAGTGGCTCTGGGCTTTCCATTTTACTTTACCTCCAGCGCTACGTATGAATTGAATGAACAAGACCAGCTCGTCGCCGTTCACAGCGATCACCTAACGAGTGGAATGGTGTTCAGCGTGTTGCCATCTACATCTTTCAATCTCGGCTTTGGCAAGGATTCCGGTGAGGCCTTCACCGTGACGATCCAGGGCTATCTCACTCCGTAGGAGTCTTCTGTTCTTCGCGAATTGCAAATCAAGGAGAACGCAGATGAAAATCATAAAAAAGGTAGTAACAACCCTCGGCGGCGTGTTCCTTGCAGCGTTGCTGGTTACGGCGCTCGCTCCTCGCGCGGTCCGCGGCATTACCGCGACACTGGTGGAAATCACCAACACCAGCGCGAATCCGGTGCCGACGGTTTCCGCCGACGCGAATTTCCCATACGAAGCGTTTCTCTGTTCCGGTTTCGAGTGCGGTGTTACCCCCACATCATTCTCCGTACCGTCTGCTACCACAACGGGAGTGCCTGTGAAGCGGTTGGTGATTGAGGACTTAAACGCCAATTGTTTCGGAGGAGGAACGGCCGTCGAATTGGTTCTGCCCCCGTCGGTCGATAACAACGGACTCTCCCTGTTGGCGTATCAATTCCTTCTCAACCCTCCCAGTTCTGGTGAGAGCTTCGGGCGGGCAACGGTTCGAATTTACGTCGACCCCTCAGCTACGGTCAGCTTTTCTGGTCTCAGCCCACAGTGTTTTGTGACCCTCACAGGCCATCTCGAAACCAAGTAGGCGAGGAGCACTGCGCGACAGGCTCAATTTCGTATCCTAAGGAGAGAACTTAATGAACCTCATCCGGAAAGTCTTAACTACCCTCGGCGGCATTCTTCTTGCAGCTTTGTTAATCGCAGCGCTCGCTCCCAAAGCTACTCGCGGACTCGCCGCCGCTATGGTGCAGGTGGTCAATACTCCTTCCAACCCTGTGCCGTATTTCGACGTGAACAACCCCGCAACGGAGCCATTCGACGCCAGCTTGTGTGCCTCCCACAACGCCGCAGTGTTTGGAGAAGGCTTTTCCTGCTCCGCCAGCGGCGCCTTTGTGGTTCCCACCACAACTCCCGACGGCCGGGCGGTGACGCGCGCGGTCATCGAACAAGTGTCCGGCACTTGTGTTACGTTTCAGATTAATTTCATCAATCTTAGCTTGTTTCGAGCCAGCGGCGGTCATCCGCCTACATACATACCCAACTCTATCGACACCGGCGCGAACAGCATTGGGAACAGTGTGTTTTCGCCGCTCGTCAAGATGTACCTCAATCCCGGCGAGACGATCGACTTGGCCTTCACTCCAGGCAACAACGGCGACTTCGTGTGCAACGTTGGCGTCGTCGGGCATCTGGTAGCGCAATAGCGCTCCCGCGATTTTCTAATGTGGGCATTGGCAGGTGTAACGTTTTCCCCGCGAACGGACATTTGCCAACACGCAACAGGCGCCGTTTCGGCAATCAATGAAAACCGTAGGGGCGCAGCATGCTACGTCCGCTGATGCCTGTCGTAGTGTGAAGGCGGGTTCTTCTCAACTCCTGATTAACGCGCTAACCGGACAAGTAAAGCGCTGCTTCATATGTCCGGTAATCCGACTTATCAGATGGGATGAGAAGGCCGGTCTCCAGCGGGATGCGATACGCTCCCATTGAACGACGCGCTCG